>CAVTEQ010000001.1:0-49476 GCA_963733935.1 uncultured Acidobacteriota bacterium
GGGACAATAACCGGATCCGGGCGAACACAAGTTGCTGGTACGAGGTGCGATCATGGATGATGGACAGCTTCTTCGCGAAGCTATCGCCGAGGCGAAACTTGGATTACAGGAAGGCGGTTTGCCCATTGGCTCGGTGCTGGCCGATGCCACTGGCCACATCGTGGCGCGGGGCCACAACCTGCGGGTGCAAAGCGGCGATCCCACGGCTCATGCCGAGGTGGTTTGCATCCGCAACGCCGAACATCGGCGCGACTGGCCGCAGCTCACGCTGGTCAGCACGCTCAGCCCGTGCATCATGTGTACCGGGACCAGCCTGCTGTTTCGCATTCCGCGCGTAGTGATCGGAGAAAATCGCAACTTTCTGGGCGCCGAGGATCTCTTTGCCCAGCGCGGCGTGAGCGTCAGCGTGCTCGACGATGCCGAGTGCATCGCCCTGATGCGGAGCTTCATCGCCGAGCATCCCGATCTCTGGAACGAGGATATCGGCAGGTAAGTTTGTTTACGAACAATCGCGGGGGTTGCTCCTGAGTCTTTCTGTGCGCAAGTCGTTGTCTGGCGCGCCGGATTTCCACGTCAATAACAGCATCTAATTTGAGTCGCCGGTCACTACGAGGATCCTACTCATGGCCAAGAACCCCGCAGGAAAGCAGAACTTCTTCCGTCGTCATTCACTCAGCTTGGCAGCGGCAAGTATCCTGATCTTATGGATCGGGCTCTACAGCGTCTCCGACCCGAGCAAGCACCTGGGATCATTCTTCGGAAATGCTATCGCCGACTGGACAGGCGTCGTCGTGATGGTCCTGGCTACGAAGTTCATGTATGAGAAAGGATCGAAGGAGAGCCGGCGTCCTCCGCAGACTGCGAACCCATTCTGGCAGCGCCTGCGGGATCACTCGCTGACAATTTTTCTGCTGTTGACCGGGATTGGCTGGGTGGTGCTCTACATTTCCCTGGATTCGGAGGCGAAGTGGGGGCAGGTTGTCGGCAATATCGTCTCCGAGTGGACGCAAATCCTTGGCCTGCTGCTACTGACCAAACGTCTGGTGGAATCGCACTCCAAGCAATGAGAGCAGCCGGTTAGTTTCATTTTTCGGGCAGGTGCCTTAGGCTACTGATTGCTTCACGAAGCATTCGTGGGACGAGCGGCCAGGCACTGCTCAGAATCAGCCCGCGGCCTTCTGGGGCGAGGAGAACGCAATGGGAAACTTTATCCGGGGTTTCATTGTAGGGGCAGTTGCGCTGACGGCGGGGGTCTATGGATATGCGCGGTTTGGATATTTCGACCTGAGCGCCGACCAGAACCCCTCGGCTTTGGAAGAGCGGATCGGCAACAGCGCGATGGATGAATCCACCGAACGTCACGCTCTCCAGCAGAAAAATCCGCTGCAAGCCAATCAGGAGACCCTGCTCGCGGGCGCGCGGCTCTATCGCGACAAGTGTTCCGACTGCCATGGCGGCCCGGCCAATCCCAACAGCGACTACGGACGCTCGTTCTATCCCCGCGTGCCGCAGTTCATGAAGCAAGCGCCCGACATGCCCGAGCACGAGAATTTTTACATCGTCAAGCACGGCGTGCGCTGGACGGCCATGCCCGCCTGGGGCGGCGTTATGACCGACAGCGAAATTTGGCAGGTGGTCACGCTGTTGAGCCACTTCCAGAAATTGCCGTCGGAGGTCACCGCCGAGCTGAAAAAGCCGATAGCGGCGAAATAAGCCGGCATGCGAAAGCTCGCGCTGCTGATCGTCGTCGTAGTTACTGTAATTGTCTTCGCGCTCAATGCTGGGCGAGTCCTGGTAGTCCGCGATCTTCGCCAGGCGGATGCCATCGTGGTGCTCAATGGCGAAAGCAATCGTCGTCCGGCGCTTGGCATCGAGTTGCTTCGGCAGGGATACGCGCGCCGCGTCCTGCTGGACGCATCCTCCAGCGAGCGTGTGTATCACCTCACCCAGGCGCAGATCGCCGAAGAATACATTCACACCCTCCCGCCCGAGATCGCCGGCGCGGTTTCGGTGTGCGCGACTCCGGCGCTTTCCACCTTGGAAGAAGCGGCGCAGACGCGTCGCTGCCTCGATGCCGTGGGCGCGCACAGCGTGCTGGTGGTTACCTCGGAATACCACTCCCGGCGCGCGCTCAGCGTTTTTCGCCACGTTCTTCCCGACCGCACGTCAGGAGTGGCCGGCGCCGTCGAACCCCAAGAGTTCGGTGTGCGCTGGTGGCGCCACCGGCAGTGGGCCAAAACCACCGCGGCAGAGTGGACTCGCCTCCTCTGGTGGGAATGTGTGGACCGCTGGCGCTAATCTCTGCTAACGCCGCGCAAGGCTTCCCGTCTAACCGGCAACTGTGAGTGTGGGTCTCAGAGGAAAAGTCCACCACGGAGGCACAGAGGCACGGAGGGAGATTGTTTGGGAATTCTCCGTGCCTCCGTGTCTCTGTGGTGGAATCAGCAATCAGGCTTCTGACATCTCTTCTGTCCTCGAAAGGAGGCTCTCGGTGCGAAACTACCGTCCCGTTTTTCTGCTCGCCGCTGTGCTGTTGATCGCAGGCTTGTGCGCGGCCCAGTCCCTGGTGCTGGAGCTGCCACGGGCCAGCCAGCATGCCGTGGTATCGCAGCGCCTCGGCATTACCAACGTCAGCATCACCTACCACCGTCCCCTGGTCAACAACCGCAAAGTCTGGGGCACGCTGGTTCCCTACGGACAAGTGTGGCGCGCCGGCGCCAACGAGAACACCATCATCGCCTTCAGCGACCCGGTACTGATCGAGGGCAAACCGCTCGACAAAGGCACCTATGGGCTGTTCATGATCCCGGCGGAGAATGAATGGACCATCATCTTCTCCAAGAACTCTACCTCCTGGGGCGCGTTCACCTACGATCAGAAGGAAGACGCGCTGCGGGTGACGGTGAAGCCGCAGGCCTCCGATCCGCACGATGCCCTCACCTACGATTTCGACGAGCTCAAACCCGACGCCACCCTGGTGACCCTGCGCTGGGAGAAGGTGGCGGTTCCGTTCAAGGTCAGCGTGGACGTTCCGCACCTTGTGCAATCGAGCCTCGAGAAACAGCTCCGCAGCCTCTCGCAGTACACCTGGATAAGCTGGGACGAAGCCGCCAACTACGTGCTCGACAACAAGCTCGACCCGCAACTGGCGCTGACTTACTCCGATAAATCGATCCAGAACGAGGAGCGCTTCGAGAACCTCATCACCAAGTCGCGCACGCTGGAGCGGCTGGACAAGAAGGACGAAGCTCTCGCCCTGCGCAACAAGGCCTTTGAGAAGGGAACTCCGTTGCAGATCCACTTCTACGCGCGGCAGCTCCAGAATGACAAGCGCCAGGACGAAGCCTTTGCCGTCTTCCGCAGCAACGCCCAGAAGAACCCCAAGGCGTGGGTGGTGCATACCGGCATGGCGCGCGTCTATTGCGGCAGCGGAGATTTTCCCAATGCCGTCAAGGAAATGAAAATCGCCGTGGACGGTGCGCCCGACAAGGCGCAGAAGACGTACCTGGAAGGCCTGGTGCGGCGGTTGGAGGCCAAAGAGGACATCAACAAGTAAGATTTGTGATTAGCCACGGAGGCACAGAGGAACCTGCAAGATTTTCCCTCTGTGTCTCCGTGCCTCTGTGGCGTGTTTTCGCGCAAGCAAAAAGGCCCGCATCTCCGCGGGCCTTCTTGGTGATCTGAACCGGCCTATTGCTGGCTGAACGGCTTGTTCTGGTGTTCGGCCACGATCTTCCTGGCATTGTCCGCCAGGGCCTTGGCCTGGGGCAGCAGGTCGAGCGCCTTCAGCACCTGGGGATCGGTTTCCGCCTTCACCCGCAATCCTTCCTGCTGGCCGAACTCTGAAATGAACAGCTCGCTCTTGATGTTGCTCTTGATCCAATCGGCGTTCTCCACCAGATCAGCCTCGGTGAAGGACACCTTTTGCGCTTCCATGAACTTGCGGAAGTCGCTCATAACCTGGTCATCCACTTCGAAGCTGCTGGAGATGTGCCGATTGATCAGGTAATGCTTGGCGAAGTTGAAGAACACGTAGTGCTGCAGCAGCGAGTCTTCGAACTTATTGCTCTTGGGCGTAACCACCTTGACGTCGGGGGTGATGCCGCCGCCGCCATAAACCGTGCGGCCGCTGTCGGTGAGTTTCACCTCGTGGTTGCTGGCATCGGCGTCGCCCTTGTTGTAGTAGTAGTCGTAGAGTGAGAGCCCAGTGTAATCGCGCTGGATCAGCCGCCCGCTAGGCGTGTAGTACTTGGCGGTGGTGAGCGCCAGTCCGGTGTTTTCGGAGAGTGGATAAACCGTCTGCACCAGGCCTTTGCCGAAGGTGTTCTCACCTACCACCAGGCCGCGGTCGTGGTCTTGGATGGCCCCAGCGACGATCTCCGCCGCCGAAGCGGTACCGCGATTCACCAGCACCACCAGCGGATAGTCCTTACCGCCGTTGCCGTGGCTGGCGCGATAGACCTTTTCAGCCGAAGCGCGCCCGTGGTGAGAAACGATCACTTGTCCCTTCTTCAGGAACTTGTCGGCGACGCCAACGCCCTCGCTCAGCAGGCCGCCGGGATTCTGGCGCAAATCGAGGACCAGCCCCTTCAGGTCGCCGAACTGCTGCAATGCCTGGGCGACTTCGGTCTCCGTCGTCTCGTTGAAGCCGGAGACGTGCATGTAGCCGACGCCCGGCTTGATCATGAAGTGCAGATCGACGCTGGCGCGCGGGATCTCGTCGCGCACCACGTTGAACTCCAGCGGCTTCTCGGAGCCTTCACGCAGGATGCTGATGCGCACCGTCGTGCCCTTGGGCCCCTTCAGCAACTCGGCAACTTCGCTGGTGGTCAGGTTATCGGTGGGCTTGCCATCCACGGCGATGATCACGTCGCCAGGGCGGATGCCGGCACGATAGGCGGGCGTGCCCACGAACGGCGCAATCACAATGACCTTATTATTGCGCGGGCCTACCGTCATTCCTACGCCGTAATACTTGCCGCGCTGCTCTTCGCGCAGCAGGGCATAGGACTTGGGATCGAAGAAGTTGGAGTGGGGATCGAGCACCCGCAGCATGCCGGGAATGGCGCCGTTGTAGATGGCCTTGTCCGGGTTCACCGGCTCGGCATAGTTCTGCTCGACAACGTCGTAAACCTGGGTGAAGGCGCGCAGGCTGTCGCGCACGTCGGTGTCGCTGCCGGGAGCGGACGGACTAACCCGCTGCCCGAACAGGGCGCCCAGGAATCCACAAAGAACGAGAACGAAAACCACAAGGAAAACAAAGCGACGCGAACCTCGTGCCATGATGCCGATACCCTCGAGTGAGACCCCCGCTGCGGAGCGAGTGATTATGCGCAGTATAGCATGGCTACTTTTCTCGCCTGGGGTGCCGAAAGTGCACTATAGGCCAGCCAAGCTGCACGTTCTTAAGATGCGCCATCCCTGTTTCCCGGTGCACACAGGTGGAGGATTTGGAGGTCTCAGCATCGTTATAAGCGGTCAAGGAAGCCGCTTGGCAGACCGGCAGCGGTTTCGCCCCCGAGCGGCTCTTGCCGAGCAGATGGCGCAGGCGTGATAGCCTTCTGCCACAATGAGATACGGCGCACTGTTAGTGATAACCTTCAAAGTAGCCGGGACGGTAGCCGCAATGGAAAACTCACGCTTAGTGGTTGTTCGATTCAGCCCTGTGCTCCTCATCTTTGAGGGCAGACCGAAATCCCCGGATCCCGTCGCCTAGCCCTTTGCCCAACTCAGGCAATTTCCGGGGTCCGAAGACCAACAATGCGATTCCCAAGATTACCAGCAGGTGCATGGGTTGAAATAGCCCTTCAAACATATGACTCCTCCTTCTTCGAATAGCGAAATTCGTTTCAGCGCCATCCGGGCTGTACGTCAGCCGGGACTGTTGACACCGCTGAGAAAGCCGCCGAGGTGGCCGGTCAAGGCGACCAATGGCAGGCCTAGCAGCTCTATCGGAAGGCGATATGCGGGCAAGTGGCCCTCCGGGTTGCGGCGAGTTCGAAAGTGCAGCCACCAGACGAGCCAGATCATGGCGGTGCTCGCCAACCCGAAAATCATGTGCAGCAACAAGACGCCCTTGAGCCGCTTGCCCTCGAGTTGCCATTGCCACGCGAGCACACCCGTTGCCGCCGCCGGGACCGTCGAAATAGCAGCCGCGGTCAGGTTGTAGTAAACCGCCGTTGCCAGTTCGCGGCTTTGCTTCCACGCCGCGAGCAAATCGAAGGTCGCGCCGGCGATAAACAACGCGATCGGAAAGTGGATCAGGACCACGTGTTGCGCGTGCTTGGCAAGCAGCACCGATTTGGGATCGAAGGGATTCATTGCTTTGGCTCCTGGGGCCCGCGATTACTGCACCACAATCTTCGCGGTCATCTTCGGATGCACCGAACAGAAATACGAATAGGTGCCAGGCTTCGTGAACGTGTACGAGAACTTCTCGTCGGTGTCGAGAACCTTCGACTTGAAGCTCTTGTCATCGCTCACGACGGTATGGGGTATGTCATCGCTGTTGGTCCACGTGACCGTGGTTCCGACCGGGACGGTTATGGTGGCCGGGGTGAAACTGAAGTTATCGATCTTGACTGCGCTGGTGGCGCTGCTTGGGGATTCAGCTCGAGCGTTCTTGTGTCCCAGGAAGATCAGGGTCACAAGCACCAGCAGGGAAACGAACATCGTGAGAGTTAACTGTGTATTCTTCATTGCTACTCCTCCTTTAGCGAGCAAAGCGAAATTAGATCGCGAGTGGTGAATCGGTGATTGCCAGAGAGTGTTTGCCGCGGACGTAATCCACATCGGTGATGCCCAGCAGAGTGCGGAGCTTTTCGTCTGGGACCTTCATCGGTCCCGGTGAAGGCGCGGTGCCAGGCTGGGGCTGCGGGAAGGCAGTGGACATGGCGGTGTGGAAGGTGACATTGCCCTCCACCTTCTGCATGGTCTGGTGGATGTGGCCATTCAGCACCGTCACCGAGCCAAACCGCTTGAGATAGGAGAGGGCCTGCGCTCCGTCGTCCGTACCCCAACCCCAGTCCGGATACACCGCCCAGAGGGGAATGTGGGCGAAGACGACGATTGGCGTGCTGCTCTTCAGGTGCTTGACATCTTTCTCCAGCCATTCCAGTTGCTCGTGGCCAAGATTGCCGAGTCCGCCCGCCTTCAGGTTCACAACGTTGACCAGGCCGATGAAATGCACGCCCTTCTGGTCGAAGCTGTACCAGCCTTCTCCGAGCGTGTCCTTTCCGAAACGTTCCCGATACTGCTTGCCGTCGTCGTTGAGAACGTCATGCTCGCCGGGCACGAAGAATATCCGGCTGGTTTTGACGCTCTTGAGGACCTGGTCGAGGCCGTCGAACTCCTCGGGTTTGGAAAGATGAGTGAGATCACCGGTATGCAGGATGAACGCCGGGGGCGTCGGCAAAGCGTTGATCTTGGTAACCGCCGCCTGCAATGTGGCGATGACATCAGGATTCGCCGGCTTGTTGAATCCAATGTGGCTGTCGCTGATCTGGACAAAACTCAGCTCTCCCTTCAGGGAATCGGCGTGCTTGCCGTGCATCTGGTCGAAAGCAAAGGATTTCAGTACCCCACCCTGGAGCACACAAAACGCTCCGGTGCCCGCCCATGCCATGCATTTGAGGAAACCTCGACGGTCGATGCCGTCGTGGTTGTGATCGTGAAGGATGTAGTCGGACATGCTGCTCTCCTTTCCGCGTGCAACTGTGCTAACTGGAGCAGGCGAGGTTTTATTCCGGGATGATCGAACCGAGAAGGTGGGGAATAATTGCGCGTTCTTCTGGTTTACTATTTGCGCTGTGTCTGCGCGTGAGCCCACTGCGGGTTTTGACGAACTGGCAATGCCGCTGTTCGACTCCCTCTACAACTTTGCGCATTGGCTCACCCAGAACCGCGAGGAGGCAGAAGACCTGGTGCAGGAGACGTATGCCAAGGCGCTGAAAGGCTTCGGGTCGTTCCAGTTGGGGACCAACTTTCGCGCCTGGATCTTTCGCATCCTGCGCAATACGTTTCTGACCTCGCGCACCGGTCTGGCGGCAACCAAAACCGTGCCGCTTGAGACCGAAGACGACCAAGAGCAGACGGTAGCGGTGTCGCGCGAGACGCCGGAATCCATCCTGCTCGAGCAGGCTACTCAGCAACAGGTGCAGGCTGCCCTCGAACAGGTACCCGTAATCTTTCGCGAAGTATTGCTGCTGTGTGATGTGGAGGAGATGAGCTATCAGGAAATCGCGGACACGTTGGCGGTACCGATCGGCACCGTGATGTCGCGCCTTCACCGGGCGCGCAAGGCGCTACGGGCGGCGCTGGAAGAGAAGGCGCAGGAGGCGAAGCATGCCTGACGACGTGTGGCAGCCCAAGCTCGACCAGTATCTCGACTCCGAACTCTCCGCCGAGGAGACGCGCGGCATGGACGCACACTTGCGTCAATGCTCGGCTTGTTCGAGCGACGCACTGCGCCGGCTGCAGCTCAAGCGCGCCACCCGCATGGCCGGCCAGCGCTACACCCCCAGCGCCGAGTTCCGCCAGCGCATCGAGCGACAGGTAGCGGCGAAGTCTCGGCCTCGGCGCCGCTGGCTGTGGGTTCCGGCGCTGGCGGCAATCGCAGTGCTGCTCGTGGCCGCGGTCATGATAGGCCGCTGGAACGAGCGTTCGCGTTCGGAGCAGTTGCTGGCCGAACTGGCCGACCTCCATGTGGCCGATCTGGCGTCGCCCACGCCTGTTGATGTTGTCTCCTCGGACCGTCACACCGTCAAGCCCTGGTTCCAGGGGAAGCTGCCCTTTACCTTCGATCTGCCCGAGCTTCAGGGCACCGGTTACACGCTGACGGGCGGACGCGTCACTTACCTGCAGCACGAGCCCGGCGCTCATCTGCTGTACAACGTAGGCGCGCATCACATTTCTGTTTTCATCTTCCGCGATCGCCCGGAGATTGACCGCGTGTTTCCCGTCCGCGATTCCACTCGCCGTGTGCTCTCGTTCAATGCCGAGTCGTGGGCCGCGAACGGTTTGCGCTACTTCGCCTTCAGCGATGCGAGCCCCGAGGCGATCGAAGGGCTCTGCCGCCTACTAAAGCAAGCCGGAACCTGATCGGACCGTCGCATTGGCCGCCAGCCCGCCAGCTAGTATCATGGAGGTATGAATCTCGGCTTTCCGGAAATGCTCTTCCTGTTTCTTCTGGCCCTGTTGTTGTTCGGGCCCAAGAAGCTGCCGGAGATCGGCCGCCAGATTGGCCGCGGTCTGGCCGAGTTCAAGCGCGCCTCCAATGAGCTGAAGGGGCAACTGGAAAACGAGATGCGGTTGCTCGAGGCCGAGGACCACGAGAAGAAAATCTCTCCCCCTCCGCCGCCTCCCGAGAACACTGTGGCCGTCTCGGCCGAGAGTGCATCTGCCGAGCCCGTCGGCGCTGTTGCGGCTGCGGCCACGGCCGATCCCCCGAGCGCGGCAACGCCCGCGTCAGTGCCGCCGACCGCCGAACATCAGCAGGCCGCCGCCCCGCTGATTTCCGATCCTCCTCCCTCGCCCGGTCCTGGAGTAGAAGGTGCCTGACCCCGAGATCGAGGCAGAAAGCAGACAGGAGCTCGCCGGCATGAGCTTTCTGCAGCACCTGGAGGAATTGCGGCGTCGCATCATCTATTCGCTGTTAGGGGTTGCTGTGGGCTTTGGCGGCGCGTGGTGGTACCACGTGCAGATCTTCGGGTTCATGCAGAACCCGATCATGATCGCGTTGCGCGCGCACAAGCTCGACGAGAAGCTGGTTTACCTGAATCCGACCGAACCCTTCAACATGTACTTGAAGGTGGCGCTCATCGCCGGGGTGTTCATCGCCTCGCCGTTTGTGCTCTACCAGGTATGGGCCTTCATCGCGCCGGGACTGTACCGCCACGAGCGCCGCTACGTGCTGCCTTTCCTGTTCTCGACGGTGGGATTGTTCGTTGCGGGCGGCGCTTTCGGTTACAAGATGGTCTATCCCGCGGCGCTCGATTTCCTGATCGGCTACAGCTCGCAGTTCCAGCCCATGATCACCATCGGTGAATACACCGATCTGTTTCTGGTGGTGGTGGCGGGCATGGGAATCATCTTCGAGATGCCCATCCTGATTTTCTTCCTGGCGCTGCTCGGTATTGTCAGCGCGGGCTGGATGTGGAGGAACCTGCGCTATTCCATCCTCGTGATCTTCATCATCGCGGCCATCGTGACCCCGACGACCGACATCCTCAACATGTGCATCTTCGCCGCGCCCATGGTCGCGCTTTACGTGCTCAGCATCGGGATCGCGTTCCTGGTGCACCCGAAACGGCGTAAGGCTCGCGCGGCCAAAGCCAAGGCGCAAGCATGATCATGCCGGAAACGCGCCGCAAGTGGTTGGGAGCGGCTGTGCCCGCCCTGGTGATGCTGCTGCTCGCGCCGCTTGTCCTCAAACGCCTGGGCCGACTTCCGGAGGCGCCGTCGGTAACTGAAGCTGCGGTGGCATCTCCAGCAGCGCCTGTTCCCGCCGGCGCGACAAATCCCAGCGGCGAGCTTCCACACATCAATGCGGCGCGCGCTATGCAGTACGTGCGCGAAGTGGTCGCTTTCGGGCCGCGTCCTATCGGCAGCGAAGCCCATAAGAAACTCGAGGCCTACCTGGTTGCGCACGTGAAGGGCGCGGCGATCGAGCACGACGACTTCACTGCCGCCACTCCGGAGGGCAATTTCCCGATCCACAACATCATTGCCAAGTTTCCCGGCACGAAGCCGGGGGCCGTGGTCATTGCCACGCACTACGACACGCTCATGCGGGTGAAAGATTTCGTCGGCGCCAACGACGGCGGCTCCGGTACCGGGCTTCTTGTCGAGCTCGCCAACCAGCTACGCTCGGGCAAGCGCAGTGGGTACAGCGTGTGGCTGGTGTGGCTTGATGGTGAAGAAGCCGTCCGCCAGTGGTCGGCGACCGACAGCCTCTACGGCAGCCGGCATCTCGCCGAGCGGTGGCAGAAAGACGGCACGATCAGCCAGGTTAAAGCGTTCCTGCTGGCGGACATGATCGGCGATGCCGACCTCAACATCGATCGTGACCAGAACTCCACCGCCTGGCTTGAAGATCTGGTGTATCAGGCGGCCAGCAAACACGGCTACCAGTCACACTTCTTCGCGCGCACGCTGCCCATGGAAGACGACCATCTTCCGTTTGCCAAGGCCGGCGTACCGGTTGCCGATCTGATCGACTTCGACTATGGCTACAACAACGTCTTCTGGCACACGCCCCAGGACACCCTCGACAAGCTCAGCCCCAAGAGCCTGGAGATCACCGGCGACGTGATGCTGGAGACGGTGCGGCTGCTGGACCAGAAATAACACCGGCGTTCTCCGCCCGACCGATGGGGGTCCCAACTGCCTCAGGCACCTTCACCAGACCTCAAAGCCGGACATGCCAACATTAGTGGTGGGCTGCCAGAACGGATGGGTCGTGTCCTAAATGCCTCTGGCGACAGGAAAAATCTGCTGTTTATTCCCAAAAGCGAAGTTTTGTTGGACAATGCTCGCCAAGTGAGGTGAAGGATGGCAACCACGATTACGGAAGTTGGCGCCCTGCCTGTGCGCGACCTCTGCCAGCGGTTGATGGGGATCGCCTCCGGTTTTCAGCTATCTGGCTGTCTATACGTAGCAGCGAAGCTGAACATTGCAGATCGGGTGGTGGCCGGACCCCGCCCCGTCGAGAAGCTCGCAGCCGATACGAATACGCAGGCTGACGCCCTGTATCGTGTTCTACGCGCACTGATCAGTGTCGGCATCTTCTCCGAACCGCAGCCGCGCACAATCGGGCTGTCGCCTGCGGCTGAACTGCTACGCAGCGACATCCCAGGAAGCATCCGCGGGCTGGCGTTGTGGGCTGCACACCCGTTCCTGATCCACGTTTCCAGTGACCTGATGTACTCGGTCACCACTGGTAAACCCGCCATTGAGCACCTCTACGGGAAGCCGGCCTTCGAGTGCTTTGCCTCCATGCCCGAGGTGAACTACGACTTCAACACCGGGATGAGCGCCATCAGCGCCGAGCTCGCTCCGGCGGTGCTCGATGCCTATGACTTTTCTGGCATCGGTACTTTAATGGATGTGGCCGGCGGTCATGGATACTTCATCTGCGAGGCGTTGAAGCGGCATCCGCAGATGAAAGGCATCCTGCTGGACCAGTCGAGCGTCGTGGAAGGTGCCAAGTGTACCCTGTGCGAGATGCGCGTGGACGACCGCTGCCAGCCGATTGCCGGGAACTTCTTCGACCACATCCCGGCCGGCGCTGACGCCTACTTCATGCAGCACATCATCCACGACTGGGACGACGAATCTGCGCTGAGGATCCTGGGTAACGTGCGTCAGGCGCTCGCCGCACGTCCCGACGGCCGTCTCATTGTGGTAGACATGGTGCTCCCGGAGGATGCACGGCCGCACCCGGGCAAGCTGCTTGACCTGCTGATGCTGATGTTCCCCGGGGGGCGCGAACGGACTGAGGCGGAATGGCGTTCGCTCTTGGACAAGGCAGGTTTCATCATTACCAAGATTGTGTCGACCAAGGCGGCCGACAGCGTGATCGAGGCGGTGCCGAACTAGCGCAGATGCGACGGGCAAAAAGGGGACAGCCTGAACTGAGTGGTTTTCATCGCCGAAGTTTCGTTTTGGAAAATCGCGCAGTTCAGGCTGTCCCCTTTCCCCCATGTCTTCTGGCACGCCCCAGGACACCCTCGACAAGCTCAGCCCCAAGAGCCTGGAGATCACGGGCGACGTGCTGCTCGAGACCGTTCACCTGCTTGACCAGAAGTAGATTTATTCATTCCTCCCAGAAAATCCTCGACGAGCTGAAATTGTTTGCACATTTGTTGCAGTCGCGTCTTCTCGTCTGCCGGATTTTGTGGTTCTTTCATTAGTTTTTCTAAAGCTTCTTACAAACCTCTTGACTCAGCCCACCGCCCAGAACCAGAATGCAGCACGCTCTTTTGGAGCGGCCTCCCTCGCCGCCGCGTTGGCACGCGTGCGTAGTCTTCCCCGTGGTGTCCCGTCAACCTTAACTTCGCTGAGGAGGGTTTTACCCAATGTCTCGCAGGAACTGGATCAACTCCATTTCGCTACTAGTCTGCCTCGTTGCTCTGTTCGTGCTGCCGCAAGCCGGAGCCACGGACAGCAGCACCATCGTTCCCGGCCACTTCCACTTCAAAACTTTCCAGGTTGCAAACCAGTTTGCGCTGGGGGTAGAGAACATTAACAACTTTGGATTGGTCGTTGGCTATTACCAAACCGGCACCGCATCATCTCCCGGCCCCACACGTGGGTTTGAGCTCTTCCCCTACGGCAAGTTTCAGACCTTGATCGATCCGCTCGATGTTGAAGGGCCCAACAGCGGGGTTACCGAGGCCTTAGGTGTCAACGACTGGGGCGTGATCGTGGGGGAATACTTCGACACCGCCGCCGGCCACTATTCCGGGTTCTTTCTGCACAATGGGAAATACACCAGCTTCAACGTTCCCGGACACTTCAATACTGTGGTGTTTGGAATCAACAACGATGTAACCGACTTCGTCGGCATCGTTCAGACTGCTGGCCCTGCCTTTTTCACCAGTGGGTTTGTTAGCGACCACGGCCAACTCACCGTCTTTACAGTACCCGGGGCCATCTTCACGGAGGCCGTCGCCATCAACAATCTGGATCAGGTGGTGGGCATTTATGAGGATGCGAGCGGAGTCTTCCATGGCTTCACGCGCGACCGCAAGGGTCATCTGACTTTTCCGATTGACGTTCCCGGCGCATCGACTGCCGCAGGCTTGGGCACGGTGGCGCTCGGAATCAACGACCTCGGAGTTATCTCCGGTCACTTCTGGGATGCCTCCAATATCGAGCACGGATTCGTGCGCACTCCCAGCGGCCGTTTCTTCCAGATCGACGTGCCGGGCGCGGCGTCAACCGCGGGCGGCGGCTTGAATGATTTTGGAGTTGTCGTCGGGCACTACAACGATCAGAGCGGAAACCAAATCGGGTATATCGCGATCCCGGACTTCGATGAGAAGTAGCACAGGGGACTTGTGATCGTAGACGTGGCAGTGGGTCAGTTCAGGGCTGACCCACTCCGCGTTTTTTCCCCCGGCTATCCAGTACCGTAAAACCCACTAGCGACCTGAAGCGCGAGACCTGAAACTGCCCTCATGCAGCTTGCCCTCGCCGACTGGCTGGTGGTGATCGGCTACTTCGCTGTCAATCTGGGAATTGGCTTCTTCTACTATCGGCGCGCCAGCGGCAGCGTCAACGAGTACTTTATTTCTGGTCGCAACGTCCCCTGGTGGCTGGCCGGCACTTCCATGGTGGCGACCACCTTTGGCGCCGACACGCCGCTCGTCGTGACCGGCATCATCTACCGCTACGGCATCGCCGGCAACTGGCTGTGGTGGACGATGGCGCTCAGCGGCATGATGACCGTCTTTTTCTTCGCGCGGCTGTGGCGCCGCGCCGGCGTCCTCACCGACATGGAGTTTGCCGAACTTCGCTACGCCGGGCGCCCGGCGGCATTCCTTCGCGGCTTTCGCGCGCTCTACCTCGCGCTGCCGGTCAACACCATCATCATGGGATGGGTGAATCTGGCGATGGCCAAGATCCTCGAGCTCACCCTCGGGGTGAAGCGCCTCTCGGCCGTGATGTTCTGCCTGGGGATGACCGTGCTCTACACGACGATCTCCGGCCTGTGGGCGGTGTTGTGGACCGACCTGCTGCAATTCGTCTTGAAGATGGGGATGGTGATCGTGCTGGCTGTCTTCGCCGTGCGTGCCGTGGGCGGCATTTCCGGGCTGACGGCGCGGCTTGCAGCCCACGATGCCGCGACCGGTTCTCAGTCGCTGGCCTTTGTGCCTGACTGGGCATCGGGATGGTTCCTGATGTTCCTCGTCTACCTGAGCGTGAACTGGTGGGCAAGCTGGTATCCCGGCGCCGAGCCCGGCGGCGGAGGCTACGTTGCCCAGCGCATCTTCTCCGCCAAAAACGAAAAGCATTCTCTCGCCGCCACGCTGTGGTTCAACGTGGCGCACTATGCGCTGCGTCCCTGGCCGTGGATTCTGACTGCGTTGGTGGCAGTGGTGCTCTATCCCAACCTGCGCGATCCGGAAGTGGGCTACATCCAGGTGATGATCCGCCATCTGCCGGCAAGCCTGCGCGGACTGATGCTGGCCGGCTTTGCCGCCGCCTACATGTCCACCATCGGAACGCACATCAACCTGGGCGCGTCTTACCTTATCAACGACTTCTACCGCCGATTCGTAAAGCGCGACGCCAACGAGAGGCACTATGTCCGCGCCTCGCGCCTCGCGACCATCGTTGTGACGCTGCTCGCCGCGATTGCGACCTATTTCATGAGCTCGATCGAAGTGGCGTGGAAGTTCCTGATCTCCATCGGCGCGGGCGCGGGGCTGGTATTTATGCTGCGCTGGTTCTGGTGGCGCATCAATGCCTGGTCGGAGATTAGCGCCATGAGCGCGGCCGGGATCTCATCGCTGCTGCTGCAATCGCGGGCGGCGACGGGGATCGTTGAGCGGCTTCGCGCTCTTGATGCACGGCTGCCCGCGGGACCTTTGAACGCATCCGATCCCCACGGCTTTGCCTGGCTGATGATCCTGACGACCGCCATCACGACCGTAACGTGGCTGATCGTGACGTTCCTGACGCCTCCGGAGCCTTCCGCCAAGCTACGCCAATTCTATGAGCGCGTTCGCCCGGCAGCGTTGGGATGGCGCGCGGTGGTTGGCGACCAACAGCCAGCAACACAGAGCCTGCTTTGGTCCACCGCCGACTGGATTGCTGGATGCGGGCTCATCTACAGCGCGCTGTTCGGCATCGGCTACCTGATCTTCGGACACACGCGCACCGGAATCGTGTTGCTGATGACCGCCGCCGCGTGCACCGCCTTCATCTTCTGGGACCTCGGTCGCCGCGGGTGGGATGCACTCAGCGGGGAGCGGTAGCAACGAATACCAGGTTGGAGAAATGTTTTCGGGAAGGGCACGGCTTCAAGTCTTGCCGCTGAAGAGCGCCTGACGCGGGGCTTTCTATCCGCCGCAGTATCCGCTTCAAACACCTGGAGCTTGTGAGATGCTAGCGTCTGCCGCCGCTACGTCGGTGTCGGCGCGTCTGGGGTCGCTTCCTCTGTCCCGCCCCACCACTCCTCGGTGAACGGCTCTCACCTCTTCTTTGTGAGCGGAGTGGTTTCGGTTTTCTGCGCCGAGATGAAATCGGTGGCTCGGGTTCTATGTGCGTCCCGTCCACTTCCCGTGGGTTCGGTTGTTCTTCTACCTCTCCGGCATCCACGTCTTCATGCATAACGATGCCTTGCATTTCTATGACGTTTTGCGGCCCACAGTGATGACTCTGTCCGCAGGAGCCGCACTTCACCTGGAACCTGTGGGCGGGCCGTTCGGCGACTCGAATTCTGTGGCCGTGAAAAGGATTGTCGTCGTAGTGCTTGGGATTCTTGCAGGTAACTGCCAGATACTTAGCATGCTCGTTCACTTGGAGCCCCTCAATTCCTCACCCTACCAAAGTGATCAACTTGAGCCGGATTGTCCCAACGATCACACGGACAGTATAACTTTTAACACCCCTCGCTTCGAACGTAAGTTATTGAGTGCAGACGCGAAAAAGGCGTTGACAGCGATTTCGGAAGGCGCTGATGTTGGCCCGCGCTCTCGCTTTATAATGGCATCGCCTACGGGAGAAACTGCGGGAATGCAGCAGGGGGCTATGCACACGGCATTGTGCGTTCTACTACTAGGAGCGTTGCCCCTTGGAACGCCCGTCAGGGGGCAGCAGCCGACGAGCCGAAGCCCTTCGCAGCAAGAACGCCCCAGCAAAACACAGAGCGGCTTCGACATTCAGGAAGCAGCCAAACGGGTCGCATCAGTGGTGGTTCAGGACGAAGCCGGGAATCCTGCCGGTCAGGGGAGCGGGTTCTTCGTAGATTCTCAAGGAACGCTAATAACGAATTACCACGTAATCGAAAAGGCGTCCGGGGCGGTAGTCAAAACCTCAGATGGCGCCTATTACGTTGTGGAAGGCGTGCTGGCGGAAGATTCCAAGCACGACCTGGCGGTTCTCAAAGTTGCGGGACGCAACTTCGGCTTCCTGCCGCTCGGCGATTCCACCAAGCTCAGCGTGGGAGACCGAGTGATTGCAGTCGGGAGCCCGCTGGGACTGGAGTCCACCGTGTCAGATGGTATTGTCAGTGGCCTGAGAGAAGAGGGAGACTCGAAAGTGATCCAGACCACTGCGCCCATGTCTCCGGGCAGTAGCGGCGGGGTCTTGCTCAATTCCCGGGGACAGGTCATCGGGGTAACGGCCTTTGGAGTCGTCGCCGGGCAGAATCTCAACTTCGCTATTCCCTCGAACTACATTCGACCGTTGCTTGCGCCAAGTTCTGTACGCCCCTTCCATCCCGCGCCGTCAGAGCCTGCGGTAGCAAACGAAGTCGAAGCCCCGAAACCAAAGGCGCCAGAGCCGTTGCCGAGACAATGGATAAACGTAAAGGATGGTACCCAGATTAGTCTCCGCCGAGAAGAAAATCTGGTTTACGCCGAAGGCAGCTTCCAAGGCGATGGGCAATATATACGCTCGGTTACTTTCACTTGCAACGGCAAGGAGGTCGAGTCTAACTACTCGCGAACGTGTTCCGCCGGGAAATCCTGGGTTGCCACTGCTTATGGTGGTTACTGTTCGGACGAGAAAAGCCCAAGCAACCTGCCGGACGAGTGGACAGGCCAATGTTTGTACAGGATCGAAATGGGCTACCTCGTGAGCCGACAGACCTGTTTTGTCAATCTTGCCCTCCGCATCACTTCGATGTCACCTCGAAGAATCGAAGGCACTCTCCAAAAGCTGGCACCTGGGTTCCGTGACCCGTGTCCGACTGCCGACAGAGGGGAGCCGACTCCCCTCACCCTCATCCCAAAGGAATAGGAGCCGCGTCCTAGCTTTACAATGGCCTCGGCATGCTGCCCAACTGGGTCTTCTGGGTGGTTTTCAACGCGTTCGTGGTGCTGATGCTCGCTCTGGACCTGGGCTTCCACCGCAAGTCGCACGTCGTCCGCTTCAAGGAAGCCATCGCCTGGACGTTTGTCTGGGTCTCACTGGCCGGCCTGTTCGCCCTGCTGGTGCATCAGTTCGGGCATCATATGGTGCCCAATCCCACCCGGCCCAACTCCGAGCTGGCGCTGGAATTCGTGACCGGCTACCTGATCGAAGAATCCCTCAGCATGGACAACCTGTTCGTGTTTCTGCTGATCTTCCGCTATTTCGCCGTGGACCGCGCCCACCAGCATGCGGTGCTGTTCTGGGGCATCCTGGGCGCGCTGATCATGCGGGCAGCGTTTATTGTCGGCGGGGTCACGCTCATCAACCGCCTGCACTGGATCATTTATCTGTTCGGCGCTTTTCTTGTCTACACGGGCTTCCGGCTGTTCAGGGAGGAAGAAACCAAGATCCATCCTGAGCAGAACCCGGTGCTGAAGCTGTTCCGCCGGCTCGTTCCCGTGTCCCCGCAATACGAGGGTGGGAAGTTTTTCGTGAAACAAGGTATGCGGTGGGTCGCCACTCCGCTGGCGGTAGTGCTCGTCGTGGTCGAAAGTACGGACGTGCTGTTTGCCACCGACTCGATTCCAGCGATCCTGGCGATCACTCGCGATCCGTTCATCGTCTACACTTCGAACGTATTCGCCATTCTCGGGCTGCGCTCGCTCTACTTCGCACTGGCGGGAATGATGGAGATCTTCCGGTTCCTCCATTACGGGCTGGCGGTAATTCTGATCTTTATCGGGGTGAAGATGCTGGGCTCGGAATATTTCCAGATCCCGATCGGCGTGGCCTTGGCGGCTGTAGGAGGGGTGCTGGTGATTTCGGTGATCGCCTCACTCTTGTTCCCGAGGAGGACGGCGTAGACCCGGGTCGTCGGCTCTCGGTCGTCGGCCACGTAGAAGCGTCCACGCTGAGGTTGTCCAGACAGCCCTAGGAGCACGACTCGTTCTCTACTCAAATCGTATGGAATCCCCGCGCACGATGGAATGCTTCTTAAACCGCGCATCGTTATGCGAGGGATAGTCGAGTCGGTAGTGGGCGCCGCGGCTTTCCTGGCGGGCGAGGGCGGAGCGGGCGATCAGCAGGGCCGTTAGGAAAATGTTATTGGCTTCGCACTGGCGGCGGTTGGTCATCGCCGGCAGGCAGCGCCGCCACTTCTCCAATTGTTCGATGCCTTCTCGGAGGCCGGAGCCGCTGCGAACGATGCCGATGTTCTTCCACGCCAAGTCTCGCACCGCGCGAATTAACTCTTCCGCGCCGCGCCCTTCTCTGGTTGCAGGATTCTCCACAGGGTTACCGGTTTTAGCGCTTGCGTGATTCGAGTGGGCGGGTGCGGGTTCTTCGCGCATGGCGGCGCCGGCGCGAGCGCCGTACACAAGTCCCTCGAGCAGGGAATTGCTGGCCAGGCGGTTGGCGCCGTGCACTCCGGTGCAGGCGGCTTCGCCGGCAGCATAAAGCCCGGGCAAGCTGGTGCGCCCGTGGTAATCCGTACGAACGCCGCCCATGGCGTAATGCGCCGCCGGCCGCACCGGGATCAGGTCGGTCCCGATGTCGATGTTGTATTGCAGGCAGGTCGAATTGATGCGCGGGAAGCGTGCAGCCACATGGTCAGGATCGAGATGCGTGAGGTCGAGGTACACCACCGGCTCGGGCAAGCGCGAGACCTCGAGTTCATGCGCGATGGCGCGTGCAACGACGTCACGCGGCGCCAGCTCCGCCATGGCGTGATACTTGGGCATGAAGCGTTGCATCTCGGCGTTGCGCAAATAGGCCCCTTCACCGCGCAGCGCCTCGGAGAGCAGAAAGCGCGGCGCATTCTTTACGTAAAGCGCGGTGGGATGGAACTGCACGAACTCCATGTCCTGCAGCTCGGCGCCGGCGCGATAGGCCATGGCCGCGCCGTCGCCCGTCGCCACACTGGGGTTGGTCGTCTCGCGATATACGTATCCGAGACCCCCGGTGGCCAGCAGCACGGCGCGCGCCTGCACCTCGCGGGCCTCGCCCTGCTCGTTCAGCACGCGAATCGCGGCCACGCGTCCATCGTGAACGCACAGGTCGGCAGTGAATTCCCACTCCCAGAACGAGATGTGCTTCAGAGTGCTCGCTTTGGCATAGAGAGCGCGTCCCATCTCACGCCCGGTGGAATCGCCGTGGGCGTGCAGGATGCGGGAGCGGCTGTGCGCGCCCTCACGGGTGAAGGTGAGCTTGGTGCCCTCGCGGTCAAACTCAGTACCCCAGTCGATCAGTTCCTGGATGCGGGCCGGCCCTTCTTCGACCAGGATGTGGGCTGCCTCCGGATTGCAAAGTCCATCGCCGGCGTCGAGGGTATCCTGAAAATGCAGGCTGATCTCATCCTCGTCGCTGAGCGCGACCGCCACTCCGCCCTGCGCATATTGCGTGGCGGATTCGGTCAGCTCGTTCTTGGCCAGCACCAGCACGCGCCCGGCGGCGGCCAGCTCGATGGCGGCGCGCAGTCCCGCAACCCCTGCGCCTACCACGATGTAGTCGGTCTCGGCTGGCACCGTCTTCATAAACGGATGATGGTACCACGCAGAATCTCCGACGTGCCGTGCGCTGGGATATCATGGAAACCCACGTGAAGACCATCCCCATCGCCGTAACGCCAGGCTACGAAGCTCGCATCGAGCATGGGCTGGTGAGCCAGACCGGCGCGCACATTGCCGCTCTGCGGCCCGACGGCGCAGCTTCGGTGTTTGTGATCACCAACGCCACAGTGCGCAGGCACTGGGGCAGCGCGCTGACGGATTCGCTCAACAGCGCCAAGCTGCATTTTCAGATTCTGTCGATGGGCGATGGCGAGCGCTACAAGACCATGGCGACCGTCGAGGACTTAGCCACGCGCCTGGTCGAACGCGGGGCCGACCGCCGTTCGCTGGTGGTCGCCTTTGGCGGAGGAGTGGTAGGCGATGTCGCGGGATTTCTGGCGTCGATCTACATGCGGGGGCTCGACTTCGTCCAGGCGCCGACCACCTTGCTGGCGCAAGTGGACGCCGCCATCGGCGGCAAGACCGGAGTTGATCTTCGCGCCGGCAAGAACCTGCTCGGCACCTTTCATCAGCCGCGGCTGGTGCTGATTGATCCCGGCATGCTGGCTACGCTGCCAGAACGCGAGTACCGCGCCGGTCTCTATGAAGCGCTCAAGTGCGGAGTCATTCGCAATCCGGAGATCTTCGAATTCATGGAACGGGAACGCGAGGCGGTTTTGCGCCGTGATGCGGCGGCGATGGAATGGCTGATCGCGGAATGCGTTCGGGTGAAAGCGGCGGTGGTTGCCGCCGACGAGCGCGAGACCGGGCTGCGCCGCATCCTGAATTTCGGCCACACCATCGGCCACGCCCTCGAAGCCGAGACTTCGTACAAGCAATATCTGCACGGCGAAGCCGTGGCCTGGGGCATGGTGGCGGCTTCCATGATCGGCGCCGGGCTGCAAAAGACCGACGCCGAAACCGCGCGCCGCATCATCTCCGCCGTTCTGGCCTACGCGCCTTTGCCGCGGGTGACGGCCCGCAGCAAAAGCGTGGCTCGCCGACTGCGCGCCGATAAGAAGACGGTCAATGGCGCTGTGCACTTCGTCCTTCCCGTCGAGATTGGGCGAGTGGAGATCGTGTCCGACGTTCCCGAACGCGCCGTGCTGCAGGCCGTCGACGAGCTGCGTACGCTCTCGCAGGCGTGACCTTGGCTGCCCCCGACAAGCCTCCCATTAGCGGCGCCGCACCTGCCGGCGCTCGCGATCAGCAAGCCGCAGCTCGTGCAGTGCGAGAGATGTTCACCGCCATCGCGCCTCGCTACGATCTGCTCAACCACGTGCTCTCGATGAACGTGGATCGCCTGTGGTGGCGGCGTGCGGCGCGCACCTTCACCCACATTCTGGCGCGTCCCGAAGCTCGCGTGCTCGATCTGTGCTGCGGCACCGCCGACATGGCGCTGGCTCTGCGCCGCGGTGCTGCCGGCTCCGCCACCATTTTTGGCGCGGATTTCTCTCACGCCATGCTGGTGCGGGCGGCAGGGAAGACCCGTGACCGCGTAAGACTCATCGAAGCTGATGCTCTTTGCCTGCCGGTCGGCGATGCACGCTTCGACCTGGTCGTTTCCGCCTTTGGCTTCCGCAATCTCGCCGACTATGACGCCGGGCTGCGCGAGATTGGCCGCGTGCTGCGTCCGGGAGGGGAAGTGGGCATCCTCGATTTCGGCGAGCCCAAGGGAGTTCTGGGGAAAATCTACCGAGTGTACTTTCGGCGAGTACTGCCGGCGGTCGGGACCATCATCTCCGGCGTGCGCGGACCGTATGCGTATCTGCCGGCATCGGTCGAGCGCTTTCCCGATCCTGGGCAGATGCTGGAGCGTATGCGCGCCGCCGGATTCCAGAACGTTGGCTGGACGCCTTATACGTTCGGGATTGCGGGCTTATATCGCGGCAAGAAGCAGTAACGTTAGACGGTGGGCTTCGGGGCGGCAGCTTCTGCCACGTTCAATGCCGCTGGATTGGCCTCCTGTCTAAAGCTATCCGCCAGCGCCTCTTCGCAGGTGTGCTGGATCACGTTTTCGTAATCCTTCCCCAAGAACTCCCGCAGCCGCTTAGTGTCCATCAGGTAAGTGCCGGTGAGATAGGGAAGGGCGTCGGCCGGCACCGAAGAGATGCCCAGCTTCCACCCCAGGCGGAGCACGGTGCGGCAGCCGCTCTTGCCGGGGAGGCGTATCACCTTGTTGCCGCCGATCTGCGCGCAACGCTCAAAGCTAAGCGCCTCGCCCCGGCCCGCGACGTTCAGGATGGTGAGTTTTTGCCCCACCTCATGTTGCCGCAGAATCCACGCCAGCAGGCGGGCCATGTCGTCAACGTGCACATATTGGAAGCGCGTATCGAGGTACTTGCGCCCGAAGGGGATCAGTGCCGGCAGTTTGCGATGGTGCCTCTCTAGCCAGCGCCCCAGGCGTCCCTGCCCATAGGGGGTGCCGCGCAAGATGTTGACCAGGTAATTCTGCATGCTGGCGCCGGCGAAGATGTGCGGCCGCAGAATGTAGGTGCTGCATGCGCCCAACTGCTTGGCGCGCGTCTGCACCACCTGGTCGGCCTCGCGCTTGTGGATGGCATAGGGCAGCGTGTGTCCGGCCAGGGGATGGTCTTCGCTTACCGGATGCGCAAGATCCGATCCGTACGCCGCCACGCTGCTCACATAGATCAGCTTCTTAATCACGCCGCCGTGGCGGTTCACCACCGCAATGGCTTCCATCACGCGCGCGGTGCCGGCCACGTTGATTCGCCACATGCGGTCCAGGTCCACCACTCCCGTACGCAACGGGTCGATGACAAACGCCAGGTGCACCACCGACTGCGCCTCCGATTGCCGCATCAGTTCGATCAGCTCACGGCAGGAGGGCTCTTCTCCCAGGTCGATACTCTGGAAGTGAAAAGATGAGGGATTGGGAACCACCGAGGCATCCCGCAGCGGATGCAGGTCGACTCCGAAAGCTTCATACTCGGGGATTTCGCGCAGCAGGCGCACCCCCAGATTGCCGGCCGCGCCGGTAATCACAACCGTCTTCTCGGGAGCTGGCATCCTTAAATATTTACTTGCTGGACGGCGGGGGCGGAGGAGCCGGCTTGGGCGCCTCAGGTGTACCCGCGGGTGTTGGTGGTTGTGTGTGGGGCGGCGATGGCTGTGCACCAGACGGTTGTGCGGGGGGCGCCGGTGCCGGCCGGCCGCCTATTTCTCCGGTGGTTGCCGGCGCAGCCGGACCGAAGTACGCATCGTTGAAGGTCGGCTGCACCGAAGTGCGCAGCTTCTCCACGGCTTCACGCGAGCGCTCTCGCCCCAGCGTGCTTTTAATCTCGTCGCGCACTTTATCCAGTGGGACCGCTTCTTTGCTGACCAACTTATAGATGTAAAACCCGGAACCTTCCTCCAGCGCGGGCGAAACGTCACCCGCCTTCAGGGCGAACACCGCCTCTTCCTGCTTGGGTGGAAGAGTGCCGCGGCGGCGCTCTCCCAGCTCGGTGGAGGGTGCGGTGCCTTTGCTGTTGGCGAACGCCTCTTTCTGCAGCTTCTCGAAGTCTTCCCCCGCGGCAGCGCGCTGCTGGATCTTCTCGGCTACGATTTTGGTCGCGGCCGTGTCCGGCGGCTTTCCTTCCTCGGTGCTAACCATGGGAACGTAGATCCGCAGCAGCTTGGCCTCTTCGTATTTTGCCGAGTTCTCCTTGTAGTACTTCTCGACGTCGGCAGGCGGAACTTCCGATTCCTTCTGCTGGACCTCGCGCGAGTAGGCGGTGGCCAAAATCTGCAGCTTGGACAGCCGGATCTGCTCCTGCACCTTTGGTTCTTTCTCGGTGCCCGCCTTGGCGGCGGCAGTAGCCATTACCAGCAGCTCGGCATATTGCTGGGCCAGCATTCTTCGTTGCGCCGGCTGCAGGTTCGGGCGGACGGTGTCGATGAGCAGCTCCAGTTGTTTGCGGGTGACGATGGTCTGGCAGGCAGCGGGCTTGGCGGCCGGTTTGGCGGCGGAAGCCGTTTTACTGCTGGCGGGTTTGGGTGCGGAGGTGGAACACAGCCCCTTGATGGTGATGACTGCTGCATCCGGCGCGACTTCCTTGGCATCCGTGGCGGGCGGCTTCGCCGGCGGTTTCGCCTGGCTGCCGGGCTTCTCTCCCGGAGTGGCTGAGGTCTGGGGAGTTGGGGCCGCGGGAGCCGCGGGGGTACTGGTTTGTGCCGCGGCCATCGTGCCGAGGCACATTACTAGTATTAGCTTGGAAAATCGCATGGGACGCTTCACTCCTAAGGGTTCTCCGGTCATGCTAGCACAAGCTTCCTCGGCTGGCAGGCGGTGCTGGCGTGCCAATAGTGCTTTGCACCACAAGCGTAAAATGCCGGTAAATGATGGCGACCAACCTCCAGGCCGGCGCCGGCCAGATGCGGAGCGAGAAGCGCGGGGTGGCGTTCAACTCCGTGCTGGCGGCCTCGGCGATCGCCGCGCTGAAGGTGGTGGTCGGAATCAGCACCGGCAGCCTGGGAATTCTCTCGGAAGCCGCACACTCGGGACTCGACCTGGTCGCCGCCGTCATCACGCTGCTTTCGGTGCGGGTTTCCGACAAGCCCGCCGATGCCGACCACCAGTATGGTCACGGCAAAGTCGAGAACTTTTCCGCCTTCATCGAAACCGGCCTGTTGCTGCTGACTTGCGTGTGGATCGTCTACGAGGCCGTGCGGCGCCTGTTCTTCCGTCACGTGGAGATTGAGCCCAGCCTGGCGGCATTCCTGGTGATGTTTGCCTCGATGGCGGTGGACTGGTGGCGGTCGCGGGCCTTGAAGCGGGTCGCCGACAAGTACGATAGCCAGGCGCTGCAGGCTGACGCCCTGCACTTCTCCACCGACGTCTGGTCGAGCGGCGTGGTGGTGCTCGGCTTGGCGCTGGTTGCGCTCGGGCGGCCGGCTGGGAATCGGCTGGCTGCGCGACGCCGACCCTATCGCGGCGCTCTTCGTTGCCGGGGTGGTGGTTTACGTCAGCTCGCGGCTGGCGCGGCAGACCATCGACGCCTTGCTCGATGCCGCTCCCACGGGCGTGCGCGGCCGCATCATCGGCGAGGTGGCGCGCGTCGAGAGTGTGCTCGACGTGGACCGGGTCCGCATCCGCCGCGCCGGCAATCGCTATTTCGCCGATCTCTCGGTGGCGCTGCGCCGCAACGTAACTTTTCAGAAATCAGGGCAGGTCGCCGAAGATGTGGCCCAGGCCGTCCACCGCGTGCTGCCCGATGCTGACGTAGTGGTGCATCCGGTTCCCCGCGCTTCAAGGGAAGAGAACCTGTTCGACCGCATACGCGGCGTGGCCGCCCGCAGCAACCTCAATGTGCACGAGGTCAGCGTCCAGGCTCTGGGAGGATGGCTGCATGTGGAGCAGCATCTGGAACTCGACGAGCGGATGCCGCTGAAGGACGCGCACGACCTGGTGACGCGTCTCGAGGGCGAGATTCGTGCCGAGGTGCCGGAAATCTCGTCCATCCTGACGCACATCGAGAGCGAGCCCGCGCACATCGAGACCACCGATGAGATCCGCGATCCCGCGCTAGAAGGCCGCCTGCGCCGCATCGTGCGCGAATTTCCGGACGTCCTCGACATGCACGAGATCATCCTGAAAGAAGCCGGCAGCCGCATCAATCTTTCCTGCCACTGCACCCTTCCCGACACGCTGCCGCTCTCGCGCGTGCACGACATCTCCACGGCGCTCGAGATCCGCTTCAAGCAGGAAGCGCCTGAGCTGTTCAAAGTGCTGATCCACACCGAGCCACAGACGGACAATCGGAGATGATGCCGGTCCCGCGCAAGAGACTGAATAGCAGCCGATGCCAAGCGGAGTCGTCTTCACGGAGGAAGGCAGTTTATTTCGCTGCTTTGCTCGTGCTCTGCGGGCAACTGGCGCTGTCTCAAGGCAGCCCAGCCGCTGTGCCCGAGGCGAATCCGGCCCGGCCTACGGTGGCAACACCGGCAACCCTTACGCCTGTCGGCTATCTGCAGTTTGAAAACGGCATTTTCTACGCCGACCACTCCCAGGAGTTCTCTGGCCTTCTTGATCTCAATCAGGTGACGAAGCTGAGCGTCCATCCACGCCTGGAGTTCCTGTTGCAGAGTGAGCCGTTGGCGTACAGCGGACTGAACGGACTGCGAAACGTCAATGCTGGAGACATGTTGGCCGGATTTCAGGTGGTGCTGCTGCCGGGGACGGAATCACGACCGACGGTAGCGCTCAGTTACCTCCAACGTGTGTACGCCGGCGCGGCGCCCGATGTTGACATTGGAACACCAGAGCACAGCCTGCTGTTGCTTCTCAGCCACGATCTCCACGGATTTCACTTCGACATTAACGGCATGCTTAACGAACAGACGGATGATGTCGTCCGGCGCGCGCAATTTGGCCAGACGATTTCGATCTCCCACAAAGTGAAGAAGTTCACCATAGGCGGCGAGCTGTGGCACTTCACACAACCGTTCGCTCGCAGTAACGCCGTCGGGAATCTATGGGCGCTGTCGTATCAACCACGGCCGAACATGGTGTTCGATATCGGCTTCCAACGCGGGCTTACCAGCACCTCGACGCGGTGGGAAACGTTTGCCGGATTCACCTATGTGCTGCCTCATAGGCTGTGGAAGGGAAATGCGGAGGCGCCAAAGACTCCGCCGGGACAATAGGTGCTGATACAAGAGATGGAGAAAAAATGCAGCGTGCGCCTATGCGATGTCGTCACATGCGCCTATGGGAGACACCACGAGGCGAATCCTTCTGTTCTGCCAGCCCGGCTGACCCCCGTGCTCAACGGCCCGGGCCTACCTCTCGGAGAGAGGCGTTGAATTTGAAGAGCGCGACGTGAGCAGCGATTTCGCCACGGTGCGCGAACTGGTGGAGACGTACCACAGCCGCGTAACCCCGACCGTGGTGATCGGCGACGAGGTGATCATCGGGTTTGATCCTGAACGCATCGACGAGCTGCTCGGCTCCTAAACATCCTTTGCGCGGATACCTGTCGATCGCGGCCGCAGCGCTGTGCTGGGGAGCTTCGGCAACGCTGGGAAAGGCGGTCTTCACCGGCCGGCTGCTGGCCTCCGCGCAGGCACTCCAGCCCATCGATACGCTGATTCTCACGCAGACGCGCGTCAGCTTCGCGCTCCTGATTCTGGCTCCGCTGGTGCTTTGGCGCGGCGGGAGCGTATCGCTTCGGATGCCGCCTCGCGACATTTTTCGCTGCCTCGTTCTGGCGGTGTTGGGCGTTGCCGGCTCGAATTTCTTCTACTTTTGGGCTATCGCCAGGACCACGGTAGCCACCGCGATCATCCTGCAGTACACGGCGCCGGTGTGGGTGCTCTTGTACCTGGTGGCACGCGGGCAACAGCGCGCGACGGTGCAGCGCGTGATTGCCGTGGCAGCGGCCGTCGCCGGATGCGCGCTGGTGGTGGGCGGACATTTGCGGGTGAATCCGGCGGGAGTAGCCGCAGGACTCGGCGCAGCGTTTTCCTTTGCCTTCTATAACCTCTACGGTCACGGACTGCTGGCCCGCTATGATCGCTGGCGGGTGCTCGTGTACACGCTTCTGGGCGCTAGCGTCTTCTGGCTGTTCGTGAACCCGCCGTGGAAGATTGTGGCGGCGCACTATTCGGCCGGCCAGTGGAGCTTCCTGGCCCTGTTCTCAGTGACTTCAGTGTTGCTGCCTTTTTCCTTCTACTTCGCAGGCTTGCAATATCTTGATGCCACGCGCGCCATCGTGACCAGTTGCCTGGAGCCGGTGTTCGCGATCGTGCTGGCCGCCGCCTTTGTGGGAGAGGGTCTCGCGCTGCTCCAGGTGGTGGGAATTGCGGTGGTGCTCATCGCCACCGTGCTGGTGCAACTGGCTGCCGGCGGCGGTGAGCGCCCCACGGACGTGCGTTTATCCATGGCGGAGTGAATTACCAGGCCGCACGCCTGTGCAAGATTGCAGGGCCCGTCCCTCCGGCCGATAATGCCGCATGGATTCCACGACCACACCGGCACCATCCTGGGACAGCTTCGCCCGTGCCCATGCGGCGCAACAATGGCGGCGGCAGTCGGCGGCCATGGGCCGTCCCATGACCGAGGCTATCGTTGCCGAGGCCAAGGTCGAGCCCGGAATGACGGTTCTGGATGTGGCCTGCGGTACGGGAGAGCCTGCCATCTCGCTGGCCATGCTTCTGAAGGACAGCGGCCTCGTTGTTGGGATAGACGTTTCCTCCCAGCCGCTGAAGATGGCGGAGCAGCGCGCCCGCGATCGCGGCCTGCGCAACCTAGGATTCCAGCAAGCCGACGTGCACTATCTGCCTTTGGCGGATGGCTGCTTCGATCGCGTGACTTGCCGGCTGGGAGTCATGTTCTTTACGGATGTCGCGCGCGCCTTGGCGGAGATGCGACGCGTACTCAAGCCGAGCGGGCGCATCACGCTGCTAGCCTGGGGACCGATGCAACAGCCGTATTTCCAATCGACCATCGGGGTCATTCTCCGCGCCCTTCCCGGTTCAGTTCTGCCTGCCTCCGGCCAACAGATGTTCCGCTTCGGTGAGGCGGGCATTCTGGCGAGCGCATTGGCGCAAGCCGGATTCTCCAGTATCGAAGAGCAGTTCTCGGTCGTGCCGTGGAGTTGGCCCGGCACTCCAGAAGAGGTGTGGGAGTATTTCCAGGAAGTGACGGTCCCGTTCCGCCCGCTTATCGATGCCATTCCCGGCGGCCAAGGAGCGAGGGTGGGCGCAGAAGTCCTGGCCGCGATCCGCCACTATTACGATGGCACGCAGGTGAACTTTACCGCCACCATTTGCCTGGTCTCGGCTTGCGCAGGTTCGCGCAATATCTAGGCCGTTTCGGTACCCCCAGCCGTCCCCCTGTCCATCCGGCCAGCCTGCTTTTTGAGGTGAAGTTTGCTAGTCTGTAGGTTCATGAGATTCAGGACTAGGGCGGGATCCGGCTGCTTGGTGCTGGGTCTGGTGTGCCTTTCAGCACTGTCGGCGCATGCGCAGACCCGGGTGACCGGCATTGAGCACCAGGCCAGCAAGGACCGCGTCCGGATAGTGTTGCGCTGTGACGCGCCGGTGCAATACGTGGGGGGCACTGCCACTAATCCTTCCCGGATTTTCTTTGACTTGAAGGGAACGCGCCCGGCAGCCACGCTGGCTGCCGAGTCCGTGGTGGGAGACTCCGTCGTGGAGCGCGTCCGCGTAGCCCTGAATCGGCCAGGGGTCACGCGCATGGTGCTGGATCTGACCCGGCCGGCCCCTTACACGGCTACCTTCCTGCCCAATCCGCCACGCCTGGTGATCGAGGTGATGCGCGAGGGAACGAGCACCGAGGCGCGCGTCCTCCCCAAGCCCTCTCGCGCGGACGTGCCCGCCATCAGCAAGCCTTCGCGTCCGGCAACTCCGCCGGCTTCTCGCAAGGCAAGGGTGAAAACACCGCCGCCTGAACCCGTTGCCAGCGCGCTGCTGCCGCCCGCTCCGGTGGTCCTTAGCCCGGAACAGATGCCTCCGGTGGCGCCACAAGTGACCTATCGGAATGGGCTGTTGAGCATCGTCGCGGAGAATTCCACGCTGTCCGACATCCTGCACGCGGTGGCCGCGCGCACCGGCGCTACGGTGGACGCGCCGGCAAACTTGGCTGGCCAGCGCGTCGCAGCTCGCTTAGGACCCGGCACCCCGCGGGATGTGATGGCCGACCTGCTGACCGGGCTTGACTACATCGTGGTGGGCGCCAGCAATGATCCCGATGCCATTCGCAGCATCATCGTGAGCAATAGCGGGCCGTCTGTTGCGGGCCGCGCGCCCGCAGTGGCCGCGCCCCCACCGCCGCCACCACAGCCGGAACCGACAGAAGCGGTCGAGCCTGCGCCGCAGCAACCACCACAACAAGCCCTACCGCCGGGAGAGCCGAGTGGCAAGGCCCCACCGCAGGCAAAGACGCCGGAAGAATTACTGGAAGAGTTGCGGAAGCTGCAGGAACAGCAAGCCAAAGAACCCGCACGCTGAGGACGGGTCAGAAGCGGGCGAGCCGACAGAATCTAACGGCCTGGGTTGGGCGGCGTCCCCACCTGTAGAGACGCCGCCTGCTTCATCTTCGGCCAACCCCAGCCAGTTTTCGAATCACGCCGGTCCCGCGAACGCCAGACTACCGCCAATAATAACCGCGGCCATTCAGCCGGCAGTTTGCCCGCTCGCGATCCAGGTCGCGGCGGCGAGACCGCGCTTGGCGGCTATACATGCCGTGACGGTTAATGGCCTCGTTCAGGCGGATTTCCGCGCGGCGGACGCGTTCCCGGCATCCGCCATACATCTGTGCCTGGGCGCTGGTTCCCGCGAGCGACGCTCCTAACAGCGCGGCAAAAATTGCAATGCGTGACACTGACAGAATTCGGCCCATAAGCGTGTCTCCCTTGCGCAAGCTGTTCTGCGGGCACAACCGTGCAAACCCTGGAGACGGCCGAAAAGTTGCTCGCCAAGCAGATAGCCGGCTCGGTCAATGGCGGCATTGCGAGCAGTATCCGCCGACCTCCAGCCGCGCCACCACGATGCTGAAGCGGCAGTCGCGCTCCAGTTGCTGTTTGAGGGAGTCGAAGATTTCGCTCACGAATTCGGTGATCTTGCCGCAACGCAGGCAGGCCATGTGGATGTGATCGCGGGCGAGCTTGCGCTCGTAGTAGTGGCCGTCGCCGTCCATGTGCAGCAGGTCCAGCTCGTCCACCATGCGGTGCCGCTTGAGCAGCTCGAGCGTGCGATACACCGTGCTGCGGTCGACGGAGGCGTTCAGGCGCTGCGCCTTGCGAAGGATTTGCGTGGCGTCCAGATGCTTCTTCGCGGTTTCGATCACGCTGAGGATGGCGCGCCGCTGCTCGGTCATGCGAATGCCGCGCGCCGCCAGCTCGGCCTGCAGACGTCCGGGAATTTCGGTTTGAGGAAAAGGCATTTTGCGTCACTCTCGCGAATCAGTCGCAACTGGTTGCAACCAGCCTGCAACAAAATCTGCTCCCGCTCATTGACAGGCCATGGCCCCAGGCCTACGCTGACGAGTGTAGCGTAAGTTGCGACCCAGTCGCAACTGGATTGGAGCTCGGTCCTGGCGATTGCAGCGCTGCACTCCACATCCTCCCGGGAGGGCCGGTATGGTAGCAAGACGCGGGCACAGCGGACAATGGCGAACTTGCCTAGGTCTCCTATTCCTGCTCGTAGGTGCTTCCCTTGGCGGGCATGCTCAAGAGCGGCCTTACTTCGTGACCTATTCGCATGAGATGGAAGAGCCGGGAAATCTGGAGATCGAAATGTACAACGCCGTGGGCAAGCCTCCTGCGGGGAACCGTTTTCTCGGGTCGACCACGGAGTTCGAGTACGGTGCGACCGCCTGGTGGACGACCGAGTTCTATCTCGACGGGCAAACCACCTGGCATGACAGCACGATCTTCACCGGCTATCGCTGGGAAAACCGCTTCCGCCCGTTGTTGCGAGAGCATCGCATTAATCCCGTCATTTATGTTGAGTTTGAGAACATCAGCGCCGACAAAGCGCTGCGCGAAGTCGTGGGCCACGATGGCAGAGGCGACTTCCTGGACAGCAATGCCGACGCACGCGCCGACAAGGAGCGCGAGATCGAGCTGAAGCTGATCCTGGGCAGCAACTTTCACGGATGGAACCTCAGCGAGAACTTCATCGCGGAAAAGAACCTGAAGAACCAGCCCTGGGAGTTCGGATACGCGCTCGCTGCCAGCCGGCCGCTCAAGCTGGCCGCCAGCGCGCACAAGTGCGCTTTCTGCCGGGAGCGCTTCATGGCAGGAGTGGAGATGTATGGCGGACTGGGCGACTGGCACAGCTTTGGGACGCGGCTCACTTCTCATTATCTGGGGCCCACGGTCAACTGGAGCGCGCCCAATGGGATCACATTATCGTTTTCACCCCAATTTGGGCTCAATGACTACAGCATTCCTCGCCTGTATCGCTTCGGGATCCAGTACGAGATCGAACAGGTCGTGAATCGCTTTCGGCGGGGTGAGTGATGATGCGCTCACGGACGTTACTCCTCATCTTGATGACCATGATGTTTGCCGTCCTGGCGTTCGGCGTGGCCGATGGCTCCTGGCTCAGGCACGTGCCGGCGAAGGATCATGAGCGAAAGAATCCCTATGATGGGCAGGCCGACGCGGTGGCTGCCGGACGCCTGATTTATGCGGACCATTGCTCGAAATGCCATGGAGAGAACGCGCAGGGCACAAAGAAGCGGCCTCCCCTGCGCAGCGCGCGGGTGCAGCAAGAGGCCAGCGAAGGAGATCTGCACTGGCTGCTGCTGAACGGCAATATGGCTCGAGGAATGCCGTCCTGGTCCAAGCTGGGAGATCCCCAGATCTGGCAGGTGATTCGCTACGTGAAATCTTTGGGTCAGTGAAGCCGCGCATGCCGGCGCCGCAGAGTGATTTGGCATGAGAGCAGTTGGGAAGAGAGTCGCGCTGGCGGGGCTCGTCGTCTTCCTGGCCGTGCAAGCGATACCCGTCGATCGCCGCAACTCTCCGGTGGACTCATCGCGAACTGATTTTCGCGAGCGAAGCCATGCCGCTGAATGTGGCCGGAGTGCTGCGCCGGTCGTGCCAGGATTGCCACTCCAACGAAACCCATTGGCCCTGGTACAGCTATGTCGCGCCCATGTCATGGATCGTCGCGAGTGACGTGCACAAGGCCCGCCGGCAGATGAACTTTTCCGAGTGGGCCGGCTATTCGGAGAAGAAAAGGGAAGAGCGGCTCAACGGGATCTGCGAGCAGGTGGTCAACGGCGACATGCCGGAAGGGAAGTATGCCCTGATCCACCGCCGCGCCCGGGTGAGCGAGGACGAACGCCACGCCGTCTGCCAGTGGGTTGAGGGCGCGCAGCGGTAAGGGCGCCTCGCATCCTCGTGCTCTTGATCCGTGCGTTGGCTGCAATCCGACAGATTTTCCATCCGTGCCGCAACAAAGTAAGATGGTTTGGGTTGTTCGTTAGTGGCCTTCCAGCCTTCCTGGGACCTTATGGCATTTTTCCGACACTCCTGCAAACGACCGCTGTTGTTTCTAGCCGGCCTTGCCACATGCGCGGTGATGATCGCCGCGCAGCAGCCGAGCACCTACTCCGTCGAAGTCAAAGTAGTGAACGTCCTGGCGACGGTGCGCGACAAGCATGGCAAGCTCATCAATAACCTGTCGCAGAATGACTTCGCGCTCGAGGAAGACGGCCGCGCGCAGAACATCAAGTACTTCACGCGCGAGACCGATTTGCCGCTCACCCTGGGGCTGCTGGTCGATACCAGCCTGAGCCAGCGGCGAGTGCTCGAGCAGGAGCGCTCCGCCAGCGGCGGCTTTGTGGACAAGGTTCTGCGCGAGGATAAGGACAAGGCTTTCCTGATCCAGTTTGATCGTGAAGTGGAACTGCTGCAGGACCTTACTTCTTCGCGGCAGAAGCTGGACGACGGTCTGCGCTTGCTGCAAGTGTCCGCTCCCGACCCTGACCGCAGCGGTAGCGGAGGCGGGGGCTATCCGGGCGGCGGAGGCGGCTATCCCGGGTCCGGAGGTGGCGGCGGACGCGGGCATCGCCGGGGCGGAGGAACCTTGCTCTACGATGCGGTGTTTCTTGCCTCCGACGAGGTGATGCGGAAGCAACCTGGCCGCAAGGCGCTGATCGTTCTCACCGACGGCGTGGATCAAGGCAGCAAGCTGACCCTGGAGCGCGCCATCGAATCCGCCCAGCGCGCCGATACCGTCGTGTACTCGATCCTGTTTGCCGACCCGGATGCCTATGGCCACGGAGGCTTTGGCGGGGGCGGCATGAACGGTCCCTGGGGACGCCATGGCGGCTATGGCGGTCCTTACGGCGGCCCTGGTGGTCCACAGCGGCAGCCGCAGCCGCGCGAGGATCGCCCCGACGGCAAGAAAATACTCGCGCGCTTGTCGCAGGAGAGCGGCGGCCGCATGTTCGAGGTCACCAAGAAGCAGACGGTCGACCAGATCTACCAGGAGATCCAGGACGAGCTGCGCAACCAGTACAACCTCGGCTACACTCCCGACCGCGCCGGCGAAGGCAGGGAGTATCACAAAATCCACGTGACCACGAAGCAGAAAGACCTGGTGGTGCAAGCCCGCGACGGCTACTACTCACCCAGCCCGCCGGAGTTGAAAGGCCAAGCCCAAAGGCCGAACTAGCCTGGACATCCGCTACTTCACGCCCTGGCTATTCAGATAAGCGGCGTAGGAGCGATCCGTCTGCTGGATGTGCTTCGAGAGCCAGTCCTTGATGAAAGTCAGAACTGTGATGGAAAGGGCAGCCCTGCCCGCTCTTAACTGCTCGGCGAACTCTTCTACCCGGGCCATAAATTTCTGATGTTCTGCCTGGTGCGCGGCAAGTCCGGGATAGTTGGTCTTCCGCAACAGCTCCTCCTCGGCCCGAAAATGGGTCAAGGTGTAATTGCTGAGTTCGCGGACGGTATCCTGGACCATCGCCTGCCCCTCTCCCTTTCGCATTGCCTCATGGAGTGTGTTGAGCAGGGCAAACAGCTTCTGATGTTGCTCGTCAAATTTTTGAACGCTCACGCTATAGGATTTGTCCCAGGTTACTAAAGCCATTTTGTTGCCCTCCTGCCGCAATCGGCCACTGGCATTTATCGACACAACTCCGGAGAAACGTGAATAAACGATCGATGAACCCGCATCCGCTACAATGTGGAACCGCGCCGGGGAGCGCAGTCCGCCCATTGCGGCGTTAAGACCCGGTTGGGAGTGTGTGTTCATAATGATGCGGTCCTCATTCCGATTCGGTTCGCTCCTGGTGCTGGTGGCCTCCGCGGCGGTCGCGCAGACTTCACCGCAGACTCCCGACATCGGCGCCAAATACCAGCCTCCGCCGGCAGCATTCGATTACGTCAAGCGCGACGTGATGATTCCCATGCGCGATGGCGTGAAGCTGCACACGGTCATCGTTATTCCACGCGGAGCGAAGCACGCGCCCATCATCCTTACGCGCACTCCCTACCATGCCTCGAAACGAGTCGAGCGCACCATCTCGACGCACATGCTGGCGGCGCTGCCTCAGGGCGATGAAGTCTTCGTTACCGACGGATACATCCGCGTCTTCCAGGACGTCCGCGGCAAGTACGGCTCGGAGGGCGAGTACTTCATGACCCGCCCCCTGCGCGGGCCGCTCAACTCCAGCACCACCGACCACTCCACGGACGCGTACGACACCATCGATTGGCTGGTGAAGAACGTTCCCGAATCCAACGGCAAGGTGGGAATGCTGGGCAGCTCTTACGAGGGTTTCACGGTGGTGATGGCGCTGGTGAATCCGCATCCCGCCCTGAAGGTGGCCGCGCCCATGAGCCCGATGGTCGACGGCTGGATGGGCGACGACTGGTTCCACTTCGGCGCGTTCCGCCAAACCAACTTTGACTATTTCACCTTTCAGACCTCGCAAAAAGATGAGGGAGATCGCGTCGTCCGCTCGGGTTACGACGATTACGAAAACTTTCGCCGCGCCGGTTCGGCCGGCGATTTTGCCAGGGCCGCCGGCCTGGACCAACTGCCGTGGTGGCGCAAGATCGAAGAGCATCCGGCATACGATGCCTTCTGGCAGAACCAGGCTCTCGACAAGATCATGGCGGCGCAGCCGCTGAAGGTGCCGACCATGTGGATCCAGGGCTTGTGGGACCAGGAAGACATGTGGGGGGCGATCCACTCTTATCTGGCGGTCGAGCCGAAAGACCGCGCCAACGACATGAACTTTCTGGTAATGGGCCCGTGGCGCCACAGCGGCGTCAACTATGACGGTTACTCGCTCGGTCCGCTCAAGTGGGAGGGCGACACGGCGCTGCAATTCCGCCGCGACGTGCTCAAGCCGTTCTTCGATCAGTATCTAAAAGACGGTGCGCCTAAATCGGACACGCCGCCAGTATTCATCTACAACACCGGCGAGAATCATTGGGACCGGTTGAAGTCGTGGCCGCTGGCCTGTGAGAGCGGCTGCTCGTCTCGCTCCCGTCATCTTTATTTGACGACGGGCTTCGGCCTGTCCTTCACCGAGCCCAGCGAGCGGGATCCAAAAGCGCCTGCCGCCTATGACGAATACGTGTCCGATCCTGCAAAGCCCGTGCCCTACCAGCCACGGCCGGTACGCTTTGCGGATGGAAACGCCTGGAGGCGCTGGCTGCTGCTCGATCAGCGCATGGTCGCCGACCGTCCCGATGTGCTGGTCTATGCCACGCCGCCTCTCACCGAGCCGCTGCGCATCAGCGGCGCGCCGGTGGCGAACCTGGTCGCTTCCACCAGCGGTAGCGACAGCGACTGGGTAGTGAAGCTGATCGACGTCTACCCTGACGAGGTCCCGAGCCAGCCGGAGATGGGCGGCTACCAACTGGGCATCGCCATGGACATCTTCCGCGGACGCTATCGCGAGAGCTTCGAGACGCCCAAGCCGATCGCCGCGAATGCGCCGCTCGCTTATAAGTTCACCCTGCCGACCGCCAATCACGTTTTCCTGCCCGGCCACAGAATCATGGTGCAGGTGCAATCGACCTGGTTCCCGCTCTACGACCGCAATCCGCAAACCTTCGTGCCCAACATCTTCCTCGCGAAACCCGAGGATTATGTGAAGGCGACCCAACGCGTCTATCACGCGGCCGGCGCCGCCAGCTTCATCGACCTGCCGGTGGTGTCGGCTAAGTAACCTCATGATGCCGAATCTACGTCCGAACGCCTTTTCGATCAGGGTGAGCGCATGATCAAGGCTGTCCGCGGCACGCGCGATCTGCTTCCGCCCGATACCGCGCTGTGGAACTTCGTCGAGGCAGAAGCGCGCGATGTCTTCCGCCTATACAACTTCCGCGAGATCCGCACGCCGATTTTCGAGAAGACGGAATTGTTTGCTCGTTCCGTGGGCGAAGAGACCGATATTGTCGCGAAGGAAATGTTTACCTGGGAAGAGCAAAGCCGCGCGGCGAGCGAAAAATCCCAATCGCTCACCCTGCGTCCGGAAGCCACTGCCGGCATCGTCCGCGCTTATATTGAGCATGACCTCAACCGCACTGGCTTGTTGCATAAACTCTATCTGATCGGGCCGATGTTCCGCCGTGAGCGGCCGCAAAAAGGCCGTCATCGCCAGTTCTTCCAGATCGACGCCGAGGTCATCGGACCGCCGACCGCGGGCAGCGAGTCACCGTCGGTTGATGCCGAACTGCTGGAGATGCTGGCCGCGTTTCTCGAGCGCATTGGCATCACCGGCTGGACGCTCGAGCTGAACTCGGTCGGCTGTGCCAACGATCGGCCGAAGTACAACGAAGCCCTGCGCGCGGCGCTGGCGAAAGATATCGACAAGATGTGCGAGGACTGCCGGCGGCGCGCGGTCACCAACCCGCTGCGCGTGCTCGACTGCAAAGTCCCCGAGGACCAGCCGATCATCGAGAAGCTGCCGCGTATGATCGACTATCTCGATGAAAGCTGCCGCCAGCATTTTGAAGCGGTGCAGGATTTGCTCAAAGCTGTGAGCATTCCCTACGTGATCAACTCGCGCCTGGTGCGCGGCCTCGACTATTACACGCGCACGGCGTTTGAGTTTACTCACGGCGCTCTGGGCGCGCAAAACGCGATTCTCGGCGGTGGCCGCTATGACGGGCTCTCCGAATCGCTCGGCGGTCCCAAGGCGCCCGGCATCGGCTTTGCTATCGGCGAAGACCGCCTGGTGCTGGCCCTGAACAAAACCGCCGAGGAATTGTCCATCACCACCGGACGCCTACATCGCGCCGCTGGGTGCGGGCATGAATCGCGAAGCCGCCAAGCTCGCCCGCGAACTGCGCAAGCAAGGCATTGTGGTCGAGTTGGGCGACGAGAGCTTCCGTTTGAAGAAATCCCTCGAGACCGCCAGCAAGATCGGCGCGCGCTATGCCGTCATCGTCGGAGAAAATGAAGTGAAGGCAGACGCCTTTGCCGTGAAGAACCTGGCTACCGGCGAGCAGGTGACGGTGGCGCGCGGGGAACTGGCGGGCCGGATCCGGAAGTGAGACCTGCTGAATGCCGTCAAAATCAACCGCAAGATCCCTCGACTCGCGCTCCGTTCGCAAGCTCGCGTCGCGCATCGCTCGGGATGACAATGTTTCTTAAACCATAACGGGATGGTGCCCTCCCGAATTATCACGGCACTATTGCTTTGCAACTTGAAACTCGACACTTGAAACTTGAAACTGGTTTCCGATGACTCTCGACTTTCTAGGCGATCTGCGGCGGACTCACACCTGCGGCGAGCTGCGCGCCGCCCACGCGGGCGAGCGCGTGGTGCTCATGGGCTGGGTAAACCGGCGTCGCGATCTGGGCAGCCTGATCTTCATCGACGTGCGCGACCGCACCGGGATCACCCAGGCGGTCTTCAACGCCGAGCTGAATCCGGCGCTGCACGAGAAAGCGGCCAGCCTGCGTTCGGAGTACGTCGTGGCCGTGATCGGCAAGTGCAAGCGGCGCGATCCGGAGACGGTCAATCCGAACATCGAAACCGGCGAGGTCGAGATCGTCGCCGACGAGTTGAAGATCCTGAACGATTCGAAGCATCCGCCCTTCCTGCCCTCGGAGAGCGTGCTGCCCAACGAAGAGGTTCGCCTGCAGTATCGCTACCTCGACCTGCGCCGGCCGCCGATGCAGGCCAACCTCGATCTGCGCCACCGCGTCACCATGGCGATTCGCAATTGCCTGGCGGGGCAAGGCTTCCTGGAGATCGAGACTCCGTTCATGACCCGCTCCACTCCCGAGGGTGCGCGTGACTACCTCGTCCCCAGCCGCGTGCAGCCAGGCAAGTTCTACGCCTTGCCGCAATCGCCGCAACTGTTCAAGCAGATCCTGATGATCTCAGGCTGCGACAAGTATTTCCAGATCGTGCGCTGCTTCCGCGACGAGGACTTGCGCGCCGACCGTCAGCCCGAGTTCACGCAGATCGACCTGGAGATGAGCTTCCCGCAGCCGGAGCGCGTGTACGAAGTAGTCGAGGGCTTTCTGTCAGCGGCGTTCAAGGCCGCGGGCGTCGACATCCAGACACCATTCACACGCATGAGCTACGACCAGGCCATGCGTCTCTACGGCAGCGACAAACCGGACATGCGTTTGCCCGCCATGACCGACGTGCGCTCGGCCTTCACCGCCCCCGAGATGGCTACGTTCGTGTCAAAGTTTCGCGTGAAGCAGGACTTCCCAATCTACTTAATTCGGATACCGAACGCTGGGGAAATTTCTGGGACCGAGCGGCGCGCGATTGGAACTTACGGGGGGTTCTCGCACGTGCTGGGTCCCTCAGTTCATTCAAACTGATGACCGACCCGAAGAGGTTTGCTCGCGATTATCCCGGTTCTGCCGAGCGCATCCTGGAATGCGCACAGGTTCAATCAACCGATCTATGGGTACTGGCAGGGGCGTTGGATACGCCAGCAACCGCGAGCCGAGGGCTTGCGACATTTTGCCGAACGGTGTGGGCTGTTGAGACTTGACCTGGCGCAGAAGTATGCCGACAAGCACGGCGCCTACAAGAACAAGAAAGATTTCCAGTTCCTGTGGGTGACCGATTTCCCCATGTTCGAATGGGACGATCAGGAAAAGCGTTGGGCCGCAGCGCACCACCCTTTCACGTCGCCACATGAGCAAGACATGGACAAGCTGGAGAGCGATCCCGCGGCTGTGCGCGCGCTGGCGTATGACGTGGTGCTGAACGGGACGGAGTTGGGCTCAGGGTCGATCCGCATCCATCGCCAGGACATCCAGAAGAGAATCTTCCGCGCCCTCGGCATGAGCGACGACGAGGCCCGCGCCCGCTTCGGTTTCTTCCTCGAGGCGCTGGAGTACGGCACGCCTCCGCACGGCGGCATCGCTCTCGGGCTCGACCGTATCGTGATGCTGCTGGCCGGCGCCGACAGCTTGCGCGAAGTCATCCCGTTTCCGAAAACCGCCAAAGCCGTGGACCTGATGGTGGATGCGCCCACGCCCGTGAGCAACGCTCAGTTGCGCGAGTTGGGGATCGAGGTGAGGAAGAAACCGGAGTAAGATTTCTCTTTCTGCCGTCTCTGCGCACAGCCGTAACTTGCTTGTATCTCGAGGGGCATGAGCGCCACGACAGAATCAACTACGTCCATTCGCCACCGTCTCCGCTACAATCGAATTCTCCCATGGGCAAAATCCACGTCCTTCCCGAGCATGTGGCCAACAAGATCGCGGCGGGCGAGGTGGTGGAGCGTCCGGCGTCGGTGGTGAAGGAGCTGCTCGAGAACGCGCTGGACGCGGGCGCGCGCCGCATCCGCGTGCAGGTGGAGGCTGGCGGCAAGAAGCTGATCCAGATCACCGACGACGGTTGCGGCATGGTGCGCGACGACGCCCTGCTGGCCTTCGAGCGCCATGCTACCTCGAAAATCCGCGACGCTGAGGACTTGCTGAACGTGGCCACGCTCGGCTTTCGCGGAGAAGCCGTGCCGTCGATTGCCTCGGTCTCGCGGCTGCGGCTGGAAACTTGTGCCGCGCCTGAAGGCGCTACGCGGCCGGGGCCTGCCCTGAGCGAAGCCGAAGGGGCGGCCGCGCCACATGATTCATCCGCGCCACAAGAGGCTTCCGGGACGGTGGTGGAGGTGGTCGGCGGCAAAATCATCAAGGTGGAAGAAGCCGGGCTGCCGCCGGGAACGTCCATCAGCGTCCGCGACCTTTTCTTCAACACGCCGGCGCGCAAGAAATTTCTGAAGGCGGAGTCGACCGAGCTTTCGCACATCGCTTCGCTGGTGACGCACTACGCGCTGGCGCATCCCGACAAGCACTTCGAGCTGCACTCAGCCACCAACGCCATGCTGATTGCGGCGCCCGTGGCCTCGCGCTCGGAGCGCATCTATCAAGTGTTCGGCAAGGAGACGCTCGACCAGCTTCTGCCCATTGCCGCCGCAGCGCGCCTCGAGCATGTTGGCCTTCCCCAGCCGCCGCCGTGGAGGCGCGAGGAAGACTACCAGCGTCCTGAGCCGGGCGAGGTGCGGGTGACGGGATTCGTCTCGCGGCCGGAGATCCAGAAGCTGAATCGCAATTCGATCTTCGTGTTCGTGAACGGCCGCCTGATTCGCGACCGCCTGATCCAGCACGCGCTCACTGAAGGCTACCGCAACATCCTGCCGCCAACGGTCTTCCCGGTGGTTCTGCTGTTCCTAGAGCTACCGGCGGGCGAAGTGGATGTGAACGTCCACCCGTCGAAGACGGAAGTGCGCTTCCGCCAGCAGGGGTTCCTGCATGACTTCGTGCGCGACTCGGTGCGCGCCGCCCTGATGAAAGTGCGTCCGGTGCCGCAGTTCACCGCGGAAATCCATTCGCAACCGACTGCCTCGCAGGCGCTCACCCCGCCGATCACGCCGCACATCAGCACGGTAGAAGGCTTCAGCCTTGAACCTCCGCCCGAGCCGGCGCGCAATGAGCGGTTGCAGTTTGGCGAGGGGATTGAGATCAGGGCCAACGCGGCGGTCAGCGTGGTGGACTGGACAGAAGCACAAGGTCCCTCGACTCGCGCTCCCTCACATTCGTTCGGTCGCGCATCGCTCGGGATGACAATCAGTGGGGAGTGCGGAGGGGTGCTCGAAGCCGTGCATGAAAATGGCGACGGCATCTCACTCTCTTCTCTGGCGCCGCTTGGGCAGTTGCGCGATTCCTTCATCCTGGCGGTGAACGGAGAAGGGCTGTGGATCATCGACCAGCACGTGGCCCACGAGCGCGTGCTCTTCGAGCGGGTGCTGCGCCAGCGGGCTGCGGAGCGCGTGGAGACGCAGCAACTGCTGATGCCGCTGATCGTCGAGCTCACGCCGGGCCAGCAGGCTGTCTTCGGCGAGATCTGCGACGAGCTGCGCCATAACGGTTTCGAGGTCGAGCCGTTCGGATCGCGCACCATCGCGGTGAAAGCTTCCCCTGCCGGTATTGACGCCTCCGACGTGGAGCGCATGCTGCACGAACTCCTCGACGAGGTGGAACGTGAGTCGCAGGCCATCAACCTGGAACAGGTGCGCGCCCGGATCGCCGCCTCCATCGCGTGCCACGCCGCGATCAAGGTGAACACGCCGCTCGAGAAGCACAAGATGGAATGGCTGCTGAAGGAGCTGGCGCGGACGGAGTGTCCCATGTCCTGCCCGCACGGACGGCCGGTGCTGTTGCGGTATTCTGTGAAGGACATTCAGAAGGCGTTCAAGAGAATTTGAAATTGGTAATTGGTAATTTGTAAAGTGGAGCCACGGCTTGGGCACGACCGGGAGTCCGAACTAAATTACAAATTACCAATTACAAATCACCAATCCCTCATGACCGATCCCGAACTGCACGAACTTCGCCGCCGTAAGTGGCGCCTCGACGGGCGTCCCGTGCGCAGCATTGAAGAGGCGCGGGAGTTCCTGGAATCGGTCGGCTTTTCTCTGCTGCATCCGGTTTTTCCGGAAGATCCAGACATGCGCGGCCGGCCAGACATTCTGTTGCCGACATTTGTCGGCGCCTGGGTTGGCGGCGACGACAACCTGCCGCCGCGGCAACGCGCCTTCGCCGATCCGCGCGCGCAGCAGGCGATCGAGCTCGCCATCCGCCTTTTGCGGGAGCGCTCCGCCTATGAAGCCAGCGTGTTTGGAGAAGGCAACCTTCTGGTTGCGGCCTCGGTGTTTCCTTATTTCTACGCCCTGGCGGGAGACCGCAATCCGCGCCAGGACCCGCGACTGGACCGCTCGCTCTCGCCGCTGGCGCAGGACGTGCTGGGTACTATCCAGCGTTCCGGCCCGCTTGCCAAGCGGCGGTTGGCCGAGATGCTGGGCGGCGACCTCTCGGAAGCGGCCATGGACCGCGGCCTCGCGGAGCTGGGCGCGCGCCTGCGGATCACGCGCGTGGACTACAACCCCAGCGACGGCTCTTCCTGGGACGTGCTCTATCGCTGGGCGCCGGAGGCGGTCAACGAGGGCATGCATCTATCGGTGCCCGCGGCGCTCTCGGCGCTGCTCTCCAAGTACCTGGATTGCATGATCGCCGCCGACGAGAAGGAGATCGGTGACTTCTTTTCCCCGCTGATCGCCCGCTCCAAAGTCAAGGAATCGCTCAATGCTCTGCTGGCTGCGCGGGAGCTGGAATTCGTGCACGTCGGCAAGCGCACGCTGGTCCAGCTAACGCCGGCCAGCTCGACGGAAAGACCGCGAAACTCGCGGCGCCGCGCATGACTCGAAAGCTCGTGATTGCCATCGACGGCCCGGCGGGGGCAGGGAAGAGCACACTGGCGGCGCGCCTGGCGCGGAAGCTCGGCTACGTGAACCTCGAAAGCGGAGCCATGTACCGCGCCCTGGCGTTGAAAGCGCTTGCGCGCGAAGTGGCGCTCGACGATGAAGCCGCGCTGGCTCGGCTCGCCGAAGCATCGCGTATCGAGCTCCAGCCCGCAGGAGACGGCAACCGCGTGCTGCTCGACGGGCGGGATGTCTCCGAGCACATTCGCGAGCCGCAGGTGACCGAGGCGGCTTCGAAGTTATCCGTGCATCCGCGCGTTCGCGAGTGGATGGTCGCCCACCAGCGCGAGATGGGCGCCCGCGGCGGGATCATCATGGAAGGCCGCGACATCGGCACCAAAGTGTTCCCTGACGCCGATGTCAAAATCTTCCTTGACGCAGCGCCCGAGGTGCGGGGCGACCGCCGCTTCCGCCAGAAGCCCACGCTGCCGCCGGATGCGGTCATCGCTGAACTGCGCGAGCGCGACCGCCGCGATCGCACGCGGGCGGCGTCTCCGCTGGTTCCGGCGGCCGACGCGGTGATCATTAATTCCACAGACATGAACATCGACGATGTGATGGCCCGTGCTGAAGCCATCATCGCCGGCAAGCGCCAGCAAACAGCGGCCACGGATTAGCACGGATCGTCACGGATTTCGATTCATACCGCCGAGACGCCGAGTTCGCCGAGTTTATTCCTTGGTTTCGATTCCTCGGTGTTCTCTGCGTCTCGGCGGTTCAATCACCCTTTTCTGATCTCGATATCGCCGCGCTCGGTGGAGAGCTGGATCTGCGGGCCGCCGCTGCCGACCGCGCCCGTGGCCTGCGCGTCATGGCTGCGGTTTTCGATGTTCAGGCCGGCGAAGTCGCAGGAGATCTCGCCGCGCGTAGCGTGGGCTTCGAGCTGGAAGGCGGCATTGGCCGGCAGCACCAGGTGAATGCGTCCGCGGCGGTTGGTGATCTGGATGTTACCCAGCGGAAGCTTGCCGGGTGTCAGTTCGATGTCGGAGTTGTTGTCCTCGATGTGAACGCTGCCGGTAAAGTCGCTCAGGCGAATGTCCTTGGAGCGGGTGTTGACGCGCGTCGGCCCGGCCAGTGAACTGGCCCGCAGGTCGCCGGATTCGAGCACCAGGTCGCCATCGAGCTTGGCAATCTCCATGTCCGTGCGGGAAGACTGGAAGCGGACGGTGCTGGAAATTTTCGAGAGGCGGGTGGTGCCGAAGTAATCGCCGGTAAGGCGCACGCTACCCTGAACGTTCTCCACCGTCACGTCGCTCAGGCGTCCGTCCAGGCTGAGGTCGCCGTGCAGGTCATCCGCCCGCACCGAGCCGCCGCGCATGTTCAGGATGACGTTGCCCTGGATGCCGCCGAGATCCACGTCGCCGTGGCTGTTGCTGATCCGCAGATCACCATTGCGGTCATGCACCTCGACCTTGCCCCGTGCCGTGGCGATCTCCGCCGCTGCCTTACGCGGCAGGTAGATCTCGAGATCGGTCTCCACACGATGATTGCCCGAGCCGGATGAGGTATTGGCGTTCACCATGATCTGGTCACCGTTGACCGCGATGGTGGGCTTGGTGGCAGCGTTCACCCTGTCGGCGTCGCTCTGGGAATCGGCGACCACCTTTTTCTGCACCAGCACCTTGATGTTGTTTTCGTCCCAGGCGATCAGGCGCACTTCGCCGCGGTCGGAGACCACGCGCAGGCTGGCGCCGGCAGGAAATGCCTGCTGCAACTGGTCGGTGTAGTTGTAGGGAGTGCCAAACGCTAAACGCCAGCCGGAGTCGTCGAACGGGATCTCGTCGCTGATAACGCCGCGGTAATGCCAGGCAGAACTGGCGCCCAGCCCCAGCAGCACCAGGAAGACAAGCAGCATCACCCCGCCGAAGCCGAGGCCGCGCGGACGGTAGCCGTGCCGCTGCGCGTCATAGTGTTCGGCCAGCTTGATAAGGCCCCACACGATGATCAGCAGGGGCCAGTAGCGAGCAAACAGATAGCCCAATCGCCCCCAGGCGAGGAAGCCGAGATTGCCGAATAGGAACAGAATACCGAGGAGAATGAGTATTACCGGACCCGCGAATGATCGCCGTGGCGTGTAGATCACCGGCGGCGGAGGCGGGATAGGAGGAGTTGGGCTAGCCATGGGGCACCTGCTGTTGGTCAGGCGGCGATTGCGCACCGCCACCAGAATTGGGGGCCCCCGGAGGAGGCCCACCGGGACCTATCTGTGAAACATCCATATGTCCGGTGGTGGGCGCATTCCACTGCACCAGTTTGGCGATCCCAATGACGATAAGAATTACGGGCCAGGTCCTCCCGATGCCATACATCGTGTACTGGTCGATGAGGAACAGTACGCCCAAGGTCACGAGCACCAGTGGACCCAAGTAGCCGCTGCAGCGGCAACGGGCGCAGGAGCAGGCGCGGTTGCGATGATAGCCGTTCATGGCAGCCTCCCCGAACGGCGGGCAAACAGCCATACGCCGATCACGATCAGAATGATTGGCCACAGGTGTCCCATCCAGTGCCAGCGCAAAACGCCGATGTTATCCAGCAGAAACAGGACCCCCAAGCCGATGAGAACGATGGCGGCCGTAGGGATGGGCGGTCCAGGGCGTCCAACGACCTGGGTTGCCGGCGGGACGATCTCGCTCCCCGGACCTGGGTAGGCCGGGCGATTCATCTCCGATGCTGGGAGGTGTGTGCCCAAACCAAAGGGATCGGGCAGTGGTCGGTTTTCCTGTATCGCCTTCGCGGTCGCGTAGGCGTCCCAAACCATGTAAAAGAACAGGAACGCGATCATCAGACCGAAGAACACGTTGCCGCCGCTGCGCTCCTGCGCCCAGCACAGTCCGGCAAAGACAATGACGTGAATCAGAGCTTTGATGATTTGGCCGTTATAGATTGCTCCCACGCCCGGGATGAATCCCAGCAAGAAAGCGACAGTGGGATTCGGCCCGCCGGTGCGCGTGCCAGCGGCCGAAACCGCGCCCGGCGGCACCGCTGCCGCCACACCTGGAGGCAACGTGCCCTCCACGCGCGACGCCAGGCAGTCTTCGCAGTAAACCACCCCGCGTACATCGCGCTTGCACTGTTCGCAAACCGGCTTGCCGCAAGTGCGGCAGTACGCGACGGCCGGTACTTGGTTATGGACGGCGCAGTTCATGCGGCCCTCCTTGGGAAGATGGAACTTGCGGATTCAGGGAGAGGCTCCTCGATTGCGCCTCCGGCCAGCACCACCGGCTCATCCCGGCGGCTGTAACGATCCTGCTCCTGGTCGGGGTTCCCGCTGCGGTTGTCGTCTCGGTACTTGCGGTCGTTCTTCTCCGGTTGCTGTCTGCGCTCTTCACGACGATCTTCCTCGCGAGTAGCGTTGCGGAGCTCGCGTACCCGCGATTCAATCTCGTACACGAAACGGAGATTCTCGTAGTACTTCACCGCGCGGCCCGTGGTTTCGTTGTAGGTGCGCGACAGGTTTTCCTGGATCGCGCTGGGACGCAGGTCGGCCGTGCGCAGGCTCGAAACGTGCACACCGGCGGCGTTCAGCAGCACCGTGATGGAGAAGAAAGCCATACCCAGGGACAGTGCGAACCGCGGCTGCCGTAAGGTGGAGAACACCGGGGCCAGAGGCCGCATCCAGCCCAGCAGGCGCCCTCGCCACGGACTGGGCACGGCAGCCTGACGGGCCGGCACAGCCGCTTCCGCGCCGCTGGTGGCGATCAGAATATTGCGCACCAGGTTGCGAGGAGGCTCGACCTCGGGCAGCGACTTTACCCAATTCATCCCAGCCTGGGCAGCCGCAAGCATTGGCCCGCAATCCGCGCAGCCGGCGGCGTGCTTGCGGAATTCAGCCAGGGCCGGCTCGCCGAGGACGCCATCCAGCGCCTCCGAGAGCAGGACCTCAAACTGCGCGCAATCGACTTGGTGTTCGCCGTCCATCAATTCACCTGCCTATAGGTACGAGAAAGGTGGCGCGCAAGTTCCGCGCGTCCGCGGTTAATTCGTGACTTTACAGTACCTTCCGGAACCCTGAGCACGGCCGCGATTTCCCGGTAGTCCATGTCCTGCAGGTCGCGCAGGATAACCGCTTCCCGCAGCTCCGGGGAGAGCCTCTGCAGCGCCTGGTGGACGACCCGCTGGGTTTCCTGGGTCTGGAGACCGGCGTCCGGGCTGGGCCCCAAATCGGGAAGCTGCTCGCTCAGGGTGAGGGCGTCCTGATCACCGGCGGGCGCCGCTTCCAGCGAGTCGGTCAGCCGCTCCTGCTTGCTACGCCGGAAGTGGTCCACCAACAGGTTGCGGGCGATGGTCGTGACCCAGGTAATCAGGGCGCCTTTGGAAGCGTCATAGCTCTTGAGCGTGCGGTACATCTTGATGAAGACCTCCTGAGTGAGATCTTCCGCGTCTTCCGCGGCGCCGGCGAAGCGGTAACAGACGTTATAGATGCGGCGCTGATACAGGGTGACAATCTCTTCCCAAGCCGAGGCATCGCCGCTGAGGCAGCGTTCTACCAGGGCAGCGACCGCTTGGGTGTCTTCCAACCGCCACTCCTTTTAGAACCCCGGCTCGCGACGGCTGCGGATAATTACGGATAAATGCGGGCGGAAGTTCAATTGATTCTAAGGGAAAGCCGCGCGGAATTGTAGCAGCCGCCCGCCGCGCCTCAGGCTGGATCCGCGCTCGGTGCCGCTTTGCGCAATGGGGCCGAAGAACCCGTACAATGCTGGTTTCGGAGGTGGGGCATGGCGGCAGAGGCGAGATCGTTTCACGGGTTCGAGGTGGAAAAGCTGGAGCGCGAGCTGTTTGACGCCTATCAGCGGCGAGATGTCGAGAGGCTGGATCGCATCCTCGACCGCGATTATCTGTTTATCGCCGCCAATGGCCAGTTGCGCACCAAGGAGGCGGTGCGCAACTTCAGTTGGCCCCATTACCAGCGGCTGGCGCTCGACGAAGTTCAGGTTCGCGTCTACGGTGAGACCGCGGTGTTGACTTCACTCGTCACCATTCAGGGTGAGTACGCTTCCGACGGCATCAGCGGCGCCTATCGCAATACCCGCGTCTACGTGCGCCAGCGCGGCCGATGGCGCGCCGTCTCCGGGCAGAGCACGCGGATTGCGTGAGCCCGATTACTTTTCCACCTCAGGACTGAAGCGGCCGCGCCAAGAGGTTACAATCTACCCGACGTCGCCGCGCCCAGCGCAACCCCGGAGCAACTTCGCGCCCTGCAGGAGAAGACCGATCAGTACTGCGTGGTGATGCAGACCCTGACGCGCCCGCCCAAGCTGCAGAGCGAGTGGGCCGGTCTGGGGTGAACGACGCGAGCCGCGTCCCTGTTTACCCGGACGCCATACCCACCCCCCTGGGTGCCCTCCAGCAAAATCAGCAACTTACGCACGGTTAACCGTCGCGAACTGACGAAACAAAGGACTTACATGCAAATACAGTCGTTCAAAGGACTTAGGTGCGCTTTTCGGCGCTTTTTCGGCCTTCTGGGGCTGGTTTGTCAAAGAGCGATGATTCATCCAAGTTATCGTTCTAGATAACAGGCTGCCGGGCTCCACTGGGGCTTTGGGTGCTATTGCAAATAGATATTTGACATACGATCATGATAGCAGATATGCACAGCCCCG
>CAVTEQ010000002.1:0-5498 GCA_963733935.1 uncultured Acidobacteriota bacterium
CGCTACCTCAGACCGCTGGTTCTCTCCCCTGGCCTCCAGGACCCAACCCAGCCGTTATTACATGGTGGGAGCGACCTCCGCCGGCCACGCCTATGAAACCTTCACTCCTCTGCAGGCACAGACGATATTCGATCTGCTGAACAATGCCGGCATTTCCTGGCTGATCTACAGCCAGAGTGGAAGCACTTCCGCCGCCTCGTTCGACGGATTCATGCAGCGCTTTGCCAGCCATATCGTGCCGCTGGACCAGTTCCTGACGGATGCGCAAAGCGGAAATTTGCCCGCCGTTGCTTACATTGAAGAACTATTTGCCGATGAGCATCCCAATATCGGTCAGAACATCCAGGACGGCGTTCTCGAGACCCAGCAACTGCTCGAGGCCGTCATGTACGGCACCAATACGAATTTTGCGGCGGGGCCATCATGGAAGGACTCGGTGTTTATTATCACCTTCGATGAGAGTGGCGGCCTTTACGACCACGTGCCCTCACCGGTCGGCGTTCCTAGTCCCGATGGGATCCAGCCGGTGGACATCTGCACCAGTTCGACCGACTCGCGATGCGCCGTGGCCAGCCAGACGCACGTCCCCCCGCCCTACGACCCTCCAGGCGACTTCACCCGCTACGGCTTCCGCGTGCCGCTGATGGTGATCTCCCCGTTCACCAACGCCCATTACGTTTCGCATACCACAACCGACTACACGTCGTGGATAAAATTCGTGGAGACGCGCTTTGGCCTGCCGAACTTGAATTTGCGCGACGCTTCCGTAAGCGACATGACGGAGTTTTTCAATTTCCAAAGTCCGCCTTGGGCGACGCCGCCGCAGAGTCCGCCGACGGCTGCCCGTGGACCGTGTTACGATGCGCCAAATCCGCTTCCCTGAGAACTGGAATAAGCCGCTGCTGTCGGTCTGCGCGCCCGCAGTTCTGCTGGCCGCTTGCTTGTTCGCCGTTCCGGCGTGGGCGCAGAGCGAAGGAGATGCTTGCCCGCGCCCCTCGCCGGGCTCGGTTGTGCAGCCGCCGCCTGAGTTGCGCAGCCAGAATGGCAGGCTCGAGGTCACGCTCAACTTTCGCATAGCGGCCAACGCTCAAGGTCTAGCGCGTTTCTGTTACGTGAGTGACCGCGCACAACAGGCGCCGACCCTGCGCCTGTATCCCGGCGATGAACTGGTGATCCACTTTCACAACGACCTGCCCGGCAATCCTCCTGCACCAGCAGCTCACGCCATGGCGCACGATTCGCACCGCTGCGCCGGAGATCGCATGAGCCTGGCGGCTACGAATGTGCACTTCCACGGCCTGAGCGTTCCTCCCACGTGCCATCAGGACGACGTGATGCAGACCCTGATTGAGCCCTCCACCACGTTCGACTACCGCTTCAAGATCCCGGCAGGCACGCCGCCGGGACTTTACTGGTACCATCCGCACCCTCATCCTTTCAGCGAAGCGCAGGTACAGGGCGGGGCTTCCGGCGCGCTGATCGTGGAAGGCATCGCCGCCTTTTATCCCTCGATTCGCGGATTGCCCGAGCGCGTGCTCGTCCTGCGCGATCAGCAGCAATCCAAAACCACGCGCAGTAGTCCCGACCCCAACCTGCCGGGGTGGGATGTTTCCATCAACTATGTTCCGCTTTTGTATCCGAAGTATGTTCCCGCGGTCATTGAAACCATCCCGCACCGGCAGGAGTTCTGGCGAGTGCTGAATGCCGCGGCGGACACCATCTTCAATCTGCAGGTGATGGTGAACAACGCGCCCCAGCCCCTGCGCTTGCTGGCGATCGATGGCGTTCCCCTCAGCGCAGAAAGCCCGTCTTCCCGCAAGACTACTGAAGTCTTCCTCCCGCCCGGCTCACGCGCGGAATTCGTGGTAACCACGCCCAGGGTGGGCGATCACGCAGAGTTGGTGACGCGCAGCTGGGATACGGGACCCGATGGCGACAAGGATCCCAGGCGCACGCTCGCGAACATCGTCAGCACCAGGCAGTCGCCGGTGCAGTTGCAACCGGTACCGCCAGGCAAAACGGAAAAAGCAAGCAACTATGCAGCTTTAAAAGCGGCAAAACCGGCCGTGCAGCGGAAGCTGTATTTCAGCGAGATTCACTCGGACCCGAAACACTTCGGTCTGACTTCATTCTTCTTGACCGTCGAAGGCCAGACGCCGGCCATGTTCAAGATGGATGACCCGCCCAACATCGTCGCCCGGCAAGGCACGGTTGAGGATTGGACGGTTGAGAATCGCAGCCGCGAGGACCACGTATTCCACATCCACCAAGTCCATTTCAAGTCCTCGAGATCGACGGCAAGCCGGTGCAGGATCCCGCGCTCCGGGACACCATCAACGTTCCCTACTGGAATGGCTCCGGCCCATATCCCAGCGTCAAGCTGCGCATGGATTTTCGCGACCCCAACGTGGTGGGCACGTTCATGTACCACTGCCACATCCTGCAGCATGCCGACAACGGCATGATGGGCACCATCGAAGTGCTGCCGGCAAAAGGAAAGAGCTCAGCGTCGGCGCACACCTCCACGGTGAGCTGGTGCCGAAGCCGCTCGACTCGGTTGCGCGCGCCCATCGAACCTGGCGAACTCCGCCACGGCCCGACTTACGCCATGATCACGCTGGCAGGACTGGTCCTGATCGGCGGCTCTTTCATTGCGCGCGCTCGAAGGATAGATTGAAGGTTACGCGTCACAGCCCCGTGTGACGCTGTGCTAAGATTGCTCCCCTGTCACTATGCTGCGGAGCACCGCCATTGCGACGCTGCTGTTGCTGCTGCTTCCGCTATGTCTCCCGCTGATCCCGCCGAAAGGTGAATCTTCTCCGCCGGCCTGCTGTCGCCGCGACGGCAAACACCGATGCAGTGTGTCGTCGCGTTCGCGCACGGCGGTGCAAGACCACGCTGCTCCCACCGTGCAGACGGAAGGCGAGTTCTGCCGGCATCGCTCGCTGTTTTTTGGCACAGCCGCCTCGTGCGCCATCGCAGTTCCCTCGCGCGCTGCGTACGCCAATCGGCCGCTCCTCTACTCGGGCGCTATTCTGCAGACCGTCCTGCGCGCGCGTGTGGCCGAAGCTCGCAACCACCACAAGCGCGGTCCGCCTTACCTCCTCGCCTAGGACGCTCCCTTCTGGCGGGAACCAGAGTCTCCCTGCCCTGATTTCACCTGTGCTCGTCCTATCTCCGTACTGGAGGCTGCTTGTGAATTCCGGCAAGTCCAAACTCATGCTGGCTATTGTCGCCTTAGCCCTATCTTTTTCGATCTCGGCGTCATCTCAAACCAAAAGCAAGCGATACAACTTGACCGGCGAGGTTGTGAGCAAGAAACCGGCTGCCGGCGAAGTCACCGTGAAGCATGGCAACATCCCCGGCTTCATGGCCGCTATGACCATGCCGTACCAGGTCAAGGATCAAAGCGCCCTGCAGGAATTGCAGCCGGGCGACAAGATCACGGCGGTGGTGGTTGTCAAAGGGGACGATTATTGGCTGGAGAATGTTCGCATCACCGACCGCAGCGGCCGCAAGGCCGCGAAAGCTGCCGTCCCGTCGCACCCGCTGGCCGTGGGAGAGCCCGTCCCCGACCTGCCTCTGACGAATCAGGACGGGAAGACCATCCACTTCCACGACTTTGCGGGTAAGGCCGTGCTGCTGACCTTCATCTACACTCGCTGCCCGATGCCAAACTTTTGCCCGCGCTTAAGCAGCCAGTTCGCGAAGATTCACGACAACCTCAAGAAGACTCCCGAAGAGCTGCGCCGCACGCATCTGCTGACCATCACCTTCGACCCCAAGTACGACAGCCCTGCCGTGCTGCGGAAATATGGCCTCGCCTACCTTGATGGCGACGCGGCTGGTTTTGCCCACTGGGACTTCGCCTCCACCTCGCCGGCGACTTGCGGCCTGCTCGCCAATGCGTTCGGGCTGGAGTACATGGAAGAGGACAACCAGATCTCGCACACCATGAACATCGTGCTGATCGCGCCCGACGGCACCGTCGCCAAGTCCTGGTCCACCGAGTGGACAGCGGCCGAACTGGAACGGGCATTGCGTGAGCAGGCGGCCAAAGCCGCTGCATCCACTCAGACCGCCGCCCAGAAGCGATGAACCGCCAACTCAAAGTCGCCCTTCTCGCACCGGGCCTTCTCGCCGGATTAGCAGCGCTGGCGGGCTGCTCCTGGTTCAGCCCGCCACTCAGCGGAAAAGCTGCACAGGGCCAGGCGCTTTTCGTGATGCACTGTGCCGAGTGCCACGAGGGCGAGCATCCCGATCTGCACAAGCAGCCGCCGAAGTTGAACAGTCTGTTTCAGTCCAAGACGCTGCCCAGCGGCGCCCCGGCGACGGATGCGCAGGTACGAAAAACCATCATCGAAGGCCGTTACACCATGCCGGCTTTCGACCAGCGCCTGAGCGACCAGGAGGTCGATGATCTGCTGAAGTATCTGCACACGCTCAAGTGAGGGATGGCCCTCACGCCGTGTAGGGGATTAGTTCTATCATTGAGGAGTCATGTGCCCGGGGGGCGGCGGCACGGCTTGGACTTTGGCGGGTCCCTTCTGATATCCCCAGTAGCTCTCCTCTTCCTGCTCGCGATGGCTGAAAAGACCCAGAACTTTCGCGTACGCTTTCATGGCGAAGTGCTTAGGGAGCCACACACCTTCTGCCACCGGCATCTTCTCCAGTTCGAACTCGGTGCCGGGCTCGACCCGAGCCAGAAATCCCGCGATCGCAACCGGGTGCACAACGTGCGCTTCCACCCTCACCCACTGGTAGCTCTTCTTATCGATCCAAAGCCTGCCGTTCATGCCGGTCAGCACCCTGGTGTCGCGGTTCGGAGGCTTGTACCCCGGCAAAGGCGTCGCTTCCAGCACGTAAACGTCGTAGTCCCTGAATTTCTGCTCTCCCTCCAGCCGGAAGCTGAACGCCTTCGTGAGTTGCTCCATCAGCAGGTGATCGCGGGTGCGATCTCTCTGGTAGCCCGCCACGCGCGCAGCCCGCTGGGAGGGCGTTTCACGCTTGCGCTGTGCAATTGCCTGCTGCAGCTTCTGCTCTTCCTTTGCCTGCTCTGCCTCTGAAATCGGCTTGCCGTTGACCTCGACCAGACGGTAGTAAGGGGAACCATCGATCATCATCACCTGGTTGGTGCGGTCGGCGCCGTTCTCGATGTCGCGCTCGAAAAAACTGAACTCGGGATCGGCCTTCCAATCCCTTTCGTTGGCTTCGACCGAGCGCTGGATGATCGTCTCTACCTGTGATTGAGCGAAGGAATCGAGACTCGGAAGAGTTGTAAATAACAGGACTACCAGCACCATGGCCCGGCTAGGAGCGCCGGATCGGTATCTACTGCTCATATAGAATGCGATGCGGTGGCGCCACAGCAGGGATTTCCCCACCGCCAGCGAGTTCAGTTATTCGGCTGCTAACTGCTTGCCCCGTGTGTCATTCGGGCAGTTGAGGCGCCCGGATTTGCACGAGATCCTCTTCCGGCCTGACTTTCCGCCAGCGCT
>CAVTEQ010000003.1:0-382184 GCA_963733935.1 uncultured Acidobacteriota bacterium
TAGCGCAAACCGTTCGCGGCCCACGACTCGGCATTGAACGAGAGCACACGGCGAGTGGAATCGCGGACGGGAAACACGCGGTCAATCTCCGGGCGATCGCGGAAGATGAAAACAGAAATGTGATGCGCGCCTACGTTGTACAGCAGATGAGCGCCGGGCTCGTGCTGCAGGTAAGTGACGCGTCCGCCCGTCAGCGTGTAACCGGTGCCCTGAAGCTCGGGCAGATCGAAGGTAAAGGGCAGCTTCCCCTGGAACCAGGGCTTGACGGTGTGACGGTCCGAGGAGACAACATCAACAGGCGTGGGCGACGCCAGATCGGCCACATGGAGGTCGGCCAGTTCGGCCAGCAACTGCTCCGAACGCGAACGCTCGTTCCAGCGGCCTATCATGACCGCGGCCACGAGCAGCACTGCGATTGCCGCCAGCGCCGGAACCCACAGCCAGCGGCGCCGAGGCCGAGACTTCGCCGCTACCTGTCGCTCGATGCGCTGGCGGAACTCGGCGCTGGGGGTGTAGCGCTGGCCGGCCATGCGGGTGGCGCGCTTGAGCTGCAGCCGGCGCAGTGCGTCGCTCGAACAAGCCGAGCATTGACGCAAGTGTGCGTCCATGCCGCGCGTCTCCTCGGCGGAGAGTTCGGAGTCGAGATACTGGTCGAGCTTGGGCTGCCACACGTCGTCAGGCATGCTTCGCCTCCTGCGCCTTCTCTTCCAGCGCCGCCCGTAGCGCCTTGCGCGCCCGGTGAAGGCGCGACATCACGGTGCCGATCGGTACCGCCAACGTGTCCGCGATTTCCTGATAGCTCATCTCCTCCACATCACACAGCAGCAATACTTCGCGAAAGATTACGGGTACCTGTTCGAGGGCAGCCTGCACCTGTTGCTGAGTAGCCTGCTCGAGCAGGATGGATTCCGGCGTCTCGCGCGACACCGCTACCGTCTGCTCTTGGTCGTCTTCGGTCTCAAGCGGCACGGTTTTGGTTGCCGCCAGACCGGTGCGCGAGGTCAGAAACGTATTGCGCAGGATGCGAAAGATCCAGGCGCGAAAGTTGGTCCCCAACTGGAACGACCCGAAGCCTTTCAGCGCCTTGGCATACGTCTCCTGCACCAGGTCTTCTGCCTCCTCGCGGTTCTGGGTGAGCCAATGCGCAAAGTTGTAGAGGGAGTCGAACAGCGGCATTGCCAGTTCGTCAAAACCCGCAGTGGGCTCACGCGCAGACACAGCGCAAATAGTAAACCAGAAGAACGCGCAATTATTCCCCACCTTCTCGGTTCGATCATCCCGGAATAAAACCTCGCCTGCTCCAGTTAGCACAGTTGCACGCGGAAAGGAGAGCAGCATGTCCGACTACATCCTTCACGATCACAACCACGACGGCATCGACCGTCGAGGCTTCCTCAAATGCATGGCATGGGCGGGTACCGGAGCGTTTTGTGTGCTCCAGGGTGGGGTACTGAAATCCTTTGCTTTCGACCAGATGCACGGCAAGCACGCCGATTCCCTGAAGGGAGAGCTGAGTTTTGTGCAGATCAGCGACAGCCACATCGGATTCAACAAGCCGGCGAATCCTGATGTCATCGCCACATTGCAGGCGGCGGTTACCAAGATCAACGCTTTGCCGACGCCCCCGGCGTTCATCCTGCATACCGGTGATCTCACTCATCTTTCCAAACCCGAGGAGTTCGACGGCCTGGACCAGGTCCTCAAGAGCGTCAAAACCAGCCGGATATTCTTCGTGCCCGGTGAGCATGACGTTCTCAACGACGACGGCAAGCAGTATCGGGAACGCTTCGGAAAGGACACGCTCGGAGAAGGCTGGTACAGCTTCGACCAGAAGGGCGTGCATTTCATCGGCCTGGTCAACGTTGTGAACCTGAAGGCGGGCGGACTCGGCAATCTTGGCCACGAGCAACTGGAATGGCTGGAGAAAGATGTCAAGCACCTGAAGAGCAGCACGCCAATCGTCGTCTTCGCCCACATTCCCCTCTGGGCGGTGTATCCGGACTGGGGTTGGGGTACGGACGACGGAGCGCAGGCCCTCTCCTATCTCAAGCGGTTTGGCTCGGTGACGGTGCTGAATGGCCACATCCACCAGACCATGCAGAAGGTGGAGGGCAATGTCACCTTCCACACCGCCATGTCCACTGCCTTCCCGCAGCCCCAGCCTGGCACCGCGCCTTCACCGGGACCGATGAAGGTCCCAGACGAAAAGCTCCGCACTCTGCTGGGCATCACCGATGTGGATTACGTCCGCGGCAAACACTCTCTGGCAATCACCGATTCACCACTCGCGATCTAATTTCGCTTTGCTCGCTAAAGGAGGAGTAGCAATGAAGAATACACAGTTAACTCTCACGATGTTCGTTTCCCTGCTGGTGCTTGTGACCCTGATCTTCCTGGGACACAAGAACGCTCGAGCTGAATCCCCAAGCAGCGCCACCAGCGCAGTCAAGATCGATAACTTCAGTTTCACCCCGGCCACCATAACCGTCCCGGTCGGAACCACGGTCACGTGGACCAACAGCGATGACATACCGCATACCGTCGTGAGCGATGACAAGAGCTTCAAGTCGAAGGTTCTCGACACCGACGAGAAGTTCTCGTACACGTTCACGAAGCCTGGGACCTATTCCTATTTCTGTTCGGTCCATCCGAAGATGACCGCGAAGATTGTGGTGCAGTAATCGCGGGCCCCAGGAGCCAAAGCAGTGAATCCCTTCGATCCCAAATCGGTGCTGCTGGCCAAGCACGCGCAACACGTGGTCCTGATCCACTTTCCGATCGCGTTGTTTATCGCCGGCGCGACCTTCGATTTGCTCGCGGCGTGGAAGCAAAGCCGCGAACTGGCAACGGCGGTTTACTACAACCTGACCGCGGCTGCTATTTCGACGGTCCCGGCGGCGGCAACGGGTGTGCTCGCGTGGCAATGGCAACTCGAGGGCAAGCGGCTCAAGGGCGTCTTGTTGCTGCACATGATTTTCGGGTTGGCGAGCACCGCCATGATCTGGCTCGTCTGGTGGCTGCACTTTCGAACTCGCCGCAACCCGGAGGGCCACTTGCCCGCATATCGCCTTCCGATAGAGCTGCTAGGCCTGCCATTGGTCGCTTTGACCGGCCACCTCGGCGGCTTTCTGAGCGGGGTCAACGGTCCCGGCTGACGTACAGCCCGGATGGCGCTGAAACGAATTTCGCTATTCGAAGAAGGAGGAGTCATATGTTTGAAGGGCTATTTCAACCCATGCACCTGCTGGTAATCTTGGGAATCGCATTGTTGGTCTTCGGACCCCGGAAATTGCCTGAGTTGGGCAAAGGGCTAGGCGACGGGATCCGGGGATTTCGGTCTGCCCTCAAAGATGAGGAGCACAGGGCTGAATCGAACAACCACTAGGCGTGAGTTTTCCATTGCGGCTACCGTCCCGGCTACTTTGAAGGTTATCACTAACAGTGCGCTGTATCTCATTGTGGCAGAAGGCTATCACGCCTGCGCCATCTGCTCGGCAAGAGCCGCTCGGGGGCGAAACCGCTGCCGGTCTGCCAAGCGGCTTCCTTGACCGCTTATAACGATGCTGAGACCTCCAAATCCTCCACCTGTGTGCACCGGGAAACAGGGATGGCGCATCTTAAGAACGTGCAGCTTGGCTGGCCTATAGTGCACTTTCGGCACCCCAGGCGAGAAAAGTAGCCATGCTATACTGCGCATAATCACTCGCTCCGCAGCGGGGGTCTCACTCGAGGGTATCGGCATCATGGCACGAGGTTCGCGTCGCTTTGTTTTCCTTGTGGTTTTCGTTCTCGTTCTTTGTGGATTCCTGGGCGCCCTGTTCGGGCAGCGGGTTAGTCCGTCCGCTCCCGGCAGCGACACCGACGTGCGCGACAGCCTGCGCGCCTTCACCCAGGTTTACGACGTTGTCGAGCAGAACTATGCCGAGCCGGTGAACCCGGACAAGGCCATCTACAACGGCGCCATTCCCGGCATGCTGCGGGTGCTCGATCCCCACTCCAACTTCTTCGATCCCAAGTCCTATGCCCTGCTGCGCGAAGAGCAGCGCGGCAAGTATTACGGCGTAGGAATGACGGTAGGCCCGCGCAATAATAAGGTCATTGTGATCGCGCCGTTCGTGGGCACGCCCGCCTATCGTGCCGGCATCCGCCCTGGCGACGTGATCATCGCCGTGGATGGCAAGCCCACCGATAACCTGACCACCAGCGAAGTTGCCGAGTTGCTGAAGGGGCCCAAGGGCACGACGGTGCGCATCAGCATCCTGCGTGAAGGCTCCGAGAAGCCGCTGGAGTTCAACGTGGTGCGCGACGAGATCCCGCGCGCCAGCGTCGATCTGCACTTCATGATCAAGCCGGGCGTCGGCTACATGCACGTCTCCGGCTTCAACGAGACGACGGAGACCGAAGTCGCCCAGGCGTTGCAGCAGTTCGGCGACCTGAAGGGGCTGGTCCTCGATTTGCGCCAGAATCCCGGCGGCCTGCTGAGCGAGGGCGTGGGCGTCGCCGACAAGTTCCTGAAGAAGGGACAAGTGATCGTTTCTCACCACGGGCGCGCTTCGGCTGAAAAGGTCTATCGCGCCAGCCACGGCAACGGCGGCAAGGACTATCCGCTGGTGGTGCTGGTGAACCGCGGTACCGCTTCGGCGGCGGAGATCGTCGCCGGGGCCATCCAAGACCACGACCGCGGCCTGGTGGTGGGCGAGAACACCTTCGGCAAAGGCCTGGTGCAGACGGTTTATCCGCTCTCCGAAAACACCGGACTGGCGCTTACCACCGCCAAGTACTACACGCCCAGCGGGCGGCTGATCCAGCGCGATTACACCGGGCTCTCGCTCTATGACTACTACTACAACAAGGGCGACGCCGATGCCAGCAACCACGAGGTGAAGCTCACCGACAGCGGCCGCACGGTTTATGGCGGCGGCGGCATCACCCCCGACGTCAAGGTGGTTACGCCCAAGAGCAATAAGTTCGAAGACTCGCTGCTGCAGCACTACGTGTTCTTCAACTTCGCCAAGCATTACCTGATCAATCGGCACATCTCCAGCAGCTTCGAAGTGGATGACCAGGTTATGAGCGACTTCCGCAAGTTCATGGAAGCGCAAAAGGTGTCCTTCACCGAGGCTGATCTGGTGGAGAACGCCGATTGGATCAAGAGCAACATCAAGAGCGAGCTGTTCATTTCAGAGTTCGGCCAGCAGGAAGGATTGCGGGTGAAGGCGGAAACCGATCCCCAGGTGCTGAAGGCGCTCGACCTGCTGCCCCAGGCCAAGGCCCTGGCGGACAATGCCAGGAAGATCGTGGCCGAACACCAGAACAAGCCGTTCAGCCAGCAATAGGCCGGTTCAGATCACCAAGAAGGCCCGCGGAGATGCGGGCCTTTTTGCTTGCGCGAAAACACGCCACAGAGGCACGGAGACACAGAGGGAAAATCTTGCAGGTTCCTCTGTGCCTCCGTGGCTAATCCCGAATCTTACTTGTTGATGTCCTCTTTGGCCTCCAACCGCCGCACCAGGCCTTCCAGGTACGTCTTCTGCGCCTTGTCGGGCGCACCGTCCACGGCGATTTTCATTTCCTTGACGGCATTGGGAAAATCTCCGCTGCCGCAATAGACGCGCGCCATGCCGGTATGCACCACCCACGCCTTGGGGTTCTTCTGGGCGTTGCTGCGGAAGACGGCAAAGGCTTCGTCCTGGCGCTTGTCATTCTGGAGCTGCCGCCCGTAGAAGTGGATCTGCAACGGAGTTCCCTTCTCGAAGGCCTTGTTGCGCAGGGCGAGAGCTTCGTCCTTCTTGTCCAGCCGCTCCAGCGTGCGCGACTTGGTGATGAGGTTCTCGAAGCGCTCCTCGTTCTGGATCGATTTATCGGAGTAAGTCAGCGCCAGTTGCGGGTCGAGCTTGTTGTCGAGCACGTAGTTGGCGGCTTCGTCCCAGCTTATCCAGGTGTACTGCGAGAGGCTGCGGAGCTGTTTCTCGAGGCTCGATTGCACAAGGTGCGGAACGTCCACGCTGACCTTGAACGGAACCGCCACCTTCTCCCAGCGCAGGGTCACCAGGGTGGCGTCGGGTTTGAGCTCGTCGAAATCGTAGGTGAGGGCATCGTGCGGATCGGAGGCCTGCGGCTTCACCGTCACCCGCAGCGCGTCTTCCTTCTGATCGTAGGTGAACGCGCCCCAGGAGGTAGAGTTCTTGGAGAAGATGATGGTCCATTCATTCTCCGCCGGGATCATGAACAGCCCATAGGTGCCTTTGTCGAGCGGTTTGCCCTCGATCAGTACCGGGTCGCTGAAGGCGATGATGGTGTTCTCGTTGGCGCCGGCGCGCCACACTTGTCCGTAGGGAACCAGCGTGCCCCAGACTTTGCGGTTGTTGACCAGGGGACGGTGGTAGGTGATGCTGACGTCGGTAATGCCGAGGCGCTGCGATACCACGGCATGCTGGCTGGGCCGTGGCAGCTCCAGCACCAGGGACTGGGCCGCGCACAAGCCTGCGATCAACAGCACAGCGGCGAGCAGAAAAACGGGACGGTAGTTTCGCACCGAGAGCCTCCTTTCGAGGACAGAAGAGATGTCAGAAGCCTGATTGCTGATTCCACCACAGAGACACGGAGGCACGGAGAATTCCCAAACAATCTCCCTCCGTGCCTCTGTGCCTCCGTGGTGGACTTTTCCTCTGAGACCCACACTCACAGTTGCCGGTTAGACGGGAAGCCTTGCGCGGCGTTAGCAGAGATTAGCGCCAGCGGTCCACACATTCCCACCAGAGGAGGCGAGTCCACTCTGCCGCGGTGGTTTTGGCCCACTGCCGGTGGCGCCACCAGCGCACACCGAACTCTTGGGGTTCGACGGCGCCGGCCACTCCTGACGTGCGGTCGGGAAGAACGTGGCGAAAAACGCTGAGCGCGCGCCGGGAGTGGTATTCCGAGGTAACCACCAGCACGCTGTGCGCGCCCACGGCATCGAGGCAGCGACGCGTCTGCGCCGCTTCTTCCAAGGTGGAAAGCGCCGGAGTCGCGCACACCGAAACCGCGCCGGCGATCTCGGGCGGGAGGGTGTGAATGTATTCTTCGGCGATCTGCGCCTGGGTGAGGTGATACACACGCTCGCTGGAGGATGCGTCCAGCAGGACGCGGCGCGCGTATCCCTGCCGAAGCAACTCGATGCCAAGCGCCGGACGACGATCGCTTTCGCCATTGAGCACCACGATGGCATCCGCCTGGCGAAGATCGCGGACTACCAGGACTCGCCCAGCATTGAGCGCGAAGACAATTACAGTAACTACGACGACGATCAGCAGCGCGAGCTTTCGCATGCCGGCTTATTTCGCCGCTATCGGCTTTTTCAGCTCGGCGGTGACCTCCGACGGCAATTTCTGGAAGTGGCTCAACAGCGTGACCACCTGCCAAATTTCGCTGTCGGTCATAACGCCGCCCCAGGCGGGCATGGCCGTCCAGCGCACGCCGTGCTTGACGATGTAAAAATTCTCGTGCTCGGGCATGTCGGGCGCTTGCTTCATGAACTGCGGCACGCGGGGATAGAACGAGCGTCCGTAGTCGCTGTTGGGATTGGCCGGGCCGCCATGGCAGTCGGAACACTTGTCGCGATAGAGCCGCGCGCCCGCGAGCAGGGTCTCCTGATTGGCTTGCAGCGGATTTTTCTGCTGGAGAGCGTGACGTTCGGTGGATTCATCCATCGCGCTGTTGCCGATCCGCTCTTCCAAAGCCGAGGGGTTCTGGTCGGCGCTCAGGTCGAAATATCCAAACCGCGCATATCCATAGACCCCCGCCGTCAGCGCAACTGCCCCTACAATGAAACCCCGGATAAAGTTTCCCATTGCGTTCTCCTCGCCCCAGAAGGCCGCGGGCTGATTCTGAGCAGTGCCTGGCCGCTCGTCCCACGAATGCTTCGTGAAGCAATCAGTAGCCTAAGGCACTTGCCCGAAAAATGAAACTAACCGGCTGCTCTCATTGCTTGGAGTGCGATTCCACCAGACGTTTGGTCAGTAGCAGCAGGCCAAGGATTTGCGTCCACTCGGAGACGATATTGCCGACAACCTGCCCCCACTTCGCCTCCGAATCCAGGGAAATGTAGAGCACCACCCAGCCAATCCCGGTCAACAGCAGAAAAATTGTCAGCGAGTGATCCCGCAGGCGCTGCCAGAATGGGTTCGCAGTCTGCGGAGGACGCCGGCTCTCCTTCGATCCTTTCTCATACATGAACTTCGTAGCCAGGACCATCACGACGACGCCTGTCCAGTCGGCGATAGCATTTCCGAAGAATGATCCCAGGTGCTTGCTCGGGTCGGAGACGCTGTAGAGCCCGATCCATAAGATCAGGATACTTGCCGCTGCCAAGCTGAGTGAATGACGACGGAAGAAGTTCTGCTTTCCTGCGGGGTTCTTGGCCATGAGTAGGATCCTCGTAGTGACCGGCGACTCAAATTAGATGCTGTTATTGACGTGGAAATCCGGCGCGCCAGACAACGACTTGCGCACAGAAAGACTCAGGAGCAACCCCCGCGATTGTTCGTAAACAAACTTACCTGCCGATATCCTCGTTCCAGAGATCGGGATGCTCGGCGATGAAGCTCCGCATCAGGGCGATGCACTCGGCATCGTCGAGCACGCTGACGCTCACGCCGCGCTGGGCAAAGAGATCCTCGGCGCCCAGAAAGTTGCGATTTTCTCCGATCACTACGCGCGGAATGCGAAACAGCAGGCTGGTCCCGGTACACATGATGCACGGGCTGAGCGTGCTGACCAGCGTGAGCTGCGGCCAGTCGCGCCGACGTCCGGCGTTGCGGATGCAAACCACCTCGGCATGAGCCGTGGGATCGCCGCTTTGCACCCGCAGGTTGTGGCCCCGCGCCACGATGTGGCCAGTGGCATCGGCCAGCACCGAGCCAATGGGCAAACCGCCTTCCTGTAATCCAAGTTTCGCCTCGGCGATAGCTTCGCGAAGAAGCTGTCCATCATCCATGATCGCACCTCGTACCAGCAACTTGTGTTCGCCCGGATCCGGTTATTGTCCCAGGATCAGCGGCAGCCCATTCTTGCTGTTGCCTATCACCACGATTTTGCTGTTCGGGCTCCGCGCCAGGGACTCGGTGGCCTCGATTCCCTTCCACTCCAGCAGCGCCGGGCTGATACCCTGCGCAACGATCTGCTGGAAGTCGTGGATGCCCTGGGCTTCGATGCGTTTGCGGTCCGCCTCCTGCCGCTCCTTCTGCAGGCGGAAGGACATGGCCAGCGATTCCTGCTCCGCCTGCTGCTTGGTTTCGATGGAGGCCTTCAGCGTGGCCGGAAGCTGGATGTCGCGCAGCAACACGTTCTCCACCTCGATGCCGCGCTTGCCCAGTTCGCGCGAAAGCTGCACATAGATTTCCTGGGCCACCTTCTCTCGCTCCCCGGTGTAGAGGGCGTTGGCCGAGTGCGACGCGGTTGCCTCGCGAATGGCGGCGCGCAGGCTGGGCTCAACCAGGGTCTCGATATACATGGGCCCAATGTGCTGGTAAAGATCGGCAGCCCGGCCGGGATTCAAGTGGAACAGCAGCGAGGTGTCCAGCGCCATCACCAGTCCTTCGCTCGAGGGCACGCTGGCCGACTCCTTGATCTGCTCGGTGCGGATCGACATCACGTTGTTGGACTTGAACGGGCTCACCAGATGTATGCCTTCGGGCAGCACTTCTCCGGTGACGCGGCCGAAAAGGGTAAGCACGCCCACGCAGCCCGACGGCACTTTGGCCACCGCCGCAAACAGCAGAATCACAATGAAGAACCCGGCCACCGCTATCGCCACCAGCCGGAAAACAGGGACCCCTCCCGCATCGATGACTCTATCTTTGTCGAATCCGAAATTCGCCATGGCTTTCGCCTCCTGCGGGCATTGTATGGGCAGGGTCAAACTTCACTACCACCTGACGTATGGCTTGCAGGCGGCCGGTCGAAGCGCGATACTGTCGCGTCCATTTACGGAGGTCCTCATGCAACATGCGCCCGGATTTCTGAAGCTGGTCAACGACGCCAAGCAGCGCGTCCGCGAAACCAACGTGGATGAAGTCAAAGACATGCTCGATCGCGGGGAGAAGTTCGTGCTCATCGATGTGCGCGAGGAGAGCGAGTACGCCAAAGACCACCTGCCGGGCGCGATCCACTTGGGCAAGGGCATTATTGAGCGCGATATCGAGCAGCGGGTGCCCGATCCCAAGACTCCCGTCGTGCTTTATTGTGGCGGAGGCTTCCGATCTGCTCTGGCTGCGGACAACGTGCAGAAGATGGGATACAGCAACGTGCTTTCCATGGATGGCGGCATCCGCGTATGGCGGGAGAAGGGATTGCCGCTGACCAAGGCTTAGGCGGTTCGTCTCAGTTTGGTGCGGCGCTCGGCCGTAACCGGCGCCGGGCGCTCGGCCCGTCGGCGTTGGCGACGTTTGCGGCTGGCATCGAGCTCCAGCATGCGGGCGAGCAGGGTCAGCCACATACGCGTCTCTTCCCTGTCGGCAGCCGCAGCCATGCCGCGAAGCGCAGCTACGTCGCGCGACGCAATGGCGTCGCGAACCTCTTGTCCCCACTTGTCGTTGGCCAAGGGTGGCGCTCCTTGAACCTGATTGCAGGGGCCTTAGTAATACGAGGCGGGAAGCATACGCTTGCATCGTCTTTGATGCAAGCCCCTTTTTCCGCCGCCGCTTAACGCCTCAACCGAGCGAGAACCCTGCACTGTCAGCTCTTGCGGGTAGCAAGCCGTGCCGCTAGAGCCAGATAGCAACCAGCCGTTGCTCGGCTGCCTCAAGAAACGGCGCAAGCTCCCTGCCGACGTGATATTTTCTTAGGGCTCTGAACCATGAACCTGCAGAAGATAGGTCGTTACAACATCATTGCGGAGCTCGGCAAGGGCGCCATGGGAGTGGTCTATAAGGCCACCGATCCCAACATCGGGCGCATCGTGGCGGTCAAGACCACGCGCCTCGACACCCACGGCCTGGCGGCCGATGATCTGTTGCGCCGCTTCCAGAACGAGGCCCGTTCGGCCGGCACGCTGAGCCATCCCAACATCGTCACCATCTACGATGCGGGCGAGGAAAACGGCGTTTTTTACATCGCCATGGAGTACCTCGAGGGCGAAACGCTGGACGCCCTGCTCAGCCGCCATCGCTCTCTTCCGGTGGAAAAAGTGATCGAGATCGTGCGCCAGGTTTGCGCCGGGCTCGACTATGCCCACGCTCACGGGGTGGTCCATCGCGACATCAAGCCGGCCAACATCATGCTGGCAACCGGCGGCGCCGTGAAGGTGATGGATTTTGGCATCGCCAAAGCCGGCGGCACCATGACCGCCACCGGCACCGTGCTGGGCACGCCGAATTACATGTCCCCGGAGCAGGTAAAGGGCAAGCACATCGACGGCCGCTCTGACCTGTTCAGCATCGGCGTGCTGCTGTACGAAATGCTCACCGGCGAGAAGCCCTTCGACGGGCAGAACATCACGACCATCATTTACAAGATCGTTTCCGAAGATCCCATCCCGCCCCGCGAACTGGACGTCACCATTCATCCCGGCCTCAGCTCCGTGGTGACGAAAGCCCTGGCCAAGGCGCCGGATGAGCGCTATCAGACCGGTGCATCGCTGGTGGCGGACCTGGAGAACTACAAATCGTTTGGATCGGAAGCCGGCGCCACGCAAGTAATCTCTACCGCTGCCGCCGACGCCACCGGCGATCAGACGCTCGTGACCGCCGCGCCGGTCTCGGCGAAGCCAGCGGGGCCGGCTGCGGTGACCGCGGCTGTTACGCCGGCTGCGGCAGCGCCTGCCGTGATGCCGCCCAGGACGCCAGCGCCTGTCGCGGCTCCCGCTCGAAAGCGGCCACCGCTGCGTACCGACACGTTGGTGCTGGTCGGCGCAGTCCTGTTGCTGCTGGTCACCGTGGGATTGGTCTGGCGTGTGTACAACCGCCGTCGCCAGGAGCGACAGCAGCAGGAAGCGGCTGCCGCGGTACAGAGCGCCCCGGCCGTGCAGGAGCCTGCTGTTCCGCCTCCGCCAGTTCCTCCTGCGGACACTGCGGCGACTACAACTCAGCCGGAGACGCCGCCGGCGGAGACCACGCCTGCTCCGGAAGCGAGCCAGCAGGCGCAAAGCTCTGCGCGCACCTCCGGCAAGTCAAAGGCGAAGTCGGCTGTGCCTCCACCGGCTCCTGCGCCACAGCCGCCATCAGCGCCGGCGGAGGCGCCCACGACCGGCAACGTCCACGTGACGTCGACTCCCGCCGGCGCCTCGGTCACCATCGATGGCAGTGGATCATTCGTTACGCCCTTCGATTCTCCGCCGCTCAAAGCCGGAACGCACTCCTTCAGCATCTCCAAACTGGGATACGCCTCTGCGCAGCGCAAGCTCGAAGTGGTCGTGGGCAAAACCAGCAGTCTTGAGGTTCCTCTCGCCGTCTCCGGCGCAGTGGTTGAAGTGAAAAGTGATCCCGGCGGCGCGGCCATCCTGCTCGACGGCAAGCCCACGAGCAAGTTCACGCCGGCGAGTTTGGCCGTTCCCCAGGGCGACCACACGATCCGCCTGCGCATGGAGGGTTACAAGGATGAGAACGTCTCGGTTCAGCTTGCCGAAGGCCAGACCCTCAGCTTGTCCCCGAAGCTGACTCCCGCCAAGGCATCCAAGCTGAAGCGCTTCTTCGGCGGCGGCGGTTCACCCGAGGGCATGGGCACGCTTGAAGTGACCACGCATCCGGATGGCGCCCACGTTACTCTGAACAACGCCGCCGTAGCCCAGACCACGCCCGCCAAGGTTACGGCCAAACCCGGCAAGTACGAGCTCGCCATCATCCTCTCCGGCTACAAGACGGTCCGGCGCACCATTGAGATTGACAAAGGCAAAACGCTGGGTGTGGATGAAGTCCTGGAGAAGGAAAAGCCTTAGTCCGCGCCATGGCGAGACTTCTCATCTCGGCGCCCGACGGCAAGCGCGGCATTCTCGAAATCAACAAGCCGGTGATCACCGTCGGTCGCGGCAACGCCAACGACCTCGTGCTCAATGACCCCAGCGTCTCCCGCTTTCACGCGGTGGTGAAGCAGTCCGCGGAGGGCGCCGTGGTAATCGCCGACCGTGGCAGCACCAACGGCGTCATGGTGAACGGCGCACGCATCGCGTCCGAAGTCGAGCTCAAGAAGGGCGACCGGGCGCGCATTGGGGCGTACGAGCTGGTGTTCGAGTCCGTGGACGACGCGGCGTTGCGGATCCGCCGCGCCGAGATTCCCTCCGCCATCGAGAACGTGCTGCGCGGCGGCCTTGCCAGCCAGCACCTCAAGGTCCCTGAGACCGGCGCAGTGCCCGAGACCCGCGCCTCCGTGGAAAAGCTGGAGCGGGAGAACTTCCTCTTGCGCATGCTCTACGACGCCGGCAAAGCGCTGCACGCCAAGCTCTCCATCGACGACATCGCCGCCGAAGTCATGGGGTTGGCCTTTCGCGTAGAAGCGGTCGAGCGCGGCTTCATTATGCTGCTCGACGACAAGGGCGATGTTACCCGCCAGACGGAAGTTCGCTATCGCGTGGCGCCGAGCAAGGAGCAGCCGGAGATCATCCTGAGCCGCTCGGTGCTGGAGCGCATGAAGACGGAGATGCAGCCCATCCTGATCACCGATCTCTCTGCCGATGAGCGCTTTCGCTCCAGCGAGAGCATGATGATCTCCGGCCTGCGCTCCGCCATCTGTGTGCCGCTGATTGCCCAGGGGCGGCTGGCCGGCGTGCTCTACGTGGACAACCTCAACCAGACCGCGGCCTTCACCCAGGATGAACTCGACGTGCTCACGGTAGTGGCGGCGCAAGCGGCCGCCGCCATCGATAGCGCCAAAACCCATGCCCAGCTCGCCGAGCACGCCATGCAGCGTTCGGCGATGGAGCGCTTTCTCTCGCCTGAAGTAGTAGAGATGATCGCCGCCAACCCGCAGGAGGTGAAACTCGGGGGCGTGAGCCAGAAGGTGACCATCCTCTTCGCCGACATCCGCAACTTCACCAGCCTCTCCGAAACGCTGCCGCCGGAAAAGATCGTCGAGATCCTCAACGAATATTTCACCCGCGTCACCGACGTCATCTTCGATCATGGCGGCACGCTCGATAAGTATCTCGGCGACGGCGTCATGGCGATTTTCGGCGCGCCCCTCTCCAAGGGGAATGACGCCGCCAGTGCCGTGCGGTCTGCCATCGCCATTCAGCGGCTGGTGGGGGAGATGAATCGCGACGCTTCCGCCCGCGGCTGGCCGCGTCTGGGAGTTGGGATTGGAGTGAATACCGGCATGGTAACCGCCGGGAACATCGGCTCTCCACGCCGCATTGACTACACCGTGATCGGTGACCCGGTGAACGTCGCGGCGCGCCTGATGGCGAATGCCGGCGCCGGCCAAACCCTCATCTCCGAGGACACCGCGCGTGACCTGGGCGCGGATTCTGCATTTACCCTCTACCGTCTTGCCCCGTTGCAGGTAAAAGGCAAGAGCCAGCCCGTGCCGGTGTTCAGCGTCGATTCCGAACAGGAGACGCAGGAGATCCAGGCGCTGCGGTAACGCCGGTGTCCTTGCTGCGCACAGCCGCTACCAAGTCTTGGTGATGCGGGTATCGAAGCCAAAGCCGCCGTTCTGGTCGCGGGTGCCGCTGAGGGTAAGGCGCGGTGTTGCCTTGTACTGCACTTCGATGGTCTCGCGCTGGATGGCATTCACATCGGTCGAAAAAGTGACGTAGATCTGGCCGGTCACGCGCTGCTGCACGGTGATGCAGGCGCCCGGCGTCTGTTGGTTGCAGCCCAGGAGCGGGTCCACGGAGAGGTGGGAGATGCCCGCGATTTTCTCCACCCGGCTGGTGACCTGGCCGCTCACTTGCGAAGCTATCGTCGATTCGGCTCCTAGGTTTCCTGGCGCTGGATTGGCAGCGGAAGCCTCTGAGGTCTTGCCGAAGGCCAGCAGGTTGATGATGTCGGAGGGCGGCAGCGAGGGGTCGGATATATACGTGGTGTGCAGGCGATCGCTCGGTCCCTGGAACTGCACGCGGATGTTGTATTGCTGAATGGTCGTCGTGACGTTCACGTTGACATTCGCCTGGGTTTCAACCGGGTTGACGAAATCTATCGTCCCGCTCTCGACCACGTAACGGTTGCCGTTCAAGAGATCGCCGCCGTTCAGGTTGACCCGGCCCAGGATGACGGGTTGCGCGGCTGTACCTGTGACGCGAAGGTTGGCGTATCCCTGCAAGCTGAGGGTGCGGCTCGACAGATTGATATTGTTCGTCGACGACAGCGCCACCTCCAGTTGAACGTTCTGTGCCAGGCTCGGCGCCGGCGAAGGCGTGGTCTCTCCCCCGAACTGATTCATGAATGAGCTGAGATCAAAATCGGGAGTGAAGCTCAAGTTGTCGAGGTGTACCTGACCTCCCAGGCGCGCGGCCTGCGGATTGCCGGTCAGGGTGAGGTCCGCGTTTACGGTCTCGCGCATGCCTTCGGGATACAGTACTCGCACACCCCTGGCGGCCACGGCCAAGTCGAACGTGAGTGACGACCGATAGACCACGCCTCCCGACGCCGTCACCGTGCCGCCGCCCATCGTGCCCTCGAAATGCGTTACCTCCAGCCGGTCGCGCGTTAGAGTCAGCACGCCATTGCCGTTCCGCAGCCCGACAGGCAGATCACCGCTGGCCAGGCTGGCGTTGACGATCTGCACTTGCCCTTGCACGTCGGGATTGGCGCGCGTACCGAATGAATTGACGTTGAAGCGGAGCTGCCCGGAGGTGGTGAGGTCCGGACTGAGGAGCTGCGCCAGCCGCAGATCGACATCGCCCTCAAGCAGCAGCGACGCGGGCGCCTGGCTTTTGGTTGGAACCGTTCCCTGGAGCGTTAGGTTTGTGCCAGTGCCGCGCAGGTTTGTCCGCTGCAGCGCCAGCACGCCGTTGGTGAAATCGATGCGGACGGGACTCGCCGCGCCGATCTGCACCGCATTCTTGTAATTCACCTGCAAGGTCGGGATGATGACGTGCGCCTCGATTTGCGACGTGTTCTTGAGCGGCCCACGCAGTGTGGCGTGCAACTCGGTTTGTCCGGTGACGCTCGCGGCCTGAGCCGGCGCGTACGCTGCCAGAATCGCTTGCACCGGGATGGCCTGCGTATCGAGCGTCACCTGAGCGTTGTAGTCGCCGGTCAGGTTTACCGTTCCGCGCCCCCGAATCGAAGTGTTGATCACCTGGGAATCGAGCGCCACGTTGGCGGTATGATTCGCTACATCGGCTTTGAGTGAGATGCCAGTGATGGTCTGATCCTGGACCGTGAGCTGTGGCACGGTGAGCGATGCCGTGAGCTGCGGATTCTGGAACGTGCCCTGGCCGCTGGCTTGCAGGCTGAGTACGCCGGCCAGCTTCATGTTTCGCGCTTTTGGTGCCTGGAGCTGATCCAGCCGGACAGCAGCAGCTTCCAGTTGTACCTGGTAGCCCTGCTGCTTGGGAAAATAGCTGATCTGGGCTTGCAGCGGACCCGCCGGCGCGCGCACGGCCAGCTTGCCGTCCACCTGGCTACCGCTTCCTTGGAAGTTAAGGGTGACTGATTGGATCGGCTCCTGCGCGATTTTTGCCTGGATGAGCGTCAGCGTGCCTTGCCCGGCTGGGTCCAGCTCCGAGCCGTGGAGAGACACGTTAGCGGACAGCTCACCGCTGACTGGCGCTTGCGACCCCGCAAGCTTCGCCAGATCGCCGACATTAACCTGGGAAGCATTGAGCGTCGCCTCGAGCGGGCTGCTTTCGCTGAAGGACCAACGCTTCAGTCCCGCGCGGAGGTTGAAGGTGATGCGGCCGCGTGGGACAGCGTCGAGCTCGCCATTGCGCAGGCTTGCTTCCGCCGGACTCAGGCTGACGTTGGTTCGCAGCATCCGCCACTGGGTGCCATGCACTCGCAGATTGGCCGCATTCCACTGGCCAGTGATCTGTGGCGCCTTGGTAGAGCCCTGGACCGATCCCACAAACGATCCCGTGCCGTAAAGCCCCAATGCAGATTGTTGCGGGCCGCTAAACGCATTCGCGACCGTCTCCAGTTCGTGCAGGTCGGCGGCTTGCATCCGCACCGCCAGGCTGGAGCGCTGGCTGACCGTGCCGTTGAGAGTCAGCGATGTCTGCGGCGTCCGCAGGTAGCTGTTTGCAAGCGTGATCTCGTTTCTCGCCGCCGCATACCGGGCATGGAGCGCTCCGTTGAGCGGCAGCGGCTTAGCTCCGCCCCTGCTGGGTGCTGCGCCGCCCTGGATGGTGGCATCCGCGCGCGCCACCAGATCGTCGAAACTTTTTCCCCAAGCGGCGTCGGCATCAGCGTCGAGAGTTCCGTTCAGGGCTACCTGCTGTGCCGCGGAGGAGTTGGCGACGTTCTTCAGACTGGCAAGCGACAACCCGCGCACCTTTGCCTGCAAGTGCGAGCGCTGGGCTCCGCCGAGGTCTCGCATGGTGATAGCAGCAGTCAGTTCGCCCCCCAACAAGCGCGCGCGCAGGTCTGGCACTGTAAGATTGCCGCCGCTCAGGCTGTAGTGTGCTGCGAGGTTGCTGATGCGGGTCTGCAAGCTCGGCGTGTCCAGATCGAGAGCCGCACTGTTCAGATTGCCGCTTAGCGTGACGGTTTGGAGCGCCGGACGCTTGGGATCGCTTTGGAACTGCAACGAGCCACCCATTTGCACGCTGCCTGCCGGCAGCGAGGGATTATCCAGGATGCGGCGAAACTCTCCGGTGTCCAGCACCGCGCTGTAAGTGCCCTGTACGCGCGGCCGGCTGTAATTCTCGAGCTTGGCATCGAGTACGAGATGCGATCGTCCGCTGCTGAGCGTGGCGCGGCGCAGCGTTAAAACCGTCGGCGTTGCCTCGAACTGTGCCTGGAGATCGTGCGGCATGGGATTGTAGCTGCCGAACTGCAGGTGCCCGTCGCGATAGCCTAGCTTGCCTGAGTAGCGCTGCTGGAAGGTATCGAATGCCGATTGGAAGCTGAGCTCGTGGAGGTCCGCGGTGAGGACGCTTTTCTGATCGTTGTAATAGACCTCGCCGCGATCAAGCAGCACGTGTCGCACCGCCAGGTCGAAGACGCTCGTGTGGCTTTGCCCGCTGCTCTTGGTTTGCGGCAGATTGTTTCGGCCCCGCGCATCCACCGTAACTCGCACTACAGGATGCTCAATGCGCACATCGTTGAGGTACCACGTCCGGCGCAGCAGCGAGACCACGCGCACCCCCAAGCCGATGTGGTCGACCTGGAGCAGCGGCGGAGTCGAATACGGCGGTGCCCCATACACCACCACGTTATAGAGATCGACCGCCGGGCTGACCCCCGACCAGCGCAGCGCATAATCTCGTGCCTCGACGCGTGCACCCAGAGCGGCACTGGCCTGCTCCTTGGCAACGCGGAGCATGTAACGATGAAAGCGCGCGTTGTGCAGCAGCACGACAATCGCGACTACGATCATAACGACAAGAATGCCCGCCCCGGCGGCGATCCAGCGCAGAACGTGCTTCGGGAAGCGCCTGCGGGGAAACTCGAGAGGCTCGCGCGGTTCGTGAAGCGGGGGTACGGGCAGGGCGCTCAAAATGCTTGTCCTAGGGTGATGAAGATCTGAGTTGCTTTGATTCCTGGCGGAGCGTTGAGGTTGTGGCCGAGGTCGATGCGTACCGGTCCGAGAGGAGTGGAGTAACGCAGCCCCAAGCCTACTGTGTTCGTGTACTGCCCATGAAATCCAATGGTGCGGAAAACGTTGCCGCCGTCATAGAAGGTTGCCAAACCGAGGTTTTTCTTGATGAAATCCAGCGGGTAACGCAGCTCCGAGTTAATGATCACTAACTGGTTACCACCTACAGGCACCGTAATCAGCGTGCAGGTCGAGGGATCGGCGGGATTACCGCAGGCGGTAATGTCGTGCTGCGGGCCGGCTCCATTGAGGGGAAAACCGCGCAGCGTGCTGCCGCCGCCGGAAAAGAATTCCTGGCTTACCGGGATATGGCTATTGAAGAGAGGCTTGGCGAAACCGAGACGCAGACTGTTCGCCCAGATGATGTTCTTCGGGATTTTTTTGTAATACGCGCTCTGCGCTATCAGCTTCCCAAAGTTGACGCTCGACCCGAGCGCAGTGGGATTGAAGTCCAACTCGGCGCTTTCGTACACGCCCTTGTGCGCGTCGAGCACGTTGTCGCGGGTATCACGGATATACAACGCCGAAACGGTGGAGAGACGAACGTGCCGGTCCGAAGGCGGCACCAAGTCGGGAATCAAAAGCCGCGTCAGCCCGGTCTCGCTGAAGCTGTAGCGCAAGAAAAGATTCTGCGTCTTGTCGGAGTTGAGCGGCCGCTGTAATTGCCACGCGCCCGTTCCCAGGCGTGCGGTGAAGATCGGGTTCTCGCTGTTGTGCTCGCCGGAGAGCGTAAGGCTTGAGCTCCACTTCGTCCAGCGGAACGAGGGATCCATAAAGGTCGCCGCCGCGCGCTGGTCCAGCCGTCCGGCCAGCCCGGAAAAGCTTAGCGATTCCGCCTTGCCCCTCAGATTCTTGCGCGTGTATTCGAAGGTACCGCGCGGCCCGTAAAACGTCTTTTCGCTGGTTCTGAACTTGGACGACAACCCGACCGGCGGCAGCCCAGGAACGGCGACGGTGCCGCCGGGCACGCTGCCGCCGCGGTTGACAACTTCAAAGCCGAAACCGTAAGTGATCGCGTTGCGCCGTGACTCGTGCAGCTTGATGACCACGTCTTCCTGCGTCTGGCTGGTGATTCGCCGCCGCGGATCAATCTCTGCCCAATCGAAGACATCGAGCGTGTAAAGGCGGCTTTCCGACGTGAGCAGGTGATTTTCAGTAAGCGGCGTGCCCTGGGCGATCTCCGAGGTGTTCTGGTTGATCAGCTTCTGCTGGCTTGTGCGCCTTCCCAGTGTGACCACGGACGCTGTCTCGACGCGCGGTCCTTCGTTGATCGTGTACACGACTTCAAGCCGGTGGGCCTGACCGGGCAGGCGGTTTGCGGTCTCGCGAAAGGTAGCCGTGAGGTAGCCCTTCTGCAGATACGTCGCCAGAATCTGATTGCGGTCTTCATTCGCCGCCTTTTGCGAGTAGGGCTGCCCCGCGGCCAGCTTCAGCCCCCTGGGCGCGAGCTGCGATTCCGGGATAGTCTGGTTGCCCTCCAGGCGAAGAGCCTCCACGATGTCCTGCTCGCCTTCGTTTACGCGGAAAGTGACCAGCACGTTGCCATTGTTCGGGGCCACTTCGGGCGTCACCTTGACGCGGCTGAAGCCATTCGCCTTATAAATGTTCTCCAGATTCTTGGCGCTGGCCCGTGCCAGCTTCTGACTGTACTTGCCGTGACTGAAGAAACGCGCCTTTTGAACCGTGACGCCCGGCCTCAATTGCTTGTCGGGAATGTGTTCGTTGCCGGCAATGCTCACGCCCGCCACTTTGTGCCGCGGTCCCTTGGTTACGCGATACACAATGAGCTCGCCCGCAGGCTGCTGCTCTACCTGCACCTCCACCTTAGCGTCAAAATAGCCCTTGGATTGCAACTGCGAGACCAGGTTTTTCTGACCTTCCTGGATCAGCTCCTGATCCACTCCGACCTGCTGATAGATGGGCAGCAGCTTGCGTTTGCTCCAGGGCCAGAGGTGCTCCCCTTCGACTCTGGCGTGGACTACCGGCCCGGTCTCGACATTGAAGCTGATGTCCGCACGGTTCGTCTCCGGGTTGTAGTTGGCGCCGATCAGCCGGACTTTCGCCGCCAGGTGTCCCTGCTTGTTGAGCCGGCTCTCCAGATATCGGGTGGCGTTTTGCAGCGTCTTGAGCTTGTAGGCCTTTCCCGGACGAATCGCCGAGAACCTGGCACGAGCCATGGTGGAGTGCAGCACGCCTTCGAGGTATTGGATTTCCTCCGGGGTGGCCCCGGTGATGTTCACGTTGCCGAACTTGGCGTGCCGATTCAGCGTAACGTGGAAGATTACGTCTACCAGGCCGTGCTGCTGGTGCATTTCCAAATCGGGCCGCACCTCCGCCTGGAAATACCCGATCCGGCGCAAATAGGTCTGCAGACCGTTCCGAGCGCGCTCGACGTCGGAAGCTGCGTACTCGCCTCGAGGAGGGTAGTTGGTCACCTGCAGCAGCCGCGCATAGGAGAGGCGTTCCGCCCCCGGAAACTCAAAAATTCCAAAGTACATCGCTGGTTGCAGCACGAAGAGCACGCGCACCCCACGCGCCTCGGGCCGCACATCGAGTTGCACCTTATCGAACTGACCGGTACGCTGCAGGGCCGCGATGGAAGCGTCAACCTTGGCTTGCGAGAAGGGCTCGTCGGCGCGTTGCGTGACCAGTGGCAGCAGACTTCGTGTATCCACATCCGGACGTCCCGCCAGCTCCACGAAAGAGACCTGCTGCCCTTCATACGAGGGAAGGCTCTGTTGCACCTGCGGCGAGGTCTGGGGCGTCTGGCTGAGAGACTGTGTAGGCGTGGTCTGCGGCTCTAATGGCGCGCAGAGCACAACGCATAGCAACAGACAAACGCCGGCGCGCCAGAGACAGTCCGGCTTAATACTGGGCCGCCCAAGAAAAATCACAGGCGTGAGATGCTGTGCGGGAGCCTGCGTTTGTCCCGCAAAACAGCCGCCTTCTTACAACTTCAGGTGCATCCAAGAGATTTTGGTCACACCGCTGTTAGGATATCGGTCGGGCACAAAACTCCTTCATGTTCAACTTTAAGGATTTTGACTTTTGGCATAGTTGTTGCTTCAGAATGGCAGTCCGCATTGGATGACATGCGTCTCCCCTCTGTGCTATTAGCGGTCTTGTTGGTTGGCATCTGCCGTCTTGCTGCCCAAACGCAAGCGCCGGTAACCCCAGCCGGCATCGAAAGCCACATCGACTCCTTGTTGCAGCAAATGACGGTCGAGGAGAAAGTGGGCCAGCTTTCTCTCTACACCTCGGCCACACCCATAACTCTGGATCTGGTTCGGCAGGGCCGAGCCGGCGCGCTGTTTAACGTCACCGGTGCGGAGAACACCAACGCCGCGCAGCGCATTGCCGTCGAGCAATCGCGGCTAAGGATCCCGCTGCTGTTCGGCTATGACGTGATCCATGGCTACCGTACGGTTTTTCCGGTCCCGATTGCCACCGCGAGCAGCTTCGATCCGGAGCTGATTGAAGAAGTCGAGCGCGCGGCCGCCAGGGAGGCTGCCGCCGGCGGAGTCAAATGGACTTTCGCGCCCATGGTAGACATCTCACGCGATCCTCGCTGGGGACGCATGGTCGAAGGCGCGGGTGAGGACCCGTATCTCGGTTCGGTGGTCGCCGGGGCGCGCGTGCGCGGCTTCCAGGGACGCGACCTCACCGATTCCCAGAGCATCGCGGCTTGCGCCAAGCATTTCGCTGCCTACGGCGCCGCCGAGGGCGGTCGCGACTACAACACGGTCGATATCTCTGAGCAACTGCTGCGCGAGGTCTATCTGCCGCCATTCCACGCCGCGGTTCAGGCAGGCGCGGCCACTGTGATGGCTGGGTTCGAAGATCTCAACGGCGTTCCCGCCACGGCGAACCGCCATCTTCTGACTGAAGTCCTTCGCCTTGACTGGAAGTTCGATGGACTTGTGGTCAGCGATTACGATGCGGTCCACGAGCTCATCGCCCATGGGATTGCCGCGGATGATGTGCAGGCGGCATGGCAGGCGCTCACCGCCGGCCTGGATATGGATATGGCTGATGGCGCCTACCAAGCGCTGCTGTCGCTCGATGCCAGCAAGTTGCCGATGGCTCGTCTGGATGAAGCCGTGCGGCGGGTGCTGCGGCTGAAGTTCAGGCTCGGCTTGTTTCAGAAGCCCTACACGGACCCAAATCTCGAACGCCCTGCGCTGCTCACCGCGGAAAATTTGTACCTGGCGCGGCGGGCGGCGCAGGAATCCTTGATCCTCCTAAAGGACCAGAACTCCGTGCTGCCGCTTGATAAGTCGGTGAAGACCATCGCCGTCGTCGGCCCTCTAGCGGATGACAAAGCCGAGCAACTGGGATCGTGGGCGGGCAATGGTCAGGCTGCGGACGTGGTAACGCCACTGGAAGGAATCAAGGCCAAGTTGCCGCATGCACACGTTCTCTATGCCAAGGGAGTCGATATCCCGTCGTTCGAAAAGCAGCCGCTGACGGCTGGCGGGGCGCCCGCGCCTCTCAGCGCAACCGGAGTCGCGGAGGTGGGCGCCACCGCCGGCCCGGGAGGGATCGCAAAGGCAGTGCAGGCAGCTCGGAAGGCTGACGTCACGGTTATCTTCCTAGGGGAACTCGCCCAGATGACCGGCGAGGCCAGTTCGCGGGCAGCGCTGGATTTTCCCGGCCGGCAACTGGAGTTGCTGCAGGCGGTGGTCGCGACAGGGAAGCCGGTGGTGCTGGTGCTCGAGAGCGGTCGTCCGTTGGATATTCGATGGGCGAACGAGCACGTCGCCGCCATCATCCAAGCCTGGTATCCCGGCGTGCAGGCCGGCAACGCCATTGCCGACGTGTTGTTTGGCGAAGCTTCACCCAGTGGCCGCCTTCCCATCAGCTGGCCGCGCTCGGTGGGTCAGATTCCCATCTATTACAACCACAAGGCAACCGGCCGTCCCACGTCTGACGACCGCTGGCACACAGGATATCTCGACGAAAGCTCGGAGCCTTTGTTCCCTTTCGGTTTTGGGCTTACCTATACTAATTTCCGTTACCGCAGCATCAAAGTGTTGACGGAGACAGTTGCACCCACGGGCACGCTTCGTGTGCAGGCGGAGATCGAGAACTTGGGACGGCGCGGCGCTACCGAAGTTGCACAACTTTATGTGCATAATCGCGTGGCGCCGACCTCCCGACCCGTACGCGAATTGAAGGGCTTCGAACGCATCACCTTAAAGCCGGGTGAGAAGAAAACGGTGCAGTTCATCGTGAAGGCTAACGACTTAGGTTCTTACGATGCCGACTTGCGATGGGTGGTGCCGTCCGGAAGCTACGACGTGTGGATCGCGCCTAGTGCTGCTGCAGAAGGACTTCACGGAACGTTTCAAATGGGGTACACTCCAGAAAACGGTCAGGGAAAATAAATTCTGATCCCCGTCACCGACTTTGCAATGCCGATAAGCAAACTCAGACCAGCCATAACGCATCCTCGTTTATAGCCATTCGTCCAAGCAACGCAGTCCGTCCTCTGGCCAGAAGCGACAAAGCGACAAATGGAGCAACAGGAAAGTTTCTGGAGCGCTTGGGATGAGCGTGTCTCAGCCCTGCGCAACGTTCCCCCGGTGCTGAAGATCGTGTGGCGGTCAGGGCCCACGGTGGTAGCCCTTGGGCTGCTGGCGCGCGTGGTGGTTTCGCTGCTGCCACTGGCACTGCTGGCGATCACCAAGCTGATCGTTGACTACATCGTCCACGCAGTCTCCACCCACCAAATGGTCCCGCAGCGATTCTGGTGGCTGGTCGGGGCGGAGTTCGGACTGGCGGTGCTGCTCAGCGTGCTTGGGCGAGTGGTCGATTATCTCGACGCCGTGCTCGCGGACAAGTACTCGCAGCACGTGAGCGTGCAGGTGATGGCCCACGCCGCCGAGCTGGACCTGCTGGCCTATGAGAACCCGGTGTTCTATGACCGGCTGGAGCGGGCCCGAGTACAGGCAACCGACCGCCTGGCCATGATTCAAGCCCTGGGACGGCTGGTGCAGCAGGTGGTCACCGTCCTGTCTCTCTCGATCTACATTGTCTCCTTTTCGCCTTGGCTCATGCTCCTGCTGGTCGCTGGGCTGATCCCGGCGTTCGTGGGAGAAAGTCATTTCGCATTCCTTGGCTATGCGAAGAATTTCCGCCAGACTCCGGTTCGCCGGCAACTCGATTACCTGCGACTGCTGGGCGGCAGCAAGGAAGCGGCCAAAGAGCTCAAGCTCTTCGGCCTGAGAAATTTCCTGACCGAGCGCTTTGCCCGCCTCTATGACGGCATTTACCGGGAGAACGTCGATCTGTTCCGGCGCAAGCTGATCGCGGGTGTGTTTCTTTCTGCGGTGGGCACGGTGGGCTATTACTCCGCGTATGTTTTCATCATCTGGCGCACTCTCGCTGGGGTCCTAAGCATAGGCGCCATGACCGCCCTCACCGGAGCAATCCTGCAGGTCAGCGGCAACATCCAACAGTTGTTTTCGACTCTATCCGGCATCGCCGACCAGGCTCTATTCCTCACCGATCTGCTTGCTTTCTTCGAGATGCAGCCTACCATCCGCTCCAAGCCCAACGCGTTGCCGGCGCCGCGGCCGATCCGGCAAGGATTCGAGTTCCGCGACGTGTGGTTCTCGTATCCCGGAACCAGCCGCATGATTCTGCAAGGGCTGAATTTTCACCTTCGCCCCGGCGAACGCGTGGCCCTGGTGGGGCAGAACGGGCGGGGCAAGACCACCATCGTGAAGCTGATTACCCGGCTCTACGACCCCAGCGAAGGACAGATCCTGCTCGACGGCGTTGACCTCCGCGAGTACGACCTGGAGGACCTGTATCGCGAGATCGGCGTGATCTTCCAGGACTTCATGCGTTACGAGATGACTGCGGTCGAGAACATCGCCGTCGGGCGCATCGAGGAGATTGGGAACCGGGAACTGCTCCAGCGAGCCGCGTTCAAGAGCCTGGCGCACGAAATCGTGGCCAAGCTGCCCGGAAACTACGACCAGATGCTGGGCCGCCGCTTTGAGAGCGGAGTTGATCTCTCCGGGGGTGAATGGCAGAAGCTGGCGCTGGCACGAGCTTACCTGCGCGACGCACAGCTTCTCATTCTCGACGAGCCCACGGCTTCGCTCGACGTGCGCAGTGAATTCGAGGTTTTCCGCCGCTTCGCCGAACTGACCGCAGGCAAGACAGCGTTGTTCATCTCCCACCGGTTCTCCACCGTGCGCATGGCCGATCGCATTGTGGTACTCGACGATGGGCGAATCACCGAACAGGGGAGCCATGATGAACTGGCCCACCTGGGTGGCCGCTACGCCGAGATGTTTGAAATGCAAGCCGCCAGCTATCGCTAGGGAACCTACAGCCAATGGCCCACGGTACTCACTTTGAAATCCTTTGCGCGGAAGCAGAACGCTTTCCGCAAACCCTGCCTGAAGCAGCCGCCGAATCGGAGGGCCTGCGCCCCGCCGCCGCCGAACTCGCCAGGACGCTTGTAACGGTGCCGGATTCGCGCTCCCCGCGCTTCTTCGCCCGGCGCTGGCAGTCGCTCCGCGCCACCCTCGAACCGTTGCTGGCCGAAGTGCAGAGGCCCAGCGAGGCCGCGGTTTCCGACGAGTTCAACTGGCTCCAGGAGAACACCCGGCTCCTCCGCAATGGGCTACAGGAGACGGCCGACTTATGCAAGGGGTTAAAGAAAACCCCCAGCGTTCGAAACGCTAAAGGTAGAACCGTCCCCAGAGTCATGGCCGTCGTGGAAGGCTATCTGGCGGCGGTGGATTATCGCTTTGACGGCGCGGCCTTCGCCGCCTACGTCGGCGCCTTCGAGGAAACCACCGTCCTCAATGTGAAGGAGATTTGGGGACTGGCTCTCTGTCTGAAGCTGGTTCTGCTGGAGCGAGTCGCCGGCCGGGCCTTGCGGCTGCTCAAGAATCCCGCCGGCATCTACGGGATGGCTGATTGCGTGCGCAGTCTGCACCTGCTCGCGCAAACCTCATGGAAGGATCTGCTCGAGCCACTCATCGTGATCGACCGTGTTCTGCGTGACGATCCCGGGGACGCTTACGCGGGCATGGATTTTGAGAGCCGCGAGCGCTACTGGAACGCCGTGGCCAACCTCGCCGAGCACTCCGCGCTGAGCGAAATGGATGTTGCCACCGCAGCGCTGGCGCTGGCTCGAGAAGCCAGGAGTACTAAGAATGGTTCCAACCCGCGAAGGGCAGCGCGAAAGGCCCATGTCGGCTATTACCTGGTGGGAGAAGGATCTGCAATTCTCGAGCGTAAGGCTCACTTCAAGCCGCCGCTGAGCCAGAGAATCGCCATACTGCTGCGGCGGGATCCTGACGCCTACTACCTTTCCGGCATCGCTCTGCTCACGCTCACCGTGATGGCAGCAGCGCTGTCAGCGATCGCCGATACGTCGACGCCGGGCCCGCTGCTGCTGGCCATCCTGGTGTTGTTGGTGCCGTGCTCGCAGGCGGCAGTGGAGCTGATGAATTATCTGACCACCTCGCTGCTGCCGGTCCGGGTCCTTCCCAAGCTCGACTTCTCCGAGGGCATTCCCGCGAACTGCGTCACCATGGTTGCGGTTCCTGCTCTGCTGCTGAACGAAGCGCAGGTTCGCCGGCTGGTCGAGGATCTCGAGGTCCGCTATCTGGGCAATCGCGATGGCAACCTGCACTTCTCGCTGCTCACCGACCTGCCTGACACGAAGGAACATCCCCGCGAAGATGATCCCCTGGTGTCACTCTGCGCGGAGTTGATCGGGAAGCTGAACGAAAAGTATGCCGAACACGGCCGCGGATCGTTTCTGCTCCTGCACCGGCATCGCATCTACAACCCGCGCGAGGGCGTGTGGATGGGCTGGGAGCGCAAGCGCGGCAAGCTGATGGATTTTTACCGGCTTCTGCGCAGCAAGTACGACGCCTTTCCGGTCAAGATCGGCGACCTTACGCTGCTGCCGCAAGTACGCTTTGTCATCACCCTCGATTCGGATACGGAGCTCCCGCGGGGATCGGCGCAGCGCATGATCGGAGCGCTGGCGCATCCTCTGAACCAGGCCATCGTCGATCCCCGGGGCAACCTCGTGGTCGCCGGTTATGGCATCCTGCAGCCGCGCATCGGCGTAAGCGTCCGCAGCGCGTCCAGCTCGCGGCTGGCGAACATTTACTCCGGGCAGACCGGCCTGGATCTCTATACACGCGCCGTTTCCGACGTGTATCAGGATTTATACGGCGAAGGCATCTTTACCGGAAAAGGGATCTGCGAAGTCGATGCCCTGCTGCAGGTCCTCGATCATCGCTTCCCGGACAACGCCCTACTGAGCCACGACCTCATCGAGGGCGCCTACGCGCGCGCCGGCCTGGCCAGCGACATCGAGCTGATCGACGAATATCCTTCCCACTACAGCGCCCACAATCGCCGCAAGCACCGCTGGATGCGCGGCGACTGGCAAGTGATGGAGTGGCTGCGAGGCTGCGTCCCGGATGCGACGGGAAAGAAAGTCCGCAATCCGATTTCGCTGGTCTCGCGCTGGAAGATTCTCGACAACCTGCGCCGCAGCCTGGTCGAACCGGCAATCTTCCTCTTGCTGATCCTCGGCTGGCTGGCGCTGCCAGGCTCGCCCCTGCGCTGGACGGTGGCTGCCATCCTGCTGATGTTCTCGCCCTCGTGGGTGCAATCCATCTTCGCGCTCCTACGCGCCGCCTGGAAGCGCAACCTGGTTGCGGCACGGGGCGCTATGTCCGCCCTACTCGCCGCCAATCTCGCCGTGCTGCTGCGGCTGACCTTTCTCGCCCACCAGACTCTGCTTTCCCTGGACGCCATTGTGCGCGTGCTGGTGCGGCGGCTGGTGACGCGTCGCGGGCTGCTGGAGTGGGAAACCGCAGCCGAGGCGGAGCTGGGCAACGGCCGGCGAACGCTGGTGGACCGTTATCTCGACTGGACTCCCGCCGTGCCGCTTGTCCTCGGGATACTGCTGTGGGCGAAGCGGCCCGGCGCCCTGCTGCCCGCGGCTCCTATCCTGCTGCTCTGGGCGTGCAGCAAGCTGTTCGCCAAGTGGCTGAACCAGCCGCCTCGCGTCGCCGGCTACGACATGTCGGCGCAGGACCGATGGCTTCTTCGCCGTGTCGCGTTGCGCACCTGGCGTTACTTCGCGGAATGGAGCACCGAAGAGCGCCATTGGCTGATTCCGGATAACCTTCAGCAGGATCCCTCCCGAGTTGCCGAGCGCACCTCTCCCACCAATCTGGGTCTGCTCCTGAACGCTCGCCAGGTGGCTTGCGAGATGGGATACATCACGGTCCCGGAGTTTGCGGAATTGACTTCCCGCACGCTGGCGGCCGTCGAAAGCCTTCCGAAATACAACGGCCACTTATTCAATTGGTACGACACCCGCGCGCTGCTGCCGCTTACCCCGCGCTTCATCTCTTCGGCGGACAGCGGGAACCTGGTGGCCTCGCTGTGGTCGCTGCAACAGGGATGCCTGGAACGGCTGCGGCAACCGCTGCTCCCGGCATCCTTGCTGGAGGGTTTCCTCGATCAGGTCCTGGAGTTTGATCCGCGGAACGCGCCCGCGCGCGCCGTGGCCAAGACCATGCCGCGGCAATTCCATCCGGCGGACTGGCTGCAGCAAATGCGCCACGTGGCGGACGCTCTCTCGCCCGATCCTGACCCGTCTGCGGAAGGTAAGGAGGATCTGCGCTGGTTCCACGAGCAGGCGCGCGCACGGCAGGAGAAGGTCACCCGGACCGTACTTTTGTATTGTCCGTGGCTGCTGCCGGAGTTTTCTTCGCTGCGAGAGCGTCCGGCCCTCCGCCTGAAAGCCGGCGGCGAGGAACCGACGCTGGAGCAGTTGCCGGCCTTCATTGACGAGGCCGCGGCACGGCTGGCGCAGGCTCTCGCCACCGCCTCTCCCGAGCAGCAGCCGGTTTATCGCAGCCTGCAGGCGCTGCTGGCGGAAGCGCGGCAGAACACGGTCCGACTCATTCAAGATCTGCGCATGATCGCTGCCCACGCCAGCCAGCTCGCCAGCGACATGAATTTTGGCTTCCTGTTCAATCGCCGGCGCAAGCTGCTGTCGATCGGCTTCGATGTCGAATCCGAGCAGCTCCATGGAGCCTGTTACGACCTGCTCGCCTCGGAAGCGCGCTTGGCGCTGTTCGTCGCCATTGCTAAGGAGGAAGTCCCACAGGAATCCTGGTTCCTGATGGGCCGGCCGCACGCCCGCAACGGCGACCGGCCGGTGTTGCTCTCGTGGACGGGAACGATGTTCGAATACCTGATGCCCGCGCTCTGGATGCGCACCTATCCCAACACCCTGCTGGAGCGCGCGCGTGTGGCGGCGGTTCGCTCCCAACAGGACTTTGCGGCAGGCAAACATCTTCCCTGGGGAATTTCGGAATCGGCGCACGCCAAGCGCGATGAAGCCGGCAATTATCAATATCGCGCCTTCGGGCTTCCCACATTGGCGCTGCACAAGGATGAAACCGACGAGATCGTGGTCTCACCTTATTCCACGCTGCTCGCGCTGGGGGTCGATACCGGCGGCTCGCTGAGCAACCTGCGCCGAATCTCGAAGGAAGGCTGGCTGGGCGCCTATGGCTTTTATGAAGCGGCGGATTACACTCCGGGGCGCGCCTCACGCCGCCATGGATATGAGCTGGTACGCTGCTGGATGGCGCACCACCAGGGCATGAGCTTGCTGGCAATCGCCAACCTGTTCTGCGACAGCATCGTGCAACGGTGGTTCCACGACAATCCGCGCGTGCAGGCTACCGAGTTGCTGCTGCAGGAAAAGCCGGTTGCTCAAATCCAGCTACGGCGCCTGCAGCGAGATACCGCTGCCGCATGAAGAACGCGCCGCCGCATCAGCGAAACTGATATCCGCCCTTGAGCTCGCAACGATAGGTCTTATTGCGATCTCTGTCGGTGGCGACCGTACAGTCGGCCCAACTCAAGCACAGACTGGGACCCAGGGGAAAGACGATCGCGTCGCCGTTCACGTCAGCCTCGATGCTTTGGCCTTCGGCCGTGCCCGGTATGCTGAAGTTCAACGTGCGGCCGAAGATCGCGGGATGCGATTCGCGGATGACCTCGCTCTCCATGGGATGGTAAACCTCGGCTTCCAACAGGAAAGTGGTCGTGTCGGACCAGTTCAGGACCGCCGCCTGGATTTTGCCGCCGCCTTCGGAATAGCCATCCGACTCGACCTTGGTGAACGGACAAGGTCCGGCAATGCAGGAAAGGCGGGCGTTGCGGAACTCGTTGCCTTCTCCGGCATCGAGCGTTGTCGAAGCGACCGTGGCTTTCCACTTTCCGTCCGGCGAGCACGGTGGCTGGCCCTCGCAGGCTACGTTCCCCTTGTTGACCACTTCGAAGGTCCGGACGGCGCTCCCCACGCTCACCGCGGCAGTGGTCTTCATCGAGTACCTGATCTTGACGTTCGCGATCGGCAGTTGGGGTTGGTGCGCTTCGGGCTCGACCTTCGAGCGGAGCGGCACCATACGCACGACGTAGAGCTTGTCGCTTATCGTCTCGCTCACGTCGAGAGGGTGGTACCCCGAATGCCGGAATTGGAGGCTGATGGGCTGGTCGCGCCGCACCCACCGCCGCAACGTAAGCGTGAAATAGCCGGAAGAGCCGGTTCGGGTCACGATCGGGATCGAACCGATGGTGGCGGTGACCTCCACGTCGGCGATGGGAGATTCCTTTCTGGGATCCGAGTTGCGCTCGAGAACGGCGCCCTTTAATGAGCTTGGGCCCTTGCGGCAACCCGTCAGACAGCCGGCTGCCAGAATGCCGCCTGCTATCACGATGAGCGCCGCCAGAGTGGCCGCCCTACGTTTCCCGAGCATTATTTGTGACCTGACCAAAAAGGTTCCTTAAGTCCTCACCCAGACACCAGGATCACTTAAAATTTATTGGATGGACGGTAACCCTGGCAACTCGGTCTCGCGGCGAGCCCTGCTGAAAGCCATGCTCGGTGCGGCTGCCGCCGTTCCCCTCAGCCGATTGACGGATGCGGTTTCCGAGGCGCCGGGCGAACCGCAGAGTTGCAGTCTGGGTCTGCCTTCGCCAACCCATCTTACCGACGACGACGATCGTTTCCTGGAAGATATGGAAAAAGAAAATTTCCTCTACTTCTGGGAGCAGGCCAGCCCGCAAACCGGCATGGTCAAGGATCGATGCAAAGCAAACGGACCCGACCACACAATGGTGGCGAGCATCGCAGCCACAGGTTTCGGGCTCACGGCATTGTGCATCGGGCACAAGCGCGGATACATCGGCCTTAATGAGGCCCGCGAGCGCGTGCTCGCCACCCTGCGCTTTCTCGCGAAAAAGCTGCCCACACACCGTGGATTCTTCTTTCATTTTGCCAATGTCGAAAGCGGCGAACGCATGTGGGAATCGGAAGTGTCGTCAGTGGATACGGCCATCTTGCTGTGCGGCGTTCTCACCTGCCGGCAGTATTTCGAGCGCCACTCCGAAATCACCCGCCTGGCGTATGACATCTTCAACCGCGTGGATTGGACCTGGCTGTCGGAGGACACCACGCTGCTCCCCAATGGATGGGCGCCGGAAATCGGCTTTCTTCCCTACCGCTGGCAATCCTACAGCGAGCTGATGATGATCTACCTGCTGGGCATGGGATCGCTAGCCTATCCGCTGCGTCCCGAAGCATGGACGGCCTGGAAACGGACCACCTTTGAATACGACGGCCTGCGCTACATCGGTTCGTTCGCGCCTCTGTTCGTGCATCAGTACTCGCAAGCCTGGTTCGATTTCCGCGGCAAACGCGATCGCTACGGCGATTACTTTCAGAACTCGGTGATCGCCACCGAGGTCCATCGCCGTTTCTGCCTGGAACTGGCAAAGCAGTTTCCCGATTACGGCGACGACCTGTGGGGCATCACCGCCTCGGATTCAGAGAGAGGTTACGTGGTCTGGGGCGGCCCGCCGACCACCGGCCCCATCGATGGCACCGTGGTTCCCAGCGCGGCGGCAGGCTCGCTACCGTTTGCGCCGCAGCCGGCCATGCGCGTCCTGCGGACCATCAAAGATAAGTATCCCAAGGCCTGGAGCCGCTATGGGTTCGTCAATGCCTTCAACCCGCTCAAAAACTGGTATGACCCCGACGTCATCGGGATCGACACCGGCATCACCATGGTGATGGCGGAAAACGCGCGCACCGGATTCGTCTGGGACACGTTCATGAAGAACCCGGAAGCGCAGCGCGGCATGCAGAGTGCCGGTTTCAAGCCCAACAAGACCGCCTTTGCGCTGCCCCAGCGCTAATCGGCAGCCGTCCCGGGAATCGCGGAAGAATGCCGCTTGTGCCACGACTGTTCGATTTCTTCCAGCGTCCTTCCCTTCGTCTCCGGCACGAGGTAGTAGGAGAACAGCCAGGAAGCAATCGCCAACACTCCATAGAGCCAGAACGTCCAGCTCGGCCCCAAAAGCTCGATCAGCGTCAAGAAGGTGATCGAGACCACCAGATTAAAGGTCCAGTTCGCGCCGGCGGCTGTGCCTTCGGCCAATCCGCGAATCTTCAGCGGATAAATCTCCGAAATGAGCAGCCAGAAGATCGGCCCCAGGCTGATGGCAAAGCACGCCACATACGCCATCAAGGTCACCACTGCCACCCAGGCCAGCGAGGTGTTGCCGGCCATCATGCGGAAAGCCAGCCCCAGCACGCCGAGAGAGACAATCATGCCGGCGATGCCAGTCAGCAACAGCGGCCGCCGCCCGGCGCGATCGATGAGCCACATCGACACAATGGTCATAATCACGTTCACCAGGCCGATGCCGGCCGTCGCCAGGATCGCGCCCGCCGCCGATGAAATGCCAGCCGACTGGATGATGGTCGGAGCGTAGTAGATGACGGTGTTGATGCCGGTAACTTGCTGGAATATCGCCAGGCCAATGCCGATCACCAGAGCCGGGCGAACCGCCGGCATCAGCAGGTCGGACCATCGGCCGCGCTCTTGCGCCTGTTGCAGGCTGCTGCGAATCTCGTCCATCTCCGCCTGCACGTCCGCGGTTCCGCGGATGCGGGCCAGCACGGCCTGCGCGGTATCAGTCTGGCCGCGCTCCGCCAGCCAGCGCGGGCTCTCCGGCAGAAACAGCATGCCGAGCCCCAGAATTACTCCCGGCACCGCCGCCAGGCCCAGCATCCATCGCCACGCGCCGCTCTCGGCGAAGCCATAATCCACCAGGTACGCGGCCAGGATTCCGATGGTGATTGCCAGTTGAAACAGCGAGACCTGCCAGCCGCGCGCGTTAGCCGGAGAAACTTCGGAGATATAAACCGGAACGGTGGTGCAGGCCAAACCGATCGCCAGGCCGACAATCGCACGTCCAATCACCAGTACGGTAAGCGACGGCGCGGCCGCACAAAGAATCGCTCCCAGAATGAAAATGACGGAGGTCGCCAGCAACGTAAGCCGGCGGCCAAAACGATCGGCGAGACGGCCCCCCGTAAGCGCGCCCACCGCCGCGCCCGCCAGCACTACACTTACAACCAGCTCTTGCGGGAATGTGGCCAGCGAGAAATCGCGCTTGATGAAAATCACCGCGCCGGAAATTACCCCGGTGTCGTAGCCGAACAGCAATCCGCCGAGCGCGGCGAAGGCCGCGGCCATATAGACGAATCCTGTGCCGGATGCTTGCCTTGCGGCATGGATGGGCGGCGTCCCTGTATTCGTTGTGTGCACGTTTCACCTCGCGTCACACCCGGATGCCGGCCGAGCTGCCGGTAGACCCTCCATCCACGGTGTACTCTATTGTGCGGCATATGAGGGTCTGCCGCGTGCGCAAGCTGAAGATTCCTGCGCTGTTGGTGCTGGTCTGCCTTTCTCGCCCCATCGCGCCTGCAGGCGAAGCCGCTCCGCCGGATCGCCTCCAGGCAATTTCACAATACATCGCCGCCGGATGGGACCGCCTCACGCGCTCGACCAGCCGCTGCGAGAGCGTTGTGGATCCCAAGCGCGCCGAGGCGGCAGTCCTTTATGTGCCGGCCGATTATGCGGTCCCCGAACCTCTGACTAAGATGCAAACCCAGTGTGGCGTGACGGTCAAGCCGTTGCCATTTGTCATTCATGGACCGGGAGAAGTGGGCGCGCGAAAGATCTCTCCCGCGGGACTGCTTTTTCTTGGGAACGCTTACGTAGTCCCGGGAGGCAGATTCAACGAGATGTATGGGTGGGACAGCTACTTCATCGTGCTCGGCCTGCTGCGGGACCACCGCCTAGAGCTGGCCGAAGGCATGGTGCGAAACTTCTTTTTCGAGATCGACCACTACGGCGCCATTCTCAATGCCAATCGGACTTATTACCTGACGCGTAGCCAGCCTCCGTTTCTCTCATCCATGGTGATGGCCATCTACCAAGCCGAAAAATCCAACGGCCACGACAGCGCTGCCTGGCTCGCTGAGGCGTATCCATATGTAGAGAAGGATTACCAGATGTGGACGCGCAGCCCGCATTTGGCCGGGTCGACAGGTCTCTCGCGCTATTACGACTTCGGCGAAGGGCCGGCGCCCGAAAGCCTGGACGGAGAACCGGGCTACTACCGCAAAGTTGCCGCTTATTTTCTGCGCCATCCTCAGCAGGCACGGGAATACATCGTGGAGGGCGAGCGCGGCAACGCGACGGCCGGATATCCGCGCTACACCGTTCAGATTTGTGATACTCCGCAGACGCCGGGATCGGATTGCGAAACGGTTCGCACCGTCCAACTCGCACCCGATTACTTCAAAGGCGATCGCGCCATGCGTGAATCGGGCTTCGACCCGTCGTTTCGTTTTGGCCCGTACGGCGCGGCTACCGAGCACTATGCTCCGGTTTGCCTGAACAGTCTTCTCTACAAAACAGAGAAGGACATGGAAGAGATCAGCTTGCAGTTGGGGCGGAAGCCGGCGGCGGCACGATGGAAGCAGCTTGCGAGCCAGCGTGCGGCGAGGATCCGCACGCTCCTCTGGGACCCGACTCGCGGGATGTTCTTCGACTACGACCTGCGGAGTGGAAGACGCTCCGACTATGCCTACGCAACCACGTTCTATCCCTTGTGGGCTGGCCTGGCGACGGCGGAAGAGGCGAAAGCGGTGGTGGGGAATCTCCATCGCTTCGAACAACCGGGTGGGCTCGCCATGAGCACACGTGAGACGGGCGTGCAGTGGGACTATCCTTACGGCTGGGCGCCGATTCAATGGCTGGCGGCCGAGGGTCTGCGGCGCTACGGCTACGACGCTGAGGCCAATCGCATTTCCTACGAATTTCTTTCAACCGTATTGGACGATTTTCAACGCGACGGCACGATCCGGGAAAAGTACAACGTTGTTACTCGTTCGTCGGACGTCCAAGTGACCGCCGGCTATGCCGCCAACGTGGTGGGCTTCGGCTGGACGAATGGTGTGTTTCTGGACTTGCTGGGCCGGCTGCCCGGTGAATGGGTCGAGCGCCTGCGCAGAGAGCCGGCGATGCATTAATTCCCTCTTAAGACCATCACTGTACCAAGCCGAACGATTTCAGGTATCCCACCAGCTTGCCGGTTTCGATGGGCTTGAACAGGTAACCATCGCAAAGCTCCTGGTAGGAGGCAAAGACCGCTTTGGTGTCGCTGACCGCGGTGACCATGATGATCTTTACCCCGGCGGGCGGCAGAATTCCGGCGGTTTCTTCCAGGGCGCGGATTTCCTTGAGCGCGGCTTGCCCGTCCATCTCGGGCATCATGATGTCCATGCAGATCAGGTCGTACTTGCCCCCAGCGTCCTTGGCGGCGAGGAACGCGTCAATGGCTTCCCTGCCGTTCACCGCGACATGGCATTCGCCGTACGGCGAGAGCAGCGTTTGCAGTAAGAGCCGGCTGGTGAAGTCGTCCTCGACGATCAGTGTTTTCATTGAGCTTCTCCTCTTATCCAACTTCGAACGGCGCCAGTGGTGACTGTTCCAGAGTGGCTCGGAGCTTCTGGAACTCCTCTTCCAGGCGAAGCAGCAGGCTGGCGCTGCGTTTCAGGTCATCCGCCGTTGCCGCGTCTTGCATTTCGCACGCGATGCCGCGCAGGGCGCCTGCGGAGACGGTTGCCGCCGCCCCCTTGAGCGCGTGTGCCTCCATCCGAACCCCGCTCGCATCGCCCCGATCCAGCAGCGCTCGGAGACTGGATAACTTGCTCGGACAATCCTGAAGAAAGCCGGCGATGATCTTGCTGGCCAGGACCCTGTCCGCCATCAGCCGCCGCAGCAGTTCTTCCTCGTCAAAAATACTTTTCACCCGCGCGCACTTGCATTTGGCCGGCACCTCCGCGGTACCCGCGGCGGGCGCCAGCCACTTGGCCAAGGCCTGGTCCAGGTGCGGGAACTCGAGGGGCTTGGAAAGGTAATCGTTCATGCCGGCTTGCAGGCATCGCTCGCGAGTTCCCGACATCGCATCCGCGGTAAGAGCAATGATGAGAACCTGCGGGTTACGCGCTCCTCCCGGCTTGCGGATGCGGCGAGTGGCCTCGTAGCCATCCATTTCGGGCATCTCGCAGTCCATGAGGACGGCATCGTAGTCAGCGCATTGCAGTGCCTGCAGCGCCCCTACGCCGCTGTTCACCGCGTCGGCCCGATAGCCGAGCTTTCCCAGCATCGCCAGCGCCACTTCCTGGTTGGTCGAGTTATCCTCCACCACCAAAATGCGAGCTTCACTTTTGCGCGGCGCCTCCCCAACCAGAATTCTGTTCGCGCGCGGCCCGCCACCAGGGGCGTTCACCGAGGCTCTCCCCTGCGGCTGCTTTTCAAAGACCGCGGTGAACCAGAACTTTGAACCCTTGCCCTCCGCGCTCTCGACCCCGATCTGGCCTCCCATCAGCTCGACCAGTTGCTTCGCGATGGACAGCCCCAGACCCGTGCCGCCGTACTTGCGCGTGACCGATCCATCCGCCTGGATGAAGGGCAGGAAAAGCAAGTCCGCTTTCTGCGGGTTGATGCCGATTCCAGTATCGGTAATGCCGAAGCGGAGAGTTGCCCTGCGTTCGTCCTCACTCTCGGGCCCCACCAAAATGGCTATCTCCCCCTGATGGGTAAACTTGATGGCGTTCCCCAGGAGGTTGACCAGAACCTGGCGCAAGCGGCCGGGATCGCCGCGCAACAGAAAAGGCGCCTCGGCTGCTACCTGACAGCTAAACTTCAATCCTTTTTCGTGAGCGCTGAATGCCAGCAAGCCGGCGAGGTCTTCGAGCGTGGTGCGCAGATCAAAATCAACCGTCTCCAGAACTACTTTCCCGGCTTCGATCTTGGAGAAATCCAGAATGTCGTTGAGCACCGACATCAGCGCGGTGCTGCTGTTACGCACGATCTCCGCATAACGCCGTTGCTCTTGAGTGAGCTCCGTATCCAGGAGCAAGCCTGCCATGCCGATCACGCCATTCATGGGGGTTCGGATTTCGTGGCTCATGTTGGCCAGGAACTGGCTCTTCGCCTGATTGGCGGCGACGGCGGCATCGTGGGCATTCCTGAGTTCCACTTCCGCCTGTTGGCGCGCCCTTTCCAGGCGGTCGCGCTGCAATCGCGCATACAGGACCGGCGCCAGGTAGGCGGAAATCCGTTCCAGAATTTGCTGGTCTTGCTCGGTGTAGTCCGTTGCCTTGTTAGCGACTTGAAGCAGGCCGAGGGGCTCATCGGCATAGAGAATGGGCGCAGCAAGGAACCTGCTCACCGGTGTGTGGCCTTCCGGCACATGGGCGGGCTCATTCGAACGGAGAGATTTCTTCGCCCAGCAGACTGTGGCCGCATTTCGCACTCCAAATCTCGCGGGAAAACCGGATGCTCTTGGACGCTATCTGACCGTTTTCACCGACATCGCTGATCGCAGAGGGGCAGACCATGGCCCCATCGTCGTCGACGTACCCGAAGAGACCAGACCGGCTGTGGAAATACCGCAGGACAACCTGTAAAACGGCATCGAACATTTCCTCGTTCGACTTGGTCAGGAAGATCTTTGCGATTCGATTCTTGAGGGCTAACTCCTGTTGGACCCGCTTCTGTTCCGTGATGTCGAGTACTGACGAAACAATGTAGGCTACCTCGCCAGCTTCCGATTTGAGCGGGAAATAGCTGCACAACCAATCGCGCTCGGCCAGCGGATCTGCCGAAGTCTTGCCGTGCACCTCCACATCCAGGATGGGTTCTCCACTCTCGAAGATCTGCCGAAAGTTGTCGGTCAGGAACTCGCCTAACCCCGGCAGCATCTCCCCCAGAGTTCTGGCGATGTGTTGCTCGGCTGAAAAACCGTTGATGGCAGCCAAACGTTCATTGATGCGCCGGAAGCGGTATTCCCGATCCACCAAGCAAAGGCCCACGGGAGCGTGCTTATAAATCTCCTCAATTTCGGCTAGGCGCGCCTGCACTTCCCGTTCGCTGCGGCGCAGGGCCTGGGTGCGAAGATCGACCCTGTGCTCCAGCTCCGCGTTAAGCTCGCGTACTTCACGCTCGGCGAGGATACGCGTGTTCACCTCCTGGACAATTTTTCGCGTTGCGAACACCGCGATTGAGGTTGCGACGAACACTGCCAGCACGATCAGCAGCAGAACAAAAGCGCGGGCAACGGCATAACGAGCCCGGCTCTGCCTGGCCGCTTTGTCCATCTGCTCCATCTGGAACTGCATGAATGTGGTCCAGGCAGCGTGATACTTGTATAAAGCCGGGGTTGTTTTTTCGACCATCATGGCGCGAGCTGCGTCTTCCTTGCCTTCATCGACCAGCAAATGCAGTGCCCGCTGGTAGCTCGCGACATAGGGCGTTCTCGCCTCCCCAACGGCCTCCAGCAGCCGTTTCTGTTCCGGCGAACCGCACTGACTTTCGAGCTTGGTTACTAATTCTGAGATCTTTTGGGTGTTCTCAGCCCTGCTTTTCAGGAGTCGGTCGATCACCCGTTTATCTCTAAGAAGGAATATTTCCATGGTGATACGACTATTGCGGTTCGAGTGTGCGAGGGCTTCGCGGGACAACTGCAGTGTGGTCCACTGCCTGCCCAGCACCTCCACTGGAGCTACTGATGTCCGACGGTGCTTCATCCAGCCCGGTTGGTGCGACACCCATCGTGTCCTAAGCGAGCGAAACGTCCTGCTTACTCGACTGTTCGCGGTTCATGTGCGGCGATGGTTGATGGAGAGTTTTATTGCGCTTCACGGAATTTGGATGAGTTGAAGTTCGCGTTGATTTGGTTCATCCGGCTAAGGCCCAGATATCCGATCCCTATCAAAATGGCGATCAGAAAGGCGAAGGATGCACCGAGCTTCAGGGCGATCTGTCGCCCCCCCGACAGGCGCAAGGCCGGACCGGGCGGAGGTGGGCCAACCCTCGCTACTCTTTTTTCTTTCAGCATCAGTTGGCCAACGCCCAGCCTACGAAACCAGGCTCAAGGATTTCAGATATCGCAACAACTCTCCGGTATCGACCGGCTTGCGCACGTAGGCGTCGCAACCCAACTGGAAAGATGTAGCCATCACCTTCATGTCCGGCATCGCCGTCACCATGATGATCTTCACTCCGGTACCGGGCGGAATGCCGGCGGATTCCTCCAGCGTGCGAATCTGCTTGAGCGCCTCCTGGCCGTCCATCTCCGGCATCATGATGTCCATGCAGATAAGGTCGAACGCGGCCCCGCTCGCTTTCGCCAGGCGGAAAGCCTCCACCGCTTCCCGGCCGTTCACGGCGGCGTAGCACTCGCCGTAGGGGGCAAGAAAGGATTGCAGCAAGAAGCGGCTGCTGAAGTCGTCTTCAACAATCAGGATTCGCATGGTCGCATTTATCTATCGGCCGGCGAGCCGCTTCCCCTTACTCGCGTGGGAGGGGAGGAGGGGCGCCATCGGATCCGTGTGCCCTATTTGCGCAGCCGGTAATACGACGTGTTCTCCCATGGCACCCGGTCGAATGAGTCATCGAGATTCAAGGTGGTTTCCGCCGATCCCAGAAAAAGAACTCCATCCTCGCGCAGGACGCTTCGTACTCTGCGAAGAATTTCCTTCTTCTTCTCCACGCTGAAATAGATCAGCACATTGCGCAAGAAGACCACATCAAACTTTGGCAGCGAGGGCCAGGCGCCCGCCAGATTGCACTCGCGAAACCCAACCATGCTGCGGAGGCTGTTGCTGATCTGCCATTCCACTCCTTCGCGGGTGAAATACCGGGTCAGGCATTTCGCCGGAAGGCCGCGGTTTACTTCCAACTGGGAGTACCGTCCTTGCCGGGCGCGCTCGAGGATGGCCTCCGAGATGTCGGTGCCGAGGATGGAAACATCCCATCCCGGCAAGCCGGCAAAGTCCTCGCATACCAGCATGGCCAGGCTGTATGCCTCCTGACCGCTGGAGGCAGCGGCGCTCCAGAACGAGAGCTTGCGCTCCTGTGCCTTCTTGACCAGAAGCTCAGGAAGGATGGTCTTGGTCAGTGCCTGGAAAGGCGCCGCATCGCGAAAGAAAATGGTCTCATTGTTAGTCATCGCATCCAGGACCTTGCGATGCAGGCCGTTGGCCTGTTGCCCGCGCAGCCGCTCCAGCAGCTTCTGGGCGGAGTCCAGGCCTTCCTTGTAGGCGAGCGGGGTCAACCGCGACTCGACGAGGTACTCCTTGCCCGGGTCGATGATGATGGCGGACTGCTCGTTCATGAACTTGCACAGATAATCGAATTCAGCGGCTGCTAATCCCATGTCACACTACCTGTCCGTGAATTTGGGCAGCAACATTCCGGTCGGGAGATCGTTGGATGCTGGTTTTATGAATAATATCCTCCGCAATTTCGCTCAAAGGCAGAACACAATCGGCGATCCCGGCGGTGGCCACCGCGCCTGGCATGCCCCACACCACCGAACTGGGCTCGTCTTGAACAACCACTTGGCCACCCAACTCGTGAATGCGCTCACAGCCTCGAAGTCCGTCCTGCCCCATGCCGGTCAGGACCACAGCCAGTGACCTTGGGCCGAAGATTTCAGCTACCGAGCGAAACAAAACATCCACCGATGGACGGCACGAATTCTCCGGCGGCAGTTGATTCATCGCCAGGCGCAAGTGCGTACCATCGCGCAGAATGGTCATATGGAAATCTCCCGGCGCAATCCAGGCCTGCCCGGGTTCGACCTGGGCCCGGGGTAACGCTTCCTTGATCGGAATCTGCGCCGATGCCGCCAGCCGTTCCGCCAGGAACGCGGTAAACACCGGAGGCATGTGCTGAACAATCAGGATGGGCACGGGAAAATCGTGCGGTATGCGCGGAAGAACCTCTGCCAGAGCGTTGGGCCCTCCGGTCGATGTGCCGATGACCACGATGTCGACTCTGGAACTCTGCGCGGCCGGCTTGGTGAAAACCGGGGCTCGCCGTGGAGCCACCGGGACGCTAGGCAGTGGGTGCCGTCCGCAGAGCGCCTTGATCTTGGGGATCAGTTGCTCGCGAATGCGTTCGCTGCCTTCGGAGACGCTCTGCACGTTGGAGGGCTTGGTTACGTAATCGTCAGCTCCTGCCGCCAGCGCATCCAAGGTCGCCAGCGCCGCCCGCTCGGTGAGGCTGCTGAACATGATGACCCGCAGGGTGGGGCGGGATGCGGCGGATTTCCTTCAGGGCCGCGAGTCCGTCCATCTCCGGCATCTCAATATCCATGGTCACCACGTCCGGCGTGCACTGATCGACCATGGCCAGCGCAATCTTCCCGTTCGCCGCCACCCCCGCGACCTCCAGTTCGGGATCGGCAGCCACAACCTCGCGCACCATCCGCCGGATCACTGCGGAATCGTCTACCACCAGTACCCTGAGCTTGCTCACAGAGCACTCGGAGCAGATTCACGGAGCAAGCCCAACAGCCGAAGCTTTTCGAGGATTACATCCTTGGTGAAGGGCTTCATCACATATTCGTTGGCTCCCACTTCCAGGGCGCGGGCAACGCCGCTCATTTCCATTTCCGTGGTCACCATCATGATTTGCATGGAGTCGAAGCTGTGATCGGCGCGTATGTTCGACAACAGTTCCATGCCGTCCATCTCCGGCATGTTCCAGTCAATCGAGGTGAGGTCGACGGCCGCGTTTTGGCGTAATACCTCCAACGCGTCGCGACCGTGTTTTGCTTCCAGTACTTCCGAACCAGCCTCCACCAGAATCTTTTTTAAGAATTTACGCATGGTGGATGAATCATCCACGACCAATACTCGCATTCACTACTCCCCTGAATCCGACCGCAGCCGCGAGCTGCGGCCGGCTTCGTTTATTCCCACGAAATTCTGCATCCTGCCTTAGTACCTGAACTGTCCGACCAGGACTTGAAGATCAGCCGCCATCTTCTCCAAGGACTGGGCCGACTTGAGCGTGTCGCCGGCGCCGGCTGCGGTGGAGCGCGCCGCTTCGGCAACGCCGCCGATGTTCTTGCTGATATCGGTGCTGCCCTTGGCGGCTTCCGCCAGGTTGCGGCTGATCTCGTTGGTGGTGGCGCTCTGCTCTTCAATGGCGCTGGCGATGGTGTTCTGTATGTCGCTGATCTGCCCAATGACCGTGCTGATCTGGCCGATCGCGGCTACGGCTCCCGAGGTATCGCCCTGAATGGCTTCGATCTTGCGGCTGATGTCTTCCGTCGCTTTAGCCGTCTCCTTCGCCAGCTCCTTGACTTCATTGGCGACCACGGCGAAGCCTTTGCCGGCTTCGCCCGCGCGTGCCGCCTCGATGGTGGCGTTCAGCGCGAGCAGATTGGTCTGTTGCGCGATCGAGGTGATCACCTTGATGACCTGGCCGATCTCCGCGCTGCTCTGGCCCAGTTTGTTGATGGTTTCATTGGTGGTGTTCGCGGTCTTCACCGCCGTGGTAGCGACGCGCGTCGCTTCCGCCGTGTTCTTGGCGATTTCCTTGATGCTGGCGCCCATTTCATCGGCGCCCGTAGCCACGGTCTGAACGTTCTTGGTGACCTGCTCGCTGGCCGCCGAGACCACGTTGGCCTGAGTGGACGTTTCTTCCGCGCCGGAACCCATCTGCTGGCTAACCCTGTTCAATTCTTCCGACGCCGAGGCCAGGGCGGACACGTTCTTTCCAATCTGCCCGATGGCGGTGCGGACTTGTAAGGCCAGCTTGTTTACGGCGCCCTTCAAGCTCTCGTAGTCCCCTTCATACTTGTTGGTGACCTGGGCGGTTAGATCACCGCCCGCGAGCTTGTCCAGCACCGCCCCCACGTCATGCATCGGGACTACCATGCCTTCGATGGCGCGATTCACACCCACCACAACATTGGCGAATTCACCCTGCAGCTTCTTGGTGTCGCCGCGATAGTCGAGTTGCCCGTGCTTGAGCGCCTCGGCCAGTTGCTTCATTTCCTCCACCAAAGCCTGCACCGCGGTTCCCACGCTGTTGACCGCGATCTTCATCTTTTCGTGGTCGCCCTTGTAAACCTGGGTGATCAGTTCATCCACCTTGCCGACCGACATCTGCGCCAGAATGCGGTTGCCTTCCCCGATGGGCAGCAGAATGGCGTCCAGCATCTGGTTGACGCCCTTGAGCAGTTCGGCAAATGCTCCCTGGAACTGGTCGGGCTTGCCGCGCTCGTTCAATTGGCCGTCACGCGAGGCCTGAATCAACCGTCCTAACTCGTCGCGCAGCTTCTGCACCACCAGGGCTACGTTGTTAACGGCGATCTTCATCTTTTCGTGGTCGCCCTTGTAGACCTGAGTGATCAGTTCATCCACCTTGCCGACCGAGATTTGCGCCAGAATGCGGTTGCCTTCCCCGATGGGCAGCAGAATCGCATCCAGCATCTGGTTGACGCCCTTGAGCAGCTCGGCAAACGCTCCCTGGAACTGCTCGGGCTTGCCGCGCTCGCCAAGCTGGCCTTCCTGGGAGGCCGTGATCAACCGTCCCATCTCGTCGCGCAGCTTCTGCACCACCACGGCCACGTTGTTGACCGCCATCTTCATCTTTTCGTGGTCGCCCTTGTAGACCTGGGTGATCAGTTCATCCACCTTGCCGACCGAGATCTGCGCCAGAATGCGGTTGCCCTCTCCGATGGGCAGCAGGATGGCGTCCAACATCTCATTGATTTCCTGAATCAACTGCTGGTATCGCCCTTCTAACTGGTCCGCCTTGCCGCGCTCCGTCAGCCGTCCTTCTCGCGAAGCGCCCACCAGCCGCGAAACCTCCTCGCCAACCTGGACTTGCCCCGCGATGTCTTCCAGCACCTGGAGGAACCCAATGACCTGGTGATCGGCGCCGTACAGCGGCGTGGTGGTCGCCTTAAGGTAAAGTTGTTTCCCTTGTACGACGGCGGTTGCCTCTGCCGACACGGTCTTCTCTTCCCGCATGGCTCGCATCCCGGAGCACGTGCCGGCGCGGCATGCGGCAACTTCGAACAGATCCCAGAACTTCGCCCCCAGGGATGCCTCTTGCGGCTGCCCAGCCATCTTCGCCGCCGCCGCGTTCAAATAGAGGATGGTGTGCTCGCGGTCCATGGCCATCACCGGCACCGGGACCACGTCCAGGTAAGCTGCCTTCTGTTGTATTTCCGTGAGCTTTCTGCTGGCGGGGACGACATCGGCTTCCGCGACCGCGCTGTAACCGTTTCCACCCTGCCGTTTGTTCGAAACTTGCCGTGTGACTACCATCTGAACTTTCTCCTTGTCGGGGGTTTGTTCCCCGGGTTATCTCTTGTCGCCCATGGCTGCGCTTACATTCGCCGCTCGGTCGGTATCGAGGACCAATAGCAATTTGTCCTTCAGTTTGTAGACACCCTGAATCAACTCCCGACCAGCAACGTTGAGCGTATCGGGAGGAGGTTCAAAGGTGTTCTGTTCCACGTCAACCACATCGTTGATTTCGTCGACCAGCAAGCTGACCGCGCCCTCGCTCGTCCTGACCACCACGTTCATGGGCGGCTGCTTTTGCGAGCTGTCCTCGAGACCCAGCCGGCGGCGCAGGTTCACGGCGGTGACGATCTGCCCCCGCAGGTTGATCAGCCCGCCCACCAGCTCCGAAGCCAGCGGCACGCGGGTCACGCCCTGGTGGCGGATGACCTCCTGCACCTTCTCGACTTCCACGCCGAACAGAAGACGATCGATGAAGAATGTGCAGAATTGTTGCTCAGTGGACGCCATGCTATGCCTCCGCCGATGCCGGCAAGTCTTGCCCCTTGCGGAGCACGCTCGCCACGATTTCGGGCACGTTCAACAGGTCGGTTACGTGCTGTTGGATCACCGCCGACCCCAGCAGCCGCGCCGATTGCCGGCCCTTGGTGATCGCCACCTGTTGTTCGGCGATGTCCAGGATTTCCTCCACTACCAACCCCACGCTTCGTCCCTCCTCCGAGTAAACCACCACCTGCATGCGGTCTTCCTGGCGGCGGGCCGATGAGAGTTGAAGAGCTTCGGAGACGCGCACCAGCGGCATGATCTCACCCCGATACTGGATCACCGGCTGGTTGCCGGAAATCTCGATGGCGGAGGGCTCAAACTCTTCCAGCCGCGAAACCAGCGATAACGGAATGGCCACCCGGCCTTTCTCTCCCACGCGAAACACCAGCCACGAGTGCTGGCCGAGCGCGGTATCGTCGGCTTTGGCCTTGGCTTCGGAGATGGAACGCTCTTTGCCTTCGCTGATCACGTCGGCTTGCTGCGCCAGGCCCAGCACATCCAGAATCAGCGCCACCTGCCCGTCGCCCATGATGGTGGCGCCCGCAAAGCAGGCGATTCCCTTTAGCTGTTTGCCCAGCGGCTTGACCACGATCTCTTCGGTGTCGTTGATCACGTCCACCACCAGCCCAAACGGCCTGCCATCGGCTTGCAGGACGACAATATTGACGGTGCCGATGGAGCTCGTCTCGCCTTCCAGGCGGAGTTGCTGGTTGAGGTAAACCAGCGGCAGCAGGTTTCCGCGCAGGCGATGCACCGGCGCTCCGTGGATCATTTCAATGCCCTTGGCCGCTTCCGCCCCTTCCAGCCGAACCAGTTCGAGCAAGCTCACCTGGGGAATGGCGAAGCGCTCGTGTCCGCTGGTTACGACCAGGGCGGGGATGATGGCCAGAGTCAAGGGAATCTTGATACGAAGAGTGGTGCCCTGACCGAGAACGCTGGCCAGGTCAACCGTTCCCCCGATCTTCTCGATGTTGGTCTTGACCACATCCATGCCCACGCCGCGTCCGGAAACATTGCTGACCTGTTCCGCCGTCGAGAAGCCGGGAAGAAAGACCAGATTCATGACCTCGCGGTCGGAGAGCTGGGCGGATTGCTGGGCCGAGATCACACCTTTCTGAATCGCCTTCTCCTTGACTTTGGGGAGATCAATGCCCGCCCCATCGTCGGAAATCTCGATGTTGACCTGTCCGCCCTCGTGGAATGCCCGCAGCCGCAGCCTTCCCGCCGGCGGTTTGCCCCTGCTGGCCCGGACCGCGGGAGTTTCGATGCCGTGATCGAGGGAGTTGCGGACGATGTGGGTCAGGGGGTCCTTAATGGCCTCGATGATGGTCTTGTCCAGCTCGGTGTCGGTCCCCTCCATCTCGAGTTCGACTTGCTTGCCGCAGCTCACCGACAGATCACGAATGATGCGCGGAAACTTGTTCCACACGTTTCCGATGGGCTGCATCCGGGTCTTCATCACCCCTTCCTGCAACTCGGTGGTGATCAAGTTCAGGCGTTGAGCGGTGCTGAGGAAAACCGCGTCCTGCTGAGTGGTGGTGAACTGCAGAATCTGGTTGCGGGCCAGCACCAGCTCTCCCACCAGGTTCATCACTTTGTCGAGAAGGTTGACATCGACCCGGATGGTGCTTCCGGCCGCCGCCGAAGCAGCCTGGGTTCCCTGTTCCTGCAGCGCCTCCAGTACCGCTTTGGGCTCAGCCGCGCCCTTGTGAACCAGAATTTCCCCGATGCGGCGCGGGTCGCCATCCACCTGTTGCTGTGCCGCGGCTTCCACCGCGCTGGCAGATGTCCCGTGCTTCTCGATTAAGATCTCGCCCAGGTTTTGCGCCTCACCCGGCTCGCCCTTCGTTAAGTCCGCCACTTGCTTTTCCCCCTTCGATGCCTCGCCCCCATCCAACAACGAGGTCAGCTTGTGGATGATTTCGGCCAGTTCCGGTTCGCCCTCTGTCCCGCTGGCCTCGATGGTCCGCAGAATCTTGCGAATCGCGTCGATCATCGCCAGCAGCGCGCTGGTGATTTCCGCGTTCAGCAGGAGCTTGCCATCTCTCATTCGGCTCAACAGGTTTTCCCCAACATGGGACACCGATTCCAGTTTGGGAAAACCCAGCGTGCCGCTCGTGCCCTTGATGGTGTGAATGGCGCGAAATATACGGGCGAGTAAGTCCTTCGACTTGGGGTCCTTCTCCAGCTCGACCAGATCGCGATCTAACTGATCGAGCAGCTCGTTGCACTCGATCAGAAATTCCTTGGTGATTTCATCCATAGACGTGGCCGTGCTGAAGGACACTCCCGGTTAAGGAATCCTTAATTGCAATCCTGGTGCCACGATTTCTTGAGTCTTTCTAACGGATTTCTAATGTGTGGTCAGATCTGCCAGCATTTTCACTTGAAGCTAGGGAAAGACCGCTGCCTGAAGCGTAACGACCCGTGGAGCGCGTAAGGGGAAGAGAGGTGGCGGAAGAGTGGGACAGCAAAAGCCCTGGTGGATGCGCTGAAGTCCACGATCGCCCAGGCAAACAAGCGCCGCCTCGCCCTGCCGGCTGCTATCGTTTGCCGGGCTTCGTTTCCACGGCCTCGGCTGCGGAGAGTTTCCGGTCTCGGTGGGGCTCGGTGCGTTGGGCGCCCGTGTGCAGTTCACAAGCTTCCCCAATCGCTGCACCGCAAGTAGTACAAGGCACGGATAATATCTGGCCCGGTGTGAGCTCGCTGGTTTTCATTCTTGCATGATGCTGCGCTCGCCCCCTGGAAAAATGTTCAATAATGCTCATTCTGCAGCACATTCTCCCAGATATTTTTCGCATTGTGAGCAAAAGTGACCACTTTTCGTGGGGAGGTTCGGAGAGAATATCAAAGAGTGTAGCTGCACGCAGGAGAAGCCACTGATGGCAACACCCGGGCCTGCCCAAAAAAAGACCGACTTCGACCCAGAGAAATTCCTCGCCACCATCGGCGAAGGCAGGAAAGTCGTGGCCTTTCCCAGGAAGCAAGCAATCTTTGCGCAGGGAGACGCGGCTGACGCCGTCTTCTACATCCAGCAAGGCAAGGTCAGGCTCTCTGTCGTATCCAAGATTGGCAGGGAAGCGACTCTGGGCATATTGAGCGAGGGACAGTTTTTCGGAGAAGGCAGTTTGGCTGGACAGGCTCTACGCATGGGGTCCGCAACCGCCATGACGGAATGCGAACTTCTGCGCATTGACAAGAAAGCCATGATGCTTGCGCTTCATCGGGAACACACGTTCTCCGATCTATTCGTAGCCTATCTGCTGGCGCGAAACATCCGCTACGAAGAGGACCTGGTCGATCAGCTCTTCAATTCCAGCGAAAAGAGGCTGGCTCGGCTTCTGCTGTTGCTGGCTCACTTCGGCAAAGAAGGAATACCCGAGACCGTAATCCCCAAGATCAGTCAGGAGACTCTCGCCGAGATGATAGGCACGACTCGCTCGCGGGTCAGTTTTTTCATGAACCGGTTCAGAGAGTTAGGCTTCGTCGACTATGGCGACAGCGGGCTGCAAGTTCATAGTTCACTGCTAAACATCGTTCTCCACGACTAGCGCGCGCCGCAGTCCCGTAAACCTCCAGACAGCGATGAGCCAATCAGGCATTTGCCGAATTTAATCCGGAAAACGGCGCTATTTTTGTCGCAACCAGCACCTCCAACAACGTGGCGGTGTTGCGAACGCTTCCTGAGATGCTGATGAGCGCCTCGGATACGAGGGGATGTTCCTCCGCCAGCGAGTCGAGGCGGTCGCTCACGTTGTAGAGTTGCTGAATTTCGTGCAGGATCCCATTCGAAGGCATTGGGATACGCGGCTTTCTTGAAAGCCTAAGGAGAAAAAACTTCAGATGGGCTGACTTAGCTCAGGGAACCTGAAAGAGGAGAAGGTGGTAACCACCTCAATTGCATTGTATCACGTGAGGAGTCTCGGAATATTGCAGGCGCGCAGGAGCACAACGATAAATATCGAGAGTCAGGAAAACCAAGAGCACGACATGAGCCATTCTGCACAGTATTGTTGAGGCGGGTGAGCGAATCTATTGCCGGTGTGCAAATCGAGGCAAAGGAATGTTTTTAGCTAGCAAAGCCGCGTGCGCTGGGATTGTCTTCTTCCTGGCGGCAGGGATCTCAGGACCACCCCCGACGCCGCTGGCTTCGGGAGCCAACGTCAGCAAGGAAGTGCCAGCGGTCGTTCATGGCAACGATGTCACGACGATGCAGCAAACTCTGAGGGACAAAGGACACTACCGCGGAAAGGTCGATGGCGTCTTCGGTCTAAGGACCCGAGCCAGCATTCGCGCGTATCAGAAGGCTGAGAACCTGCCCGTCACCGGGCAGCTTGATACCCAGACGGCCAGTAAACTCGGAGTCAGACCAGAGCGTCGCGAGGAGGCAGGCTACGAGGTTTACCGAGGTAAGCCTTCGGCAGGCATAAGACGGGCGGGGCTAAGAAGCAAAACACAGGCAGCCAGGACAGGCGCCTCTCCTGAAGGCGGCCGTGGAGAGCGCGAGAAGCCCCTTCTAGCTGAAACCGAAAAATACGACCACGGCTCCCACTGATCGGGGGACCGTTCCGTACTCTGCCGTATTCCAACTGGAGAACCGGGGGGACCCGGATGGATCAAGCGCCTGATTTTTCGCGCAAACGATGGGAGACGGCCAATCCGGGTCCGCAGGGTTCTGGTCCTTCGCTCCCACCATTTCGCAATTAGCGGCGAAAGAACGGGCCCCCGCGAGTGGTTTGTTAGAGGTTGATGCCGCGGGGGCGATCCCCCGAATGGCCTATCCAGTTTTCCTTAAATCCGCCAACTGTCCTTTCAACCTTGTGACGGCCTCTTTAGCGTGGCCTACCCGCTGTTGGACCCTGCCCGCCTTCTTTTCGGCTTTCCCTTCGGCTTTCAAATTGCGATCATTCGTAACCTTTCCTACCCCCTCCTTGATCGCTCCCTTCACTTCGTGGAAGCCGCCCTCGAGCTTGTCTTGCGTGCTGGTCTTCATATTTCACCTTGGCCCTCGTAAGGCGTGGATTGGGGCTCTTGATGAGCCTCTTTGAGGGCTGCCATTTTTGTAATCTCATGGCTTTCCAAGGTCTGAGCAGAATTGACCATCTCTAGAAACGGGCAGGCAAGCAGAGATCGGGAACGAGCAGCGCTAAGTGATTGGAAGAATGAGGAAGAATGGTGGAGCTAGTCGGGATCGAACCGACGACCTCATCGTTGCGAACGATGGCGTCGACGACAGTTAAGCACTGACAAATTGCGGATGCTGGCGTCCTCCTCAACGCCAAGCCTCAGCCTGAAACCCTACAGCGTCGCAAGGGGGTGTTCAATGGACCAGCAGGTGATCTCCCTGTTTGCTCGTCGCATCGCTCGTTTATTGGCTCTGCTCTCGGTTGTTGCACTGCTGTTGTCCGGGGTAGCCTTCGCACAGTCTCCCGTCACCGTCACAGGGACAATCAAAACTCCCACCAACCAGCCCGCCACGTCGGGCTTCGTGCAGTTCCGGATTACGCCGGCGGCAAACTCGGCGGCCTACCGCGTGCCCGGCGCTGGACTGTTTGCACCCGCTATCGCCAAGTGTGGCATCAATGGCAGCGGCCAGGTCCAGAACCTCAGCTTCAGCGGGCCCTGCCAGGTTTGGGGCAACGATCTGATTGTGCCAGCGAACTCCTGCTACGAGATCACGGTGGCGCCCAACGGCAACATCAGCCAAGTCATTCCCAATGTTTCGATCACCGGAAGCAGCGCCGATCTTTCTAGCCTCTCGTTCTGCACTGTCTACAACGTCATCCCTCAGTGGACCACTCTCCAGACGCAGGCGCTCGGCGGGAACATCGTTCCGGCGTCTACGGGAGTGTTCAGCCTCGGCCTGCCGGGAGCCGAATACGCGAATTTATATGTCAAGAACCTGACGGTAAGCGGGACCAGCAGCGGCATCAGCGCAGCACCCTTTACCGCGAATGCCTCCCTCTACTCGTCTTTGCAGGCGGCGGTCAATGCGGTCGCTACAGCGGGCGGAGGAACGGTTGCGCTTCCGGTCGGTACTTATAAGGGCCCGCTCACCCTGCCCGACAACGGCGCTTGCGTGAACCTAGTCGGCGCGGGTGTGGACCTGACGGTGCTGGCCGTGAGTTCTTCCGTCACGGCAGTAATCAGCAAGGGCAATGCCTCCCTGCCCCTCGGTTGCCGCATCAGCGATCTCACAATTAACGGCAACCTGCAAGCCAGCTACGGGCTGCAACTGCTGAAGGGTAAGGGCTGGATCATCGAGCGCTTGAAGGTGACGAATGTTGTCCCAGACACCGGAGAAGGTTTGATTCTGGGAGAAGCTGCAGGATCGGGAGCAGAGTTCTACGACGCACGCATCCGCGCCTTGACCATCGCGTTTGAGTCAGGCACCTACGCGGCGACACACCGTCCGCTCAATGGCCTGCATTTCCTGACGACGGCCTCCGACAACCAGATCAGCGACGTAACCGCTTGGAACATGACTAACGCCGGAGTCGTGGATGATGCCGGCGACAATCAGTTCAACAAGATTCACGTCTATGGCTTCCCGCTGCTCACGTACTACCCCAATTACGCAATGGAGATCATCGGCAATTCCCACGTCACGCAGTTGACGGCAGATGGCGTGAATCTGGGCGGTGTGCATGTGCGCGGCAACGGGAACAGCGTCACAAACAGCACGTTCCAGTGGCCGACGCCTGGAGGACAGGTAACCGGCGCTTTCCCCATCATGGCGGACGCGGGAACGGACTTCAACGTGTACCGCGATAACGTCGTCCGCAGCGGTTCTGGGCTCATCCTCTCAGGCGTTGCGCCGGTCTTCGCCAACATTGGCGGCAGTTTTTCCCCAGGCAACAACACCGAGATCGCGGGCAATGTGAACTACAACGACTCGGCTGATGGTGGGACATTTGCCGCTTTCTATCCCATCGGCTTCGTGGTCTTCGGCGGGGTGACACCCCACGGTGGGATCACCATCGTCACACCCTTCAAAGCGCCGACGGCAGGAGATCGCCAACGGCATCGACAAGGGAATCGTCCAGCAGAACCTCGATCTGCGTGCTGAGGTGCTGCGCAGCCTGCTGGCGGGCGTGCAAATGGACTCCCGTGTGGTCCACATGATGGGAAAACGTGGGTTCCAGGCGGTCATCTGACGGTTAACGGTGGGATTTCTGACTTCAGCGCAGCGGCCCGCTGCGAGGGGCGCGAGCAATCGCGCAGTAGCCACAACACCAGCGATGAATGTCAACCCTGTTGGCTCGTGATCGGAGGGCTGCCATGCTAATAAAGAAAAGCCTCACCGCCGGCGAACGCCGCTTCGTTAATGCCTACCTGGCAAATGAAGCCGCTGGCGCGAAGGCTGCAGCGATCAATGCGGGCTACGCGGCTACCACTGCGGACAATATCGCCAGCCGGCCGCATGTTAGGGCAGAACTCAAGCGCCGACGGCAGGAGATCGCCAACGGCATCGACAAGGGAATCGTCCAGCAGAACCTCGATCTGCGTGCTGAGGTGCTGCGCAGCCTGCTGGCGGGCGTGCAAATGGACTCCCGCGTGGTCGAAAAGGCGCTGGCCATAGCCACGGGGCCCAGGGGCGGTATCAACGGCGCGGTGTTCAGTGCCCTGCTGAACTGGAACACACAATCAGGGAAGAATCTGGCCGACATCTTAGGTCTTACTGATCCGCGCGCCCATGACCTCAACAAACACTACACCGACCGACCAGCAACTGCGACGAACCTATGTGGGACGGGAGAGAACACAGTGGCAGCAAGTGGTGATCTGGCTGTGCATCAGCCCCAGGGCGCTCAGGCGTCTGGTTCGCCTCTCCCCACATTGGCCGCGGGGGAGAGAGCGCATACACGTCAGCCGCGATCACATACGGTTCGACTTTGTACGTGTCAATCGTCTCGGGACAACCCGCTAAAATAGCACATTCCGCGCTTCGCATGTACACCGTTATGTACACGGAGCGCTGGCGTTTCCGCACCCCCCTCAGTTTCGAGTCTCATCCGGACGCCCGCAATCGGTGTATCGGAGTCGATTGGGTGCCAGTGGCCTGGGACTTCGATTCCCTCCCGTCACCAGATAAGTCATTTATTTTCAACAACGTATAGAATTTTACGTCCTAGTTTTACTGATAGGAGGGCCACCCTCCGGCCGGCAAACGCGCCACGCAGAGGCCACTGGCGGCGTCCGGTTCGGGACCAGGTGCTCAACACCAGCCCCCTGGTGGCCCAGTGGTCTAGACACAAGAACTGCGAGAGAGTTGAGGTTGGCACCGGAAGCCACGGTTTGCCACGTCACAGAAGCGCCTACAGCGGGTCAGCGACATGAGGGCCGTGTGAGGTGGTGTGGGCAGGACGGCTACACGGCTAGTTTGCGCCCGTTGCGAATCTGGACGCGGAGGACGCCGCGGATCAACTGGCAAGCCTTTTTGACTTCCGGGATGGCCAGCGAGCAGTAGATCTGTTGTCCTTCGCGGCGCGTCACGACCACGCCGGCGGCCTTGAGGATCGCCAGATGCTGTGAGAGGTTGGCCTTGGTGATGCCGAGTTGCTGCTGGAGTTCCGAAACCCCGTGTTCGCGTTTTCCCAGGAGCTCAAGGATATGGAGACGAGCGGTGTTCGCAAAGGCCTTACAGATTCGCACCTGCCTTTCGTAGATCTCGTTCTCGAGATCCTGTGCTGCACTTAAGGTCTTCATGGAGTTCCTTTCGCAACCTCCAGCTCATCAGACTTCGGTTGGGGGAGATCAGGTGCGGAGGCAACGGTAACATCGCGGCTGGCAACCTCTTCCGCGTGGCTTTCTGTCTCCAGTTCCTGCTCCCAGGACCGCTGCTCCATCTTCAGTTCCCGCCACCACTTGAAATGATGCCGATAGGCATACAGCTCATTCACCATCCCAGTGATCATCGAATAGAAGGCAGGGCGCTCCTCGGGGAAAACCGCGCCCATATACACGTGAATCATCAGTCCGGAGACCACCATGCCGACCGCAAGAAAGTGCAGCACCATGGCCCAGGCAACCAGAAATGCGCCGCCCAGATGGAACGTCATGATCAGGCCAGTAATCATGATACCCGGTACTGCCGTGTATACCAACAAGGCGAACATCTTCTGGCCGGCGTTGTAAGCGCCCTGCCCGGGCAGTGGCTCCGTGGTGCGGCCGAGCAGCAGCAGCGTGCGGATTTTCAGCCAGCGGAAGTCATCCTGGTCGAGCCCGATCTCTTTTTTCAATACTTCCACGTGAAGATAATTACGGTAACCGAAGATGGCATAGACCGTGAACACGCAAATCCAGGTCAAGCCCACGGCCAGGTGGAAGCGCAGCAGGTTGGCGCGCGTGCCGAATGCCTCTTCCATCATGGTCAGGTACCACTGCGGCATAAAGCGGTAGTTGGGAGAAACGATCAGCGCGGCGCCGGTGGCCAGCTCCATCAGCCACACCATGGCATTGAACCAGTGCAGCAGCACGATGGCCACATGGTGCTTCTTGACCAGCCGCTGCGCCATGGCGCCAGCCTGCTCCGCGGTGAGGGCGACGGGAAGAGTTGGGATGAAGTCTGCGCTCATGGTTCTCCTCATTCGTCGAACTGTTTTTCACCGACCGCGAGTTGGCGGAAGAAGGCAACGGCTTGTCCGAGGAAAGTTGCGCCGACAGCCAGGTACACAAACTTGTTCAAGACCATGCTCCAGACTTTGCCGGGAGCGATGGTACGCGGCAGTTGCGGCGGGAAGCTGGCGGCCTGCAACATCATCTCCTCAGACTTGCCGAGGTAAAAGACATTGGGTCCGATTGCCACGTCGCGCGACTCCAGGCGCCGCGCCCCGCTGCGATAGACCAGGTCGAACAAGGGCCCTGCCATGTCTTCCAGGTCGCCGAAGATCTTGGCACTAGCCGGACAGGTGTTCACGCAGGCCGGCTCGAAGCCTTGTTCGAGGCGACTGGAGCAGAAGTCGCACTTATCCACGGTATTGGTGACCGGGCTCACGTAGCGCGCGCCATAGGGGCAGGCGGCAACGCAGGCTCCGCAGCCGATGCACAGCTCGCGGTTCACCTTCACGATCCCGTTCTTCTCCTGGAAGGTGGCGCCCGTGGGACAGGCCGGCACACAGCTCGGGCGGTCACAATGGTTGCACTGCGCCACGTAGAACGTGGAGTGCAGCTCGGGAAAGTCGCCGACAATCGCGGTGGGCTTCACCCGCGTTCTGGCGAAGCCGTTGGGCACGTCCCATTCCGACTTGCAGGCTACGGTGCAGGACTGGCAGCCTACGCAGCGCTCTTTGTCGATGACCATCGCATAGCGAGCCATGATCCTGCTCCTAACCTTCCGCGGGGATCACCCGCACAAAGTTCACGCGCATGCCGGTGCCGCCCATGATGGGATCGATTGCGACCCGAGTCATGAGCTGCGTGTCCGAGGCGCCTCTGCCATAAGCCTTCTTCAAGGCTTTGGATTGTGTGCCGAAGCCATGCACCATGTAGGCGCAATCGCGGCGAATGCCGGGAGTCGCAACCACGGCGATCGGCGCGCTGCGGACACCATCCTGGTTTTCGAGGACGATCCTCTGGCCGTCGCGAACCTTGAGCTGTGCGGCGACGTTGCGGTTGACCCACACTTGGTTCTCCGGCATCAGGTCGTCCAGCCAGGCGTTGTTCTCGCTGCGCGCAAAGGAGTGCATCGGCGCGCGGCCGTAAATGAGCCGCAGAAAACCCGGCGGAGGCTGCTCCACCGGTTCGTAGACCGGCAGGGGATCGATCTTCAGGTCCTTCAGCACCGAGGAGTACATCTCGATCTTGCCGCTCTGCGTGGGAAATAAGGGGCCGTCTTCCGGCGTGCGATTTTCAATGTAGGGACGCCCCTCGAAGCTGACGGCGCCCAGCGCCTTCAGCTCGGCCATATCAATCTTCAGCGGCCGCATGAGCTGCGCCAGGTGATCGTCGGCATCTTTCCAGGGGAAGAAATCGTCGAGTCCCAGCCGGCTCGCCATTTGTTTGGCAATCCACCAGCCGGGCTTGGATTCGTAGAGCGGCTGGATGGCGGGCTGGCGAATTGAGACGAACGGCCGCTTGGCGGTAGTGACAATTGACGGCGGGTCGTAGCGTTCGAGGTAAGTCGCTTCGGGGAGAACCAGGTCGGCATAGTTGGTTTGCTCCATCGGAAGCACGTCAACGACGGCCATGAACTCCAGTTGTTCGATCGCTTTCAGTGTGCGCTGACGCTGCGGGATGCTCTCCAGAATGTTCTGGCCGTACACGATCCATCCCTTGATGGGATAGGGTTTGCCGGTCAGCGTCGCATCCACCAGTTCGCGGGTGAGGCCCTGGGATTCTTCCGCCGCTAACGGGTATTTGGTGCCACCGCCATCAGCTCGTCCGCGGTCGGATTCTGGGAAGGGCGGGTGGGGAATGGCTCCGGGCCGGAGCTTGCTCGGCAGAAACATGCTCCCCTTGCGGCCATAGGCTCCGAGCAGGGCGGTGAGAATGGCCATGGCCCGAGCGCGCTGCGTGTCGTTGCCATACCAGGTGACGTGCCGGCCGGGATGCAGCGCGACGGCGGGCTTGGCCTCGGCCATGGCGTGGGCCGTCTCGCGAATCTTCGCTGCCGGAATCTCCGTGATCGGCTCGGCCCACTCCGGAGTGTACTGAGCGACATGCTGCTCCAATTCCTTCATGCCCGTCGCGTATTGGTCGAGATAGTCCTTGTCGTAGAGCTTCTCCGCGATCAGCACATTCATCCAGGCCAGCAGCAATGCGGTGTCGGCCCCCGGACGGATGGGCAGCCACCAGTTGGCCTTCGATGCGGCCGTGGAGAACCGCGGATCAACCACCACCAGCTTCGCTCCGCGCTTCAGGCCTTCGGCGAAGGCTGCGACCTGCGACGTGAAGACATTCTCGCCAATATGGCTGCCGATCAGGACGATGAGTTTCGATTCCTCCAGGTCAACCGGCTCGGGAGAGTTGACTGCACGGCCGAAAGTCAACTGGTAGCCGACGTCCCGCGGACCGCGGCACTGCGCAAACGCCGGCTCGGCCGAGTTCGGCGAGCCGAAAGCTTTCATCAAGGTCGAGAAAAAGCCGGAGTAAACCCCATGCGGAAACGGGGCCAGCGCCTCCGCTCCGTACTTCTGTTTGATATCTTTGAGCCGCGTGGCAAAGTAGTCCAGCGCCTCGTCCCAGCCGATGCGCTTGAACTTGCCTTCTCCGCGCTGGCCAATGCGCAGCAGCGGATACTTCAGCCGGTCCGGATCGTAGAGAAGTTGTGTGCCGGCATTGCCGCGCGCGCACAGCTTGCCTTTGGTGAGCGGGTGATGGGGATTGCCCTGCAACTTCAAAACCTTGCCGTCGGCCACCTCAGCCATCACGCCACACCGCCAGAAACACATTTCGCAGTTGGTGGGAATCAGTTCGACCCGCCGGTCGCCCCGCCGCCCAGTGGGATGAATTTCCGAAGAAGCTATCTGGCTGGCGGCCGCGGCGCCCGCCGCCAATCCCGCCGATTGCTTGAGAAAACCGCGTCGTGAAATATTACGACCCATGCTTCACCCGATATTTTGATAACTGGGGCCGGCAGAAACCGGCCCCAATCGAAACCCACCTAGAACCTGGCGATCAGGCTCGCCGTGCTCATAAACGCGTCTTTGTAGGTGGGGAAACCCAGGACGGAAAGGGAGTTGAGCGATTTGGGATCTCCCAGGTGCCATCCCGAGCCGGAGTAGTCATAGACGTACTTCATGGCATCAAGCTTGAAGATGAAGCGTTGCGTGATGCGGTGGGTCAGGTAAGCCTCGTAGACCTGGCCGCGAGTATTGGTCTTGGGGGCGATGATGTCGTCCTCGGCCTGGGCAAAGTTGAACCAGTACTTGGTGCCATGGTTGAACTCGAACCCGACCTTGGTCCGCTCATCCTGACCGAACTTGTAGCGCGCGCCCACCAGGAACATGTAGCCGGTGCGGCTGACAGGCGTCTCGTAGGGGTCGGACATCAGACCTCCGAAGGGAGTGGTCTGACCGTTCGGTTGCGTGCCGGAGTAGTTGCCGCTGAGGTAGAAGTCCATCGGCCCCTGGCGGCGCGTAACGTCCAGGCTCATCAGGTTGATGGAGCCCAGATTGGCCGAAGGGGTATAGCGCATGACCGCGTTGAAGTTGTTGAGGTCGCCGGTGAGCGGATTAACGGGCATCACTACCAGGCCGTTAAACCCGTCGGTGACGTTGAAGGCGTGGGCATAGGTAGCGTTGATCAGGGTTTTGTCCGTGGACCACAGGTCCAGGTCTGCGCCCAGGAAGTGCGTGTCCTTCAGGCGGTCCTGCGGCAGTTGGAGGATAGACCCGTTGCCGAATTCGGACGAGTATCCCAAGCCGTAGCAGACCCGCCATACCATTTTGTCGTTGATGTGGTAGCCGAAGGTGATGCCATCAAACTGATAATCGATGATGGCGCCCGAGGGCGTGCCGCCGCGGGGCTCGTCTTGCCGATAGTTCATCGGCGGACCGTCGGTCGAGGGCCGGCGCCCGATGGAGAGATAAAACTTCGAGTCAGCGATGTTGTTCCAGGTAAAGTAGGCACGCTCGACGCGCAGGATGTCGGAATTGGGAACTCCGACGGTCGTGCCGTCGACGTTCATGCTATTAGGTTGTCCGTTGAACACCTGCACTCCGGTCGAGTCACCGAAGACCTTGTACATGCTCAGCCGCGCCGTGACCGAAATGTTCTCGCTTAGCTTGGAATCGAGGTTCAGCCGCAGGCGGTTGGTGTACATGATGTTGGCGTTATTGCTGTAGGACGGAACATATACACTCGGCGCTGTGGCCAGGTAATTCATGAAAGGATTGAACAGTCCTATCTGCTTGAAGCCCTGGGCCGCCTGGTTCACCTGGTTGTACGTCAGGTTGCTGGTGAAGAACTGGTATTGGGCATAATTGTTCTGCACGGCGCCATTCAGCGTGTTGACGAACTGGCTGACCGGCATGCTCAACATGCTGGGACTAAACGGCGCCCCCAGGCCGCCTTGTGCCGTGGGTGTCGTGAGAAACAGGGTTCGGACCATCAGGTTCTGCATGGCCATACCATCCAGATGGGCAGGCACGTTGCCCCAGATGGAATGGGCTTCAAAACGATAGTCTCCACTGAACTTTACCCGGTTCAACGCCGACTCCCGTTCAGCGTTCATAGCCTGCTGGCGTTCGTTCTGGTCGATTCGCTTTTCCAGGTCCTTGACCGAAACCGTGCCTTCTGAAGGCGTAGCTTGATCCTTGGCCGCCTGGGCTTGTTTTTCCTGGGTGGCCAGACGCTCCTCCAGCGCGTTCATGGTTTTCCTGAGTTGTTCAATGTCCTGCCGGAGCTGCGCCGGATCGTCGGCTTGCGCCTTCGACGACGAATCCGCGGCGGTCGCGGGGTTGTTTTGCGCCACGCCACCCAGCGCCAGCAGGCCTATGGTTAGAAAAATGACAAGTGTTTTTTTCATGATGTTTGCCTCTGCCTGAATTTGTGCTCCTATGCAGGCGGAATTACCCGCACGTCGCCGGCTGCTCGGAGTCGGCAGCATGGTCGATACAGAACCTCTGGATTGCCTTGAGTTCATCGGGGGTCAAGAACTCCAGCAGTTTTTTTCCGCTCTTGGGCTCAATCACACTCTTGTGAGACGAAACGAGCCTCATCTTGAAGAACGTCCGCCACTGGTCCTGAGTCATGGTCATCGGGGTGTAGTAACCGCTGGGCGAGCCTTTGTCGTGGCAGCCGTGGCAGTTTGCCCGATACAGCTCTTTGCCCCCGGGCTGGCCCGCCGACACGGCCAGTGCGCCTACCGTGACCAGCACAATCGTAAGAATGAAATACCTCAAAGACCGCATGAAGCCTCCTCCGAAGATCTTCCAGTGCGGATCCGGCACGAGCTGCAGCCATATCCAACCGCCATGGCAAGAGTCTCCGGAGAGTGGACTCGCAAGTTCCAGACCAATGCAAATCTGGAGCGCTCCAGCAGGACCCTTACCCGACAAACGTTGGGAAACTCCTCGATGCTGTGGCCGCGGTATTGCGAATCTCAACAGTGAGGGCCGCGCGGAGGACGACCGCCAGCTAGAGAGGAAGCCCGGCGAGGGAGGGCGCTCCAGACATGGACGGCGGCAGTGCGTGACAATACTCACTTAATTGCGAAAATGCGCAACTAAGTAAGTATGGTAATTGTCTAATCGTAATGTCCTGTATGTCTCGCCTGCGCGTTTGCCGCGCGCAGCAGACCAGAAGAGACAAAGGATTGCCTGACTTCCCCGTGCAAGAGCGCAGGTACGGTTGAATTCGAGACCTTCGCCCGCACGATCGACCCACGAATTCGCACCACCTGCCTCCACTGTCCCCCGGCGGCACCCGAAGCCGCCGCCCGAGCCTGATCGGCGGTCATCCGTCACAGACCCCGTCCCGCAATCCTGTAACACTCTGCTTCGATCCTGCATTTATCGGTGCTGAACCGGAGGTAAAGAATGATCGAAGCCAAAGTCACTCTTACCCGGCCCGAAGGGACGAGCCGGCAATTCGAGGTCACCACGGGTTCCGGGCACCGTCTGCTGGTGGACGATGCCGCCGGCGCTACCGGCCCGAAGCCCATTGAGTTGGTGGCCGCGGACTGCTCGGTCGGGGCGATGATCGCGAAGACCGCACAACTGGCCACCACTTTTGAGATTGTGCCCGCCCGGGAGACCGTCGGAGCCAGTTCATGAAGGTTCGCAGGCGCGTGGGCGCCTTGGCCGCGGGAGCGATTCTTCTTCTGGGGTGCATCTCGCTGGCGGCTCCGGCGAAGCTCACGCTCGAGCAGGCAGTGGCGCTCGCTTTGGAGAAGAATCCCGCGCGCAAAGCCGTAGTTTTCGAGCAACGCATAGCCGCCGCGGAGTTCAAGCTGTCGCGCGCGCCTCTGCTTCCCCGCATTGGGTTCAGCGAGACCTATCAGGACGGCAATGATCCCGTGTATGTCTTCGGCGGGAAGCTGCGGCAGCAGAGGTTTACCACCGCCGACTTCGATCTCAACCAACTCAACACGCCGACGCCTTTCAGCAATTACGTCACGCGCTTTTCCGGGCAATGGCAGCTCTTCGACTCCGGAGCTAACTGGAGGCGATTGATGCAAGCAAAGCAAGCCACGGAGTTGGCCAGGCGCAAGCTCGACCGCACCGACCAGGAGCTGCTCCTGCGCGTGGTGGATGCCTACATAGGTGAGCTGCTGGCCAAACGCCAAGTCGAAGTTGCGCAGGATGCGGAGAAAAGCGCGCAGTCCGCGCTGGACCGCGCGCGGGCAAATGTTGAGGCCGGGATGAGCGTGGAAAGCGATCTGCTAAGTGCCCAGGTTAACCACGCCGCGCGCCGGCAGGAGCTGATCCGCGCGCAGAACGACGTCAGCATCGCCGCGGCACGGCTAACTTATGAACTCGGCGTGCCAGCGGACACAGGCTACGAGCTTGGTGAAGTCCTGGCCGATCGCGGGTTCCCCGCCGAGCCGCTGGAACAGCTCGAAGCGCGCGCGCTCGACCGCCGTCCCGACCTGCGGGGCCTCGCCTTGCAACAGTCGATCCAGCAGAACAGCGTCACTATCGCCAAAGCCGCCTTTGGGCCGACGGTGAACGCGGTCGGCAACTGGGAGGCTGACAATCCGCGCTTTGGCGGTGGTGGCGGCAACGACTGGATGTTCGGCCTTGAGGTCCGGCTCGACCTGTTCGACGGCGGGGCCCGCGTGGCGCAACTCCAGCGCGAGCGCGCCCTGAAGCAGAAGGTGGACGCGTTGCGCGAATCAGCCGCCAGTGGCGTGCGGCTGGAGGTGCGCAAGGCCTATTTCGACTATGACGCCGCCCGGCGGCAGCTCGAGGTGGCGCGCACCGCCGTCGCCCAGGCCGCCGAAAGTCTGCGCATCGGCCACGACCGCTACGATGCTGGGCTCAACACCATCACCGACCTGCTGCGCATGGAAGAGGCCGACGTGCGCGCCAAGACCGATTACTGGCAGGCCGTGTACCGGGTGCAGAGCAGTTACGCGAGTCTCGAATTGGCGACCGGCACTCTCAACCCGGATTCGCCCGTGGTGAAGCAATGATCCGCAGACTCATTCCGTTTTCCTTGTTGCTGGCTTTTGTGGCCGCGGGCTGCAGCGAAAGGAAGCAAACTCTGGCCGCGGCGCCGCCGGTGGTGCGCGATGTGGCACTGGTGCAGGCGCGGCGGGCTGCCATCTCCGACAACGTGGAAGCCATGGGCACGGTGCGCGCCGCGCAGACCAGCCAGCTCTCCAGCCAGATCGTTGCCACCATCACGGCTATCCGCGCGACCGAAGGCCAGCACGTACGCAAGGGCGATGTACTCGTCGTTCTCGATGACGCGCAACAGCAGGCTGCTCTTGAGCGCACCACCGCCGGCGTCAACGCCGCCCACCAGGACATCGCCGCCTCCGAGGCCGACTACAACCTCGCCAACTCAACCCTCGCTCGGTATCAAGCTCTCTTCGAAAGGAAGTCGGTCAGCCCGCACGAGTTCGATCAGGTGCAGGCCGGGGCCAAGGCCGCTGCCGCTCACCGTGATCAGGCCCATGCAGGGTTGGCACAGGCGACGGCTGCCGAGGCTCAGACACGCTCTGCCCTGGGCTACACTCGCATCCGCGCGCCTTTCGATGGCGTAATCGCCGAGAAGCGTGCCGATCCCGGCGCGGTCGCCGCCCCTGGCGTCCCGCTGCTGACTATCGAGGACACGCGCCGCTTCCGCATGGAAGTCGCCGTGGATGAGCACGACATCGCACTGATCCGCCTGGGCGTACCGGCAAGCGTGGTGGTCGATGCTCTTGGCGAATTCCCCGGCAAGATCGTGCAGATTGTTCCCGCCGCCGATCCCGCCAGCCGCAGCTTCCTCGTCAAGGTCGAACTTCCGGCGAACGCACGCCTCCGCTCCGGGCTCTCCGGGCATGCACGCTTCAGCCGCGGAGAACGCCAGGCCATCACCGTTCCCCGCGATGCCGTGCTTGACCGCGGACAGTTGCAGGCCGTGTATGTGGTCGGGCCGGACAAGCTGGCGAATCTCCGCTACATCACCCTGGGCAAGCCCGCCGACAATCGCGTGGAAGTGCTGGCCGGCCTGCAGGAAGGCGAGTGGCTGGTTGCGCAGCCCGGCGACCGTGAACTCGCGGGACGCGAGATCGAGACGCGGCCATGAAGTTAGGCCTCGCGGGACGCATTGCGCACACTTTCATCGCTTCCAAGCTCACGCCGCTGGCGATCGCGGCGGCGCTGCTGTTGGGCGCGTTCAGCATCTGGCAGACGCCGCGCGAAGAAGAACCGCAGATCGTCGTCCCCATGCTCGATGTAATCGTGCAGATGCCGGGCGCGACGCCGGCCGAAGTCGAGCAGCGCGCCACCATTCCCATGGAGAAGCTGCTGCGCGAGGTGCCCGGGGTCGAGTATCTCTACTCGATCAGTTCGCCCGGCATGAGCATGATGATCGTGCGCTTCTACGTGGGGCAGAAGGAAGAAGACGCGATCATCCGCACCTACAACAAGCTATACTCGAATTTCGATCGCATCCCTCCCGGCGTTTCGCAACCGCTTATTAAAGTCCGCTCTATCGACGACGTGCCCATCCTCGCGCTTACGCTCTGGGGACGCGGCTACGGTTCCGATCGGCTACGGCGCATCGCCGGCGAAGTGGAGAACCAGCTCAAGAAGATCGACGATGTTGCCGAAACCAAGATCATCGGCGGACAGCCGCGCAAAATGCGAGTTATCCTCGACCCCGCGCGACTTGCCGCCTACGGCCTGACTCCCGCCGCGATCGCCATGCAACTCGAGGCCGCCAACCAGCGCTCGCTGGCCGGCAGCTTCGCGCGCGATAACCGGGAGATTCAGGTCGAGGCCGGCCTTTTTCTCTCCACGCCGGAGGATCTGCAGCAGGTCGTGGTCGGCGTGCACGGCGGCGCTCCCGTTTACCTGCGTGATGTCGCCCGGCTTGAAGACGCGCCGGACGAACCCAGCTCCTACGTCCTCTACGGCAGCGGCAAGGCCAGCGCGCAGACGGGCGCCGAGTATCCCGCGGTCACCATCACGCTGGCCAAGCGCAAGAACACCAACGCTACGGTGATCGCCAACCGCGCCCTGGAACGGGTCGATTCCCTCCGCGGATACCTGATCCCCGCGGACCTCAACGTCAGCGTCACCCGCGATTACGGAGAAACCGCAAAGCATAAGTCGGATGAACTGCTGAAGCACCTCCTGATAGCAACATTCTCCGTAACTTTGCTGGTGGCGCTGGCGTTGGGGTTCCGGGAATCTGGCGTGGTGCTGCTGGCCGTCCCGGTCACGCTCGCCCTCACGCTGACGATCTTTTATCTCTACGGCTACACCCTCAACCGGGTCACGCTGTTTGCGCTGATCTTCTCCATCGGCATCCTGGTGGACGACGCTATCGTGGTCACCGAGAACATCGTCCGCCACTTCCGCCTGCCGGAGAATGCCGGCCGCAGCTTGACCGACGTCGCCGTGGAAGCGGTGGACGAAGTCGGCAACCCCACCATTCTCGCCACCTTCGCGGTGATCGCGGCCATCCTGCCGATGGCCTTCGTCCGCGGTCTGATGGGCCCCTACATGCGGCCGATTCCCGTGGGCGCGTCGGCGGCCATGATGTTCTCGCTGATCGTGGCCTTCGTGGTGTCGCCCTGGGCGGCGCTGCGCCTCATCGGCTCGCACGCCAAGCGCGGCGGGACGAATCACGAAGCCGAAGGCTGGACGACGCGCCTCTACCGCCGCATCATGACCCCGCTCATCCACGATGGCCGCAAGCGCCTGCTATTCCTAGGCACAGTAGTGGTGCTGCTGCTTGCTGCCTGCACGCTCGTCCCGCTGAAGCTGGTGCGGGTGAAGATGCTGCCCTTCGACAACAAGAGCGAGTTCCAGGTGATCATCGATATGCCGGACGGCACGCCGCTCGAGCAGACTACGCGCGTCGCCCAGGCGCTGGCCGCCTCGCTGCGTGGAGAGCCCGAGGTCTCGAACTACCAGATCTATTCCGGAACCTCCGGCCCGTACAACTTCAACGGGCTCGTCCGCCATTACTTCCTGCGCCGCGCTCCCAACCAGGCCGACATCCAGGTAAACCTGGTTCCTCTTGACGACCGCAAAGCTCAGAGCCACGACATCGCCAAGCGCGTGCGCGCGAAGCTCCAGCCGATTGCCAACGGCTTCGGGGCGCGCATCAAGGTGGCCGAAGTACCGCCCGGTCCGCCGGTGCTCGAGACGCTCGTTGCCGAGGTTTACGGGCCTGACTACAAGGGACAGATCGGCCTCGCGGGGCAGATCAAGGACGTCTTCAAGCGCACACCTGGCGTCGCCGACGTGGATTGGTACGTCCAGGACCCGCAGACCAAGTACGACATCAAAGTAGACCTCGATAAGGCGGCAGTGCACGGCATATCCGCTGCCGAGGTCACGCGCACCATCCAGATCGCGCTCAACGGCACCACCGCCGGGCTGCTGCACCGGCCGGAAGCCCGCGAAGACGTGCCCATCGAAGTCCGCCTCGCTCGCGCGTCGCGCTCCGGCATCGACGAACTCCGCAGTATCCGTCTGCCCACGCCTTCGGGCGCGCAGGTCTCGCTGGCCGAAGTCACGCGCGTCGAGCAGACCACGATCGCCACCAACATATATCGCAAGAATCTGCGGAGGGTGGTGTACGTCACCGGTGACGTCAGCGGCCAGGAAGAGAGTCCGGTGTACGTCATTCTGAAGATGGGGCGCGCGATCGATCGCCTGCGCATGCCCGCCGGCTACTCCATCGAGCAGTACTCGTCCCACCTTCCCGACAGCACCGAGCGCTACAGCATGAAGTGGGACGGCGAGTGGCAAGTCACCTACGAAGTCTTCCGCGACCTCGGCCTCGCTTTTGCCGCCGTGCTGGTGCTGATCTACGTCCTAGTCGTGGGATGGTTCAAGTCGTTCCAGACGCCGTGGGTGATCATGGCGCCCATCCCGCTGACGCTGGTTGGCATCCTGCCGGCACACGCGTTGCTGGGCGCGTTCTTCACCGCGACCTCGATGATCGGCTTCATCGCCGGCGCGGGAATCATCGTCCGCAATTCCATCATCCTGGTGGACTTCATCGAATTGCGGCGCGCGCAGGGCATGCCTTTGGCTGAAGCGGTGATAGATGCCGGCGCCGTCCGCTTCCGACCTATGCTGCTGACCGCCGCCGCCGTGGTCGTGGGCGCCAGCGTCATCCTGTTCGACCCGATCTTCCAGGGACTGGCGCTGTCACTGATGGCCGGCGAAGTGGCATCTACTGTGCTGTCGCGAATGGCAGTGCCGGTCCTTTACTACATGAGCCAGAAGTCTGCGAAAACGACACTGCAGACTCCAGCACTCGAATCATCGGACCAAAATTCTATGGAGGCAAGAACATGACCGTGGAACGTGGGTTGCGCCTGCTGGCAGGCACATTCGTCCTGATTTCACTGGCCCTGGGCTACTGGGTCAGTCACTACTGGTTCTTGTTCACCGCATTCGTCGGCCTAAACCTGTTTCAATCGGGGCTGACTGACTGGTGTCCGGCCATGACCATTCTGCGCAAGCTTGGCCTGCCTCTAGCGGCCGCCTGCCAGACTCCGGTTGTCCACCCAAAATAACGGTACCTTTAGTCGCATACACCATCTCTGGAGGTTCGTATGAATCTTGAGCGTGTAACGAACTTAAAGGCGCCCGATGGCCATTCCATCCCGGCGCTCTCGGTGTCCCCAGATTCGCCACGCAGCGGCGCCGTGCTGCTGCACCCGTATGGCTGCTCCAAGGAACACATGCTGGGCTTGGCGCTTGCCCTCGCGGAGAAGGGAGTAGCTTCGCTGGCGATCGATCTCTGCGGCCACGGCGAGAATATGTCCGCCATCGGCCGCGGAATGCTCGGGGAGGTGGAGGCTGCGGTGAGCTACGCGAGGAGCGGCTTCGGACGCGTGGGCTGCACAGGACTCAGCATCGGTGGGCGGCTTTCGCTCATGTCGTCGGCGGATTACGTTGCGGCTATGTCGCCGGCCGTAGTGACGGAAATTTCTCCGCAACGCAAGTGGATGTTTGAAAACTTTCCCCGGCCCAGCGTGCGCGAACCCTATTCCGGCTACGTCGCTGAACTGTTAAAGGAGCTGGGCGCTGTTCCGCGCCGCGACCGCCCCACTCTGCTGCTGTACGCTGAGCGCGATATCCCCATGATTCTGGAGGGCGCCAAGGAGCTTTCGGCATTGCTGCCACAGGCGGAGGTACGCTATGTCACCGCGGAGGTTCGCCCGGATGTCCAGCATGAGAATGCCTTTATCCGATACCTGCCGCGCTGGTTCAACCATGATGAGCTGAAGTTCAACACGGAAGCCATCCGGATCGCCACCACGTGGTTGGCGGAGCGACAGGCGGTGGGCAAAGTGGCCTGACCGAGGTCAAGCGATGACCATCGCGGCGTGCGGGTCGTCACTGTTCGAGATTGGTCCCAAGAGTGACACTGCATTTGGTACCCGCGATTGGCGCGGGCCAAATCAGGGCCGAAAAGGAAGCTTATGGATACGAAGCACGCGGGCATCAACACTAAGCTGATTCATGCCGGGTACAGAGCGGACGCGACCGGTGCGGTCAATGTTCCCATCTACCAGACCTCCACGTTCGCGTTCCGGAATTCCGCGCACGGCGCGGCGCTCTTCGCCGGCGAGGAGGACGGATACATATACACGCGCATCGGGAATCCAACCATCCGGGCGCTGGAGGAGAGCGTTGCAGAGCTGGAAGATGGCTGCGGCGGTATTGCCACCAGCTCCGGTCTCGGCGCCGTGTGCACGGTTTATCTGGCTCTGCTGGAGGCCGGCGCTCACATGGTGAGCACAGCGTCTGTGTATGGTCCCAGCCGCGGGCTTATGGAGAAGCACTTTTCGCGCTTCGGTGTCGAGTCATCGTACGTGGACACCTCCGATTTGCTCCAGGTGCGCAATGCACTGCGGCCAAACACCAAGCTCGTGTATGTCGAGACTCCGTCCAACCCAGCGATGCAAGTCACGGACATCCAACAGGTCTCGTCCCTGGCTCACGCCCATGGTTGCCTGGTTGTCGTTGACAACACGTTCGCCAGCCCCTACCTCCAAAACCCCCTGAATCTGGGCGCAGACGTAGTCCTCCACTCGGTGACCAAGTTCATCAACGGCCACGCCGACGTTGTAGGCGGGATTTTGGTGGCCAAGGAGATAGCGATGTACAAGCGCCTGCGGGCCGTGATGGTGAACTCGGGATGCAATATGGATCCGCACCAGGCCTTTCTGGTTCTGCGCGGCCTCAAGACGCTTGGAGTACGGTTGGAACGAGCGCAGCGGAGTGCCTTGGCGATCGCCCAGTGGCTGGAGAAACAACCTGAGGTGAGCACGGTGCGGTACATCGGATTGGAGTCCCATCCCCAGTATGAATTGGTCAAACGCCAGATGAAAGGCTTCGGGGCAATGATCAGCTTCGAACTCGCGGGAGGCATGGAGGCAGGCCGCCGAGTGATGGATCGAGTCCAGGTGGCTGCCCTGGCGGTATCTCTGGGCGGCGTGGAAACCCTCATCGAGCATCCGGCCTCGATGACTCATGCTGGCATGTCACCCGAGGATCGACGTGCGGCGGGCATCAGCGACGGACTCGTTCGCTATTCTGTGGGCATTGAGGACGTAGAGGACCTGATTGGCGATCTCCGCCAGGCGCTCGATGCCATTTCACCATCGGGAGGGACGCCCAAGTACGCCGGGACCACGGTCGCAGAACCAGTCGCACGCTAGAAGCCGACTTTCACCTTGTGAGCTTTTGGTCACAAGTGTGCGGCACGCTGAAGAAAGCGATCTGGGCGGAATGGATCGCGACACGCTTTCTTCCTGGTGCGACCTACTCTTCCACGTGGTCTGTATTCTGTGAGAGAGGGTGGGAGTCAGCGCGAAAGTCGTCCCTTCTGCGACATGCTACGAGCAACCGCAAAACATAAAAAAGTTGAAGTGCATGTTTCCACTGTACCCGTCGCTCTTTCGCGACCGGCACGACCCTGATAGGCCGCTGCTCAATTCGCGCTCCGAGGAGGTAGGGCTCCAAGATCGAAGTGCCACAGACGCACTTGCCGCTCATCGGCAGAGCCAGGGCGAGGTCGCGCGAAAGTGCCCGCAGTCCAGTGCCGGAATCACCCCGCACACGCAGGCTTGCTAGCCAATTGAGCACTGATTCCGACCACCGCGGCTTGCGTTCCCGGCTACCCAGGACGAGATCGGCCTCGCCGTTCAGTACGGGGGCAGCCACGGCGGGAATGTCGTCCGCACTGAATTCACCGTCTGCATCAATCACGACAATCACGGGCCGGGTTGCAGCTCTGAATCCCCTTGAAATAGCCCCCAAATAACCAAGTTGGGCATCGTTGCGGATGACGATCGCGCCCTCGCGCATGGCCACGGATGCTGTCAGATCCGTACTGGCATCGTCGACCACTACGACTTCGCGCGCCAGCGGCCGAAGGTCACGAAGTACCTGCTCGATGCGTGATTCTTCGTCGTATGCCGGGACAACCACGCTGATGTCAAGCGGCTCAGTGACTGTGACCTTGGTCATGCTTAAGCCTGATTTCCGCACCGCGCGACGCAATTTGCGGTGACCGGTAACACGGTTGGCTGTGATACGCACACGCTAAGACACGATTCGGCCATCCTGCATGGGGGCCCAGGCTAACCGGCGGGACAGCCAATTGAAATGCAGTCAGTCGCGGCTGGGTGGGAGCCCTCGCCAGCAAGTACGGATACGCTGTGATGCGCGACGCCCTCACCAACACATTTCGCGAGTTTTGGCCGGACATCGCCGTGCACGTTCTGCATCGCCATCCATAATCCAGAACGCCGTTTGTCACCAACATCTGTCTGGGCGGGTCCTTCCTCCGCTGGTGATCTGTGCCGTTGGGGCGCACTATGAGACCGGTTCTAGTGTTAGACCAATCTACGTTAGTGCTGTGGTGGTTCAAACCCGGCAGTCTTGAATGCCGCTCTCCCAGAGGGCGAAAGCAGAAAGCTGACAAACGCGTGTGCCGCCTCAGGCGCCTTGCTTGCCCGGAGCACCGCGGCGGCGTAAGGGATCGCATTCTGCAAACTTGCCGGTAAAGGACCGACCAACTCGGCACCGGGGACAGCAACGATCTCGCTAGTCTGGACAACGACGATCTCGGATTGCCCGTTCGTTACTCGTTGTACCGCCTCAACACCTACGGACGTCAGCGCGGTCTTGCTCCGCATCTGCTCAACGACGCCGAGGCGGGGAAGCACGACCCTCGCGAAATATGTACCCGAGGTACCGCCACGGGCGGGGTCGGCATAGGTAATCGATTTCGCCGCGAGAAGTGTTTCCCTGAATTCGTCGGGTGTGCCGATCTTGGGTCGAGGCATGCCCGACTTGATTCCGACGCCCACGCCGATGCTGCCAACCTCCACCCGCGAGTTGGGCACGACCACTCCGCCCTGTTCGAGTTCAGCTATCCCCACGGAGGGAAGCACGGTGACGTCAGCCGGCGCGCCTGCCGCCATCTCTTTCTGCACTCCTCCTCCCGTACCGAACGTGAACTTGATCGTGCATTGAGTCTCGCGCTCGAAGGCTGCTGCCGCCGTCTGTAACGCGGACCTTACGCCCCCCGGTGCATACACGCTCAATTCAACGCGAATTGCCGCTGCCGCGCGGCCCGCGATCGTTGTGTTGTTGCTCATCACTCTGGCTCCTCAGACTGCGTTACCGCCGTTTAGCGTAGCAATTGGCATCCTTATTAATTCCGTATAGTATCCTCGCGAATGCACGAAGCGAAATCGCCAATAGCGCAGCCAGCTCATGGATCTCTCGTTCAGCTCAGTTGTATTTGCCACTGATTTTTCCGCCTGTGTTCGTGCGGCCGGCCGGCATGCGGCTCTCCTCGCACAGCGCTTTGATGCCGAATTGATCGTGGTCCATGCTTTCAGGCTCTTGTCCGCGGCGGCGGAGGCCGAAGTATTAGGGCACGTGCGCAGTATGCAGCGGCAACAACTTGAGCATCTCTTATCCGAAACAGTAAAGGAACTGACACCGCCAGCAGGAAAGTCAGCGACTGTTCTTGGCGAGGGGAACCCGGTCGACCTGATTCGTAGAGTGTCAGACCAGCACGAGCCAAGTCTGATCGTCCTCGGTACGCACGGCGGAGGGGCAATGGAGCGGCACCTTCTTGGGTCAGTCGCCGAAGGGATCTTGCGGGCAGTCCAAAGCCCGGTTCTCACGGTCGGTCCGCACGTCGGGGTGCCTTCCTCTGCGCGGTTGGAGTTTCGGCATATCCTGTACGCAACTGATTTTTCAGCGGCAGCCGCTCATGCCGCGTCCTATGCTTTTGCGTTGGCTCACGCCTTCGGAAGTGATATTGACGTATTGCACGTCGCCTCGGCAGAGGCGACGGCACGATATGACGTGGCAGAGAGAGAACAAGAGTTGCTTGGCGCGCTGGACAAGCTTGTTCCCGAAGAAGCCAGAGAACTTTGCAGGCCGCAAAACTTCGTGGAATTTGGCGACGCTCGTGAATGTATTATCAACCACGCGCGCGAGCGGAGTGTGGATCTCATCGTTTTGGGGGCCCATCAACACTCGCATCTTGCTATGCGCCTCCGGACCGGACCAGCTTTTCAAATCATTGTAAAAGCACCGTGCCCCGTTTTGACGACCTGCCTGTAGATACCAAGGTACCTGCCTTGCGGGGATCAGTGCTGCGTACAGATTGTGGTCGGTCGATTTCCGGTAACAAAAGAGCCTGGGCTGGCATTTTGTTCGTCAGGGCAATCATGAGAACCGGTCTGGGAAAATTCCATCAACCAGGAGATGACTAAACGTGGAATCCTCTTCAAGTACCTTCCAGAACATGAGCCGCGACGAGCTTCTGCGCGCGCTGGAAATGTTCGCCAAGAACTGGCTGGCGCATGACGGGTGTTGGTTTCTGGCCGCCGAAGAGCGATTGGGGATGGATACGGCTATGGAGTTGGACGCTCGATCCTGGGCGAGGTTTGCCGCGGTTGAAGCGCGCCGGATCATGGCTACGTTCAGTATCCCGGCGGGAGGCGGTCTCCCGGCATTGGAACGGGCATTGGGCCTCCGTTTCTACAGCCTGATCAACAGCCAACGCGTGGAGTGGTCGGACGATCGGCACCGCCTGTTCTTCTTCATGGACAAGTGCCGCGTGCAGCAAACCAGAAAGGACAAAGGCTTGCCCGATTTCCCGTGCAAGAGCGTGGGCGTGGTTGAGTTCGAAACCTTCGCCCGGAACATCGACCCGCGCATCCGCACAACCTGTCTGCACTGTCCCCCGGAAGCACCCGAGGGCAAATATTGCGGCTGGGAGTTCCGGTTGGAGGAGTCACCGGCCATCGCGTAATGAACACTGGACGATCGGCTGGAGCGACGCACGCCCGCCGCCGGAGTAAGTTTGCTCCCCAGCATCATCTTTCGCTCGAGGAAGAGCGTTCCGCAGCTTCCGCACCCAAACTGATCCCTGTGTGCCCCAGTGGATGCCCACGATCCGCGCACCATCACCGGCTGAGGTGACCCAGGTCACTGTTGGAACAGTGGCGGGCCCTCATCGTTGTCAGGAACCGGGCCGGAGGTGTTCATGAACTATCCAGTTTGGCAACTGGGATTTCCGGGTGGTCTGCTCATCGCGGCGGTGGCGGTGCTGCATGTGTTTGTTTCGCATTTTGCGGTGGGCGGCGGGGCTTATCTCGTAATAACCGAGCACCTTGGGTATCGGCGAAATGACCCAGACCTCTTGTTGTACGTGAAGCGCCACTCGAAATTTTTTGCGCTCCTGACGCTTGTTTTCGGCGCCGTGAGCGGCGTTGGCATTTGGTTTACCATCGGCCTGGTCAGCCCCGAAGCCACTTCGTCCCTCATCCACACCTTTGTCTGGGGCTGGGCGATCGAGTGGGTGTTCTTCTTCGTTGAGATCGCAGCCGCGCTTATCTACGCCTACAACTGGGAGCGGCTGGACCGGCGCACGCACCTGGCAATCGGATGGATTTACTTCATTGCCGCCTGGCTGAGTTTGGCGGTGATCAATGGAATCATCACCTACATGCTCACGCCCGGGCAATGGCTCCAGAGCAAGAGCTTCTGGGACGGAATTCTCAATCCTACGTATCTGCCATCGCTACTGATCCGCACCGCCATGGCAACCGCGCTGGCTGGAATGTTCGGCCTGGTGACGGGATTGCGCCAGGCGTCTCCGGTTCGCGAACGCATTGTGCGCTGGGCGGGCGCCTGGCTGGTCATCGGAATCGCGCTTCTGCCCCCGCTGGGGCGCTGGTATTACGGCAAATTCCCCGCATTCGCTCATGATTACGTTGCCGGACTGATTCCCGCGGCGCGCCATGCGGTGTATTCCGGCGCGATCGGCGCGGCCCTGATACTCCTGCTGACTCTGGTTTTCGCGCTGCTGCAGCCGCGTCTGATGAACGTCGCGGTCGTGGCGGTCTTACTGATGGCCGGTTTGGTGGTGATGGGATCAGGCGAGTACCTCCGCGAGTTCAGCCGCAAGCCGTACGTCATCAATGGATACATCTACGCCAACGACATGCGTGTCGCCGACGTCGAACGCATCCGTACGCAAGGGGTGAAACAGATGTCGCCGTGGGTGACGGCTGCCGAACCCATGCCGTACGGGCGCGAACTGTTCGCCATGCAATGCGCGGCCTGCCATTCTCTCGACGGTTATCGCTCCATTCGCCCGCGCGTGCGTGGCTGGGACGAGACCTTCGCGCGCGAAATGCTGCGGCACCTGCCGCTTACACGTGGCACGATGCCGCCCTTCGCCGGAAACGAACAGGACCGCGCCACCCTTGGCCGTTACCTGGCGTCGCTGGCGCCAGCCACCATCAGCGGCGCCAATGAAATGGATGTCGGACGGCAGGTCTTCGAGAGGCGGTGCGCGTTGTGCCACACCATCCGTGGCTTACGTCGCCCGCTGGATCTTAGCAGCATGGAAACTGATGCTATCGCCGATTTCACCCGCAACCTGACCGACTTCAGCGCCGACATGCCTCCCTTCACGGGGACGGAAACCGAGCGCCATGCGCTGGCCGTTTATTTGCACGGCCCGACAAAATGAAAGGACCGAGGAAGTCATGCTAACCAATCTGCCCATTCCGCAAATGGATCCCATGCCGGCCCCCGGTCCAATTTGGTTACTCCGGATGCTGCTCCTGTTGACGTTCTTTCTTCACTTGCTGTTCATGAACACGCTGCTGGGCGGCGCGGCGATCGCGTTCGTGTGTGCCGTGCGCCGCAAGCGCTCGCGCTTCGCCGCGCAGCTCGCCAGCGAGCTGGGACGCATCCTGCCGATAGTCTTTGCCTTTACCATCACTTTGGGAGTGGCGCCGTTGCTGTTCTTGCAGGTGATGTACGGACACCTGCTGTACGCCAGCTCGATCCTGATCGCGGTGCCCTGGCTCGGCATCATTGGCATGGTGATACTCGCGTATTACGGCGTATATTACTTTTCACTGCGTGGAACCGATTACCCGGTCCGTGCCATTGTCGTGATCGGAGTGGCTACCGGGCTGCTGGCCAGCATCGCTCACATTTACACGAACAATTTCACTTTAATGCTGGGCCCAGACCGCTGGCTGTCTTTGTACGGCCGCAGCGCCGGGGGCTGGAACATGAACTGGAATGAGCCGACGGTGCTTCCGCGTTACCTGCATTTTGTGCTCGGCGCGCTCGCCGTGACGGGGCTCTTCCTGGTAGTCCAAGGTCTGCGTAAGCGCGAGACTTCCTACGGTCGCTGGTTGATTGAGCAGGGCGCGCAGGTCTTTGTCGTCCCCACGATCCTCAACTACCTGGTCGGATTCTGGTTCCTGGTGCGACTTCCCGCGGATGTGCGGATGGCTTTCATGGGACGCGACTCCCTCGCTACGGCGCTTCTGGGAGCCGGCTTGTTGCTGCCACTGGCTGCCATCGTTCATCTGGTCCTCGCTCGCAGCCACAAGTCGCCAGTTCGCCAGGGGATCATTGGAATCGGCAGCGGTGTGGGCACAATCGCTGTGATGGTGCTCATGCGCGACGCCGTCCGCAACGCCTATCTCGCGCCTCACTTCCGCGTTGAGCAGTTGCCGGTTGCGCCACAATGGGGCGTCATCGTGCTGTTTGTGCTGATCTTTGTTGCCGGGCTGGCAACGCTGTTCTACATGCTGCGAGCCCTCGCGCGCGCGCCCAACACGGGAACGGCAGTGACCGCTGCTTCCGGCAAATAGTTCCACTTGTGACAAGCATCCTCGGCAAGGGTACTGCTGGCCCATAAGGGCCGGTCCATAGCCCCGCCCCAGCCGGCGCACACGCATCTGTGACCTGCATCTCCCGAGAGGGAAGCCGTTGGGGAAGAGAATCGTGTACCTTCGCCTCGGCTTTATAGGCGCCGGACGCGCCATTACCTTCCTTCGCCACGAACAGGAGGTGTTGGCGCGGTATTTTGGAAGTGTGGCGAAATTCATGGCCCCGGCTGGGCGGTCCAAAGCTCCCCGGCAATCCAGAACAGCCTTGTTGGATCATTAGGGCGCCTAATTGAGCCCGCGATCTCGCCACTGGGGCTGGACTGGAAGATTGGTGTGGGCTTGGTAACCTCGCTGGCGGCGCGTGAGACCATCATCGGGACGCTAGGTACGCTCAATGGGGTCGATCCTGACTCGCGCGGCCTCGAGTTGCAGCAGGCGTTGCGCCGCGAGCTCTCCCCTGCCAGCGCTGCTGCCTTGCTCATCTTCTTTGCGCTTGCGATGCAATGCGTCTCAACGATTGCCGTCGTGCACCGCGAGACCCATAGCTGGAGGTGGCCGGCGCTTCAGTTCGCCTGTATGGGAGTGGTGGCCTATGCCTCGGCATGTGTAGGTCACTGGCTTGTGGCTCACTTGTTTGCATAGAAAAGAAGACAAAGACTAAAGCTGTTGAACCTTCAGGACCCCACCGCCAGCGGGCTGGCCGCGACACCCAGGAATTGTCGCCGTGACATCCGGCGCCGGAAGGGACAAAAACCTCGCACCCAGCATTTTTCCCGTAACAAGCGGCCTTTTCCTGCATTTGTTGAGCAGAGGCCTGTCATGAATGTAAAGAAGAAGCGAATTCTAATTGTCGGCGGAGTGGCGGGCGGGGCATCTTGCGCCGCGCGGGCACGGCGTCTTGACGAAGACGCTGAAATCATCCTCTTCGATCGCGGGCCGTACGTCTCTTTCGCCAACTGTGGCTTGCCCTATTACGTAGGCGACGTCATTGCGGACGAGAAAAAGCTGCTGGTTGCCTCGGCGGAATTGTTCAAGACACGCTTCAATATTGACGTACGAACCGAGAACGAAGTCATCGCTGTCGACCGGGCGCGGCGGGAAATCGCCGTCAAACGCTTGAAGACCGGCGAGGCTTATCGCGAGAAATACGACGCTCTGGTGCTTGCGCCCGGCGCCGCTCCCATTCGTCCCCCGCTGGCCGGAATCAATCTGCCGGGAATCTTTGTTCTTCGCAATATCCCAGACAGCCGGCGCATCAGGGAGTGGATCGTAGAGCACAAGGCGGAGCGGGCCGTGATCATAGGGGCGGGGCTGGTAGGTCTCGAAATGGCAGAGAATCTCGTCGCCCGGGGCATCGCCGTGACGGTCGTGGAGATGCTGAAGCAGGTGTTGCCCCCGTTGGATCCCGAAATGGCGGCGCCCGTCCGCGAGCGCCTGGCGCAGCGAGGCGTTTCGCTTCACCTGGGAGATGCTGTAGCCGGATTCGAGCCGGGCACTGGCGGGGCCATCCTGGTTCGAACGCAGTCCAACGCTACCTTTCCGGCAGACCTCGTGATTCTCTCGATTGGCGTGCGCCCGGAAACCAAGCTTGCACAGGATGCGGAGCTCAAAATCGGTGAGCGTGGCGGAATCCGCGTCGACGAAAACATGCGTACCAGCGACCCGCACATCTGGGCTGTCGGGGACGCCGTCGAGACCCGTGACTTTGTGACCGGCGAGTGGGGTTTGGTGCCTCTGGCTGGACCGGCGAACCGCCAGGGTCGCATCGCTGCCGATTCGATCTGCGGGAGGGAGACCGCCTTCCGTGGGGTTCAGGCCACCGGAATTATTGGTGTCTTCGGGCTGACGGTTGCTTTTACGGGCGCCAGCGAAAAGAGCCTGCTTCGCGCCGGAATCAAGGGATACGAGAAGGTCTACCTCCACCCCGGACACCATGCCGGCTATTACCCCGGAGCACAGCCCATCCACATGAAGCTGCTGTTCTCGACCGATGATGGGCGCATTCTCGGTGCTCAGGCCATCGGCGAACAGGGCGTAGCACGGCGCATTGACGTGATTGCTTCCTTCCTGCAGATGTGCGGGACAGTCTTCGACCTGGAGGAGGCCGAACTCTGTTATGCACCACAGTTCGGCGCCGCCAAAGACCCGGTCAATATGGCGGGAATGATTGCCTCGAATTTCTTGCGCGGAGACCTGCCCCTGGCGCGCTGGGAAGATGTTCCGGAGACGGATGCGCTGGTTCTAGACGTGCGCGAGCCCTCGGAGTTTGCTGCCGGTCATGTCCCAGGCGCTCTCAACATTCCACTCCCGCAGATGCGCGCCCGATTCGGCGAGCTGCCGCGCGACCGGGAAATCTGGCTCTACTGCGGCGTCGGTCAACGTTCGTACTACGCGCTGCGCATCTTGTTGCAGCACGGTTTTGCCGTCAAGAATCTCCCCGGGGGATTCACGGCCTACCGATATTTCCGTCCGCAGCCGGAGCAGACGGAGAGCCAAGCCGTAGCGACAACTAGTTCGCGGTAGGCAGAGAGAACGGGGTTCGGCCGCATGATAATGTTAAGTATTCACGATGCGCCGCGAACTCGAACAGGCTCTTGAGCTGATTCATAGGAACGGGTCCCAAGCGCTGGACGAATCGCTGTCCTTGCTGCAGCAAACCGTCTACTCGTTCAGCATGAAGGTCTGCGGACACCGCGAGGACGCCGAAGACACCGCGCAAGAGGTTCTCCTGAAGGCGATCCCATATCTCCCCCAATTTGAGAGTCCCCAGGCTCTTGGGGTGTGGCTTTACAAGGTCGCCAAGAATCGCTGCCTGATGAGCCGGCGCAAGGGCAAGTTCGTTCCGGCCAGGATGCTGTCACTGGAAGAGCTCATGCCCACGCGGGCGGAGCTGGAGACGATCACGGCCACTCGTGAGGGAACGCCAGAAGCTTCACTGCTCGAAGGGGAGCGCTCTGACATCCTTCTGCAGACTGTGCACAAACTCCCGCCGAACTATCGCCTCGTGCTGGTGCTGCACGATATGGAGGAGGTTCCGACCTCGGAGATCGCGAAGATTCTGTCGCTCGAAGAGGGCACGGTTCGCGTGCGCCTGCACCGGGCGAGACTGTTCCTTCGGAAGGCGCTGGCTAAGGCGGCTGCCGGGCAGGCGCACCGTCCGCGCCTGCTCGCCCATGCGCCCACCGATAAGTGTAAGAAGCTGTTCGCGGCGCTCTCCGACTATCTTGATGGCGCCGGCAACAAGGCAGCGCGGCGCAGATTAGAACGGCATCTCGATGGCTGTCCTCCCTGCAAGCGCGTGCTCGAAGGTCTCCAGCGCACAGTCAAGAACTGCCGAGACTGCCCGTCTCCCCAACTGACGGCACGGGCAGCCGCCCATCTCCGCTCCCGACTGCTCGAAGAGTGTCGCAAACACGAACTGGCTGCGAAGTTCGCAACCAACCGCTAGCAGGCTGGTTTATGAAAGCGGCGGATTGAACCCTCGCCCTCCAAGGTGTTTTAGCGCAGGCCCAATCCTTACCAAATTCAAGGATCGAGCCGCTCATTACAGCTTTATTTACTTTCCCTGTGAGGACTGCTGTCGCCAAACACCTCACGTGCTGCTGTGACTGGCGTCACCGCCAATTGTTCTGCGTAGGGATAGTTTCCTCAGGGCGCTATTCTTGAGCGCGCGGCCAGCGTTGTCCCCCGATCAGAGTCCCGCCTCGCGTACCGCGAACATGGAGGTATGAAATGGACGCTCGGCTGGTGAGTGAATTTCGTTCCATAGTTGGGGACTCACGTCCTTGTCGATGTCATACAGATACCAGGCTGTAGTTCCGCCCTCCGTGGTCCATGCTTCCGGGTCGCCCCGGGACTCCGGCCGTCACCGGGGGCGGCGTTGGAAGCGAGTAACAGAAGAACACGGCTCGGGCGCCAGGTGAGGGGTGTGCCTTCCCGCTGAACAGCCTCCCCGGCAATGCTGCGAGGCGTTCCGGCAGGCCAGGGTACTGTTGCAGCAGCCGCTGATATTCGAGGTGCATTTCCTCCAGCGGGGTGGTCGTGCCCTCGTATGCGTGGGTGATCATGCGCTCGGTGCGCAGCCGCACGTTCTTTGAGCAGATGAAAGGGCGCGGCACGCGCGTAATCACGCCCGACGACCTCCAGGCGGTCACGCCCGACGCCAAGGCCTCCCAAAACCAAACGATCCTGGGCCTGACGCCGGCACAGATGACTCTTCTGATGCTGGCGATATTTGCGCACGAATCAAACATTCAGCAGTTCCGGAGTTTTTCCGGGAAAAGGCAGTAGGAATCGCACTGTGAAGGCGGAGCCCCCTGATGTCGCTCAGCAGGATAAACTCGGAACTCAGGCTGGAGTACTAGTAGGTTTCCCAGCTGGCGTCGGAGTTGCCCAGAAAGGCTTTGCAAGCCAGGAAGAATTTGGAACGAATGGGGACACTCTGTTCGCAATCAGCGTTGATTGGCAGTCTAACGTGACCAGTGGTGTTCGGACGATGTTGAGTAAATTAAACGAAAACACGCCAGCCGGAATGCGCGAATGGGCGCTAGGATGTGAAATTAGCCGCTTAAAGAATGATCCTATAAACAACGGATACAGTTACGAGCCAACTTCTACTTCTAATCAGCTGGGCCCTTTTCTCGACTCCATTTACAACCCGGCAACTCCAAATGACCCGGCCCAAAATGCCAGGCTCCTAAGATGCTACGTCAAACTTTACAATGGCAGAATCCCATCGAAAGATTACGACCAACCAAAGGGTGTTGCTGCGGCTCGCGCTCCGACCGCTTGCCCCTATGTCAGCACCCTTCAGTGGGTAGGTGTGCAATGGACTCAGCAGGGTGCTGCGTGTGTGGAAGATCCGGTGCCAACACCAACCTTTAAGGGAAAGAACCCAAACTACAAGCTAACTTCGTCCGAACTTTATACGGCCGATGTCTACCGGATCTATTCGGGGCTTCCAGCCGACATCTCCAATCTGGTGTGGGGAGGCGCTGATGCCGTTCAGTCCCAGTAGCACAAACCCTCTTTTCTCTCTTGCTGACCTAATCGGCCCCGAGTTAATTCAGCAGTATCTCGGGGACGATATGGATAGCCTGTTGGATCGCATCGTCATACAGAACATTCAAAAGAGCGCTTCCGGCGCTTACTCTGCGTACGTTGCGGTGAAAACGTCCGATCCGAGTCCTCTGCCGCTGATCGGCGATTCGATCCTGCTGGACCTCAGGAAGGATCCGGAGACAGAGGGGATCGAACTGAGAGGCTGTCCGTTTTGCTGCCCGGCCACCTGCGTCGTCACGACAATCCGGTACTGCGTCCAAGGCAAAAGAGTTGGATTCGAGCTGGCGGCCGCCGAGGCTCCGGAATTGAGAGCAGCTTGTTTCGCCGCATTGGCCTGCGACGCGGCCTGTTGCTTTTGCAACTCGGCCATCGTGATGTAGCACACTTCCGAAATGGTGATCCCTTGTAAGGCTTGGAGCACGGAGGCGCCGGAAGGACAATTCAGCGTATAGGTGTTCGCGCTCATGGTTTGAGTGAACGCAACCGGAATGTTGTTTGAATCCAGCAGAGCGAAAGGCCCAACCCCGGCCGAAGTGGTTGGACCGCTGCCGGAACCGGCGGGCGCCGCACAGAACGTCGGGACTAGCGGCTTGACCGGGTACCCCTCCAACCACGTCCCCGTGCGGACCGTGATTACTCCAACTGGTTCACCGAAACTCAAGCTGGCCAGGGGACAGAACAAGACGACCCGCACTCCAGACGGCTGGTCCTGAGCCACTTTCCACGAGTCATCCATGGTCACACCGTCAAACGTAGCCCCAGGCGGAATCGCTTCATAAGATGATCCCAACTGCACTTCCGGGCTGTCCGACATGGGTGCGCAGACGGTCGCCGGCGTGTAGGAAATCGGGGCACAGGGAGCCGGTCCCAGAATCGCCTGCTGATCCGCGAGACGGTTGCTCGGTAATGTCATCAACAAAGATGAGGCGGCCCCCGGTGTGTCAGCCCAGATTTGCAAGGTGTAGGTTCCGTTGAGCGCGGACCATTTACCCACGACGCCCGATACGAACGCCGGCGGGACCTGTGAATTGCCGTTGCCATCAAGTTGCTCTATCGTGACGCTCTGCAGCGTAAACTGGTACTCGGCGTTGCCGTACGCGATGAGACCGTTCGTCGGAATGTTTTGGTTGAGTCCGGTCGCATCATTCATGGGGACGCTGAAAGTGACGGTCGGTAGTCCATCCGGAGGCACGATTGTTGGAGAACTCGCTGAGATCGACATAGCAGGTTGGCCTCCCGCCATACCGTCCACTGTCGGCGTCGGCGAGACGGCCAGCGGCCAGGTGTTCCGGACGAGAGGGTGTTGGATGGTGATTGCGTTGAGGGGATAGGGCGGTGCGTTTGGGGCGGCATAGTTCCCCGAGCTCACGCGGATATCGATCGTCCCGCCTACGTGAATGTGGGTAAAAATAAGGTTGATGTCCAGCTCGGCATCGACTTCCGCCTGCACGTTGAATGTCGCTTTTGCGTTGGACGTTTGCTCACGCAGATCAAGAGCCGCAGAAGCATCACTCTCCAGCAGATGCTTGAACACCAGCTCGAATTTATCGCTTGGGTTTACGGCCGCAGCCTGACGCAATCCCTCGTCAGCCATGGCGGCTTCGACGATCTGATCAAAGAAAAGTTGGTCTGCCTGGTTGAAGTCCGTACCAAACCGCTCGTTAACGACATCAATCAACTGCGAGAGCGCCATCGATTGTGGCCGCGCCATGCCGCTGCCTACTTCGGTCGGCCCATCGAGTCGCTGCGCGGTACCATTGCGGAGCGAAATGGAGCCCTCGCTGATTTTTTGAAGGCGGTAATATTCGAGCCGCACATCATCATCGAATTGGTAGGCCGTTCCACTCTTGCGGCGCGGCAACTTCGCTGCCAGATGCCTCAGAAACACATATAGCCGTTCCAGATCGGAGTCCTGGTAAGGAATCACCTGACACAGAAAACCGTACAGGTTACGGAATGCCGGCAGTTTCTCTCGCCATTCCTCCGCCTCGCTTTCGTCGTCGCGCTGGCGGACTGTGAAGCGCGAGACAGCAGGATCAAGGGCCGCGTTCATTGTCTGGTGATCGAGAACGCTCTGTTTCTGCTTGGGCTTGAAGTAGATTTCACAGAAGCGCGCAGTCTCTTCAGAAAGATAGATGCCGGTTGCGTCCAGCTCGCCTTTGATCTGGTAAAGACGCTGGCGCAGTGGCTCACGCCCATCCATGAAATCGCTCTTGCGGATGCGATGAGGCTCATCGTGCAGTTCTCGGAGCGCACTAGTATTCCGATAGCTGAACTGAGCGAGGCGGCCAAGTCGAAGCTCTTAACCTTCACTTCGGAGATCACGGAGCGCATGGTGACCGCAGCCAAACGCATGAATCTTACCCAGGTTCTCAGCCAGGCCCGTGATCGGTTCAATCGACGGGTTGAGGATGCCCTTCGTGATGTCGAGATCGGTTTTATTCAAGGCAGGAGTGCGATTGTGACAGAAAACTCAACGAATCAAGGCAAGGCACTGCGGCTTTTGAAGGCCTTATATGATGCGACGCGCGCAAAGACGGAGCCTGTGTCCATAGAGGAGATGAATACTGGATTGTCTGAGGAGGACGCCAAGGCAGCTTGGCGTTACCTGAAAGACAGAGGACTCATCGACACATTCAACATACCGTATACAGCGCGGATCAACGGCGCGGGCGTCGATGCAATCGAGGGCGCGCAGCGCCGCCCCGACCAGCCAAGCGCGAACTTTCCTTCTGTGAGCTACAACATCGTCTACAACACGATGAATATCGGGACGGTAAGCAATTCGCCGGTTCAGCAGCGAGGCGTGCACTCGACGCAAAGTCAAACGGTCAGCTACAGCACCCAGGATCTTGCCGATCTCAACCGTCTTGTTACGGAATTGACCTCGCATATTCATGAGCTGCAAATTGACACCCGGCAAAGGCAAAAGGCGGAAGCGCAAATCGCAACTCTGAAGGCGCAGCTCACCGACGAGCCGGACTCGATCATCATCCAACAGGCAGGGCGGACGCTCCGCAACGTCACGGAAGGAGCTATCGGAAGCCTGCTGGCCACCGCTGCCCAGCCGACTGTCTGGCTCTGGGTACACGAGAGCATGCGCCGGCTTTTCGGATAAGCTGATAGTTGCTGGGTCGCTTCCAACGGCGAAAAGGCCAGGGGTCTTCCCACCGGGGCCTGCCAGGTTGATTCAAGCAATGGGAAGTCACGGGAAGGTGACGATGAAAACTGAACAGCCTCCAGGGTTCTCAGCCGTTTCGGCTAGCGCTCCCACGGACCCGATTTCGATAGCCGAGAAGCGGTTTGGCGAGGACCTCTGGGAAGCACGTTACACTTCAAAGCTGACAAAGAATGCTGTAGCGTCGGCTGCTGCAGCGGCTGTTCGCGCGCGCGAGAAAATCAGAACCCGCAACAAACTGGAAAGGATACGACGCGAACTGAAGATACGACACGAGCTGGACGAAGCGCTGGACAAGGAAGTGTTCGCGTGGCAGGAAGCTTCAGCAAAGTGCATCTCCGAATGGTTCCCGAAGTTCGTAGGCTTGGCTCCAACGGGTGAACAAAGCGCCTTTCAATGGGCCGTTGAGCGCATGGGCCAGGTTATTGAGCAAGAATTTCGATTTGCCTTGAGTACGAGACTGACGGCCCTCAAGCGTGAGTTCCGTCGCGACTGGGCGCTCGCCGACGACGATCAGAAACGCGATCTACTCACTAAGACGTACAACCAGGAGAGGCTTGCGGTTCACCGCAAGTGGGTCTTTTCGCGATGGCTTTCGGCTGTGATCGTCGATGAAGTATCCGATGATGGGCTGACTATGGAATGGCGTGATTTCCAACTTCCTGACTGGTTCGTTCCGCACTTGGTGGAAGCCGGCTCCATCGCTCTGGGTGATACGGAGCGGCGCCCGGATCTGTTCGCATCGCTTGCTGTCGGCATTGCGCGTCGGTTCGAGAACCGATTCAAATCTCTGTTCAAGCGGCTCTCTGAGGACGCCATCATCAGCAGCGCGACCGTTCCCGTGCGCTTTGCCATCCCCGAGTCCAAGAGCGCCGATGGAGAACCATCAACTAGCAGCAAGGATCGCATCAGGAAGAAAATCCACGACAACCCGAACGGCACTGTGACCATTGCGCAGGCGGCTGAATATTTCGACGTGGCCCCAAAGACCATTCGCGCCTGGATAAATGGAGACGTTTCGTCGCGCTATTTGAAGTCAGGCGCGAAGCGTGGCACCGTGACCAACGAGTCCATCCTCCGACTGGAAAAGACCACATAGGCTCTGGCTCGAAAGAGTGATCCTGCAAGATTTCCACACACTCACGCCCCTTCGTGACCCTTCGCGACCCTTCGCGCCGTTCCAATTCCATAGGTATTCACGATAAAACCACAGCAGGACTTGTTGCTACTGTCCCGATCAGGTGACGGATTCATCTGGATTAAGGCCCGAGGTCGACGTGTCGATTCATATCTTGAACTGCATCGAGGCCGAAGAGTTCAGCGTTCTGGCGTCGTTCCTGACTGCCGGACTCATCCGCACGTCGGTCGGCGCAAGGCCGACGAACTAGTGGCGTTTGGCGAGGCTTCCTATATGCGCGACCGTAATGTGCTCGTGTTCCGCTACGTCAAGTCGCCCCAGGTCGTTAACACTCACGGCGGTCCTAGCGTGCAGTGGGTATCGTGGGGAGCCTCAACGCAAACCGCTTCTTTCGGACCAACTAAGCGTCCAAGGGTTCGCAGGCGGGAAAGGCTCGCCCCAGCCCGATGCTGGACACGCAACGGAACCGAGTTGATTGAGACAACCCGACTGGGAAGGAGTGGGAAGAGATGAGGGCCGCGAACGACGTGCAGGACGACGAAATCACTCCAGTTCAATACGCACGTGCTCGCCGTCTGACCATCGGCTACGTCTACGCATTGATCTGGGATGGGCGGTTGAAAGCCCGAAAGGTGCTCGGACGCTGGCTCATCCCAGCGAACGCAGTAGAGGAGAGGCAGCGGCAGATTCAGCTCAAGCAAAGCTTCTGTGGCCATGGAAAGCAACCCAAATGAGCGCGATGCCAGAGCCTTTTTTGCCTCAATCGGTGGGACTGAATGACACCACGCGGCGACCTACTCGTGAGATTGCACCCGTTTGTGCTGACGATCCTTCGCCCTACAAGCGGATTGCGAAGGGGGAATACCTGGCTCGCTGCGTCGGGCAGCATCTTGAACGAGTGCGAATGTATGGCAACGCTTGGAAATTACGCCTGGACTTTCAGGTACTCGATTTGGACGAGAACCCAGTCCTTTGCAAGTTTTTCCACCTTGGTGCAGGTGAGCGGCCACAGATCGGCCGCAAATCACAATATTTTCGTGCCTGGATGCTCGCCCACAATGGGCAACTTCCTCGGCGTGGTCATACGATGTCGGCGCGCTTGTTCTTAAACAAACTCTTCCGCGTCCGAGTTTCCGACGTTCGCCGTCGCTGGGACAGTTTTGACCACGCGCCAGACGCAATCTACAGCACCGTGAGCGAGATTTTGGAGTTGTGCCTGGAATGAAATGCGCAGAGACGTTTTGCGAAATTGCGCCCACGTCTTTGTTTTCTCCGTATCTCGTATCTCGTATCACCCTATCAAGGTATCGACGTATCAAGGAAGGCAAGCACAAAGTGGAGGCAGCACAGACGTTTGCGGGAGTGTCTGCAAGATTCCGCCAAGCCTGGGCGGAGGGCCAACACCCAAGCGCACCCAAGGCGGAGCGCGGTGTCTCAATGACACCCCGCTCCGTCCAGGCAAGCAGCGCGAAGGTGTCACCCGGCCTATTCCTGTGAGGTTCGACCCGCACCGCCTGCAGTTCGAAGAAGCGGTTACAGAGGCGCAGGACACGGCCGCCGACTGAAATGGAAATGGGCACCCTCGGACAATTCGCCATCGTGGACTCCGATCACAGGCGTACCATTGCGTCCGAGGAGGACCCCGGCAATCCGCTGAAAGGAGACTTTCAGCGAATGGCAAGACGCCGGTTTCAAGACCCCAAGCCCTTCAGGCGTGGGGAGTGGTGGTGCCTGCTGTACTGGCAGGACACCCTTGCAGGAGGTAGATGGCAGAGAAAACGTAAATGGGCGAAACTCGCGCCGGCCACCACGCCGGAACGCGAGGTGCGCAAAATAGCTGCCGAGTTGCTACGCCCCATGAATCAGGGCCTCATTAGCGTAGGCTCGGCCATTGACCTTGGGGACTACGTGCGGAGCACATATATTCCAACGGTGCTGCCACTGATGGCGAGCACCACGCGGGCCACTTACGAGGGAACCTTGCGCAAGTACTTGTTGCCGACGTTCGGAGAGATGCCGCTGCGGGACATCACCACGCTCAACCTGCAGAAGCATTTTTCCGGCTTGGGCAGTTCGAAGCTGGGCGGTGACACGGTACTCAAGATCAAAGAGGTCCTCTCATCGGTACTGGGCAGCGCGGTGCGCTATGACCTGCTGACCAGGAATCCAGTCCTGGCGGTACAGATCCCCAGATCGAAGGCAGTGAACAAGAGAAAGCAGAAGCCCCACATCACCCCGGAAGAGTTCGATCAACTAGTTGCGCTCGTAGACGAGCCCTACAGCACGATGATCTACGTTGCGGTATTTAGCGGCCTGCGAGTCAGCGAGTTGGTAGGGCTGAAATGGGAAGATGTGCATCACGACTCCCTCACCGTGGACGAGCGCTACTGCCGCGGTGATTGGAGCGTAACTAAGACGGCGGCCAGCGCCACGACCATTGGGGTTTCACCACTAGTGATCGCTCGCATTCGCCGGTTGAAAACCCTCGAGGTTGAGGTCAACTGGGGGGGCAAAGGGGCCAAGAAGCGCATCAAGTTGGTGCGCTCAGACGGGCCGCAGGATCTCGTGTTCCAATCGCTCCGCACGGGCGCTCCGATGCGGGACGGTAACATCCTGCGCCGCCACCTGCGCCCGGCAGCTCTCAAGTTGGGCATGGACCACAAGAAAGCAACCTGGCGCTCGCTGCGGACCTCCTGCGCTACCTGGATGGTCGAGTCCGGTGCCAACCCGAAAGATGTTCAGGGACTGATGCGGCATTCCCGCATCACAACGACCCTGGATGTCTACGCGCAGCATGTCTCCGAGTCGCAGCGGCGCGCAGTCGACAAAATGATGGCGATGGTGGACGAGCGGCACGCGGCGGTCCGGGCCCTGGCGCCGATGCCGGCATCCTCCTCGCAGTTTATCAACTAGAGGCTCAATTGGAAGCAAACGGAAGCAGAAACGGGGAAGAGCGAATGCTAAGTGATAGAAAACATGGTGGAGCTAGTCGGGATCGAACCGACGACCTCATCGTTGCGAACGATGCGCTCTCCCAGCTGAGCTATAGCCCCACTCGGAGCCATTTTAGCAGACACCGCGCGTGTTCCACTGGCTGCAGGGAAGCGCGGCGGCGATCAATCCGCGCCAAACGGATGGTCGATCACATAGCGCCAGGTGCCCTCGCGCTGGCGGCGCACGATCTCAACGCTGCTGTGCTCGGTGGGCGCGAGCGGCCGGCCACCGGGGCCGGTGCCCGTAACCGTCCACAGGCTGCGGAGAAGCGCCAGCTCTCCGAGACGAATGGCTTCGGCTTCGCTGCGAGGAAGGCTTGGTAGGCCTGGCGGATGGCCGATAGAGACGCCAGGGAGAAACTACTTCTTCACGATCGGATTATAGCCATCACCCGCGAGGCGCGCGCGCATGGCTTCCGCATCCTTGAGGTCGCTGAAAGGCCCTATCTGGACGTGAACCAGGGCGTCGCTGGGTGCGTTGCCGGCCACGAAGACCGGATAGTTCTTCTTGCGCAAGGCGGCGGCCAGCGCCTCCGCATCCTCTTTCTTGCTCACCGCCGCGACCTGAACCACATAGGGAGAAGCATGCGGCGCTTCCGGCGCAGGCGCGGGAGCGGCGGCAGCCGGTGCCGCAGCAGGCGGTGCGGCGGAATTAGCGTTCGGCGTGAGCTGCGCCGCGGCGTCCTTCTGTTCGACGGTCTTGTAGAAGGTCAGGTCGTTGGCTGGAGCCGGATTAGCGGCTTCGGCGCCGGCGGCCTTGGGCTTGGCGGCATTCGTAGCCGGGGAGGCGGCTTCCGCCGTCATCGCCGAGGGGCCGGTGCTGTGTCCTAGCGTATATCCCAGCCCAAAGAAGATCCCGCACACCACCACGAGTGCGAAGAACAGTCCCAGTAGCCGTCCCGTTCCCAAGCTGATCTCAACGTCCTGCGCTGCAGACATAAAGCTCCCTCTCACCAAATGATATGCCAGCGTCGGTCCAATAATATTGGCGCAGATGGTTCGGCCAAAGCAATCAGCAATCACATTTAGTACTGCTGACGGCCCTCCGCCACGGTGTTATGCTTTTCCATGCTCCCCAAGCGCATCGACGACCACGCCATCATCTCGCGTGAGTCCGTGCGCGAGGCGGAGGGTATTTTCCACGGCCATCTCAAGCGCGTGGGACTGAAGCTCACCGAACAGCGTGACACCATCCTGCGCACGTTCCTGGAGACCCGCGACCACCTCTCCACCGATGAACTGCACGGCCTGGTGAAGAAGAAAGACCCGCACATCGGCATCACCACCGTTTATCGTACGCTCAAACTGCTGGCCGCGTGCGGGCTGGCCAGCGAGGTGGCCTTCCACGACGGCGTCGCCCGCTTCGAGCATCAGTACAACCGCCGCAGCCATCATCACATGGTGTGCACCAACTGCGGCAGCTCGGTCGAGTTCTTCTCCCCGGAAATCGGCCGCCTGGAGCAGGAAATCGGCCGCAAGCACCACTACCTCACTACCCGCCACAGCTTCCAGATCTACGGCATCTGCGAGAATTGCCGCGGGAAAGCGCCGACGCACTCGGCGTAAAAGTTACGCAAAAAAATAGGCCGCCCCGCCGGGCGGCCCAGTTGGCGAAGATCACTCACTGCCCGGCATGGACTATTCGTGCGGCCGGTCGGTGGAGCAACCACCACGGGCAGACCGCTGGCGCGGAGAGCTGGCGCGAACCTATCGTCCCGGCAAAGTGGGATCGCCCTGTCCCGGCGGCGCCGGATTGGATGGCGGAGGCACGGGCGCAGGCGCCGGAGTGCGCGGTTGCTCGCGCGGAGGCCCCAGCGTGGGATCGCGCTGGTTGGGATCGATTGGATCCTGGCCGGACTGCGGCGAGGTTCTGCGCGGCGCTGCCGGATCGTCTTCTTCTCCCGGCCGCCGCAACGTTGGACGGTTGGCCACCGGCTGGGGCTTGGCCGCCTGCTCCTCGCGCTTGCGCGCCTCAGCCTCGCGAACTTCCTTCAGATCGACTTCCTTTTCCGTGCGGACGACCTTCTCGCCGTCCACCTTCATGATCTTTACCTGCACCACCTCGATGCCGTTGAAGCGCACAAACTCAACGTCCTCGGGCGGCTGACCATAGATCCACTCTTCGTAGGGCTTGCCCTGTTCGTCGCTCTCGCGAATCTTCTTCTCCGGCCGTCCCTTGGCGTAGATCACCATGTCCTGGTCCATGCCCACCAGCACTTGGTGGTTCTGGATAGCCTGCTTGGCTTTCGGCGGAATCGTGTCCAGATAAGCCTCGGCAGCGGACTTGCTGCTGAAGTCCAGCGCGGGATGCAGCATTTCCTTGAGGGCGTCGGGCGCGATCTCCGGCACGAAATTCTTGAAGGCCAGGATGAGCAGCGTCCCGTGCGGATTGTCGGGCGTCTGCTGCGCTGGCGTCACCGAGGGGATGCCCTGACCCGCCACGCCAACGTCAATGTGGTCATACCACTTCTTCTTTTTCTGCGGACCGCCATTCAGCTCAAACAAAATGAAACTCTTGGCGATCCTCACCTGAGTGATGCGCACGCGGTCGCCCGGCTTGACGGACGGCCCCAGCACCGCCAAGGCCTTTTCCAGGTCGCTCCCCGAAGGAGTGAGCGAGCCGTTCTCATGCAACGTCAGGCCCTTGGTTCCCATGGGAAAAGGCGTGCGTGCAAAGGCGATCTCGGATTGCAACCCGCGGATGATGTAGAGCCGCGTCTGCTGCGTCATGGGATGGCGCTGCATCGGCGGCGGCGATTTCGTGTCCGCAGGCTTCGAGTCCGCCCAGGCGCATAGGGCAGCCGGCAGCAGAATAAGAATAAGGACCGCACAACGACGAGGGTTCACTGGATTCTCGGTAGGGGGTGCTCCTATGATTCGCCTTCGGCGGCATTTTTGCAACTGCCGAAGCGCAGATTATTGGATGCCAGGCTTCGGACTCCCGGCAGGGTCCGGAGTGATTCGCAGAGGCGGGCTCGCGAGGACGATTTCCGGCACCGGCCGCCGCTTCACCAGCGCCAGCAGCGCCACGATCACTGCCAAGTTGACCGCCGTGGCCGTCACGCTGGCCTCGATGCCGTAATCGCCTCCCGTCAGCCAGCGCTGGCCTTCGAGGGTGCCCGACATGAAGACGGAGAATTCCGAGTAGCCGCTTACCACCAGCCCATATCCCAAACCCAGCGCCAGGTTCCAGCCGAAGTGGATTCCCCAGCAGAGCCACAACGAGCGCGTGCGCACGTACGCCAGCCCCAGCAGCGCGCCGATCTCCGCCGTGTTCACCGCCCCCAGCAGCGAGGCGTGCGGGTTGCGCAGGTGGGCCAGTCCGAACAGGCAAGAGGTAACCGTAACCGCGGCCGGCGCGCCGATGGCTTCCATGAGCCGGTGCAGCGGATATCCGCGAAATGTGACCTCCTCCACCATGGCCGCCGCCACCAGCGCCCACAAGCTGAGCAGCACTGCTCCCGGATGCGCGCCCACGTACTCGAAGTGGACGTGACCGCCCAGCGCCACTATGCCGACGCATGCTGAAACTGCGGCCACACCGAAGCCGGTGCCCGCGGCCGCGTCTCGCAACGCTTCCCTGTCGAGCGGCAGCCCCGCAGCCTCGAGCAGCGGACTGCGCACCTGGTCCAGCGAGAACAGCAGCGCGCCGAAGCTCCACAAGAGCATGGCCAGCAGTACGGTCGCATACAGCGCCCGCGCCAGCGGCGTGAAACCCATCAGGCCGAAGACAAACCCCGCCAGAAAATAGACGGCGAGGACCACCGCCACCGACAGCAGAAAGCGCACGATCGCCGGCGCCCGCCGGGCCGAAGCGACGACGATCTGCCTCACCTCTGCTTTCCTGAGCTGGCGAAGGTCAAGCCCTCGCGCGCGACTTGGAATGCCAGGATGTGTCCACCTGCGCCACGAATCGCCTCCGCCACGCGTTGCTTGGCCTCCGGTTCCACCTGGAACACGACGCAGCCGCCGCCGCCCGCGCCGCACACCTTGGCCGCCCGGCCACCGTTCTTAGCGGCCACCGCCATGAGCTTATCGATCAGCGGCGTGCTGATTCCCGGGGCGTTCGTCTTCCGCAGCTTCCACTCCTCACGCAGCAGGCGCGCGACTTCGTTCCACCGGGCGGTCGCCAGGGCGTCGTGCATGGCGCGGGCAATCGCCACGATCCGCTCGAAGTTGCGAAAGACGCGGCGGTCGCCGTTGATGTGCGCCTTGAAGACTTCCCAGTTGTTGATCCCCGATTGCCGCGGCGCTCCGGTGTAAACCAGCAGGAAGCGCGCGTCGATTTCTTCCGCCGCCACCGGCACCGCTTCGCGGTGGATGCCGTCGGGATCGAGATGAATGGCGTTCACGCCGCCATACAGCGCCGGGTAATAATCCTGGCAGCCGGTGGGAACGCGGATCAGTTGCGCCTCCACGTTCTGCGCCAGCACCCGGATTTCTTCCAGCTCGAGCTTGCGGCCGCTCCAGCGCGCCAGCGCCGCCGTGGTGGCGATCATCAGCGCCGAAGACCCGGAGATGCCCGCCCCTGCCGGCGACTCCGAGTGCGTCTCCAGCTCGAGTCCGCCTTCAGGGCAGAAGAAGCGAATCAGATAGGCAGCCAACGCATGGCTGAATTTCTTGGCCGAACAAAGCGCGTCGCAACTCTCGAAGCGGTCCTCGGCGCCCGTGTCGATGGACTTGAGATGGATCTTCTTTCCCGCCAGCGGGCCGAATCGTGCAGCGCGTCAGCACGCTGAGGGCAAAGTTCACCGTCACCGCCCCGGGATGGAACAAGTAGAGGGGCCAGATGTCCACCGTGCCCCCGGCGAGGTCGACTCGGCAGGGAGCATGGGCGGTCAGGGATTCACGCTGTCGCATGCCGAATTTGTATCATGGTTGAAGTTTACCGCCGAGCCTGCCGCAGGCCTGGCCACGGATTCCCCGGATTGAGCACGGATGAAACCATATCCGTTAACATCCGTTTGAGCCGTGGCGTTTTCTTTCTTTCAGCTATCCAAGCGGCTGGCCGTCCGTCTAAGGCAGAAAGTCCTTGGAAACTTTGGGAGACCCGCGTCGTATCAAGCTGTACAGAACTGTCCAAAATAGGAGAACCGCATGCGCTCAGTCTGGATATTCCTACTGCTGTTGATGACGCTTCTGCCCGCGGCCGCCGCCACCCCCGCCGCTGACCTCGAGGGCCGCCGCAAGGCCTTGAACGACCTGCTCGCCGAGCAATGGGAATACAACCTGCGGACCAGCCCCGAGTTTGCCTCGATCCTGGGCGACAAGCGCTACAACGACCAGCTCTCCGATGTCTCGCTGAAGGCTGTCCTTGACGATCTCGAGATGACGCGCAAGTTCCTGGCGCGCTTCGAGGCCGTTGACACCACCGGCTTCCCCGAGCAGGAAGCGCTCAACAAGGCCCTGATGGTCCGCGACCTCAAGCAGCAACTCGACTTCGCGCCCTTCAAAGAATGGGAGATGCCGGTAACGCAAATGAATGGGCCGCACCTGCAGAGTCCGCAACTGGTGGCCCTGCTGGCCTTCACCAACGTGAAAGACTATGAGGACTACATCGCCCGCCTGCGCAAGTTTCCCAAGGTAATGGACGACACCATGGACAACATGCGCCAAGGCATGGCCGACCACCTGATGCCCCCGCGTTTCCTGCTGGAAAAGGTCGTCACGCAGTCGGACAACATCGTCACCGCGGATGTGGAGAAGAGTCCCTTTGCCAAGCCATTGGCCAAGTTCCCCGATTCCATCTCGGAAGCCGACCGCAAACGGCTGCACGATGCGACCATCGCCGCGATCCGCGAGTCGGTCAATCCCGCTTACGTTAAGTTCGCCAAGTTCGTGCGCACCGAATACGCGCCCAAAGGCCGCACCGAAGCCGGCATCTGGTCATTGCCTGACGGCCGCGCCCGCTATGCCGCCATGGTCAAGCGCAGCACCACTACCGAGCTCACGCCCGAAGAGATCCATCAAATGGGCCTTAAACAGGTCGCCGAGATTGAAGGACAGATGTTGGCCGTCGCCCAACAGCTCGGCTACAAGGACCTGAAAAGCCTGAATGCCGACATCGAGAAAAATCCCAAGCTGCATGCCCACTCCCGGCAGCAGATTCTCGACCTCTACCGCAGCTATACCGACACTATGTGGAAGCAGCTTCCCACCGCCTTCGGCCGCCTCCCCAAGGCCAAGCTGGAAGTCATGCCCATCGAGGAGTTCCACGAAAAGGAAGACGCCACCCACTACAACCAGGGCACTCCCGATGGCTCGCGGCCCGGCCACGTGATGGTCAACACCGGTGACTTCGAACACCGCAAGCTGATCACCGTCGAGTCCACTGCTTATCACGAAGGCGTGCCCGGACATCACATGCAGATCGCGATTGCGCAAGAACTGCCCGATCTTCCACCCTTCCGGCAGCAGGCTTTCTACGGCGCCTACATGGAGGGCTGGGCGCTCTATTCCGAGAGGCTGGGAAAGGAAATGGGATTCTACAAAGATCCCTACAGCGACTACGGCCGCCTGCAGGATGAAATGCTGCGCTCCATCCGGCTGGTGGTGGATACCGGCTTCCACGACAAGCATTGGACACGGCAGCAGGTGGTGGACTACTTCCACGCGCACTCCGCCATCGACGAGCCCGAGGTGCAGTCGGAAACCGACCGCTATATCGCCTGGCCGGCGCAAGCACTTAGCTACAAGATTGGCCAGCTCAAGATTCTTGAACTGCGCGAGCGTGCTCGCAAGCAACTGGGAGAGAAGTTCGACTTGCGCGCCTTCAATGACGAAGTACTCGGCGCGGGAGCGTTACCACTGGACGTGCTGGAGACCAGGATCGGGACCTGGATCGTCGCTCAGCAACACGGCGCCATGGCGACGACGGTGGCCAAGTGAAGGAGGACTAGTGAAGGGGCACGACCTCTGGTCGTGCCATAAATACTCAAGAAATCTTGGGCTTTAGCCCCTGTCGGGGCTAAAGCCCTGGAATTGTTTAGAGGCTTCTACGGCACGACCAGAGGTCGTGCCCCTTCACTTGTGTAGTTTGAGCCGGTGCTTACGCCAGGTTCAGCGCCCGCTTGAAGCTGCCGCGCTCCTTCATGATCTTGTCCTGCAGCAGCATGATGGCGTAAATCAACTGCTCCGGACGCGGCGGGCAGCCGGGCACGTAGACATCCACAGGGATCACCTGATTGACGCCCTGCACCAGCGCGTAGTTGTTGTACACGCCGCCCGAGGTCGCGCACGCGCCCATGGAGATCACCCACTTGGGCTCCGGCATCTGCTCGTAGAGTTGCTTGATCACCGGCGCCATCTTGTACGAGACGCGGCCGGCGATGATCATCAGGTCGGACTGCCGCGGCGACGGCCGGAACACCTCCGCCCCGAAGCGGGCGATGTCGAAGCGCGACGCGCCCATGGACATCATCTCGATGGCGCAGCACGCCAGCCCAAACGTCATGGGCCAAATCGAGTTCTTGCGCACCCAGTTCACGGCCTTGTCGAACTGGGTAAAGAGTATGCCCTCCGACTGATCGTAGCCGAAGGTCACGGCGCGAACCCGCTCCGGGTCGCGCTCGGAGCCGGCCAGGTTGTCGAAGCGCTCTTCTCCCAGCGCGCTGGGAACGGGATCTGTTTCGCGGGCCATATCGGTATTTTAGATGACTGAGGCCAGTTTCGTATCAGGGCACAAGCCGCTGAAAACTTTGTCGTGAGACAGTTACGTGTCAGGGCATGACTTCAGAGGTGCCGTTGAGTTCCAAGAGTTGACTGGCCTTTAGGCCCTGAGACCAGGGCACCTCGGCGGCTGAAGCCGGCTGCTTTGCTTGCGAGCTGCGGCACGACTAAAGTCGGGCCCTGACACGTAATCTCTGACGAAGCATGTTTTGAAAGCTCAGTACACCTTGTCCTTCTCCTGCTTGTCGTAGACAAGGATCTTGCCGTCGGACGACTTATTGGTCAGTGTCTTGCCATCCGCGGAAAGCGTCCAGACATCGGTTTCGGTCCAGTCGGTATCGGCAACCTCAGCGCGGACTACGTGGTGTGTGCGCACCTCCAGGATGTTCTTGTTGTTCCAGTGTGCGCTGCCGTAGGCAATTTCGGTCGCGACGGCGTACAACTGTCTCTCTTTGCCATTGGTCACGTAATCATAGTTCTGGAAGGGCTTTTCGACGTCGGCATTGAGAAAGTAGGCGAAGTGGACCTGGTACGGCGACTGCAGCACCACCAGCACCGTGTCCGGCCGCCAGTCGGGAGCGCCCTTGCTCTTCTTCATGTTCAGCTTCCAGGTGCCGGAGAAGTTGACCGGCATGTCCTTGGCAGCCGCCATAGCTCCGGTGCCCGCTAACGCCAACAGCAAGAGGACCGCCACATTCCTGATCGCACGACTCACGGGATTAGCACCACCTTTCCAAACATCTCGCTTTTTTCCAGGCGCTCGTGCGCGGCGCGCGCTTCGCTCAGCGGGAAAGTTTTGTCGACTACCGGCTTCAGCCGTCCGCTGAATGCGTGCTTCAGCCCCTCGTGCAGATCGGCCATAGTTCCCATGTAGGACCCCAGAAGCGAGTACTGACGCGAGAACAGGAAGCGGATGTCCAGACCAACATCGGCGCCGCTGGTGTTGCCGCAGGTCACCAGCGTGCCGCCGGTCTTGAGCGACTTCATGCATTCGTCCCACACCGCCTTGCCCACGTGCTCGAGGACGATGTCCACGCCTTCCTTGTTGGTGATCTTGCGGACTTCTTCCGAGATCTTCTGCTGGTAATGATTGATGGTGAAGTCGGCGCCCAGCTCGCGTCCCTTTTCCATCTTGCGCTCATCGCCAGCGGTGGTGATGACGCGGCAGTTGAACAGCTTGCCGATCTGGATGGCGATCGATCCCACGCCTGAGCCCGCGCCGATCACTAGAATCGTCTGCCCAGGCTGGATCTTCGCGCGCGATACCAGCATGTGCCAGGCCGTCACCAGCACCAGCGGCAGCGCCGCCGCCTGCTCGAAGCTCAGACTGTCTGGAATCGGCACTACGTTGACCCGCGGAATCGCGAGCAGTTCGCAGTTGCCGCCATCCACGCGGTTGCCCAGCACCGAGAATTGCCGGCAGAAGTTGTGTACGCCCGAGGTGCAGATACGTCGCAGTGGTTGCAGAAGACCATCGGCGCCAGCAGCACGCGCTGCCCGGGCTTGAGGTCGGTGATGTACTCGCCCAGCCGCGGCGACCTCGCCGGCCACGTCGCTGCCATTGATGTGCGGCAGCGGCACCTGGCCTATGCCTTTGCGAAGCCACAGGTCAAGATGGTTCAGCGCACACGCCCGGACGCGCACCAGCACTTGATCCGCGCGCGGCTTGGCGTCGGGCACATCTTCGTATTGCAGGACTTCCGGACCGCCGTACTGGTGGAAGCGAACCGCTTTCATGTCGCGCTCTCTCGATGAAACGGATAAAGGTATCACAGGGAAGGTCAGCAGTCGCTTTCAGGAGTTTGCATCAGTTACGAGCGCGGTTGGGGCTGAAGACGCAGTATTGCCGCCCGAGCTTCGTCGGACCACTTGTCTGGCCCAGGGAGCTTCTGCGCTGCCTTGTATTCCTCTACCGCCTGTGGAAGCTGGCTCAGTTTCTCGAACGCTCTCCCCAACCGCACATGAATAGCAATGTCTCGTGGCTTGTCGTTGGCCGCATCTTTGTAGCGCAGTAACGCGCCGTTAAAGTTCTTCTGTGCGAAGGAGTAATCGCCAACTTCGACGTTGTGAGCGGCCTCAAGCGCCATCTCCAGCGCGTCATTGCATTTGTCCACTGCTGTCCTGCTAGAACTCGTTTCGCCGCCGCTGGGTAGATCCGCTCGCGGCGCCGGTTCTGGAACGTTCGTCATCGGCGTCCTTGAATGTCGCTGGCACCAACTCCAGATGCACGTATCCTGCTGGAACGTTGAATTGCAAGTTTTTCTCTGACCGCAGGTCGCACTGCGTCAGCGGTGATTACCGGCAACGAGCGCTAAGCCGGCAACTGTGAAAGCCTTCCGTGACGAGGCGCAAGCAGCGGAGGGGACGCATCCATTCTTGCGTAATTGGCGATAACATGCATCGGTTGTTGAAGAAGGCCGGTATTGCCGAAATCCACGCAAGCGCGCATGACCAGAAATGTATAGGCGGGTCGAGAAGCGATCGCTTGTAGCGTATCCTGGCAACGAAGTGATTTTTGCCGATTTCTCGAGAACGAGTTTTTCAGAGAGCCACAGGCGTTATCACCAACTGAACGCCGGCCCGCTCTCCCCGTTTGACTTGTCCCCGCGCCGCGCACTAACATCCCAGTTCCTACGGGGGAGCTGAGGGCGCACTTGATCGGCCGGACGATCGCGCACTATCGCATCATCGACAAGCTGGGCGGCGGGGGCATGGGCGTGGTCTATAAGGCCGAGGACAGCGCGCCTGCGCCGTTTCGTGGCCGTGAAGTTCCTCCCGCCCGAGTTCGCCCGCGATCAGCAATCCATCGACCGCTTCCTGCGCGAAGCCCGCGCCGCCTCCGCCCTGAATCACCCTCACATCTGCACCATCTACGACGTTGGCGAATTCGAGGACGAGCACTTCATCGTCATGGAGTACCTCGACGGCCAGACGCTCAAGCACCGCATCCAGGGAAAGCCCATGCGGCTGGAGCAGGTGCTGGACACCGCCATCGAGATCGCCGACGCGCTCGACGCGGCGCATTCCGCAGGCATCGTCCACCGCGACATCAAGCCGGCCAACATCTTTATCACCGCTCGCGGGGTGAAGATTCTCGACTTTGGGCTGGCCAAGCTGGTTCGGCACCAGTCCCTGGCCGAAGCCGCGGGCGCCACCGCCATGCCTACCGCGGTCACGCGCGAACACCTTACCAGTCCCGGCAGCACGCTGGGCACGGTGGCCTACATGTCTCCGGAGCAGGCGCTGGGCGAGGAACTGGACGCGCGCACCGACCTGTTCTCTTTTGGGGTGGTGCTGTATGAGATGACCACGGGCGAGCTGCCGTTCACGGGAAATACTTCAGCGGCAATCTTCAACGCCATTCTGAGCAAGCCGCCGGAGTCGCCGCTGCAGCTCAAGCCCGAGCTGCCGCCGGAGTTGGAGCGCATCATCGGCAAAGCCCTGGAGAAGGACCGCGATCTGCGCTGCCAGACCGCCGCCGAGATGCGCGCCGACCTCAAGCGCCTGAAGCGCGACACCGATTCTTCGCACTCCGCCGTCGCCCGCGCCGCGCCGCAAGCCGCGACCGCGCCCGCAGCGCGCGATTCTTCCGGCAAGGTCGCCGCGGCGGTTCAGCCTCGCGGCAAGTTCTCGCCGATCATCGCGGCCGTGGTTGCGGTGGTGGCGCTCGCCGCCGGCCTGTTCGCCGGAAAGCTAGTGTTCCAGGCCACGCCGCCCGCGCCACCGCTCTATCGCCAGCTTACGTTTCGCCGCGGCGCGGTGCGGACGGCGCGCTTTGCTCCCGATGGCCAGACCATCCTGTACAGCGCGGCATGGCAGGGAAATCCGTCGGAAATCTTCACTGCGCGTCCTGAGGGTCCGGAGTCGCGCTCGATGGGGCTGAGCCACGCGCAATTGCTCTCCGTCTCGTCCACCGGTGAGATGGCGGTGCTTCTGGACAGCCATCCTCTGGGAACCTGGGTCATCAGCGGCACGCTGGCCCGGTCGCCGCTCTCCGGCGGAGCTCCGCGGCCGGTGGTCGAGCAGGTGCAGTGGGCCGACTGGTCGCCGGACGGCGCCAATCTGGCGGTGGTGCGCGACGTCAACGGCAAGAATCGGCTGGAGTTCCCCGTCGGCAAGGTGCTCTATGAAACGGGCGGCTGGATCAGCCATCCGCGCGTCTCGCCCAACGGCGATCTGGTCGCATTTCTCGACCATCCGGTGCAAGGAGACGACAACGGCTCGGTTGCCACCGTGGACATGAACGGCAAGAAGGCCATTCTGGCGGGCGAGTTCTTTAGTTCAAACGGGCTGGCGTGGGCGCCGGACGGCAAGGAAGTCTGGTTCACCGCCAGCAAGACCGGCACCGATCGGCCACTCTATGCGGTAACCCTCTCCGGCAAGCTGCGGCTGGTAGCGCGCATGCCGGGAACCTTGTCGCTGCTCGACATCTGGAAAGATGGCCGCATGCTGCTCAATCGCGCCAGCTGGCGGCGCGAATTGATCGGCCTGGTGCCCGGCGCGGCCAAAGAGCGCGACCTTTCGTGGCTCGATTACTCGTATCCCGCTGAGCTTTCCGCCGACGGCAAGACTCTCTTGTTTGACGAGGAAGGCGGGGGCGGAGGCCTGGCCTATTCCAAGAGCGGCGGCTTCACCTACGCCACGTACGTGCGCCAGACCGACGGCTCGCCGGCAATCCTGCTGGGCGCGGGCGGCGCGGTTGCCCTCTCGCCCGACGAAAAGTGGGCCCTGGCGCAACCGCAGACCACGCCCGCGCAGTTTGTCCTGCTGCCTACCGGCGCGGGTGAATCCCGCCAGTTGACTAAGGATGAAATCAACCACAACTGGGCCAAGTGGCTCCCGGACGGGAAGCACATCGTCTTTACCGGAAACGAGCCGGACCACGGCGTGCGCTTCTACGTGCAGGACATCAATGGCGGAAAGCCGCGCGCCTTCAGCCCGGAAGGCGTCCACGGCACGGCCTTTATCGTCTCGCCCGACGGCCGCTCCGTCGCCGGGATCGGTCCTGACCAGCACGGTTATCTTTATCCCATCGGAGGCGGCGAGGCTCAACCGATACGTGGACTCCAACCGGGTGAACAGCCCATCGTCTGGAGCGTTGATGGCCGCTTTCTCTACGTCTATCGCCCAGGCGAGTTACCCACCGAAGTGGTTAAGCTTGATTTGAGCACCGGCCAACGCACGCCATTCAAGCAGCTCATGCCCTCCGATCTCGCCGGCGTCGAGACCATCGGCCCCATCCTGATGACTCCGGACGGCAAGACCACCGTCTACGGCTATCATCGGACGCTCTCGGACCTCTACCTGGTAGAAGGGCTGAAGTAGAAGGACGCGGCCGGCGCCTGCACAGCCTGCCTCTTAATCATCCAATGGATTCGGATTTTGTAGGATTGTCGTCCAAGGAGAATCTTATGACCCTGAAACGCCTTCCCGCCTTGGCAGTGCTGATGGCCTTTTGCCTGGCTCCGGTTGCCGTGCGTCCACAGGCGCCGGTTGAAACTCCGGCAGCAGCACCCCCGGGAACCATGATGCTGACCATCTTCCTGCGCCATGACGAGTCGCGAACGCTGGACGCAATCAACACCCACCTGAAGCAAACCGGCTTCGACAAAAACTTTCCCCCGCCCGGCGTGGAGGTGGTCTCCTGGTACGTGATGATGGGCATCGGCCAGGTGGTCACGCTGCGCTTCCCCGCGGAGAAGTTGCGCGAGGTGAACCTGGTGATCGAACACGGCGCTTGGGGCGGCGCCTACCACACCGAGTTCTATCCCACCTACGATTACAAGCCCGTCTGGGAGGCCGCGCGCAAGAGCGGGAAGTAGGCCCTACCGCCCAGTATAGAAGTCGATCATGCGCCCGATTGCCCGCCGGCAGACGGAGCAGAAATTCCTGGCGCGCGTGAACATGATGCAGTCGATCTCCGGACGGTAATATCCCTTGGCCTCGTAGTTCGCGCCTTCGAACGCGCCCACCTTGCCGGCGTACTTTTCTTTCGCGAACTGCTCGTGCTCATGCTTTTCGGCTTCGCTCATGAGCGACGTCCATCTCCTGCTCGGGACGGTTCTCCTTGCGGATTTGCCGGCGCCGCTTCAGATACTCGCGCGCGTCAGCCTCGAATTTCTCCTTGTCCCACGGCGTCGGAATGGGCGTCCCCGGCTGCACCAGGTCTTTCCACTTCAGATTGTCAGGATCGAGCAGCGCGGTGACGTTGGGCTCGTGCGGCTCGACGCGAATCTCCGGCGGAAGGTAAGAAACGTCGGAAGTGTAATACTCGTCGGCCAGATCGGCGAAGTGGTGCCCGAACTCGTGCACGAAGAGATAAGGCGCCCACAGGCTGTCGGCAGCAACCGTGCTGTAGAGACCGAAGATGCCGCCTCCGCCGTAGGTATTGGCGTTCACCATGACTTCCACGAACTCATAGGGCGCGAACTGCGCGATCTCGCGGAAAGCGCGGTTGTCGAACGTCAGCACGTAGCGCTCGCTATCGAAGGCGTCGTAGGTCGAGCCCACGGGATTGCGGCGATGGATTCCCGTGGACGGCCGCGAAACCCCCGACTCCGCCGCCGGCGGACACAGCAGCCACACGTTGAAGTCCTTGCGCCGCTCCTTATACGGCGAAGTCGAAAACAGGATCTCCGTCAGGCGGCGCGCATCGCCCTCGCACTTACCCTTCTCGGCGACGGTGTAGCCGTCGCCCAGGATGAGAAAGTCCACCTTGTCGGCGGAATCGCCGTTCTTTTCGATGGTGATCAGCGGCGCGGGCGCCGGAGGATGCGAGGTGTCCACGAACTTGTCCTTGGGATCGATCACCATGAACCAGACTTCGACGAACGAATTGTCCTTCGCGCGCTCCTTCAGCACGATCTGTACCGGCGCCTCGGGCGCCGGAAAGCGCAGCGACTCGGAGAACGTGCGATTCATGTGCTTGGCTTCGTCGGTGGTTTGCCACTCGCCGAAAATCGACGAGAAGCCGCGCGAGTAGAGCATGCGGTTGGTCGCGCGATCGCGCACCTCGAACAGATACTTGCCGGAGTTGGTGTCGTCGATAGCGTGCCGCGCATTTCCCGGCCACGGCAATGGCTCGACCACCACGCGGTCCTGGCTGAAAACTTCCTTCGTTGCGTCGCCGGTGTGGTAGTAGTCGAGACGCATGGTCGCCGGGGCAGCCAGCGCCGAGGCGGACAGCAGTAGCGGAATAAAAAGACGGAGTAGGCGGATTTTCATGGGAGCGATTGTAATGGCGTTAAAGCGAGTTAACTAGAGTTTCCGCTCTCCGATTTGCGGCATTCTTCCCCAGGACCATGCGCCCCAACTCGTCGCCAAGCCTCTTGACTTGTTCCGGATCCTTGGCCGCGCGGAAGCACTCGGCACTCACGGCTCCCTGGGCGGGTAGTCGCGCCCCGCATCGTGAATCACGTAGTACTCGAACTCCGGCCTGTCGGCGACATGCTTGATCGAAGCGGCTCGCCCGATGTCTGACTGCAGCCCGGTGATGGTGGCCCAGAACTCCTGCAGGTCGCTCGACACGCAGTAGTAAATGACGCCGGGTCGCTGTGAGGCAGCCGTCAGGCGGGGACCGTTCGCATTCGATACAACCACAATTTTGTAGGGCAAAGTACTCCCACGCTGCTCATATGGACTCGCAGGAACCGGCGAAGCCAGACCGTGCCACGCCACCGGTCCGCTTCGCATCGCCTGCCTGAATTCAACTTCATTCTTGGGAAATGCGCGATGGTCTTCATACCAGACGCTAAGGAACGAGCCCACATCGCCCAGGTAGTTGGAATCGGAAGGCATGCTTTTGAAGGTTTCGGGGCGGCTGTCAGGAATCGCAACCATCGCTGCCGCACCCATGAAAACAGGGACCGCGAACAGAACACCATAAAAGGTCCGCTGCAAAATGCCATACAGCGTCATGGCCAGACTTAGTAGTCCGATGCCAATCCACACCAAAGCGGCCCTGCCGTACGCATAGTCGACGTAGTAGACATCAGACGTATGAATTCGGAGCCAGCAAGCGAACAAGTAACCTCCGAATACGAACCAGGGGAGTGAAAACAGCCCGGAAATCACGGACAGAAGGACCCGTGTAAGGGTGCGGGGGCGACGGTTCATAGCGTCCTTTTTGGTCGGCCTGAGCGCGATCTCACGCGCCGGACTCGGTGAAGCCTGAGCACTTTCGAGGAGACCCACAACACTGCGCCTGTGCGCGTTCTCCGCTAGCACGCCCCTGTGATCATGCGGTGCGGATCTTCGCATTATTCACCGAAAACCATGCGTCCAAGTGCGTCGCCGAGCCTTTTGACCTGTTCCGGATCCTTAGCCGTACGGAAGCGTTCCGCCAGTTCGAAGAAAGTCTTCTCACGCTGCTTAGCAGCTTCGATCCCCTGCTCAATCAATTCCACTAAAACATGGTTATCGCTAAGACGGCGCTGCTTCGCCACCTTGTCTACTTGTTTCGCAACCTCGACAGGCAGCGTCACACTTCGCCTGACGCCTTTTGCCACTACTCGTTTTGCCGTTGGCATAGCATCAGTATACACCATTATGGTGCATGCGCCGTTAGCACGTCCCTCTAATCATGCGGTGCGGCCTGCGCCGCCGGATCACCACATCCGCCGCGATGTCTGGCGATGGTTGCTGATCTGCCAGGCTGGCCTGTGCAGGCATGATCGCCGAAGCGGCAAGCCCAAGGCGTTCACCCATGCCAGCCAGGCGTTCCAGCAGATCCTCGGCGCCGTTCCCCGGACGCAGCCTCGCCTGCGCCGACACCGCCTGCACCAGCTCGTAGTAAACGTTCTGCGAGTTCCACAGATTCACGTCAAACGGCACAACCCGCGCCACCGCCGCCACCGACTCGGCCACCTCCAGCAGGTGAAGGTCTGCGGGCTTGCGCGCCCATTGTTCCACCGCCGCGTTCAGCCGCTGGCGCAGGGCGACTTCCAATCCGGCGGTATCGAGGTTGACGTGCTGGCGCGCTGCGGTGTCGAGCAGCGTCCGCACGCGCTCCAAGTCCGGCTCCGCCTCGGCCAGCGCACGCTCAACTGCATTGGTAAGAACGGCTTCGGCTGAAGCGCGCAGCAAGCCCGGCAGCGGCGTATGCAATTCCGCGAGGAACGAGAGCAGCGACGCGTGGTGCTCGTAGACGTGACGGCACGCGGCTTCGGCTTCCTGCAGAGTCGAATCGACGACGCGGCTGAGGATGCGTCGCTGCTCGTCGCGGAACAACGACCTCAGCGAATACGTGGCGCCCTGGAAGCGCTGATCGAGCACCTGCAGGCATGCCGTCAGGTCGCCGCTCAGAAACGCCTGTGCCGCTTCTTGGGCCATCTCGCGAAAGGCATTCTCACCGGGAAAGGGACAAACGCTGGCCCGAAGATTGTGGTCTCCGAAGTGAAGCACAGCAAAACAAAACGTCAGCCGCTCGCGGGTAGTGCGCGAGCTGATGCGGGCGCGTCCCAGCGCCAGCTTGGACTTCCCGTTTTCGAGCACGCGCGATTCCTGCAGGTCGAGGCGATAGCAGTAGGTGGAGCTGCGTCCGCGATAGCCGTTGAACAGCGAGCTGATGGCATAGTGCGCAGCCACGCCCGGCAGTCCGACCACGCCCGGCCGCACGAAGCGCTCGTACGCGTCGCGGCCGTTGCCCATGCCGGAGATGTTGCTCCACGCCTGCTCCAGGCGCGCCAGCAGATGTTCTTCGATGGGCGGCCCGAACAAATCCTCGGCAAGCTGCACGGCGCGGCCCGCGTAGCGCAGCACCTGCACGGTCTCGAGACCGGTGAGCTCGTCGAAGAACCATCCGCAACTGGTGTACATCAGCATCAGGTGGCGCTCGATCTCCAGCAGCTTCAGGGCGCGCATCTGATCGTCGGTGTCGAGTTCGCGAACAGCATGCCGCGCGAAGAACGCATTGACGCTGGCCGGCGAGCGGTCGAGCACGGCGGAGATGTAATCGTCGAGCGCTTCCGCCGGATCGCGCAGCAACTCGCGGGCGGCAAGCTCGCAACGCGGCGAGAGCTCGTCGCGCAGCCAGTCCAGGGCTTCGCGCAGCGGACGCCGCCAGTGCTGTCTCCACTGCGGACGCTCGCCGGAGTTGCAGCCACAATCGCTCTGCCAGCGCTCCAGGCCGTGGGCGCAGCTCCAGGAAGTGTTCGGCGCGATCTCCACCTCCACGGTCGGCGGATGGCTGGCGAGATACTCGCCGTAATTCGTAATGCGCGCCAGATGGTTGCGCTCGACGTAATCGAGCGCATAGGCCAAGGCCATGTCGCCGTGCGCATGGTGATGCCCGTACGTCTCGCCGTCGGTGGCGATGTGCATAAGCTGGGCCCAGGGACGGCTGTCGTTGAAGCCGCTGAGCAGCCGGTGCGCGAAGCCCTCGCCGTTCAGCAGCAGCTTCTCGAAAGCGACCGCGCGCGAGATCGGGCCGTCGTAGAAGAAGAGAGCGAGCGAGCGCCCCGAAGGCAGGTTGCAACGATAGGCGCGCGTGGGATCGATGCCTGCGCCGCCGACGTGAATCCAATCTTCCCAAGGACGATGGCGGACACGCTGCGCCTGGTAAGGCGCGAGAACCGTGAATTTGATCCCCAGCGAGCTGACGACTTCGAGCGTCTCCACGTCCACGGCCATCTCGGGCAGCCAGATGCCTTCGGGATCGCGCCCAAAGCGATGCTGGAAATCGCGAATGCCCCAGAGGATCTGCGCGCGTTTGTGGCGCGCCGTGGCCAGCGGCAGGATGATGTGGTTGTAGGCCTGCGCCAGCGCGGAGCCGTGTCCGGAGAACAGCTCCTTGCTCTGGCGGTCGGCGTCCAGGACGCGCTCGTAAGTCCGCGGCGCGTGCTGCTCCAGCCACGACAGCAGCGTGGGACCGAAGTTGAAGCTGAGGCGGGCGTAGTTGTTGACGATCTTGGCGATGCGCCCCTGCCCATCGAGAATGCGCGCCGCGCCGTTGGGCACGTAGCATTCGTTGGCGATGCGCTCGTTCCAGTCGTGGTAAGGCGCGGCCGAATCCTGCAGCTCGATGGCTTCCAGCCACGGGTTCTCGCGCGGCGGCTGATAAAAATGGGCGTGGATACACAGGTACCGGTCCATGGGTCAGGGGCCTCCGGGAAAGGGATCAGCGAGCGTCTGGGAATGGACGCGAAGAGAGCGAAAGCGTGGGGCCCGGCTACTGCCCTGCCTGGCTTTGTTCACTAACTCGCTGACGTGGCTGGCGGAGGGGACCGACCGGCCGTCCTACGAGGCGAACATAGCGCAGCTCGGCGGCTGTGGGGAGATACAAAGTTGGTTCACTTCAGGCGTATCAGCTTTGTCGTGAGACGACACGTGTCAGGGCACGACTTTTAGTCGTGCCGACGCGGCGAAAAGAAAAAAGCGGCTTTAGCCGTTGGCTTTTCAGGGGCTAAAGCCCGAATCATCAGGGCCCTCTACGGCACGAGTAAACTCGTGCCCTGACCCGTGATCACTCACGAAAGCGCGGCGCAGCCCCAGCAGCCCGATCGAGTCGCATTACAAAACTCTTACAAGTTTACTCGAAATATAGCTTGCTTTTTGCAAGTTATGTTTGATATAAATTCGCCCCGTTGCCGGCAAACCCCAAACATCGTTCCGGCTGTCCGGTGAGCATCTCGCTCGAGATCCTGGGAGACCGCTGGTCGCTGCTCATCATTCGCGATCTGATGGTGCGCGGCTTCCGGACGTTCAAGGAATTTCAAGAATCAGGGGAAGGGATTGCTACCAACATCCTGGCCGCCCGTCTAAAGAAGCTGGAAGCGGCGGCGATCATCACCGCCGAGGCGGACGGGAGCGATGGACGCAGGGTAAACTATCGGCTCACTGAAAAAGGGATCGATCTGGCGCCGGTGCTGCTGGAGTTGCTCATCTGGGGAACGCGGCACGAGCAGACGGGCGCACCCTGTGCCGTAATCGCAAAAATGGCAAAGCAGCGCGAAAAAGTCCTGGCGGAAGTTCGGCGGCGATGGCGCGAGCGCGACTCGACGCCGCTGCTTCCCGCATTTAACGCCGAGTGATGTGCTTTTTAAACAGAAGCGATGTTCAACCGATCGACGCTGTCGATCTCCTCACGAAAGGAACCACCATGAAGAAAGTTTCCCTGCTGTGCTGCGCGCTGCTGGTGCTGGCAACGGCAGCGTTTGGCGACAGCCTCACCCCAGCCGACCGCGAGAAAGGCGTGAAGTATTTCGAGCAGACCCGTGACGGCGTGGTGGCCGCCACCAAGGGGCTTTCGCCGGCGCAGTTGAACTTCAAACCGGCTCCCGATCGCTGGTCGATCGCGGAAGTACTCGAACACATCGCGTTGGCCGAGGATTTCATCTTCCAGAACATCACCACCAAGATCATGCAAGCCCCGGCCGGCCCTGCCGACCGCGACATCGCCAAGCTCGACGCCATGGTGGTGGCCATGGTCTCGGACCGCAGCCACAAAGCGCACGCGCCGGAGCCGCTCGTTCCGACCGGCCGTTGGACGCCTTCCGAAACGCTTGACCATTTTCTCGCCAGCCGCGCCAAGACGATCGCCTACCTGCAATCGACGCCCGACCTGCGCGACCACGTGGTCGACAGTCCGATGAAGCAGCCGCTGGACGCCTATGAATGGCTGCTGTTCATTTCGGCGCACAGCGAGCGCCACACCAAGCAGATTCTGGAAGTAAGAGCCGATCCAAACTTTCCCAAAAACTAAACCAGCGCCAGCTCAACCCATTCCCGCACGGCGGGAAGAATAAGGAGAGAAAGAATCATGGAAACCAAACCCACGCACGAGCAAGCGCAACTGCAACTTCAGCTTTATGACCTCCGCCGCGAGGCGCGCCTGCGCCAGGCACGCGACTGGTTCATGAAGAACTACATCGTGGACAATTTCGAGGACTCCATGCGCATCGCCGCGCCGGGCACGGAGAACGGCACTCTGGCGATGATGGTGTTCAGCTATTGGGACCAGGCCTGCGCCATGCTGAATTACGGCCTGCTTCACGAAGACCTCTTCTTCGAGACCACGGGCGAGTTCTTTGGGGTCTGGGAGCTGCTCAAGCCGACCATTGCGCAGGGGCGGGAGCGCTTCGCGAATCCGCAATTCCTCGCTAACCTGGAAAAGGCTGCCAAGCGCTTTGAAGCCTGGAGCGAAAAGCGCTCCCCGGGCCACATCGCTGCCATGCGTCAGTTCATGAAGCAGATGCGTACGCAGTCGAAAGCGGCGTAAGCGCTGCTCGAATAACTGCCACAGAGGCGCAGAGGCACAGAGATTTTGAGGTATTTTTCCTCGGTGTCTCTGTGCCTCTGTGGCAAAACGATTGTGAGGAGCGAGCTATGAGCGGAGTACGAGTTCTGGTGGGCACGCGCAAAGGCGCGTTTATCCTGACCTCAGACGGCAAGCGCCAGCAGTGGGAGGTCAGCGGCCCCCATTTTGCCGGCTGGGAGATTTACCACCTCAAGGGATCGCCGGCAGACCCGAATCGCATCTACGCGTCGCAAACCAGCGGATGGTTCGGGCAGGTGATTCAGCGCTCGAGCGACGGCGGCAAAACCTGGGAGACTCCCGGCGGCGAGGCCATCCCGGCGCCCGGAAGCATGCCCGCCGGCAAAAGCAACAAATTCGTCTATGACACCTCCCCCGGCGGCAAACCCCTGACCACGCACCAGTGGTATGACGGCACGCAGCATCCGTGGGAGTTCAAGCGCGTCTGGCATCTGGAGCCGTCGCTCAGCGATCCCGACACCGTGTACGCCGGCGTGGAAGACGCTGCCCTGTTCCGCTCGCGCGATGGCGGCCAGAACTGGCAGGAGATGCCCGGACTGCGCGGCCACGGTACAGGACCGAAGTGGCAGCCCGGTGCGGGTGGAATGTGCCTGCACACAGTTATTCTCGATCCCAGCAATCCCAAGCGGATCTACATCGCTATTTCAGCGGCGGGCGCTTTCCGCACCGATGACGGCGGCGAGACCTGGAAGCCGATCAACCAGGGACTCCGGTCGCAATACATCCCCGATCCCACCGCCGAAATCGGCCACTGCGTGCACCGTATTGCCATGCATCGCTCGCGTCCGAACGTCCTCTTCATGCAAAAGCATTGGGACGTGATGCGCAGCGACAATGCCGGCGACTCCTGGCACGAGGTGAGCGGCAACCTGCCGACCGACTTCGGCTTCGTGATCGACGTGCACGCGCACCAGCCGGACACTATCTATGTGGTCCCGATCAAGAGCGATTCCGAGCACTATCCGCCGGATGGCAAGCTGCGCGTCTACCGCAGCCGCAGCGGTGGCAATGAGTGGGAGGAACTGACCCAAGGTCTGCCGCAACGCGACTGCTACGTGAACGTGCTGCGCGACGCGATGGCCGTCGACACGCTCGATTCCTGCGGCGTCTACTTCGGCACCACCGGCGGGCAGGTTTACTGCTCGGCCAATTCCGGAGACAGTTGGGCGCCGATCGTGCGCGATCTGCCGGCGGTGCTTTCCGTGGAGGTGCAGACGCTGCCATGATCCGTGTGGTCATACCCGCACATCTGCGCACGCTGGCGCGGGTCGAGGGCGAGGTGCAGCTCGAGATCGAGGGGCCGGTCACGACGCGCTCGGTGCTCGACGCGCTGGAGGCGCGCTATCCCATGCTGCAAGGGACCATCCGCGACCACGTCACGCAGCAGCGCCGGCCGTTCTTGAGATTCTTCGCCTGCGAGGAAGACTTGTCCCTTGACTCGTCGGACAATCCGCTGCCGCAGGCGGTAGTCTCGGGCGCCGAGCCGTTCTTGATCATCGGGGCAATCGCGGGCGGCTAGTGACGAAGGCCGCCACCGAGACACGGAGGCACGGAGGAATTTCCGCATCCCTCCGTGCCTCTGTGGTAGACGGAGGCACGGAGGAATTTCCGCATCCCTCCGTGCCTCTGTGGTAGATGTTCTCTTTGTGGGCATTATTTATGCGAGAGGGCCCCTTGAGTGGTTCGGCGCTGGGTCGCACGATCCAGCGCCTTTTTGTTTGCGTCGTAATGTAGCGCCGCCGTCTCGGCGGCTGTCGTGTGGGCGTCTCGCCCACACGCGAGGGCGGGACGCCCTCGCCACAGCCGGCCAGAGGCCGGCGCTACGACTCGGAGGACAACTTCGCGGACGTTGTGGCGCGACGCGCTGGGCCGTGTGGGAGGGCTGTACTGCGCTTCGGCGCTCGTGATCTTCCGCAAGAGGCCTTCGCAAATGGCAGGCGGCGCAAACGCCGCCTCGGCCGCGTTTCTCTGGCATTGCCAGAACTCGGCGAGCCCCCATGCGTGCCAGCTCGCCAGCCGCTCAAACTCGCGCGTTATCGACGTCTCCGATAGTAGTCCGCGCATCGGTGTTCACGGTGACGCGCACCCCTTGGCGCAGCAGCCGGCTAATGGGATGGCCGTCCAGCGACACGGCTGCCCGCGTCTGCACGTTCGACTTGGGACACATCTCGAGCGGAATCGCCTGACTGCGAACCCGCTCCACCAGTTGCGGGTCCTGCTCCACGCGCACCCCGTGGCCGATGCGCTCGGCAAAAAGCTCATCCAGGGCTTCGCGAACACTGGCCGGACCGGCGGCTTCTCCGGCATGTACGGTGCGGCGCAGCCCGGCTTCGCGCGCCAGGCGAAACGCCGCTGCGTGCGGCCGGCCGGGATAGCGGGCTTCATCGCCTGCCAAGTCGAGCGCGCATACTTTGTCCGGATTGGCGACCGCCAGTTTCGCCACTTCCATGCTCAGCTCCGCGGGCTCGTGGCGCAGGCAGCAGAGAATCAGGCCCGTGCGGACGTTGAACTGCTTTTGTCCCAGCAGCAGGCCTTTGTAAACTTCATCGAGCACCTGCTGGAGCGTGAGCCCATTTCGCCGGTGCAACTGCGGCGCGAATCGCACCTCGCCGTAGATCACTCCGTCGGCCGCGAAGTCTTCCACCAGCTCGTGCGCGATGCGCGTCAGGCTCTCCGGCGTTTGCATCAGCGCCACCGCAAGATCCACCCGCATGAGATAGTCGGCCAGATCGTGGCACAGCTCGGGCGCAACCAGCGCCGTCCGCAGCGGCTCGTAAACCTCAATCTTCATCTCCTGCGCCAGCTCGGCGGCAGTTTCCAGACGCACGCAGCAATCGAGATGGCAGTGCAACTCGATCTTGGGGAGCTGCGCGAAGTTCGGAGGATTCGGCACGATTGCGTCCTGAGTCCGCGCGCGTCACTTCGCCCGCGGATGTGTCTGATCGTACACCGCCAGCACGTGCTTCATGGAGAGCTGCGTGTAACGCTGCGTGGTGGAAAGCCGCTCGTGTCCGAGCATCTCCTGGATGGCGCGCAGGTCGGCGCCTTCTTCAAGAAGATGCGTGCCGAAGGCGTGACGCAGAGTGTGCGGGTGAACCTCGGGTGAGAGCCCCTTGGCGACCGCGATTCGCTTGACGATCCGTCCAACGCTGCGCGTAGTGAGGCGCGTCCCGCGCAGGCTGACGAGCAGAGCGCGCGTGGACTGCCTGCGCTCGGCCAGCCTCTGCTGCCGTATCGGACAGATACGCCGTCAGCGCGGACTTCACCGCGTCGCCGAAGGGCACATAACGTTCCTTGCGCCCTTTGCCGCGCACCAGAATGGCTTCGCCCGACCAGCGCACGTCGTCGAGGTTGATGCCGATCAGCTCCGAGTTGCGGATGCCGCAGCCGTAGAGCAATTCCAGGATCAGGCGGTCGCGCTCCGGCCACGCCGCCAGCTCCGGCATGTCGCCGTCGAGGACGGTGTTCATCTCTTCGATGGTGGGCACGCGCGGCAGCTTCTTCGGCAGCCTCGGCGTCGCCACCAGCGCTGCCGGGTTCTGCTCGACCACGCCTTCCCGCGCCAGCCAGCGATAGAGCGAGCGCACCGCCGCCAGCGCCCGCGCCACTGAAGTCTTCGAGAGACCCTGATCGTAAAGCCGCGACAAGAATCCGCGGATGCGTACGTGGTCGATCTGCTTCCATCCGCTGTCGCCCACATACACCGCGAACTTCTCCAGGTCGCCGGTGTACGCCTTGATGGTGTGCGCCGAGGCATTGCGCTCGCGCAACGAGCGCAGGAAGCGCGCAACCGCTTTAGGAACGGGTCCCACTCTGTGCCTCCGTGTCTCCGTGGCGAGCTTTTCGCTCGCGGATGGTGCTCGCGATAAACGTTCTTCAGCCGGTCGAGAGCCAGGTGCGTGTAAACCTGGGTGGTCGAGATGTCGGCGTGTCCGAGGATGGTCTGCACCGTGCGCAGGTCGGCGCCGGACTCGACCATGTGCGTGGCGCAACTGTGGCGCAGCATGTGCGGGCTGGCGCGGCGGCCATTGCCCGAAGATGCGGCACGCACGATCTTCCAAACCCACTGGCGGCGTGATCTTCCGCGCGCCCCGGCCGATGAAGACCAGCGGCGAACTCTTGCCCTTGGCCAGCGCTTCCCTGCCCTCGGCCAGATATTCGCGAATCGCCTGGATCGCCGGCATGCCCAGCGGCACGATGCGCTCTTTGTCGCCTTTGCCGCGCACCAGCACGTATCCCAGGTCGAGCTTCAGGTCTTCCAGCTTGACGCCGACGATCTCCGAGACGCGCAGCCCGCCGGCGTAGAAAGTCTCCAGCATGGCGCGGTCGCGCAGCGTGATGGCAGTCGCGAGCTTGGTGGTCGTGGCGCTCCGCGGCGCGAGCATGGTCGCGATTTCGTCGCGCGCCAGCGCCTTGGGCAGCACCTTCCATTGCCGCGGCGTTTCCAGGTTGAGCGTGGGATCGTGAGCGATGTGGCGGTCGAGCAGCAGGTATTTGTAGAAATGTCGCAGGGCGGAGAGCTTGCGCGCCACCGAGCGGCCGTCGACGTGATGGGAGAAGAGATGGTCGAGAAAGTCGCGCACGTCCTGCCGCCGCGCCGCGGTGAGCGGACGCTTCTTCAGAAAGTCGGCAAACTGCGTGATGTCGCGCGTGTAGGCTACGACGGTGAGCGGCGCCAGACCCTTTTCGATTTTCAGGTAGTCGACGAAAGAGGCGAGTTCGCGCGGCATGGGCTGGCTGGCGGCCAAGCCAGTATGCGCGTTATCGGACGTGGGGAGGTTGACCCGATGGTTCGCGCAGGGTGGAGCAGCGCTTTAGCGCTGCATTGTCCCATCCGATGGCGTTAGCCGGGAACCTCACGGCTAAAGCCTGCACGTGAGGGATTTTAATGCAGGGCGAGCCCTGCTCCACCCTGGAGCCGTTAACCGATCCGGGTGAGCAGGCCTTAGCCTGCATTGTCGGCCAATTTCAGGATCGCACTTCTGCGGATTCCCTCGCAGCTGAGCTCTTCCCTTCACCGCCTGCAGCAACTCCTCCGCGTACAGCGCGCCCTGCGGGCTCTCCTCGTGCTTGAAGTAGGCGAAGACGTCTTTTCCCTCGGCGACCCTGGCGGAAATCTTTCGCGTCAATTCGCCACGCTGCTCGGCCGAATACTCCGGCTGACGAAACCGGTAGTAGCTGAAATCGGCCGTGGTCTCGTCGGGGACGGTGCGATCTTCGCTCTCCGCCACGCACAGCGCGACGTTGTGCTTGCGCAGCAGGTCATAGACGGCATCGGCGAACCAGGAATCGTGGCGGAACTCGAAGGTGTAGCGCGGTGCGCGCGGCAGTTCGCGCAGGAATCCATCGAGCAGTTCCAGGCTGCACTTCAGGTTGGGCGGAAGCTGGAACAGGATGGGCCCGAGCTTTCCCGCCTGGTGCAGCGGCCCGACCGAGGAGAGAAACGCCCGCACCATCTCGTCGGCATTCTTCAGGCGGAGGATGTGGGTGATCTTCTGGTGGGCCTTGACGGCAAACTTGAATTCCGCGCGGCGTCGCGGCTGTCCAGTTCTCAAACGTGCTGGGCGAAACCAGCCGCCGGAAGCTGTAGTTCACTTCTACTGTGTTCAGGCGCGTGCCATAGTGCGATAGGAATGATTTCGACGGCAACTTGGGCGGATAAAAAGCCGGCTTCCAACTCGCATAGGCCCAACCGGACGTGCCTGCGTAGATGGCCATCAGCGCTTCCAAATCGCCCATGTCACAAGGCCCGGAGGGCCGAAATATGTTAGCCCACCACGGAAGTGCTTACTGCCGTGCCTGACGGCATGGGCTCGCATCGACCAGAATCGTAGCCTGCCTACGCCCTCACCTGCGCTTACGCCGACTGCCGTGCTGGGCTAACGTATCTCGGGCCTACGGCCCTTGCCACCCGCAGAAAACTTACGCTTTGCGCGCGGCCGTGCGTCGCGCCGGCGTTTGCGGTCTTCGCGGTTTGCTCCCGGCGGCAGGCGCCGCCTTCCCGCTGGCTTCACTCGACCCGCGCAGCGCGTCCAGCCCCGGCAGCTTCTGCTTCAGGGTGAGCACCGGCTCGAACAGGTCGCCCATGCGCTTCGCCCGATCCAGCGCCTCGTCGGAACTGAAGACCAGGAGCTTCGCATCTTTCTTTGCCAGGCACTGCTCGACTTCTTTCCACGTGACCGGCGTCGAAGCCGTGGGCTGCGGCTTGGCGCGCAACGAGTATACGCAGACGGTGGTCTTGTGATCGTCGTTCTGGCTCCAGTCCACAAAGACTTTGCCTACGCGCAGAGTTTTCTTCATGTCGGAGACGATCTGGTCCCGGTGCTGTGATTCGAGCAGCCGTGCCAGCTCGTGCGCGAAGGGCTTGGTGTCGTCGTAGGTAACGGGAGTATTCAGCGGAACATAGACCTGCAGTCCCTTCGATCCCGAGGTTTTGGGAAATGCCTGCAGTCCGAAATGCTGGAAAACATCGCGCACCCAGATTCCTGCCTGGCAGCACTGCACGATGTTGGCAGGCTCGCCAGGATCGAGATCGAAGACGATCATCGTCGGCCGCAGTATGTCTTTCGCCAGCGAGAGCGAGGTGTGCAGCTCGATATCGGCCAGGTTGGCCGCCCACACCAGCGTGGCCACGTCCTCGACCGTGCAGTAGTCCATCCAGCGCTTGTTGCCCTCGCTCCAGACGCGCACCGTCTTCACCCACTCCGGACGGTGGTCCGGACAATTCTTCTGATAAAAAAGCTCTCCCTCCACGCCTTCCGGATAGCGCTTCATGGTGAGCGGCCGTCCGTGCAGGTGGGGCAGCAGCACGGGCGCAATGCGCACGTAATAATCGATGAGCTGCGCCTTGGTAAAGCCCGCGGCGGGATAGAGCACTTTCTCGAGGTTGGAGAGCGTCAGGCGCTTGCCCTCGATTTCGACCGCCGTCGTGGTTCGCTGTGCCATCGCGGTAATGCTAGCGCATGGGATTAAGACCACCAGCAAAATGTTGCATTAAACAGCCGCGGACATGGCCCACCGGCCGAATGACCGCATGGCCGGAATCAGGGTAAAATCGCTCTACCCATGCCAGTTTCTGTTTGGAAAGGGACTTTGCGCTGGTGGCGGCTGGCGGCGGCAGTGTGCCTGGGTCTAGCGGCCATCGGCCACGCGTCGGATGAGCTCCCGGGAAAAAAGCCGCCGGCCATGTGCAGCATCGAGGCCAATGATTGCGAAGCTCCCGCCAAGGACCTGAGAGCCGCTGCCTCCGCCTACTGGCGCGGGGTGAAGCTGCGCGACAAAGACCTGGCGCGCGCTTACAAGGAGTTCACCGAAGCGGCGCGGCTGGTGCCCGCCAACGTCGATTACATCAGCGCGCGCGAGCTTGCCCGCGCGGCGCTGGAACAGCGCCATATCGAGAACGGCAATCGTCTGATGGCCGCAGGAAAGCCTACGGATGCGGTGGGCGAATTCCGCGCCGCCCTCGATCTCGACTCCGGCAACAGCTTCGCGCAACAGCGGCTCAACGACGCGTTAGGGCCGGCAGCCCCTGAGTTGTCCAAGAATTTGCGTCTGGTGGAACGCTCCGATCCCGTGGAACTGGCGCCGCACCCGGGCCGGGTGGACATCCACTATCGCGGCGACTCGCGCGGCTTCTACGAGATGATCGCGCGCAGCTTCGGAATCAAAATCACCTACGATCAGTCCTTCACCGCGCGCGCGGTGCGCTTTGAAGTGGAAGGCGTGGAGTTCGCCAAGGCCATGGAGCTGGCGGGCATGGTCACCAAGTCTTTCTGGGTGCCGCTCTCGGAAAACGAGATTCTGCTGGCCGCCGACACTCCGGAAAACCGCCGCCAGTTCGAGCATCTGTCGCTGCGCAGCTTTTACGTGAACCAGGCGTCGAGCCCGCAGGAACTGAACGATCTCGCCGGCATGTTGCGCAGCATCTTCGAACTCCGCCTGGTAAGCACCACCGCCAGCAAGAACCTGATCACGGTACGCGCGCCGCGGGAGACGCTGGACGCCGTCACCCAGTTCGTCACCCAACTCTCCAACTCCGGACCGCCGCAGGTCCTGCTCGACATACAGACCTTCGAGATCGACCGCCAGGCGCTGGACAACCTGGGAATCCAGACGCCACCAAGTTCCAGCCTGTTCAACTTGTCGCAGGTGTCGGCGCTGCTGGCCAGCCAGCCCAACACTCAGCAACTCATCAATCAGCTCATCTCCTCCGGCGGCATCAACCAGGCCAACAGCACGGCACTGTCGGCGTTGCTGGCGCAGTTGCAGCAGCAGCAGCTCAGTCCGCTTTTGAATACTCCCTTCGCCACCTTCGGCAAGGGACTCACGCTGTCCGCCCTGACCATTGGTCCAACCACGGCCCACTTTCAGTTGAACAGTTCCAACGTCCGCTCCCTGGAGAGCATGACGTTGCGCGCCATGAACGGCAAGGCCGCCACCATGAAGGTGGGCAGCCGCTACCCCATCCTGAACGCCACCTTCGCGCCCATCTTCAACAGTCCGGCGATCGCGCAGAACATTCAGAACAACACCTTCCAGGCGGCCTTCCCATCGGTCAGCTACGAAGACGTCGGTCTCACCGTAAAGGCCACGCCCTCCGTGCATGGGGAGTCCGACGTGACGCTGGAGCTGGAGATCGAGATGAAAGCCTTGACCGGGCAGGTCTTCAACGGCGTGCCGGTGATCTCCAATCGCTCCTACAAGAGCACGATCACAGTAAGCAACGGTGAAACGGCGGTGGTGGTGGGAAATATCAACCGTACCGAGCAGGCCTCGCTCGGCGGCGTGCCCGGAGTCGGCGACATTCCCGGACTCGGGCTGCTGGCGGCCACTTGGAACCGCACTCTCCAGGACGACGAATTGATCCTGGTGATTACCCCTCACATTATGCAAGTGCCCCCGGACGAGCCGCAGGCGGTCTGGCTGCCTGCGGGAAGGTAGGACGCGGAGAGCCCCAGGCTGCTGTCGTCCCGCTGCCTGAATCGCCGTAATCCGTGACGTGTTCTGTCGATTTCGGCGATTCCGTGGATTTCGGCGATCCCGGCGATCCTCCGCCTGCTTGACACACCCGCCCCCTGGGGGCGAGAATCCCGTTTCCCCCCAAACGGTGCGCGCAGTGCGGGTTTTGGGCTCCTGATTCCAGGCTACAACGGCCAAATCCTCGGTCTCGCGGAGCGTAGCTGGTGCCGGATCTCCCGGAAGCCGTGCCCAATGTCGCAGGGGAGAGCAGTCCGCCCGCGGCGAGTCCGCGGAAAGGTGAGCTGACGGCTGCCTGGGATCGCTTCCGCATCGAGATCGGCGGGCCTGCCCCGGCGGCCAACGGGCAGGAAGTTTCGGCCATCGACACCGTCTTCAACGAGCTCATGCGCTCCGGCATGGATGCCGACCGCGTGTTCGATCTGGTGGTCACCAGCGTGGCCGCGCTCACCGGCGCCACCGGTTCGGCCATCGCCCTGGCGGAAGGCGGCCGCTTCGTGTGCCGGGCCCGCTACGGCAGCAGCGCTCCGCCTCTGGGCACGCGCCTCGATCCCAGCTCCGGATTATCGGGATTGTGCGTGCGCACGCAGCACCTGCTGCTTTGCGACGATGCCGAGCGCGACCCTCGCGTGGACAGCAGCCTCAGCCGCGAAACCGGCATCCGCTCCATCAGCGTGGTTCCGCTGATCAAGGACGGCAAGCTGGTAGGCATCTTCGAGTTGCTTTCCACGCGCCCTCACGCCTTCGACAAGAAAGCCACCGAGACGCTGCAGCGCATGTCGCACCTGGTGGTGCTCACCATGACCCGCATGGGCGAACTGCGCGGCAAGCAGATCGAACGCAGCTCGCGCGGGCGCTGGTGGCTGGTCCTGGGATTAATGCTGCTCGCCTTCCTCATCGGCTTCGCCGCCGCCCGCCTGCTGGGACCGCTGCTTTTGCGCTGATGGATCCATTATGCATGGTCGCTCCATGCATCGATGAATCAATGACTCAATCCTTGTCAAAGACACGGTCTTTCCAATACCGTATGAACCCATGATCCAGGTTCAGCGGCATTTCATTTTGAGCCTAATGGGCTTACTCCTCGCGTCCCTGTGCGGCTGCGGTAGCCAGGGGCAAAAGATTCTGTATGCGCTGGCGCCGGGAAGCTCCAATATCAGCATCTTCAGCGTCTCCGGCGCCGGCGCCCTCACCACAACGGCCGAGCCCGTTGCTACCGGCGCCGGGCCGGTCGCCATGGCCGTCGATCCCCTGGTGCGTTTTGCTTACGTCGTCGATGCCGCCGGTGGAATTGGGCCCGGCGGGGTTTCGCAGTACGTGCTGAACGCCAAAACCGGAGGCCTGGTTGTGGCTACGCTGCCCTCCGCCAGCGGCCCTTCGTCGCCCTCGGTTCCCATACCCACCGGTGTGGACCCCTCAGCCATCGCCATCGACAGCACGGGCAACTTCCTGTTCACCGCCAACCTGGGACCGAGTCCTGCGGATCCTACCAATCCCCCCAGCATCTCCGTGTTCACCATCGATCCCACCGGGGGGGCGCTGTCTGAAGTCAAGCAGCAACAGCCGCCCTGCACGAAGAACCAGGTAGCTCCCTGCCCGCTGCCCACCGCGGACGGGCCCAGCGCGCTAGCGACCACCGGAAAGAACCTGTTCGTGGCCAGCTCCGGCACCGGTGCGATTCTTACCTACACCTTTGACTCCAACGGATTCCTGCAGTCGCCGCCGGCCTCCACGCTGGCGGTGGGCGGCCACCCCACCCGGATGGTCATGGATTCCCAGAGCAAGTTCCTGTTCGTCACCGACCCGGTGGCAAACACGGTGGCCGCGTTGAGCATTGCCAGCTCCGGACAGCTCACCGCCGTGGGCTCGCCGGTGGCGACCGGCAACACGCCGGTCAGCGTGTGGGTGCATCCGGCAGGAAAATTTCTCTTCACCGCCAATCAGGGTTCGAACGACGTTTCTGTTTTTTCCATCGACGGCTCGGGCACGCTGACGCCGCTGAGCGGCTCCCCAGTGGCCGCCGGCGCCAGCCCGTCATCCGTTACCACCGACAAGGCAGGCAGCTTCCTGTTCGTAGCCAACCGCGATGCCAACACTATCTCGGTTTTCTCCATTGATAACAGCGGGGCGCTGAAACAGGTGGTCAACTCGCCGTTTGCCTCGGTGGTGATCAATCCCGTGGCTCTCGTCAGCCTTAATTAGCCGCGGTCGCGGGCGCCTTTGCGTCTCAGGAAGAGTGGTTCTTCCTGCGCGGAGGTCTGGGCAGCGAGAGCTTGGGCGGCTTGGGAAACCGCGGCGCCTCGGGCGGGCCAACTCACCGGGGGACAAATCTTATCCGGCCCACAACGGCAAAACCCGGCGGATGGCCGCCAACTCACTTGTAGATGCTGTATTGCTCCTGTGGGCGCTGCAATTTGATGACGAATTCGTGCTCCGGCTGGTTGATGTCGTGGTCCTCGCCGTAGGTCCGGAAGCCGGGAGCGATCACCTGCACCCGCACCTTCCCATAGGGAATGCCGGCGTAGGACGCCTTGCCCTCTTGATCGGTCTTGAGCTCCAGGCTGCCCTTCACCTGGCGTCCGCGTGAATCCACCTGATGCAAGACCACGGCAGCGTTGCGCACCGGCTTGCCATTGTCACTTTTGACCACAACGAAGCTGAGGTTGGACGCCGCTTGGGGCGGGTGGTCCTTCGCCGCCAAGCCCAGTCCCAAAAACACCAGCCCAGCCAGGATCATCCCTGCACTTCTCATGGCAATGATTTTACAGCCGAGAACGCATGGCAACACAAAAGCACAGAGGAACCGGGATCAGTCCCTCTGTGCTTCTTCCGTGACGGAAAAGGATCCGCCCAAATAACCGAAGCCTAAATTCCGAAACCGGCGCCGTCGCCGTGCCCGAGTTTGCCCAGAGCTTCGCGGTTGCGGACTAACAGCGTTGATCCCTCAATCTCGATCAGGCCCTTGTGACGGAGGCTGGCCAGCAGTCGCGTCACCGTCTCGCGCGACGTGCCGATCATTTCCGCCAATTCCTGGTGAGTCATCAGGAATTCCACCCGAGCTTCCTTGCCGGGCGCCGCGTTGCGCACCAACTGCAACAGGGTGCGCGCCAAACGCTCGGTGGCGCTATGCGACAGCAGCATGCTGCGCAGCTGATGGCAGGTGTTGTTGTATTCCTCGGCCAGCTCCTGGGCGATACGAAACGCCAGGTCCGGGTGCACGCGCAACCACTGCTTGAAGGATTCGCGAGGAATGATTTTGATACGGCAGGGCTCCAGAGCCTCAGCCGTCAGCTCGCAGGGACGCCCTGCCACGCTGGCGCTCAGGCCCAGCACTTCGCCAGGGCCGGCCATGCGCACCACGATGGTGCGCCCATCGGCCGAAGCTGTCGAGAGCTTCACCCGGCCGCTCACGATCTGCATCACGCCCGGCGAGGACTGGCCTTCCACGAACAGCAGCGCTTCCGCGGGATAAGAGCTCTCCCGCGTCACACGATCCAGGGATCGTCCGGATTCCGCCAGTCCTTCCAAAAATGGCAGAGCACAGTGTGGAACCGCCGCAACCGGTTGTATCACTTGCAAAGTAGTCACGATGAAACCTCCTCAGAAAATCGCCCCACTCGATGATTCTCAGGCCGGTTATCTTGAAACAATCCCCACGCAGTCTTGCTAGGCTCGCTGCCTTGACGAATTGCCGGCCGCGATTTCTTCCACCAGGGAAGCCATCATCAGGCCGGCTGCGTCCAACTCGACGCCCTCTGCGTACATCTCCGTTAGCAACTGCTTGCCGCGTTCATCCACGAACCCAACGTTTTCCAGATTCACGTGCAGCTTCTTGCCTGGCGCCGTCGCCGCAGTCTTGCGCCAGCAGCGCTCCAATTCCTCCACCCAGGGCCCGCGGCATTTGCCTTCTAGCACCAGAGTGATTGCCGTGGGTTCTGTCTGAGTCGTGATCCGTAACATGCACGGGTCAATGCAGATTCATGGCCACCATCCTGCACGGTAGGGTCGCCCGCTGCGAAGCCTTTTGGAATTAGCTCGTTGCATCTCACTGGGGCGTTCTGGGCGGGTCCTGAATGGGAATGCTTTGACGATAGATTTTGCTGACATCTCGTCAGCCTGACGAAATCCCGTCAGCAGCAGGATTCGATCTAGGTTACAATCCGCCCAGTTTGGAACCAAGGGGTGTGGGTGATGCCTGCTGGCCATAACTTCGGTATGGCAAGCCGCGGGGGTGCGCTCCCAGAATGGTCCTCGCCGGAGAGCGAGCGCTACGAGACCCTCGTGGAGGTGTCGCACTGCATCGCCTCGCATCCCGAATTGTCCGGATTGTTCCAGGATCTGGCGCAACGGCTGCAACCCCGGCTGCGCTTCGATCTGCTGAACCTGGTGCTCTACGATCCCGCCACCAACATGATGCGGCTGAATGTGCTGGAGGCGACCGTGCCGGTCACCGTGCCGCTGTCGCTGGCGCTGCCCGTCGATGACATTCCCGCCGGCTGGGTCTGGCAGCATCAGCAGCCGTTGCTCATCCGCAACCTGGAAGAAGAGACGCGCTTCGCGCCGGCGGTGCGCATGTACCGGGAGAGCGGTCTGCGGTCCTACTATGTAGTGCCCGTGACAACGTCCCAGCGGCGCGCTGGAGCCATCAGCTTCGGCAGCGGCGTGGTCGATGCCTTCAGCGACTCGGACATGCGCCTGATGCGCGAGGTGGGCGAGCAGATCGCCGTGGCCGTGGACAACGTTCTTACCCACGAGACCGCCGTTTCCTACCAGCAGCAACTCTCGATGGAGCGCGACCGCCTGCGCATGTTGCTGGAAATCAACAACGCCCTGGTCAGCCACCTGGAATCGCACGACCTGTTCACCGCCATCTCCGCCGCCATGCGCCGCGCTTTCCGCCACGACTACTCCAGTCTGGCGCTCTACAACGCCGCGGAGAATGCTTTCGAAATCCGCGGCCTGGACTTGCCCAATGGCCGGGGTTTGATCCACGAAGGCATGACCTTCGGCTTCGGGTCGCCGGCGGCGCGCGCCTTCGCCACCCGCAAGCCGCTGCTGGTGAACCGCCTCGACTCGGAAACTTTTCCTTCCGAGGTCACTCGCCTCATGGTCGCCGAAGGGCTGCGTTCCGGCTGCTGGCTGCCGCTCCTCAGCCGCGACCGCGTGCTGGGAACGCTCAACATTTCCAGCCGGACCGAGAACGCCTTCACCCAGAACGACGTGGAGCTGCTGCAGCAGGTGGGCAACCAGGTGGCAATTGCGATCGACAACGCCCTTGCCTTTCGCCAGATTGCCGACCTCAAGGACAAGCTGGCGGAAGAGAAGCTCTACCTGGAAGATGAGATCCGCAGCCAGTACAACTTCGAGGAGATCATCGGCGAGAGCGTGGTGTGGAAGCGGGCGCTGGAGCAGGTGGAGACCGTCGCGCCCACCGATTCCACCACCCTGATCCTGGGCGAAACCGGCACCGGCAAAGAGCTGATCGCGCGCGCCATCCACAATCTCAGCGGCCGCCGCGAGCGCACTTTCGTCAAGCTGAACTGCGCCGCGATCCCGACCGGTCTGCTTGAAAGTGAACTGTTCGGGCACGAGAAGGGTGCGTTCACTGGCGCGATTTCGCAGAAGGTCGGACGCGTGGAGCTGGCCGACAAGGGCACCTTATTCCTGGACGAAGTCGGCGACATTCCGCCGGAGCTCCAGCCCAAGCTGCTGCGCGTGCTGCAGGAGCGTGAGTTCGAACGCCTGGGCTCGACCCGCACCTTGCGCGTGGACGTCCGGCTGATCGCCGCCACCAACCGCGACCTGGGGAAGATGGTCGCCGACCGCGAGTTCCGCAGCGACCTCTTCTATCGCCTGAACGTCTTCCCTATCCAACTGCCGGCCCTGCGCGAGCGCGGCAAGGACATCCCGCTGCTGGTCCGCTACTTCGCGCAGAAGCACGGCGAAAGCAAGGGCAAGCACATCGAGCGTATCCCTAGCGAAACCATGCAGGCGCTGGAGCGCTGGCACTGGCCGGGCAACGTGCGCGAGCTGGAGAACCTGATCGAGCGGGCCGTGATCCTGACCCGCGGTAATGTGCTGAACGTGCCCATTTCCGAGCTCAAGCCGGGACCGGAAACTACCACCGCCGCCCATGTGACCAGCCTCGAGGACGCCGAGCGCGAGCACATTATTAGGGCACTGCGCGAGGCACGCGGCCTGATCTCCGGTCCGCAGGGCGCCGCCGCACGCCTGGAACTGAAGCGCACTACCCTCAACTCCAAGATGCGCAAGCTGGGCATCACCCGCAGGGATTACTCTTAGCCACGGAGCAGAGACACTGAGACACAGAGCCTGATTCCAAAGCCTTCAAATTCCTCTGTGCCTCTGTGTCTCTGTGGCCTCCCTTGACGCTGCCTCGTCAACCCTGACGCCATTTCGCCACCTGCGCTCGTCAATGAGCCTCTGACCCCAACTCCCATAAATTCGGAAACCCTAGCTGCGCGTAGGTCTTGCGCCGATTCACCGAGCCGCCGCCAATTTGGTCCGCAAGCTGCACTAGCTCAGATCGCACGAACCATGGGCCTTCGGAAGCAAGGCTTAAACGGAGCGATTCCTATGCGAACCTTCATACAATCTGCAACTCAACTCCGATTCGGCTGCTGTGACCATGATCTTCGCGCGGCGGGGAGGAAGTGATGGGAACCCACATCATTTGGCGCAACCCCTCCCCACCACGCAAAGTTGAATTCAAGCTGCGGCGCGTGGCCGCCGGCCCGCGGGCAACCGTGTACCGGGTGGCCAACCCTAATTATCGTCATCCTTGGGAGTTGATTCGCATGGTGGCCTCACCTGGCGCGACATCCAGGCAGAAGGTAGAGACGGCTGCATCCGGCGCCGCGCTGGTAATGGCGCGCTGGTAAGTCATGTGGGGCGGGCGCCCACCACACGAAACGTTGACGCCATCCTCCCCGTAGTGCTACGGTCAAGGCAGAAATGGTGTTCTCGAACCTCTTCTGTGCTTTCCTCGCCGGGGAAATTGAAACTCTGATTCTCCAAACCGGCGCTGTCGCCAAAATCGTTCTGCTCATCCTGCTGGTGTTCAGCCTGTTCTCCTGGGCGATCATCCTGGGCAAGTGGGCGCGCTTCGGGCGCGCGCGCGCGCAGAGCGGACGCTTCCTGCGCGCCTTCCGCAAGGCCATGCGCCTGCAGGATGTGGCCGCGGTCTCGGAGCAGTTCAAGCCTAGCCCGCTGGTATCGGTGTTCGAAGGCGCTTATGCCGAGTACCACCGGCAAGTGGGCAATCCCACGGGCATGTTGAAGAACCCTGTCGCCGTGCAGCGAGCGGCGCAGATCGCTTCGTCGGAAGAGCTGACGCGTCTGGAGCGCCGCCTGCCTTGGCTGGCGACCACCGGCGCGGTTGCGCCATTCATCGGACTGTTCGGCACGGTGTGGGGCATCATCGACGCTTTCCACGGCCTGGGCACGGCGGGCGCGGCCACGCTGCGCGCCGTAGCGCCCGGCATCTCCGAGGCGCTGATCACCACTGCCGCCGGCCTGTTCGCCGCGATTCCGGCGGTCATCGCTTACAACCAGTTCGGCAGCACGATCCGCGAATTCGGCGCGCGCATGGACGACTTCACGCTGGAATTTCTGAATGCGGTCGAGCGCCCGGTCGAACGCGGCCCGGAGCCACGCTAGATGGCCTTCACCACATCTCAAGGACGCACGCAGACGTCGCTCTCCGACATCAACGTCACGCCCTTCGTGGACGTGGTGCTGGTGCTGCTGATCATCTTCATGCTGACGGCGCCCATCCTGCAGTCGGGCATCGAAGTCAACGTGCCCAAGACGCGCACGGTAAAGGAAATTACCGAAGACCGGCTGGTCATCACCATCGACCGCTCGCAGCGCGTGTTCCTGGGCAACGATCCCATCAACATCAATCAGATTGGCGCCCGGCTGCGGCAGAGGATGCGCGATCCCGGACGGCAGACGATTTTCCTGCGCGCCGACCAGAATGTGCCCTTCGGCGCGTTCGCCACGGTGATGGATGCGGTGAAGCAATCCGGGATCACCAATGTCAGCATTGTCACCGAGCCAATAACGAGTTCGCCGGGAGAGCAGCAGGGACGCTAGAAAGCAATGTCCGCCCAGGCTGACATCTTTACGGAACGGGAAGGATGGCGAGGGCCGCTGGGCTGGTCGCTCGCGCTGCACGGGTGCCTGTTCGCCTCCATCGCGGCCTATGGATTTGTCCACGGCCTCGGCGGCGGGAGTTGGGGCTCGGGCGGAACCGGCGGCGGCGCCATGACCCGCTACCCTGGTCTCGCAGCGCAGCCATTCCGCTTCCTCCCAACGAAATGGGCAAGAGCATCGTGGCCCACGAGTCGCCAGGACTTTCGAAGTCACTTCCGAAGCAGGAAGAAAAAGCTCCTGACGCAATTCCGATTCCCGAGAAAAACGCAAAAAAGAAGCCGCCCAAGCCCGAGCGCTCGACCGTCGCCAAGAATGTTCCGCCCCAGCCGGAGCCGGAGAACGTGGTCCCCTTCGGACAGGGCGGGCCGATCAGCGGTCCTTATGGCGTGTTTAATGCCGGCGCCGCTAAAGGCGGCCTGAGCTTCGGCGGGGGCGGGGATTTCGGCAACCGCTTCGGATGGTACGTCGACGTGGTACGGCGCAAGATCTCGGAAAACTGGATGAAGTATGAGGTCGATCCGCGCGTCTCTAGCGGACAGCGGGTGTACATCACGTTCGACATTCTGCGCAACGGGCAGCCGACCAACGTGCAGGTGGAGCAGTCAAGCGGAGTGCCGTCGCTGGATGTTTCCGCCACGCGCGCCATCCAGCGCATCGACACCTTCGGCGGGCTGCCCCCCGACTACAACGGCAGCAAAGTTTCGGTGGAGTTCTGGTTCGATTACAGGAGATGAATTTTCAGGAGGCCACAGTACTGATGACGCATTCTTTGAAGGGGCGCGGCTTCAGCCGCGCCGCAGGAATAAATAAAAATTGTCATCCTGAGCGCCGTCCGAACGAGTCCGCCGCGGCGGACGAGCGAGGACCAGCGAAGGACCTGCTTTGTGGCGTCGCGTTGGGCCCGGCCACCCTATGTTTGCTCCTCTGCCTCATCCTCTCCCTGCCCGCCTTCTCCCAGGATTGGATTCGCACCGGCACCGGCCTCGGCGTGGAGAAGGTGCGCCTCGCCGTCCCGGACTTCAAGGTCACGACCTCCGACGCAACCACGCCGCCGCTGCAGCAGGTCTTTGATGACGTGTTGTGGAATGACCTCGCCAACGCCGGCATCTTCGACATGGTCTCGAAGAGCTTCTATCCCTTGCAGACGCCGGGCACACCGCAGGAGCTGAACATCACGGGCTGGGGCAATCCTCCGCCCAACGCCAACATGGTGGCCTTCGGCAACCTGGGCACGAGCGGCGCCGACCTGCTGGTGCAGGGCTGGCTCTACGACGCGAAGAACGTCAGCGCGCCGCAGGTGCTGGGCAAGCAATACAAGGAGCCGGCCAGCAAGGACAGCGCACGCGACATCGCCCACAAATTTGCCGCCGAGATTATCTTCCGCCTGGGCGGCGGCATCGCCGCCATTACCGAGAGCAAGATCGTCTTCATCTCCTCGCGCACTGGACACAAAGAAGTCTGGGAGATGGATTACGACGGCGCCAACCAGCATGCGATCACCCGTCTGGGTTCGATCTCGCTCTCACCGCGCATCTCGCCCGCCGGCGACCGCGTAGCCTTCACCACCTACGCGCACGGCGGTCCGGACATCGTGATCTGGTCGCTGGAGCTGAACCGCTTTTTGACTTTTCCCAAATTCGGCGGCACCAACGCTTCTCCGGCGTGGGCCCCGGACGGCGCCAAGCTGCTGTTTTCTTCTTCGCGCAACGGCGATCCAGAGATTTACCTGGTCAACGCCGACGGCAGCGGCCTCAAGCGGCTCACCGCCTACAAAGGCGTCGACATCTCGCCGGTGTGGAATCCGAAGACCTCGGCGCAGATCGCCTGGGTGAGCGACCGCTCCGGCCTGCCGCAGGTCTACATCATGGACGCCGACGGCGCCAACGTGCAGCGCATGACCGATGGCGGCTACGCCGTCTCACCATCCTGGTCCCCAAATGGGCAGTTCCTGTTGTTTAGTTGGAGTCGTAAGTGGGGTCCGGGGGAACCGGGCGGGCAGGACATCTATATAATGGACATCGCCAGCCGCCAATGGGTGCAGTTAACGAATCAAGGACGCAATGATTTCCCATCATGGTCGCCCGACGGGCGGCACATTGTTTTTCAGTCCAATCGCAGCGGCAGCGACCAGATCTGGACCATGCTGGCCGACGGCAGCCAGCAGCACCAGCTTACCTTTACGGGCTCCAACAGCATGCCGAACTGGAGTTGGAAGTAAGGCTTCACAGGGCTGCACGGGTTTCCTACTTGAATCCATCCGGGAGCACGAGCTCCGGAGGAACGAGATGGCGAGCTTTCTCGCAGGAGGATTGAAGGTGAAGCAGAGCAGGATGAAGTGGATCACGATCGTCGCGACGTTGGCCGTTTTGATGGTAGTGGCTGGCTGCAAGAAGAAAGTCGCGCCACCACCGCCGCCACCGCCGCCGCCGCCGCAGCCTACTGCATCGCTGACGGCGAATCCCAACAGCATCCAGAGGGGCGGGTCCACCACCCTGACTTGGCAGACCACCAATGCCACCGACGTGTCGGTAGAAGGCATCGGAGCGGTCCGGCCCAACGGTTCGCAGCAGGTGACGCCGACTGAGTCGACTACCTATCGCCTCACCGCGAGGGGCGCCGGCGGAACCCAGGAAGCCACGGCGCGAGTTACGGTGACTGCGCCTTCGGCTCCGCCGCCGGTCGCGGCCGCTCCCAGCGACGAGGAACTATTCAACCAGAGCGTCAAGGACGCCTTCTTCGACTACGACAAGGCGGACATTCGTGCGGACGCGCAGCAGGCGCTGATGGCCGACGCCGCTTTCCTGCAGCAGCATCCCAGCATCCGCTTCACCGTCGAGGGACACTGCGACGAGCGCGGCTCGACCGAGTACAACCTCGGCCTGGGCGACCGCCGCGCCAGCGCCGCCAAGGCCTTCCTGGTGCAACAGGGTGTGAGCGCCGACCGCATCCGAACCATCAGTTATGGGAAGGAAAAGCCGTTCTGCACGGAACACTCCGAGCAGTGCTGGCAGGAGAACCGGCGCGGGCACCTCGTGTACCAGCCGTAAGATCGGTACATCGGGTGATCGGGTCATCGGGTGATTGTTTTTCAGACCACCCCGTCTGTGGGTTCCCCACCCTTGGCTGGTTTTGCCAAGGGTGGGGAATTTTCTCCCTCATCTTTTACAATGCTGAACAGCCGCTCTTCGGCATCCTAAAAAGCGTATGAATATGAAAAGAATGCTCCTCCTCGTTGTCGTGCTGGGGCTGGGGTCGGCTTTGCCGGCGTTTGGCGTCAGCAAGGAAATCGTACAGCTTCAGACCCAGGTGCAGGCGCTGCAGGACCAGATGACGCAAATGCGGCAGTCGTTCGACGAGCGCATGGGCGTGATGAAGAACCTGATCGAGCAGACCACCGACAACATGAACAAGGTGACCGCCGCGGTCAACCAACTGCAGAAGACGCTCTCGCAGCAGAACGCCGACATGGGCGGCAAAGTGGACCAGGTCTCCACCCAGGTGCAGGCCATGCACGACTCGCTCGATGAGCTGCGCGCCCGCCTGACCAAACTCAGCGGCCAACTGGACCAGTTGGCCTCGCAGCAGCAGAACCTGCCTTCGCAGTCGCCGGGGGTACAGCCGGGCGCGACGCCCGCCGCTCAGGCGCCGCCGCCGGACGTGCTCTACAACAACGGGCTGCGCGATTACAATGCCGGGAAATATGACATCGCCAGCCAGGAATTCAACGACTATCTGAAGTTCTATCCCAACACCGACCTGGCCGGGAACGCGCAGTTCTACGTAGGCGAAATTGCCTATCGGCAGAGCAACTACAAGGGCGCCATTCAGGCTTACGACAGCGTGTTGCAGTTGTATCCCGGCGGCAACAAGGCCGCGGCTGCGCAGTTGAAGAAGGGATACGCGCTCATCGAACTGGGACAGCGCGATGCCGGCGCGCGGGAGCTGAACAGCCTGATTGCCCGCTATCCGCGCTCGGTCGAGGCCACGCAAGCCCGCGAGCGGCTGCGCCAGCTCAGCACCAGGAAGGCATCTCCCAGCCACCGCCCGACGGACCAGTAATCCAAAGCCGCACCGCGGATTTACGCGGACACACGCGGATAAGATTTTGATCCGCGTTCTTCCGCGCGCATCCGCGGCGCACAAACCTCAGCGCACTTCCGGTTCCAGCATACCGCGCAAGCAATAGCGCAGCTCTGCGGCCAGGTCGAGCACGCGCATGCCCGGCTGCACCATCAGCTTGCAGGAGAGTCCCACCCGCGCCTCCGTGCCCTCGCCGGCATCGTAGCTGACGCGGCAGTGCTGGCAGTCCTCGTTCCAGCAGAAGCTCCCGTAGGGAACGGTTTCCGGCGCCATGAATTGGAAGCCGCGCAGAAGAGTGTTCGAATCCGGCACTTCGTATTCCCTGCCCTGGACGGTGATCGTCACCAGCTTCTCGAACGGGCGGAAGATACCAGGCGCGCTCATAACTGAATTCTATATTCGGCGGCGAAGGCGTCTGGCGCACAAAAGACCAGGCCGCCCCGGAGGGCGGCCCGTGGCCGACGGTTATCGGCAAAAAAGCGTTAGTTAGTTAGGGTTGACCCGGTGGTGATGTTTCTTGTGCTTGCGGTGATGCCGCCGTTGCGGGGTAGTGCTGGTGATGTCCGTGCCGGCCTGCGCGCTGGTCTCGCTGGACGTCGCGGGCACGTCCTGAGCTCCCGCCACCGACGCCAGCAACAGCGCCGCGAACAGGAGCAGTAAAACTTTCTTCATCGGAAGGACCCTCCAACCGCGAACATAACCGGGAAGCGTCGCGCATCGCAATCAGTCATTCGCATTAACCGTTGCCTTCAAGGGTTCAACGTGGGACATGTCCCAAGGTCACACAGCGGTGAATCCGCCGTCACCGACCTGCGGCTTGTGCAACGTCACACTGGGATAGTTCATCCCACGATGTCGTACGGGAGCGTGCCATGACCAGCGCAGATCGCAACCGGATCCACCAGATAAATGACAACGACGGCCACAAGGGCGCCGCCGAGGAAGACAACCCGAAGGACCCGCAAGCTGGATTCAAAGGACAACTGTCGCATCGGGAGAGCGATCCGATGATTAAGTCCAGTGACAGCGACTTTCCCGAGCCCGGCGGCAGCCCGGAACACTCCGGTGAGCCGCAGGAAAGCAGCTAGTTGCGGGCCGGCGGCGCGCCGTACGCAGCCTGAAAAGTTCCTCCCAGAGCGGCGGGGAAAATTGCATACTCAATGCCTTTGACGACCAGCGTCGTATAAGGAACCGCATTCTTGTCGCAGGTGATTGCCGTCAGCCGGCCGGAAGGCCCCTCGGCGGGAAGCATCACGTCGATGCCATTCGAGCCCGCCGCAACCGTCACCTTGAAGGTTAGCGTGTTCTCCTTCCATTCCAGCGCGGAGAAGAACGATCCATTGCGGCCCTCCAGCCACTGCAAAAGCTGGAGCGCGGAGATGATGGGCACGCCGCGGGTTTGCGCCGCGGCCAGGATGGCCTGAGCATCCGCGGAATTGGCCACGTCGGCGTGCATGTTGGCGGTGAATGCTCCGAAGTATCCCAGCGGCCCCAGGGCGTTATCCAGCAGAGTATTGATGGTGAGCGGATACGTCTGCCCGGATTCATCGGTCATCTGGGTCGTGGCCTGATAGACGTCGATCACGGCGCCAGTGCGGGTGGCGAAGCGCATCGGCATGCCGGAGCCGGTGAACAGTCCGGGGCGGTTGTTCACCCAGGGCTTGGGGTAATAGTAGTAGTTGGTGTCAAGGCGAATGCCGTGCTTGCGCTCGACCTGCGGCTGGGAATCATAGTCGCTCCAGGAGACGCAGTGCATGCGGCTGGTCTGCGGCGGCGGGACGCTCGGATAGCGCGTGGAAAACGAGTTCCATTGGCCGGCATAGATGGCATCGAGCGAGGAGGCAGTCCAATCGGCGCAGTCCGGCACACTGTTGAGGTGCAAGCCCACTTCAAAGCCGCGGGCCACGGCATCCGCCGCTTGCTCCGGCAGCAGCGGATTGGAGGCTACCGCCGGCGGAAACAAATAAGCGGACGCGCGCACGCATTCCCAGTTCTCCAGCTTGCAGTCGGGCCGGCTGGCGATCAGGAACTGGCCGAAGCGCGCCGCGGTATTGCCGTTCTCCGCGGCATAGCGCGAGCCGTGGTCGTCGCCGGTCATCACCACCACAGCCTTCAGCCCGCGCGGCAGATACCAGAAGCGCGGCAGGGGCTTGCTGGCGGTAATCATCTGCAGGATCAGGTTGACCAGCAGTCGCTGCTGCTCGTCGGCTTGCGGAATGGCGATGTTGCTGAAGTCCACCCAGTCGGGCTGAGGATCCTCGTGGGCATTGCCAAAAAACAAATTGTAAGCGCGGATGGGCCGGCTGCGGTCGCGCATTTGGCCGCTCCACGCCGGATTGCCCTGGCGCGTATACACCACCGAGCGCGCGAGATCGTAGGTAAAGGCTGCTGCGCGTCCGCGTCCCGCGGTGTTCAGCGTTACTGCCGGATTGCTGGTGGCGCTGCTGCGCGCCGAGTAAAGAGTGGCGAAGCTGGTAGCGCCCTTCAGTTGATAGCGATCTGCGATGCCGTGAAACTGAATGGGCTCCGCGACTAGTCCCACGCCCGGACCATTGGCGGTATTGATTTGAAGATAACCTTCGGAGAGCTGGCCGCCGGCCGGCACCAAGCCCAGCAATCCTGCCAACTGCTTGTCCGGATGCATGGCGATCAGGTTCCCGCCGCCCTGCACCCACGCGGTAATCGTCGCCGCCTGAGTCGAAGTCAGCGGCATGTCACCGAGGATCGCCAGATCGTAGCGAGACAGCACGCTGCCGGTGACCTGCGCCACATCCAGCACGTCAAACTCGTTCAGGCCTTCCGCGCGGAGGATCTCCGGTACGTAGGCGGTGAACGGGTTGGCGGCGCTGGTCACCACCAGCAAGGGCGCCGGCGATTCGCCGGGTCCGGCGCGCACCGTCAGCGCGGCGCTCGCGGCCACCGACTTCAGGCGTGCCGTGATGGTGGTATCCCCTCCCGAAACGCCCATCGCCATGCCGTACATGCCCACGGTCGCGATGCCCGGATTACTCGCCTCCCAGGTGGCAAGGCCTGCGAGGTCCTGCGTGGTTCCGTCGCTGTACTTGCCGATGGCGGTGAAGCGCTGAGCCGAGCCGGCGAGAACCGCGGCCTTCGCCGGTTCCACGGCAATCGACACCAGCGCGGCCTCGCTGGGAGTGAACACCACGTCCACCCAATAATTAGGGCTGTTGTTGCTGGAGCTGGGAAAAGTGCTGGTGGGACTGTAGGCATAGACGCCGTTGCCGCCGTCCTTGTTGGACGGTGCGTGCAGCGGCGGACGGTCCACTCCCGCCTCGGCAAAGTACTGCGCGGTGAAGCTGAAGTGGCCGGCGCTGGCGTGGTAGCTGGCCACGTAGGTCACTCCGCCGACGATCGTCACCGGCGCCGGAAGATCCACCTGCTGCCAGCCGAAGGCAGTCTCGTTGCTGGAAGTAGCCGAGGCCAGCATGGCGCCCGCGACCGTCCATAGCCGCACCTCGTGCGGACCCGCGTTGGCGCTCGATTTGTAAAAGCGAATGGCGCTGACGGCGCCGTTGGCATCCGCCCTGAATTTGATCCCAACTTCCACTCCCTGGTCGGGGCCGCTATCGGCCATGGCGGGCACGCTGCTGGAATCCCACAGGGTGCAGGGCTTGCACGCGGCGGCGAGGCTCGTCGTCAGCAACAGCGCGCAGAGGAAGATGCGGTGGATGCGCGCGAACATACCTGAGCTGGGATTGTCGAACATGTCAGCAGTAGCCACCAAGGCGCAGAGAAACAGAGAAAACGGAATGCAAATCTCCGTGCCTCCGTGCCTCTGTAGCGAACTGGGTGGAATAGGGCTTCAGAGGCTGCCGCCCGCTAGGAGTCGAACTGTCCGGCGGCGGTCTCCAGCATCTTGGCCAGCAGAGTGATCTCGCCCTTTTGTGTGGCGTCGGTGTCGATGAACTGGACACCATAGTAGTAGCCGTTGCCGGGCCGATTGCGGACGATGCCCCGCAGCCGCATCGCCATGGAGTAGAAGGGCACGGTGAGCTCGACTTCCACCTGATCACCAATCTCCAACTCGATGCCGGCGTAGAGGCCGAGGCCGCCCTCATTCAACTCCGTCCCGCGGCCTTCTGCCACCCGGGTGTGATTCCCGTTTTCGAACAGCAGGCGGATAGGAACATCGAAGTGGTAGCGCTGCCAGCGGCGATCGGCAGAGAGGTCGTCAACAGCAGGAGCGGTGGCCATGGAGCCATCGTAGCCGTGGCCCACTCCCGCGACAAATTACTGAAGTACAAGCATCTACAAGGCTACCCCCACCTGCGACCGCGACCTGGTTGGAGGCGGCGGCAATCATTTTTCGCAGGGGTGCCGAATTGTGTCATTCCGAATTGATACTAAATGGCAAACCAGAAAGTCGATCCTCGATGCCGCCACTGCGACGGGCTGTAACCCCCTGAATCCAAAGAACTGCGGACCTGAAGTCCCCAATGGCATCCTGGCTGCAACCAGCTCCTGCCATAGGGGGCAAGTACTTGCGTCTATTCCTCAGAGAAGCCAATATGACCAACCGTAAACAGCAAGCAGGATTCTCGCTGATTGAGTTGCTGATCGTGGTGGCGATTATTCTGATCATCGCCGCCATCGCCATCCCCAACCTGTTGCGCTCGCGCATCGCCGCTAACGAAGCCTCGGCGGTAGGCGCGCTGCGCACGCTGAACACCGCGGAAATCACGTACAACACCACCTACCCGAATGTGGGCTTTGCATGCAGCTTGAGTTCGCTGGCGCCGCCCAGCGGCAGCGCCTCTCCCACTTCGGCGTCGGCCGGGCTGATCGACTCGACCCTGGCCGGCGGGACCAAGAGCGGTTATTCCTTCGGCATCGGCAACTGCAGCGGAACGCCCAAGAGCAGCTACCAATACATAGCCGCGCCGCTTTCACCTGGGGTCACGGGCCAGCGCTACTTTTGCACGGACACTTCGGCGGTGCTTCAGTACAGCGCTTCCACGATCAGTACCTGCGGAACCGGCACCACGCCGATCTAACGCCAGCCGACAAGATCCTGGAATCGGGTGATGGAGAGATCGCACGCCCTCCACCACCCGATGACCGGAACTCAGCTTGAGACCCAAGTCAGCCTGATCTGATCGTCCCGCCCGCTCAGTATGCGGTCAGCGTAACTTCGTCCACCCACTCCTGCATTTCCGCGCCCGCGGCGCCGATGTCCATCTGGAATTGGACGCCCAGGTTGTCCGTCCATCCCGCCGGCATCGGTCCCGAGGGATAGCTGAGATTCCACGAATACGTGTTCGAACTCGGCCGGCCGTTGCCGTATTGGCTGTATTGGACGATCTTCAAGCTCTCGTAGTGCTCATTGCCGCTCGAGTCGCGGTGGAAGTTGAAGGTGAGGTGATAGCGCGTGTTCGCTTTGAACTTGGTGCAGGCGGTGCGGGTAGCCACCCACTTCAAGGCTTTCTGGTTCCACACATCCCACACACCTGCCGCGTAATTGCATTGCGTGCCGAACATGTATTCCCGCCCGCTGGCAAACTGGAACATATCGAATTCCAAAGCCTGGGCGGCGGATGTATTCGCGGCGACCCAGAGGTCAAAATCGAACTGGAAGTGCGTGTCTTTGTCGTGAGGTCCGACTTTGTACCACCACAGGGCGTCGGTATAAGCGGCGCCGTTGATATCGAAGTCCCGGCTGGCGCCGGTGACCGAGGGAGTGGTCTGGAAAGGCGAACTGGCGATGGTCGCGTTCGAACCCGCGCCCGCACAGGTGACGCACGAGCCCCAGCCCACCGCTCCCGCGGCGCCGTCATCCACCGCGGTCGAATCATCGATATTGGAAAAGGTTTGTGCCCCGGCCGCACACGCGGCTAGCAGCACGACTGACAGCAGGAAAATTTTCATCGGGGGGAGATCCTTGGGGAAAATTTTGGCTTGGCGCGAACTATACGTCGGCGGAAAGGTTGCCTTCAACCTGATTTTTGCCTTAGATGATGTCTCGCTTGCGTAGGAAGTCGAACGATACAGCTCCGACGGCTTCACAAGACATGGGTCAGGGCGCTTCACAGGCTGCTGCTGCAGGGATACGACCCTGGTTCATGATTCGCTCCGGTGGTTCTGTCGCCTTGCGGGATGCTATGATTTCGTTTTTCCATGGAGGCTAAATGAGCTGGAGCATCGTGCGGGTGCTGTTTCTGATGTTGGGATTGGGTGGAATGGTGTGGGCAGAATCACAAGCGGGCGGGCCGCCGCCAGTCACGGGCAAACCTGTCACTACCGCGGACGGCCTCAAGTATTGGGACAGCAAGGTCGGCACCGGCACTACCGCTACCGCCGGCCACAAAGTAGTAGTCCACTACACCGGCTGGCTCACCAACGGTAAGAAGTTCGATAGCTCGGTGGATCGCAAGGAGCCCTTCACATTCCAGCTTGGCGCCGGACAGGTGATCAAGGGCTGGGATGAAGGCGTTGCCGGGATGAAGGTCGGCGGCAAGCGCCGGCTGGAGATTCCCCCCGCGCTCGGCTATGGCGCCCGCGGCGTTGGCGGCGGACTCATCCCGCCCAATTCCACCTTGCTGTTCGACGTGGAATTGATCGACGTAAAGTAGATCTTTCGCCCGCTTCGCGGGCTCTAGGATTGTCCCACTCCGCGCCCACGGCTCACGCCGTGGGCTACGTTCTAACGCGCGCTTCGCGCGCTGGCATCCGTGCTCGCACCCATCCTCTAAGGCAAAGCCCCGAGGCCGAATAGGGGCTTTTTTGTACGTCCGGCTTCCGCCATCTGGGATAAGCTAACAACAACCTTTCAGCCACCTCGTCTAGAACTAAGTTCGGGCCCAGTCTACCGGACGTGCTTTTGTTTTCATGCACCGCGCCACGCGTCCCGGAGGCTCTAGCTATGCAAATCCTGGATGTTCATGACGATAATGCACACTTCTTCCACGACTTGGCGCGCGCCAAGCGGCGGGTGCTGGTAGTGGATTATGACCACGTAAGCGCCCCCGGCGGCAGCGTCGCCGGCAGCGGCATTCCCTGCCCCTCGATCTCCGAGCTTCTCGATTGCATCATGACCACGGGCACGCAGGTGGTGCTCATCACCGAAAAAGAGCAAGCCGAGCTTGCCCGGCTGGTTCCCGGCCCGATGCCTGACGTCTGGGGAACAAGCGGGTCCATGACTCCCGACGTGATGCTGCCCGCCATGCTGTCCAACCTCGGGGAGGACGCAGCCATAGCCTACCTCAGTGATCGCGACCGCCCGCTTGGCCCGCTTCCGCCCACGGCCAGCGACGCGTGTACCGATCCCGACACCGCCTGCCGGCAGGCATTCGTACAATTCCTGATAGACTGGTTGCGGGTCTGTGGCGGGGAATTCTGCTGATTGCAGACGACATGCGGGCGGGCCAACTGAATCTAAGGGCATTGTGGGAACGTTCATGCGGGTAAGTCTGCGTCTGTTCGTACCCGTACTGCTGGCGGTCATTGCCGTATCCTTGCTCTTCTCCAGCTACCAGGTGCGGCGGGACCGCCGCATTCAGGAACGCGACCTCTCCCGCCGCGCCGAACTGCTGGCCGACAGCCTGGACGAAAGCGTAACCCCGCTGCTGGGCTCGCGCCAGGAGCTGCAGCGCCTGGTCGACCGCCTGGGCAATCGCGAGCGCGTCACCGGAATTGCCATCTACGACCGCCGCGCGCACCCGCTGGCCGTGACTTCCGGCTTGGCCAAGCGCCTGAGCTGCTCCTCCACCCGCAGTGTTGCGGGCCCTCCAGAAGGAAGCCCCCAGCAGCGAGGTCGTCACCCTCGAAGACAGTCCAACGTACGTCTACGCCATACCGCTCGAGCGTGATAAGGAACTCGCGGGCGCGCTCGCCATCGTGCAGGACACCACCTACATCGCTCGCCAGGGTACGCACCTGTGGCGATACCTGCTGTTCAGCATCGCGGTGCAGGCAGTGCTGGTCCTGCTGTTCAGCGCGCTCATCGTGAGCCGCAGCATCCTGGCTCCGCTGGCCCGCACCGCGCAGTGGATGCGCGCCCTGCGCATGGGCACGGCCACGGACGGGAACCGCAACGGGTCCGGCTCGGCAAGATCTGGCGCACCCGGGGCGCCCTCCGCCGAAATATTCCATCCCCTCACCCGCGAGGTGGCAACCTTCGCCGCCAGCCTGGCGGAAGCCCGCGCCTCGGCGGAAAAGGAAGCGCAACTGCGCGTCGCCGCCGATTCCTCCTGGACCGCCGAACGCCTGAGCGTGACCCTGCGCAGCAAGCTGGGGGACAGCCGGCTGTTCGTGGTGGCCAATCGCGAGCCCTACATGCACGTGCGCCGCGGCAAGGGAATCGAGACCATCGTTCCCGCCAGCGGCCTGGTGACGGCGCTGGAGCCGGTTCTGTGCGCCTGCGACGGCACCTGGGTCGCGCACGGCAGCGGCGACGCCGACCGCGAAACCGTCGACGAGCGCAACTGCGTCCGCGTCCCGCCCGAGCACCAGCGCTACACCCTGCGCCGGGTTTGGCTGACCAAGGAAGAGGAAGAGGGATACTACTTCGGCTTCTCCAACGAAGGTCTGTGGCCGCTGTGCCACATCGCGCACACCCGGCCGGTGTTCCGGACGAGCGACTGGGAATTCTATCGTCAGGCAAATCTCAAGTTCGCGGAAGCGGTGCTGGAGGAAATGGCCACCACCGAGCGGCCGGTGGTGATCGTGCAGGATTACCACTTCGCGCTGCTGCCCCGCCTGATCAAGCAAAGGCGTCCGGACGCCCGCGTGGCCATCTTCTGGCACATCCCCTGGCCGAATCCGGAGGCCTTCGGCATTTGCCCGTGGCAGCGCGAGTTGCTGGACGGCCTGCTGGGCGCCGACCTGGTCGGCTTCCACATTCAGTCGCACTGCAACAATTTCCTGGAGACCGTCGACGGGGCGCTGGAATCGCGCGTCGACTGGGAGCACTTCGCGGTCAACCGCAATGAGCACCTCACCGCGGTGCGTCCCTTCCCCATCAGCATCGTGTGGGAGGAACCGGCCCAGGGCGGGAAGCCGAACCCGCTGTACAAGAAGCAGTCGGCGCTGCTGAACGAGTTGGGCGTCGAGGCGCTCTTCATGGGCGTGGGCGTGGATCGCGTGGATTACACCAAGGGAATCCTGGAGCGCTTCCTCGCCATCGAGAACTTCCTGGAGCGCTATCCTTCGTACCAGGGCAAGATGACCTTCGTGCAGATCGGCGCTCCCAGCCGCACCCACATCAAGCGCTATCACGACCTGCTGGCGGAAGTGGAAGCCGAGGCCGACCGCATCAACTGGCGCTTCCAATCCGGCAAGTGGAAGCCCATCGTCTTCCTCAAGCGCCACCACAGCCACGAGCAGATCATGCCCTTCTACCGCGCCGCCGACTTCTGCCTCGTGACCTCGCTGCACGACGGCATGAACCTGGTGGCCAAGGAATTCGTGGCCGCGCGCGACGACGAGCAGGGAGTGCTGCTGCTCAGCATCTTCACCGGCGCTTCCCGCGAGCTGCGCGACGCCCTGATCGTCAATCCCTACGACACCGAACAGCTCGCCGACGCCATCTTCCAGGCGCTCGAAATGGATCCGCGCGAGAAGAAAGCGCGCATGCAGCGCATGCGCCGCGCGGTGAAGGAGAACAACGTCTATCGCTGGGCCGCCAACCTGATTGGAGACCTGTGCGAGACCCGCGTGGAAGGCCCGCAAAGCGTCCGCGAAGAACCTCGGCCCCTGGCGGCAGTGCGATGAGCCTTACCCCGCGCCCAGCCGAGATCGATTTCGAAGGCAAGCTGAGTTGGGCGGCGCTGGCGTCAGATTATGACGGCACGCTGGCCAACAGCGGCCGCGTCGCTCCCGCAACGCTCGAGGCTCTGCACCAGGTGCGTCGCTCCGGCCGCAAGCTGCTGCTGGTTACCGGACGTGAACTGAAAGACCTGTTCGACGTCTTTCCGCCGATCACGATATTCGACTGCGTGGTGGCGGAGAACGGCGCTGTGCTCTACGACCCCGCCAACGGCAAACGCTGCATGCTGGCGCACCAGCCTCCGCGCAAGCTGGTGGAGGCGCTGCGGGCGCGGCGGCTGAAGCCGTTTTCCGTGGGACATGCCATCGTGGCGACCACGCGCGAGCATCAACAGGTGGTCGCGAAAATCATCCGCGAGCTGGAGCTGCCGATGCAGGTCATCCTCAACAAGCGCTCGTTGATGGTGCTGCCGCCGGGAGTCAATAAAGCCAGCGGCCTGCGCGCCGCCCTCGACGAACTGAACCTCGCGCCGGAAGATACCGTGGGTGTCGGCGATGCCGAAAACGACGAAGACTTTCTCGCCGTTTGCGGCTACTCCGCCGCCGTCGCCAACGCGCTGCCCAAGCTCAAACGCAAAGTCGACTTCGTGACCTCCGCCGGCCACGGCGAAGGCGTAGTCGAGCTGATCCACCACCTGCTCAATGGATGCAAGTGAAAGAGCACGAGCTTTTGACAGCGAAGACAGGTGCAGGGGCATCCTGAGCGAAGCCGAAGGACCTTGGTCGTGCCGTTATCGCCTAATTCACAAGGAAGACACGTGAAGGGGCACGACTTTCAGTCGTGCCGTTAGGGCGTTCTAGAATTCGGGGGCTTTAGCCCCTAAGGTCTGCAGGGGCTAAAGCCCGGAATTGCCTTGAGGCATCAATCGGCACGACTGGAAGTCGTGCCCCTTCACCTGTCACGGCACGGAAACAACTACCTAAAGCTCTCCATCACCTCGTCCAGCACCGCTTTCGGCGGACGCACGGCCTCTGCCGGCAGCGTCGCCAGAGGCTCATCGGTGACGTGTAGCAGGTCCATGAAGGTGGGCTTGTTGGGCTCGATGTAGAACACGCCGGTCAGCGTCTCGCCTTCGTGGTGAGCTTCGGTCAGGGTCTTGACGGCAAGCAGCTTGTTGGTAGGATCGTACTCTTCGTCGAGCTTGCGCAGGCGCATGTGGGAGCCGTCGTGCATGGTCACATCCACGGTGGTGCCGGGATCGTAGTCCACATCAATGTTTTCGAACGACGGAATGAAGTTGATCTCCTGCAGCGGCTCGTCGTGGTCCTTCATGTACTTGTAGGACTTGGTCGAGCCCTCGTGGTCGTTGAAGGTGACGCACGGCGAGATGACGTCGAGCATAACCGTGCCGCGGTGAGAGATGGCGGCCTTGAGCATGGCCAGGAGCTGGCGCTTGTCGCCGGAGAACGAACGCCCCACAAAAGAAGCGCCGAGCTGAATAGCCAGCGCGCAGGTGTCGATGGGCGGCAGGTCGTTGATGACGCCAGTCTTCAATTTCGAACCGATATCGGCCGTGGCCGAGAACTGGCCCTTGGTCAGGCCGTACACACCGTTGTCCTCGATGATGTAGATGAGCGGCAGATTACGGCGCATCAGGTGAACGAATTGCCCGATGCCGATCGAGGCAGTGTCGCCGTCGCCGGAGACGCCGAGCGCGATCAGATTGTGATTCGCGAGCAGGGCGCCGGTGGCCACCGATGGCATGCGTCCGTGCACGGCGTTGAAGCTGTGCGAGCGGCTCATGAAGTACGCCGGGCTCTTCGAGGAGCAGCCGATGCCGGAGAACTTGGCCACGTGCTCCGGCTTCACGCCCATCTCGTACATGGCGTCGATGATGCGCTCGGAGATGGCGTTGTGCCCGCAGCCGGCGCAGAGCGTCGTCTTGCTGCCCTTGTACTCGATTACGGTCAAGCCGATGCGGTTGGTCTTGGGTTCGGCGGTTGGCGTGGTGGCCATGGTCAGTTGCCCTCCAGGGATATGAGCTCATCGGTGACCGAGCGGGCGTCGAGCGGCAGCCCGTGGCAGTGAGCGATGGAGCGCAGCTTCGCCACCTGCTCCACCGGCAGATCCAGCCGCAGCAAGTCGAACATCTGCCGGTCGCGGTTCTGCTCCACCACGTAGACGCGCTCGTGGCTCTCGATAAAATTCCGCACGTCGCGCGGGAACGGATAGGCGCGAATGCGCAGGTAGTCGGTCTCCAGACCGTGCTCGTTGCGAAGCTGGTCGCGGCTCTCGGTGATCGCCCAGTGCGAGGTGCCGTAGGCAATGATACCCACGCGCTCCCGACCGGAACCCTCCAGCACCGACTTGGGCAAGCGCTCACGCGCGGTTTCGAACTTGTGCACCAGGCGCTGCATGTTGTTCTCGTAGTCGTCAGGACGCTCGGTGTATTGCGCCTTCTCGTTGTGTCCGCTGCCGCGAACGAAGTACGCCGCCGCCGGATGGTCGGTTCCGGGCAGCGTGCGGTAGCCGATGCCATCGCCATCAACATCTTTATAGCGCGCGAAGCCGCCCAGCCGGTCGAGGTCTTCCTTGCTCAGCACCTTGCCGCGATTGATCGGCTGCGTGGGATAGGGGAACGGGTCGGACATCCAGTTGTTCATGCCCAGGTCGAGGTCGCTCATCACGAACACCGGCGTCTGCAACCATTCCGCCAGGTTGAAGGCGTCCTGCGCCATGGTGAAGCACTCCTCCACCGACGCCGGGAACAGCATGATGTGCTGCGTATCGCCGTGCGACAGAAACGCGGTAAACAGGAGGTCGCCCTGGGCGGTGCGCGTGGGCATTCCGGTCGAGGGGCCGACGCGCTGGATGTTCCAGATCACCGCCGGGATTTCCGCGTAGTAGCCGAGGCCGACGAACTCCGCCATCAGCGAAATGCCCGGGCCTGCGGTGGCGGTCATGGAGCGCGCTCCCGCCCAGCCCGCGCCGATCACCATGCCGATGGCCGCGAGCTCGTCCTCGGCTTGCACGATGGCGAAGGTCGCCTTGCCGTCGGGGCGGATGCGGTACTTCTTCATGTAATCAATCAACGTCTCAACCAGCGAGGACGACGGCGTGATGGGATACCAGGTCACCACCGTGACCCCGGCGAACATCGAGCCCAGCGCGGCCGCCGTGTTGCCGTCCACGATGATCTTGCCGCGGGTCTTGTCCATGCGCTCGACGCGGCACGGATCCTTCTTCGTTAGCGTCGAGGCGGCGTAGTCGAAGCCGGCCTTGGCGGCGCCCCAATTGAGGTCGGCGGCCTTCACCTTGCGGGCGAACTGCTTGCGTAGCGCTTTCTCCACCTGCGCCATGTCGATGCCCAGCAGGTGCGCCATCACGCCCACGTAGATCATGTTCTTGACCAGCTTGCGCAGCTTGGCTTCCGGGCAGACAGTGGCCACGATCTTGTCGAAGGGCACGGCGTAAAAGGTGAGGTCAGGCCGCAACTCGGACAGATTCATGGGCTCGTCGTAGAGCACGGCCGAGCCGGAGGAGAGCGAGAGCACGTCCTCGCGCGCCGTCTCCGGATTCATGGCGATGAGGAAGTCGATCTCCTTCTTGCGCCCGACGTAGCCGTGCTTGTTGGCGCGGATGGTGAACCAGGTGGGCAGGCCGGCGATGTTCGAGGGAAAAAGGTTCTTGCCGGAAACCGGAATGCCCATCAGGAAAATGCCGCGCAACAGGATCGTGTTGGCGCTCTGCGAACCCGACCCGTTGACGGTGGCGACTTGCAGGCTGAAATCGTTCACGAAACGGCGGGAATCATCGTGCCGCGATACTTCCTGAACCACCAGATCAGTGCTGGCCATCGATTGCTGCTCCACGATAAGAGGGGCTTTGCCTGGAGAAACGATTCATTATAGCAAGATGGCAGTGCTGGCTGGTTCCGAAAGGGATTCACCGCCGAGTCGCCGAGAACGCCGAGTGAAGCGACATCACCCGAAAACCTCGGCGATCTCGGCGTCTCGGCGGTAAGAACCGTACCCGCGTGGGCCTATTCCCCGGTGAAGAACTGCGCCATCAGACGGAACTTGTCGTAGCGGGAATCCAGAAGCTGGGCGACGGTTTGCTGCTTCAGTTCGGCGAAGTGCCGCTTCAGCGAGCAATCGAGCAGTTGCGCGGCGCGGTCGTGGTCGGTGTGGGCGCCGCCGGGAGGCTCGGGGACAATGTCATCGATGCAGGCTAGCTCCTTCAAGTCGTCGGCGGTGATGCGCATGGCCTGCGCCGCCAGCTCTTTCTTGGTCGCATCGCGCCACATGATGGAGGCGCAGCCCTCGGGCGAGATCACGGAGTAGATGGCGTTCTCCATCATCAGCACGCGGTTGCCGACGGCAATGGCCAGCGCCCCGCCCGAGCCGCCTTCTCCGGTGATGGTGGTGATGATCGGAACTTCCAGGCGGGCCATCTCGCGCAGGTTGCGGGCGATGGCTTCGGCCTGCCCGCGCTCTTCCGCGCCCAGCCCAGGATACGCGCCGGGAGTGTCCACGAAGGTGAAAACGGGCCGGCCGAATTTTTCCGCCAGCCGCATCAGCCGCAGCGCTTTGCGGTAGCCTTCCGGGTTGGGCATGCCGAAGTTGCGATAGAGCTTCTGCTTGGTGTCGCGGCCCTTCTGGTGGCCGACCACCATCACTTCCTGGCCGTGGAAGCGGGCCATGCCGCAGACCATCGCCGAATCGTCGGCGAAGCCGCGGTCGCCGTGAATTTCGCTCCAGTCGGTGAAGATGCGTTCCACATAGTCGAGCGTGTAGGGACGCTGCGGATGCCGGGCCAGCTCCGTCTTACGCCAGGCGTGGAGGTGTGCGTCCATCTGGCGGCGCAAGGCGTCCACCTGCTGGTGGAGTCGATCGAGCTGCTGGCGGGCTTCCTGGTTATCGCCGGCGGCGGCCCCGAGCTGCGCGATCTGCCGCTCGATCCGTCCCAGCTCGCGCTCGGCGCGCGCGACGGTGTGCGAGTTGGCGTCCTTGCCGTTCACTGACTTCTCCACCAGCGGTCCCGCCAGCGACACCAGATATTCAGAAGCCTGCAGCGCGCCGGAGGTGGGCAATCCCGGTTGAGAAACGGGAGTCTCCGCCGCCACCTTGGGGGTAACCATTATGAATGCCTCAATCGATGATGCGCACGCTGCCGCGACCGCAGAGCTGCTCCACGCCGGAGATGAATGCTCGGTCTGGTTGAACATTATAGCCCTCCGCCTCCATCACGACCATGAAGTCTCCGGAGCGTTCCAGATCGAACAACAATTTGGCCTCGCCGCGGCGTTCGCGGCAAAGCTGGTGGAGAGAATCGATGGTGGATTCGGTGGCGGTGTCGAGCGGCACGCGGATGCGCAACGAGCGCGGCAGCTTGGGCTGCGCCTGATCGAGCGGCGTGATGTCGCTGGCCGTCAGCTTGGGGTTCGAGCCTTCCTCCACGCGCACGCCGCCGCGCACCAGCACCGGCGCTTCCATGCGCAGCTTGTCTCCCAGCCGGCGATAGGCTTCGGGAAAGACCAGCATGTCCACGGCGCCGGACATGTCTTCGAGCGTCGCCTGCGCGTACATTTCGCCCTTGCGCGACTTCAGCACGCGCAGGTTGGAGATGATGCCGCCGGCGCAGATCTCGTCTTTGCCAGTGGAGGACTTCATCGCGGAAATCGCTTCCGTCGAGAGCGCGCTGAAGTCGAGCAGCTTGTCGCGATACCTCTCGAGCGGGTGGCCGGTGATGAAGAAGCCGAGGATTTCCTTCTCGGCGCCCAGGCGCTGGTGTTCGTCCCAGTCGGGAACATCGGGCAGCTTGTCGTTGTTGGCGTGCTGCGCGGGCTGGTCGTCGAAGACGCCGAACAGGCCGTGCTGGCCGGACTCGGCGTCGCGCTGCGTCTTCTGCGCGCGCTCCATGGCGCGGTCGAGCACCGCCATCAGTTGCGACCGTCCACCGAGCGAATCCATGGCGCCGCTCTTGATCAGCGATTCAATCACCCGCTTATTGAGCAGGCGCAGGTCCACCTTTTCGCAGAACTCGAAGATGCTCTCGAAACGTCCCAGCTCCTTGCGCGCGGCAAGGATGGAATCGATGGCGTTATGGCCGACGTTCTTCACTGCCGCCAGGCCGAAGCGGATGGCCGTGCCGTGCGGGGTGAAGTTAGCGTCACTGACGTTGATGTCCGGCGGCTCGACGGGAATGCCCATCTCGCGGCATTCGTTGATGTACTTCACCACGTCGTCGGTGCTGCCGGTCATCGAAGTCAGCAGCGCGGCCATGAACTCTACCGCGTAGTGCGTCTTGAGATACGCGGTGTGGTAGGCGAGCAGCGCGTAGGCGGCCGAGTGCGACTTATTGAAGCCATAGCCGGCGAACTGCTCCATCAGGTCGAAGATGCGGACTACTTTTTTCTCGGGATACTTGCGCTCGACCGCGCCCTGGACGAAGCGCTCGCGCTGTGCCGCCATTTCCACCGGATTCTTCTTGCCCATGGCGCGGCGCAGCAGATCGGCTTCACCCAGCGAGTATCCGGCGAGGCGGTTGGCAATCTGCATCACCTGTTCCTGATAAACGATGACGCCGAGCGTTTCCTTAAGAATCTCTTCCAATTCGGGAAGCTCGTAGGCGATGGGCTTGCGGCCGTGCTTGCGGTCGATGAAGTCGTCGATCATCCCGCCCTGGATCGGCCCCGGGCGGTAGAGCGCGTTCAACGCCGTCAAGTCCTCGACCACGTTGGGCTGGTAGCGCCGCAGCACGTCGCGCATGCCGTGCGATTCAAACTGGAACACTCCCGACGTCAAACCAGTGTGGAAGACGCGGCGGTAGGTTTCCTGGTCGTCGAGCGGGAGCTTCTGCAGGTCGAGCGTTTGGCCGGTGGTCTGGACGATGAGCTTGAGCGCGTCGTCGAGAATGGTGAGCGTGGTGAGCCCGAGGAAGTCCATCTTCAGCAGGCCCATCTTCTCGACCGCCTTCATGTCGAAGGCAGTGACGATTTCGTCGTTCTTGGTGCGGTGCAGCGGCACCAGCTCGATGAGCGGCTGCGGCGCGATCACCACGCCCGCGGCATGCACGCCCGGCGTTGCGCACCAGCCCTTCGAGCTTGCGGGCGGTATCGAGAAGCTGGCGGATTTGCGGTTCGTTCTCGTAGGCGCCCTGCAGTTGCGGCGATTCCTTCAGCGATTCTTCCAGCGTGATGTTCAGCCGCTGCGGGACCATCTTGGCGATGCGGTCAACGTCGCCGTACGGGATGTCCATGGCGCGGCCAACGTCTTTAATTGCCGCCTTGGCCTGCATGGTGCCAAAAGTGATGATCTGCGCGACATTCTCGCGGCCATACTTCTGGGTGACGTAGTTGATCACTTCGCCGCGGCGGTTCATGCAGAAGTCGATGTCGATGTCGGGCATCGAGACGCGCTCCGGATTCAGGAATCGCTCGAACAGCAGACCGTTCTCCAGGGGATCGATGTCGGTAATCGAGAGCGCATAAGAGACCAGCGAGCCGGCGGCCGATCCGCGGCCGGGCCCGACCGGAATGTTATTTTCCTTCGCGTAGCGGATGAAGTCCCAGACGATCAGGAAGTATCCGGCAAACTTCATCTGCTGGATAATCTCGATCTCGAGCGAGAGCCGCTGCTCGTAGTCGCTGAGCGAGTGCCGCAGGCGTCCCTGCGATTCGAGCTCGCGCAACAGCACCAGCCGCCGCGCGAAGCCCTCGCGCGCCTTGTGCTCAAAGTAGCTATCGAGCGTGTAGCCGGCTGGGACTTCGAAGTGCGGGAACGGGCTGCGAACCTTTTCCAGCTTGACGTGGCAGCGCTCGGCGATGGCCAGCGTGCGCGTGAGCACGTCGGGCGTGTCTTTGAAGATGCGCATCATCTCGTCGGCGCTCTTCACGTAGAACTGGTTGCCCTGGAACTTCAGCCGGCTCGTGTCCTGGATGGACTTGCCCGTCTGTATGCAAACCATCACGTCCTGCGCGTGGGCATCTTCTTCGCAGAGATAATGGCTGTCGTTGGTGGCAACCAGCGGGATCGCGGTCTCCTTGCTCAGGCGTAGCAGGTCAGCGCTGATCTTGTGCTCCTGCTCCAGGCCCTGATCCTGAATCTCCAGAAAGAAATTCTCGGCGCCGAAGAGCTCACGGTAGAAGCCGGCGGCCTGGCGCGCGGCGTCATACTTCCCTTCCGTCAGCCGCTCGGCGACTTCGCCCTTCAGGCAGCCGGAGAGCGCGATCAGCCCGCGGGAGTGCTCGGCGAGGAATTTCTTGCTGATGCGCGGCTTGTAGTAGAAGCCGTTGAGCGAGGCCTCCGAGGTGATCTTCACCAGGTTGCGGTAGCCCTCGTCGGACTCGGCGAGCACGATCAGGTGGTTGTAGTTGTCGCCGTCGGGCGGCGTGCGGTCCACGCGGTGATCGTCCTTCTGGCAGACGTACAGCTCGCACCCGATGATGGGCTTGATGCCGTGCTTCTGCGCGGCATTGTAGAAATTCAGCGCGCCGAAGATGTTGCCGTGATCGGTGACGGCGACGGCCTGCTGGCCCAGCTCGGCCACGCGCGGCATGAGCTTGTCGATGTCGCTGGCGCCATCGAGCAGCGAATAGTCGGTGTGCAGATGAAGATGGACAAACTCGGACATGAGAGACGTTGTCTCTATTCTAACGGTTGCAGGCTCCGGACGGGCGGGTGGAAATCGCGGGCGAGATGTGGAAAAGGGAGTGTGGCGCGGGCCCCCCGCCCGCGATTGCACGGTTGCAAGAACCGCATTCCCGGTCGTTCTGGAGATTGCGGAGTTGGCGCGCCAAGCGGGGACGTTCTTGTTCGGAAAACGGAAATTTCGGCCCGATGTTTACCTTTCCCCGGAACTGAAAGCTACATTGGCGTGTCTATTCTGATCGGGAGAGACCAATATGCGCCTTATTCGCCAGATCTTTCTGCCGTTAGTTGCAGCCCTAGCTGCCCCCGCCCAAAACACGCCCGCACCCGCGCTCACCATCTACAACCAGGACTTCGCCGTCGTGCGCCAGCAGGTACGGCTGGACCTCAAGTCCGGTGTCAACAACGTGCGCTTCGACGGTACCACCGCGCAACTGGAACCCGACTCCGTCGTCCTGCGCGATCCAAACGGCAAGCGCACGCTGCAGATCCTTGAGCAGAACTACCAGGCGGACCCGGTGTCGCAACAGAGCCTGCTGGAGCTGTTCGAGGGGAAGACCATCGATTTCCAGGTTACGCGTGGCGACAAGATCGACACGGTGCCGGGCCGGATCGTTCGCCCCGGCAGCGCCTGCTATCAGCGTACCACCCAGGGGTGCGCGCCTGAGGAACCTCTGATCGAGATTGGAGGCAAACTGCAATTTGGCTTGCCCGGCAGGCCTCTATTTCCGGCACTGCCTCAGGACACGAATCTTAAGCCGACTCTCGACTGGATTTTGGATGCCGACGGCGGGGGGCCTCTAGACGCCGAACTCAGCTATGTGACAAGCGGCATGACGTGGGAAGCCGACTACAACATCATTGCCCCACCCAGTGGCGATGTGCTCGATCTGGTCGGATGGGTCACGATGGAGAACCGCACCGGCAAGACATTTGATAATGCTCGCATCAAACTCATGGCCGGAGACGTGAGCAAGATCCGGCCCCGCCTTCCAGTGATGAGCGCCGCAATCGGGGTAGGCACTGGCTACGGTGGCGGCGTTGGCAGCGGCCCTCCTGTTACGGAGAAAGCATTCGACGAATACCACCTCTACAGCCTCGAGCGGCCAGCGACTCTTCGCGACCGCGAGACCAAGCAGGTCGAGTTCGTGCACGCCGCCGGCTTCCACGCCAAACGCATTTACGTATACGACGGTGGCCGCATCGATCCCTCGCGATACCAATCGGGCAACTGGGAATACATTGCGAATGCAGCGCGATTTTGGTACCTCTGGCCCCGAGCAGAGCACCAAGATCATGGTGATGCAGGAATTCAAGAACTCCGAGCAGAACCGCCTCGGCATGCCCTTGCCCAAAGGCCGCCTTCATTTCTACCGGCGCGACCAAGGCGGTGCCCTGCAATTCATCGGCGAGAAGGCCATCGACCACACCACGCGCGACGAAATCTTCTGTGTCTACAACGGCAATGCTTTCGATCTAGCCGGCTCACGCCGTCGCGCTTAATGCCGCTCCGACCAGCAGCAGGGATGGGTGGACGGCCCTACGGGCCTGGGCACCTGAGACGCGCATGCACTATCGGTACCCTTCCGTGGTGGGCTAACGTATGACTGCCCTGACGGGCCTCGCACGAGGGGCATATTTTCTCTGTTTCTCCGCTCCGACATAACACAAACGTTAGGTCACCAAGCAGAAGTGTTTGGTTCGAGCACGGACTCATTTTGCATCGCCGGCGTGGAGTCACGGAAATCCAGCTTATTTTCAAGGAATGTCGGAGAAGGCCGCGCCTCATGGTGGCTTCTGGGATATGGCACGCGCTTTGCTTATCAATCCGTGGGGGCGTGGGCCTTTTCATTTTCCTCACCTGTCGCAGATGCCAACGTTGTCCCCGGTGTCGTCGGCTGGCGTGCCCCTAATTTCGAGGAGGTGCGACATGGGCTCGCCGCCAATCGGCTACACCCCCTGCGAGAATTGCCATGGGCGGGGAAAGACCGACGCCGGGGCTTCCTGCTCGATTTGCCAGGGAACCGGGTTAGTGCCGGTCAAACGCGGCATTGAACGGCGCCGGACGCCAAGATACCGCACCAACTTGCCGGTCATGGTTCGCAATCGCGAGGAAGGAGCTATTGAAGGACTCGGCACGGTCATCTCCGAAGGCGGCCTCTGCTTGACTTTGCCGCAACCGATTTCGGTAGGCAACGTGATTGAGTTGCAGTTTGACATTCCGACACATCCCACCGCGCTGCGCGTATGGGCCGTGGTCCGCAACCTGATGGCCTTGCAACACGGTATGGAGTTTGTGTCGCTTACTGACGGGGAGCGGCTTTCGCTGCGGCAATACTGCAACGGGCTGGCTCTTCAGTCGGCCAGTTGAATCGAGACCGCGTTCGGGATAGGTTTCCCGATGGCCGGCCCCGAGCAAGACCCTGGGATAGTCCTGTCTGCATCCGCATAACCCCATCCGCCGCAAAAGTCTCTGGCCGAAATTGCGCCTCTCCGATTATGCTTCCAGCATGAGGAACATTGAATGCGCGTCCTAGTCACCGGGGGCGCGGGATACATCGGCAGCCATGCGGTGCGCGAGCTGGCGCGGCGCGGGCACCAGGTTGTGATCTACGACAATCTCTCCACCGGCTACCGTTCCTTCGCCAACGGCTTCGAATTCATCGACGGCGACATCGGCGACCGCGCGCGCCTCGAGCCGGCGCTGCGGGGGGCGCGGGCGATCATGCACTTCGCCGCTCACTGCTATGTCGGAGAGTCGGTCGAGAATCCGCGCAAGTATTTCCACAACAACGTGGAGTGCGCGCTGAATCTGCTGAACACCGCGATCGAAGCCGGCGTGAAGAATTTCGTCTTCTCCTCCACCTGCGCCGTGTATGGCGTACCGGTGAAGGTTCCCATCAGCGAGGACAATCCCCGCGAGCCCATCAATCCCTACGGCGCCACCAAGCTGCTGTTCGAGCACGCGCTCAGCGCCTATTCGAAGGCCTACGGCCTGCGCTTTGCGGCGCTGCGTTACTTCAACGCCGCCGGCGCCGACGACAACGGCGAGATCGGCGAAGCCCACGATCCGGAAACGCACCTGATCCCGCTGGCGCTCGAGGCCGCACAGGGCATTCGTCCCATCGAGGTCTTCGGACGCGACTATCCCACGCCGGACGGAACCTGCATTCGCGACTACATCCACGTGAACGATCTGGCCGAAGCGCACGCGCTGGCCATCGAGCATCTTGCCGGCGGCGGCGCATCGGTCGCGCTGAATCTGGGAACCGGCCAGGGACATTCCGTGATGGAAGTGCTGGCGGCGGTGGAAGCGGTCACCGGACGCTCGCCTGATCGGCGCTATGGTCCGCGGCGCCCGGGCGATCCTCCCGCGCTGGTGGCCGATCCCGCGCGAGCGCAGCAGGTGCTGGGATGGAAGGCACGGCGATCGCTGCGCAACGTGGTCGAAACCGCCTGGCGCTGGATGCAGAACAGCTCGCGAGTGCTCGCCTCATCGTCCGCAAAGACGCACTAGAGTGGAAATCTCTTGAGAAAATACGAAGGGCGCGGAACTTGTCCGCGCCCTTGGTTCAAGAAGGGTCTAGGCTCAGACACGAATGCGGCGCCGGACCAACACGCCGGCGGTAATCAATCCGCCGCCCAACAGGAGCAACGAAACCGGCTCAGTGACCGGGACCGTAGGATCGACAACAGAGACGCCCCCCAACGGCGCCTCTGGCGCCGGGCTGGGATGGGACTGCACCAAGGAGGTTGGCTCAGGATTGGCCTGCGCGATTTGTACCGCGGCGGTCGTGGCACGGGTCTCGTGGGCGCTCACCCGCGAGGTATCGCTGGCGAGCCTCCCCATGGCTACAAGCGCCACGATTACAACAATGAGCCCAACTCTTTTCATTCCCCCCTCACAAGCCCACCACAGGCCTATGTGTGTCGGTATCGTTGCAAATGTCGTTTTGGCTGAGCGACAGCCTGTCTAAGGGCAATCCTCGTACCAAGCCAGCCCCAATCGGTGAAAAACTATCTCTTTGGTTTTCAGTGGCTTGGACGGGAAATGTCAACAGACCCCAAGGCGGGCGCCAGGTGTGGAATGCAATTCATTGCAGCTATTGGACAAGATGGCGCCCGCGACAGTTCTGTTACAAACCAGAATTGACAGCAGCCGCCATAACTTCTGTGGCCGAGGGCGCGTGCGCGCTCTCCGCCGCCAGGGTGCGGCTCAGCGCCTGCGCCAAGACTACGCGAAACTCCTGCAGCAGAAGATTGATGTCCACCTGCAAGCCACTGGGCTCGTATTGCTTGTACAAAACCAGATAGCCGCGGCGCGAAGATGCCGGCAAGTTCATCTCCAGCGTCATGCTCCAGGCGGGAAGCGAAGACATGTGGTTCACGCGTCCCCAGGTGAAGTGCACGTCGAAGTCGCCTTTGCGGAACGGCGCCAGGTGCGAACGCGCTATGCTGGCGGAGCGCAGCTCGAAGCCGTCGAAAGCATTGCCGCCGAAGGTTTCCTCGAGCACCTGGCAGAGCTCGGAAAACTCTTCCACTTTGGCCAGCCGGAAGGTAGCGCGGCGGAACGCCAGGTTATTGACGATGACCTGCTTCTGCTCCAGAGTCCGGCGCGCCAGGCGATGCAGCTCGAAAAACTCCGGATAATTAAGGTGCTGCACGCCCACCCAGATGCCGACGCCGATCACAAACAGCACCACTCCCATCGCCGGCCCGCCGGGATAGAGCAACAGCGCGCTCAGCAGCCCGAAAACGGCGGAGACGCCGTAGAGAATCACCACCACCTGCCGCTGCGTCAGGCCGCGCTCCAGCAGCTTGTGATGAATGTGGTCGCGGTCGGGTGCGAACAGGGCTTGGCCGCTGAGGAATCGGCGCACCACCGAGATAGCAGTCTCCAGGATCGGCAGTCCGAACGAGACCACGGGAATCGCCACCGCCACCGCGGTCGAGGATTTTCCCGCGCCCATCAGGGCCAGCACGCTGAGCACGAACCCGATGAACAGGCTGCCGCTGTCGCCCAGAAAGATGGTCGCGGGGTTGAAGTTGAAGCGCAAGAATCCCAGGATCGCGCCCGCCAAGGCCAGCCCCACCAGGCCAATCATCACGCGGCCGTTCATCAGCGAGATCACCACCACCGTCAGGGTGGAAAACAGCGCCGAACCCGCGGCCAGTCCGTCCAGGCCGTCGACCAGGTTGAAGGCGTTGGTGATCAACAGCACCCAGAAGACGGTCGCCAGCAGCGAGCCCGCGAATCCCAGGCTGCGGTTCCCCAGCAGGATGGGCAGCTCAATAACGCGGAAACCGGCCAGAAAGATCGCCACCGCGGCCAGGATCTCCACCGCGAACTTCACCCACGGCCCTATCGTGAACAGATCGTCGTAGAGGCCGAGCAGGAAGATCAGCACCGCCGGCAGCAGCAGGCTCACGATGAGCCGCGGGTCGAAGAACCTGCCGAAGCGGGAGAACACGATCAGCACGCCCACCACCGCGATCACCGACAGAAAGATGGCAATGCCGCCCACCCGCGGTATAGGACCGGTGTGGACGTCGCGCTCCCGCAAGCGGCGGATTTTGCCGCCGCGGCTCAGCGCCTGATTTCGGATGTAGCGGGTGAGCAGGAAAGAAAGCAGCAGCGATGCGACAAAGGTCGCGCAGTACGTCAGCCCCAGCGATTTCAAGCACTCTCCTCTTGGCGAGAAATCCTACTGCACGAAATGGCGCCGCGCCCTTCGGGTACTGCCTAGTTTCTCTTTTCTTGGTTTCAGTTTCTCGTAAGAAGCGCGCAGTGAACCTGCGGAGTAACCGTGGAAGCTTTTCTCTGTTGGGGATGTTTAGCGTGGGACACTTGTGGGTCACAGAACTCAAGTGAAGGGGCACGGCTTCCAGCCGCCAAAAATTCCTGAGGAGTCTGCTTTGAAGGGGTGCGGCTTCAGCCGCCGGACACTTGTGGGCTCACAGAACTCAAGTGAAGGGGCACGGCTTCCAGCCGTGCCGTTAAGGTCCAAATAAGCTACGGCCTTTAGGCCCTGAGGAAGAGTTTCGCAGCGGCTAAAGCCGAGTATAAGTTCAGATTCTAATGGCACGCCTGGAAGGCGTGCCCCTTCACTTTTGATGTGAAACTACATCGCCACCGGCACGCTGATCGTTTTCCGCACCTGCTCTTCGATCCAGCGATAAGTTCGCGCCAGTCCGTCTTCGAGAGAGATCGCGGGCTCCCATCCCAGCACCTGGCGCAGGCGAGAATTGTCGGAGTTGCGTCCGCGCACTCCCTGCGGTCCGGGCACGTGCACTTTGCGGACGTTGATGCCGGCGATGGCGGCGATCATGTCCGCCAACTGATTGATGGTGACCATGCGGTCCTGGCCGAGGTTGAGCGGCTCGCCGAAATCGGAGCGCATGAGCTTGTGCAGGCCGAAGACGCAATCATCGATGTAGCAGAACGAACGCGTCTGTTCGCCGTCACCCCAGATTTCGATTTCATGATTACCGGTCAGCTTGGCGTGCGCGATTTTGCGGCAAAGCGCGGCCGGCGCTTTCTCGCGTCCGCCGTCCCAGGTTCCCATGGGTCCAAAAATGTTGTGGAAGCGCACGATGCGAGTTTCAAATCCGTACTCCTCGCGGTAGTGCGTGCACAGGCGCTCGGTGATCAGCTTCTCCCAGCCGTACGCATCCTGCGGCGCCGCCGGATAGGCTTCCTCTTCCTTCAGCGGCTTGCAGTCGGTTTCCGTCTGCCGGTATTCGGGATAGATGCACGCAGAGGACGTGTAGAGATAGCGCCGCACTTGGTTCACGCGCGCGGCTTCGAGCGTATGCAGGTTGATGAGCGCGTTGTTGTGCAGGATCTGCGCGTGGTTGGCGGAGATGAATCCCATGCCGCCCATGTCGGCGGCGAGAGCGTAGACCTCGTCCATGCCTTCGGTGGCGCGCAGGCAATTCTCCCAGCGGCGCAGGTCGAGAAGCTGGAAGTCATCGGCATCGGAGCGCCCGAACTCGGGCAGCTTGATGTCCACGCCGCGAACCCAGTGGCCTTGGTCCCGAAGGAAAGTGACCAGATGATGGCCGATGAAACCTCCGGCCCCGGTCACGAGAACCTTGCTGGCAGATTTTGCTGAGGGCAAACTTTTCTCCTATGGGGAGTGCCGCGGCTGGGAGACACTGGCGGCGGCCGCTCTACCGGCAGGCTCGGCGGCCATGCTTTCCAGCGCCCGGATCATCAGCGGAACCAGGACATGCCGGGAAAACCGCCCCGCCAGCTCATTCGCGCGGGAACGATCTGCCCGCGCGCGCTGCGCCGCCAGCACTTCCGCGATGACCAACTCCACTTCTCCGTGTCCTGTTAGCAGCACCGAGTAATCGCCTTGCAGGTCGCCCACCAGGTCGGTGATGTGGCTCCACTGCGGGCCAATATATAAGAAGGGTGAACCCACAGCAAGAATGTTGTAGACCTTGCAGGGATGCACGATGCCGACGAACGCGTCGCCCATCACCACCACGTGCAGATCGGCAGCGGAGAGCGAGCCCGCCAGCTCCGATTTCGGCTGATACGGCAGGCAAAGGATGTTGCGGGCGCCGCGGCGATAGAGTTCCAGCGGCTTCGAGAACTCGCTGCCGCCGCCGACGAACACGAAAACGATCTCGGGATGATCGGCCAGACGCTCGGCCGCGGCCAGCAGCGTGTCCAGCGGATGGCACGGGCTGTGATTGCCGGAATACATCACCACAAATTTGTCCGACAAACCGTAGCGCTCGCGGAAGCGCTCGCGGGCTTCAGCATCGAAGCGCACCAGGTCGTCGTGCGCCCAGGGCGGCACGATGTCGATCTTGTCGGCGGCGATCCCCTTGGCGCGAATGCGCTCTTCCATGAAGCGGTCCAGCACGACGATGCGCTCGGCGCGCCGCATGCTGTAAAGCATCAGCCGGCTGAGTGAGCGAGCCGGCAGCGATTCCTCATCGAGCCAGCCGGCCGCGATGGCTTCGTCGGGATTCAGGTCCAGCGACCAGAACAGCAGCTTGCGCGCCTTCAAGGGAACCGCCAGCGCCCCCAGCAACGAAATCAGCGGAGGCGAGGTCATGGCGACGATCACGTCGAAGCGCGGCAGAAACAATAACCGCAGGGCGCAGCTCAGCATGAAGCTGGCGAAGTCCGCGGCGCGACGCCAGCGCGAAGCTTTGCCGAAGCCGGTGGAAGATGCGCGGACGATGTGCACGCCGCGCCAATTCTCGCGCGCCAGAAAACGCCGCCGGCGGTCGTCGTAAGCGCGCGCGTCGGCCAGCACCGTAACCTCGTGCCCGGCTTGCACCAGCGAAACCGCCAAGTCGGCCGCATGCTGCCCGCTCGAGACCACGTCCGGACAGAAGGCCTGGTTGAGGATTAAGACTTTCATAAAGAGAGGATCCTGTTTCTGCCACCGATCATGTGTGGTGTCCCGCCTTCCATGTCAAAGCCAGGTTCTTGACATACTCATAATCCGGAAGCGCCTTGGGCACCCATACGCAACCCCACAAGAAGGTTCCCAAGCTCCCATATTTTGAAATCTGGAGACCCGGTGGGTTCAGAGGGTTACGAAATGATTCAGAGACAGTTCTGACCTCGTTTTCTCGTACTGACCTCTTGAACCATGAGCGTTCGGAGACAATGGCATCATCAAATACCATGAGGTCGTACGGGAACATCGGGTCACGCACCCCAGCGAGGACGGCAAAGAAAATCGCCTCGATAAGGCCCCAAAATATGTCGCGACCCGTTAAGTTATGCCAAGCCCGTCTCCAAAAGAACTCCAAGGCCATAAACAGGACCACCGCAAACAAGAAGTTCCACAGTGCCCGATTTCGCGAACACCCCGCCAATTCAGCGGTTACGTGATAGGTCCTTAATATGCCCACTCAGTTTCCCATGAGCGCGACTAGTCATCACCGCTCCACCATGTAATTGCCGAGGAAGAGCACGTCCATGCGCGTGCGCTGGAAGCAATCCATCGCCTGATCCGGCGTGCAGACGATGGGCTCGTCTTCATTGAACGATGTGTTGAGCACCACGGGCACGCCGGTGATGCGCTCGAATTCGCGAATCAGGTCGTAATAAAGCGGGTTGCTCTCGCGCGAGACGGTCTGCAGTCGGCCCGAGCCATCCACGTGCGTGACCGCCGGGATGGCCGCGCGCTTCTCCGGCTTGATCTGGTAAACCATCAGCATCGACGGCGCTGGGTGCGTCTGCTCGAAGTAGTCCGCGACGCGCTCTTCGAGGATCGAGGGCGCGAACGGACGGAAGGGCTCGCGCTTCTTGATGCGCGCGTTGAGGATGTCCTTCATCTCCTGGCGGCGCGGATCGACCACGATGCTGCGATTGCCCAGCGCGCGCGGTCCGAACTCCATGCGTCCCTGGAACCAGCCGACGATCTTGCCGTCGGCGATGGCCTGGGCCGCCACGCGGGCGAGCTCGGCGTCGTCGAGCAGCCGATGCTTCAGTCCGCTCGCGCGCACCACGCGCTCGATCTGTCCATTCCTATACTCGGGCCCGGTGTAGGCGTGGCCCATGACGAACGTGCGCGGCCGCTGCAGCAGCACGTTCTCGATCCAGTAACAGACGCCGAGTGCGGTGCCGGCGTCGCCCGCCGCCGGCTGCACATAAACTTCTTCGAACGGCGTGTGCAGAAGAATCTTGCCGTTCATCACCGAGTTGAATGCCACGCCGCCGGCCAGTGCCAGCCGCTTGCTGCCGGTCTTCTTATGCAGGTGGTTCAGAGTGTGGAAGCCGACTTCCTCCAGCCGCGCCTGCAGTGACGCGGCGATGTCCTGCTCGTGCGAGCTGAGCGGGTTGCCGTTGTTGCGCGCCGGGCCCAAGGCCTCGACGAATTTGTCGGAGAAGATGCGGCCGATGGTGGGCGAACCGTCGTCCCAGGTCATCTCCACGCCTTCGCAGTGATGGAGGAAGTAGTCGAGATTCAGCTTGAAGCGCCCTTCGGGCTCGGTCTGCACGATGTCGCGAAACTGCTCAAGGAATCGCGGCTGGCCGTAGGGCGCAAGGCCCATAACTTTGCCCTCGTCGCCGTACTTGGGGAAGCCGAGATACTGGCTGGTCGCGGTGTAGACGATGCCGACAGAGTGCGGATACTCGATCTCGCCCAGCACCTCGATGCGATTACCTTCGCCAAAGCCCCACATGGTGCTGATGAAGTCGCCGAAGCCGTCGATGGAGAGGATCGCGGCACGGTCGAAGCCCGAGACCAGGAAGCAGCTCGCCATGTGCGCCTTGTGGTGCTCCACGTTGTGGAACTGGGCGCGGAAAGAATCGGCGGGCACGTCGAGCGCGCGAGCCAGATCCTCGCGCAGGTTGCGTACCTTGGCGGCATTGGCCAGACGGGCGGCGATCAGCCCGGAAAGTCCAGCGAGGCGCGTGACCGAGAACAAAATCTTCTTGTGCAGGTGGGCCGAGGGATCGCGCGAGATTCCCACGTGATCAAGCTCGGCGGCGGTTATGCCGGCGGCTTCGAGGCAGTAACGAATCGCCAGCGCGGGAAAGCCCGCGCAATGTTTCTTGCGATTGAAGCGCTCTTCTTCCGCGGCGGCCACCAGGGTGCCGTCGTGCACGATCGCAGCCGACGCATCCCCGTGGTAGGCATTAATTCCCAGGATGTACAAACACGCTCCCTGCTGGCTGGCAGAACCTGGTTCTTGACTTCAACCGTTGTGAGAATTTTAGGAGAAGACGAGCGCCGCGGTAAGTTACTCGTTCGGTGCCGCCGCCGAACGCTGCTTTCGGCTTTCATATAATTTTGCGTCGATCAGAAAGCGGAACCAGAAGCCCTGCAGAAAGTGGAAGAGCAATCCTTCCTTGCCGTCGAGAAAACCCAGGCGCACGAAGTAGCGATAGAACCAGTAGAGGAAGGCGCGCAGGAACAGCGGCAGCCGCCAGTAAAAACCTTCGCGCAGCCAGCGGCGCCGCTCGATCGGATTGCCGAGGAACGAAGCCTCGACCCGCCCCTCGGGATCGCAGCCTTCCACGATCTCGCGCGCTTCCAGCTCCGCCCAGCGCACGTGGCGCGTTGACCACACGCTCAAATCCGAAGTCAGGACATCAATGTAATCGTGCTGGAGCTTCTGCACGCGGCCGCTTACCACGTAGTGCTGGTCATAGAGACGCTCTTCGCACGCGCCGCGGTCCTTGCGGAACAGCCGCAAATGATATGCGGGGTAATGCCCGCCGTGCCGGATCCAGCGACCCATAAATAAGGTGCGCTTGCGAAACAGGAAGCCGTCCACATCCGCCGGAGGATTGAGCAGGATGCCGTTGATCTCGGCGACCAGTTCCGGGGTGAGGCGCTCATCGGAGTCGAGGTGCAGCACCCAGTCGGCCGCTAGCGGCAGATGCTGCTGCGCCCAGTTGCGCTGCGCTCCGTAAGTCTCAAAGGGATGCTCGAAGACGGCAGCGCCTACCTGGCGCGCGATGCTGCATGTGGCGTCGGTGGAGCCGGAATCGACCACCAGCACTTCGCAGTCGAGGTGCTCCAGGCTGGCGAGACACGCGGGCAGGTTCGCCTCTTCGTTATAGGCGAGCACGATCACCGAGACCCGCGGCCGGCGGCTGCTGCCCGGCTGAGCCTCGATCAGTGCACCAGGACGGGCGCCGACTTGTGCTGTTCGAACCAATGTCCCAAGGTCACCATGGCCCAGACCCGCGACCACGCCGGGCTTCGGGGCTCACGCAAAAAAGTTTGAGTGACGGGCGCGATCCCCGCGGGATCGAGCAGCCCGGAATTCTTCAGCGAGCGCAGGCTCTCTTCCATGGTCTCGCGCAGCGGGCCCTGCAACCACAGGCCGATCGGCGGCATGAACCCGCGCTTGCCCTGCTCCATCTGCGCGCGGGAATAAAAATCGGAGCACATGGTACGCAGCAGGTGTTTGTAGCGAGCCTTCTTCGGCAGCACGATCTCCCCCGGCAGGCGCAACGCCCAATCCACCAGGTCGAGGTCGAGCAGCGGCACGCGAATCTCGAGCGACGCGGCCATGCCGAAGACGTCGCTATCGCGCAGCAGCACGTTCTCCAGATAGAAAGCCGATTCGAGGCGCGCCACCGACGCTACCGGATCGGCCGTGGTGACCCACTGCTCGCCGTCCATTTCCGGAACCTGGTAGTTCGCCGAGAGATCCAACGCGGCGGGTTCGAGTCCCAGCCTGGCGAGGCTGCGGTCGGAGAGCAGACGGCGGGTGTGGAAGTAGATGGACAAAAAGTCTGGTCCGGCGGCGGCGATGTCCGCGGCCTTCGAGCGCACTACGGAATTCATGGGAAGCGCCAAATAGCGTGCCAGCGCCGCGCGCCAGCTCGGCGGCAGCAGTGGCGGCATCCACGAAGCAGCGCGGTAGAGGCGCGGCACGCGGCGAAAACTGCGGTAGCCGGCAAACAGCTCGTCGCCGCCCATGCCGGAGAGCGCCACGGTGATGCCCTGCTCGCGCACCGCCCGCGCCACCATATAAGTATTGAAGCCGTCCATGGAAGGCTGATCCATCGCTCCCAGGCCGTCGCATATCCAGCGCAGCGCCGTCGATTCCTCCACCGGATATTCGTGATACTGCACTCCGAAGCGCGCAGCGGTGACGCGAGCGATGGCGGCCTCGTCGTACACGGGATCGTCGGAGAACGAAACCGTAAACGCGTTGACGTGCTCGTTCGAGTTCTGCAATTGGCGGGCAATGCCCAGCACCGCGGTGGAATCGAGACCGGAGCTCAAGAAGATGCCCACGCGCACGTCACTAAGCAGGTGGCGCCGCACCGATTGTTCGAGCAACGCGCGTCCTTCTTCCGCGACTTCTTCCTCACGTCGCGGGCGCGCGTTCTCTGGCTGCGGGAAGCGCCAGTACGTGCCCTGGGCGGTCGCGCGTCCCAGGCTGTCGAACTCTTTCCAGGAAGCGCGCGGCAGGGTGAACACGTCCTCGAACAGGGTGAGCGGCTCCTGCACCGCGCCATAAGCAAGATAGCCGGCGAGAGCGCGCTGGCTGATCGCCTGCGGCACCAGTCCGCTGCTCATCAACCCGCGGACCTCCGAGGCGCAGACAAACCACTCGCCTTCGCGAGCCGCAAAATAAAGCGGCTTGATGCCAAGATGATCGCGCGCAATCACCAGCCGCGAGCGGCGCGCGTCCCAGATGGCGAAGGCAAACATGCCACGCAACCGCGGCAGGCAATCCACGCCCCAGCGCTGGTGAGCGCGGAGCAGCACTTCGGTATCGCTGTGTCCGCGAAAGCTGAAGCCCGCCTGCTGCAGCTCGCGGCGCAGCTCCGGCGAGTTGTAGATCTCGCCGTTGTACACCAGCGCATCGCCGGTATCGGGATTGTGCATGGGCTGATGGCCATGCGGAGAAAGATCAAGGATGGCCAGGCGGCGGTTGGCCAGGCCTACAATGCCATCGCCGACCTGCAGCACAATCGCGCCATGGTCGTCGGGGCCGCGATGCGCCTGGGCATTGTTCATGGCCTGCACCATGGCCGCCGCGCGCTCCGGTGGATGCTTCCCCAGCAATGCGACAATTCCGCACATCAGTTAATTCCTGCTCGTTGTCCGGAGTGAAGCCAGCGCGAGGAGCAGCGCACTGAGCGAGAGACCTGTGGTGTGGAGCGCCAAGAAATTTTCGATCCCACCTTACTTGAGCACGAGCTTACCATAGAGTTCGAGCATCGCCCGGCTGACTGTTTCCCAAGTGAATTCCTCCTCCATCCAGCGGCGGCCGCGTTGGCCCATCTCAGCGAGCGGCATGCGGCTCATGCGCTCGATGCTCGCAGCCAGGGTCGCGGCGTCGTTCTCCACCCAGAAACCGCAGCCGTGCGCCTCGACGCCGCTCCACGGCGTGCCCTTGCTCGCGATGACTGGGACACCGTGCGCCAGCGCCTCGGCCACCACCATGGCGAAATTTTCCGTGTGCGACGGGAAGACCGCCAAGTCGCTCGCGGCGAACAACTCGGCCTTGGCTTCGCCGCGCACTTCACCCGCAAAGCGGATGCGCTCGCGCAATCCCAGTTGGCGAGCGCTTTCCTCGAGTGCGGCGCTGTAGGCGGCATCGCCCGAGCCCGCGATGGTCAACGCACCATGGACTTTCGAGCTGCAGCCGCTGGCATGCGGCCAGCAGGTTCTCGATCCCCTTCTTGGGATCGAGGCGTCCGAGGAACAGCAGGCGCAGTCTTCCTGCACCCTGGCGATGGTCCAGCCGCGGCGGAAGCTCGACTCCGTTCGGGATGACCACGGCGCGGGCGCGGGGAAATTTCGCGGCGCTCTCGGCAGCTTCCTGCGCTGAGGTGACGTGCAGCACCATCTCCGCGGGAGCGAGTTGACGGCAGGCGCTCTCCCATGCCGTTTTCAGTCCCGGACGCCTTGAACTTTGCCAGCGTTGCAAGGCGCCGCGCGGCGACCACACCAGCGGCTTCCCCAACCAGCGGCATGCCGCCAGAGTCGGCAAGGTGGGAAAGTTGTACACCGCGGTGAGGTGCACCACGTCAGCCCAGCGCAACGCGGGCACAAGCCGCGCCAGGAGCCGGGGAGAAATCGAGTGGCGAAAGATGCGCGGACAATAGCGAACCAACACACCCGGCGGCAGCGTGACCGGGGCGTCCTTGGCGACCTCGAGCACCGCGCCCAAGCCGTTGGCGTCGGTGGTGAGCACGCGCACTTCGCAGCCCTGGCGCACCAGTCCGGCACAGAGTTCGTAAACCGATGTAATCGGGCCGCCGTAGTTGAAGGCGGGATAGAACGACGGCACGACGTGCACAACCTTCATGCCGGAAGGCTCGCGAATGAGTTGTGATACTCTCGTGCCACCAGTGGTCTCCATTCTGCCATGAGTGCGCAACTTCGCCGCAAGGTTGTGCTGGTAACCTCCGGCCTGGGGACACCGCATGGCGGCATCGGCGTGGTCTCGCAATCGATTCTGAAGGCGCTGGCCCGCGAGCATGACGTAACCCTGTGGCAGCATCCGGTCGGTCTGCCGCGCTTTCTGCGCAAGGGCATCTTCGGCGCACTCGCCCTCTGGGGCGCCTTGCGCGTGCCCGATTTCGTCTTCTACGAGCACGTTCACCTGGCGGTGATTCATCACCTTCTGCCGCAGCTCAAGGCAGTGCCGTATGGAGTTTTCCTGCACGGCATCGAGGTCTGGGAGCCGCTGGTGAGCCGGCGGCGTGAGGCGCTGCTGCGCGCCGATATCCTGCTCGCCAATTCCGCCACTACGGTAGCGGCGGCGCGCGCGGTGAACCCCTGGCTGCCCGAGGTCAGCGGTGACATGGCTGGGCGTGCCCCGCCGCCAAGCCGTGGTGCCGGCCGGCGAACTGCCGCCGGTCGGGCTCATCGTCGGACGCATGGCTTCGGTGGAACGCCTCAAGGGCCACGATCCCGTGCTCGACGCCTGGCCGGAAGTGCGCAAAGCCATTCCCCCGGCCAGGCTGCTTATTGTCGGTGGCGGCAACGATCAGGCGCGCCTGCGGCGGCGCGTGGCGCAAGAGCAGATCGCCGGAGTCGAATTCCTCGGACGCCTCACCGACCAGGAACGCGACCAGGTTCTGGCGCGCAGCCGTCTGTTTTTCTTTCCCTCGAAACAAGAAGGATTCGGCCTGGCCGGCGTGGAGGCGGCGGCCGGCGGCGTGCCCGTCCTGGGGCTGGCTGGAACCGTGATGAGCGAACTCTTCCCCAACGGCGGCGCCATCCTGGTGAACGATCTTTTGGCGCCTACCATTACTCAGGCCGCGGTGCGCGTGCTGGGCGATGCCGAGTACGCGACCGCGCTCGGCCAGGCCGCCCGTCGGCGCGTGGAAGAAACCTTCCTGGAAGAACATTTCATGGCGCGCTTCCAGGCGGCGCTCGCGCCCTTGCTGGGGTGACCTCGCAAGCTCGGTTCTTCCCTCTTGTGCAAGATGTTGCACATCCTGTGGTGCTCTGCCCATGTGATCAGTAGCGCGCAACTATCGTTTTTTCTGTTGGTTGGGTACCGATAGCGGTTTGGACTGGCGATTGCACCATGGAGAGGGCAGCGCAGGCCAGTGCTATTCCGGCAGGCACTTGGACAGCAATTGTCACTTGGAAGTTGCAATTCTGTGTCATATTCGGGGCCGTATAGAGCAAGGTTTAGCGGGCAAACAGTGGTTAGGTTTTCTGGGAGTGGCTGGGGACGCACCACACAGGGTGCCATTTTTGGGCCGATTCATCGGCAACAGGGGAAACAGCAATGAGAATCAACGGGTTCAGGCTCGCCATGGCAGCGGCGGTGTTGGCGATGGCAGCCGTCGGAATTGCGAACGCGCAGTCATGCACCAGTTCGATCACTGCATGTGGATGCACCATCACCACCACCGGCGTCTACACGGTCGATGCGGATCTGGATTACACCCAGGGCCTGACCTCTCGCAAAGGTTGCATTGACATTAGCGCCGCTAACGTAAAGCTTTTCACCAACGGCCACTTCATCCTCGGGGACGAATCCGGGACTAACGGCATCGGCATCCATCTGCTGTCTACCGCCGACGGCGCTTTCCTTGAGTCTGCCGGGACGGACGGCACGAACTTCAGCTACACCGACCTGGTGGGCTGGCAATATGGACTGGAAAGCCAAGCGGACAACGTGTACGTGGATGGCTTCGGCACGGATGGCAACAGCACCGGCGTCTACCTGAAGGGTACCTCGCGGAACACCATCAGTTTCGCTGAGGCCGCCGGCAATTCGGTGTACGGCATCTGGATCAGCGGCGGCTCGAACAATGCCGTCTCGGTCGGCAACCTCCAATTCAGCGGAGTTGCCGGTGTCTATATCGGCTGCTCGGCCACTGGCCCCACCGGCAAAGCCTGCTCGAAGGGCTATGCCTCGTACAACAACATTGTCACCGGCACATATTCCGGGCCGCCGACGAACTACGGCGTGGCCGTGGAGCAGAACAGCACGGGCAACATCGTGGCGGATAACTACACCCTCGGCAACACCAATTACGACCTGTTCGACGGCAACAGCACCGCCGTCAACACCTGGCATTCGAATGGTTTTGCGACTGCCAACAAGAGCTACATTCACTAAGCTGCAAGAAAATCCGGAGATGGCCAACCAGCCATCTCCTCTCCTCGGTCTCCCAACTTGATGCCGCCCTACGGGGCGGCTTTTTTTGGCGCCTGATTTTGTGCAACCCGGCCACAACAGAGGCTCGGGCGCAGCCATCCAAGCTTTTGTGTCGCCCGAGGAGAAACTGCTGCCCGTCAGCTCTTCCACGCCTCCGAACTTCCCGCCGGAGCAGCGCCGGCTCTTCCGCGAAGTGCTGGAGCTGATGACGAGCCGCGGAGTCCCGTTTGTCGTCTCCGGCGCCTTTGCCATGCACCACCACACCGGCATCTGGCGAGACACCAAGGATCTCGACCTGTTCATGTCCGCCGAGGATGCCACCACGGCCCTGCGCTACCTGCAGCAGGATGGCTTCGACGTAGACGTGCCGGACCCGGTGTGGCTGGCCAAGGCATGGCGCGACGGCTACTACGTCGACTTGATCAGCGGCATGAGCAATGCCGCCGTGGTCGTCGACTCAAGCTGGATCGAGCGGGCCGGGCCTGCCGACATCGTCGGAGTGATGGCGCCGGTGCTGGCGGCCGAGGAGCTGATTGCCTCCAAGCTCTTCGTCTCCCGCCGTGAGCGCTTCGACGGCGCCGATGTAGCCCACATCGTCTATCGCGCCGGATCGCACCTCGATTGGGACCGCCTGCTCCAGCTCGTGGGCGAGCATTGGGAAGTGCTGCTGTGGGCGCTGGTGCTGTTTCACTACTCCTACCCGGCGGCGGTTGGAACGGTGCCGCGCGACATTTGGGACGACCTGCTCGGGCGCTTCCGCTATGAGCTCGAGCATCCCGATCCCAACGCCCGCTTTCGCGGCAGTCTCATTGACGACAAACTTTTCGCCATTGACGTCAACGAGTGGGGCCTGAGCGACCTGCTGCAGGAATGCCGCCAGCGCAAGGGCAGCCGCATTTTGCCGCCGGGAAAGGCCGCGTGAGCGCGCCGCTCGCATACCTATGAGAATCGCCGCTACCGCCGACTTGCACTTCTCCCCGCAGAGCTACGACAAGATCCGCGACACCATGGCGCGCGTGCGCGATGAAGCCGACCTGCTGGTGCTGGCCGGCGACCTCACCAACTACGGACGGCCGCCGGAGATGGAATCGCTGTTGAATGCGCTGGTGCGGCTGCGCGTTCCTACCGTCGCCGTGCTGGGAAACCATGATTATGAAAGCGGCCAGGAGGGCGAGCTAATTCGCCTGATGAGCGATGAAGGCATCAAGGTGCTCGACGGCACCGGCTACGAGCGCGACGGCGTGGGCTTCGCTGGGACCAAAGGCTTTCCCGGAGGCTTCGGGCGCGGGGTGCTGACCGCCTTCGGCGAACCGGAGGTGAAAGCCTTCGTGCAGGCCGCCATCAACGAGACCATGAAGCTGGAGCGCGCGATGTCGCAACTGCGAACGCCAAAGACCGTCGTCGTGCTCCACTACGCTCCGGTGGCGGATACGGTCCAGGGCGAACCCGCGGAAATCTATCCTTATCTAGGAAGCTCGCGCATGGGGGAAGTGGTCGACCGTCACGGCGCCAACCTGGTGCTGCACGGGCACGCTCACCACGGCTCCCCCAACGGCAAAACCACTGCCGGCGTTCCCGTGCACAATGTCGCTCTCATGCTGCTCCAGCAGCAAAACCCGCCGGCTGCGTTTCGCGTGTTCGACCTATAGAAAAAATCAAAACCGCAGAGGACACAGAGGACGCAGAGGAACAATTTGCAAGAACCTCCGCGTCCTCAGCGTCCTCCGCGGTTTTCATTTGTTTGTCCTCCGCGGTTTTGGTTTCCCCGGCTCACCATTTGACACATCTGCCGTCGAACCAGTAGTTTTCAAGACTTGAGTGTGCGAGTGCGCCTGCCCGGTTCCTCCGGAGGTTTCATGAAAGTCTTCCCGCGCGGAATTTTCCCGGTCCTTTTGCTGGCCTGCCTGCTGACGCCTGTGCTGGGTCAGCAGCTTGACCTCGCGTCCTTTGAAAAGCGGATCACCGTCAAGAAGCTGGATAACGGTCTGACGCTGGTGGTGATGCAGCGGCCCGAAGCTCCCGTGTTTTCCTTCTACACCATCGTGGACGCAGGCTCGGCGCAGGATCCACAGGGCGAAACCGGCTTGGCGCACATGTTCGAGCACATGGCCTTCAAGGGCACCACCGGCATCGGCAGCACCGACTACCCGGCGGAAAAAGCTGCGCTCGCGAAAGTGGAGGAGACCTACGCCGCTTACCGCGCGGAGAAATATAAGACCGTCGACCGCGACGACAGCAAAGTGCAGCAGCTCGAGCAGGCGTGGAAGCAGGCCATAGGCCGAGGCCCAGAAATACGTCATCAAGAACCAGTTCGACGAGATTATAGAGAGCAACGGCGGACGCGGCGTCAATGCCTTCACCAACTGGGACGAAACTGCCTATCACTACTCGCTGCCCGCCAATCGCGTAGCGCTTTGGGCCTACCTGGAATCGGAGCGCTTCCTGCACCCGGTGATGCGCGAGTTCTATAAGGAACGCGACGTGGTGATCGAGGAACGCCGCATGCGCACCGACAGCCAGCCCATCGGCCGGCTGGTCGAGCAGTTTCTGGGAGCATCCTTCGCGACCTATCCCTACCATCGGCCGACCATCGGGTACTACTCCGACCTTTACTATTTCTCTGCCACCGACGCGAAAGACTTCTTCGATCACTATTACGTGCCGTCGAACATGGTGGTGGCGGTTGTCGGTGACGTGAAGCCCGACGAAGTAGTTCCTCTGGTGGAGAAATACTTCGGCCGGCTGCCGACGCGTCCTCAGCCTCCGCCGGTGCATACCGCCGAGGCGCCGCAAAATTCCGAGCGCGAGGTGGAGCTGCGTGAGACGGCGCAGCCCTTCTACCTCGAGGGCTATCACCGTCCCAATTACCGCGACCCGGACGATGCCGTCTATGACGCCATCACCGACCTGATGTCCAACGGTCGCACCTCGCGCCTCTTCCGCACTCTGGTGCGCGACAAGAAGATCGCCGCCGAAGCGGAAGGCTTCAGCGGCTTTCCCGGCACCAAGTACGAGCACCTGTTTGCCTTCGACGCCGTCCCCCTGCCCGGGCACACGACGGAAGAAATGCGCCAGGCCATCCACGAGGAGATCGAGCGGCTGAAGAACTCCGACGTGAGCGATGAAGAACTAAAGATGGTGAAGACGCGCGCCAAGGCCAACCTCATCCGCGGCCTCGGCGACAACGCCGGCATGGCCTTTCAGCTCGGCCTCTACCAGCTTCGCTACGGCGACTGGCGCGAGCTTTTCCGCTCGGTGGAGCACATCGACAAGGTCAGCAAAGAGGACATCCGCCGCATCGCCAACAAGACCTTCCAGCCCACCAACCGCACCGTGGGCATCATCCAGACCGTACCCGGAGCGCACAACCCCGAGGGAGAGAAAGAACAATGAACAGAGATTGTCATCCTGAGGAAACGCGACCGAGGCGAAGCCGAAGGAGCGCGACGAAGTTGAGGCGCTTAGCAGGCGTGAGCGATCCCGAGCCTTGCGAGGGGAGCGGGAGCCTGCTGCCGAAATCCCGAGCGAAGCGAGGGAGCTCAGCGGAACGTAAGGGCACGACGAAGAATCTTCTCTTCGCGCTCGCAATTTGTGTCCTCCTCATCCCTGCCCACGCCCAAACAGCACCCCCCTCCGACCCCGAACTGCAGAAGATCAAAACTCCGCCGCTGCCGGAGTTTCATCCCCAGATTCCCAAGCGCGTGGTGCTGCCCAACGGCATGGTGTTGCTGCTGCAGGAAGACCATGAGCTGCCGCTGATCGAGGGCACGATGCGCATTCGCGGCGGCTCACGCCTGGAGCCCCCCGCCAAGGTCGGGCTGGTCGACATCTACGGCGACGTGTGGCGCACCGGCGGCACCAAGGACAAAACCGGCGACCAGCTCGACGATTTCCTCGAAGCCCGCGCCGCCAAAGTCGAAACCGACGGCAACGCCGATTCCACCCTGATCAGCTTCAACTGCCTCAAGCAGGACTTCGAGGATGTGTTTAAGATTTTCGTGGAAGTACTGCGAAATCCGGCATTTCGCGAAGACAAGCTAAAGCTCGCCCAGTTTCAGGCTGACACCGCCATCTCGCGCCGCAACGACGACGTCGACCAGATCGCTCGCCGTGTCGCCAACCAACTTGCCTACGGCCCCAAGAATCCCTACGCGCGCTTTGCCGAGTACTCGACCGTCGCTGCCGTTACCCGTGCGGACCTGGTCGCCTGGCATGAACGCTTCGTTCACCCCAACAACATTATCTTCGGCGTGGCCGGAGACTTCGATTCGAAGGCGGTGGAAGCGCGTATCCGCCAGGCCTTCGCGTCCTGGCCCAAAGGAGCGGAAGCGCCGCGGCCCGAGGTCACCTTCACTCCCGAGAAGCCGCAGGTGTACTTCGTCCCTAAAGAGGATGTGAACCAGAGCGACATTCAGATGGTCAGCCTGGGAATCGAACGCAACAATCCTGACTACTTCGCGGTCGAGGTAATGAACTACGCCTTCGGCGCCGGCTTCTCCTCACGCCTGCTCAAAGATCTGCGCACCGAGAAAGGGCTGGCCTACGCGGTGGGCGGCGGGATCGGCTCGGCGTTCGACCACCCCGGCATCTTCCGCCTGGCCATGGGCACCAAAAGCGCCACCACGGCGGAAGCCATCGCGGGCTTGAAGGAAGAATTGAAGAAGCTGATCGACGACCCTCCCAAGGGCGACGAGCTGCGCATGGCCAAGGAGACTATCCTCAACGCCTTCATCTTCAACTTTGACTCCAAGGCCAAAGTCCTGCGCGAACAGATGGCTTATGAGTACTACGGATACCCGCTCGACTTCCTCGACCGCTACCGCGCCGGCATCGAGAAGACCACCGCCGAAGACATCGCGCGCGTGGCCAAGAAATATATCCACCCGGAGCAGTTCGCGACCCTGGTGGTCGGCAATCCGGAGGAGATCGGCAATCAGCTCACGTCCATGGGCCCGATAGCAAAGTGGGACATCACCATTCCGCCGCCGCCGCGCCCGGCCCACCCTGCCGCCTCACAAAACAAGTAGGAGTGTGCCTGCTTTGTATCAGGGCATGGCTTTAGCCATGCCGCATAGCTCTCATACAAATTGTCATCCTGAGGAAGCGCGACCGAGGCGAAGCCGAAGGAGCGCGACGAAGGACCTGCTTTTCGCCGGCCGCCAGATAACGGCGCGGCCGAAAGCCGCGCCCCTTCAAAGCCCGCTTTTCGGTCGTATCGGCGCAGTGGCATCCTTCCCCACCACCGTATTCCATGGCCGCACATACCAGCGCTTGATCAAGCCGTTGGTCACGTAAGGATCGGTCTCCGCAAAACTCTCCGCCACCCGCGGAGAGTCGCCTTTAAACATCAAGATCGCCTGGTCCACCGGATCCGCCAGCGCGCCGCCCAGCACCAGTTCGCCACGTTCGTGCGCCTGCCAGGCCTTCTGCAGATGCGGTTCACGAAAATCCGGCCGCCTGGCAAGATATTCATCCGCCACTTCATAGAACAATAGATAGTGCATTCGCCCTCCTCGCAGCACGGCTTGACAACCTGAACGACTGCCATTATCGTCTCATTATAGGCGAATGAAAAGCGAAGTATCGTGCCCAGCGTCCATGCCAGCATCTGTTGCCCATTCCCTTCCCTTGCTCGAGCCGCCAGAGCCGCGGCTGGTGGGAATCGCGCGCCTGGCCGCGCTGGGCGAATCGATCTCCGAGGGCCACGACGTCGAGTACTTCACCCTGCCGGTGAAGTCGCTGCTCAATCGCTGCACCTCGGCGCGCATGCCCTTCACCTGGACCATCAACCCTTACCGCGGATGCGAGTTCGCCTGCAAGTACTGCTATGCGCGCTACACCCACGAGTTCATGGAGATGCGCGACGGCGTCGACTTCGAGCGCAAGATCTACGTCAAGCAGCAGGCCGCGTGGCTGCTGCGACAGGACCTGAAGAAAGTAAAGCGCGGCGAGGAAATCGCGATCGGAACCGCCACCGATCCATATCAGCCCGCGGAGCGTCGCTACGGCATCACGCGCACGATTCTTGAAGAGTTGGCGCTGCATGCCGGACTCGAGATTGGCTTCGTAACCAAGTCGAACCTCATCCTGCGCGACGCTGAGCTGCTGCGAAAGATCGCCGAGAAAAATCAGCTCTACGTGAACCTGACCATCACCACGATGGACCCGCAACTGGCGCGCATTCTGGAACCACGGGCGCCGCGTCCGGATCTGCGACTGGAAGCCGTCCGCAAGCTGAACGAAGCTGGCGTGCCGGCGGGAGTGATCTGCGCGCCGGTGGTGCCGGGCATCACCGACGATCCCAAGGCGCTCGACGCGCTGGTCCGCGCGACGAAAGAATCAGGTGGCCGCTACATCTACGCCAATCCGCTCTTCCTGAAGCCGTGCTCGGCGGCGATTTTCCTACCCTTCCTTGAGAAAGAGTTCCCGCACCTAGTCGAAAGTTACAAGAAGCGATACGCCAGCAGAGCGTTTCTGCCGCCGTCGTATCGCAAGCGCATCTCCAGCCTGATGGCCGCGCTGCGCCGCAAGCACGGCTTCGCTCTTCGCGAGCAAGCGACACGCATTTATGAACGCCATCCGCTGCCAGAGGAAACAGAGCAACTCGCGCTGTTCTAGGTACCGCCGTACCCAAGTACCAAGTACCAGGGCATGGCATCAGCGTACCGCATCGCGGTCATGAAGCGGGCTTTAGACTTACGAAGGCGCAGGGGCTAAAGCACGAGCAGTGCAGCGACTTAGCGAGCAGATTCGAGATCCTGCCCTGATAGAAAGCAATTGTACCAGACGGGTACTCGGTACTCGCAACTCGGTACTCGGTACTTCTATTTTCCGTTCCGTCTCCGCCCAAACCATATCCCCGCTGCCAGCCCGATAGCAGCGGCCGCGGCCAATCGCCGGCCTTCGCCGAAGCGGATGAACCGTGTGCGCGTGGGAGTGATCTCCACCACGCCGAGCGGCATGGCGGCAACGCCCCCTCCACCGCCGCCGGCTTCGTCGCCCGGCATCCGCGGCGCGCCGTCTCCCGTCAAGGTGGGGTCTTGTCCCGCCTTGAGGCGGCTGCCGAACCCTCCGCCGAACCCGTAGGCCACGCGCGCCACGGGAACGATGGTGCGGTCGGTGAAGGTCACGGGATCGCCGTACACCGATTTCACCGTCGCGTTGCTGAGCAGGCTGTCCTTGAAAGACTGGAGAAGGTTACGAGGTTCCATGGAGCGCCTCCTGGAATCTCCTATTCTACGCCGGGCAACGGCCGCGCAGGGACCCAATGAACGTTACAGCTTGCGCAGCCACGCCGCCAGCCGGTCAAGCGCCTGCTCGTTGCGGCAGCAGTACAGCCAGCGCCCGATCTTGCGATTGCTGATCAGGCCGGCTTGGCGCAGGATCTGAACATGGTGGGTGATGGTCGGCTGCGTCAGCCGGAGTTCGCCTTCCAGGTCGCAGACGCACATGCCGGGATCCGCGGCGCTCACCTGGCGGCAGGAACAGCGTCCCTTCGAGCGTAGCAGCTTGATGATCGTGCGGCGCGCAGGATCGGCCAGCGCCTTGAGCTGCAGCTCGATCAGATCTTCGGCCTTGATATCGACGGGCATAAATATAGATGTATCTCTATATCATACCGGCGACGCTTGTCAATTGGGTAATTTGGTAAGTGGGTAATTGGGTAATTGAAAAGCTTGGCTCTCCGCCGTCAATTACACAATTACCAAATCACCCAATTACCCAATCGCAAAAGAAAGCCGGCCGAAGCGGTACGCCTGAACTGGCGCGGAGGATATCGATGAATGGCCCGCTTCGGCCGTTATGAAAACTGCTGTTATGAATCCGGTTCCGTAGCCCCGTTTGCCTCTCAGGCCCGACTAGTCACGACGTGACGTCCGTCGCCCTCGGCACGTGTAGGCTAGGCGCTACATGATCAGCCGCCGGTGACCGCGTATCGCGGCGAATTAATCCGCAAACCCATCCGGCTGCGAGAGCGATAAATGGATCTCCCGCTCGTCGTAGCGCTGGCCGGCTTCGAGCGCGCGCCGGTTCAGCTCCAGCATTGCCGGATTCTTGACTTTGTGCGCAAGCACCGCCAGCGCGGTCTCGGCGGGCAGGCACTCGGTTTCCGAGAGCAGCGCGCCCAGCATCACGACGTTGGCCACCTTGGGCGAACCGATGTGGTCCGCGATGTCCGACGCCGGCACGCAGATGGCGCGTACCTGTGCGGGCAGCTCGAAGTTCGTGGGCAGCACGTCGCGGTTATAGAGGATCAGGCCGCCGGCCCGCACCTCAGGCGCGAACTTGCGCAGCGAGACCTCATTCATCGCGATCAGCACTTCCGGATGCGACACCAGCGGCGACCCGATGCGCTGCCGCGACAGGCACACGTGGCAGTGCGCGCTACCCGAGCGCATCTCCGGCCCATACGATGGCAGCCAGCTCACCTCCAGGCCTTCGAGCATTCCCATCTCGACCAGAAATTGTCCCAGCAGCAGCACACCCTGGCCGCCGAAGCCCGCAACTTTAATCGTCGCTTCCCGCACGTGCCGATGGTGGTCGCTCGCGGGCTTGGCCGTGACTTCGCCTTCGAGCTCGAGCACTTCGGCAACCGAGTGCTGCGGCGCTGGCGTAAGCGGCACGGCCGTCTTGCGATCGCGCATGACGCCCAGCGGGAAAGTCTTGATCATCTCCTCGCCCACCCACTTGCGGGCGTCCACGGGATCCTTTTTCCAGATCGTGGGGCAGGGGGAGAGGATCTCGACGAAGGAGAATCCTAGCCCCGCGACCTGGTTCTCAATGGCTTTGCGGACGGCGCGCCGCGCGTGCATGATGTTCTTGTTGTCGGAGAGCGCTACGCGCTCGATGTAGACCGGCGCTTCCAGCGTCGCCAGCAACTCGCAGACGTGCAGCGGATAGCCTTCATTCGACGGCCTGCGTCCCCACGGCGAAGTGGTCGAGGTCTGCCCCACGAGCGTGGTCGGCGCCATTTGTCCGCCGGTCATGCCATAGATGGCGTTGTTGATAAAGAAGCAGGTGATCTTTTCGCCGCGGTTGGCGGCATGCACGATCTCCGCGGTGCCGATGGCGGCCAGATCGCCATCGCCCTGGTAGGCGAGCACGATGCTGTCCGGACGAGCGCGCTTCACTCCGGTTGCGACCGCCGGCGTGCGCCCGTGCGAAGCCTGCACGTTGCCCACATCGAAGTAGTAATAGGCGAACACCGAGCAGCCGACCGGGCTGATGAAGATGGTGCGATCCTGCACGCCCAGGTCCTGAATCGCTTCGGCGATCAACTTATGCGCCACGCCATGTCCGCAGCCGGGACAATAGTGCGTCTGGTGCTGCAGGTCGGTCTTGCGCTCGTAGTGATCGAAAAACACCGGCGATTTCGAATGCACCACCTGATATTCGGACACGCGTCCTCCTACTAAACTGCAACCAAGTCAGCGGCCTGCGCCAGCAGCCGATCGCGAATCTCATCCGGCGCCGGCACATTGCCGCCGCAGCGGCCGTAAAACTCCACCGGCACCCGCCCGTCGAGCGCCAGGCGCACGTCTTCCACCATCTGGCCGGTGCTCAACTCGACTACCAGCACCGAGCGGCATCGCGCAGCCGCCTGTTTCAACGCTTGCGACGGGAACGGCCACAGCGTGATGGGACGGAACAACCCTGCCCGCAGCCCGAACTTGCGCACTTGCTCGACGGCCGTTCGCAGCACCCGCGACACGATGCCGTAGCCGACCACCAGCACTTCGGCGTCATCGGCCATGTAGAGCTCGTGGCGCGGTTCTTCCTTCTCGGCTTGGCCGTACTTATCCGCGAGATGGCGGACGTGGCCTTCGAGCGCGTCGCTCTCGAGATAAATTGAGTTCACCAGGTTCTGGCGCGTCTCGCGCACGCCGGTCACCGCCCACGGCTTCCGCGGCTGCGGGATCTGCCGTTCTTCGATTTCGAGGGTCTCGATCATCTGGCCGATGAAGCCGTCCGTCAGCACCACCGCGGGATTGCGATATTTGTCGGCCAGCTCGAAGGCGAGCATGGTGAGGTCGGCCATCTCCTGCACCGAAGCCGGCGCGACGACCAGGTTGCGGTAGCACCCGTGGCCTCCGCCCTTCACCATGGCGAAGTAGTCGCTCTGCTCGGGCGCGATGTTGCCCAGCCCCGGCCCGCCGCGCATCACGTCCACGATCACGCACGGCAGCTCCGATCCGGCGAGATAGGAAATGCCTTCCTGCATCAGGCTCAGGCCCGGTCCCGAGGACGCGGTCATCACCCGCACGCCCGCCGAAGCCGCCCCATACACCATGTTGATGGAAGCGACTTCGCTCTCCGCCTGCACGAACGTTCCGCCCACCTGCGGCAGGTAAAGCGCCGCCGCCTCGGCGATCTCGCTGGCCGGGGTGATGGGATAGCCGTAATACGCGCTGCATCCCGCCTGGATGGCGCCTTTGATCACCGCGACGTTGCCCTTACACAGTTGCCGCACGGGACACCTCCTGGCCGAAGCTTGCGCCCGGGGCTTTGCCTGCGGAACCCGCAACACGGTGATGGCGCCCGGCTCCGGACAGCAGTAGAAGCAGATGCCGCATCCGGTGCACTTCTCTCCCGTGTAGTGCGCGGGATGAATGCCGTAGGGGTTCATCTCCAGCACCAGCTCCAGGCACTTCGGCGGACACGACTCCACGCACAGCCCGCAGCCTTTGCATTCGTCCTGGTTGATTTCCACCGACCCGCGTGGTTCGGCCATGTTTTTCACCTCATATCGGCGAGCATGTGACTGTTCAGCCACCGCGTGCGCTCGCAGTACTCGTAGAGCTGGTTGCGGAAGTCGGGATGCGCGATCTGGATCAGCGCTTCCGCCCGCTGCCGGATGGAGCGCCCGTGCAGATAGGCGACGCCATACTCGGTGACCACGTAGTGCACGGCGCCGCGCGAGGTCACCACTCCGGCCCCGGGGTCGAGCATGGGAACAATGCGCGAGATCGTGCCGTCCTTCGCCGTCGAGGGCAGCGCGATGATCGGCTTGCCGCCCTTGGAGCGGGTTGACCCGCGGATAAAGTCCACCTGCCCGCCAATCCCGCTGTAGAAATATGTTCCGATCGAGTCGGCGCAGACCTGCCCGGTGATATCGATCTGCAGCGCCGAATTGATGGCCACCATGCGCTCGTTCTGCGCGATCAGAATCGGATTGTTGGTGTACGAGTTGGGATGAAACTCGAAGATGGGATTGTCATTCACGAAGTCGAAGAGCTTCTTGGTGCCCAGCGCGAAGGCCAGCACCACTTTGCGCGGGTGCAGCGTCTTGCGGCGGCCGTTCACCACTCCCGATTCAATCAGCGGAATGATGCCGTCAGAGAGCAGCTCGGTGTGCACACCCAGGTCCTTGCGGTCCTTGAGGTAGAGCAGGACTGCATCGGGGATGCCGCCGATGCCGGTCTGGATGGTCGAGCCATCTTCGATCAGAGTGGCCACGTTGCGCGCCATCGCCAGGTGGAGATCGGTGATCTCGTGCTTGGGCAGCTCGCACAGCGGGCGCGAGCTTTCCACGATGGCGTCGAGGTCACTGAGGTGGATGAAGCTGTCGCCATAGGTGCGCGGCATCTGGTCGTTCACCTGAGCGATGACGAAGCGCGCCTTCTTGGCCGCGGTCAGGGTGGTGTCCACGCCCACGCCAAAGCTGCAAAAGCCGTGCGAATCCGGCGGCGAGACCTGGATGAGCGCCACGTCAATCACCATCTCGCCCGACTCGAACAGTGACTCGATCTCGCTCAGGAAGATGGGCGTGTAGTCGGCGCGGCCGTCGTTGACCGCCTGCCTCACGTTGGCGCCGATGAACATGGCGTTGTGGCGGAAGTGCCCCGCCATCTCGGGCGCGATGTAGTCGGCGCGTCCCATGGTCAGCAGGTGCACAATCTCCACGTCGCGCACGAAGGGTCCGCGCTCGATGAGCGCCCCCACCAGGGTCTCCGGCTCAGCACATCCGGGCTGGATGTAGACACGCATGTGCGACTCGACGCAGCGCATCGCCTCTCGCGCCGACATCACCTTGGTGCGATACGAGTCCATCCAAGCCATGGCATTTCCCCTCGTTACGCCGCCTTTTTACGGGCGGACTGGTAACGCTCGTAGCCGATGGCGCCGAAGTACACCGCGCGATCGAAGAACTGCTCGACCAGTTGGAACAGCTCGAGCTCCTGGAAGAGCTCCACCGGGCGGTCGAGCATCGCCTCCCGAGTCACGTAGTCCCAGAGGTGCTCCTTGGTAGCCACGATGGCGAACATAAACTGGCTGAGCGGCACGCCCTGCGCCGCCCGGCGTTCGCCGATGGCGATGTAGCGCTGCTCAACGTCGCGCTCGGTCTTCTTCAGCAGCCACTCGCCCAGGTGGTGATAGATTTCGTAGACACGGTCTTTCAGCTCCTCCGGTGGGACCTTCGACACGAATTCGCGGCAACGCTCGCTGTTCTCGATGCGCTCCAGCAGCCCGCGCGCCAGGGGGTCGGAGTGGGTCTCAATCAGCCGCACCAGCCGCCATCCCAGCACACCCAGCAACGCCGTTTGTGACTCTGCGATCATGATCGCCTCCACGGTCTTGGACTCCGGGGCCGGCCGCCGACACGCCGACTCCAGATTGGTTGACACTGTGGAAAGGGCACGCCGGGGGCCAGAGGGAGCAAACCAGAAGTCGCGTTAGATCAATCAGTTAGCCCCTCGGCGAGAAATAGATTTGGGGTTATTGGTGGAGAAGGCGACAAGCTGCGGGGCATATCGCGCAGTAATAGGATGGCGTAGGCCCAGCCGCCCCTTCGGGAAGAACCACGTAGGCCCAGCCGCCCCCGGCTGGGCGGCCGAGCATAGCTTGGCTGGCTTTGCGACAGAAGGCTACAGCCCGCAGGGCGACATTTGGGTGAGCCCAGCGCGTCAGCGCTGGGAAAATGTTAGAGAGAACGACGAGCCCGGAGGGCGACACCGCTTTGAAGATTTATGCCCATCCAATCCCGGTACCGCCCTGCCGGGCTCCGTATCTTTTTTGCTTGAAAACCCAGCGCTGACGCGCTGGGCTCAAACAAATATCGCCCTCCGGGCTTGCGTTCCGACAGACCAATAGCACGTTCCTGCTTCCTGCCACGTTCACTCCTCACTCTCCTTTGTGACCGCCGTCACTCCCTTCCACCCATCTTTGCGCGACAATCTGGATTCCGACCATGTGGGTCGCTACCCGCAAGGCCTTCCCAAATTAGTTCTGCTCTGATGTTGGGGCCTCCGCCGCACAGGCCTTTTGCAGCGACGGAGTGAAAGGAGCGTTCATGGCAAAAGGCACTGTAAAAATCGTGGTGGAGCGCTGCAAGGCCTGCGGCTTCTGCGTTGAGTTCTGTCCCACCAAAGTGCTGGCGCTTTCGCCGGCGTTCAATTCCAAGGGCTATCACCCGCCGCACATGGTCAACCCGGAGAAGTGTTCCGGATGCGACCTCTGCGGCATGTACTGCCCGGACTTCGCCATCTTCGGCTACAAGGCCGGCGAAAAGTGCGAGCCGAAGGAGGCCGCGCATGAAAGCTGATCCTGCAGGCGTCCTCACGGGCGTCCACTTCCTCGACGGCGACCACGCCTGCTGTGAAGGCGCGCTGGCTGCCGGAGCGCGCTTTGCCGCCGGATATCCCATCACGCCTTCGACGGAAGTTGTCGAGCGCTTCGCGGCGCGCATACCCAAAGTCGGCGGCACGTTCATCCAGATGGAAGACGAGCTGGCATCGTCGATCGCGATTCAAGGCGCGGTCTGGGGCGGCGCCAAAGCATTCACCGTTACCAGCGGCCCGGGCTTCTCGCTGATGATGGAGCACATCGGCTACGCCATCATGACCGAGACTCCGTGCGTGTTCGTGGACGTGCAGCGCGGCGGGCCCTCCACCGGGCTGCCCACGCAGCCGGCGCAATCCGACATGATGCAGGCGCGCTGGGGCTCGCACGGTGATTACGAAATCATCGCGCTCTGCCCGAACTCGCCGCAGGAGTGCTTCGACCTCGCCATCACCGCCTTCAACCTTTCGGAAAAATATCGCGTGCCGGTGATGTTCATGATGGATGAGTGCGTCGGCCACATGACGGAGAAAGTCATCATCCCGCCGGCCGACGACATCGAAGTCGAGCCGCGCCACAAGACACACAAAGTTCCGGGCACTTACAAGCCGTACGAGTGCAACGGCGACGGCAGCCTGGTTCCGGAAATGGCGCACGCCGGCGAAGGCTACAAGTTCCACGTCACCGGCCTGACCCACGACGAGCGCGGTTATCCCTCGATGACCGTCGCTACGCAGCAGAAGCTGGTAGGCCGGCTGCAGGAGAAAATCCGCAAGGCCGCCGACGATCTTGTACTGGTCGAAGAGGACAGCACGGCCGATGCCGACGTGGTGGTGGTCTCCTACGGGATCACCTCCCGCGTGGCGCAGCGCGGCATCGACGCAGCCCGCGCCAAGGGGCTGAAGGTCGGCAAGCTGCGGCTGAAGATCGTGTGGCCCTTCCCCGACGCGCTCATCAAAAAGCTGGCCAAGCGCGCCAAGGCGTTCGTTGTCCCCGAGCTCAACCTGGGACAGATTTCGCGCGAGGTCGAGCGCGCCGCGGCCGGCGTCAAGACGGTTTGCGTGCCGCACGCCGGAGGCGGCGTTCACCGGCCCGAGGACATCCTGAAAGCCATCCAGGAGGCATTGCGATGAGTGAAGTCGACTACGATTGCGCCGAGTGTACGAACCCGGTCGAGCCTTTCCTGCGCAGCGACCGCATGCCCCACATCTGGTGTCCGGGATGCGGCATCGGCACCACGGTCAACTGCTTCACCCGCGCGCTCATCGATTCCAAGGCTGATCTGGACAAGCTGGTCGTGGTCTCGGGCATCGGCTGCACCGGACGCGTGGCCGGCTACCTCGAAATGGATTCGTTCCACACCACCCACGGACGCGCCATCCCCTTCGCCACCGGGCTGAAGCTGGCCAATCCCAACCTGACGGTGGTGGTCTACGCGGGCGATGGGGACCTGTCGGCCATCGGCGGCAATCACCTGATCCACGCCGCCCGCCGCAACATCGACCTGAAAGTAATCTGCGTCAACAACCTTATTTATGGCATGACCGGCGGCCAGACCGCGCCGACCACGCCGGCGGAATCCACCACCTCCACCAATCCTTACGGAACGTTCGAACCGGGCTTCAACCTGCCGCACCTGGTGGACGCGGCGGGCGCTGTCTACGTGGCGCGCTGGACCACCTTCCACGTTCGCCAGGTGGCGCGCTCCATGCAGGAAGCCTTCAAGAAGAAGGGCTTCAGCTTTATCGAGATCATCTCGCCCTGCCCCACGCTCTACCAGCGGCGCAACAAGATGGGCGACGGCCTCGACGCCATGAAGTACTACAAGCAGGCCAGCAAGGTGCGGAACGGCGCGCCCACCGGCGAAGTCGGCCTCACCAAGACCGGCGAGATCGCCGTCGGCAAGTTCGTGGACCGCGACCGCCCCGACTATCGCTCGCTGATGGTCCATCAGTTCCAGGAGAGCCTGGGCGACGAATACGCAGAGATGGGAGAATGCGCATGCAGCTAACCCAGATTCGACTCGCAGGATTCGGCGGCCAGGGAGTCATCCTCTCGGCCATCGTCATCGGCAAAGCGGCCAGCGTTTTCGAAGGCGGCTTCGCCACCATGACCCAAAGCTTCGGACCGGAAGCCCGCGGCGGCGCTTGCAGCGCGCAGTGCATCCTCTCCGACGCGCCCATCCTTTATCCCTATGTGACGCAGCCGGACATTTTGGTGGTCATGTCGCAGGAGGCGTATTCCAAATTCACGCCCGAGCTTAAACAGAACGGCGTTCTCATCGTTGAGGAAGACTTGGTTCGAATCGGCGATCTGAAGCCGGGCGTAAAAGTCTACAGCGTACCGGCCACGCGCCTCGCCGAAGCACTGGGCAAGCGCATGGTGCTGAACATCGTAATGGTCGGCTTCTTCGCCGCGGTCACCGGACTGGTGGAGGCCGACGCACTGCGCAAAGCCGTCGCCGACTCCGTTCCCCCGCACTTTGCCGACCTGAATCTGAAAGCCTTCGACAAGGGATTCGAGTACGGCATCGCCAAAGTCCAGGCGACGGTGGAAGCGGGCGAAGTTGAGTTCCACACCCACTTCGCCGAGTAGCAGGCTTCATAACGAAGTGGCCTGTTCATACTCTTACCGCGCTCCCCAGGCCGGCGCAAAGAAACGGGGAGGCCGCACGGCCTCCCCGTTATTTCTGTCGTCCCGAGCGCAGCGAGGGACCCCTACCTTCGCGACGAAATAGGGGTAGCTTCGGTGCCCCACATCTGCTGCAGTTAGCAGATGTGGGAGCTTCTGAAGTTAGGAGCGGCCCCACATCTGCCAAATGCGGGCAGATGTGGGGCACCGAGGCGCTCAGCATCTCTCAAACGCTCCTGCCCATCCCAGCACCCGCGCCTCTCCACCCGCCGGCCCGGCGATCTGCAATCCCACCGGCAATCCCGCCGAGGTCTCGCCGCACGGCACCGAGATGGCCGGCAGTCCGAGCCGGTTGAAGGGAGCGGTATTCCGCAGCATCATCAGCTCGCGCTCGCGAAGCCGCGGCATATCAGCCTGCAAGTCCGCGATCAGCGGCGGCGGCACCGGCGCGGTCGGTGTAACCAGCACGTCCACATCCTTGAAAATCGCTGCCGCGTTGCGCCGTTCCAACTCCATCTCCTGCCGCCTGGCGATGTAATCGCGCACGCTTACGTGGGCGCCGGTGTTGATGCGGCGCAGCGTCTCCGGACTGTACTTATCCGCGTGTTGGGACAAGTTCGGCTGGTGATACGCAAGAATTTCCGCCATCGCTACCGTACGGTCGGCGTTCACCGGCACCGAGACCTCGCGCATCTCCGCCGCGAGCCCTGCCACGACGCGCAGCGCGTCTTCGACCACGCGCGCTACTTCCCCGTCCAGGTTCTCGTAGAAGAATTTGCGCGGCACGCCCACCCGCAGCTTCGGCGCGGGCGCTTGCACCGCTGCCGCATAATCCCCGACCGTAATCTCGCGGCTGGTGGGATCGGCGGGATCGTAACCGGCAATTGCCGCCAGAATGAGCGCCGCGTCGGTAACGCTGCGCGCGATAGGACCAACGTGATCGAGCGACCACGACAGCGGCATCACCCCGCGCGCGCTCACCAGGCCATAGGTCGGCTTGAATCCCACAATCCCGCAGAACGCGGCGGGCAAGCGAATGGAGCCGGCCGTGTCGGTGACAATCGCGCCGTAGCAGAGCCCGGCCGCCACTGCCGCCGCCGATCCCGAAGAAGAACCGGCCGTGGTGCGGCCCTTGTAGCGCGGATTCTGCGCCGGCCCATAGCGGCTGATCACGCCGCTGCCGCCGTAGGCGCACTCGTGCAGGTTGTTCTTGCCGACGATCACCGCGCCCGCCGCCTTCAGCCGCCGCACCACCTCGGCATCTTCCGTCGGCACGCGATGCTCAAAGACCGCGCTCGCCGCCGTGGTGGGCACACCCGCCACGTCGATCAGGTCTTTCAGCGCCAGCGGGATTCCATGCAGCGGCCCGCGCCAATCGCCGCGCTGGATCTCGGCTTCGGCGGCGCGCGCCTGCGCCAGCGCCATGTCGCTGGTCACGGTGATGAAAGCATTCAGCTCAGGATTCAGCGCCTCGATCCGCGCCAGGCACGCCTGCGTCAGCTCGACCGGGGAAAGCTTCTTGCTGCGCAGAAGCTCGGAAACATCGGCCAAGCTGGACACCAGAATTTCGCCTTCGGATTGCCTGGTTCCCGGCGGCATATCAGCGCAGCGCCTCTTCCAGCGCGCTGCCGCGGTCGGTTTTTTCGTCGCGATATTTAATGATCACCGGCGCGTAGATGGAGAGTCCCCACTCGCACGCTTTGCCGCGGTCGAGCGCGCGCGTTCCCGGCACGACGACGGCATTCTCCGGCACGATCAACGGCCGCTCTCCCTCGGCGCGATAAATTTCTCCCCGCACCAAATCGTAGAGCGGCGTGGAGCGCGTAAGGATAGTCCCGGCGCCCAGCACGGCGCGCGCCCGGACTTGGGTACCTTCGTACACACCGCAGTTACCTCCCACCAGCACATCGTCTTCAATGATAACCGGCGAGGCGTTCACCGGCTCCAGCACGCCGCCGATCTGCGCCGCCGCACTCAGGTGAACTCGTTTGCCCACCTGCGCGCACGATCCCACCAGGGCGTGGGAATCGACCATCGTGCCTTCATCCACATAAGCGCCCGCGTTGATGTACATGGGCGGCATGCACACCACCGACGCCGCCACGTAGGCGCCCGAACGCACCGACGAGCCGCCCGGCACCACGCGCACCTTGTCGGCTGCCGTGAAACGCCGCACAGGATAGGTGTCTTTATCGACGAAGGAAAGCGCCTCGCCCGTCTCCTCCAGCTCTCCCAGCCGGAAGCCCAGCAGGATGCCCTTCTTCACCCAGGCATTGACCCGCCATTCGCCGCCGACTTTCTCCGCAGCGCGGATCCGCCCCGCCGTCAGCGCGTCGCGAAACTCGGCAAACAACCGCCGCGCTTCGGCTCCGGCGTCGCTTTTCAGTTCGTACAGCCGCTCAATCTCCTCGCGCATTCCTGCTCCACTTAGCTGGGATGGCCGGGCAGTATAACGCGTTGGCGCTCGCTTGCGGAGATGAGCATGGGTCGGCCTAGGGCTAGGCACGGAGGCGCACAGACGCCGAGGGGAGAAGAAGACGGCGCCGCTACTTCGCCGATTGCAGGTCGAGGCGCCGGATGATGCCAGTCGCGGGGTCGAGCAGGATGACGTAAGGCTGCGCGCGATGGATCGCCTGCGGATAAAACGCGATCAGGCCGCTCGCAATCTTCACCGCTTCAAACGCCCGCCGCGTGGTGCGGCTGCTGGTCTCGCTGCGCCGCATTCCCGAGGTTGAAGTTTTGTTTGCTCTCATGCCCGCGATTGTGGCAGAGCTTTGTACACACGGCAAGAAACCGCCGTAACCAGCGTCTTTATTACCTCCGTGATGTTTACGAGCGCTTGGGCCGGCAGTATTGTGGAGACGTTGTAAGGCAGTTCTGGGGGAGGGCTGCCATTGGCGTCCTGAGCCTAAACGGGTTCAGGACGCTTTTAATTTGCGGCGTCGTTGGCGGGGTTATTGGTTATCCGCGTTTATCCGCGTGAATCCGCGGTGAGATATTTGTTTTGACTCGTCACCACTACTCCGTCGCCGACGCCGCCACCGGCACCGCGTGCTTCCGCGGACGCGCATTGGCCTGCAAAATCTTCTTGCGCAGACGAAGCGATCTTTGGCGTCACCTCGACATACTCATCGTCGGCAATGAATTCGATCGCCTGCTCGAGGTTGAGCGTGCGGAACGGCACCAGCCGGATGGCCTCATCGGCGGTCGACGACCGCATGTTGGTCAGCTTCTTTTCGCGGACGCAATTCACGTCCAGGTCGGCATCGCGCGAATTCTCCCCGATGATCATGCCTTCGTACACTTCCGTCCCCGGCCCGACGAACAGCTCGCCGCGCTCCTGCAGGTTCCAGAGCGCATAGGCGGTGGTGGCGCCGGCGCGGTCCGCGACCAGCGCTCCGGTCAGCCGCTGCGGGATCTCGCCTTGCCACTCGGTGTAGCCGTCGAACAGAGAGTTCATCACGATGGTGCCGCGCGTGTCGGTCAGCAGCTCGCTGCGCAGGCCGATCAGGCTGCGGCTGGGCACCACGAATTCCATGCGCACGCGCCCGTAGCCGTGATTGTGCATCTTCTGCATCTGGGCTTTGCGCACGCCGAGCTGCTCCATCGCCACCCCGACAAATTCTTCGGGAAGATCGATGGTCAGCCGCTCCACCGGCTCCATCAGCTTGCCCTTGACGGTGCGGGTGACGATCTCCGGATTCCCCACCATCAGCTCGTAGCCTTCGCGGCGCATCATCTCGATCAGGATGGAAAGCTGCAGCTCGCCGCGCCCCATCACTTTGAAGGCGTCCGTGCCGGCGGTCTCTTCCACGCGGATGGACACGTTGGTGAGCAGCTCCTTCTCCAGCCGTTCGCGCAGGTGCCGCGAGGTGACGAATTCACCCTCTCTGCCGGCGAAGGGCGAGGTGTTCACCGTGAACTGCATGGCGATGGTGGGCTCGTCGATGGCGATGTTCGGCAGCGGCGCGGGGTTCTCGGCGCTGGTGATGGTCTCGCCGATGGTGATGCCCGTCACCCCGGCCACCGCGACGATGTCGCCGAGCTCGCCTTCCGCCACATCCACGCGGCTCAGCCCGTCGAAGGAAAACAGCTTGGTGATCTTTACTTTTTCGAGCGACCCATCCAGCTTGGCGATGCCCACTTCCTCTCCGTTGCGCAGCGTGCCGTTGAACACGCGCGCAATGGCCAGCCGTCCCAGGTAGTCGCTGTAGTCGAGATTCGCCACCAGCACCTGCAGCGTGCCCGCCGCATCGCCCGCCGGCTCCGGGATCGTGTTCACGATGGCCTCAAACAGCGGCTGAAGATTCTGGCCCGCGCCTGCGGGATCCGCCGTGGCCGTGCCCAGCTTGGCATTCGAGTAGAGCACGGGAAAATCCAGTTGATCTTCGGTGGCGTCGAGATCGATGAACAGGTCGTAGATCTCGTTCAGCACCTCCTGCGCGCGGGCGTCCGGGCGGTCGATCTTGTTGATCACCACAATGGGCGGCAGCTTGGCTTCGAGCGCCTTGCTGAGCACGTAGCGCGTCTGCGGCAGCGGACCCTCGCTGGCATCCACCAGCAACATGACGCCGTCCACCATCTTGAGCGCCCGCTCCACCTCGCCGCCGAAGTCGCTGTGGCCGGGCGTGTCCACGATGTTGATCTTCACCTCGTGATAGAAGACGGCGGTGTTCTTGGCCAGGATGGTGATCCCGCGCTCGCGCTCCAGCTCGTTCGAATCCATCACCCGGTCGACCAGCTCCTGATTGGCGCGGAAGACGCCGCTCTGGCGGAGCATGCCGTCCACCAGCGTCGTCTTGCCGTGGTCCACGTGGGCGATGATGGCGATGTTGCGAATCTTCAAACCTGAAGGCCTCGTTTTTCCCAACGGATGCCATTCCGAGCGCCCGGTTTTGGCGCGAGGAATCTGCTGTTTGCATGATTATAAATGCTGAGCGGCGCCTGTCCGGGGCGCCCGAGATTCGGGAAGTCGCACTTGCGTGGGCCACCCCTGCTGTTGTCTGAGACTCCCAACAGTCTTCAAAGCCCAACTCACCCGAGCCGGCCCCGCGTAACCAAAGAGTAACCGTCATGGCACAAAAATGGACTAGATTATTGCGATTTTTCTTGCATGCTAGTCCGCTATTGCCTAACCTATTGATGTATATGCGTTCGGGGTGGACTACACATGAGGGATGTTGAGCAAGATTTCGTCAATCTGGCCAAGTTGGCGCTGTCGGGCCAGACCCGTGATGCCCTCCTGCTTCTCCGTAGGTCATTGTCCGACCTGGCAAAGAGGCGGCCAGAACTGGCGACGGAATTGGGAAAGTTACTAGCGGGGACGGGCGGACCAACCCGGGCGAGCACGCCGCCAGAACCGATCCCAGTAGACCTGGATTCCAGGCTTGAGCTGCTACGACGAGAAGATAACCCCATCATGCCAGTGGTGCCCACGTGGCTTGAGTCGATCAGCAAGGAACTCACCCAAATACTTCTTGAGCGGTCCCAATTGGATCGCCTGAATGCCGCTGGCATTCTCCCGACGCGGTCGCTACTGTTCGTAGGACCGCCGGGAGTTGGGAAGAGCCTTGCTGCCCGTTATCTTGCTTCGGAAATGCAACGACCACTGCTAACTTTGGATTTGGCCGCCGTCATGAGCAGTTTCCTTGGTCGCACAGGCAATAACATTCGCACAGTTCTTGAATTCGCTCGGCGCAAACCGTCAATTCTTCTTCTCGACGAGTTCGACGCTATCGCCAAACGGCGCGATGACTCCGCGGAAATCGGCGAACTGAAGCGGCTTGTTACGGTTTTACTTCAGGCAATAGACGACTGGCCGCCGCATGGGATTCTCATCGCCGCAACGAATCACCCCGATTTGCTCGATCTGGCGGTCTGGAGACGTTTCGAGCGGATTCTGAGATTCGAGCTTCCCGGATACAAAGAAATCAGAAACGCTGTGAATATTGCATTACAGGATGATCAGCAAAACGTCTCTCCAGAGACCATAACTCTCCTGGCCCTGCTGCTGAAGGGGCAGTCATTCGCTGATATAGACAGAATCATCGCTGCTGCGCGCCGGGAGGCCGTTATCGGCCAAATACCGTTATCTCGGATCATCGAGGAACGCAATGCAACCTTGATGGAGAAGCTAAATCATCCTCAACGGATTGAACTTGCTGTTCTTATGTACAAAGAGGGCTTCACGCAGCATGACGCAAGCAAGGTTACTGGTGTATCTAGGGACACTATCCGCAGTCATTCCGAGGCAGACAAACCAAATGCTCAAATGACAGAGGTGTAACATGGCGCGCAAGAACAATTTCCTTCTCGGGAATGGAGAGAAACTAACAGGTCCGGTCGAAATACCGTCTGGCGGCGGCCCCAAGAACCCACCGTATTCATTGGCCGAGGCGCGGGAACGCTTCAAAAGTCGACTCCGTGCGGTTACCGTTGGCGTTCGAGCATTGCCTGAGGCAGCTTGTCCCGGAGGGGAAGCGGTACTGTCCGTGACTATGCATCCCCGTTATGTCTCCAAGTCAGACTTCCCAACGCCATTGTTTACCGCCTTGGGTTTACGACCCGTCGGCAGCAGAATCACAAAAGTCAAACCGGAAAAATGGGGGATTAAGAAACCTCCCAGCGGAGAAGTCTCTACTGAGGAAATCTTCGTTGCTGGCACGCGAAACCAAATTCTTCAGTTGGGGAAAAGCGTTGATGTGATTCGCTCTGACTCAAACGTCGCAGACCATTTGTCCCACATCGAAACCGTATCGTTCCCATCGCCAGAAGCAAAATTAAGAAGCGTCCCCGCTGCCCAATCGTGGCTTGAGGTTGTGTTGCACAACCAATCCCGCGTGAATGTTTTGTCCGTGTTCGCACATTACGCGACTGAACTCGGTGCCCGTGTTGATGTTAAGAGGAGTCGTGAAGTTGGTGGCCTGACGTTCGTCCCGGTATCGGCAAGTGGCCCGGTGTCACAGCAAATCGCTCGGTTTTCATTTCTTCGGGTCGCACGATCTATGCCAACCCTTCGCCCTATGCGGCCTCCAATGCTACGGTCTGCGGGCAGACAAAAGGCTACGGTGCCAGCAGACGACGCTGTTTCTCCCGACTGTAAAGCGTTAATCTTTGATGGGGGGATTCCCGCATCGGCGCTTCCATCGCTGAACCGATGGGTGAAGTTGATTGTGCCAGCAGCTATTGGTCCGAGTCACGCGGCCTTTGAAGCGCACGGATTGGCCGTTACGAGCGCCTTCTTCGGGACAATTGATAACCCCAAGGAGCTAAGGCGGCCCGTTTGCATGGTCGATCACGTTCGGGTCCTCGATACGGCTCTCCTATCGTCAACCGATCCATACTATTTTGATGTGTTGGATCGCATCTTGGAATACTTTGATGCCGAAGGAAGCAAATACCATCTGGTCAATCTGAGCATTGGCCCCAACACGCCGTTCGACGATAGCGACGTAACCCTCTGGACCTCGGCGCTGGACGAAAGGTTCGCATCTGGTCAGTGGGTGGTCACGGTAGCGGCTGGGAATGACGGAGAGGCCGATGCTGCCCTTCTCCTGAATCGAATCCAGCCCCCAGGGGATGGAGTCAATGTGCTCACTGTTGGCGCAGCCGATAGCATAAAAACTCCGTGGAAGCGGGACACTTACAGTTGCGTTGGGCCGGGCAGAACCCCCGGATTTGTCAAACCGGATGGTCTCTCATTTGGAGGATCAGACAGCGAACCATTTCGCGTGTTGTCTCCTGTGCTCGAAGTGGAGGGCATCAAAGGAACAAGTTTTGCGTCACCCCTTGCGTTGCGTTCGGCAGCGTCTATCAAGGCTCAACTCGGTGATTCGCTCGGCGGCTTAGCGATCAGGGCGCTGATGATACACACGACCAACAAGTCGGACCTTGAATTCCCCGAAGTCGGATGGGAACTATTTGAAAGTGATCCGGAACAGCTCATCACTTGCGAAGATCACGAAGCCTTGGTCATCTACCAAGGAGAATTGCCGTTGGGCGAACACCTTCGCGCACCGATACCGCTGCCGGACACTCTCGTAGGTATGGTCGAAATTTCCGCCACCCTGGTAATCGCTACCGAGGTTGATCCCGGCCATCCGTCGGCCTACACGCGCAGCGGGTTAGCCATCTCCTTTAGGCCGCACTCCAGAAGTACTGGGTATACGACAATGGCTCGGCATCTTCCGTGCCCAAGACGAATGCGTTTTTCTCGGCAGCAAACATGTACGGCACAGCAGAGTCCGAGTTGCGTGAGGATGGACACAAGTGGGAGCCGTGCCACCACGGGCGGCAGAGATTCAGGCCAGCCTCATTGAAGGAACCATGCTTTGACATCTACAACCACCGTCGCTTTGAGGGTGTGGTTACCGCAGCCTCAGACCGCGCCAAGTACGCTCTAGTTGTCACTGTGAGTGCAAAAAAAGTCCCTGACCTCTATTCGGGCGTGTTGCGCGCATATACTGGCGTACTCATACCTTTGCGGCCAAAGATACGGATCGAGGTTAAGGGCTAACACTTCGCCCCCAACGCCGGAATGCGGCCTTCTTCGCACTAGCACTCGGTTCTGGCGCGCCGTGCCCCGCAACCTGAAAGATAGGGCGCTCGCAGTTTTAGCGTGACACAAGGCTAGAGCCCCGCGCTGGAGGCGGCGAAGGGATATCCAGCAGCGCTTGCGGATTTCTATCGGCAATCATCAAGAGCTTCAGGGCGGCTTGGCGCGGCCGGCGCACCCCCTGTTCCCAACTCTGGACCGTGTTCGTGCTCACGTTCAGCCGCCGCGCAAACTCAGGCTGGCTGGCAGGGGCTAAAGCCCTCGATTTCTCAGGCTCTGTACGGCACGCCTGAAAGGCGTGCCCCTTCACTTGTATGAACTAACGACCCAAGGTCCTTCGGCTTCGCTCAGGACGCCCCTTCACTTGTATGGCCCCGCGATGAAACTATCGCGCGTCTCACGCGCTTGCTTCAGAATAAGGGTTTTGCCGAGCGGATGAGGCCAGATCATCCCAGTAGTTACAGCTTCGCTGCTGACTTCGCTGGCTTGGCCAGCCTGGCCAGTAAGGTGAATTCCGAAGCTGCAATCAGCTCCAGTTCCTTGCTCCACTCGGCGTGACCTTTAAGCAAAGCCCGGAATTGGTGCTTACCGGCGGGTAATGTCAGTACTGCGGGAGCATTGCCGGCGAATTTGCCATCGGCGAAGATCTCGGCGTCCGGCGGTATCGACCGGATCGTCACCTTGGCAGCATGGGCAGGGGGGGCAGCCGTCAGTTCGGGCCGCGCTGGAGGTGTTGGGGCCACCAGCAGCGGATGGCCGACTGGCTTGGTGATGTGCACCAGCGCCGTCTCCCATTTGAAGAGGCAGCGCCCTTGATCGTCTACGTGCTTGCCCTGGCGCTCCCACTGCCAATAGGCCTCCCAGAAAAGGCTGCGCGCCCCGGGCTGGTCAGCTAGAGCCCTACCGTGCTTGCTGAGCACGAATGGACCGCCGTGGTCGTGCAGCTCGAAGCGGAAGGTGTGGCCCGGCACCTCCAGCGCGAAGGGTCCGCGGCTTGCCATAGGGACCCCCTCAGTGGTCGTCGTAGCAGCAGTGCCGCACAGAGCATCCGCCATGAGTTGCTGTGTTATCAGTGACCCAGCTCACACTCTTGTGCCCGGACCTGTGTCGCGCGTGCCACCACGCTTGGCGTATAGCGCAAAAAAAAGGCGCCCGCGAGGCGAGCGCCCTTTCCGATTGCGATGCTGCGAACTACAGAAGCTGTACGTTCTCGGCCTGCAACCCCTTGGGTCCCTTGACGACGTTGAACTGCACGGCTTGGCCCTCCTGCAGGCTACGGAATCCGTTGGCCTGGATGGCGGAGAAATGCACGAAGACATCCTCACCGCTCTGGCGGCTGATAAAGCCGAAGCCCTTGGCGTCGTTGAACCACTTGACTGTTCCTTGCTCCATATTGATGTTACTTTCCTTTTTTTGATTTACGCTGGAGAGAAGTCGGAGGATACTGCAGGCAAGAACTGGTGTTGATACCGCGACCGAGAACTGCTCTCAACCGATTTCATCTAACGCAATTTGAGGATATCACCTCAGGAGCTTTCGCGCTACCCTAAAATCTGCAGGGGGGATTTGGAATTCCCCGCCGCGGATTCACGCGGATCAACGCGGACGAAATCCTGAGCGAAGCGAAGGACCCCCATGCCGGTCGTCATTTGTGGGGGTCAACGTGGGAGGCCACAACTCATCCGATGGACGCCTGCGCGTCTACGCTTCTGAACTGCGCGAGCGCGCCTAGTCAGAGCGGCAACGTATCTTTGGATTGAGAAAATCTAAGGGTGTCCACTCTGGACTCTGATTTTGGGAAGGGTGGGGATTTTGATGTTCTGTTTGACGTATCGAAGACGCTATCGAACGGAAATTCAAATTCCGTTCCGCTGTGATTTTGCGCACTGCTTTCGAATTTTGGGACTTAATTGCGCGCAACTTTTCGTGAAACGCTGTGGCATCGAACTCGCTAAACTTTTGGTGATGTTTCTCGCTCACGTTTTTGATGTTTTTATTGTGTGAGCGATTTTGAGTTGTTGTTGAAATTTGAGTTGTTTTTTTGTGAATTTGTTTTTATTTTTTGTTTGTAGAGTGAGAGATTTTATTGCTTTCTAGTTTTTAGCTTATTTGATTGAAGTATTGCTTTTTGTTGCGAACTTACTTTTATTTTTACTGCTTGATTTTCGAAATTGCTGCTGCTTTAGATTGTCTTTGAATTTTTCTATTGCTCTTTAGACTCGCCCGCCGCGGGCGCGCCCGCGCGCACGCCGGCGAGGCACGGCGCCGCCACGCCGCGCGCGCCCGGCACCACGCGGCGGCCCGAGGCGCGCGGAGCGACAGGTGGGTGGGTGGGTGGGGGGGGGTGGGGGGTGGGGGGGGGGTGGGGGGGGGGGGGGTGGGGGGGGGGGGGGGGGGGGGAGCCGCCGGCGGTCGCTGGTGGCGGGCGCGCGGCCGGCGCGCAGCAGCTGGGGCCGCTCGGCGGCTGGGGCGGGCGAGGGGAGGCCCGCGGGGAGGGTGCGCCGATCCCCCGACCGGAGGGTCCGTGGGCGCTAGCGCGGCCGTAGACGGCGGCTGGGGCGCGAGAACCCGGCGCGACTGAGGAGAGACGGAGATAGTAGCCCGGCGCGCGCCGACCAGCCAGGGCGAGCGCCGCCCGAGCCGCCACGTCCAGAGCGAGGCGCGAGCGGGAGGCGCGGACGCACCCGCGACGGGCGGTCCGTGTAGCAGCGCGCCAGACCCAGAGCGCGGGCCGGGAGGCAGGCGACCAGATACCCCGTGGCCGATAGGGGATAGGCCCACCAGCCGGTGAGCCACGACGGGACCGTCCCGCAGCGGCCCGGGGCGGCGGCGCCCCGAAGCGAGCGCGAGCGACCCGCCGCGGCGCGCGACTCGCGCCGCGTAGCGGGGAGCTAGCGGCACGCCGAGGGGACCGGCCCGGCCGGCGCGCGCGGACGAGCGCCACGCACGACCCGACGAAGAAAGGAACGAGGACGGCGGAGCCACGAAGACCGACCCGCCAGCGAGGACGCGCGCGCGGAGCGGCCCGACGCGGGCGGGCAGGCGACCGGCAGCCAGACGCGGGACCGCCGGCGCGCGGCCCGAGCGAAGCGCCCGGCGGGGAAGAGAGCGAGCGCACAAAAGGGGACCGGACAGGACACCGACGAGCCACCACGGCCGACCGCGGGCCGCGGCAGACGGCGGCCAGACGCCGGCCGCCTGAAGCCAGCGGCCCGACAGCCAACGCCGGACCGGGGAACGAGAACGCGGCCAACACATAGAGGAGGCAAGAGAACCTCAAGACCTGAAGCGCCTTGGGCCAGAGGAGTAACCACCAAGAGACCGAGGACCAGGGCGAAGACCCGACAGCAGAAGCCCAACTGACAGCGAAGAGCTACGAGCGTGAGGCCAACGTCACCAGCCCCCACCGCTCACACGCGGCCGACCACAGCACCCCACACCGTGAACACAAGAGCCCGCGCCGACCTCCCTGAACTCCCTAGGTACCGGCAAAGACTCGGAAATCTCGGCCAGCGCGCCGAGGAAGCGATTCCTGTGAGGTCTCGAACCAGTACCTGTAGCCATGGCCCGAACCCACAATGTCAGCGGTGAGTCAAATCCGTAGTAGACGCGCAGCGACAACAGCGGCGACGAACAGGAGGTCAAATTTTGCCGGCTACCCAGGACTTGCGTCCTGGGCTAAATTATGTCGGCCCCCTCGGCTTCGCTCGGGGCAGGCTCTACGGGCCTCAATGCCTCGGCGTGCTCGGCGGCTCGGCGGTGGGGTTTAAGTAATCGCGGGAACTAGCAAAACGCAGGTCCTTCGTCGCGCTCCCGCGCTTCGCTTGGTCGCGCTTCCTCAGGATGACAATAATTAAAGATGATTCGCCCGGTCCTCGCTCGGGATGACAATCATTAAGAAATTCTTATCCGCGGACATCGCGTGCATCCGCGGCGGAATAATCCCAACGAAAAAGCCCCGCGCCTGTGCGCGGGGCTAGAGGATGACACGGGAGTTTGCTTCTGGCTACTGGCCTGGCGTCGACTGCGCCTGCTGCTGGGGCTGGTAGGTCTTGGGCGTGCTCAGATATCCGCTCACCTGGTTGCCGCTCACCGAGATCACGACCACTTCGTAGAGCTGGCGATCGCGTCCGCTGTAGAACTGCATAGGCTCGAACATGGTGCGGTCGCGCTTCTCGATGGTCCAATCGTCGGCGGTGACGTTGAGGGTGAACTTGCCGCGCTTGGGATCGGTCTTCTTGAGCTGCAGCCCGACGGTTGCCACGCGCGTCGGCTGCTTGCTCTTGTTGAGCGTGAACTCATAGATGTTGCGGTCGCCGCGGCGCTTCAGGCCCTCCAGGTCGTCGCGGGTGTGGGCGATCAGGCCGCTCTGCACGCCGAGGTCGCCGATGGTTTTCTCCAGCTTGGCGTTGGTGGCGGCGAGGTCGGTGCGGGTGCCGGTGACGTCGGTGCGCACGGTCTCGATCTGCGCCTTCTGCTGCTGCTGCTCGGTCTTGACGCCGTCGATCGCCTGGTCATGCACTTTCAGGTGCTCGTCGGCGACCTTCTGCTCGTGGCGCAGCTCGGCGGTGCGGCCGCGCAGGCGCTGCTCGGTCATGCCCATTTTTTCGGCCAGCGCGGCGGTGGAGGCGCGCAGGGTGGAGTCCTCGGAATCGATGCGCTCGTCAAGCTGCTTGAGCGTGGAGGCGTTGGCGGTTTGCGCCGCTTCCAGGCGCGCGATGCTGCCGCGCATGTCGTACAAGAACAGCAGCAGCGCCGCTAAAAATGCTCCGGCGATAACCGGCAGCAGGATCTTGGTGATTCCACCGCTTGTCCGGGTGGGGGTTGGTGCAGAGTTCTCAAACATTACGTGCTCCTAGACGAAGATTGACGCAGCTTAACTTTTCTAGCTGGTGCGAAGAGAAGATGCAGACGGAGGGCCATTAGCGGCGGGTGAGAGAGGCGCGGTATCTCCATGTGGCCGCAGGAGTTACACCATCGGTGAAGACGCCACGCTGGCCTTTGGTAACGATGAAAAGCTTACCCTGACCGTGCAAGAAAAACCCGTCCCGGGTGGCACTGAGAGGGTGGTGAAACTGATATAATGTATTTATAGAGTGATGCTCCAGCCCCCTCCCGCAACCGACCTCACCCAAGAACCCAGCCAAAGATTCTAAGCTCCCAGCTATTGACAAGGGGTAGATGGCCCTTCTATACTTGGCACTCGTGCCTTGTGATTGCTAACAAAACCAAGACAAGCACACGTTTTTGCCTGTAACTAACACAAACAAAAGGTAAAAAGCGAAAGGAGCGAATCAGAATGGCAACCAAGCTGACTCCCCTGCACGACCGCATCCTGGTCAGTCGCATTGAGGAACAGGAGACGGTTCGTGGCGGCATCATTATTCCCGACTCGGCGAAAGAGAAGCCGCAAGAGGGCGAAGTGATCGCCGTTGGCAAAGGCAAGATCAACGAAGACGGCAAGGTATTCCCGCTGGACGTGAAAGCCGGCGACCACATCCTGTTCGGCAAGTATGCCGGCACGGAGGTCAAAATCGACGGCGTGGAATTCCTCATCATGAAGGAAGACGAAGTCCTGGGCATCATCGTGGGCGCGTCCAAGTCGGCCGAGCGCCATGAGAAGGCGACGGCATCGCGCAGATAACCGCTCGCGCGGATCGCACTTCGATCAAACCGACATTTTCAGGGCGCGCAGCGCCCCAGCAGATCTCGGACGCTCGAACCCCGAGACTGACACAAGGAGAGACAAGCAATGGCAAAGCAGATCGTACACGGTGAAGAGTCGCGGCAGGCAATTCTGCGCGGCGTCAACACCTTGGCGGACGCAGTGAAGGTCACGCTCGGTCCCAAGGGCCGCAACGTGGTCCTGGAGAAGAAATTCGGCTCCCCCACCATTACCAAGGACGGGGTCACGGTCGCCAAGGAAATCGAACTCAAGGATGCAATGGAGAACATCGGCGCGCAGATGGTGCGCGAAGTCGCCAGCAAAACTTCCGACGTAGCCGGCGACGGCACCACTACCGCCACGGTGCTGGCCCAGGCCATCTATCGCGAGGGCGCGAAGACGGTCGCAGCCGGCGCCAACCCGATGGCGCTGAAGCGCGGCATCGAGAAGGCCATCACCACCATCTGCGGCACGCTGGACAAGGAAGGCAACCGCAGCAAGGCCGTGCTCGATGAGTTCTCGCAGAAGGTCACCGGCGCCATGATCGCCCAGGTGGGCACCATCTCCGCCAACAACGACGAGACCATCGGCAACATCATCGCCGAGGCCATGAACAAAGTCGGCAAGGACGGCGTCATCACCGTCGAAGAATCCAAGACGCTGGAGACGCAGCTCGAAGTAGTCGAGGGCATGCAGTTCGATCGCGGCTATCTCTCGCCCTACTTCGTCACCGACCCCGAGCGCATGGAAGCCATACTCGAGGATCCCTACATCCTGATCTACGAGAAGAAGATCAGCTCGATGAAGGACGTGCTGCCGCTGCTGGAGCAGATCGCCAAGAGCGGCAAGCCGCTGCTGATCGTGGCCGAGGACGTCGAGGGCGAAGCCCTGGCGACCCTGGTCGTGAACAAGCTGCGGGGCACGCTGCAGGCCATCGCCGTCAAGGCGCCCGGCTTCGGCGACCGCCGCAAGGCCATGCTGCAGGACATCGCCATCCTGACCGGCGGCAAGGCCATCACCGAGGACCTGGGCATCAAGCTCGAGAACGTGCAGATGCAGGACATGGGCCGGGCCAAGAAGATCACCGTGGATAAAGACAACACCACGATCGTCGAAGGCCGCGGCAAGACCGGGGAGATCGAAGGCCGGGTGAAGGAGATCCGCGCCCAGATCGATAAGACCACCTCGGACTACGACCGCGAGAAGCTGCAGGAGCGGCTGGCCAAGCTGGTCGGCGGCGTTGCCGTCATCAAGGTCGGGGCTGCGACCGAGACCGAGATGAAAGAGAAGAAGGCCCGTGTCGAAGATGCCATGCATGCCACCCGCGCGGCCGTCGAAGAGGGCATCGTGCCCGGCGGCGGCGTGGCCCTGGTGCGCTGCATCCCGGCGCTCGAAAAGCTCAAAGTCGAAGGCGATGAGCAGATCGGCGTCAACATCGTGAAGCGCGCGCTCGAAGAGCCCCTGCGCCAGATCGCCGGCAATGCCGGGGAAGAGGGCGCCATCGTGATGGGCAAGATCCGCGAGTCGAAGGCCCCCAACTTCGGCTACAACGCCCTGACCGGGGAGTACGAAGACCTGGTCAAGGCGGGCGTCATCGATCCGACGAAAGTGGCGCGCACCGCGCTGCAGAACGCCGGCTCGATCGCCTCGCTGATGCTGACCACCGAAGCGCTGGTCTCCGAAATTCCGGAAGACAAGAAGGAACCGGCAATGCCCGGCGGCCACGGCGGCGGCGGCATGGGCGGAATGTACTAAAGATGAACACGTAGGCCCAGCCGCCCCCGGCTGGGCGGGCGCGATGCAATCGCGCCTTGAAATTGAGCCCCGCGCGCAAGCGCGGGGCTTTTTGTCGGCCAGAAGAATCGAACCCCTGCCACGGGACCTAGGCCAACCGATTCCGTGCAACAATATGACTAGTCCAGGTAAGGAGGAACCGTGAAGTCTTACGTTTTTCGCGTAGTTCTGGAGCCGGATGAAGATGCCTGGCGCGCTTACATTCCCGAACTGGAGGCGAAGGGTGCAGCCACCTGGGGCAATACTCGGGAGGAAGCTCTACGCAACATTCGCGAGGTGGCACAAATGGTCATCGAAGCTCTGCTCGAAGATCAAGAGCCACTTCCGCCCGCCGTGACGGTGGTTGATCACGCGGTCGTCGCCGTTACCGTATGACAATTGAGTATGCGAAGCTCCGTTCTGTTACCGCACGCCAGCTCGCTTCCGCACTTCAAGCCGATGGCTTCGACCTTCAGCGGCAGAAGGGCAGCCACCGCCATTACCGTCATACCGACGGCCGTCGTGTAACCCTCTCCTTCCACCATTCTTCCGACACGTTTCCTCTCGGCACTCTGCGAAGCATCATTGAAGTACAGGCTCGCTGGACTGCGGACGATCTCCGACGCCTCAATTTGTTCCGTTAGGAATGCGGCGCCTTTCTCAGAGTGTTGCAAACGCCGGGGGCAGGGGATCGCCGTGCTCGATGCAGGACTCGATGAGCTTGCGCCCGAGCCCCTGAGCAAGTTCGACAGCTTCGGTGACGCTGCGTCCCTCCGCGACCAGGCCGGGCAGATCGGGGCTGGTGGCGACAAAGCCGCTCTCATCGAGAGGCTCCACGCGTATGCGGATCGCTACCTCGTCGACCGCCGCAATCCGCTCGTGTCGCGTGCGCCGATTGGTGCGCGCTCTCATGAGGAAGGATTCTATCAAAGCGCATCAGGTGGGGCTGGCGTATTTCCCAGGCCCATTTTGATTCGTCATCCCGAGCGACGGGCTCCAGCCCGATTAGTGCGACCGTAGCGCCGCCGTCCCGGCGGCTGTGCGTGCGGGCGTCCCGCCCGCACGGCGTGGGCGAGACGCCCACGCGACAGCCGGCAAGATGCCGGCGCTACGTCAAGAGCCCGGGGACTCACACGGAAAGACGCGGATAACGGAAGGCCGAGAAGCCGAGTCGCCGAGGCCCGTATTAGGGTCTGTGTCAGTCTGGGTAAGGTTTGTCCTCAGCTAACGAAACAGGTGAAGGGGCACGACCTTTGGTCGTGCCGCAAAGGTCTTAATATTTCCAGGGCTTTAGTCCCTGAGGTCTCGCCAGCCGGTCAAAATAAATCCAGGGGCTGAAGCCCTGGACTTATTTGGCATTTGACGGCACGACCAAAGGTCGTGCCCCTTCACTTGTGTCGACGGAGCCGACCAAGGTCGTGCCCCTTCACTTGTATCGACGGAGCCGACCAGGGTCGTGCCCCTTCACTTGTATCGATGAGCCGACCAGGGTCGTGCCCTTCACTTGTATCGATGAGCCGACCGAGGTCGTGCCCCTTCACTTGTATCGACGAGCCGACCAAGGTCGTGCCCCTTCACTTCTCTAGGCTGGTAATGGAGTCTTTTGGCCTCTTGTTTTTCTGAGCTATTGCTCTATCTTCTCGGGCCACGATGAGCATTCCCAGGCGGAACTCGCGGGGATCTGCAATCCAAGCGGATCGGCGCACATTCCATGTTCAATCGTCCACATGGGAAAAGAGATCCCTTTTGCAAAGGGAAGCCATGGCCGGGCTTTTCGTCGCAACTCTCTTTCATTACCGCGATCAGGGGGAGTACAAGCTGCATGCGTTCGTCGTGATGCGCGATCACTTCCATGTCCTGGTGACGATTGAGGGCACGGGCACGATTGAAAGAGTGATGCAGAAGATCAAAGGCGGCTTTTCCTATCGCGCAAGAACCGAGCTCGGGTTCCAAGGTGAAATTTGGCAGCGTGGATTCACGGACGAGCGGGTGTGGGATGCTGAGCAGTTCCTTTCAGTTCGGCAATACATTCACAATAATCCTGTCAGGAAGGGCATGGTGGTTGCTGCAGATGATTATCCTTTCAGCTCGGCACATCCCAAGTTCAGAAAGCCTCAGGCTTAGTCCACACCGGTGAAGGGGCACGACTTCCAGTCGTGCCGTAAAGGCCTAGAAAACTTTGAGGGCTTTAGCCTTTAAAGACTTCAGGGGCTGAAGCCCCATTACTTTGTCGACATTAACGGCACGACCGAAGGTCGTGCCCCTTCACTTGTCTCGTTGTGACCACCAAGTCCGAAATGACCCAAGGTCCTTCAGCTCGGCTCAGGACGGACCCGTTACTTGTCTGGGCTGACTGTGAGAGTCCTACCGATACAAGTGAAGGGGCACGACTTTCAGTCGTGCCGTCAAGGTTATAAGAAATTCGAGGGCTTTAGCCGCTGAGGTTGTGGCAGGAAAGCCCGGTTTTTCCGGGGAGCCTCATGACCGCGGCCAAAGGTCGTGCCCCTTCACTTCCCGCGATAAAATCTCCGAACCTGGAGACTCCCATGAAGATCGACAGCATCGACCACGTGGTCTTGACGGTTCGCGATCTGGAGCGGACGTGTGAGTTCTATCAGCGCGTTCTGGGGTTCGAGGTGGTCAGCTTCGCGGGCGGGCGCAAGGGGCTCAGCTTCGGGCGGCAGAAGCTCAACTTGCACGTCGCGGGGAAAGAGTTCGAGCCCAAGGCGCTGCATCCGACGCCGGGATCGGTCGATCTCTGCTTTATTACTTCCACTCCTCTCGACGAAGTCCGGCGGGAGCTCGGCGAGAAGGGCATCCCCATCGAGGTTGGGCCGGTCGAGAAGATCGGCGCCGTGGGCAAGCTGCTTTCGGTCTATGTGCGCGATCCGGACCACAACCTGATCGAGATCGCCAACTACGTGCGCTGATCCGCGCCAATCGGCGTTCACCCCATTTTTTGTCAAGAGGCATAAGCCGTGCGTTTGGCCGTAGATCGTTCAAAGCACGGCACTTTGAATTTTGGCTGGGTGGCACTGGAGGCAGGGCAGAGCAGTCATACTGGAAGTAGGAGAACAAATGCCATTCCCAGGAAGGCGAAGTGCGATTTACGAAGTACTGGAGGCCGATCAACAGCGACGAAGCGAGGCGCTGGAGCGGGCGAAGCCCATAACCATCGATGTTCCGTTCGTGCAGGTTGGGGCTGAGCCTGAGGAGCCGCGCTGCTCGGAGGTGCACACGGACGGGCGGCAGTGCGAGTTGCCGGCGGCGGGCCCGCGCGGCAAGTGTGCGCGGCATGTGCGCTGGGGCGACATCTATCCCACGTCGCTTCCCTGCCCCGACGACGCGCTCGGATTGCAGGAGATGCTGGGTTACGCCGTGGTCTGTACCATCGACAAGATGATCACCCCGGAGCAAGCGCACGCCATCGCCGAACTGGGACGCGTCATGGAGAAAAACCTGGGAGGCTGCCAGCGCCAGATGGAAGAGATAAAACGGCGTCGATAACCCACCCTTGGCAAAATCGGCCAAGGGTGGGGCACCCACACTCTCGATGATTCATAATGTTGTGTATGTTCACCGCCGCGTCCCATCGGATTTGTCAAAGCTCCCTACAAGGAAACCAAAGAGATTCCCAAAGGCCTCGGCGCCAAGCATGAGGCCGAGGGCACGCTCGAGATCCTGCCCGAGTTCGAGCCTGGCCTCGCCGACATCGAGGGCTTCTCGCATCTTTTTGTGCTGTGGGAATTCGACCGCTCCACGGATTTCGACCTGACGGCTTCGCCACCGTGCGATGATCGCTCGCACGGCGTGTTCGCGACGCGCTCCCCGCGGCGGCCGAATCCCATCGGGCTTACGGTTGTCGTACTTCTGCGGCGCGAGGGACGGACGCTGCACGTCCGCGGCGTCGATATGCTCGATGGAACGCCCATCCTAGACATCAAACCCTACTTGTCGAGTGTGCCGGCGGAGGAGCTACGGCGCGGCTGGCTGGCGGAAGCAGAAGCGCGGCGGGGGAAGATCCCATAGACGGCCGAATCAGGGGCTAAAGCCCATGCTTTCTCAGCCACTAATGGCACGACCAAAGGTCGTGCCCCTTCACTTGTATCGGAACAGCTAGCGGTGGGGCGTGGTTAAGGTCATGCCCCTTCACCTGTCTCGGAATGGCTAGCGGTGGGGCGTGGTTTCGGGATCCAGGGCATGCTCGGTCTCTGCCGATTCCCGCACCCATTCATGGATCTCGCGGTTGCTTTCCCGAGGATCGAAGCGCAAGCCAACCATTTCTTTGTCTTTCCAGCGCACGACGGCGGCCACGCGAACGCGACAGCCGGAGGGCAAGGCGAAGGTCACCTGCACCGGCTGGGCAAGGCAAAGCTGGCCGGCTTGCTCCAGGGACATACCATTGGTTCCCAGTTGCACGCTGCGCGCGGTGAAGTTGAACTCGTATCCTTCCACTTCAACGTCGGTCGCCAGCAGTACCCGCGGATGCTGACGGGCAGGAGAGAAGATCGCCTTGATGCGGGAGTCCGACCCACGCAAGGCAGAAAACTTCCGCAAGAGGCGTTTTACGGGCATTTTGGTTGGCCGTCCGCTCTTTCTTGAATCTAAGCTGGCCAGCTAGGCGGTGGTAGGGCACTTTGGTGCAATCCCGGGAAGTAACCTACAGGTGGTTAAAGTGAAGTCCGTCAGCGGCCGAGGGGCGGAGACGTAAAATGGGCGGCCGGCATGGGCCCTAGACAAAAGTGAAGGGGCACGACCTCTGGTCGTGCCTTAAACGCAGCCAATAAACATGCGGCTTTAGCCGCTGCCCCAGGGTCTGAAGGCCCGGTTCATTTGCGAAGCTTATCGGCACGGCTAAAGCCGTGCCCCTTCACCTCTCTTCTCGCCCACCGGCGGGCCGGCAAGATGCCGGCGCTACCTTTTCGCTACAATGAAGGTTTATCCCAGCTTCTGAAGGGCAGTTATGCTGACCGGCGCGCAAATCCGCGAGAAGTTCCTGCAATTTTTCGAGCAGCACGGCCACCGGCGCGTGCACTCGTCGTCGCTGGTTCCGGCGAACGATCCCACCCTGCTGTTCACCAACGCCGGCATGAACCAGTTCAAGGACGTCTTCCTCGGCCTCGAGAAGCGCGACTACTCCCGCGCCACCACCTCGCAGAAGTGCGTGCGCGCCGGCGGCAAGCACAACGACCTGGAGAACGTCGGCTTCACCAATCGCCACCACACGTTTTTCGAGATGCTGGGGAACTTCAGCTTCGGCGATTACTTCAAGAAAGAGGCCATCGCCTTCGCCTGGGAGCTGGTCACATCGCCGCAGTGGTATGGCATTCCGAAAGAGCGCCTGTTCGCGACGATTTTCAAAGGCGAGCAGGGCGTGCCGCGCGACGACGAGGCCTACAACTTCTGGGCCGAGCAGGGTGTGCCGAAAGACCGCATCTACGAATTCGGCATGAAGGACAACTTCTGGGCCATGGGCGATACCGGCCCGTGCGGTCCGTGCTCGGAGATCCACTACGACATGGGCGCCGTCGCCAGCGACCAGGGCCACACCGACTGCCAGTTCGGCTGCGACTGCGGCCGCTACGTCGAGCTGTGGAACCTGGTGTTCATGCAGTTCAACCGCGACGCGGCGGGCAAGCTCGATCCGCTGCCCAAGCCTTCCATCGACACCGGCGCCGGACTGGAGCGCCTGGCGGCAGTGCTCCAGGGCAAGCTCTCGAACTACGACACTGACTTTTTCGTGGCGCTGATGAAGCGCGCGGCCGAGCTGACCGGTGTATCCGTCGATAAAGAATTGAAGAAGGAATCGGGCAGCCGGGGCGCGGCGTCGCTGCGGGTGATCGCCGACCACGCCCGCGCCACCACGTTCCTCATCTCCGACGGCGTGCTGCCCTCGAACGAAGGCCGCGGATACGTGCTGCGCAAGATCATGCGCCGCGCCATCCGCCACGGACGCCAGCTCGGCCAGAACGAGCCGTTTCTGTATCAGATGGTGTACGCCGTCCGCGACCAGATGAAGGACGCGTATCCCGAGCTAGTGGACTCGGCTGAGCGCGTCGCGACTGTTGTGCAAGGCGAAGAAGTAAGGTTCGCGCACACGCTCGATTTGGGCCTCAAGCGGCTGGAGGAAGATTTCGCCCCGCTGCTCGAACAAAAGCGCAAGCAGCCGGAGCAATCGGTCGTCTATCCCGGCGAGAGTGCGTTCAAGCTGTACGACACATTCGGCCTTCCGCTCGACTTCATGATCGACGCGGCCCGCGACCAGGGACTCGCCTTCGATCAGGAAAGTTTCGACGCCGCCATGGAGCAGCAGCGCGAGCGCTCCTACGCCTCCTGGAAGGGCGGTCCGGGCAAAGCGGCTGCCAGTCCGGCGTTCCAGAAGCTGCCGCCGACCGGCTTTGAAGGCTATCTGCGCACCGAGTCGCACGATTCCGAGGTGCTGGCGATCATCGATCCGCATGGGCAGGGCGTGCAGCAGCTCAAGCCCGGCGAGCAGGGCGAGATCGTCCTCGACCGCACGCCGTTCTACGCCGAGGCTGGCGGACAGGTGGGCGACATCGGCTGGCTCTACGACAGCGATCACAACACCGTGGTCGCGGACGTGACCGCGTGCTACTACCCGGTGCAGGGCGTGCGCGCGCACAAGGTCACGGCAAAGCAGGCGATCCGCGTGGGCGAGCGCGTCGATCCGGTGGTCAACACCGGCGTGCGCGAAGCCACCATGCGCAACCACACGGCTACGCACCTGCTGCATGCGGCGCTGCGCGAAGTTCTGGGCAAGCACGTGAAGCAGGCGGGATCGCTGGTCGATCCCCGGCACCTGCGCTTCGACTTCTCGCACTTCACCGGCATCGCCGACGAAGAGCTGCAGGACATCGAAGACCTCGCCAACCGCGAAGTGCTGAAGAACGACAAGGTCGAGGTAATCCCCGACGTGCCGCTCGACGTGGCCGTCAACGAGTACAAGGCGATGGCGCTGTTCGGCGAGAAGTACGGCGAGCGCGTGCGCGTGATCAAGATCGGCGGCTTCTCCACCGAACTCTGCGGCGGCACCCACACCGCCATGACCGGCGAGATCGGCCTGGTGAAGATTCTCGACGAAGGCTCGGTCAGCTCGGGCGTGCGGCGCGTCGAGGCCGTCACCGGGATGGGCTCGCTCGGCCATTTCCGCCAGGACCATGAACTCGAGCACGTGGTCTCGAGCTTCGTGCATCGTGCCGAGCCATCGGTCTCGCCCGCCGAGGCGCTGCGGCAGGAGATCGAGCGCAAGGAAGCCGAGATCCGGCGCCTGAATAAAGAGCTGGATCGCGCGCGGATGAAGTCAGCCTCTGAAACCGTCCGCTCCGCGGAGGTGCAGATCGTCGACGGAGTTAAGGTCCTGGCTCAGCGCATCGACAATCTGGAGCGTCCGCAGATGCGCACGTTAGTCGACAATTTGCGCTCGAAGCTGGGATCAGGGGTTGTCGTGCTGGGCTCGGCCTTCGACGGCAAAGTCGCGCTGATTGTGGGCGTCACCAAGGACCTCACCGCACGCGTGCAAGCGGGCAAAGTCATCGGGCCGGTGGCGGAGCGCGTGGGCGGATCGGGCGGCGGGCGTCCTGACATGGCCGAGGCCGGCGGGAAGAATCCGGAGAATCTGGATGAAGCGCTGGCGCAGGTTCCGGCGGTGGTGAAGGGGCTGTTGAAGTAGAACTCCGACAAAGATCGCAGGGCTTCCCACCAGCGCGCGAAGCGCGCGTTAGACCGTAGCCCACGGCGTAAGCCGTGGGTAGAAGAACGGGAAGGCGTAGCCCGCGTAGCGGGCGAAAGAGAAATTAAGCGTTGCCGTGAGTAATTCTTACGCCCGCTACGCGGGCTTAAGGTCACTCGCTATCGGGCCCACGGCTTACGCCGTGGGCTACGTTCTTCTGCCCGCTACGCGGGCTCTTAGGCCGGCGGCGATTCCACCTGCTGCTTTTGTGGCAACATGCATCCGCCCTGCGCAGCTTGTCTCGGCTCTAGACGCCGCGCCCGCGGCTGTATACCATCTCAACCTTCGCGGGGGTGCGGCCATGGAGCGCGTGCAATTTATCACCCACCGGGGCAAGCGGGTGCTGCTGATCGATAACAGCCAAAGTACGCCCGAAGAAATGCTCCGTACCATGGATGAAGTTGAGCAGATCATCGCCGCCGAACCGGCCGGTTCCCTGCTCACGCTCAGCGACTTTACCGGCACCGCCTTCGACAAGACGGCCGCGGACCGCATGAAAGTGGTCGCCGCCAAAGACCGGCCGCACGTACGGCGGGCGGCGCTGGTGGGCGCCGAGAGCATCCCGGAGGTGTATTTTCACAATCTGGAGTCGTTCTCCGCCCGCCATTTCCCGAAATTCAAGACCCGCGAGGAGGCCCTCGACTGGCTGACCGGCGACGCCGAAGTAGCCGCATCATGATGTGATACAGTCCGACCCTGAGCGCTTTGCATCAAACAACCAGCCGGGCTTCCGCCGGCTGTTACAATCCAAACTTCGAGAACGCGATGAATCAACCACGGAAACGCAGGATTTCGTTCGTCCTTTATGCTCTTATTTTGTTGTGCCCGCTGCTCGCGCCCTCACTCTTGCCCGCCGACGAGCGCGCTCCTTCCACCGCTGAAGAGCGCGCCAAAGTCATCGACTTGACCCACAAGCTGGAAACCGACCCGTTGAATCCGCAGGCGGACGAATGGCGGGTCTGGCTGGCGAAGTGGATTGACGAGGTCCCCGACGTGGTGGTTCCTATCTGTCCTCCGCTGCTGCCGCAACTGCTGCGCAACAATCGCAACTACGCGCACGAGCTCGCCATGCAGGTGGTTTTTTCGAGCGCCGTCTTCATCGTGGAACACCCGGAGCAGCAGGTCGACCAGCAGGCTGTGTTTCAGGCCGGTGTAGATGGCATGCTCAAGTCCTACCAGGCGATCCTGAAGGCGAAGCCGCGGGCGCGCTGGTACTTCCTCGACAGCCTGATCCAGATGCGGGACAAGGGCGAACTAAAGGAGTACCTGCGCAAGCAGATCGACGACAACTGCATGTCGGGGCTGCCGGCGTGATCCCAGTTGTCAGTTGCCAGTTTTCAGTTGTCAGCGTAGGAGCAGTTGCCAGTTGTCAGGTGCCAGTCTCCAGAGAACATCGGTGGGGAAGATGTCGTACCGCTCCGCCGCAGCTTTCTCCTTGGTCAACTGACAACTAACTACTGGCAACTGGCCTAGCTCCGCCACCTCAGCGTCACCGGGCCCGCGATCGGGTGCTGCATCGGCTGGCCGCCGCGGCGGGATTCCAGGTAGGCGGCCTTCAGCGCGAAATACCATTTGGCGGGGCGATCGGCGTCGTCGATCAGCATCAGGCTGGGATTGTGCTTCAGCCCTTCAGCCTGAATCTCCATGGTGAGCTGGTCCTGGCGCATGAACTTCGCGCCAAAGAAGCGGAAGATCGGCAACACGAGCGGAACATGGCGGAAGAGGTTCCAGGCGGCGACTACGTCGATGCGGCAGCGCTCAGCAGTTATAGGCGTGACCGTAGTCATGCTCGAAAACCAGTACTTGCCGGCGTGGATCTGTTCGTAGCGGCGGTTCGGCAGCACGAAATCGATGGTTGTGGTGATTCCTTCCGCCTGGGCGTACATCCGCAGCAGCTTGTAAGGCGCGCTGTTTGAAGACGGCGTGTGTGCGCTCATGCGGAAGCCCAAGGGGATGGGTTCGAACTGCTTGCGCTTTTCGTGGATGCTGTGCCGCGTCCGCCACCACCATGCCTGGTGGACGAACGGCCCGTGCGCCGGATCCATCAGTCCGATGATGCCGTGATCCACGTGGCAGGGCAGCTCGGCGGCGAGGTGGGTGATGGTGTAGCGATCGCTGAAGGTGGGCAGCCGCGGCGCTTCTTCGCGTGGTTCGGCGCTCGAGCCGCGCTCGGGGACGTACACCCAGAAGTAGCCATCGTGCTCGCGGCATGGGAACGCGCTGGCGTAGATCTTGCTGACGTTGAGTTTGTCGTCGGGCAGGAGCGATGGGATCTCGCGGCACTGGCCGCTCACCGGCTCGAACTTCCATCCGTGATACGAGCACTCGAGATGGCATCCGTCGAACCACCCTTTCGAAAGCGGCATGCCGCGGTGCGGACAACTATCACGCACGGCGAACGGATGGCCCTCGGCGTCGCGCCCCAGCGCGAGCGGAACCCCGAGCAACGTCGCGGTCTCGAGCGCCCGGCCTCGCACGCGATCACCGCGCAAGGCTGGATACCAGAAGCCGCGCAGCAGGCCATCGTCAACGGGTTCGGACATGAGCCAACATTATAGAATTGGGTAATTGGGTAATCGAGTAATTGGGTAATTGAAAAATCGGATCGGATCGTGCGCTCTTCAATTACCCAATTACCAAATTACCAAATTACCCAATTGCCCAATTACCCGATTCCTTGTAATTCCTCCGCCCGCGCCACTATACTTTTTGCCTGAGGACGATCGATGCCGCTATCCGCGCTGATTGTCGACGATGAGCAGCTTGCCCGCGACGAGCTCGCCTATCTGCTGAAGGGTGTTGACGACATCGACGTCGTCGGCCAGGGCAAGAACGGCGTCGAAGCCGTGAACCTCATCAAGGAACACAATCCTGACGTGGTCTTTCTCGACGTGCAAATGCCGGGCCTGGACGGCTTCGGGGTGATCAAGAAGCTCATCGACCGCCGCGTGCCCCTGCCGCAGATCGTCTTCGCCACCGCCTTCGAGCAATACGCCATCAAGGCGTTCGAGGTGAACGCGGTCGATTACCTGCTCAAGCCCTTCGACAAGAAGCGCGTGGTGCAGTCGGTGCAGCGGGCGCGCAAGCAACTGCAAACCGAAGCTCCGTCCACGGAAAAACTCGAGAGCCTGGTGCGGATGCTGGAATCGCAGCGCCCGCAGAATTCCAAGGTGCTGCTCAAATCTTTGGGCCGGCTGTTCCTGGTGGACCAGAAGGACATCTGCCTGGCCTCGATTGAAGACGGAGTAATCACCGTGGTGACCACCACCGGCATGGAGGGGCAATCGAACTGCCGCACGCTCGAAGAGCTGCTGGAGTCGCTCGATCCCAGCCTGTTCTGGCGCGCCCATCGCTCGTTCCTGGTAAACATCAACCGCATCAAGGAAGTGGTGCCGTGGTTCAAGAGCTCCTACCAGTTGCGCATGGACGACCGCAAGCAGACGGAAGTGCCCGTCAGCCGGGCGCAGACGAAGAGGCTGCGGGAGCTGTTCAAACTTTAGTTGTCAGTTGCCAGTCGTCAGTATGCCCAGCGGACAATCCGGCGGCGCGTCAACCTCTGACAACTGACAACTGATGACTGGCAACTTCTATGAAAGCCTACGTCTACGTCACGCTGAAGAAGACCGTGCTCGATCCCCAGGGCAAGACCATCCACGGCGCGCTGCGCAAGATGGGCTACCAGGCAGTGGATGAAGTCCGCCAGGGTAAGTTTTTTGAAATCACCCTCGACGGCGGCCTGGACCGCGCTGCGGCCGAGGCTGAAGTCGCGCGCATTGCCCGCGAAGTGCTCACCAACCCGGTCATTGAGGAATTCCGCTACTCCCTCGAAGAGTAATCAGTGCTATTGCTTTTTCAGCACCGAAGTAACATCTCCGAGTATCTACATTTGTAACGATTTAATAGATAATCAAGGGAGACTCCCACCTGCTTTCCCAATCCCGGTGGCGAGCAGCTTTCACATGAGGTGATCGGCTGTGTGTGGAATTGTCGGATACGTCGGTAAGAAGCGCGTGGTGCCCGTGATTCTGGACGGGCTGAAGCGGCTGGAATATCGCGGCTACGATTCGGCGGGCATCGCCGTGGCCGGCAACGGCAACGGGCTGCAGATCCGCCGCGCCGAGGGCAAGCTGCGCAACCTGGAGGAGTCCGTCCGCCTGAGTCCGCTGGACGGCACCTATGGCATCGGCCACACCCGCTGGGCTACGCACGGGCGTCCCACCGAGGAGAACGCGCACCCGCACCGCGACTGCACCGGCAAGATCGTGGTGGTGCACAACGGCATCGTCGAGAACTATCTCTCGCTCAAGAAGCGGCTCATCGAGGAGAAGCACAAGTTCACCACCGAGACCGACACCGAGGTCATCGCGCACCTGATCGAGAAGTATCACTTCGCCACCCACAACGGCCGGCCAGTGTCGCTGGAAGAAGCCGTCCGCAAGACGGTGAAGGAGCTGACCGGCGTTTTCGCCCTGGCGGTGATCGCCGTGGATGAGCCCAACAAGATTGTGGCCGCGCGCAATGGCCCGCCGGCCGTCATCGGCCTGGGCAAGGACGAGTACTTCGTCGCCTCCGACGTGCCCGCGATCCTTTATCACACGCGCGACCTGTTCTTCCTCGCCGACGGCGACATGGCCGTCATCACGCCCGCGGGCGTGCAGCTCACCGATTTCGACGGCCAGCCGGTGACGCGCCAGGTGCAGCACGTCACCTGGGACCCCATCATGGCGGAAAAGGGCGGCTTCAAGCATTTCATGCTCAAGGAGATTTACGAGCAGCCGCGCGCCGTCCGCGACACCACCATGGGGCGGGTTTCGCTCGAGTCCGGCAAGGTCTTCCTCGACGAGATGGAGATCAGCGAGGCCGAGTTCCGCAACCTGACCAAAGTGGACATCGCCGCCTGCGGCACCAGTTGGCACGCCGGCCTGGCGGGCAAGTTCATGATCGAGAAGCTGGCGCGTGTGCCGGTGGAAGTTGATTACGCCAGCGAATATCGCTACCGCGACCCCATCAGCTCATCCAGCACGCTGACCATGCTCATCACCCAGTCGGGCGAGACCGCCGACACCATCGCCGCCCAGCGCGAGGCCAAAGCCAAGGGCTCGAAAACGCTGGCGATTTGCAACGTGGTCGGCTCCATGGTCAGCCGCGAGTCTGCCGGGACCATCTACACCCACGCCGGGCCGGAGATCGGCGTGGCTTCCACCAAGGCCTTTACGGCGCAACTGACCGCGCTCTTCCTGTTCGCCGTCTACCTTGGCCGCATGCGCGATGCGCTCACCCTCGACCAGGCCAAGTGCCTGCTCACCCAGTTGACGCTGATCCCGGGCAAGCTGGAATCGATCCTCGGCCACGACGAGATCTGCGAAGACCTGGCCAAGGAATACGCGCGCGTGCAGGACTTCCTGTTCCTCGGCCGCGGAATCCATTATCCGATCGCGCTCGAAGGCGCGCTGAAGCTGAAGGAGGTCTCCTACATCCACGCCGAGGGCTATCCCGCCGGCGAGATGAAGCACGGCCCCAACGCCTTGATCGACGAGAACCTGCCGGTAGTGGTGCTGGCCACCTGCGACCGCAACAATCCCGACTCGGTGCAGCGCTATGAAAAGACCATGTCCAACATCAAAGAGGTCAAGGCGCGCTCGGGGAAGGTGATTGCAGTGGCTACCGAGGGCGATGAGGATATCCGGGAGGAAGTGGACCGCGTGCTGTTCGTTCCGCCGACTCCGGAACTGCTGCTGCCGATCCTGGAGATCGTGCCCCTGCAGTTGCTGGCGTACCACATCGCCGTCCGCCGCGGTTGCGACGTGGACCAGCCCCGGAATTTGGCCAAGTCGGTGACGGTGGAGTAAACGAGTTTCATCCACACAGGTGAAGGGGCACGACCTCCGGTCGTGCCGCAAACGGTGTTAATAGCTAGAGGGCTTTAGCCCCTGTGAAACCTACAGGGGCTAAAGCCCGATTTCTTTTTGCGGCTTATCGGCACGACCGAGGTCGTGCCCCTTCACTTGCTTCGCCCCGCCCAGCCGGGGGCGGCTGGGCCTACGCAAATCCCTGCAACCAACTGAGCCCCAAGCACATCTATATGGTTGACAATAAGTCACTCAAGTCTTAGATTAGTTCACTATCATGTTGGGGTGACGGCACTTATCCGGTAGGAGGATTTAGCAATGGCAAAAATTATCGGCATCGACCTGGGCACGACCAACTCGGTGGTGGCGGTGATGGAGGGCGGCGAGCCCAAAGTCATCCCTAACGAGGAAGGCGGGCGCACTACACCCTCGGTCGTTGCTTTTACCAAGACAGGGGAGCGGCTGGTCGGCCAGGTAGCCAAGCGCCAGGCCATCACCAATCCCGAAAACACGGTTTATTCCATCAAGCGCTTCATGGGGCGGCGCTACAACGAAGTGACGGAAGAAATGAAGATGGTGCCCTACAAGGTAGAGAACGAGGGCGACCACGTGGCCATCGTCGCCCAGGGCAAGAAGTACACCCCGCCCGAGATCTCGGCGATGATTCTGCAGAAGCTGAAGAAGGCGGCCGAGGACTACCTGGGCGAGAAGGTCGCCGAGGCGGTCATCACCGTGCCTGCGTATTTCAACGACGCGCAGCGCCAGGCCACCAAGGACGCCGGGCGCATCGCCGGACTCGACGTCAAGCGCATCATCAACGAGCCCACCGCGGCCGCAATGGCCTATGGCCTCGACAAAAAGAAGGACGAAACCATCGCCGTGTACGACTTCGGCGGCGGCACGTTCGATATCTCGATCCTCGAAGTCGGCGAAGGCGTGATCGAAGTCAAGGCCACCAATGGCGACACGCACCTGGGCGGCGACAACATCGACCAGCGCATCGTGGAGTGGCTGATCGACGAATTCAAGAAGGATGAAGGCCTCGACCTGCGCGCCAAGGGCAACGAGATGGCGCTGCAGCGTCTGCGGGACGCGGCGGAGCGCGCCAAGATCGAGCTCTCCACAACCATGGAGACCGAGATCAACCTGCCCTTCATCACCGCCGATGTGAGCGGGCCCAAGCACCTGGTCAAGAAGCTGACCCGGGCCAAGCTGGAGTCGATGGTGGAAGACATCATCCAGCGCTCGGTCGGTCCGTGCCGGCAGTGCTTGAAAGACGCCGGTGTGGACGCCAGCAAGATCGATGAAGTAGTCCTGGTGGGCGGACAGACGCGCATGCCGCGCATTCAGGCGCTGGTAGGCGAGCTGTTCGGCAGGGAGCCGCACAAGGGCGTTAATCCGGACGAGGTTGTCGCGGTCGGCGCGGCGATCCAGGGCGGCGTGCTCGGGGGCGAGGTCAAGGACCTGCTCCTGCTCGACGTCACCCCGTTGACGCTCTCCATCGAAACGCTGGGCGGCGTGGCTACGCAGATGATCCCGCGTAACACCACCATCCCCACGCGCAAGACGGAGACGTTCTCGACCGCGGCCGACAGCCAGACTTCGGTCGAGGTGCACGTGATGCAGGGCGAGCGGCCCATGGCGCGCGACAATCGCACCCTGGGCAAGTTCCACCTGACCGGCCTCCCGCCGGCGCCGCGCGGCGTGCCGCAGATCGAGGTCACGTTCGACATCGACGCGAACGGCATCCTCAACGTCACGGCCAAGGACACGGCCACGGGCAAGGACCAGAAGATCACCATCACGTCCTCGTCCGGGCTATCGAAAGAGGAAGTCGATCGCATGGCCAAGGACGCCGACGCGCACTCGGAAGAGGACAAGAAGCGTCGCGAGGAGATCGACGCGCGCAACCAGCTCGACTCGCTGGTCTACAGCGTGGAGAAAATGCTGCGCGAGCACGGCGATAAGATCTCGGGCTCGGAGCGCGGCGACGTGGAGAACGCTCTCGCCGACGCCAAGAAGGCGCTCGAGGGCGGCGACAAGGCGGCCATGGACAAGGCCCGCGAGACGCTGACCAGCACCTCGCACAAGCTGGCCGAGGCCATGTACCGCGCCGCACAACCGGCGGCGCGGTGCGCAGCCTGGAGCGCAGCCTGGCCCTGGACCGGAAGCGGGAGCGGGCGCTGCTCCGCGCGGCGGCAACGGCGAAGCCAAGAAAGATGGCGGCGTCATCGACGCCGAGTACGTGGACGTGGAGGACAAGAAATAAGTCGTCGGTCGTTGGTCGTTGGTCGTCGGTCGCCGGCGTGACAGCGAACATTCTCGCTAGCGGCCGACGACCGAAAGCCGACGACCGAAGGCTCGGATCGGGGGAACAAATGACTTGCAGTCAATTGCAGTACCTGCAGCAGAGCTTTGCTGCGCTGTTGGCTGCCTCGGACCAACAGGATGAATTGGAACGGCTGGGCGTCGCCCTGGTGGACGACAAAGAGGCGGTGAAGGCCTTCCGCGAGGAATTGCAGAAGCGTCTTACGGCCGCGGGCGCCAAGCTGGGAGCCCACGTCCAGGAGCACGGCTGCGCGAATTGATCCGCGCTTTGTATCAGGGCACGACTTTAGTCGTGCCGAAAAAGGCAGCTCCGAGACTCGGGCTTTAGCCCCTGCTCCAGGGGCTGAAGCCCATACCTATTGTTGCCGCATTGCGGCACGGCTGAAGCCGTGCCCTGATACGAACCCGATTACAAGACAGAGTCCCGCAGGGACGGCAGAATGGCCACCGCAACTAAAGATTATTACGGCGTCCTCGGCGTCAAGAAGAGCGCCTCCACCGAGGACATCCGCAAGGCTTTTCGCAAGCTGGCCAGGAAGCACCATCCCGACGTCAATCCCGGCGACAAGTCGGCGGAAGAAAAGTTCAAGCAGATCTCGGAAGCCAACGACGTCCTGAGCGATCCCAAGAAGCGCAAGATTTACGATCAGGTTGGCTTCTATTCCGACAACATCGATCCCGCCACCGCCGAGGCTTATGCGCGCGGCGGCGGCTCGGGTTTCGGCGCGGGCGGGTTTGGCGGTCCGGGCGGCAGCCAGGGCCAGGACGTACCCTTTGATTTCGGCGGCTTCGATTTTTCCGAGGCCGGCGAGCCGGGCGGCCGCAAGAGCGGCAGCTTCCGCGACATCTTCTCGAATATTTTCGGCGGTGGCGGCCGCGGCGGCTTCAGTCCCGAGGTCGAGCACGCCGAGCCGGGTAGCGACATTGAATACCAGGTCCGGGTGGGATTTTGGGACGCCATCCGCGGCACGGTGCTGCGCCTGAACATCGCCCGCCGCGACAGTTGCTCGAATTGCCAGGGACACGGCTTCATCACCAGCGCCGGCACCTGCCCGCAGTGCGGCGGCAAAGGACAGGTCACCCAGACCGCCAGCCGCATGAAGTTCAACGTGCAGTGTCCGCGCTGCCACGGCACCGGCAAGAACGTCAGCGTGTGCAGCGTGTGCGGCGGCGAAGGCACGGTGAACCGCACGGAACCGCTGGAGGTGCGCATCAAGCCGGGCACGCGCGACGGCCAGCGCATCCGCATCCCCGGCAAGGGCAACGCCGGAACCCTGGGCGGTGCGCCGGGAGACATTTACATCATCGTGCGCGCGGGCGAGCACCCGGTGTTTCGCCGCGAAGGCGACGACATCTACGTCACCGTGCCCGTCAACGTGACCGAGGCTGCGCTGGGCGCAAAGATCGAAGTCCCGACCATCGACGGCCGGTCGCTGCTGCGCATCCCTCCGGGCACGCAAAGCGGACAGAAGCTCCGCCTGCGCGAGAAAGGCGTGCCTTCGGCCACGCGCGAGGGCGCGCGCGGCGACGAAATCGTCGAGGTCAAGATCGTGGCTCCGTTCCCCAAGGACGAACGCTCGCGCGAAATCCTGCGCGAGTTCGCCAAGCTGAACCCGGACGACCCGCGGGCGGAGTTATGGAGGAAGGTGTGAGGCAGTCGCGAGTCGTGAGTCGCGAGTCGCAAGCCGAAGTTCTTGCTTACGACTTACGACTCACGACTTGCGACTGATTTCAAATGGCTAAGACGAAAATCCAAAGGCGCGTACATGATCTCGGCCGTGGCCGAGATGTACGGCATCCATCCGCAGACGCTGCGGCTCTACGAACGCGAAGGACTGCTCAAGCCCTCGCGCACCGAGGGCAACACCCGCCTCTACACCGACGAAGACCTGCAACGGCTCGAGTTCATCCTGTCGCTGGCGCGCGACCTGGGCGTGAACATTGCCGGCATCGCCATCATTCTGCAGATGCGTGAGCGCATGGAGGCCATGCAGAAGGAGATGCACGAATTCTTCACCTACATGCAGAAAGAAATGCTGGCGCGCTCGCATTCCGACGTAGACGCCGCGCGCGGCGCCATTATTCCCATTCGCCGGACCTTCGACACTCCTGGCCGCGTTCCTGCGCGGGACAGCAAACGCTGAGCGGTCCTCTTAATGAATTGTCATCCCGAGCGAAGCGCGACCAAGCGCAGTGCGGAAGCGCGAATCGAGGGACCCGGCGTTTTCTTACGCCCGCTTCGCGGGCTAGGAAATGAATTCCCCAACTGTCCCACGGCTTACGCCGTGGGCTACGTTCTTCTGCCCGCTTCGCGGGCTAGGGAAAATCCCTCCGGTGTTACTATCTGTGTCCGTCGATGCTGCCCTTCAAGCTCATCTACAGCGATGGGTATTACCTGCCGATCGGGGAGCACGTATTTCCGGCGGAGAAATACCGGCTCATTCATGAGCAGTTGTTGCGCAGCGGCCTGGCGGCGCCGGTGGACTTCCTCACGCCGGAGCCGGCGCGCGATGCCGACCTGCTGCTGGTCCACACCCCGGTGTGGGTAATGAAGTTGACCACTGGAGCCCTGTCGACGCGGGAAGAGCTGCTGATGGAGGTCCCCTATTCGCCGGAACTGGTGCGCGCCTTCTGGCTGGCGGCGGGCGGCTCCATCCTGGCGGCGGAGTGCGCGCTGCGCGATCGCGTGGGCATCAACATCGGCGGTGGATTCCATCACGCCTTCGCCGACCACGGCGAGGGCTTCTGCGTGATCAACGATATTGCGGTCGCCATCCGCAAGATGCAGCACCAGGGCTCGATTGCCCGCGCCATGACGGTGGATTGCGACGTCCACCAGGGCAACGGCACCGCCGCCATCTTCTCGCCAAACATCCGCGGGGGCGCGGGCTTTGGCGGCATGGGTTGGCATGATTTCGCCGGCTTCGCAGGCGACGTCTTCACCATCTCGCTGCACCAGGAGAACAACTACCCGGCGTGGAAGCCGTCGTCGTCCATCGATGTCAACCTGGCCGACGGCGTGGGCGATGCCGAATATCTGGCGCAGTTGGAGAAGGCGCTCAGCGCCGGCTTTCACCAGTTCGACCCGCAACTGCTCTGCTATGTCGCCGGCGCCGATCCCTATCGCGAGGACCAGCTCGGCGGCTTGTCCCTCACCATCGAGGGATTGAAGAAGCGCGATGAGCTGGTCTACCGCGCCGCCAAGGCCCGCGGCATCCCGGTGATGGTGACCTTGGCCGGCGGCTACGCCCAGCAGGTGGAAGACACGGTGACCATCCACTGCAACACCGTGCTCGCGGCCAAAGAAGTTTACGGCGCGTAGACGGCATCCTCGAAAGCGACGCTGGTAAAATAGCGATGGGGCAGTTCTTTCGCCCGCGTCGCGGGCTTAGGATCTTCGTACTGCTGTTTTCCCACGGCTCACGCCGTGGGCTACGTTCTACCGCGCGCTTCGCGCGCGCTCGATGTTGGGGGCGCGAACTGACAACTGGCAACTGACAACTGACAACTGCTCTTATGTTTGAAAATCTTTCCGACAAGCTGCAACGCGCCTTCAAGAACCTGCGCGGACAAGGCACGCTCAATGAAGCGAACATTGACGAAGCCCTGCGCGAAATCCGCCTGGCGCTGCTCGAGGCCGACGTCAACTTCAAGGTGGTCAAGGAGCTGATCGAGCGCATCCGGGCCAAGGCGCTGGGGCAGGAAGTCCTGACCGCGCTCTCCCCCGCCGAGCAGGTGGTGAAGATCGTGCGCGACGAGATGGTCGAGGTCCTGGGACGCGACACCGCCAAGTTCCGCTTCGCCGCCAATCCGCCCACGGTCGTCCTGATGGCCGGCCTGCAGGGCTCCGGCAAAACCACCACTTCCGGCAAGCTGGCGCACTGGCTGAAGAATGGCGGCCATCGCCCGCTGCTGGTCTCGGTGGACGTTTATCGCCCGGCGGCGCGCGAGCAGTTGAAGATCGTGGCCCAGGCAATCAAGGCGCACCTATATGAAGGCGAAGTTGGCGAGGCCAACACCGCGACGGTCGAGCGGCTGGCCAAGGAAGCGCGCCGCGAAGCCGTCAACACCGGCTGCGACGTGCTGATCGTGGACACCGCCGGGCGCCTGCACATCGACGAGCTGCTTATGGAGGAGATGCAGTCGCTCAAGCGGCTGCTGGCGCCGCAGGAAATCCTGTTCGTCGCCGACGCCATGACCGGCCAGGACGCCGTCCGCTCCGCCGACGAGTTCCACAAGAAGCTCACGCTCACCGGCGTGGTGCTCACCAAAATGGACGGCGACGCGCGCGGCGGCGCAGCACTCTCCATCCGCAACGTCACCGGCCAGCCCATCAAGTTCATCGGCGTGGGCGAAAAGTACGACGCGCTCGAACCCTTCCATCCCGACCGCATCGTGGGGCGCATTCTCGGCATGGGCGACATCCTCTCGCTCATCGAAAAGGCCGAGCAGCAGCTCGACAAGAAGAAACAGGAAGACTTCGCGCGCAAGGCGCTCTCCGGCGACGGCTTCTCGCTCGAAGATTTCCGCGATCAACTGCGGCAGGTGAAGAAGCTGGGCTCGCTGCAGTCGATCATGGGCATGCTGCCCAAGATCGGTCCCGTTCGCCGGGCTGGACAAAGCCGCCGACAAAGTGGACGAGAGCCAACTGGTGCGCGTTGAAGCCATCATCAACTCGATGACGTCCCACGAGCGCGACCACCACGAAGTGATCAACGGCAGCCGGCGCAAGCGCATCGCGCGCGGCTCCGGCACCACGGTGCAGGAGGTCAATCAACTCCTGCGCCAGTACGCGCAGATGAAGAAAATGTTCAAGCAGATGGGCAAAGCCAGCTTCGGAAGACGGCTGGCGGGGATGAAGCTGCCAGGGATGTAGGGCACCCAACCTTTACACTCTCCTGTATTTACGCAATAATATAGGTTTGTGCACTAACGCTGATGTCAAATTGTGCAATAGAGAAGACCAACCTCTAGAAAGGAAAGTGTTTTTGTGCTAATGATTCGACTGGCGCGAGTAGGCGCGCGCAAGCAACCGTATTATCGCGTCGTCGTTATAGAGAAAGAGCGGGCGCGGAATGGCCGTCCGGTAGAAGTGGTGGGCACCTACAACCCGCGCACCGATCCGGCGTCGGTCGAGTTTAAGCGCGAGCGTGTGGATTATTGGGTGTCGAAGGGCGCCCAGTTATCGGATACCGTATCCCGGCTGCTGGCCAAGCCAGCGCCCGCTAGCGCTCCGGCCACGGCCTAATCCCTGACCCCCTCGCGGGCTTCCGCTGTATGGGCGGGAGCATTTGGGCCTCAAAACCCCGCACCACGGAGGCTAGGATGCCCAGCGAGCAGGGTGGAGATATGCGGGCGTTGATCGAAATGATTGCCAAGGCGCTGGTCGATGAACCCGAGCAAGTCGTGGTCCGGGCCGTTGATGGCGAGCAGATAACGGTGCTGGAGTTGCGTGTTTCACAGAGTGATCTTGGTAAAGTGATCGGCAAGCAGGGGCGCACGGCACGTTCCATCCGCACGATTCTCGGCGCAGCCGGCATGAAGCTGAAAAAGCGCTACACCTTGGAGATCCTGGAATAGCTTCCGCAGATTCCCCCAGCCAAGGCGAATTCATCACCCTCGCGCGCGTGCTGCGAACCCAAGGGCGGCGCGGCGAGGTGGCTGCAGAACTCCACACCGCATCCCGGGAACGTTTTGCCGATGGCTCCCGCGTCTTTGCGCTGGACAAGGGAAACCTGCGGCGAGAGCTGGTGATCGAGGATTGCTGGCCGCACAAGGGGCTGGTGGTCCTGAAGTTCCGTGAGGTGGAAAGCATTTCGCAGGCGGAAATGCTGGTGGGCTGCGAAATCCAGGTGCCGCGCGCGGAGCGCTTGCCCTTGCCCGCGGGCGAGGTTTACGTTAGCGACCTGGTGGGCTGCGCGGTGTTCGACCGCGGTACGGAAGTGGGCAGGATCGCCGACGTCAAATTCAGTTCCGGCGACGCGCCGCTGCTGGTGCTCAAGGCGGGAACGAAAGAACAGTTAGTGCCCTTCGCCGAAGCGTACCTGGTTAAGGTGGACACCGAAGGCAAGCGGATTGAGATGGAGCTCCCGGAAGGCATCTTGGAGCTGTAAGATTGAGCGATTGAATCGGGTGATGTTGCGATCGGGTCATCGGGTGATTTTCGCTGACCCGATCTCCCGATGACCCGATCACCCGATTCTCAATGAAATTCCACATCCTCACCATCTTCCCCGAGTTCTTCCGCGGGCCGCTGGACTGCGGGATCGTGCGCCGGGCGCGGGAAGCCGGGCTGGCGGGAGTCAGCGTGCACGATCTGCGGGCCTTCACTCGCGATCGGCATCGCACGGTGGATGACCGCCCTTTTGGCGGCGGCGAAGGCATGGTGCTCAAGCCGGAACCGATCTTTGAATGCGTGGAATCGCTGGGTGTGGCGGCGCGCGAGGCGCGCCCAAAGGCGAGAGAGTCGGTGGTGCTGCTCTCGCCGCAGGGCGAGCTGTTCAACCAGGATACGGCGGCGGAACTGGCAGCCCTGGAGCGCCTGGTGCTGATTTGCGGCCGTTACGAAGGCGTGGACGAGCGCGTGAGCGCCTTCCTCGCCGACCGCGAGCTGTCGGTCGGCGAGTATGTGCTGAGCGGCGGCGAGCTGGGCGCAGCTATTATCGTGGACGCGGTCACCCGCCTGCTGCCGGGCGCGCTGGGCAACGAGGCTTCGGCGCAGCAGGAATCGTTCACCCGAGGCGCGTCCGTTACGGGAGATGGTCCCAACTCTACCTGCGCGTCGGGCGGGCTGTTAGACTATCCGCACTACACCCGGCCGGCGGAGTACCGAGGCATGAAGGTTCCGGATACGCTGATCTCGGGGAACCACGAGGAAATCCGGCGCTGGCGGCGGCGGGAGGCGGTGCAGAAGACGGCGCGCAACCGCCCCGACCTGCTGGAGCGCGTGGCGCTCAGCGCCGAGGACAAAGAGTTTGTCGCCCAACAGGAAGTCGCGGGCGAGCCCTGAATCTGGAGCAAGGAAGGAACAGTCATCATGTCGATCTCACCCATCATGGACAAAGTGATCGCCAAGCTGCGGCGCAGCGACCTGCCGTCGTTCAAGCCGGGCGACACGGTGCGGGTGCACGTCAAGATCAAAGAAGGCGACAAGGAGCGCTTGCAGGCCTTCGAAGGCACGGTGATCGCGCGCAGCCGCGGCCCGGAAGCCAGCTTCACGGTGCGCAAAATCAGCTTCGGCCAGGGCGTGGAGCGCATCTTCCCGGTCAACTCCAAGGTGATCGACAAGATCGACGTGCTGCGCTCGGCGCAAGTCCGCCGCGCCAAGCTCTTCTACCTGCGCCAGCGTCGCGGGAAAGCGGCACGGCTGAAGGAAGCGGAGTAGAGCTGCATGGATAACAAAGCCGACCAAAAGGGTCAGTTGCAACGGCTGCGCCGGGAAATTGCCGTCGGGCTAGAGCAGGTCGAGAAGGGCCAAGTAGGCCCGTTAAAGATCAAGAAAATCAAAGCCGAGGGCCGCAAGCGGGTCAGCGCGAACAACTCAGGAGCGAGCCCCGCCAGCCGGGGGCTCTAGTCGCGCAGCGACGACCGATTTTAGCCCGGCACGAAGTGCCGGGTTGTAGCCGCAGTCTGCACCAGTCCCGTTAGGGACGACTGAATACTTCAGCTTCTGTCGCCCCTTTAAAGGGGCTCGGATTTTTCTCGCAACCTACCCAGCACTGCGCGGCGCCTCCGGCGCACGCTTGTGCTGGGCTAATTTCATCGCGTCCGCTCTGGCGGACGCGTCCGCTCGTACAGACACACGCCCGCGACGCTGCGCGCCCCCCTTGTCCGCATCCGGCTTTTGCGCCACACTGGCACTAACCATGCCCAAGCTCCAACTCGATGGCGAAAAACCGCTCTCCAAGGCCGCGCTCAAGATGCGCTTGTTGAAGCGCCTGAAGTGCACCACGCGTTACGAGCGCGAGCTTTGGAAGTCCGGCTCGAGCCTGATTGCCGGCGTGGATGAGGTGGGCCGCGGATCGCTCTTCGGACCCGTGGTGGCGGCGGCCGTGATCCTCGACCCCGGCTATCGCATCCGCGGCTTGCGCGATTCCAAGCTGTTGCCGGCGGAGCGGCGCGAAGTGCTGGCGGAGCGCATCCGGGAGCACGCCATCGCCTGGGCGGTTGCGGCCGTGGACGCGGCGCGCATCGATCAGATCAACATCTACCATGCTTCGCGGTTGGCGATGCTGGAGGCCGTCTCCCAACTCGCCCCCGTGCCGGACCACCTGCTCATCGACGCGCTGCGCATCGATTGCGCCTGCGCGCAGACTCCCATTATCCACGGCGACGCCCTCTCCGCTTCCATCGCCGCCGCTTCGATCATCGCCAAGGTGGCGCGCGACCGCATGATCCGCGCGTGGGACCCGGTGTTCCCGCTCTACGGGCTGGCCTCCAACAAGGGCTATTACACCCGTAAGCATGTGAGTGCGCTGCGGCAGTACGGGCCTTCGCCGCTCCATCGCCAGTCGTTCGAGCCAGTGTGGAATTCGGCCTCGCCGCAGGAGGTGCTGGAGTTCATGCTGGGAGAGGCGACCGGGATTGCATTCGATTGACTCATTGATTCATTGTTTCATTGATGCATTGTTCCAACGGCTCAATGGATCAATGAGTCAATGAATCAAGGATCAATTCTTCCATCTACATGTCGAGACAGGAGGGAGCATAAGCATGCTGCGGCTGCTGTGCGTCACCGCCCACCCCGACGATGAAGCCGGAGGCTTCGGCGGATCGCTGTTGCTCTACGGCTCGCGAGGAGTCGAGACCCACGTTATCTGCCTGACGCCCGGCCAGGCCGCAACCCATCGCGGGGGCGCGCGCTCGGACGAGGAGTTGGCGGCCCTGCGCCGGCAGGAGTTCCAGGCCGCGTGCCGGCTGCTGAAGATCAGCCGCGGCGAAGTTCTCGATCATCCCGACGCCGGGCTTGACCGGGTGAACTTTTACGCCGTGGTGGGCGAGTTGGTGGAGCGCATCCGCCGCATCCGGCCGCACGTCATGATGACCATCGGCCCAGAGGGCGCGGTGACGGCTCATCCCGATCATTCCATGGCCTCGCTCGCGGCTACGCTGGCGTATCACTGGGCCGGACGCAGCAACCGATTCCCGGAGCAATTGCAGAATGGGCTGGCGCCGCATCGCGCCCAAAAGCTCTACTATGCCACCACCTTGTTTACGCTGCCGGATCGGCAGCCGGTCTCGCTGGCGCCGGTCACGGCCACACTGGAGATCGGGGCCGAATTCCTGGAAACCAAGATCCAGGCCTTTAAGCGGCACACTAGCCAGTCGCCGCTGTTCCAGCTTTTCGAGACCATGGTGCGCAAGCGCGGGAGCAAAGAACTTTTCCACCTCGCCGCGACCACGACGCCTCGACAGATGCCCATCGAAACCGATCTGTTTGAGGGAGTGAAGGAGGATTGAGTAATTTGGTAATTGGGTAATTGGGAATTGAGGTCGCCTGCTGCATCGCGGCGGCACCGCAATTTCCCAATTACCCAATTACCAAATTACCCAATTACCCGCTTACCCAATTCATTTCGCCAGCGGCTTGATGATCTCCCCCAGCATGTCCGGCGCGTTGGGAATCCGCTCAAGGTCTGGATACTTCTCGCCCGCGTGATAGTTCACCGAGTAGGTGCTCTGGAAAGCCCCGTTCTGAATTAAAAGCTGGATAGGTTGGGAGCCGTTCGTGGCGGCGCGGATGGCCTCATGCAGCACGGTCGGCGAATAGGCGGTGCCGTTGACGCCCAGAAGCTTCATCCCCGGCCCGATGCCGGCTTGCCACGCCGGCGAATCCGGCAGCACATCACGCAGTGTGGCCTCGGGCTCGCGGATCACCATGCCCAGCGAATAGCGCACATCGGTCAGGCGGTCCAATGTCTCGATGGCCAGAAACACCGGCGACTCGGTCTCGACATAAACCAGCTTCCAGCCGCCATGCTCAATGCCGCCCATGGGCGCGCGTGGCGAAGTGGAGTCCAGGCGCGTATTGAGAAACGCTCGCCAGTCGTGGGCTGCCACCTGGTTGAGCGTGTTGACCACGTCTTCGAAGGTGTAGGTCTTGAGTTCGGGGCCGGTATCCGCGCCGCCGAAGAACAGGCGGCAGAAATCGTTCAGCGATCGCCGGCCTTTGGTCAGTTCGCGGATGGTGGTATCCACGTCCAGCCAGATGAGGGTGCCTTCGTCATAGAAGTCCACGCTGCGCCGCCAGGCCTGCCACTCGCTCGGTGCCCCAAAAAGAATCTGAGCTGTGATCGCCGTATCGCGCAGCGGGCGCCAGGTGCGTCCGGAGGTGGTATCAAGCTGCGCGGTGGTGATGGCGAGTTGCTGGCGCAACTGCTCCGGCGTCCACAGGCCGCTGCGCGCCGATAAGATGGTCCCGAGGTATTGCGTGAGCCCCTCGTAGACCCACAGCAACTCGCCTTTCATCGGCTCCTGGTAATTGGCGGTGGCGAGGCCGGCAGGGCGGCGATATTTTCCGTTCCACGAGTGGGTGAACTCATGGGGAAGCAGGCTGGCGCCGGAAGCGTAGAGATTGCCGTCCACGAAGACGCGCTCGCGCATGCGGTCGTCGCTGGACTGATGGTGCTCCAGGCCAAAATGCGCCACATGGTCGCTCAAGCTCACCAGGAAGTCATAGTGCCGGTAATGGCGCGCTCCGTACAGCGCGCCGGTCTCGCGCACCAGTTGCGAATACTCGGCGATCACGTCGTCCGAAAGTTCGAGCGCGGCGTCGCTGTCGGCGGCGAGGTCCAAGCCGGTGCGGAGGGTTGATCTCGCCGGCCAGGGGCACGCTGCGGAAATGCGCGCCAGAGAGGACCGGTGAATCGATCAGCATATTGAGCGCCACCGGCTTGAATTCGACGGTGTCGCCTGTCTGCGATGCGACTTCGAGGGCGCTGGCGAACTTCCATCCTGCAGGCAGGCGCAGGCTGGCAGCGTACATCAGCTCACGCGGCGGCTTCCCCTGCGGATAGAGCAGACAACTGGTTCCAACTGATCATCGTCAGTTGCTGCGTGGCGGAGGACGCGGAAGAAAATCCTTCTTCTCTCACCGGGCCGAGGTAATCCAGCGTGATCTGGAGGCTGGAGACACCCTGCGGGACGTCCACGTGGAAGGCGTACATGTCGACGTCGTCGCGGCGCCAGGGCAGCGGCTTGCCGGCGGCGGTGATCTTGGGGCCCGCAAGATTGACGAGCGGCCCCGTGGGTCCGTGCTCCCCCGGGATCCATTCCGGATAGTAGAGCGTCAAAGTTCCGGCGCTGACCGGAAGCACCAGCCGCGCGTGAAAGAGGTTGCGCGGCGCGTCCGTGGCATCAACCGCGAGCGTGATCGTGCCCGGAGGATTCGCAGCGCAGAGCGGGAAGCACAACAGCAGCAGGAGAGCGAGTATCGAAGATTTATGCATGATATTTTCGGCGGCTACTTGCCGGGCTTCTTGGTCTCCGGCATCGCGCCAGTGATGCTGGCCATCACCTTGTCGAAGGCTTCCTTTTTCGACATCTGTCCGCGCCCGCCCTTGTTCTTGCGGTAATTGTGCTCGTGGTTGCAGGTGCGGCAGCGGACCTTCTGCGCTTCTTCGCCGGCGGTGGAGACCACGGCGTGGGTGGTGCTCAGCTTGCAGCGCGAGCAGTAATCATCGATGTCGTCGCCGAGGCGCATGAGAGCTCCTTGAGCTGATCAGCAACGGGGTCGCAGTTTAGCATAGCAGCCGCTCGGCAAAAGTCGCCACAGAGGCACGGAGACACAGAGGTTTTATTCTCTGAACCCTCTGTGCCTCTGTGTCTCTGTGGCTAATCCCACGGATGCTATGATGCCCCGGTGCCGGCCAGGAAGAAGCGCGGAAAATTCATCACCATCGAAGGACTGGACGGCTGCGGCAAGAGCACGCAGCTCAAGAAACTTGCGACCGTGCTGCGCAACGACGGCATCGAGGTAGTCGAGACGCGCGAACCCGGAGGCACACTGGTGGGCGAAAAGATTCGCGCCGTGCTGCTCGATTCCCGTACCTCCGGCCTCTCGCCCCGGGCGGAGCTGGCGCTGATGTTCGGGGCGCGCGCTCAGCACGTGGACGAAGTGATCCTGCCGGCGCTGGATGCCGGCAAGTGGGTGCTGTGCGACCGCTTCACCGATTCCACGGAAGCCTATCAGGGCGGCGGCCGCAAGCTCAGCAGCGAGCCGGTGCTGACGCTGCACAAGCTGTTGTGTCACGGCCTGCAGCCCGACCTGACGATCCTCATGCTTTCGGAGGTCGAGGCTAGCGTGGCGCGGGCTCGCCAGCGCAACCTGGCGCACAAACCCTCCATCGCTCCGGCCGCAGAATCGCAACCGGACGAAAACCGCTTCGAGCAGGAAAGCCGCGCATTCTTTCGGCGCGTCTCGAGCGCGTATAAAGTGATCGCCAAGCGCGAACCGCGACGGGTGTTCGCGGTGGACGCACGGCCCGCGCCCGAGGTGGTCCATGAGGAGATCGTGGCCGCGGTAAGAAAGCGGCTGGCCGTCGGTCGTCGGTCGTTGGCATGAAGAGACAAGTGAAGGGGCACGCCTTGAGCGGGGCCCCCAGCAAACCCGATTTTGGTTTGCTGGGGTGCGGAGGCGTGCCTTAAAAGCAAGTAAAGTATTCGGCTTTAGCCGCTGAGGGAAACCTCAGGGCCTAAAGGCCAGATCATTCGTCGGACATCAACGGCACGGCTGAAAAGCCGTGCCCCTTCGCTTTCCTGGCTGGGCACTCGCGTTTCCTGCACTCGTCCGCATGAGTACCGAACGTTTCGCGAGCCCGCGAGATGCTCAGTTAGCGATAAAGCCTGTTCTGAACAGCTGACCTGCCCGAGTTAATATTGCGCCATGTGGTCGGAGGCACCCAAACGTGCTGCTTACGGTGAAGGTTAGAGCTAAACGGTATGCGTGGCAGCACTATGCCGCCGCAGCCGCCTTCTCAGTCTTGGGCAGTGCGTTCTGGGCGTGGTTGGCACGCACAGCGCTCGGCTTCCCGCTGCAAGTCGCATGGCGGGTATTCTTCGTATTTCTTGCCATCGCACTCTTGTCTCTTTGCTTGATGTACATCGCCTACGAGAGGCAGTTTCGTAATCACAGTTCAAGGGCAGTGCCGAAAGTGGCAACCGCATCGGCGGCCTCTATAAGCTACGCAACGCTGTACTTCCTAGCCAAATCCGATCTTGTGCAGAGCGACTCTAAAATCAAACTTATCTCCATCATCTATGCAGCGGCCTGCATCGCTGTTGGTGCGTTCATCTCTCTATTCCTCATCAAGTACGAGGTGGAGTAGGGTTCTGGGCGCTTCGTAATTGTCGAGAAATCTCCTTATCGCTAACTATCCCGGCTAGTGACCCCGGGCCCGCACTCGCTCAGCATGACAGCGCTGAACTGTTGGGCATCTCCCGAGTTAGACTATCTGGCGCAATGCCTTTCTCCGATTTCCACGGCAACACCGAAACCGTGACCCGCTTGCGCGAGATGCTGGCGCGCGATCGGCTGCCGCACGCCATCATCCTTGCGGGTGCGCGGGGCGCGGGGAAATACAAGCTGGCGCAGATGACCGCCAAGGCGCTGAATTGCCTGAAGCGCCCCGTGAGCGACGGCCTGCCGGACTTCTGCGGTGCTTGCGCCAACTGCCTTCGCATCGCCGAGGCGGACGACCTGGCGGCGCGCTTCGCCGAAGCCGTCACCGCGCGCGAGGAGATGCGCGAGGCCGACAAGCGCGACACGCGCCTGCTGGTGCAGACGCATCCTGATGTGCTCATCATTCCGCCCGATCCTCCGCAGATGATGATCAAAGTCGGGCAGGTGCGGCGGGTGATCGAAACCATCTACTTCCGCCCTGGGGAAGCCCGCGAGCGCGTCTACATCTTCACCGACTCCGCCTTCATGAAGGAAGCGGCCAATTCCCTGCTCAAGATTCTGGAAGAGCCGCCCGATTTCGCCACCATGCTGCTGCTGACCGAAAATCCCGGCGAACTGCTGACCACCATCCGCTCGCGCGCCATGACGCTCACGCTGGCAGCGCTGCCGGCAGCCGACATCGAAGCCTGCCTGGCGCGGATGCGTCCGGAGTGGAATGCCCGCCAACGCGCGCTGGTGGCAAGGCTTTCGGGAGGAGCGATCGGCGCCGCGCTGGCGTTCGACCTCGCCGCCTACGTCACCGCGCGCAAAGACGCACTTGCCCTGCTGACCACCGCCGCCCATCCTCAGGACCACAGCGAGCTTTTCAAGGTGACGGAAACGTACCGCGCCGGCGCTGAGGGCAAAGACAAAACCGAAGAGCTGATCCGCACGTTGTATTGGCTGCTGGAAGACTTGCTGTTCCTGAAGTCGGGCACGCCGGAGCTGGTGCGCAATACCGATATCGCCGCGGAGTTGGGCCGGGTTGCGCAGTCGGTGGAATTCCCCTGGATCGCCGCCGCCTCCGACCGCCTGGGCGAAGTTGAGGCCGGCATGCGCCGCAACCTGCTGCGCTCGCTCTCGCTCGACGCCTTCGTGGCCTCGCTGGAAGCCGTCTAGATACCCGAAAGTGCACAATTTATTGTCAGGTTTCGGGGGCTGTGATAGGGTATGTGCACACTTAACCAGCTCGAACTCCTGGGTCATCTCTCAGACGATTAGCGGGCGGCTAGCAACGACCAAGTCGGCGTTTCGTCTGCGGAAAAAATCCTGCGAGAGTGAGCGCTGCCAGAGAGGCGCCATGAAAGACGGAATGGATTCCACCGCAGTGCGTCGGGCCCCGGAGGTGGCGGACGATTTCGCCAATCGCAAGCTGATTCGGCCTTCGCTCAGCCGCTCCGAGGGCAACAACTTCGCCGAACGCCGCGACCGGGACCGTCCCATCGTCGCCAAGAAAACCCCGCCCCCGGAACAGACCCACGCCGAAAACTTCTATTACCAGAAGCAGATCCAGGCCAAAACGCGCATGGTCGTGGTGCTGCGCGATGGCGAGGAAGTACACGGCACGCTCGAGTGGTACGACCGGAACTGCATCAAGATCCTGCGCCCCTCCGGCAATCTGCTGATCTACAAGCCCGCCATCAAGTACATGTTCAAGGAAGGCGAGGAAGCTGGTAAGCCGTAGCGCTTTCTACGCGATTACCTTGGGCAGCACGATCCCCTTCTGCGCCTGGTATTTCCCTTTACGATCCTTATAGCTGGTTTCGCAGGGCTCATCTCCCTGGAAGAAAATGATCTGGCACAGGCCTTCATTGGCGTAGATCTTGGCCGGCAGAGGGGTGCTGTTCGAGATCTCCAGCGTGACGAAGCCTTCCCACTCCGGCTCGAAAGGCGTGACGTTCACAATGATCCCGCAGCGCGCGTAGGTGGACTTGCCTACACAGATGGTCAGCACGTCGCGCGGAATCTTGAAGTACTCCACCGATCGCGCCAGCGCGAAGGAGTTAGGCGGGATGATGGCACACTCCGAGCGCACGGTCACGAACGACCGCTCATCGAAGTTCTTGGGATCGACGATGGCCGAGTTCACGTTGGTGAAGATCTTGAACTCGTCCGCCACGCGTAGGTCGTAGCCGTAGGAAGACAGGCCGAACGAGATCACCGAGTTCGACACCTGCTTCTCAGAGAAAGGGTTAATCATGTCATGTTCCAGCGCCATCTTGCGGATCCAGCGGTCGCTCTTAAGCATGCTTATCCTCGTGAGTGGCCGGCGGGTGGCCACAACTCTTCAGGGGAAGGAAGGGGTAGAGCCATCTTAAATAGGAAAGGCCGCCGTTGACAATGGTCGCTATCTCCTCTAGCATCTGTTACTTGGCGGCATTTTTGGCAGGCGGGTGGAAAACCGCCGGGTCCGTGGAGCATACAGTTGATCAAGCTCGACATCATCAATGAAGTGGTGACCAAAACCGGCATCACCAAGACCAAGGCGGAGCAGGCGGTCGAGACCGTCTTTGATGGCATGAAGCAAGCTCTGGCGCGCGGCGACCGCATCGAGTTGCGCGGGTTTGGGGTGTTCAACGTGCGCCCGCGCAAGACCGGCATCGGCCGCAATCCGCGCACCGGCGCCGAGGTCAACATTCCTCCCGGCAAGGCGGTGCGCTTCAAGCCGGGCAAGGAACTGCAATCCATCGACTAAAGCCGGCGGGCTCGGGCCTGCGCCAAATCTGCTTTCTCCATGTCTGAACCCAATTCCCCGCTGGCCTCTTCTACCTTCGAGCTGTATCGGCCGGTGGAAGTGTTCGTCGCGCCGCCGCCCTTCAAGCGCCGATACTGGCTGCACGCGCTCCTGCTGCTGCTGACTATCTTCAGCACGCTGGTAGTGGGAGCCCGCCTGCAGTACAACTTCAACCACAACCTGCCAGCGTTCTCACTGGAAGATTCGATCTTCCCGTGGCGATGGGCGGTCGGGAATCCCTCGCACCTGCTGCTGGGAATTCCCTTCTCCGCCACGCTTCTGCTGATTCTGCTGGCGCACGAGATGGGACACTTCCTCTACTGCGTGCGCTATCGCGTCTGGGCCACGCTGCCGTTCTTTATCCCGGCGCCTACGCTGATCGGGACGTTTGGCGCATTCATCCGCATACGCTCGCCCATCCGCTCGCGCGCTGCTCTGTTCGACATTGGGATTGCCGGCCCGATCGCCGGATTTGTGGTCGCAGTGGTCGTGCTGACTTTTGCTCTGACGTTTTCCAAGCCGATGGCCTACACGGCTGCGGAATCTGACATTCAACTGGGGTACCCGCTGATCTTTCACCTGATGCAGAGCGCGCTCGCGCTGGTGATGCCCGCCGGCAGCCACGTTCATATGAGCTTGAGCCATGTGTATCTGCATCCCACGGCGGTTGCCGCCTGGGTAGGGATGTTCGCGACCGCGCTCAACCTGCTGCCCGGCGGCCAGCTCGATGGCGGCCACATCATTTATGCCGTGGCGCCGCGGATTCACCGCCGGGTCTCGCGGATCACGGTGGTGCTGCTCGTGGTGCTGACCCTGTTCTGGTTCGGATGGCTGCTGTGGTCGGTGCTGCTGATGGCGACCGGCACGCGGCATCCGCAAGTGCCACCCGAGCCCGAACTCAATCCGCAGCGCCGGCGGCTTGCAGTCTTTGCGCTGGCGATGCTGGCGCTGACCTTCGTGCCCGCGCCCTTCGGTGGCGCGGGAGCGTTCTCGCTGTTCAGATAGGTTTTTCGCCGCGGATGGACGCGGATCAACGCGGATTTCTCAAAATTTAAGAACCTGATCCGCGTTCATCCGCGTGAATCCGCGGCGAGAAAATCTACAGCAGCGACACCGGGTCCACATCCACCACCAGCTTGCCTCGCGGAATCTTCTGCGCGGCGGCATAACTCCAGCAGCGCGCGCAGCACGGCGTTCAGGCGCTCGCGGCTCTGGGATTTCAGAATAAAGTGGTAGCGATACTCGCGCTGCAGGCGCGACGAGCGGCGCTGCTGCCGGCCCCAGCACGCGTACTCCTTCGGGCGGATTCTTCTCCAACCAGCGGCCGAGCATTCCGGAATACTTCAGCGCCAGCACCATCTCGTCCGAGCGCACCAGCACGTTGGCCAGCGCGGTAAACGGCGGATAGTGCATCCAGCGGCGGTACTGCACTTCTTTGTCGTAGAACCCGCGATAGTCGTGGCGCTCGGCAAAGCGGATGGCGTAGTGCTCAGGAAAATACGTTTGCAGGATGACTTTGCCCGGGGTTGAGCCGCGTCCGGCGCGTCCCGCGACTTGCGTCAGCAATTGGAAGGTGCGCTCGGCGGCGCGGAAGTCGGGGAAGCCGAGAGCGAAGTCCGCGCCCACTACGCCCACCAGCGTGACCCCGTGGACATCGTGTCCCTTGGCGATCATCTGCGTGCCCACCAGCAGGTCGAGATCGCCGGCGTGGAGCGCGGAGAGCACGCGCTCGAAATCCTCGCGTCCGTGCACCGTGTCGCGATCCAGGCGCCCGATGCGCGCGGTGGGAAACGCGCCGTGCAGCAAGTCTTCCAGCTTCTCCGAGCCGGTCCCGAGAAAATATACGTACTCGCTCCCGCACTTGGGGCAAACCTTGGGCACCGGCGCCTGATAACCGCAGTAGTGGCACATCAGGCGTTGCGCGCGGCGATGATGGGTCATCGCGATGGCGCAGTTCTTGCACTGCACGGTCTCGCCGCAGGAGCGGCAGAGCACGACCGGCGAGTATCCGCGCCGGTTGAGCAGTATCATGGCCTGCTCGCCGCGCTCGAGCCGCTGGCGAATCTCTTCTATCAGCCGCTGCGAGAAGACGTGCTCTTCCCCGGCTTGCTGGAATTCGGCGCGCATGTCCACCAGCTCGACCTCCGGCAGCGGGCGCTGCTCGACCCGCTCCGGCAACTCCAGCAATGCGATATTTGCCCGTCTGCGCGTTGTGGAATGATCTCCATCGCCGGCGTGGCCGTGCCCAGCACGACCGCCGCGCCGCAGAGCTTGCCGCGCATGATGGCCACGTCGCGTCCGTGATAGCGCGGCATCTCTTCCTGCTTGTAGGAGGAGTCCTGCTCTTCGTCGACCACGATCAGCGCCAGATCGCGAACCGGCGCGAACACCGCCGAGCGTGTCCCCACGACCACTCGCGCTTCGCCGTTGCGGATGCGGTGCCACTGCTCCGCGCGCTCGGCACGGCTGAGGGCGGAGTGCAGGATGGCCACTTCCTCGCCGAAGATTTCGTGCAGGTTGGCAGCGGCCTGCGGCGTGAGTCCGATTTCGGGCACCAGCATGATCGCCGAGCGACCCGCGGCCAGCACTTCCTGCATGGCCGCCAGGTACACCGCCGTCTTTCCCGATCCGGTGACCCCGAACAAGCAGCGTGACGGAGAACCGCTTCTCTTCAACCCGTTTGCGGATCTCTTCGAGAGCCTTCGTCTGCGCCGGGTTGAGCGGGAAAGTCGAGCGCCGGTTTCGCTTCGAACCCAGATAAAGTGAACTCCATCGGCTCGCTGAGGATCTCGACGATCCCGCGCCGCGCCAGCGTTGCCAGCGTGCTCTGCGGCACATCGAGGCTGCGCAGATCGTCGGCTGGAACGCGGCCGCCGGACGCGGCCAGCGTCTCCACAATCTTTCGCTGATTCTCGTTGAGCTTGCCGCTTGCCTCTTTCAACTGCACGATCGCGACGCATGCGCCGGGCATCGCGCGCGCTGGAAACATCTTCAGAAGTGATCCAGCCCTTGCGCACCATCCCCGCCAGCAGCTCGCGGCTTGCGCGAAGTGACGTCCGCAGGGTCTGCTCGCGGGCGCCGTCGCGCGCCGCCAGATAATCGAGCACGCGGTATTCGAGCATCTGCTCATCGGCGCTTTTCTTCGATCGCCGCGATGATCCTCGCTCGGCGGATTCGTGCAGCGTTTTCCATCCTGCTTCGGTGATGCGCAAGGCCCGCGCGCGCTTCACCTCCGCACCCAGCGGCAGCATGCTGCGGAAGACTTCGCCGAGCGGCGCCAGGTAGTAGTGGGAGATCCATTCGCCCAGGCGCATCAGCTCGGGATCGAGCACGGGCGCCGTATCGAGGATATCGAGGACGTTCTTGGTTTCGACCGAGGGCGCGCGATCGTGCAGCGCGGTCACTACGCCCGCAAGCCGCACGTTGCGAAACGGGACCAGCACGCGTCCGCCGACCACCGGCACCGCTCCGTTCAGCCGATAGGTGAAGCAAGTCTCCAGCGGAACGGGAAGCGCGACATCGCAGAATTGCGGCATGGGGGAAATCAATTTAACCACACTGAGTACCGAGTACCGAGTTGCGAGTACCGAGCAGTCTTAGCCACCGAGGCACGGAGACACGGAGGAAATAACAAAAATGCTCGTCGCGAAGCGACGACCGAGTTTAGCCCGGCGATTTATCGCCGGGTCGGGGCTTGAGCTCCAGGTACTCCATCACCATCTGCAGGTCTTTCCACGTTTCTTTTTTCTGGCGGGGATCGCGCAGCAGGAACGCGGGATGGTAGGTAACCGCCAGACGCGTGCCGCGGAAATCGAACCAGCGTCCGCGCAGCCGAGCCATGGGCTCATTGAGGCCGAGCAGGCAGCGCGCCGAAACTGCTCCCAGCGCCACGATCGCCTTGGGCTGGATCACGGCGATCTGGCGCAACAGGAACGGCGAGCAGGTTTCGATCTCTTCGCGCTCCGGGCGTGCGGTTTCCCGGCGGACGGCATTTCACCACGTTGGCGATATACACCTGTTCGCGCTTCAGGCCCATGGCCTCGATCATCTTGTTGAGCAACTGCCCGGCGCGTCCGACGAATGGGCGTCCTTGCTGGTCTTCGTCCGCGCCCGGGCCCTCGCCGACGAACATCAGTTCGGCGTTTGGGTCACCCTCGCCGAAGACAATTGTTTTGCGTCCCTGGCGCGACAGGATGCAGCGCGTGCATTCGCCCAGGTCTTCCCGGATGAGTTTTAGCGCCTGGGCGCGGTCGGTGACAGCGGCCTCGGACTTCGGCGGTGCGAACATCTCTTCAGCCGTCCCTGACGGGACTGCCGCGTTTACTACCTGATACCCGGCACTTCGTGCCGGGCTACATTCAGTCGCGCCTGGCGGCGCTGGCGTGCGTGCCGGGCTACATTCAGTCGCGCCTGTCGGCGCTTCGGTCAGCACCGTAGCGGTCGCAACATCGCGCCGATAAAAATCGTAGATCCCCAGATCGCGGTAGTACTGCAGGCGGGCGGCTAAGAACTGCTGCGTGCGAGGGTCCATCAATGGCGTGCGCCGGCGGGTGCGGGCTGGGAGCGCTGCTGCTTGATGCGCACCACGGCGTCGAGCACGCGGTGCGCGACTTCCCACTTGCTGGTTTCGGGAACGTCGATGGTTTCGGTGGGCGTGATGATGGTGACCGCATTGCGCTCCGAATCCATGCCGATGCCTTTGCGCGAGACATCGTTCACCACGATGGCATCGAGCGCCTTGCCGGCCAGCTTGCGGCGGGCATTCTCCAAAACGTTCTCGGTCTCGGCGGCGAAGCCCACGACGATCCGCGAGCCGCGTTTCGACGCCACTTCCGCGAGAATGTCGGAAGTTGGCTCCAGCTCCAGCGACAGCGCGCCGCGGCGCTTGATCTTCTGCTGCGAATGCTGCTTGGGCTTATAGTCGGCAACGGCGGCCGCTTTAATGATGATGGTCGCATCTCCCATGCGGGAAAGCACCGCCTGGCGCATCTCTTCGGCGGTCTCGACCGCGACCACCTCGGCGGCGCCCGGTGGCTTCAGCGCTGTAGGCCCGCTCACCAGCAGTACGCGCGCTCCGCGACGCAGCGCGGCTTCGGCCAGCGCGTATCCCATGCGGCCGCTGGAGCGATTGCCGATATAGCGCACCGGATCGATGGGCTCGCGGGTTGGACCGGCGGTGATGAGCACGGTTTCGCCGGCGAGATCCTGAGCCGCGCCCAGCGCCTGCATCACGGCAGCGACGATAGTTTCATTCGCCGCCAGCCGGCCTGGTCCAGTCATGCCGCAGGCGAGATAGCCGGCATCGGGCTCGACCACGCGCACTCCGCGCTGCTTCAGGACTTCAACATTGGCGCGCGTGGCCGCGTGCTCCCACATGTTGACGTTCATCGCGGGCGCGACCACCACCGGCGCGGTGGTGGCGAGGTAGAGCGTGGTGAGGAAGTCGCTGGCGATGCCCTGCGCGAACTTGGCAATAACGTCGGCGGTGGCCGGGGCAACGACCAGAGCGTCAATCGACTGGGCCACCGCGATGTGCTCGACGGCGGAGTCGATGTTGGGCTGCTCGGCGCCCGCTCCAAACATCTCCGTGATGACCTTCTCGCCGCTGAGGGCGGCAAAGGTGAGCGGCCGCACGAACTCCTGCGCCGCCGCGGTCATGATCACCTGCACTCGCACGCCGCGGTCCTGGAGCTGGCGCACCAGTTCCGCCGCTTTGTAGGCTGCGATCCCTCCACTGACTCCGAGGGCGATCTTCATAGATTGATTTTAACCCGTGTTGTCGGCGTGCGGCGTTTGGGCTCAGGCGTCCGGCTTTTGGATCGCCTGCTCCAGGAGTTCGTTAGCCACGTCGGCGGGCGAGCGTGGCGCCTCGGTGGTCCACTTGACCTTACCGGCGGCGATTTCCTCTTGCGCGATCTTGCAGGGCTTGCGGGAATGGGTGTCCACCATCGGGCGCGCTCCCGACTGCAGTTGGCGGGCACGGCGCGCCGCCACCAGGATATAGCGATAGTTGCTGTCGAAGCCTTCGATCAGCCTCATGCGATAACCTCTTTCACTCCAAATCAGCGCCCGCCGGGGGTTGCGGACAGGGCAAAGGACTCAAGGATGGGCTGGAGCGTCTGGCGCATGTTGTCCCGCTTGTGGCGCTCCGCGGTGACCAGCCATTTTTTTTCTTCCGAGGACTGCGGCCCACCGGAGCGGCCGACCCGCTCCGCCAACACGATGGCCTTCAGCTCGTCGATGGATTGCTCCAACTGGTCGTTCACTAAAATATAGTCGTAATTGCGATAATTCTCAATCTCCCGGGCGGCGGTGACCAACCGCCGCTGGATGACCTCCTCGGACAACATGCCTTCGGCCTGGCTGCGCCGGCGCAAGCGCCGTTCCAGCTCCTTGCGCGTAGGAGGCAAGATGAAGATGCTGACCGCGTCCGGGATCCTCTGCTTGACCTGGCGCTCGCCCTGGACGTCGATATCGAGCAGCAGGTCGTGCCCGTGCTCTCGGGCGCTGTCGAGAAATCGTCGGGCCGTGCCGTAGTAATTGCCGAAGACGTCGGCGTGCTCCAGCAGCGCATCCTCAGCCAGCAGGCGCTCGAACTCCGGACGCGAGATGAAGAAATATTCCTGGCCATCGTGCTCGCTGCCGCGCGGCGGGCGCGTGGTGTACGACACGGAAAACTCCAGGTTGTCGACAGACCGGCGCAGCTCATTCACCAGCGTGGATTTTCCCGAACCTGAGGGCGCCGAGATGATGTAGACCGTGGTCATTCGACGTTCTGCACCTGTTCGCGCGATTTCTCGATTTCCGCCTTCATCGCCAGCCCCAGCTCGGTGATGCGCAAGCCTTCGCCGGCAACGCCCGAGGTCTTCGAGAGCAAGGTGTTGGCTTCGCGATTCATCTCCTGCAGCAGGAAGTCCAGCTTCTTGCCGGCTTCCTCGCCTTCGTCGAGCACTGCCCAGAAAATGCTGGATGTGATTGCGCAGGCGGACAGTCTCTTCCTGGATGTCGCTGCGTTCGGCCAGCAGCGCGGCTTCCTGCAGGATGCGGTCCGGATCGGCGTGGCCGCCAATCAGCTCCTTCATGCGGGCGTGCACTTTCTCCAGGTAGGCATGAGTGACGGCGCCGCGCAGCTTCTCGACCTCGGCGGTGGCGCTGCCCAGGCGCTCCATGCGCTCGCGCAGCTCCCGCTCGATGCCGCGTCCTTCTTCCAGGCGCATGCGGTCGAGCTGGGCGATGGCTTCTTCCAGTCCTGCCAGCACGCGGGCTTCGCCCTCCGCATCGAGCTCGCTTTCGCCGGCGGCGAGCGCTCCGGGCATGCGAAACACCACGTTGAGGTCGGGCTCGCCGGTAACGCTGAATTCCCGCGCTGCCTGCCGAAAGGCCTCGACGTAACCGCCAACGAGCTCCTGGTTCAGGGCCAGCGCCGCGGTGCGGGCGCCGTCCATGGACAGCGTCAGCTCCAGGTGCCCGCGCGCGACCTTTTCCTTCAGCAGGCGGCGCAACTTCACTTCCAGCGCGTCGGATTGTGCCGGCATGCGCAGATGCAGGTCCAGGAAGCGATGGTTCACCGACTTGAGCGCCAGCGTGAAACCGGAATCCGCGCGCATCTGCCCTTTGATCTGGGCGAAGGCGGTCATGGAGCGGATGGGCATCGGCCTAGCCTTCCGAACCGGCGGAGATCTTGGCGGGCTCCGCGTCCAGGAACTGCAGATCATACAGCCGGCGATAGGTGCCCAGCCGGGTGAGCAGGTCGTCGTGGGTACCGGTGTCGGCAATTTGTCCGTTTTCCAGCACCACGATGCGGTCGGCGCGGCGGATAGTCGAGAGCCGGTGCGCGATCACGAACACCGTGCGTCCTGCCATCAGGTTCTGCAGCGCCGACTGCACCAGGGCTTCCGACTCGCTGTCCAGCGCCGAGGTGGCTTCGTCGAGAATGAGAATGGGAGCATTCTTCAGCAGGGCGCGGGCGATGGCGATGCGCTGGCGCTCTCCGCCGGAGAGCAACAGGCCGCGCTCGCCAATGATGGTGTCGTAGCCATCGGGCAGCTTCTGGATGAAGTCGTGGGCCAGCGCGGCCTGGGCAGCGGCGACCACAGCGCCGGAGGAGACGTGCGGCTGTCCGTAGGCGATGTTGTTGCGCGCCGTGTCGTTAAACAGGATGGTGTCCTGGGTGACGATGCCGATCTGCCGCCGCAGCGAGGCGAGCGTGACATCGCGTACGTCTTGGCCGTCAATCAGGATGCGTCCGCCGCTTACGTCGAAGAAGCGCGGGATCAAGTGCACCAGCGTGCTCTTCCCCGCGCCGCTCGAGCCCACGATGGCCAGCACCTCGCCCTGCTTCACTTCCAGATTGATGTCCTGCAACACTTCGCGGTCGCCATCGCCATTGGCGCCGTAGGTGAAGCTCACGTGCTCGAAGCGGACGCTGCCGCGAAAACCGCGCAGGGTGGCGGCGTGCGGCTTCTCGTGGACATCGTCTTTCTCGTCCATGAAAGAAAACAGCGTGGCCGATGCGCCCAGCGCCTGCTGGAAGCTGTTGTTGTACTGCGCGAACTTGCGCACTGGGTCATAGAGCTTGTAGATGGCGAAGATGAAGGCCAGAAAAGTTCCGGGCGTAAAGACCTGGTGGTTGATGCGGTCGCGCCCGAGCAGCAGCAGCATGGCGATGGCGATCGCGCCGAACAGGTCCATCAGCGGCGAACTCAGGGCCACGGCGCGCACCGAGTGCATGTTGGCGCGGAACAGGCGGCGCGAGGCCCCGTGGAAGCGCAGGCTCTCCCAGATCTCGGCGCCGAAGGCCTTCACGATGCGGTTGCCGGTGATGGTCTCGTGGAGAATATGCTGCACGTCGGCCAGCTTGTCCTGGCCGCGGCGGGTGGTGTGGCGCACGCGTTTGCCGATGCGCCCCGCGGACACGATGATGAAGGGCAAGAACAGCAGCAGCACCCAGGACATGCTGCCGCCCAGCGAAATCACCACGTACACCGTAAACAGCAGCACGAACACCTGCTGCAGCAATTCCGCCAGCACCGACCCCATGGCGATCTGCACCTTCTCCACGTCATTGACGATGGCGGAAAGCAGCGTGCTCGTGGAGTAACGCGCGAAGAAGCCTGCCGAACGGCGCAAAATGGCGTTGTACAGGTCATTCCGCAGGTCGGTGATCAGGCCGAAGCCGGCGTAGTAGACGAGATAAGTGCTGGCGTAATCGCAGATCCCCTTGATCAAGGTGGCCGCCACCAGCGCGAAGGCCACCATCGTCCAGGCGTTTTTGAAGTGCTCGGGAACGAACTGCTGCAGGTAGAGGGTGTAATGGATGCCGGGCAGGCGGGCGAGCACGATGTTGTGACTGCCGGCATCCGGGCGCAACACGCGGTCGAGGATGGGCCCGATCAGCAGCAGGCGAAAGGCGTCTGCCGCACCGACTCCCGCCGCCAGCGGCAACGCGATGAGCAGTTGCGGAATATAGCGGCGGACGTAATGGAGCAGCCGGATCAGTCGCCGCATCGCGCCTCGACGATGGTGCGGATTTGGGGCAACGCCCTATTCTACTGGATGGGAGCGGTTTCGCAGGTGTGTATCGCGGGGGTTCGGGAGTGCCTTTTCCTTTACAGGACATCGTCCTCGCCCGAGAGAACACGCGGGACGGTTGTGGGACTAAATGGCGCTCTCGTGGGAGATCACGTGTCAGGGCGCGACTTCAGTCGTGCCGTAATTCGTCCTTAATTCCGGGAAGCTTTAGCCCCTGCGCGCTCTGCGAAGATGGGTCGTCGGGACGCTTGGCACAGCGGCTAAAGCCGTCACTTTCCGCCGCTTTCGGCACGACTGAAGTCGTGCCCTGACACGTGATCAGACACGATTGATCATTAGACCACTCTGGCAACTGCCAACTGGCAACTGGCAACTGCCTAGCTGTCGCGGTGGATCGCCTTCACGCGGTAGCCCGCCTTGGCCAGCCGCTTGTACACCTCTTCCGCGATGAACACCGAGCGGTGCTGCCCGCCGGTGCAGCCGAAGCCGATGGTCAGGTAACTTTTGCCTTCGTTGATGTAGTGCGGCAGCAGGTAGATCAGCAGCTCGGAGATGCGGGAGATGAATTCCTTCGTCTGCGGGAACGAGCGGATGTACTTGGCCACGCGCGGGTCGCGTCCGGTATAGGGGCGGAACTCGGGCACAAAGTGCGGGTTAGGCAGGAAGCGCACGTCAAAGAGCAGGTCGACTTCCTCGGGCACGCCCTGCTTGTAGCCGAAGCTCAGGCAGGAGACCATGATGTTCTTGTCGGTGGACTGCCGCTGAAAGTGTTCGTGCAAGTGCGCGCGGAGTTCGTGCACGTTGAACTTGGAGGTGTCGATCACCACGTCCGCGAGGTTGCGCAGGGTGGCAAGACGGCGGCGCTCGTCGGTGAGCGAGGTCTTCACCGGCGACGAGGTCCCCAGCGGATGCGGGCGGCGGGTCTCGCTGAAGCGGCGCAAGAGCGATTCGTCGGTGGCTTCGAGGTAAACCACAATCGTCGGCAGCAGCGTTTTTACCGAGCGCAGGATGACCGGCAGCTTGTCCAGGCGCTGCCCTTCGCGGACGTCCACCACCAGCGCCGCGCGCTCGATCTCCGAGTGCAACACCAGCTCGGCGAAATGGGGGATGAGATCGACCGGCAGGTTGTCCACGCAGTAGTAGCCGAGATCCTCGAAGGCCTTGAGCGCCGATCCTTTGCCCGAGCCGCTGATGCCGGTGATCAGCACCATCTCGGGATGATGGCGGCGTGCAGGCGGGCGCCCGTGGCGGCCAGGCGCGGGCTTGGCGCGAACGCCGCTTCGCCTTCACAGAACTGCGCGGCATAACTGTGGATGGTAGCAGAACTATAGGATTAGACGATTAAGGACGCTTCGAGTTTCAGGTTTCAAAGTTTCAAGGTTCCAAAGTTTCAAGGTCTACTTCGCTCCAGCCTTTCTGAGCAAGTCGAGCACCGGCTCGTTCTGCGGTTTGCTGGAAGCGCGGGCTAGGACGCTGGCGCCGTTGGCCATGCGGGCGTTGGGATCAGCGCCTTTTTCGAGCAGCATCTGGACGATGGCAGTATGTCCGCCGGCGGCGGCTTCCATCAGGGCGGTGCGGCCGTCGCGGGCGCGGGCGTTGACATTGGCGCCGTGCGCCAGCAGCAACTGGACGGCTGCGGCGTTGCCCGCGTCCGAGGCCTGGATCAGCGGCGTGTTGCCGTTCGAACTGGCGGCATTGGGATCGGCGTGGCGGGCCAGCAACGCCTCGATAGTTCCCGGATCGCCGCTCTCGGCGGCGGGCAGCAGCGGCGTGCTCCCGCTGTTGTCGGTCGAGTTGGGATTGGCGCCGCGCTCGAGCAACATGCGGACCGTGCGCTCCACGCCGCGGGAGGCAGCGTGATGCAGCGCCGTCCAGCCGCGGAGGTCGCGGGCATCGAGCATGAGCCGGAGCTGCGACGCGCCGGGCTTGGCAGTAGGGAGCTTGTCGGCGTGGGCGGCGGCATCGAGCAGGAGTGTCACCGTGGCGGGATCGTCGCCGGCCGCGGCGATCATCAGCGCGGAAGTGCCGTTCTTGTCCTGCGCGAGGAAATTGGCTGGCGTCTCCAGCAGGATGCGCACCAGGTCGGGGCGATGGCCCTCGGCGGCAAAGATCACCGCATTCCAGCCGTTGGCGTCCTTGGCGCTGATGTCGGCATGCTGCGCGAGCAGCAGGCGCAGAATCTCCGGACTGCCATCGTCGGCGGCGGTCAGCAGCGCGGTCATGCCGACGGCATCGTGGGCGTTGACCTCGGCGCCGGCGGAGAGAAGCGTGCGCGCGAGCGTTGGATCCATGCTCTCGGCAGCCTTCATCAAGGCGGTCACGCCGTGCGCGTCGCGCGCGTTGACATCGGCGCCCTGCGCCAGCAGTTGTTGCGCCTGGGTGCGGTCGTCGTGGTCCACCGCGGCCAGCAGCGCGTCGTTGAGTTTCTGCTTGTCTTCGGGTTGTGACGGAGTTTGCGCCGCCACGAATGGCAGCAAGAGCAGAATCAAGAAGAGTTGATGCCAGATCCGCATGGGGAATCTCACCCACCCTTGGCAAAACCGGCCCCTCGACTTCGCTCGGGGCAGGCTCCGGGTGGGGCACCCCATCAAAAGGGTGGGGCACCCACATTCTAGCTGTCCCGCACAAAATGAAACGGGGCACTTGGATGTGCCCCGCTCGGACTGGCAACTGGCAACTGACGACTGGCAACTATCTCAAGGCGCTTCGATCAGCTCCATCTTGCCGTCTTTGGTGCGATGAAGGACTTTCACCCGTCCCTGATTATCGCGAAAGACGAAGACATCGCGGTCGCGGAACTCGGCTTCCTTGATGGCTTCTTCCAGGGTGAGCGGCCGCATGGAGACAGCGCTGTTGTCGCGCCGGACGTGCGCCTCGGTCTGCCGCACCACGGCAGGATAGGTGTGCACCACCACCGGCACGGCGGTTGAAAGAGCTTCTCCCACGGCGGCTTGCTGCTCGGCGGCGGTGGCTTCGCCATTCCACTTCTTCTTGGGCTGGCGCTTCTTGTCCCGCCAGCGGCCCTTGTATTTGAGCGCCTGGCGCTCGATGCGCTCCAGCGCCTCGCCCACGGCGGAGCTCATGTCCGCGGCTTCGGCAGCCCCGACGATAGGATGGGTGCGTACGGTGATGGTGATTTCGGCTTTGTGGCGATGCTTTTCGGCGGAGAGGATGACGTTGGTCTTGAATGCGGAGCCCAGGATTTTCTGCAATTTGGAGAGGCCTTGATCGATCTGCTTGCGAACGGTAGGAGTGACTTCGTACTGCCGGCCCGTATATTCCACGCTCATTGAGCCTCCTTTACCCCAGGCCGCAACCCCAGGGGGTGCAACCGCCTAGCTTTTGACTCTGCGTTGGTGAGTACTCGGTATTCTCATGTCCTCCCTATATTTGGCGACCGTGCGGCGAGTTACCTGAATGCCCTGCGACTGGAGAATGCGGGTGATTTGCTCGTCCGTGAGCGGCCTGGCGGGATCCTCTTCCTCAATCAGCTTCTTTACCCGGCGCTTGAGAATAAGCAGCGAGGTGTTGGAGCCTTCGGGCCCATTCACGCTCTCACTGAAGAAATAGCGCAGCTCGAACACGCCCTGGGGAGTGTGCGCGTACTTGTTGGCCACGGCGCGGCTGACGGTGGAGGGATGGACGCCGATCTCCTCCGCCACTTCCTTGATCATCATGGGCTTGAGCTGGTCGATGCCGAGGTCCAGGAAGTCACGCTGCCGGCCGATGATGGCATAGCACACTTTCACGATGGTCTGCTTGCGCTGCTCGATGTTCTTGATGAGCTGGATGGCCGACTTGTAGCGATCCTTGACGTAAGTGCGCACGTCCTTTTCCGCGGCATCGCGGCTCAGCAGCCGCTTGTAGGCGGGATTCAGACGAAGCTGCGGCACATCCTCGTCATTCATCACCACCATCCACTCGTCGCCCTGCTTCACGAAAGCCACGTCCGGCTCGATCAGGCGCGCGTCGGTGCGGTTGTAACGCAACCCGGGCCGCGGGTCCAGTGTCTTGATGTAGTCCAGGGCGGCCATCACCGCCTCCAGCGGCCGCCCGATAGCTTTGGCGATCTCACGGTACTGCTTGTTTTGCAGCGGGCGGATGTGCTCGCCCACGATCACGATGCCGTCCGCGAGCACCTGTTCGGTGTCGCCGTTCAACCCGTGCGTCTTGCGGAAGTGCTGCTGGTAATGAAGCTGAGCGAGCAGGCATTCGCGCAGATCGCGCGCTCCCACGCCCACCGGATCCAACTGCCGTACCACCTCGATGGCTGCGTGCAGGTCTTCACGGCTGAACGTAGGGAGCGGAAACTCCAGAAGCCTGCGCTCGACCTTGGGCGCGGGCTCGGGCGCAGGCGGCGGCGCTTCCTGCGCTACTGCATGCAACTCCACCGCTTCCACCAGATCCGATACGGCTTCGTCCACCGCCACGCCACCGATCTCCGTCTCCAGTTCGAAGATTCCGGCGGCGTCGCCCAGCGGGTCGGGGAGAACCGGTACAGTCTCTTCGACTGCAGCGGCAATCTCAGGAACCACCGTCTCGGGGACATGCGCCTTGGGTGCAGGCTGCTCCGGCAGGCCCAGCAACTCTTCGTCACTGGCGATCAGGTATCCATCTTCGTTCAGGTTGCCGATCACCAACTCGGCCGCCTCACGCACCTTGTCGGAGACCCCCAGCGATCCGAGCTGCCACATCAAGTGGTCGGTTAGGGTACTGGGACGAGAGAGGAAATTCTCGAAGGAAGGCTTCTCTATGACCTCGGAGGCCGGACTACGGTAACCAGGGTCTAAATAATCCTGGAAGAAAGAACCAAAGTCGATCTCCTCAAATGGGTCTTTCTTCTCCCCTTCCAGTACCGGCTCGTCGGCCGCCTGGGAAGGATCGCGCTCCCGGTCTTCCTCGCGGCGGGCCACCTCATCCAGCAGGGGTACGGAGGATTCCAACTCCTCCAGCACCGGATTCTCCACCATTTCGGCGGTGATCATGTCCCGCAGTTCCAGCTTGTTCAGGGCCAGAACGCTGACCATCTGCACCAGGCCAGGGGTGAGGATCTGCTTCTGCGTAACCTTCAGATTCAGTCTGGGTTGGAGTAATACCATTTTGCTCTTTAGTGCGCTGGACTATGAAAACGCGGGCCCTTAAGTTCCGTTCTGGCACCGCAACTGCACTCTCTAGCTTCTAACCTACCGTGGGCATTGCGGCCTAGATGACTACGGTACCCATCCCTTTTATGGTCCGGCGATTACTTCAGCCGGGCGGCCTAGACCAACGAGAAACTCTCGCCTAAGTAGACTCTCTTGACCTCAGGATCGTTGCCCAACTGCTCGGGAGTGCCGGTGCGGAAGATGCGGCCCTCGTTAATGATGTAAGCGCGGTCGGTGACCGAGAGCGTCTCGCGCACGTTATGGTCGGTTACCAGCACTCCGATTCCGCTCGCCTTCAGGTCAAAAATGATTTTCTGCAAATCCAGTACCGCAATGGGATCGATGCCGGAAAAGGGCTCATCCAGCAGGATGAAGGAGGGTGAGATGCATAAACAACGCGCAATCTCCACCCTGCGGCGCTCGCCGCCGGAAAGGGCATAGCCGCGGTTCTTGCGGATGACGCCCAAGCCAAGCTGATCGATCAGTTTCTCCAGCCGCTCCCGGCGCTCGTGCCAGGAGATGGGCTGCGCTTCCAGCACCGCCAGGATGTTCTCCTCGACCGTCAGCTTGCGAAAAACCGAGGGCTCCTGCGGCAGGTAGCTGATGGCATAATTGCGCGCCCGCAGGTACATGGGCACGTCGGTAATGTCGTCGCCATCCAGCAGCACGCGGCCGGTGTCCGGCGGCGCCAGACCGACAATCATGTAGAAGGTAGTGGTCTTGCCGGCGCCGTTCGGTCCCAGCAGGCCAACCACTTCTCCCTGACTGATGCGCAGGGTGACGCCATTGACTACCCTGCGGCCACGATAGGATTTGCTGATTTCGTCGGTGGCCAGAGTCTGCATCACTTGCCTGTGTGCGTTTGGGTGACGGTGCGAGTGGGGGTCTCGCTCCCAACCAGCACCGTATCACTGCGACTGTAGAAAGTCAACGAATCGCCCCGCGTAACGCCGTGTTCGGCATCAAAAATGCTAGGGTTTCCGCCGGTCATCACATACTTCTCGTCCTCTGCCGTGTAAGTCATTGTATTTCCAGTAACTTTTCTTGATGGCTGATCAACCACTACGTGACCTTGGGCCACGATTTCCTCAATCTGGCTGGCCGCAGCGCCGCCATTCGCCTGGCTTTCGCCCTTGGGGTGAAGCAGGACGTCGACGTGATCGGCGCTCACCGTCCCATCTGTTGATTTTAGCAACACCGCACCTTGAAAGACGGCGCGGCGCTGAGCATCGGAATAATTCAGGGAAGAAGAGGTCACGGTGACTGGCGCCTGCTTCGACTTGCCGTCGCTTTGCTGCAAAACCGTCAGCACGGGCTTTTGATTGCCCTGGGCTTTGAGCACGCGGCGAGAACGGTCGAACTCGATCACCGGCGCTTCAATGATGTTGCTTCCCTGCCACAGACGCGCCGAGCCGGAGTAGGTTGCGGTGTTGGTCTGCCGGTTCGCAGCCATACTGGCGGCGGTAACGTGAATCGGTTCCGCGCCCGCCAGCAGAGCTCCACCCGGCTGCGGTCGCGTTTCCCGATACGTGGTCTTTACCTCGCCTTCGGCGAAGGCATCGCCCGTGCGCCGGTTGAGCTTGAGCACGCGAGCGGTAGTCACGCCGCCGGCTTCCATCCAGCGCGCTGCGCCGGTCAATATCAGGTTCTCATCGCCGGGGGTGTAGGCCGCCTCCTGGGCGGAAGCGCTGCGCTCGCCATCGTTGTAGCGAACATTGTTGCGCTGAATCACGCTGCTGATGCCGCCATCGCTGGGGTTGAAAGCGACGTCGAGGGTCTGGCTGGTGCTGATTTTCTCCGGCTGTCCCGGCGCCGAGTTGGCGATGCGAGCGTCGGGCTCGCCGTGCAGGGCACTCAGACGGCTGTCCGCGCCGAAGCGCATCTCGAAGCGCCCCGCGGTGATGACGGTATCTCCCGGTGATGCCGAGGACGTTTGCGGCCGCACCGTGATGCTGGCGGCGCCGCCGGTTAAACCGCGATCCAGGTGCGAATTCGTCAGGAACAGATCCAGCGCGTTCGCGGCCAGCTCGACGGACTGCGCCGCCTGGTTCGCGCTGGCCCGCTGCTGCTGGGTGAAGCGCACGTCTTGGGTCGCGGTGACGCGGGTCAGAGCGTTGCGCGGGCCGAAAGCCAGCGTGGCGCGTTGGGCGGAGCCCTGAAGCGGCGACGGCCCCTCCTGCTGGAATTTCACTCCCCCGGAAATCACGCCCGCGAGGAGCTCATTCTTTGGTCCCAAGGAGAAATCGCCCAGCGCTGCGGCAGCGCGAACCGGGTTGGCGCCATGGCTGGTTCCGCGCACATCGCCGTCAGCGACCATGCGCGAGATGGTGTTGTCATCGCGCAGGTAGAGGGTGAGCCGGCTGGCATCGAGATCGGCGGCCGGACGCCGGATGCGCGCTTCCTGCAACACCGCCTGCCGCGGGTTCTGGGTGATGGTGGCGTGCCGTGCCCGAATCGTCGCCCCGGACTGCGTTTGCACCTCGACCTGCGAGGCCAGCGTCAGCAGGTTGGCTTTGGAGTCATAGTTCGCGCCTACGGCACTGCCCGCGGCCTGCGGGATACGGAATTCAATTTTTTCGCGCGTCGCCGCGGCCCCCGTTTTCTGGTTGAAGACGAGACCGCTGGTCTTGAGGTGGATGGGATTCTTGAGCTCCACCGGCGTCGCCTGGTCAGGACGCACCGGGCCCAGTGCATTGCCTTCAAGGTCGATGGTCACGTCGCCGTGGGCGATGATATCCCCGGAATTGGGGTCATATTCGAAATTGTCGCCGGAGATCTGATCGAAACGGTCCGAACGGCGGCCGTAGACCAGAATGCTCACGTTGTGCAGCTCGGCCCGGCCGCCTTCCTTGAACTGCACCGCCCGGGCGGCATGAACGGTAAAGATGGTTCGTCCGGCTTCCGATTTCGACAGCGTGAAGCCCTGCGTGCTCTGCTGGATTTCGATGCCCAGGCTGCCGGAGACGCGCTCCAGATTGCGCCCCGCCCGCAAGCGCCCATAGAGGTAATACGCGAGCGAGACCGCAAGGACGGAGAGCGCCGCGGCCGCAAACCAGTGGCGCAGGCGCTTGGGATCGAGGGGCATGGGTGGGTCTTATCTTACGCGATGGGGATGAACCTCCGTAGTCACTGCCCTCGCGGCTTGGATTCGTCTAGGCTCCCCATCGCGCCCCGTCTAGAACCATTAGAAGCAGACCTAGCCCTATGCGTGAGCTAGAGAGACGGGTCCAACAGCGCTTTTCCCTTCAGCTTCCTGTCATCGTCGAGGGCAGGTTGGGTGCGGCCGGATACCGCAGCCTGACCCGCGACGTGAGCGCCCGCGGCGCCTTCTTCTACACCGACGTTTCCGGACTGCAAGTCTCCGCCCGGATCGCTTTCAGCATGCTTTTGCCCGCCGACATTACGGGCTCAGAAGCGACTCGCGTGGCGTGCGAAGGCACCGTGGTGCGCCTGGAAGGCAACGCCAACAACGGAACCGGCGTGGCCGTTACCATCGACAGCTACGATTTTTGAGGACGGGCGCTGGTCGATTATCATTGCGTAGAGACCCAGCGATGCCGATGAAGAATCCTCCTCACCCCGGCGGCGTGATCCTGCGTCAGTGTATTGAGCCTTTGGGTCTTACCATCACCCGCGCCGCGGCCGCGTTGGGCGTCACGCGCACCACCTTGTCAGAACTGGTAAACGGGAAGCGCGGGGTTTCTCCGGAAATGGCGGTGCGACTGTCGAAGGTTTTTGGCGGCAGCGCCGCCAGTTGGCTTACACAACAGGCTCATTACGATCTTGCCCAAGTCCGTGCCGACCGGATCAAGCTCAAGCGGCTGGAATTTGCTTGAAGTCGCCCATTCTCCAATCACCAGCCCTCGTGAAAGCCTTCCTTGCCGATGAGCGGCACGAAGCGGACGCCGTCCAGATGCCGGGTGGTAATGGCGTCGCCGGATTTGCGGATAAGCTGAAGTTCCTGCGCAATGCCGCTGCCGACGGGGATCACCAGGCGGCCGCCATCGCGCAATTGATCCAGCAAAGACGGGGGGACGCGCGGCGCCGCAGCCGCCACCACGATGGCGTCGAAGGGGGCAGCGTCCGGCAAGCCCTGGCTGCCGTCCCCGTGGACGATGCTCACGTTGCGATACCCCAGTCGCTCGAGCGTGGCGCGCGCATTCTCCGCCAGCGAGGCAATGCGTTCGACGCCGTGGACGGTGCGCGCCAGCTCCGCCAGCAGTGCGGTTTCGTATCCCGAACCGGCGCCGACTTCCAGGGTCACATCCTCGGGCCGCAGCCCCACCGCCTCCAGCATGGCGGCCACCACAAAGGGCTGCGAGATAGTCTGCCCTTCTCCGATGCCAATGGGGTGGTCTTCGTAGGCTTCGTCGCGGTGCTCGGGGGAAACGAACTCGTGCCGCGGAACCCGCGCCATGGCCTCCAGCACGCGCTCATCGCGAATGCCACGGCCGCGAAGCTGCTCTTCCACCATTCGGAGCCGCGCCTGGCGGTAGGCGTCGAGTTGCGAGACGTCGTGCATGGGTTACGCGGCTCGCCTAGCGCCGCCGCTGCCGGTACCTGACGTCGAAGGAGAGCACGCCGTTCTGGTCGCGCACGGCCACCACCGACAAGCGGCGGTTGATGTTGTACTCCACCTGGATGATCTGCTGCGCCGACTGCGACACGTTGCTGATGAAGGTGAGCGTCACCTTGTCCGAGACCTGCTGCTCGATGGTGACGCGGGCATTGGGGTTGTTCGCGGCCTCGCCCGCCTGGGGGTCGATCTTGACGCGGCTGGCCCCGAACAGCCGTTGCGCGCGGCTGCTATAGGCCGAGGCCAGCGCCTGTTCCAGCACGGCGTTGGAAGTCAGCTCGTTCAGACTTTGGCTCGGCCCGGTCTGGTAGTACATCGCCTGTTCCTGGGTGCGGCCCAGCGCCAGCAGCGCAATGATGTCCGAGGTGGGCAGCGGCGGGTCGGAGCGGTAGTTGATGTGGGGGTGAGCGATGGCGCCGTGTACGCCCAGGCTGATGTCATAGTCGCGCACCCGGGCGGTGGCTTCCAGGTCGATGACCGGCGCGATCGTGGTCGGACTGCTGAATACGATGTCGCCGCGCTCCAGGTGGTACTTGGTGCCGGCAATGTCGATGTTGCCTTGCGCGATGTCCACGCGTCCCAGCAGCACGGGATGGTAGGCCGTGCCCCGCAGCCGGAGATCGGCAATGCCGGAAAGCTTGGCCATCGTCATCTCCACCTGCAATTCCTGCGCGGTGACGATGTGCAGATCGAAGTGCAGGTTGTTCAGCGGGGATTGCGGGTTGGCCACGTTGGGGGCCTGCGCGACGCGCTGCATGTAGTAAGCAAGATCGAATTTCTGGCTTACGTTGAAGCGGGTGATGGTCACCGTGCCCGCAAGCAAGGAATTATCGGGCGTACCGGTGAAGCGCAGGTCGGCGTCGGCATAGGAGCTGACGCCGGGCGGGTAGCGCAAGCGAATGTCCTTGCTGGTCGCGGTCAGGTTAAAGCTCAGCCCACGGGAGTAGCTGATGAAGCCGCCCAAAGTCAGCGTGCCGCCGCCGGTCTGCGCGGAGAGCGACTCGACGCGCAGGCGATTGTCCTGGAATGCCAGCGTGCCGTTGACATTGCTCAGCCCGTTGGGCAGATCGATGTAGGAGACAGCGCCGTTGATGATGCGTACCTGCCCGCGCGTCTCCGGCCGCGCCAGGGTGCCGCCAACGGCAAAGTTAATCTCCATCTTGCCCGAGGAAGTGAGGTCCGGGGCGAAGCTCTGCAAGAGCGCGAAATCGAGCACCCCGTTGGCGTGGAAATTCATTTCCTGGTCTCCGCCGAGCTGAATCACGCCTCCGGCGGTGAGATCACTGGTAGGGCCGGCGCCGCCGTTCTGCCCCCGCTGCGCGCGGTTGAATCCCTTCAAGTGCAGGCGATCCAACGTCAAAGACTCGTTGGCCAGCGTGATCTGGATGGGGCCGTCGGTCTCGATGGCGACCTTTTCCAGTTCGGCCGAGAAGTGGTCGACATGTCCGGTGAGGTTGAGGTCGCGAGGCCGGCGAAGCGGTCCGCGCAGATCCAAGGCGCCGGCGATGGAAGAATGCCCGGTGACCTTGCCCGCCAGGTAGGCACGCAGAAGGGGATCGACGTCCAGATGAGAAAAACGCAGGGTAATCTGTGCCGGGAAATCCCCGCGCAGGCGGACGTCGCCGTCGATGGCCAGTTCGGCAGTCTGGAAATGCGAGCGCGCCGTGAGGTGCAGGTCCGCGCCGTGGGTCTCGCCGGTCAGATCGAAGTCGCCGGTCGGTTCCTGGTTCAGCAGCATGTCGCGGATGTGCAGCTCGATCTCGATTACCGGCGCCGCCGTGGTGCCCGTTCCCTGCAGATGGAACGCCGCTGTTCCAGCCACGCTGAGCAGTGGCTGCTGCAAGCGCGGGAACTTGGCAAGCTGGAAGTTGGTTCCCGTCAGATCGAAGTTAAAGGCACGGTCGCCGAAGTTGTAAGCCAGACTTCCCGTGAGCTGGGCGCCGTTGCGGGTGAGCACGATGTCGTGCAGGCCCACCTGAGGGCCGGCGAACTCCCAGGCCGCGCGCACGGACTGGAACGGCTCCCCGGCGAGCGTTCCCCCATCGATCTGCAAGGTTCCCTCGCCCGCGGGGCTGGCGCGCGTGCCGCCCAGCGTGGCGCTCAACGTCACCTTACCGGTGATGGGTAAGGCGCTGCCGGCCAGCGCCTGGACATCCTGAAGGTCGGCGCCGTGAATGTCCACGCGCCCGTGGAGCGTGCTCGTGTCTTGCAGTTCGCCATTGCGCAGCGCGGCGCTCACGTCGAAGCTGGCCTGCTCCTCTCCCCGGCGCAGCAGCCCGCGATGCAACGACAATTCCGCCGGCGAGTAGGCCACGTCGGCGGTAAGAGAATCCCAGTGAATGCGCTGCGGAGGATTGGGCCAGCCGGATCCCGGCGCAACCCGCGGAGCCGCGGCGAAGACGGTATCAAAATCGGTGATTTCGAGGTCTCCTCGGACGGTCGGGCCGGAGAGCCTGCCGATGATGCTGCCGTTGAACGACGCGCGTCCGTTCATTTCCAGGGGCACGGCCGGTTCATGCAAGGCGGCCAGCACCGGCCGCAGCTCGCCCAGATCGCCGGTGTTCACGGTCACGCTCAGCCGAGTGCTGGTGGAACCGAGCACCCCGGCCGCCTGGAAGCGCGTACTGCGCGCTTCCATGTTCAACTGCGCAATGTCCAGGACTGCGGCCTGGCCGTGATAGACCATCTTTGCCTGCGCGCTCACCGGCAACTGCCCTGGCCGCGGATTGGCAGGGGGCTCGACCTCGAGCGCGAAGGTCGCGTTCAGATCTCGGGGGGAGCCGCTCCATTCCACATCGATGGTGCCGCGGGCTGCGCCGGCAGGATTGATGCGGTCGAGGTGCAGCGTGGAAGTAGAGACCGCGACAGCGAGCGCGCCAGCCTGCATCCCGGAGACGCGCAGGTGCGCGGCGCCGCGCTGGCAAGCATTTTTCCCACATCCGCCAAAACCAGGGAGATGGCGCGAACTCCAATCTCCACCCCACTGCGTAACCTCGGCGTTGCCGGAGATCAAACCTCCCAGCGCCTGGGCGTTCAGGTCGGAGATCACCGCCCGGTCGCGGGTGAGCACGTAGTGAGCGGCAGCCGTCACGTCCGGCAGGCGCAGGTACTGGTTGCGCCATTCCCCGCCTTTCAATACCACCCGCCCAGTCGAGGCGAAGTCCGGCGCATGATATCGGCCCTGGCCGCTGACCTCCAGCTTTCCGCGCCGCAACTCAGGCAAGCGGAGCAGGCCGCCGAGCTCGAACACATCGAGCGAACCGCTATAAGCCAATTGGACTTTGGGATCACGAAAATCGCTCAGCGTGCCGTGGGCCTCGAGGGTCGAGCCCTGCGAAGTGAATTTGAATGAGGTGAGGTCGGCGCGCCCCGATGCCAGCGACAGTTGAGCGTCCACCTTTCCGCGCACCGCCGGGAACTCGCCATACCTGGTTTCCACAGCCGCTGCCTGGATGTGGACCCGGTAGGTTGTCTCCAGCGTGTGGTGCAGCATATTTGCCCGCAGGCCGCTCGCGGTGAAATCCAGCGGCACGCGCCGGTCGTTCCACAGCAGCTCTCCACCCGCTACCTGTACGCGGTGGATGGCGAGCTCGAACAGCACGCCAGCCACGGCTTCAGCGTTCGCTTTCTTCCCCGGCGCCGGCTGGTTGGTGCTTCCGTCCGGATAAACGATGATGTGGACCACCGGATGCTCGAGCGTGAGCTCGCGCAGGCCGACCTGGCGCCGGAACACCGACAGAATTTTCAGCCGCGCCCACAAACGATCCACCTGCGCGTAAGGCGCCTGCTCCGCCGATTCCAGGCCGTGCAGGGTGAGGCCGCGGGCTTCGAACTGCAGCGTCCAACGCCGCCAATGGAAAGACTTCAATTCCGCGCGCGCGCCGGTCATCTGCTCCAGCTCGGCCACCACTCGGCGCCGCATGCGCTCCTCAAAGCGCGGGCTGGCCACGTACCAGGCCGCGAGCAACACGCTCACCAGCGCGAACACGGCGATGGCCGCGAGCGCCACCCAGCGCCGCTTTGCCCGATTTGGCGCGTTCTCGGTCATCGCACCTGGATCTCCGACTGCGAGCGCAGCGTGCGCAGCCACTGGCTCTGCAGTTGGTTAATCTGCTGCTCGGCCAGCAATTGCTCGATCATGGGCGCCACCTGGTTCAAGGGCGGTTGCGGACTTCCGGCGCGGCGCAGTTGCGGCAGCAGTTGCTCGCGGTAGTAGGTTTCGATGGCCCTTTGATCGATGCGGACCTCGGGACGGAATCGCCGATCGAGGTATCGCAGCAGATTTACCTGCACCGCGACTCTCTCTTCCACGTCGTCGCCGGTCAAGCCGCAGGCGGCCAGCGCGGCGCGCCAACCTTCGTCGGTTTTCCAGGCCGGCTGGGTTTGGCGCAGATCGCGGACGCGGCTGGCGATCTCTTCGGCTGTGGCCGGCGCCCAGGAAGCGGCGCTCATCTGCTCCGCGATCAGCTCCTGGTCAATGAGCCGCTGGAGAGTCTGATTGTGATCGGCGGGCGTGAAATCCGGCAGCGGCCGGCCATTCACCAGGCATTCGAACCCCAGGGCTTCTTCCCACTCGCTGGCCAGGATGGCATGGCGGTTCACGATGGCGACGATGCGATCGACCGTCTGCTCGGCCGGGCACAGCCCGCAGCCGGCCACGATCACCGCCAGCAGCCACCACCCACGCCGCCGCCCGCCTGCATCCGCGCCGCAATGAAGTTGTGCGTTCATCAGAACGTCTGCCCAATGCTGAAGAAAAAGTTTACCCGGTGCAGCACCTCGGAGCGATTTTGGTCGGCGATGGGGAACAAGGGCGAATTCAGGTTATAGGCCACGTCGAAGCGCACCGGCCCGATCGGCGTGCGGTAGCGGATGCCGCCGCCCACCGCATGCGAGGCGTAATTGAAGTCGCAAGCCGTGGTATTGGGATTCGCACACTGCGCGCGGTGTGGCTGCGACCAGCGAAACAGGCTGGGAAAAAGCTGCGAGGTAGAGGCGAAGACGTTCCCCATGTCGTGAAAGATCACCGGGCTGAGGTCCTTGCCGATCAACGGCAGCAACAATGGCGGGAGACGAAGCTCGACACTGTTCACGAACATCGCCTGTCCTCCGAGCTGGTAGCCGGTGACCAGATCGCGAGGACCCGCTTCGTTGATGGCAAAGCCGCGCAGCGAATTGCCGCCGCCGGCGAAAAACCGCTCCGGCAGCGGGATGATGGCCCCCGGCCCGCCCCACGGCTGCTCGATGCCGAGCTGGGTGGAATGCGCGAACACGAACCGGCCTTTGTGTCCGAAGGAGTGATATTCGGAGTGCTGCAGCAGGAAGCGCATAAAGTTGGCCTGCGAGCCCAGCCAGTGCGAGGTGACCCCGGTATCGAACACCATGTAGTTGCCCTTGTGAGAATCCACGGGATCATCGCGCGTGTCGCGGATGTAGGTAAAACTGGGAATGCCGATGCGTACCGGGCGAGACAACAATGGGATGATATTAGGGTCGATGTTCAGATTTGCCACCTTGACGTCTCGGTAAGTAAGGCGATAGAGCAATGTGGTCGCTTTGCTGACGGTTTGCACCACCTGCGCCGACCCCTCCAGCCGCTGGGAAGTAAAGGTGAAAACATCGCGGGTGTTGTCGTAGAGGGCGTTGAAGGTGAGCTTGAGCTTCGGGTGATCGAGCCAGTTAGGGACCTCATAGCCCAGCAAGCCGAGCTGCTCCAGCCGTCCGAAGTGGGACTTGAAGTAGATGGTATCGTTGCGCCCGCGAAAATTCAGACGGTTGACATTGAAGGAGACCCGCGGGCTGGCGCCCGTACGGCCCTGCGGCGTGCCGGGGCTGGGCGCGCTGCCCGTCTGCACTTCGAATCCCAAGCCGTAATCGAAGGTGTAGCGGCGGGCCTCGGCAAGATTCAGCAGCACGTCCTTGTAGGCTTCCTCGCCCTGCGGATTCTCCACCGCCAGGTCTACCGAACTGAAGATGCCCAGGTCGTACAGCCGGCTCTGGGTGTTGAACATATCGGACTGGCTCAAGGGATCGCCCGAATGCAGGGTGATCTGCCGGTTGGCCACGTAGGGGCGCGTGTAGTGCAGCCCGCTCATGAGTAGCTGGTTCACGTACACGCGGTCGCCCTCGTGCAGCGTATAGGTCACGCTCGTGCTGGTGGGTTCGCCGGGCACCGGCTGGGCGGCGTAAGTCATGGTGACGTCGGGGAAGCCGCGGTTGAAGTAAAAATTCACCAGCGTATCGTAGTCGGCCACCATGTTGGCATTCGAGAAAGGCTGTCCGGGAATGTTGGCCAGCAAGTTCTGCAAAGCGCTGGCGGCGAAGGTGGAGGCCCCGACGATGTTCAGCTGCTTCACCAGCGTTTGCGGGCCTTCCTGAACGTGCACCAGCACCCGCATCTGGCCGTGCTTGCCCTGGTAGTCATCCTGCACCTCGGAGTACACGTTCACCTGCAGGAACCCGTTGGAGCGGTACAGGTCGCGGATCGAGTCCAGGTCGCGGGCGAGCATGGATTGGCTGAACAGACCGTGTTCCAGCAGCCAGCCCGCCGGCTGAATCTGCATGCGGTCGCGGATAAGGTCACTGGGGAAGTATCGATTGCCCTCCAGCCCCACCGCCACCAGCTTGTGGCGCTCCTGCCGGTCCACGTCAAACACGATGTCGGTGCGGCCCGCGTTGGGCTGGTCCTTGCGCACTACGCTGACCTGGGAATCGAAGTAGCCCTGCGTCTGCAGATAGTCGCGGAGGTTGCGCCGGCCCTCGTTGAGCAGATCGTCATCCACCGCCCCTTCTTCGTACACCGGCACCGAGCGCTTGATGACCGCGGTGCTCAAATGGGCGCCTTCCACGTGCACCGCGACCACCGGCCCGCGCTCAATGTTCAGCGTGTAGTCGACCGCGTTGCTGGCGGGGCGATACACGCGGCTGACCACGGAAACTTGCGCCTCCAGCCGGCCTTGTTTCTGATATTTCTTCCGCAACCGTTGCAGGGCCCGCGGCACACGCTGGGCGGTGACCTCTTCTCCGGGACGCAGCTTGCCGATTTCGCGGATTTCGCCGACCGCAAACCCGGCGTCGCCCGTGACCTTGATCTCGCCCACATGCGCCCGCGCGCGCGCGGCGACGCGGAAGACGACTTCGACCAGTTGCGTCTCCGGGCGGGGGGTGAGCTTGGGAGTGATGGTGCTGCCGTAGAAGCCGTCGTCTTCGAGGACTTTCTGCATGCCGACGATGGCCTGCCGCAGCCGCTCGCCGGTGAACGGTTCGCCGAGCTGCAGCTTGCTGGCATTGACCAGTTGATGATCGTTGGGTCCGTGGCGGGGAGCGCCGATCACCGCCACCAGTCCCACAAACTGGGCCGGCTTGGCAACGAACACCAGCGAAAGCTCGTCCTGGGGTGCGGGTTCGACCTCGGCTCGCAGGTCCTGGAAGCGGCCGGTGGCATAGAGCGCTTGCAGGCTGGCGCGCAGCTTGCGCTTGTCCAGGGGCTGGCCGGTTTTCTGCGGGATCGTCGCCAGCAGCCGCTTCAGCTCGGTGGCGTTGGCGACGCCGCGGAATTGAATGTCGTGGACCCGCCGGCCGGCAAACCGGTTCAGCGATCCCAGCTCCAGGGGCATGGTGGAAACCGCCGAGCCCTCGGCGCCCGGCTTGGTCTCCACACCACCGTCGTCTTGCGCCCACAATCCGGCGCAGGCGGCTAACAGACACACCAAGCCGCCGATCAGCGTCGCTCTGAGCGCTGGCCGCTGCACCCCTGATTTTGTCCCTTCACCGGACAGAGATCCGCGGTCACCAGCAAAGTCGATTCGCTGGGGTGGCAAAGTCCGGCTGCCGTCCCGATGCCTGATTAGGATGTGCGCTCCTGCTGGTGTCGTTGCACTTGCGACGGGCCGCCCGCTTCGATCCGCATTTCCCGGCGAGCCCGGCTTGGGCTGGCTGGGGCGGTAGGCCTGTGGAAGCGCGGCTCTTATAATAATGGCTGGTGCGAGATCAGCCCATGACTCCAGAGGAACGCTACTCCCGGCAGATGCTGTTCCGCGGAATCGGCCCGGAAGGCCAGCGACGGCTGGCCACTGCCCGAGTGGCCATTGTGGGCTGCGGCGCTACCGGCTCCGCGGTGGCTTCGCTGCTGGCCCGCGCCGGGGTCGGAACGCTGCGGATCATCGACCGCGACTACGTCGAGCCCAGCAACCTGCAGCGCCAGTCGCTGTTCGACGAGAGCGACGCCGCGGAGTCGGTCCCCAAGGCTATCGCCGCCGCGCGGAAAATCGCCGCCTTTAATTCGCAGATCGTGGTCGAGCCGCGGGTCGCCGACCTCACGCCCGAAAACGTCGCCAGCCTGCTGGAGCGCTTCGATCTCGTACTCGACGGCACCGACAACTTCGAAACTCGCTACCTGGTGAACGACTACGCCGTCGAGCAGGGCGTGCCCTGGATTTATGCTGCCGCCGTCGGCAGCTATGGCGTGACCATGAATGTCCTGCCCGGTGAGACGGCCTGTCTGGCGTGCGTCTTCCCTGCCCCGCCGCACGGCGTGGTGGAAACCTGCGACACTTCGGGAATCCTGAATTCGGCCGTCAACCTGGTGGCCTCCATCGAAGCTACGGAAGCGTCTAAAGCTGCTGGTGGGCGCGCGCGACCGCTTGCGGCGCACCTTGCTCTCGTTCGACGTGTGGACCAACGAACGCTCGGAGATCGCGGCGGCAAGCCCGCGCCCCGATTGCCAAACCTGCGGCCAGCGCGAGTTCATCCACCTCGAAGGCAAAGGTAGGCCGCACATCACGCTGTGTGGGCGCAATTCGGTGCAAATCCACGAACGCGAGCGGCCGCTGGACTTCGCCGAGATGAGCGCTCGCCTGAAGCCGCACGGCACCGTCCGCCACAATGATCTGGTGCTGAAATTCTGGCGAGACGATTACGAGATGACGCTCTTTCCCGACGGCCGGGCGATCATCAAGGGAACCACCGATACGGCGGTTGCCCGCAGCCTGTACGCGCGCTACGTCGGCAGCTAACCCTGCCCTTAAATCCTTGCATCCCCGCGGCCAGCGCGGAAATCCAACTGTTCAGAGCTGAAGCCCTGTCCCCCAACGGTGCTCCAACCATCATTCCAGGGGTGGAAAATGCACAAGACACTCGCTATCTGCACACTGCTGTTTCTGGCGACTTTCGCTGCGGGACAAATCGTCAACAGCGCCGGGCAGTCCGGGCCGCTCATGGGGCTGCCGGTTCTGACCGGGCCAACGATTCTCTTTCCTTACCCTGCCGGAGGGCTGGTGGTGCAGTCCGGCTACGCGACCACCGCCGGCTGGGGACTTCCGCCCGTGCTGTCCACGCCAACCGCGAGTTTCTCGACCTTGTCCGCGAACCCGGTAGGCGCCACCAATGCGACCTCGAACCTGCAGGTAGGAGCCAGCAACTCCACTGTCGAGAGTGTCTCGGCGCCGATCCCTGCCGTGCAGACAGGTATCGAGATCACCCAGCCGGGTGCGTACGCGCTTGAATCGGTTCCCGCGCAGTACGCACCGCAGACCCAAACTGCCTCCGCCGGCCTGGGAGCGGCGTATTTCGACGTGGTCAACGCGCGCGCTCCGGGCGAGACTCGCAGTCTTGGCGAAGTTGTGCGCGAGCGGCGGCAGCAGCCCAAACCTACGACGGCGGCGCGGACCTTCACCAATGCCGATCTCCAGAATCTGAAGGACCGCGACAAGCCGGCATCGCAGAACCCGCGGTGAGGTCCATCTGGGTGCCCCACATCTGCCCGCTTTTGGCAGATGTGGGCCTTCTCTTCTCAAAACCCAATCCCACATCTGCCAACGACGGGGCGAAGGCTGTGGGGCACCGTTCTGCGGCTGAATCCGGGATTCCGTCGCGCCAGCGACCACCGAATTTAGCCCGGCGATTTATCGCCGGGTCACAGACGAATCGGGCGTGAGTCCCGTAGGGACGGCTGAATGAGCGGGATGGGTCTTTCTACCTCTTGATTTTCCCGCGTTCTTGTCTACCCTCCTCACCGCAACGAATCTGGGAAAACCTCGTGGCCCACACCTACATCTCGGCTCTCATCCGCGATTTGTGCGGGGATGATCCAGTCGTCCCTACGGGACTGGTGTCGGAGTCTCTGCTCACCCGGCGATAAATCGCCGGGCTAAATTCAGACGGTCGCTGGCGCGACCTTATCTCGCCGGGCTAAATTCAGACGGTCGCTGGCGCGACTTCGGCTATTTCTCGGTCGCCGAAGGTGCCCACATCTGCCAACGACGGGCAGATGCGGAGCACCACTCGCACTACTCGCCTCTGAATCCATTCTCGCACTGTACTCCCGCATCCAATCTGATATCTTGGCTCAGTCCCTAAGGCCCCTGGATGGCGGATTCCACCATAACCACAACCACTACTGGCACGCTGCCCGCGCCCTCGACCGCCTATCGCTGGACGGTGCTGATCTTCGTCAGCCTGGCGATGTTCGGCAATTATTACTTCTACGACGCGCTCAGCCCGCTGGCCGACGTCCTGCAGCGGCAGTTGCACTTCAGCGACGAGAACATCGGGCTGCTCAACTCCTTCTACAGCATTGCTCCGATCGCCACCGTGCTGATCGGCGGCCTGATCATTGACCGCATCGGCACCCGCAAATCCACGCTGCTGTTCGGCATCATTTGCCTGCTGGGCGCCATCCTCACCGCTTCGACCCCGCGCTTCGAAGTCATGGCCGCCGGCCGGCTGGTGTTCGGCATGGGCGCCGAGTCGCTGATCATCTCCGTCACCACCGCGCTGGCCAAGTGGTTCCGCGGCAAGGAACTCAGCTTCGCCTTCGGGATCAACCTGATGATCGCCCGCCTCGGCACCTGGATGGCGCAGAATTCTCCCTCCTGGGCCGGTTCCGCCTACAGCAACTGGCAGAAGCCCTGGCTGATCGGAGTGGGCTTCACCACCTTGTGCGTGGTGGGACCGCTGCTCTATTTCGTGCTGGAGAAACGCGCGGAACGGCATTTCCATCTGGGCCATGCGGGGGAAGTGGACAAGGTTGCGATCGGCGACATCTTCAAATTCGGGGCTTCGTACTGGTATCTGGTGGCGCTGTGCTTCGTGTTTTACTCCGCCATCTTCCCCTTCGAGACCTTTGCGATCAAATTCTTCATCGACGCGCACCACACCACCCGCTCCCTGGGAGGGTTTCTGCTGAGCATCCTCACGGCGTTCACCATTTTCGGGACGCCGCTGTTCGGACTGCTCACCGACCGGATTGGCAAGCGCGCCCTGCTGATGACCGTGGGCGCCCTGCTGCTGACGCCGGCATTCCTGCTGATGGCCTACAGCAACGTAACTCTCTATGTCCCCATGGCCATGATGGGGGTGGCCTTCGCCATGGTGCCGGCCATCATCTGGCCTTCCGTGGCGTATATCGTGGACCAGAAAACTCTGGGAACGGCTTTGGGCCTGATGACCATGATCCAGAACATCGGCATGGCCGGGCTGAACTGGATTGCCGGCCGCGCCAATGATCTCTCCCATGCCGGTCCGCAAAACCCCGGCGGCTACCGCCTCATGCTCCAGTCTTTTACGGTTCTGGCGGTCCTGGGCGTATTCTTTGCTATCCTGTTGCACCGTCGCGAGACCGGGCCGCGAGGGCACGGCCTCGAAACCATTACGACGCGAACCTCGGGATAAGGGCACCATCCGGCCTTCCTGACTCATCTAAGGGTGGGCGGTTGGGTTCCGGAGCGGCAGTTTTAGTTGGCAGGCAACCGAGGCAGGCGGAAACAGTATCTTTCCTGCGGCGTTACCGAAGTTTCGGGCCTGAGCAAACCATACAACGAACAGATACTTAGGCCGCATCTAGGATAGTGCGGCCTGAAAAGGCGAATTGGCACAAGCGAAAAAATTGGCAGCCCCCGGGCTCTCCGAGGCAGAGGCGATCGAGCGAGCCAAGGGGGGAGACGCCGAGTCCTTCGAGGCTTTGTACGCCTTGCACAAGCGGCGCGTCTACTCCCTGTGCCTGCGCATGACCGGGAATACGGCCGAGGCGGAAGACCTGACGCAGGAGGCGTTCCTGCAGCTCTATCGCAAGATCGCCACCTTTCGCGGCGAGTCGGCGTTTTCGACCTGGCTGCACCGGCTGGCGGTGAACGTGGTGCTGATGCACCTGCGCAAGAAAGGCCTGCCGGAAGTTTCGCTGGAAGAGAGCATGGAGCCGCAGCAGGAGGATGGGCCCAAGAAAGATATCGGCTCCCGGGACAATGTTTTGGCTGGGTCGATTGACCGGGTGAATTTGGAGCGGGCCATTGAAAGCCTGCCTCCGGGCTATCGCATCATCTTCGTGCTGCACGACGTTGAGGGCTACGAGCACAACGAGATTGCCGAGATGATGGGTTGCTCGATCGGCAACAGCAAGTCGCAGTTGCACAAGGCAAGAATGAAGTTGCGGGACCTCCTCAAAGTGACCAGAGCCGAAAAGGCCAGCAGGCACTGAGGGGCCGCGCAGGCGAGAGCAGGTGGGGAGAGGGTCGTGGCAATGAATTGCGTTGATTTCCAAAAAGTTCTGCCGTACATCATCGAGACCGGCGGGAACCCGGAAGAGGAAGCGCATCTGAAATCCTGCGCCGTCTGTTCCGGCTTAGTACAGGACCTTCGTTATATCGCGGAAGCGGCCAAGCTGCTGTTGCCCATGCAGGAGCCTGGCCCGCGCGTCTGGAACGGCATCCAGGGCGCGCTCGAGCGGGAAGGACTGGTGCGTCCCCTTGCCGGGACGGTGCGATTTCGCCCGCAAATCGAAGCGATCCCGAGCCACCGACACTGGGTGAGTGGAGGCAGCCTGCTGGCGTTCGCCGCGCTGCTGCTGTTCGCCATCGGCATCCTCTGGTACTACAATCGCGCCAGCCAACCCGCGGTCAGCGCCAGCCTTTCCCAGCCTGCCTCGCCTGCGGTCGACGATGACGATGCCCAGATGCTGAGCGCCGTGCAGAAGAAATCTCCCGCCCTGGCGGCCACTTATCGCGAGAATTTGGACGCCGTCAATGCCTACATCCGCGACGCCCAGCAGACGGTGAAACAGGACCCGCGTGACATGGGAGCCCGCGACCACCTGATTCGCGCCTACGACCAGAAGACGCTGTTGTACGAAATGGCGTTGGCGCGCTCCCAGCAATGAGGGCGCACATGGAGCTCATGAGCAAAGGCTTGAAGTGGTTGCTGGTAGCCACGGGTTTGCTGGCGGTCGCGGCCTTTGCCGCCGATACCCGCAAGGAGTTTCGCTACACGGTGGCGCCTGGCGGCAGCGTTACCGTGACCAACGATTCGGGTCCGGTGGAGATCAAGGGCTCCGGCGGGCGCCAAGTGGTGATCGTGGCCACCACTCACTCCGACAAAGTTGAAGTCGATTGCGACCATAACGGAAATCGCGTTTGGGCAACCACTCATTTCCTCCAGCGTGCCGACGATCCCGACGGCCGGGTCGAGTATCACGTGCTCGTGCCGTCTCGACGTTAGCGTGACGGTGCGCGCCTCGGGCGGCCCCATCACGGCGGAGAAGATGCGTAGCGACTTGACGCTTGAGGGCGATGCCGCCTCGGTGGAAGTGCACGATTCCGGCAATGCGCACGTGCATGTGCGCACCATCAGCGGCCCGGTCAGCCTGGCCAACATCAGCAACGGCCACGTCGAGATCACCTCGCTGAGCGGCGACGTGCAGCTCAATGCCGTGACGGGTCCCAGGGTTTCGGTCAACACCGCCAAGGGATCCATCCGCTATAGCGGCGACTTCGGCGGCGGCGGCGACTACATGCTGGTGAACCACACCGGCAACATCGAGGTCACGCTGCCGGCTTCGGCCTCCGTGGACCTGAGCGCGCGCTCCATCAGCGGCAGCGTGGAAAATGATTTCCCGCTGCAGGAGAAACTGCACAACAGCTTTGTCCCCAGCCCGGGACGTTCCTTCGCCGGTACCTCCAACACCGGCGCCTCCTCGGTCCAGCTCCGTTCCTTCAGTGGTAAAATCCGCGTAAAGAAACAGTAATCTTTTAGTACCGAGTTGCGAGTACTGAGTACCGAGTTTGGACTGGACGGTTCTGCACTCGGTACTGGGTACTCGGTACTTCTTTGCGATGCTTTTTCACTCGGTACTCGCAACTCGGTACTCGGTACTTGCAAATGCCCGAGAAGACGCACCCCCGTGCCGTGTTTCTTCTTGGATTCATGGGCGCCGGGAAGACCAGCGTGGGCCGGGCGCTGGCGCGCAGGCTGGGATGGCGGTTCGTGGACTTGGATCAGCAGATCGAGATGCGAGCAGGCCAGACCATCGCCGAGGTTTTCGCTGGTTCCGGAGAGTCGGCCTTCCGAGCCATGGAAACCGAGGCGTTACGAGAGCTGCTGGCTGAACTCGAGCACGCTTCGCCGGCGGTGGTAGCCTTGGGCGGCGGCGCTGCTCTCGGCGAAGACAATGCCGCTCTGCTCGCCGCCGGCGGCGCGCCGCAGGTCTTCCTGGACGCTGGTTTCGAGGTGCTGCGCCGGCGCTGCGCCGAGACCGTTGCGGCACGGCCGCTGTTTCGGGAAGAGGAACAGGCACGGCTTCTGTATGAATCGCGCCGTCCGCATTATCTTAAGGCGCAGTATCGCGTGGACACCGCTTCCTGCTCGGTGGAGCAAGCCGCTGCCGAGATCGCGCGTATGCTGTCCCTGGAACCGGTTGAGGGAGAATAGGTGAGATTGAAAATCAGGGTGTTCGCCACGCTGCTTGCAGCCCTAACGCTCGGCAGCCTTCCCGCCCGCTCCTACAAGGGATCCAGCGAAGGCCAGCTGGTGGATTCCGGTTCCTTCGGGATTTTCCGCCAGGGCCGCCGCGTCGGTACCGAGACCTTCAGCATCCATCAGCAGCCGGACGTCAGCGTGACCGTGGCCCAGCTCAAGATCGAGGACGGCAACGACAAGGCCAGCCAGAGCTCCGAGCTGCAGATCGCCTCCAACGGCGATCTGCGCCACTATGACTGGAAAGAACAGACCCCGGAAAAGGCGGAGGCCACGGTCGACTACAAAGACCAGTTTCTGGTGGAGCGCATCATGGCGTCGCCGGGCGCCAAGGCCCACGAGCGCGCCTTCATGCTGCCGCCTTCCACCGTGATCCTCGACGACTTCTTCACCCACCGCCAGGTGCTGTTGTGGCGCTATATGGCCACCTTCTGCGGCCCCACCCTCGGCCCCCAAGGCTGCAAGCTGCAGCCCGGCAAATTTGGCGTCCTGATCCCCCGTCAACAAACTTCCGTAACCATCGCGGTGAACTACGAAGGCACCGACAAGGTGATGTACCACGGCGCCGAACGCGAACTCAAACGCTTCACGGTGCAGTCGGAAGATGCAGCCTGGACCCTCTGGGCGGAGGGTACATCTCCGTTCAAGCTGCTGCGCATTCTGGTGCCCTCGGAGAACGTGGAAGTGCTGCGCGATTGAGTCCAGCACGGATCAAATCAGATCCGTTGTAATCCGTGAAAATCCGTGGCTTCCTTGCGGCTGACTTCCAAAAACAAAGCCCGCCACAAGGGCGGGCTGATCTTGTCCTGGACTCTTCTTATTGGCAGCTAGGCGTGGTGCAGCTCGATGAGCTGCGGGTGGTCAGCCACACCAGGAACCCGGCGGCTCCGCCGGCGCCGGCTGCGTACAGCCACAGGCTGCTGGTATTGCTGCCGCCGGTGGGCGGGGGAGCGCCGCGGCCACCACCACCGGCCGGTGCGTGCCTCTTGTGATCCTGCTGCCCCTGGGTTTGGTCCTGCGGCGGCGTGGGCGGGTTGCTGGTCTGATCATCCGCATAGGGCGCAGCCATGCAGGCGGCGGACGCCGTCAGCATGCGGCCCGGCGGCAAGGAACTGGTAGCCGCTCCGTTGTCGATGGCCAGGGTGCCTTCGCGGGCAATGATGTGGAGCTCGGCTTCGTCCTGGGTCACCTGGAAACGCGCCTGCTCGCCGCGCGCCGGCTGCACCAGCAGGTTGCTCACCCGCACCGACATCCCGCGCCGGGTGGTGACCATGGCCGTGCCGCACAGCACGTTCACAAAACTCCTGGAGAAGACCAGCGAGGAGTTGCCGGGCATGGTCACCGACGAACCTTCATTGGTCAGCGTGGCAATCGAGTTGGCCGAGGTTTGTACCCGGTCACCGGGAAAGATTGCGATGGCTTGTTCGATCGGGGCGCCATTGACGGACACACTGCCCGAAGCCCGCAGCATCGCCGAGGTGGCATCCGCCATCAGCAGCGACGTCGGCAACGCCATCACCAGCATCCAAGCCCAATACTTCACCAAAGACTCGCGCACTTGTTCCTCCCCCTGAACGAAGGGATGCTGAATCGTAAGATGCCTCAACGGAGGGGGTCAAGCAGCGAAGGACAGCCGGAACCTATTCGATTAACGCCATTTAACCCGGGGTCGAAAGACTCCAGAGATTCTGCTTACAGCGAGCTCATGTTGCTCAGGAACTCCGGTTGTCGGGAGTGTCTTCCCACACAAGCAAGGACGCTTGTGAGGACACCCGCAGTTACCTCGGCCACCCGCCCCCTAAATCGCACTATGGTGTGACAGTTATCAGGATCATATTCTATTTCACGGCATCGTGCCTGGGATCGCTAGGATCGCCCCTCGACAGCTGAATTGTGTACCGCCCCGGCCGACTCAAATCGCAAGCCCGGCTGACACGAGCTTGTTCTTCGTGGCTTTCCCCGGGCTTCAAGATGGGAGCGTCGTGGGCGCTCCCAACCGGCACGATCTCTTTTGCGACTGATTCGCCGGGTGCCCCACACGAGCGTTCTTTGCTCGTGTGGGAAACAGGTATCCAGATTCTCTCACTGGAAAGACATTGGGAGCGCAATGGGGTCGTGCGACAATGAGAATGGCGCGCTGAAGTGAATTGTTGGTCAACGAGCAATCCCACACGAGCAAAAGACGCTCGTGTGGGGCACCCTTTGTTTCCTAGAAGTCGAGATTACCTGGTCCACCCGCCCTCTTTTGAGACGGCGAGAATCGCGCAGGCTGTCCCTTTTACCCCGCCTTTTATCGGCTGCTCTCTTCTAGGGCCCGCCTTGCAGCAGCTTTGACCTCTGGGGACTCATCGCTGCGGGCTGCCACCTTCAGCAAAGCTGGCCGTGCCTGAACTACTGCCTCCTTTGGCATTCGCCAAAATGCTTGGGCGGCCGTAAGCCTGACTCCCTCATCAGGGCTGTCCAAAGCGGCGATCAGAACCTGTACCAGCCGGGCATCTGTTGTGCCGGAATTTGCAATTCCGTTGAGCGCCCCCTCCCGCGTCTCTTTGTCCAGCGGTCGTGACAGAAACTCTTCGGTAGCCGCTATAACCGCGGGGTTTTGCGGCTCCTTCCTTAGGAGCTCCGAGATCGCACTCGATTGGGCCCTTAGGTCGCGGTCTGTCCGCTTCACAAAGGACAGGATGGGAGGAACCACCTCCGGCGGCAGCTGCGGCTTGAGGTTCAGCAAAATGATAGGCGGTATGCCCTGTAAGATCGGATCTTCTTGGGCAAAGAGCCCTGCGATTGACTCTATGTAGGGGCTTAGAAGCTTGGCGCTGTCAGGGCGCTGGCTTATTGCGTACAATGGCGTCACCGCATATCGTTTCACCATATCGTTTGGGTTGCGGAGCGCCGCCATCAAGGTCGGGAGCGCGAGTGCTATGTCATCTGCCGGAGTGCTGGCGATCCCGTGAGCGACACGGAGATCGTCGTCTTTTGGCAGCGGAGAGCCGTTCGACTGAATCAAGCGTTGAAGGTAGGTTTGCAGATCAGGCTGCCGTTCCTGCTTTTGCGCACGGCAACCCGATGGAACCGTGAGCAGGAGGATCCAAATTAGGTAGCTGAATCGGTTCCTCATCTCCAACCTCTCAGTGATTCGGAACATTTATTGGTCCGTAGCTGCCCGATTGCATACCCAGATGGAGAACAAGGCACCTGAAAATGCAGGCAGTGTCAGTGTCGCTGCATGAGGCCGTATAGCTATACGCCGGGTGCCCCAGACAAGCTCGGCTTGTCTGGGAAGCGAAGCAGGGTCGGTGGCCATCAATACCATGCTACCGCAGCGTAGAATCGCAATCATGGGTAGTTGGGCTGGGGTATTTCATCCCAGACAAGCTGCGCTTGTCTGGGGCACCCGGCAGGCGATGGCCCAGGAGCAGGCTCTTACAGCGAGCTCATGTTGCTCAGGAACTCCGGTTGTCGGGAATGTTCTCCCACACAAGCAAAGGACGCTTGTGTGGGGCTCCCACGGTTACCTCCGCCACCCGCCGATCCCCTTTTATAGAACCCGGCCTACCGCGGATTTACATTCTGCTGCACCCAGTTGCGCCAGTAATCAACATAGCGCTGCTCGTGGCCCTGGAATTCCGCCTCAAGTGGCCGCCACTCCGGCTGACCGGTGATCTCACCAAGGCCAATGACAGCGTAGTATCGGACTTCGCGATCCTCGTCCTGAAGGGCAATCCCCAGAGCGGGAATGGCTCGTCGTGATGCCGTATTTCGCAGCGCCAATGCTGCTGCTTGACGGGTGGCGGCTTCGCGAGCTCCAAGTAAACCGCAAAGCATGGGAATGGCCTCCGGATCGTTGACATAGCGTCCGATGGCGGATGATAGGTTTTCAAGCAAATATCTGGGAACGGCGGCAGGAGGATTCGACAGCATTTGTTGTGCAACACCCAAGGCGGCCAGATCCCTATGTTGTACCAATGCGGCGGCAGCGCTCGCACGAATTGCGGGGCTCGGAGCAGTCAACTGGGGACGGAGGATCTCTTCAACTCCTTGGCTCGATGTTGAACCCAAGAGAAAGATTACACCCACCTTCACTGCCTCTGCAGTGTCGGTAGAATCGACAACGCTGGCCAGCTCGAGTAGGACGGCAGTGAGCACATCGTTGGAAGGTGAAAGCGGTGTGCGCGCCAGGGCGGGCAAAGACGGCAGAAAAGCGTTTGCAAACTCGAACTGGCCCTCTGGTTGCCTTAGGAGGAAGATGCGATAAGTGCCAACATCAACCCCGGGGTAACCGACTGATCCGGCCGGCGAAAACGGAAGTGTGAATCGCACTGTTACCTGAGGCGGGATGTTGTTCCCCTTCAGCGTTCGATTAACCTGCAGTTGGGCGACGAAGAGTTTGGCTGGAAGCAACTGTCCGCCGACTTTAATTTCTGTTCTATCGCCTTCCTGAACTGACAGTGCTCTGCCTACGATGATGACCTTCGCGTCTTCGATCTGCTTCCGAAGGTCAAAAATATCGCGCTGCGCTGTTGCCCACGTAGCGGGGAGAGCGGCAATTGCTATAGCCCCCGCCCAGCACAATAGGACTTTACGGCACCGGGGAAACAATGTTTTGATGTTCACCATGGTTCGTAAACCTAGTAAAAATGTCTGTCTGAACTCGGACCCCAGCCCCGATCGTCAGGGAGCCAACTCGGAATTCTTGGCTCCAGTGTTCCTGTTTCGTGCTGTCGCCCACACAGACGGGCGTTGGATTGGGCGGGGGAGTGTTGTTTATGCCAGGTCCGCTGATATTGTCGACCAGTATCGTCCCCACGTCACCTATCTGAGCTGTTAACCCATATGTACACCAGTTCCCCTGCGAGTTGTCCTGCACACAAGTGGACGTGAACTTTTCGTTCCGGTTTCGACCAAGGCCTCTCGACTGCGCAAAGTGAGTCGGGCATTCTTATGGATGTCCATTCGGTCTGTCCTCGGAAACTGGATTGCTCGTCACAATCAGCTTCTCTGGTTCCGATCGAATGGACAACCTCTTGAAAGATCACAGGCACCCACGGTTCCCCCCCGCCACCCGCCCAATGTGGATATGCGGCGACCGTGCTTCGCTGTGCTATCACTTCGGCCGCTTCTCCGGAAAAGATTGTGCGATGGAGCTAAGAAGCGGCAGGTATACGTCCTGTGACTCGGTGTACTCGATGATCCCCCATAGACCTCGGGACGGCATTCGGTCTGCGTCCGTATCAGGTATGGTTTCTAGCCACAGCCCCCCTTTGGATGTGGAAAGGATTAGATTCAATATCTCTGAAACAGGCTGGCCGCGAACTTCGACAGGTCCAATTAGGTCCGCAGCATCACCGCCTGCATACGACCCGGCAAAGCCTCCGATAGCCGGATTCAGGTCGGCCATCAACTGCAGTTTCAGTGCATTCGATGCAGTTGCCAGCGACGTACGTGGGACCGCGTAGATTGAAATCACATGATTGAGCAAGGAACCGGCTGCGATCTGAGCGGGACCTTTGACCATGACTATGCCGTGCGACGACTGCTCGAACGAGTACCCAGTCACGCCCTTCAACACCGCCGAAAGGACCTGCCCAACTGAAGCCCCAGTCAAATCGAGTTGTACCTGCGTCGTAAAAGCAGACCTGTCAAGCCCACGAAATGCAAAGCAGGTGTGGCTGTCGCGCCCAAGCAGCAGAAGGGCCTCAACGATATTAGCTGCTTCCGTTCGGTAGTGAGGAAAAACGAGAGAAAGCCCGTCCGCACGGCAGCCCGCATCGGCCGTGGCGCACCCCTCTAACCAGGCGACGGACACCACCAAGAAAATCAGCGTTTTCTTCATAGCCACTCTCTAGTTTCCATCAATAGTGATCGAAGTGCACGAATAATAGAGACCGTTTACGTGGGGCAGTCCCAAGCCGCTGTAAGTCCAGTTTTGCAAGGCGCTCGCTGTCCCGCTACCCGGACACAAGGACGAGCAAACAAAATATGTGTCGGGCCACGTCCCGTCGGATGCAGTTGAGAAGCTACCCGTCTGGGTCCCCGATACGTTGAGAGAATTCGGCGTCTGCACTGTCAGCGTGTCGGCCATCGTAATACCCGCAAAGTTTATTGGTGCTCCGGTCTGGTCTTGCAATTGGTTCTTTACCGTCCGGCTCCAACCTTGTTGGCCACTGGGGCAAACCGCTGAGCCCTGGTTGTTCGTAGCAATAGGCTCGACTTGATACGGTTGGGTCACATTCACCGGCGCGCTGGGCTGGTGGACGCTATTCGGGCACTGTCGGCCGTAACCAATTTCCCTGGTAATTGGCATGTAACCGCTGGCATAATTAGTCGTCGAGCCTACCCCAACAGCGCTGATCTGATTGTTGCTGGCAGTGGCGATCTGGGTATTGCCGGTCCACCAGTTGTGAACCCCGTTGAGAAAATAGTCGGTGATGTCGTCGTCTCCGCCCTCGCAGTCATCGGTGGCCCATATGTACTGGTCCCCATACTGGGCGACGAGCATGTTAAAGGGATCATAGTACATGTAGGGGCCGCTATATCCGCAGCACAACATGCAGCCGTGGGCCGCGTAGCCGTATGTCTTGTCCACCACCAATTTTCCCTCAAAAAACCCTTGCGTCGCCTTATTGGTCAGGCTTTTCAGTTCGTAGGTTCCCGACATCACGTCGCTCGGGATCGTCTTCCCGTTTGTGTCGGGAGTCTGGTTGCCTATCAGCTTCCCCACGTCCAGCCAAATCTGCTCGTCCGGGGCCAGCGTTTGCTCGACCTGATATTTGCCCCGCCCAGAATTGAAGTAGAACGTGATCTGCGCCTTCGAGGCTGCCGACCCTGCGTTACCCACAGCAATAATGGTATCGTGATTGGCGTCCACTTCCCACCTGCCGCCCGACCAGTGGCTGGCCACCTGATCGGAAAATGCAGTCTGCGCTCCGAGCTTGCCGGTGGCGTCGAAGCTGGTCGCTATCGCTAACAGATTGTCCGGCTGGATTGGCGCAGTGATGCTGACATACGCCCAACGGGCGGCTGCTGGGATAGTGCCGTTCGTTTGCAATGCCGCCACATCAACCATGGTGGTTGCATAGGGCTGCATGGCAACGACGGTTGTGCTTTTCCCGGTGTTCGAATCGGACCGCCAGTTGAAGGTCAGTTGCGCCTTGTAGGCGTTGCCTGACACGTTGCGCATGAAGATGGCCGGTTGCAAAGTCGTACCTGCGGGCAACGCCAGCGCAGGGTCTGGGTTTGTCAGGGCCAGCATCGGCGCGCGGATGGTCCATTGCTTATCCGTCAAAGATCGCTGGATGAGCGTGGCGTTTGGGTCGTAGGTGAACATCTTCATCAAGGCGAGGGTGCCGTTGGCGTCGTCATAGACGAAATGTGCCGAGTCGAGATATCCAGCGCCGTTTGGGACATCGATCTTGATTCCGCCAAACGAGCCGGTCAATCCCGCTTTTTGCAACAGGGAGCGCACAGAGACGCGCATCATCTGCCGGGCATTCAGGGTGATGCTTTGCTTCCAAGCCTTGCCGGTTGTGTCGTAGAACGCAAGACTTCCCGACAGGGCGTTCGCGGAAGTGTTGGTGAGGATAAGCCAGTCTTTGACCGAATCGCGGGGCAGCCACCAGATTCCTTCCTGTCCGCCCGCCATCGGACCCGTAGCCTGAAAGTAGCCGTCCAGGTGAAATTCGATCGGAGTACCCGGAAGTTCCACCATCACGGCGGCGTAGAGCGCACGTGGAACCGTGGCTGTATATCGAAACACGATTGAGCCATAGGTTCCGGTGAGCTGCGGCGCCGCAGTTGTTATCACGCTTCCTAAATCCACCGTGGCCACGTCGTTTGAATTGATGGTGACCGCGGGCAGGGCGGTTTCGGTGCCGTCGGCGGTTCGAAGTGCCGGAGTGACTGTCAGGCTCTGGCTCGGCAGATTGTTACGAAGCAGAAGCTCCGTCTTCCAGCCTGCCTCCGCGGTCCAGTAAACGGCGAATTGTTCAAAGTTTGTCGGCTGTGGAGGCGTATGTGTTGCGAATGCAAGCAGGGTTGTACAGAGCGAAAGGGCCGAAAGAATCAAGGTCGTTCGTAATTGATTCATAGCCACCCCACATGGAGCGGCATCGTAGGCCACAAAACACTCGCTTGTGTGAAAACAGCTTGCTGTTCTGGTTTCAGAACAGCCTGTGGAAATGTTGAGCGCAAGTCAAGGCGAGACAACGAGTGAGATCTTGGAACAGCACGTGCTGACAGCTCGCAACGACACGTCGAGTTTGTTCCGAAATCAGAACATCAGGCTGGGAACTGGCAGATGGGCTTACAGCGAGCTCATGTTGCCCAGGAACTCGCCGTTGGAGCGGGTCTTGCCCACCTTGTCGATCAGAAGTTCCATGGCCTCGACCGGGGAGAGCGGGTTCAGCACCTTGCGCAGCACCCAGATGCGTGCCAGGTCTTCCTTGGGAATGATCAGCTCTTCCTTGCGGGTGCCGGAGCGCTGGATGTCGATGGCCGGGAAGACGCGCTTGTCGGAAAGCTTGCGGTCGAGAATCACTTCACTGTTGCCGGTGCCCTTGAACTCTTCAAAGATCACGTCGTCCATGCGGCTGCCGGTTTCGACCAGCGCGGTGGCGATGATGGAGAGCGAGCCGCCTTCCTCGATGTTGCGGGCGGCGCCGAAGAAGCGCTTGGGCCGTTGCAGGGCGTTGGAATCCACGCCGCCGGAGAGCACCTTGCCCGAAGGCGGCACGATGGTGTTATAGGCCCGCGCCAGGCGGGTGATGGAATCCAGCAGGATGACCACGTCGCGCCGGTGCTCGACCAGGCGCTTGGCTTTCTCGATCACCATCTCGGCCACCTGCACGTGGCGGGCGGCGGGCTCGTCGAAGGTCGAACTGATGACCTCGCCCTTCACCGAGCGTTGCATGTCCGTGACTTCCTCGGGGCGCTCGTCGATGAGCAGCACGATCAGCACAACTTCCGGATGGTTGGTGGTGATGGAGTTGGCGATGTTCTGCAAGATCATGGTCTTGCCGGCGCGGGGCGGGGAGACGATCAGGCCGCGCTGGCCTTTGCCCAGCGGGGTCAGCAGGTCCATGACGCGGGCCGTGATGTTCTCCTTGGTGGTCTCGAGCTTGATGCGCTCCTGGGGATAGAGGGGCGTCAGGTTGTCGAACAGGATCTTGTTGCGCGCCTCTTCCGGAGACTCGAAGTTCACCGCCTCGATCTTCACCAGGGCGAAATATTTCTCGCCTTCGTGCGGGGGACGCACCTGTCCGCTGATGGTGTCGCCGGTCTTTAAATCAAACTTGCGGATCTGCGAGGGGGAGACGTAAATGTCGTCCGGTCCAGGAAGGTAGTTGTAGTCAGGCGAGCGCAGGAAGCCGTAGCCGTCGGGCAGGATTTCGAGCACGCCCTCGGCAAAGATGTGGCCTTCCTTCTCGCTTTGCGCCTGCAGGATCTTGAAGATGAGATCCTGCTTGCGCAGCCCGCTGGCGCCCGGCAGATCGAGCGAGCGCGCGATCCGGGTCAGTTCCTGGATGTTCTTTTCTTTGAGTTCCGCGATAGTCATGTTCACCTACGGGAAAGCGGATTGATTTTGAGGAAGGGGTCTATCTGACCTAAACGAATCCAAAAATCTTCTGGGAGTTAAAAATGCGCGGCGCGGGCGCGCAGCGGGCTTACCGTTATGCCGCGCGCCGACGAGCCTCGTGAACCACGGGTGGTTGCGCCACGATGCGGGTGGGCGTTCCGCTGTCGGCGAAGCGCTCAAACACCTCGTTCATCGTGTCCTGGATGCGCGTGTTGGGCCGGTGGAACTTGCGCGTAGCCTTGGACGCAACCTGGCACAATAAGTACCGGTTTTGCACTGTACGCAGTGCATCATAGATCAACTCAGAACGCAGCTCTTTCATTGTTCTCCTTCGGGGTCTGGTCCCTGTTAACCAACTTGGCACCTAGCCCTCGCCTCGTCCAGACGCTCCACGCGGCCACGCCAAAACGCCAACTGATTGTTGTGGCTGACTTTTTTGATCCGGAAAATTGAGGTCTAGCCTAAAAGATGCTTAAGGCAGGCTCAAAGTTGCTCTTTTTACAGAAAATTACAGTCGGAACCCCCGGACCGGTGCTCGGTCGGGCCCATTACCGAGACACCTTACCGAGATTGGGGGGCCGGGTCAAGAGGATTTTTGGCCAGGGGTGCCGGATTGGATAGCCACAGAGGCACAGAGACACAGAGAGAAAAAGGGGTCAAAGAATGAATCGTTTGATACCTTTGGTCACCAGGCGCGAGTTGAAGTTGATGAGTAGGCCGAGCCGTTTACCGGTGATTCCCAAGTAGGTCAGAACCTGTGCCTCGAAAACTGGGTCTATCCGCTCGACGCTCTTGATTTCCACTATCACTGCATCTTCCACTAGAAGGTCCAGGCGGTGTTCGGCAATTCTTTGGCCCTTGTACACGACTGGCACCGCGACTTGCCGGTTGAACTTCAGTCCTGCCCGATCAAGTTCGATGGCTAGAGCCCGCTCGTAGATGCCCTCCAGCAGTCCCGGCCCCAACTGCCGATGGACCTCAATGGCACAACCAATGATCAGCTTCGTGATCTGGTTGAGCTCCAGAGGAACGCTCGGTGCTGACATAATTGCCTAAAACCTCTGTGCCTCTGTGTCTCTGTGGCTAATTCACGCCCAATATGTTCTGTCCAACGTGCGGTACTGGATCGCCTCCGCAATGTGCCGCGAGTCGAGATTCTCCGACCCGTCCAGGTCCGCAATGGTGCGCGCGACTTTCAGAATCCGGTCATGGGCCCGCGCGCTGAGGCCCTGCTGCGCCATGGCGCGCTCCAGCATGCGCTCGCAGTCGGGAGAGAGGTCGCAGTAGGCGCGAATCTGTCGCGGCGACATCTGCGCGTTCGCATAGATGGGCTCGCCGGAATTCTTGAAGCGCGCGAGTTGCCGTTCGCGGGCGCGCACCACGCGTTCGCGGATCTGCTCCGAGCCCTCGGGCGGAGCTCCGCCGCGCAGCTCTTTGTAGCGCACCGCGGGAACGTCAATGTGGATGTCGATGCGGTCGAGCAGCGGCCCGGAGATCTTCGACACATAGCGCTGGATCATCGGCTGGCTGCAGTGGCAGTCGCGCGAAGGGTCGTTATGGTAGCCGCACGGGCACGGATTCATGGCCGCCGCCAGCATGAAGCGCGCGGGGAAAGTCAGCGACATGGCCGCGCGGGCGATGGAGACGGTTCCGTCCTCGAGCGGCTGCCGCAGGACTTCCAGCACGTTGCGCGGGAACTCCGGCAGCTCGTCGAGGAAGAGCACGCCGTTGTGCGCCAGCGAGACTTCGCCCGGACGCGGCACCGCCCCTCCGCCAATCAGCCCGGCATCGGAGATGGTGTGGTGCGGCGCGCGATAGGGACGCGTGCCTACCAGCCCGGCGCCGGCATCGAGCACTCCGGCCACGCTGTGGATTTTGGTGGTCTCGATCGCCTCGTCGAACGTCAGCGGCGGCAGGATGGTCGGCAGGCGCTTGGCGAGCATGGTCTTGCCCGAACCCGGCGGTCCGATCATCAGGATGTTGTGCCCGCCGGCCGAGGCCACCTCGAGGGCGCGCTTGGCGGTGTGCTGCCCGCGTACGTCTTTAAAGTCCACGGTGAACTGTTGCGCTCCCTGCAGCAGCTCGTCGGTCTGAACGCGCAGCGGAGCGTGGCCGTTGCTCTGTCCCGAGTTCAGCAGGTCGATCACGTCCAGCAGCGAGCGTACGGGGAAGACGTCCACCCCGCTGACCACGGCGGCTTCCCGCGCATTGGCCTCGGGCACGATGAGATTGCGGATTTTGCGCGTGCGCGCCTCGACCGCGATGGGCAGCGCGCCGCGGATGCCGCGCACTCCGCCATCGAGCGACAGCTCGCCCACCAGCAGGTAGTCCACCACTTCCTTGCACGTCAGCGCGCCGTACGCCCCCAGGATTCCCATGGCCATGGGCAGGTCGAAGCCCGAGCCTTCTTTCTTGATGTCGGCAGGAGCGAGGTTGACGGTGATGTGCGTGGGCGGAATGTCGTAGCCGCAATTCTTCAGCGCCGCGCGGATGCGCTCCCGGCTCTCGCGCACCGCCGCATCCGGCAGCCCGACGGTCATGAAATGGTTTTCGCCGTCGCCGATCCGCGCGCTGGAGAGATCGACCTCCACTTCGATGATGTTGGCGTCGATGCCATACACCGCGGCGCTGAGAGTCTTGAAGAGCATACGAGTGGGAGGGTGAGTATAACGACGCGGGCTCAGGCCGCAAGGGGCTGTTCTACTCTAGGAATCGAAATAGCCACAGAGGCACAGAGACACAGAGGTTTTTGAATCAGTTCTTCTCTGGGCCTCTGTGCCTCCGTGGCAATCACGCCCGATATCGCGGGGGTCTCACGCTGTTCAGCCGCATGTACACGGCGCTCTCTCCCCGGTGATAGGTGGCATGATCCAGCAGAAAACGCACCACTCGCCCCTTGGAGAAAGGCCGGTTCTCCAGAAACTGCACTCGCAGCTCGAGGTCCACGTCGGTGAGGTCGGCGGCGCCGCGGTGCACGTAGGTGAACGATTCGCGCAGCAGCGTGATTACGTCCGCCTTGGACTTCACCACTTCCTTGCCGGCCTCGCCGAATATGAAGGTAGGCTGCGTCTTGTCCTGGACGAAGACTTCGAACAGGCTGCGCACCGACTCGGCGATGTGCACCATCTGCTGCCCGAAGGTGCGCTCTTCGGCGACGGGGCGGAATCCGTAATGATCCTCCGGCATGATCTCAGCGCACTCGACCGTGCAGGTACGCGCCTGGCTGATCTCATCCATCAGCTCGGAAACCGAGTCGGCAGTCGGCCCGCGCCGCAATCCCGGACGGGGATAGCCCCCGCGCTCCGACTGCGCCCACAGCCTGGGCGCGCAGCCGGCCACCAGGCCCAGCAGCGAAGCTCGCAGCAGCGTGCGTCGGGAAACCTGGGACATGATGCTCCCTTGTCGGCTTTACGAATCCATGGGGCGAAAAGTTCAGTGAAATTCTATCGCCTAATTACGAAGAAAACGTTCCGGCAGCAAGAAAATCCAGCGCCGCGTCGCCGAGAACGCCGAGGTGGCGACATCGAAATCGAAATCTCGGCGCACTCGGCGTCTCGGCGGTAGAAAATTTCCCGCGAGCGACATCGCACTCGTCGTTCATCGCTCCACGGTACCGATGCGTTCCGATTTTTCTCTTGACATCGTTTTTCATTGACTCTATACATTCAATCAACCGCAACGAATTCGTTCGTTGCATTCCATGAACAATGGAAGGGAGAATAGAACCATGGCAACGAAGAAGGGTGGCAAGAAAAAGGGCGGCAAGAAGAAGCACTAATCGCCCAGCCCGATCGTAAGAGCAAGACGGGGACGCCAGGCAGCGTCCCCGAATTTTTTTGCGCGCAATTCACGCGACTCACCCCTCCGCCGCGCTCAGCGCCTTCTTTTCCCCGTCCAGCGGCAGTTCCGGCTGGCTAATTCCCGCGCCCGCGAGGTTGTGCACGCGGTTCTCCAGCTTGCCCAGCGCGCGCGTGCTGTCGTCGTAGCTTTTGCCGGCGTTCTTCAGGTGCGTGCCCAGCTTGTCGTAGACGTCGGTGAACTTCTCCAGCTCGAAGGTCAGCGATTCCATCTGCTGCAGGATGGATTCCGCCTGCTGGCTGACGTGCAGGCTCTTGAGTCCCACCACGATGGTGTGCAGATAAGCGTAGAGCGAGTTGGGTGAAACCGGCATCACGCGCTTCTGCGCGCAGTACTCGTAGAGACCGGTGTCGTCTTCATCGCGGATGATGGCTTCGTAGTAGACGTTCTCCGCGGGAATGTACATGAGCGCGAAGGGCAGCGTGCCCTCGGCGGGCCGGATGTATTTGCCGGCGATTTCGTCCACTCGCTTGCGGACGTCTTTCAAAAATTCGCGGCGCGCCGCTTTCTTCTCCGGCTCGCCCTCGGCGGCGGCGATGCGGCGAAAATTTTCCAGCGAGAACTTGGAGTCGATGGCCACCATCCCTTGCGGGAAGAGCAGCACCGCGTCCGCCCGATCGCCCGAGGAAAACGCGTATTGCGTCCGATACTGCTCGCGCGCGAACACCATGGCCAGCAGGTTCTCGAGCTGCTCTTCGCCGAAGCCGCCGCGCAGCTTGGGCGCGGTCAGGATGTGCTGCAGGTCGGCGATGGACTTCGACAGCTCGGCCAGATGCCGCGCCTGCTCGCTCATGCCGCCCACCTGCTTCTGCAATTCGGCGAAGATGTTCTGCACGTGCGCCATGCGGTCGTTCACTTCCTTCGACGTGCCGCTCATGGCCTTCACGTTTTCGTTCAGCCGCTCGCCGAGCTGGCGGTTCATCGCTTCCAGGCGTTCGGCGACGTTGCAGTTCACCGCTCCCAGGGCTTTTTGCACGTTGTCGCCCATGCCGTCGAGCTGCTTGCTGAAGACGTCGACCACGTGCGAGACGGAGCGATCGGTGCTTTCGCGCAGGACGCTGAAGTCGTTGCGCAGCGCGTTGAGCGCCTGCGGATCCGTGGTTGCTGGACGCCGCAGCACGAGCACCACCGCGATCAACCCCAGACCCACCGCGACAAACGCCAGCGCGACCGCCAGCATCAGTTCACCCCCGCGGCCTGCATCTGGATCTGATAGAGCCTTTCCTCGGTCGCCGGACAGAGGTTGCGATAGGCGCACCATCCGCAGTGATAGCCGGGCGTGGGATCGAAGTTCCCTGCCTTGATCTGGGCGGCAACCTCAGCCACGCGCCGGCATGCTTCGTCGAGTTGCCGCTGGTCGCGCTTGCACGAGACTTCTGTGTTGTCCGCGACGTTGTAGAACACCAGCCGCTCGGCCTCGTATCCCCACTTCTCGCGGGCGGCCATTGCATAGATGGAAAGCTGCAGGCTCTTGCGTGCGTGGTCCTCGGTGCGCGGCTTGCCGGTCTTGTAATCGATGATGGCGACCCGGTTGCCGGCGATGCGATCGATGCGGTCCAAGCGTCCTTTCACGCGCACGCCTCCGAGCGTGATCTCGAAGCCGCGCTCGACTCCGATCACCTCGGTCTGCGGCCCGGCTTGCTGCAGGCGCACGAACTCCCGCAACTGCTTCGCCCCTTCTTTCTCGTAAAGCTCGCGCTGTACCGGATCAACCATCCCGGAGCCGGCCAGCGAATCGCGCAGCAGTTGCACCATGTCGTCCGCGGTTTTCGGACGGCCGGCGCGCAGCGACTCGTAGTAATCCTTCAGCAGAGTGTGAATCACGTTGCCGTACTGCATCTGCGCCGCAACCTCGCCGGGGACATCCCAGAACTTCTTGATCTTGAACTGCAGCGGGCAGGTCTGGTAGCTCTCGATCACGGTGGCGCTCAACGCGTCGTCGAAAACGAAATCCGAGGGCGGCGGGTTCAGCAGCCACGCGCCCACGCCCGCGCCGGCCGCAACCGCGACCGCGGCGAGATCGACGGTGACGGGAGCGGCATCCCGCTTCGACCAGTAAGGACGGGCGTCGCGGTCGTCTATCAGGTCGCGCACGAAACCCGTAGGCTGGAGATGGCGGTTACGGGGACGGGCGCACAACGCCAGCGTCTCCCGCGCTCGCGTGACGGATACGTAGAACAGCCGACGCTCCTCCTGCTTGTGGATCTCCTTGTCATCACCCGCGGCCACCAGCCCGCGCCGAAGCCCGAGCGGAAACTCGAACAGCTTTTCGCGGAAGCTGGTGGGGAACGAGTTCTGGTTGGCGCGCAGCAAGAAGACGTGGTCGAATTCCAGTCCTTTGGCGGCGTGCGCCGTCATAAGCTGCACCACGTTGGGATCGGAGCCTTCGTCGCCGGTCGGGACCGGGACAATGCCGCCGGCCTCGGGGTAATAGTCCATGTAGGTGAGGAACTCGGAGAGCTCGCCGTTCGCCGCCACCGGCTTCTTGGTCCAGTCGAGGACGAACTTCGCGAATGCGAAAACCGGAGGCGCGTTGCGGTCGAAACCAAAGCGCTCGAGCACGAACATCAGCAATGCCGCGGTGTTCATGCCCTTACTACGCGCCGTCGCCCAGGCCTCCTCAACCGTGGCCACCACCTCGCTCCCCCCCGGGGCTGCCTCCAGGACGCTGATGAAGTCGGCGTCCTTCCCCGCATGCCGAAGCGCCTGGCGCAGGGCTTCGGCATCCACCTGGAACATCGGGAGGCCGGCCACGCGGAACATGCTGCCGCTGTCGGCCATGGAGGCAAGCACGCGCAGACACGCTAACAGGTCGCGCACCTCGGGCGTATCCAGCGCGTTCAGCCCCACCACTACGAATGGGATATGGCGTGCCGCCAACTCGCGCACCAGCAGGTTGCGGTGAGAATGCTGGCGGTAAAGGACGGCGATGCGCGGACACCGGGGTTCCCTTGTCCCATCGCGCCGCTTACCGGGCGCGCGGCGCAGCTTCTCGATGCGGGCGGCCACGTCGCAGGCCTCCTGCTCGTCGCTCTCGCCGATCACGATTTCCACGGGGAACTTGGGAAGCAGCTCTCCCTGCGGCTGGTCGCGCTGGTCGCGCGCCGACCCTAGCGGCTCACGCTCGAAGCCCGCGGGCTTGATCGACGGATTGCTCCGGATCACGGCGTAGGCGCACTTCAGGATCGGCGTGTGCGAGCGCTGGTTCTCGATCAGCGTGACGCGCTTCGTTCTGGGGAAGCGCCGCGCAAATTCTTCGAATGCCGCCGCCGAAGCGCCGCGAAAACGATAGATCGCCTGGTCGGGGTCGCCGACGGCAAAAACATTCTGCTCGGCCCCGGCCAGGAGCTGCGCCAGCTCGATCTGCGCCAGGTTGACGTCCTGGAATTCGTCGAGCAAGAGGAAGCGCGCGCGACGTTGCTCGGCGGCGCGCAAGCTTGCGTCCGTGCGCAGCAGTTCGAGAGCGCGCGTGATCATGTGGGCGAAGCAGCCGAGGTTGTCGCGAGCGAGCATCTGCTCAACTTTTTCGAACACGCCGGCGATCTCCTGGCAGCGTCCGACTATCTCCTCGCGCGGCATGCCCTCTGCCAGCTTCGAGCTCACCACGCGCGGGAGCGCAGCATTCGGCTTGCTCAGGCCGTCAACATATTTACGGTAATCAGCCGGAGAGACCACTTCGTCATGGCAGCGGTCGAAGAACTCGAGCAGCGCGTCGAGAAACTGTCCCGGGCTGGCGGCGCGGATATACCACTTCAGCCCCAGCTCCGAGATGCGCCGCCGCAAGAAGACCCACATGTCCTCGGGAGTGAGCAGGTCAAAGCGCCGGCCTTCTCCCTGCAACAGCCCATTGCAATATGCGTGGAAGGTAGTAGCCCGCAGCTTGTCGCAATCCACTCCGCCAACCGCCATGCCCACACGCGCAGCCATCTCGCCGGCGGCATTCTCCGTAAAAGTAAGGGCGAGGATTTCGTCCGGCCGCGCATGCCCCGCGCGCAGCAGGCGCGCAATGCGCTCCACCAGCACGCTGGTCTTCCCGGTGCCCGCGCCGGCTACCACCAGCATGGGACCGCGGACGTGTTCGATGGCCTGGAGCTGCCGCTCGTTGAAGGTTACAGACACACAGTTGTGGGATGAATCGCCGAGTGCAATCCATTATCAGGGGAGCGAGCGGCGAGCGGCAACTGTGAAGATTGTGGAAAAAGACAGGAATCGTCCCTACGCAACCCGGCGATGAATCGCCGGGCTAAGTTCGTGTTGTCGCTACCGCGGCGGGGAACGGGTAGAGACGAATGGCTTCTGGACAACTCGCAACCAGGACGATATGAGTTAGCCCCACGATTTGCGGGTAAGTCCCGCTCACTCGCGGAATGAGGTTGCGAGTTTAGCCCGGCGATTTTGCCGGCTTAGTCCCGACGAGTCGCGCAAGCGACGTTGCGAGTTTAGCCCGGCGATTCATCGCCGGGTACGGAGGCAGATCGAGACAAGTCCCGTAGGGACGGCTGACCTAGAAGGAGGAGGGAGTATGGCCCACACCTATGTTTCGGCCCTTCTGCACGTTGTTTTCTCGACTAAAGGCCGCCGCAAGACCATCTCTGCGGAGTTGCAACCGAGACTCTGGGCGTACCTCGGCGGAATCGCACGGCACAACCGGATGACCTCGGTACAGGTGGGCGGTACTGCCGATCACGTCCATGTGCTCCTGATCTTGCCCGCAACCGTGGCGATTGCCAAAGCCGTGCAGCTCCTCAAGGGCGGCTCATCAAAATGGATCCATGAAACGGAGGGCAAACCCTTCGCGTGGCAAGATGGATACGGCGCCTTCACGGTAAGCGTTTCCCAGGCAGAAACGACCATCGCATACATTCGTAACCAGGAGGAGCACCATCGAAAACGGACCTTTGAGGAAGAATTTCTCGCGTTTCTCAAGAAGCACAACATTGAATATGATCCGCGATTTGTTTGGGGATGATCAGTCGTCCCTCCGGGACTTGCATCAATCTTCCTCCCTACCCGGCGATGAATCGCCGGGCTAAGTTCGTGTTGTCGCTGCCGCGACGGGACTGTCGCACACGGTAAGACAAGTCGCGGCAGCAACGATCCGAGTTTCATTCGTCCCTACGGGACTCGCATCAGTCGGCATGCCTACCCGGCGATGAATCGCCGGGCTAAGTTCGTGTTGTCGCTACCGCGACGGGATCCTGGGCGAGGCAACCGGCCTAGGCTACCGCGGCCTATCGCCAGGCCGAGTTCGTGTTGTCGCTGCCGCGACGGGACGAATGGCTTCTGGGCCAACTTACTTCACGGACGATATGAGTTCAGTCCGGCGATTTTGCGGGGCTAGTCCCGATCAGTCGCGCAAGCGACGTTGCGAGTTTAGCCCGGCGATTCATCGCCGGGTACGGAGGCAGGATCGAGACAAGTCCCGTAGGGACGGCTGAATTAACTCCGCAAGAGCAATGCTGACCGCCGCGATGGCCGCGGTCTCGACCCGCAAGATCGTAGGGCCGAGCGAGGCGGCAATCCATCCGTGATCGCGAAACGCGCCTTCTTCTTCCGCCGTCCAGCCGCCCTCCGGGCCGATGGCCAGCGCGAGCGATCCGTTGCAGCCCGCGACTGCTTGTTTCAGGGAAACCTGATCTTCCGCCTCGGAGAGAACCACCCGGCGGTCCGCCGCAAGCTCGATCACGTCTTGCAATCGGGCAGGAGCTGCAATCTCTGGCGGCGCGACACGTCGCGCCTGCTGCGCTGCTTCGCGGGCGATGCGCCGCCAGCGCTCCACGCGTTTGGCCGCCGCCTTCGCCAGGTGCGCCTCGGTGCGCTTGGCGATCAGCGGCACCAGACGCGCGACGCCCAACTCGGTGGCTTTTTCGATCGCCCACTCCATGCGATCGAACTTGAAGATTGCCAGCAGCAGCGTGATATCAGGCAGCATCGCAGCGGGCAGCTCTTCGCCGAGCTCGAATTCCACTTTTTCCGCCGTGATGGAGACGATGCGCCCACGCCGCACGTGCCCGCCGGCAACGATGTCAAATTCCTGGCCGATGCGAGCGCGCAGCACGCGCGCGAGATGTTGAGCCTGCGGGCCGACGAGCGCAGCGTGATCGCCGGTGTGCTCGTCGGCAATCCAACTTCGGCGCGTCATCGCAAGCGCCCTCGCTATCCGAAAATATCTTTGACTTTGCTCAGCAGGGTGGGACGCTCGGACTGGTTCTCGTTGAGGGCCTCGAGCTCCTGCAGCAGCTCGCGCTCGCGTTTGCTGAGGCGGGCGGGAGTTTGCACGACCACTCGAACCACCTGGTCGCCCTTACCGTGTCCGTTCAGCACCGGCACGCCTTTGCCGCGAATGCGCAGTTCCTTGCCGGACTGCGTGCCTTCGGGAATCTTGAGCAGATGTTCGCCGTCGAGGGTAGGCACTTTCAGTTCGGCGCCCAGCGCGGCCTGCGAGAAGGAAATGGGCAGCACGCAGTAGAGGTCCTTGCCGTCGCGCAGAAAGTAAGGATGCTCCTTCACGCGCAGCACCACGTAGAGGTCGCCGTACCCTCCGCCGTGGACGCCGGCATCGCCGAGTTCGGAGTAGCGGATTCGCGTGCCGTCTTCCACCCCTGCGGGGACTTTGACTTCCTGCGCCCGCTCACGGCTTATGAGACCCTGGCCTTTGCAGCGCGCGCAGGGGTCGGTGATCACACTGCCGGCGCCGTGGCAGGCCGGACAGGTGCGCGAGACGCTGAAGAATCCCTGCTGATAGCGCACCTGCCCGCGGCCGGCGCAGGTGGCGCAGGTGCTCGGAACTTTGCCCGCGGCGGCGCCGGCTCCGCGGCATTCTTCGCAGATCTCCTGGCGGCGGTACTTTACCGTGGCCTTGGCGCCGAAGACGGCTTCCTCGAATTCGAGATTCAGGTCCGCGCGCAGGTCGGCGCCGGCCTGGGCGCGCGTGCGACGGCGTCCGCCACCTGAGCCGAAGATATCGCCAAAGCCAAACAGATCGCCGAAGATGTCGCCGAAGTCGCGGAAGACAACGTCGGCATCGAAGCCGAAACCACCGGCGCCGCTCAAGCCGGCATGGCCGAAGCGGTCGTAATGCGCGCGCTTCTGCGCGTCGGCCAGCACCGCGTAAGCCTCGCTGGCTTCCTTGAAGCGGTCCTCCGCCTTGGGGTCGTCGGGATTGCGGTCCGGATGGTGCTGCATCGCCAGCTTGCGATAGGCGCTCTTGATCTCCTGCTCGCTGGCTTCGCGAGCGACGCCCAGCACTTGGTAGTAGTCGCGTTTTGCGTTGCTGGCCAGAATCGTTCCGTTTACTTGTTGGGATTGCGCGCCACGCGCACCATCGCCGGACGCAGCAGGCGGTCCTTGAGCTTGTAGCCGCGTTGCAACTCCTCGAGCACGGTGTGGTCAGGAGCGTCCGTGGTATCGACCATCTCTACCGCCTCGTGCAGGTGGGGATCAAAAGGCTCGCCGGCGGCGGGAATAGGACGCACTCCCAGCTTCGCCAAAGCGTCGTGGAACTGCCGGTTGATCAGCTCGATGCCGCGGAAGCTCTCCTCGCCGGCGTGCGCCGCGAGGGCGCGGTCAAAGCTGTCGAGGATGGGCAGCAGCGCCTTGATGGCGTCGGCCACCGCGTACTCGCGAAACTCCGACTGCTCGCGTGCGGCGCGCTTGCGCGCGTTATCGAATTCCGCCTGCAACCGCGCCAGACGGTCGAGGAGGACGCTACGCTCCTCGCGCAGCGTCTTGAGTTCGTCCTCCGGGCCGACCGCGACGGCTGGCCGGTCCGCGCTTTTTTCCACGAAGCCATCTTGCTCGGCTGCGGGCAGCTCGTGCTCGGCGTCGAGGTTTTGCACTTCTCCGTTTCCCTTTGCCATAACCACTTCTATTCCTTCTCGTTCAAAATCTTGTCAAAAAGCTGCGCGATGTAGGAGACGGCAGTGATGCTGTGTTCGTAGTCGATGCGGGTCGGTCCGATGACCGCCAGCGAGCCGACCACTTCGTTGCCCACGTGGACGGGCGCGCCGATGAGCACGAAGTTACGCATCTGCGGCACCGCGTCTTCCAGCCCGATCACCACCCGCACCGCTTCCTGCCGGGCGTCAAGATAGGCGGAGAGCAGATCCACCACGCGCGCCTTCTCTTCCAGCATGCGCAACAGCTCGCGCAGCCGCTCCTTGTCTTCTTCGCTGGCCACCAGATTGGCCACGCCTTCCACGAACACGTCCTGCGCCACCAGCTCGGGGGCAAGCGCGCCGCTGCGGTGCAGCTCTTCCAGCGACCGCATCAGCCGGTCGTACTCGCTGCGCTCCTGCTGCAGACGCTGGCCGATCTCCACTTGCACCGCGTCGATCGTCCATCCCCGAAAGTTCTCGTTGATGTAGCGCGAGGCGGTGTCCAGCTCGGCTTGCGAGAAATCGCAGGCGGTGCGCAACACGCGGTCGCGGACCAGTCCTGACCGGGTGACCACCACCGCCAGCACTTTGCTGGCTGCCAGCCGCGAAAAATACACGTGATCCAGCGCGTTGGCCGGGCCCACGGCCGTAGTTACCGTCACGCCGACTCCACTCGACAGCAGCGAAAGCACGTGCGAAGTGCGCTCCATGAACTCCTGCACGTCGCTGATTCCGTGGAAGTACTGCTGGATCGCGCCTTCGTCGGCTTGGGACATATGGGCGTGGCCGGTAAGCTGCTCCACATAATAACGATACGCCTGCGCCGAGGGCACCCGCCCCGCCGAGGTGTGCGGCTGCTCGAGAAAGCCCGCCTCCGCCAAGTCGGCCATGACGTTGCGGATGGTGGCCGGGCTGAGCCCTTCTTTGCTGGCGCGCGACAATGTACGCGATCCCACCGGCTCACCCGTGGCGATGAATGTCTCCACGATGGCGGTCAGGATCTCGCGTTCGCGCCGCCCGCTGGGCCCTAACTCTGGCAAGTTCTGCTCCTGCTTAGATGCTGCTAAGTCACTGTAAAAACATTACTTATGTAGAAATGTTAGACACAGCATCCTGTCAAATTCTAGAACTTGAGTCGGGAGCTGTCAAGTTGGCGCTCCCGACACCGGAGTGCCAAAAACCCGACCAGACCTTCCTTATTCTTTATTGGATTCGGATGACGGGCTCGGCGACTTTCGCTCGCAGCTCGTCAAGGCCGGCGACCACGCGGCGGGCGAACTGATAGAAGGACTTAGCGGGCGCGTAGTCCTCACCGCCCAGGGCAACCGGATGACCGGTGTCGCCGCCCTTGCGAATCTCGGGATCGAGCTCCACCGCCCCGAGGTAGGGGATACCGAACTGCTTGGCGGTGCGCTCCACGCCGCCGGTGGAGAAGATGTCAATCTCCTTGCCGCAGTGCGGACAGGTGAAGGTGCTCATGTTCTCCACGATGCCGGCGATATCGACCTTCACTTGGCGAAACATTTCGATGGCCTTGCGCGCGTCCTGCAGCGAGACATCCGACGGCGTCGAAACCACGACTGCGCCGGTCAGCGGCACCGTCTGCATCAGCGAAATGGCCACGTCGCCGGTTCCAGGAGGCAGGTCCACCACCATGTAGTCCAGCTCGCCCCACTCCACCTGCTGCAGGAATTGACGAATGATGGAGTGCAGCATGGGCCCGCGCCACACCAGAGGCTTGTCGCCGGGATTGAGCATGCCGACCGACAGCACCTTGAGGCCGAACGCTTCCAGCGGCTCGATGCGGTTCTCGCCCACCACGCGCGGCGTGGCCGTGGTGCCGAGCATCAGCGGGACGTTCGGACCGTACACGTCGGCGTCGAGCAAGCCGACGCGGTGTCCGAACTTGGCCAGCGCCAGCGCCAGGTTGACCGCAATCGTGGTCTTGCCGACCCCACCTTTGCCCGACCCGATGGCCACAATGGTCTTCACCCCGGGCAAAGGCTGCGGCCCAACCGGCTGTCCAAAACCTGCCTGCGGATGAGAGCTCATAGCACCTACCAAGATCGGGGATGACGGCCGAATCGTTGATTATACGATGCGTAGGGCGGAAGCATCGATTCGGGCGGGTTCGGCAGAGGAATGCTTGGACAAACCTTTGGTCTGCCCGCGCTGGCTTCAAACCACGGCTCTTAGCGGAAGTTCGCGTTCTCGGACTGCCTCCGCCGCGTAACGCAATGCCTCGTCGATGTCGGCGCATTCCAGATCGGGATAGGCGGCGAGGATGTCGTCGTGAGTCATGCCATCCGCAAGCATGGCGACGACGGTTGCCACGGGGATGCGAAGGCCTCTAATGCAAGGCTGGCCACCCATCTGATCGGCACGTACCGTGATTCGCCGTATGGCATCAACTATATTCTGCCATAGGAACCGAGCGACGGGCGGGTAATTCATGCCGAACGGTGGCTCGAGATGCGAGCTTGCGCAGCAGCTTTGCTCGCGAAGCGCGTAGCGCGCGCAGCGCATCATGCGCCATGCGGAACGCGTCTTCGATTGTCTCCGCCTCGGTGACGAGTTCTGGCTCCAGCGGGCTGGTTACAACGAAGCCACCTTCATCAGCCAACGTCAATGTCAGCAGGAGCTTGCCGTCAGACGCGGTATACGATTTCGCCACGCTGTGGATTGTAGCATCGGATGCGATCAGCCCAGGCGAGACCGCAAGCGCAGTTATGACCTTAAGAGGCACGGCTTTTCAGCCGTCCCGTCTCATAGGATTTCGGGCGCTCCGATTGATCTGCTATCGAGCGTCCCCCTGCGCCGCTATTTCGAAACGCTCCTCCGTTTCCGAGCTATCAGCCTCGGCAGATTCTAGTGCGGCAATTGGTTTCATTGGCGCGCCTATGAGGCCCTGAAGATCGCCATACATTCCGCTGGTATTCCTGATAACGGAATCGAGCTGCTTCTCACGTTTCGCCCAGCGTCTTGTCGTGGTCCTTTTCTCTTGTTCTAATTCGTCCTTCGCCGCAATGAAAGCGCGCATAATCGCTTCCACCCGTTGACCAAATTCTGGACCGGTCAGGTAATTGAAGAGCGCCTCTACGGTCTCGTTCTTACCCGCAACTGCACGCTTTGTCTGGGCCACTTCTTCTAGCGTCACGCGGAGCGCAGTAACAAGCCCGGGGACGTAACGCGCAGTCGTAATCCAGACACCATCCCGAATACCAAAAGAATCTACGTCCGCAGGGAGGACATCCGTTACAAGGACGGCAATCTCGGCTTTGGCCTCTTGTTGATCATCCTTCAATCTGGGAATCCAAGCGTCACTCCAGTTCTTTGTGTGCTTCGCTTCCCAAATGATCCGTCCGCAGCAAGTGCCTGCCCGGCTGTTCACCGTTTGGAGGACGTTTGCTCCGCGCACCCCTTTGGGTACTGGAAGGATCTGATCAAGGGGGCAACAATCACGAAGCGATGTTCAAGATCAGTTCGAGCGCCTCACCCTGTGTTTGCTGGGAGCCTTGCTGGAGTTTTCGGCTTAGCTCCTCATTCATCGCAAGGGCTTCTCGAAGCTTGATATCCTTCTCGGCGTCCTTCAATCGGTGCGTCTCACCGGCTTCTTTCAAGGCGTCTTCGCGGATACGCTGGCGTTCAGCATCAATTTTCCGCGCGACCTCCAGTTCGAGGTTCCTCTTGGCCTCCTCGACTTCGCGCTTCTCCTTTCGTAGCTGAAGTTCCTTTTGCTGGGCCTCCTGGAGCTTCAGGTCTTTGTCGGCCGCGTCTTGTCTTAGGTCCTTTACTTCCACCGACACCTCTTCCCGCGCTTTTTCAAGTGCGTCTTTCGCGAGTTTTTCCCTCTGTGCGGAAAGACGTTTGGCAACTCGGTTTTCAAGGTCCTTCTCAGCCTCCTGGAATTTGGCTTCCTTGGTCTGAAGGTCCTTCTCTCTTTGCGTGAGCGCTATTTGCTCACTGGCCAACTCTCGCTTCACGTCCGCCCGTGCTTGATCTCTAAGTTGATTATGAAGGGTCGCAGTGATCGGGATTAGTTCGCCGCATTTAGGACATTTAATGGTGTCGCTGGAAACCGCCTCTGCACTTTTCATATGTTATGGCCTCACTGGCCAGAACGTAGCACTCCCAAGGGGGCAGTTCCTCACAAATCAGTTCTTGTTCTGAAAGCAGAATAAGCGAAGGTTCATCGTACTTTGGGGTCTCAAGTTGACCCGATGTTCCGTGCGCGTCAAAGTGTCTAACATGAAATCGGCGAGCGTGCGCGAATTCCAGCACAACCTCAACCGGATGCTTGCGTGGGTGGCGCGCGGTGAAGAAGTTCACGTCTACCGTCGAAAGCAACTGCTTGCCAAACTGGTGCCGCCCGGCCCCGTTCCAACCGAGTCGCCAGATTTCGTCGGACGAGCGCGCCGCGTGTGGGGGAAGAGACCTCGGGGTAGACCTCTCAGCCAACTCGTGAGCACAGCAAGAGGCGTGAGGTGATCTGCCAGTATTTAAGAAAACTTCGTGAGTCCGCGTCCTACTTCGCTCCCTGCTTCTCGGAGAACTCCGCCAGCTCCTTGAGCATCTCGTAGGGAAGATTGGTGATGCCGCTGATCTTGCGGCCGTTCATGAACACCGTGGGAGTGCCGCTGACGCCCACCGTCCGGCCCAGCTCCTGCGATTCGCGTATCTGTTTGGCGGTATCCGGGCTGGCGGCGCAGGCGGCAGCTTTGGCGGCATCGGCGCCGGCAGCGGTGGCGTGTTCTTTCATCTTGGCTTCGGAGTTCTGCGCGTCGATCGCGAGCTGATCGTCATAGATGCCGTTCACGAATTTCCAGAACGCGGCGTTGTTCTCTTTGCCGATGCACTGTGCCCAGGCGGCTGCCTGGAAGGCCCAGGGATGCGCCGCTTCGAGCGGGAATTGCTGAAAGACCAGGCGCGCGTTGGGAAAGTCGCCCATGAGCTTGTCGATGATGGGCTGCGCAGTCTTGCAGTGCGGGCATTGCAGGTCGCTGAACTCGACGATGGTCAGGCTGGATTTCGCCGGGCCGCGCGCGATGCCGGTGGTGCTGGCGCCCAGCGCCTGGCGCGCGGGCACGAACGGATCGTCGCCGAACGGGATGATGTCGCCGCTGAAGGCGTACTTCTCATCGGGCGTGACGTAGAGCAGCATCTGCTGCTGCTGCCCTCCCTTTTCCATCGCCACCGCAACTTCGGCGAAGCCGGGAACTTCGGATGGCCGGATCGCCGACACCTGCCAGGTGATGCTCGAGTCGTAGCCGAACCAGTGCTTCATGAACGAGTCCACGGTGGCTTGGCTGGGCAGGTGCTGCGAAGCGGGCGCGGCGGGCAGGCTGGAAGCGGTGTCGGCGCGCTGGCCCCAGCAGGTCGCCGCCAGCAGCAAGATCAGGATGGAAAGCGTGCGCGGCATGATGTCCTTTCTCATACGTCCGATTTCTGGGCGATGGGGAAACGGCGTCCCATGCCGAAAGCTTTCTCGGTGATCTTGATTCCGGGCGCGGCCTGCTGGCGCTTGTACTCGCTGCGCTCGACCATGCGCGCCACCTTGCGCACCAGGCCGAGATCGTACTGATGCTCGGCGGCGATCTGCTCCGGCGTCTTCAGGTCCTCGATGTAGGCTTCGAGGATGGTGTCCAGCACTTCGTAGGGCGGCAGCGTGTCCTGGTCGGTCTGGTTCGGGCGCAACTCCGCCGAGGGCGGCTTCTCCAGCGTGGACTTCGGGATCACCGGCCGGCGCGCGTTCACGTACTGCGCGAGGCGATAAACCATGGTCTTGGGCACGTCGGAGATCACCGCCATGCCGCCGGCCATGTCGCCGTACAGCGTGCAGTAGCCGACCGCCAGCTCCGACTTGTTGCCGGTCGAGAGCACCAGCGCCCCGAATTTGTTGGAGAGCGCCATCAGCAGCGTGCCGCGAATCCGCGCCTGGAGATTTTCTTCGGTCTCGTCCTCGGCGCGCCCGGCAAAGACTTGCTGCAGCGACTTGCGGAAGTCGTCGAAGACTTCGCTGATGCGCAACACCTCGAAGCGGATGCCGAGGTTGGTCGCAAGGGCGCGGGCATCATCCATGGAGCCGCGCGAGGAATATGGCCCCGGCATGCTGACGCCGGTGACGTTGTCGGCGCCGAGCGCATCGACGGCAATGCAAGCCGTCAGGCGCCGAATCGATGCCGCCGCTCAGCCCGACGATCACTCGCTCAAAGCCGCACTTGCGCACGTAGTCGCGCGTGCCCAGCACCAGCGCGGCATAGCCACTGGCTTCCGCGCCCTCAATCTGCGGGTGCTTGTCGCCGGCGAGCGTCTCGGTGTCGAGAAAGACCAGATCTTCTTCGAACGACTTGGCCTGCGCCACCACTTCGCCCGCGGGGCCGAGCGCCAGGCTGGAACCGTCGAAGACCAGTTGATCGTTGCCGCCGACCTGGTTCACCATCACCAGCGGCGCCTTGTACTGTCGCGCGATGGCCGCCAGCATGCGCGTGCGGAACTCGCGCTTGCCGAGATGGAAGGGCGAAGCGGAGATGTTGATCATGAAGTTGCCGCCGGCGGTCATCAGCATTTCCACGGGATCGACGCCGTAGAGGCGGCGGTCCCAGAAGTGCTTGTCGTTCCAGGCGTCCTCGCAGACGGTGAGCGCCAGTTTGCGGCCGGCGAGGGGAATGATCTCCTGCTTGCCGGCGGGGGCAAAGTTGCGCGCTTCGTCGAAGACGTCGTAGGTGGGCAGCAGCATCTTCGACTGGATGAAGTCGACGCGGCCGTCGCGCAGCATCGCCGCCGAGTTCATCACCGACTTGCCGGTCTTCTCGTGTGCCGGCGTTACCAGCCCGCAGATCACGGCAATGCCGCGCGTGCTCTCGGCAATCTCCGCCGCGGTGCGGCAGTTGGCGGCCACGAACGAAGGCTTTTCCACCAGGTCCCGCGGTGGGTACCCGCACACGCACAGTTCGGAGAAGACGATGAGCTCTGCTCCTCCGCTGCGAGCGCGCTGCGCGTACTCGATAATCTTGGCAGCGTTGCCCTGGAAATCCCCCACCGTGGGATTGATCTGCCCGAGCGCGATCTTCACGCTAACAGTTTACGCGAGAACAGCTGCCACAGAGGCACGGAGTCACAGATGAATTCCATGTCCGGTTCCTCTTTGTGTCTCTGTGCCTCGGTGGCAGATGATCTACGCGAACACGTTGGGGTCGAGCTCGCTGAAGAAGGTCTGGTGCAGGCGGCGCACGGCTTCGGGCACGTCGTCTTCTTCGACCACGAAGGTGATGTTGATCTCCGAAGCGCCCTGCGAAATCATGCGCACGTTGATGTCGGCGATAGCGGTGAACACTTTGGCGGCGACGCCCGGAGTGGCGCGGATATTCTCACCCACCAGGCAGATGATCGCCTTGCGGCCTTCGTACTTAACGTAAGCGAGTTTGTCGAGATCGGCGGCAATCGCCGGAATGGCTTCGTTCGAATCGACGGTGAGCGAAACGCTGACCTCCGAGGTCGAGACCACGTCGACCGCGCAGTGGTGACGGTCGAAAACCTCGAAGATGGACTTCAGGAAGCCGTGCGCCATCAGCATGCGCGCCGAGACCACGTCCACCACGGTGATGCGCTTCTTGGCGGCAATGGCCTTGAAGGTGTTCGTGCAACTGGGAGCGCGAGCGGTGATGCGCGTGCCCTCGTTCTTGGGATTGCGCGAGTTCAGCACCTGCACCGGGATGTTCTTGTCGATGGCGGGCACAAGCGTGGCCGGGTGCAGCACCTTGGCGCCGAAGTAGGCCAGCTCGGCGGCTTCGTCGAAGCTGATGACTTTGATCCGCCGCGCGCCGGGACACAGGTTGGGATCGGTGGTCATCATGCCGTCCACGTCGGTCCAGATCTCGATGCGCTCCGCGCCCAGCGCCGCGCCCAGAATGGCAGCGGTGAAGTCGGAGCCGCCGCGGCCGAGCGTAGTCGTGGCGCCATCGGCGTTGGCGGCGATGAAGCCTCCCATCACCGGCACCTTGCCGGCATCGAGCAGCGGTTTCAGCCGCGAGACAGTGCGATCGTTGGTCTCGTCGAAGATGGGAACCGCGTGGGTGTAGTTGCTGTCCGTAAGGATGCACTCGCGCGAGTCCACCAGCCGCGCCGGCAGGCCGCGCGCAGCGAACGCGGCAGCGACCATCTTGCTGGAGATGCGCTCGCCAAACGACGCGACGTTATCGCAAGTGCGCGGCGTCAGTTCGCCCACCGCCGCGAGCCCGCGCAGCAGCTCGTCCAGACTGTCGAAATCCGCTTCCAGCTCGGAATGGAATTGGGTGAAGACGCCCGTCCCCAGCAGTTCGCCGGCGGCGGTGTAATGCCGCTCGCGCAGAGCGCGGGAGAGTTGAATGGCCTTCTCGCGGTCACCGGCGCCGGCAGCGCGCGCCATGGCCAGAAGCTGGTCGGTGACTTTGGCGAGCGCGCTCACGACGACGACCGGCTTGTCCGGCAGGCGCTCGCGCACGATGCAGGCCGCGCGGTCGATAGCGGCGGCGTCCTCCACTGAGGTGCCGCCGAATTTCATCACGATCATGCGAGAGGCTCGCTGGTCAACCGAGGTATCCCTGCGCCTTCAGCAGTTCGGCGTTCAACAGCGCCGCGCCCGCGGCCCCGCGAATGGTGTTGTGCGAGAGCACGGTAAACTTCCAGTCCAGCAGGTTGCACGGACGCAGCCGTCCCACGCTCACCGACATTCCTCCGCCACGCTCGGCGTCGAGGCGCGGTTGCGGACGGTCGGGCGCAGCGTCATACATAATGGGCTGCTCGGGCGCGTCGGGCAGTCGCATCTCTTGCGGCTTGCCCGAGAAGCCGCGCCAGGCCTCGATCAACGCCTCCGCCTTGGCCGGCTTCGCGAGCTTCACGGCAACCGATTCGGTGTGTCCGTCCTCCACCGCCACGCGGTTGCACTGCACGCTCATGCGGAAGGGCGCAGGCTCGATGGCGGAGCCGTTCAGCCGTCCCAGCATCTTGGGCGCCTCCTCCTCCATCTTTTCTTCTTCCTTGGCGATGTAGGGAATCACGTTGCCCAGGATGTCGAGCGAGGCGACGCCCGGATAGCCGGCGCCGCTCACCGCCTGCATGGTGACGGCGAAGACTTCTTTCAGCCCGAACTGTTGGTGCAGCGGCGCCAGCGCCAGCACCAGTCCCATTACCGAACAATTGGAGTTGGTGACGATGAAGCCGCCCGACTTCCGCCGCCACGATTGGCATTCAATCAGCTTCAGGTGGTCGGGATTTACTTCGGGAATCACCAGCGGCACGTCTTTCTGCATGCGGAAGGCGCTGGAGTTTGAGATTACGGCGCAGCCCGCGTCGGCGAAGCGCGGCTCGAGTTCCTGCGCGATGCCGGCATCGAGTGAAGCGAAGATCAGCTTGGGCGCGCCCTCGGGATCGGCTGCCGAGACGTTCATCCTGGCCACGCGCTCGGGGATCGGAGTGCGCAGCTTCCAGCGCGCGGCTTCGCCATACGTCTGGCCGGCCGAACGCTCCGACGCCGCCACCCACGCCACTTCGAACCAGGGATGATTCTCCAGCAACTGGATGAACCGTTGTCCCACCAGCCCGGTGGCGCCCAGAATTCCTACAGGGATTTTGCCATCCATAGAGTTGTTCGATTTTAGCAGCAGTGAGGGGCGGACTCACCAATTGCTACCGCCGAGACGCCGAGTGCGCCGAGAAGTGAAAATCAAGGGAGGTTCTCGGCGTCCTCGGCGACTCGGCGGTAAATCCATTCGGCGTCAGACTGAAATCCGAAATGGAACATCCTCGCACGATTTTTCATGGATTCGTAAACCAGGCAGCCCCGCGTTCTGCTATGCTGCCCCACCATGCCTGAGCTGCGCCAGAACCGCTTCACCAAAGAGTGGGTGATCATGGCCACCGAGCGCGCCAAGCGCCCGGAAGAAATGCGGGTGAAGCGCGAGCCGCAGCCGCCACTCGCGCATTACGTGGCAACCTGCCCTTTCTGTGCGGGAAATGAGCACCTGGCGCCGCCGGAGATCCTGCGCTTTTCCCGGCCTGACGGCAACTGGAGCGTGCGCGTGGTGCCCAACAAGTTTGCCGCGCTCACCCGCGAAGGCGAGCCGGTGTGGCACATCGAGCGCTCGCGGCGCACCATCCGCGGCGTGGGCATCCACGACGTGATCGTCGAGACCCCGGACCACGCGCTCACCACCGCGCTGCTTCCACCGGAGCAGGTGCAAACCATTCTGCAATGCTACCTTCAGCGCTACCACGCGGTGAGTGACGACCCGCGCGTCGCGCATATCACGATTTTCAAGAACCATGGCGTCAGCGCCGGCACCAGCCTGGAGCATCCACACTCGCAGATGATCGGCACCCCAGTCATCTCTTCGCAGGTGCGTCAACGGCTGTACGAGGCCCTCCGCCACTTCGACGAACTCGGGGAGTGCATGTTCTGCTGCATGATCGAGGAAGAGCTGGCCGAGTATAAGCGCGTGGTGCTGACCAGCGATCACTTCGTGGTAGTGGAGCCGTTCGCCTCGGCGACGCCCTTTGCCACCGCCATCTACCCGCGCCGGCACATGGCCAGCTTCGGCGACACCAGCGAAGCCGAACTCGCCGATCTTGCCGCTGTGCTGCGCACCATGCTGGCCAAGCTCTACGTCGGCCTCGACAATCCCGACTTCAACTACACCATCCGCACCGCACCCGCCGAAGTCGCCGGCGTCAAGTACTACCACTGGTATTTGAGCGTTATCCCGCGGCTCACGCGCGTTGCTGGCTTCGAGTTGGGCTCGGGGATGTTCATCAACACCGTCCTGCCGGAACATGCGACCCAGTTTCTGCGCGGCGTCAACGTCGAACAATTGACCACGGCGAGCAGTTAGAAACGATTCATTCTTCGCCGATTGACACCCCACGTGCTGGATGATACTGGTAGTTCTACGCGTGCCGTGCGGCTGGGCCGGGCTGGCGGCGTCGTTCCGCCACTTCCGGAGGAGATCATGCTCAAGACCAGCACCCGCAGCCTCGGCAGGGTTGTCATCGTCGATTGCTACGGCAGAATCGTCATGGGAGAGGAAACCGCCTCTCTTCGCCAGCAGGTAAAAGACTTGCTGGACCAATCGCAGCAGATCGTTCTGAATCTCGCCGACGTTAACTATATCGACAGCAGCGGCCTGGGAACGCTGGTTGGGCTGTACACGTCCGCCCGCAATGTGGGTGGAGAGATCAAGCTGGCAGCGCTCACCGCACGCGTCAAGGACGTGCTGCAGATCACCAAGCTGGGCTCGATCTTCGAGTTCTACGATACCCCCGAGCAAGCGGCCGCTTCCTTCGGCGGCGCCATGGCGATGAAGCGCGCAGGATAGGCGCAACGGCGCTTCACCCGGGCTCGCGGCACGCGGACCCTGGTTTACAATCGGCGGCGGCGCTTCCCGTGTCATCCTCGGACGCATCCCCGCCGGACCCTACTCTCTCCCATCGCCGGGAGCTGGAGCGGGAGCGCGACCGCCTGCGCCTGCTGCTCGACATCACCAATCTGCTGGTGGCGAACCGCAACTTTCGCGAGCTCTTCATCGCCATCTCCCGGCTGCTGCGGAAGATCATCCACCACGACTATGCCGCGCTCGTCCTGCACTCGGCCAGCCGCGACCTGCTGCGCGTCTATGCGCTGGACTTTCCCGGAGGCAAAGGTCTCATCCAGCAGGGGACCACGCTCTCCATCGCGGACTCGCCTCCGGGGCACAGCTACAGCACGCGCCATCCGCTGCTGGTGGACGATCTCTTCAGCCAGTTGACCCGCTTTCCCGCGCCCTTCACCCGCCAGATGCTGCAGGAGGGCATTCGCTCCGGATGCTGGCTGCCGCTGGTGAATCGCGACCGCGTGCTCGGCGTGCTGAGCGTGGCTTCCAAGCGTGAATCCGCTTTCTCGCGGCAGGACCTGGATCTGCTGACCCAGGTGGCCAATCAGGCGGCGATCGCCGTGGACAACGCGCTGGCCTTCCGCCAGATCGCCGTGCTCAACCGCAAGCTGGCCCAGGAGAAGAGTTATCTCGAAAGCGAGATCCGCACCGAGTACAACTTCGAATCGATCATCGGCGAACACCCGGTGTTGAAGCGCATTCTGCGCCAGGTGGAGACGGTCGCGCCCACTGCCTCCACCGTCCTGATTCTGGGCGAGACCGGCACCGGCAAAGAGCTCATTGCCCGCGCCATCCACAACCTGAGCGGCCGCCGCGAGCGCACGTTCGTCAAGCTGAACTGCGCCGCCATCCCCACCGGCCTGCTTGGAAAGCGAACTCTTCGGCCACGAGAAGGGCGCGTTTACCGGCGCGATCTCGCAGAAGATCGGCCGCCTCGAGCTGGCCAGCCGGGGAACGCTCTTCCTCGACGAGGTAGGCGACATCCCGCTCGAGATCCAGCCCAAGCTCCTGCGCGCCTTGCAGGAGAAGGAATTCGAGCGCCTGGGGAGCACGCGAACGATTCACGTGGATGTGCGTCTCATCGCCGCCACCAATCGCGACCTGTCGCAGATGGTCGCGTCCCGCCAGTTTCGCAGCGACCTCTTTTACCGGATCAACGTCTTTCCCATGCAGGTGCCGCCGCTGCGCGAGCGCGCCTCTGATATTCCGTTGCTGGTGCGCTATTTTGTCCACAAGCACGCGGCCGAGAACGGCAAGCACATCGAACGCATACCCGCCGAGGCTATGGACGCACTCACCCGCTGGCCCTGGCCGGGGAATATCCGCGAGCTGGAGAACTTCATCGAGCGAGCGGTGATCTTGTCCGAGGGCGAGAGCCTGAGCCTGCCGCTGGCCGAATTGCGCTTGCCAGCTTCCGACGCCGGTTCCCGCTCCGCGGCCGAGCCGCGCTCCGCCGGCGACATCAACGAGCGCGAGCAGATCATTCAAGCCTTGAAGGAGGCCCGCGGAGTGATTGCCGGACCCGATGGCGCCGCGGCTCGCCTCGGCCTGAAGCGCACGACGCTGAATTCGCGTATCCGCAAGCTGGGCATTACCCGTGACGAGATCTGGCAGGGTTCGTCATAGTGACGAAATTCTCGTCACTGGGCCTCTTCGCCACTCTGGCGTAAGTTGAAGTTGTGCGCGCAAGTCATTCATTCCACAACATATATTTAATCAGGCGCAACCCCTCTCTTTGGCCCTGGGGGTGCATATATAGGACCGGCTTGGGGTCGCAGTACCCTGCCCAACGGAGAGCACTATGTCAGCACCAGCCAAGACGGCTGAAATGATTCGGAAAGATTGGGCCACCAACCCGCGCTGGGCGGGTGTCCAGCGGCCTTACACGGCGGAGGATGTGGTCCGCTTGCGCGGGACTGTGCATGTGGAGCACAGCCTGTCTCGCTTGGGCGCCGAGCGCCTCTGGGAACTCTTGCACACGGAATCCTACGTACCCTGCCTGGGCGCGGTGACCGGCAACCAGGCCATTCAGATGGTCAAGGCCGGGCTGAAGGCCATCTACGTCAGCGGCTGGCAGGTCGCCGCCGACACCAACGATGCCGGCCAGATGTATCCCGACCAGAGTCTTTACCCGTCCGATAGCTGCCCGAACCTCTGCCGGCGGCTGAACCAGGCGCTGATGCGCGCCGACCAGATTCACCATTCAGAGGGGCAGAACCACATCAACTGGTTTGCGCCGCTCATCGCCGATGCTGAAGCCGGCTTCGGCGGCCCGCTCAACGCCTTCGAGCTGATGAAGCAGATGATCGAGGCGGGCGCCGCCTGCGTTCACTTCGAAGATCAGCTTTCCTCGGCTAAGAAATGCGGCCACCTCGGCGGCAAGGTGCTGGTCACCACGTCGGAGAACATCCAGAAGCTGGTCGCGGCCCGCTTCGCCACCGACGTGCTCGACGTGCCCACCATGGTGATGGCCCGCACCGACGCTAACGGCGCGCGTCTGCTCACCTCCAACGGCGACCCGCGCGACAACGAGTTCATCACCAACGAGCGCACCTCGGAAGGATTCTTCCGCTACAAGGGCGGACTGGATGCGGCCATCGCTCGCGGCCTGGCTTACGCGCCCTATGTCGACATGCTGTGGTGCGAAACCTCCGAGCCCAACCTGAAAGAGGCGGCGCGCTTCGCCGAGGGCATCCTCAGCAAGTACCCCAAGAAATTGCTGGGCTACAACTGCTCGCCTTCATTCAACTGGAAGCGCAAGCTGGACCAAGTCCACCATCGCCCGCTTCCAGCCCGAACTGGCGGCCATGGGATACAAGTTCCAGTTCGTTACCCTGGCCGGCTTCCACTCGCTCAACCTGGGCATGTTCGAGCTGGCGGGCGCGTATCGCGATCGCGGCATGGCGGCCTACTCCGAGCTGCAGGAGCGCGAGTTCGCGAACGCTGACCACGGTTACGACGCGGCCAAGCACCAGCGCTTCGTCGGCACCGGATACTTCGACCAGATCACGCAGGTGGTCGGCCAAGGCATGGCGTCCACCACGGCGCTGACGGGCTCAACCGAAGAAGAGCAATTCACCAGCGCACCGGCTAAGCCGACAAACGGCAATGGGCGCTGCCAAGCTCCGGTCCCGGCCCTGTGCGAGCATCGTCCGATCACCAGCCCCTGCGTGGTCTGCAACGAAATGCCCTGTCCGTAGAAGGGGCAGGGAGGCATATCAGGGCACGGCTTTGGCCGTGCCCATTTTTCTGCTCGCGGGAATTACAATGACGGTCTCGAAAGCTGCGGAGGCCCGGCATGAGTTCCTCATCGCGAGTCAAGGTGGCGGCGGCGCAACTGGGATCGATCCTGTTCGATGTTCCAGCAACCCTGCGCAAGGTGGAGCAGACGTGCCGGCAGGCGGCGCGAGCGGGCGTCCGCCTGGTGGTGTTTCCCGAGGCGCTGCTCGGGGGATATCCCAAGGGCGTGGATTTCGGCTCCAAGGTGGGCAGCCGCAGTGATGCAGGCCGCGACCTCTTCCGCCGCTACTGGGATGCGGCCGTGGTCTGCCCCGGGCCGGAGACCGAACAGATCGCTGCCTGGTCGAGCGACCTCGACCTGCACATCGTGGTCGGGGTGATCGAACGCGATCAGGGAACACTTTACTGTTCCACGCTGATCTTTGTGCCTGGCAATGGGTTGGTGGCCAAGCATCGCAAGCTGATGCCGACCGCCAGCGAACGCCTGATCTGGGGCTTCGGCGACGGCTCAACCATGCCGCTGGTGGACACCGAGATTGGCCGCCTGGGCTCGGCCATCTGCTGGGAGCACTACATGCCGATGTTCCGCCAGTACCTCTACGCCGGCGGCGTGCAGATCTGGTGCGCCTCCACCGTGGACGAGCGCGAGATGTGGCGGGTGAGCATGCGGCACATCGCCTACGAAGGCCGGTGCTTCGTGGTCAGCGCCTGCCAGTACTTCACCCGCGCCGACTGCCCACCCGATTTCGAACCCATCCAGGGCAATGCGCCGGACACCGTGCTGATCCACGGTGGCAGCATGATCGTCTCGCCGTTCGGGGACGTGCTCGCCGGACCGCTTGAAGGCGGCGAGGGCCTGGTCACGGCGGAGATTGATCTCGACGACATTGCGCGCGGCAAGTTCGACCTGGATGTTGCCGGCCACTACGCGCGGCCCGACATTTTCAGGCTGACCGTGGATGTGGGGGCGAAGCCCGCAGTCTCGACGGAAAACGGGGAGCCGTCTGTGGTGCGCGCTTCGTCGCTCGCTAAGGGGATCACCGCCGAAGTCTGATCTGATTTGGGGCAGGGGCCATGCTCATTTTTTTGCAGCGGTGGTCTTTTGCGAGCCGATCCATTCGTCGATGCTCTTCTCCAGCACATCGAGCGGGACCGGCCCATCGGCGAGCACCGCATCGTGGAACTTCCTGACGTCGAAGCCTTCGCCCAGGCGCTGGCGCGCCCGCTCGCGAAGTTCGATGATCTTCATTTGTCCCAGCTTGTAAGCCAGTGACTGTCCCGGCCAGGCGATGTAGCGATCGACCTCGGTCGCGACGTTCTGCTCATCCATAGCGGTGTGCTGGCGGAAAAAATCCAGCATCTGGTCGCGTGACCAGTGCTTGTAATGAACGCCCGTATCCACCACCAGCCGAACGGCGCGCCACATCTCGTTCCCCAGGCGTCCGTACTCGCTGTAGGGGTCCTGGTAAAAGCCGACTTCCTTGGCCAGGCGCTCCGCATAAAACGCCCACCCCTCGGTATAGGCGGTGAACTCAGCGTATTTGCGGAAGGGCGGCAGCTCGGGCAGCTCCGCCGCAATGGTGAATTGCAGATGGTGTCCGGGGATGCCCTCGTGATACGCGATCGCCTCCGCGTTCAGCAGCAGGCGCTTCTCGGGAGCGTACTCGTTGACGTTGATGCGTCCCGGCCGCCCCGACTTCGGCGCTCCCGGAGAATAGTCCGCCGGGACCTCGTCGGGAGCGCGAAAGGCTTCCATCGGCACTACCTCCAGCTTGTTTTGCGGCAAGTGTCCGAAAAGCTGCGGCAGCTTGGCGTACATCTGGTCGGTGTAGTGCTGGTAGAGATCGAGCAACTGCTGGCCCGAGGTTGCATAGAGCTTGCGATCGGCGCGGATGTGCTGGTTGAAGCTCTTGAGATCGCTGTAGCCCTGCTGCTGCGCGATCTTCAGCATTTCGGCTTCGATCTCATCCACCAGCTTGAGTCCCAGGCGATGAATCTCTTCCGGACCGAGGTCGGTGGTGGTCATGCGCCGGATCTCGAAGCGATAGATCGCGTCGCCTTGGGGCAATGCCCAGACGCCGAACTCGCTGCGGCCCTTGGGCGCGTATTCAGCGCGGACAAAGTTGGCGAACTTGACATACGCGGGCGCGACTTCGTTTTTAACCGCTGCCAGCACCGCATCGCGCAGCCGCTTCTGGTCGGCTGTCGAGATGCCGTCGGGGAACTTCTTGACCGGCTCTGCAAAGGGGCTGTCGTCGGGCGCTTTGTCTGCGACGGATTGCGCCTGCGCGGCGACCTTCTCCAGCAGATAGCGCGGCGGCATCAGCCGGTCTTTCATTCCCAACCTCATCACCGCCATGGTTTGGTCAAAAGCGCGCGGTATCTGGTGCAGGCGCGCTAAATAGTTTTCGTAGTCCTTCACCGTCACAAATGGCATCTGCGAGGGCATTGATGCATACGACTGGTGAATGCCGCCCATCTGGTTGACCGGCATCTCCCACTCTTTGAGGCGCGTGCTCTCGATCTGCTCGCGCAGTTCGCGGACCTCCAGCTCTTGATTCAGCTTTTCCTGTTCGGGAAATCCCGCGGTGTCGATGGCCTCGATCGCTTAAGCGCTTCCTGCGCGTGCTTGAGCTCGCGTTCGACGGCCTCGGGCGAGCAGTCGGTGAGCTTGTCGTTGTAACGGCTGTCGCCCACGTAGGTTGCGAATTCAGGGCCGACGAGCAGCGAGTGCTCCCATTCGGCATCGAGCGCTGCTGTCAGTTGCTGCCGGCGGGCCTTCAGACTGGCAGCAAAAACGGTTGTCGTCAAAAGCATGATGGAAACTATACCTGCCAAGCAGCGATGCATGATCAAGGTGGGCCTCCGGGCTGGCCATTTTACAAGACGAAGTTGCGGTCGCATGGTTAGAGCCTTGCGGGGATTTTTATTTCTCGATCGAGAGCCGCACATCCCCGGGCTCTTCCCGCCCTTCTCCGGAAGCTGGATGGCCACGCTGGCGGCCAGCACGATCGCGATGCCCACAGCCTGCAGCCAATGCACAGATTCCGCGATGAACGCCGCCGCAAACAGGATGGCGAATACCGGCTGCAGGCAACTAGTCACCACGGCGCGGGTGGCGTCCAAATGCTGCAATCCCGCAAAGTAGAAGGAAAACGGCAGCAGTATCGAGATTACCGAGAACATCGCCATGAAGCCCCATTGTCTGGCGGAGTAGTGCGCGGCAGCGATGGCCCACGGCGGGTTGACGACCATCCAGAATAGCGTAGCGCCGAAGAAGGCGTACACCAGCACGCGCCAGCGCTCGAGCTCGGTGAGGACGCCACGGCCATACACGTTGTAGTAGGCGAAAGCGACCGCGCCCAGCAGGCCTGCCGCCAGGCCCACAGCGTTCAGGCGCAAATGCGCCGGCCCGCCGATACCGATGGCCAGCCCGCAGCCCACAACCGCGGCCGCCACCGCGCTGACGCGCCGCACGGTGGCGCGTTGCTGGCGACGTGCCAGCAGATACAGCAAGACCCACACCGGCGCGGTATAGAAAAGGATTATGGCTGTAGCCACGCTCGTTTTGGCCAGCGCCACGTAATAGAAGAAGTTGGCCGCCGACATGCCAACGATCCCCAGCAGGAAGCAGCGCAGCACGTCCTTCTTTCCCAGCGCAAGCGCCGCGCGGCCGCCCAGCCACAGCACCAGTGGGGTCAGGATCAAGAAGGAAAAGCTGATGCGCGTCTGCGTAAGAATGACAGGGCCCAGCGGAGGCAGACCCGCAAACATGCGTCCGGTGAAGACCGCGCGACCCAGGCTGGCGGCGCCGCCCCAGCAGAAAGCCGCCGCCGCGATGGAGAGATACCCGCGAATGGCATGCGGATGAAGTACGGATGAGCCGCGAGCCTCGCGCACTTCCCGGATAACTCTGCCGCCATCTGCCATATCGGGCTACGCGAGATGCCGCGAGCCCAGACATTGTAAAGGTGAAGACGCACAGCCGGGACGCCGTTCCCCTGGGGCTCGAGGCCCGCGCCCGGAATCCTGCGCGGATTCTGACAGGCAACAAAAGGCGGCGGGACGGTTCCCGCAAACGAACCCCGCTACCGCACATTTCCCATACGAGCAAAGGACGCAGCGACAGAATGCCTTTTACTTGGTTTTCTTCTCGCCGGCAGCCTGCTCCTGCGGCTCTTCCGCCTTTTGCCAAGTGGAATTGGGGTTGTATTCCTTCATGGCTTTGGCGAGAACATCGGTGTTCTTGCCGAGATCCTTCTGATACACCACTCCATCCTCGCTAACGATGAATGTCATCACGCCGGACGACCTGTATTCCGCCGGATAGGCCACGAAAGCGAAACCTTCGGTCATTTTGCCGTTCACGATGTAGCTTTTCGCACCGCCTGGGCCATTTTTCCCCTGACGCGTCAGGATGTGGTAGTAGTAACCGCGGTAGGGAGTGGGAGCGCCGTCTCGCCTCTTGGCATAGCCCTCAGCCACGGCGGACGCCACCAGCGGCCCGATCGGGCTCTGGGGTTCGCCCTCCGCAACTTTCCAGTAAAGCCCATTGTGCTGCCCTTCATCACTGAAGATTTTCTGGGCGTACTCGTTGCGCTGCCCGGAGCGGTATTCCTTTTCCGCCGCCACCAGCTCCTGGCAAACGCGAATGGCCGACATTTCATTGCGGCCAATTCGCCGGTACAAAATCTCTTTCTTGCCCGCCTCGGTGTCGAAATACCACGCACTACCTTTGTTCACGAGCGGTATGGGCCCAGGCCAATTGTGCGCGCCGATATACAAGACAGCGGTTCCATCCGGTTCTTTCACCAGACGGTGCATTTCCTGATATCTCTGTACGAAATTAGCCCGTTCGTGGGCGTCCTCAGTTTCGTCTCCTGACGAGATGATTTGCTTTCCGTCGGGTCCGAGGATCTCGAGCATCGCTTTTTCGTCGTTATTCTGCGCTGCCGTGACCAGGGCGTTGCTCGCGACTTCCGGCGATGCAAACGTTTTCTGGCCCGGTTGCTGCGCCATGGAACGGATGGCAAAGCACCCCGTCAAAAGGACCGCGACCGCGGCTAATTTAGGCAGATTGGCCCAATGAAATATGTCGAAGTTCAGCTTCGTTCGCGGCATATAGCTTCTCTCCATTTTCAAATCTTACAAAGCTACCAGGAACATAACGAACCTTGCGATTACCGACGCCCGCCACCACCGCCGCGAGCTCCTCCGCCGCGAAATCCTCCGCCACCCATGCTGGCGCCTCCACGTGACGAATAGCCTCTGGCCTCTCCGCCACGCTCGTAGCCGCCGAAGGCGCCCGAGCGAACGCCGCTCTGGCCACGGGGTTCGCCGTATCCGCGAGCGGCCCGTGTGTCTCCGCCGAAAGGCCTGGGCGATTCGCCGCGCTGGCCGGCAACTCCGCCCCGCCCACCCTCAACTCCGCCCCGCCCACCTTCAACTCCGCCCCGCCCACCTTCAACTCCGCCCCGCCGCCCACCGGCCACTGCGCCGCGCCCGCCACGCCCCTCTCCACCTCGGTAGAAGGTGTTCCGGTTGTAAAACGTCCTGCTCCGGGAGTAGTACCGGTTGTGATCATAAACTGCGTATCGGTTATGCCAATCGAATCCCCAATGACCCCAGCCCCATCCATAACCTCCCAACCAGCCGATTCCGTAGGGGACTCCGAACGAGAGATACGGACCGCCAAACCAGATTCCAGGATACGGGTACCATCCCGGCCAGGCCACGATGGGATCTCCGTAAACCAGCCACGGATCATACGCGGGGACGTAAACGACATCGGGGCTAGCCGGCTCAACGACGATCGTCGAGCCTTGCGTGGTGACAACTTGCTGCGGCGTGGTCTTAAGATTGCCGGATTCTTGCGCTCGCTGGCGCATCACTTGCACGGCATCCATCACGTCCTGTTGCTGGTTGTAGTAGGCGTCGCCGAGAGATGACGTCCAGGAGAGGTTCTTGTCCATGTTTCCCAGGACGGATGGGAATGCAGTCAGCGCCTTGACGCTCGGGTCCCAGGGCTGTTGGTCCACAGCTTGGCCCAAAGCGTCGCCCTTCAAATCGGGATGCGCTTGCACCCATCGGTCGGCCTCGACGACTTGCTCGGGAAAGGTGGACGCCGCCAGGATCTGCGCCACCAGCGAATCCGGATACAGCGCAATCGGCGCTACCAACTGCTGCAACTGATCGGGAGTCTGCTGCGCGTAGGGCGGCGCCGGCGCGGGAGCTTGCACGGCTTGCGCGTCTTGATAGGCCAACAGGTTCTGCGGCGAGGCCGCGAACAACAGAGCCAACGCCAGCAGGGAAAGCAAACTCCGCTTGCCCAATCGAGGCCTCGAGAACCCTGCTGCACGTCCGAAAGTGTTCATGTTCTTGAACCTCCTCTACAAAAACCGACGGAACCCAGTGCCATGACCATTAGCCCGTCCATAATCGCACAATAAGCAGCCAAAGGACGCCTATCTGTTCACAATTGACCACGTCCCATAAGCTCAAGATGCTTGAAATTACGGGGGGGACCTGTGTGCAGATCGCCCGCCATCATGCTCTTACTTGCACGGTATGCTCCTGGCGGTCATCAACCAGGGGAATCGCCGTGTCGTCTTGCGGAACGCCATCCACGGTGACGCCCTTCGCGCTCCCGGCATCGCGCGATGGTGTGACCGTGATGTGATAGACCGTCTCGCGATAGCGGTAGTGAAGCTTGAACTGCTGCCAATGCGCAGGAAGGCACGGCGCAAAGCGCAGTTTGTCGACTTCCAGCCGCAGCCCCAGCAGTGATTCAAGGATAAGCCGGTACATCCACCCGGCGGAGCCCGTGTACCAAGTCCATCCCCCGCGGCCAATGTGGGGAGAGAGTGCATACACGTCAGCCGCGATCACATACGGTTCGACTTTGTACGTGTCAATCGCCTCGGGAGAGTGCGCATGGTTGACGGGATTGATCATGTCGAACAGCTCCCATGCCCGGCGATTGTCGCCCAGGGCGGCGAACGCCATGGCTGCCCAGACCGCCGCGTGAGTGTACTGGCCGCCATTTTCCCGCACGCCGGGGACGTATCCCTTGATCGACCCGGGATTCATGTCCGATTTATCGAACGGCGGATCCAGAAGCTGGATCAACCCGCTCTCCCGGCGAACCAGACGGCGATCGACCGCGTCCATCGCCATGCGGGAGCGCTCAGGCTGGCCCGCCCCGGACAGGACCGCCCAGCTCTGCGCGATGGAATCGATCTGGCATTCGGCATTGGTCGCCGACCCCAGCGGCGAACCATCGTCAAAGTAAGCGCGCCGGTACCACTCGCCGTCCCACCCGTTCTGCTCGATGCTCCGGCGCATTTGCGCGGCCTCTGCCTGGCAGCGCTCGGCGAAAGCGACATCGCCGCGCGGGCGCGACACTTCGGCGAACTGCAGGAGCACGGCGTACAGGAAAAAGCCTAACCAGACGCTTTCTCCCTTGCCGTGTTCGCCAACCATATTCATGCCGTCATTCCAGTCGCCGCAGCCGATAAGCGGCAGTCCGTGTTCGCCCACTGCGAGACCCCTGAGAATCGCGCGGACGCAGTGTTCGTACAGAGTGGCGGTGGTTTGCGACTGGGCAGGCAAGTCCCAGTATGAGTCTTCGTCCGGGCTCACCAGGCGGCCTTCGAGGAAGTGCACGGGTTCATCGAGCACACCAGTATCGCCGGTGCTCAGCACGTAGCGGCTGGTGGCCAGCGGCAGCCACAAGTAATCATCCGAACAGTGAGTACGCACGCCCCGGCCGGCCGGAGGATGCCACCAGTGCTGGGCGTCTCCCTCCGGGAACTGGCGGGACGCGCACCGCAGCAGGTGCTGGCGCACCAGGCGCGGCTGAGCATGGATGAGCGCCATCACATCCTGCAGTTGGTCGCGGAAACCGAAAGCGCCGCCCGGCTGATAGAGGCCGCTGCGCCCCCAATAGCGGCACGCCAAAGTCTGGTAGACAAGCCAGCCGTTGGCGAGTGCGTTGAGAGACGCGTCGGGGGTCTCCACCTGCACCGCGCCGAGGGTGTGCGTCCAGTAATGCCACACCGCATCGAGCGCGGCGCGGGCGGCAGCCGACCCGCAGCACCGGCGAACCAGGCTGGACGCATCCTCGGCGTCATGCCCCAGACCGAGGGTGAAGATGATCTCGCGTTCTTGCCCGCCGGCAAGTTCGAATGGAACCTGGATCGCCGCACAGGGATCGAGCGCAGCCCCCACCTTGCCGGCGAGCCGCGAGCGGGACATTGCGGCCGGACTGCGCAGGGCGCCATTGCGTCCGAGAAATTCAGCCCGATCGCAGGTCACGGTTTGCCTGGGAGCGTCCGCGGCGAAGAAGCCCACCCGGCCGGCGAACTCCGTGTTGTACGGGTTGCGCGCGAACAGGGCGGCGCTCTTGGGGGCAATTTCGCTGGTCACGTGCATCGAGGTGTTCGGCCGCAGGTCACCCAAGACCCATTCCACATATCCCGTGGCGGAGAGCCGGCGCAATCGATCCGACTGGTTTCGCACCTTCAACACCGCGAACTTGACGGGCGCATCCAACGCCACATAAACCCACAACTCCGAGCGTATGCCGCCTTCCGTGTGTTCGAACACGCTGTAGCCGAATCCGTGCCGGCTGGTGTAGGGCGCCGCGCCGCGGCTGGGCCACGGCGTGGGCGACCAGAAGTGGCCGGTCTCCTCATCACGCAGGTAAAACGCTTCTCCACTGGAATCGCTCACCGGATCGTTGTTCCAGGGAGTAAGGCGAAACTCGTGGGCATTCTCCGCCCAGGTGTTGGCGGAACCGGACTCGGAGATCACGCTTCCAAACCCGGGGTTCGCCAGCACGTTGACCCAGGGTGCGGGAGTGTTCTGCGTGCGCGTGGTGGTAATCACGTACTCACGCCCGTCGGGGGTAAATCCGCCCAGTCCATTCGCAAAGATGAGATCGCTGCGTGGCGGTGCGGCGGCGGCAGCAGGTTCGGGGCGATGTTTGCGGGTCGGCACAAGACGCGGAACCATGGTTTCCAGCGGCCCGAGACGGGTGACTTGATCGGCGAGCGAGCCTTGCGTATCCGAAATCGTGACCCGGGCGACGGTTTGCAGCAGAATGCGATCTTCGTTGGACATCTGGTCGGTGGAGCGTACGAAGATGGCGCCGGTGCGGCCCACCGGAGTGGTTGCCTTGCCGGCCGCAATCAACCCCAAGACCTGTTCGTGGAGTTCTTGCCGGTAACCTGCGAGCTCTTCGTTCCAGATCACCAAGTCCACGGCCAGGCCCTTCAGGCGCCAGTAAGCATGCGCCTGCACCAGTTGGCGCACCAGATCGATCTTGTCGGAGTCTGCGATCTGCAGCAGCACGATGGGCAAATCGCCGGAAATGGAATAGCCCCACAGACCGGATTGCCCGCGCTGGTTCTTGATCAGCACGCTGGGATCGGCGCGCAGCGAGGAATTGGCGTAGAGGATGGAGCTCGCCAGACGCGCATACAGTTGCGCATCCGCCTCGGTGGCATTGAGCTGCCGCAGGACCACGTCGCTGTGGGTCCAGGCCAGGTCGAACACCCGGTCGGCGAGGCGCCGGTCCTGGTATTTGTCAACCAGGCCCAGGCAGGCTTCGCGCGTCTCCCCCATGCCGGTCACGATGTTGATGGTTGCGGTTTCTCCGGGGCGCAGGGTTACGCGATGCCGGATGGCGACAACTGGGTCCAGCACCGAGCCTTCACGGCCCGAGAGCGGGGTGGAATCGCTCATCGCCTGCGGAGCGGCACTCGTGTTTCCGCGTCCGATGAATTGCAGGCGGTCGGTTTCATAGGAAGCTTCTCCAATGTCGGCCGCGTGCACCGCCATCAGATGAAACATCCAGGGTGCGTGCTCGTCGCGCGAGCGGGGGCGGCGCGTACAGAGGATGGCGCGCGGCTTGCGGAGGATTTCGGTCTGCACAAACAGATTGCTGAAAGCGGGATGGAGCGCGTCGGCCGCCGCCGACGCCAGAACCACCTCCGCGTAACTGGTCACGTCGATGGCCCTGCGCGTCCAGGCGCGGTTGGTGATGGTGATGCGGCGCAGCTCGATGTCGTCCTCGGGCGACACGGCGACCTCGGTGTGGGTCACGAAGTCATGCGTGCGGCAGCGGAACTCGGCGCGCGCTTCCGAGAAAATAACTTCGTATTCTTCCGCCGGCTCGCAGGTCGGCTGGTACGCGGTCGACCAGAACTGCCCGCTGGCGACATCCCGGAAAAAGCAGAAGGTCCCCCAGTTGTCGCAGGTGGTGTCCTCGCGCCAGCGGGTGACGGCGATGTCCTTCCAGCGGCTGTAGCCCCCGCCCGCATTCGTGACCATGACGTGGTATCTGCCGTTGGAGAGCAACTGCACTTCCGGGATCGGCGTGTCCGGGCTCTTGAACACCCGCACCGGGGTTGCCTCGCCGGTGGGAGTGGCGCGCACATCGGAGGACTCGGACGCGTGGGTATAGAACGCGGTGGCTTTGGGAACCCGCTCCTGGAGCAGCAGGGTGGTGGCCTGGAACAACGGGTCCGATTCAAACCGCTTCTGCATGGGCCGGTTCAGGAGCAGATAGGCCAGCGACAAAACGCTCATGCCCTGGTGATGCGCCATGAAGGAGCGAACCACGGCGCTCGATTTTCCGCGCGGCAGACGCGAAGGCGTGTAGTCGATGGCTTCGTAGAAGCCATATTTGCCTTCAACGCCTTCCGCCGCCAGCCGTTGCAGATTCAGGCACGCCTCCTCGGGCGCCACCATGAGCGCGAGCGCCGAGGCATACGGCGCAATCACCAGATCGTCGGCGAGGCCGCGTTTCAGGCCCTGGCCGGGAACGCCAAAGGCGCGGTACTGATAGTTGAGGTGAACGTCCGTGGTGTTATAGCCCGACTCCGAAATACCCCACGGCACGCCGCGCCTTTTCCCATACTCGATTTGACCGTGGACGGCCGCCTTGTAGGTTTCGTCGAGCAAGGTGTGGTCGTAGGTCGGCATCACCAGCAGCGGCATCAGGTACTCGAACATCGAGCCGCTCCAGGAAAGCAGGGTTGGCGCCCCGTTGGAATTGGTGAGCAATCGGCCCAGGGCGAACCAGCTTTCCTGCGGCAGTTGCCCCTGCGCAATGCCCACGAAACTCGACAGTCTGGCTTCCGAGGCCAGCAAGTCGTAAAAACTCGCGTCCCTCCGCCTTTCGCCGACGTTGTAGCCGATCGCCAGGAGATGGCGCGCCCTGTCGAAGAGAAAGTCATATTCAAAGCGGGCGAGTTCTTCGCATTGTTGGGCGAGGGTTGCGAGGGTCGAAATTCTTGTCCGGGCTCGCTGGCCGGCCTGGGTGATGAGTGGCCGCAGCTCAGCCAGCCGGGCGCTCGCTTCCGGCGTCGCTTCCGAACCGTGCCGCTGCTCGAGGGTCGTTAGCAACTCCGCTTCACGGGTCGCCAGTTCGCGCAAGGTGGGGATATGGGAAAGCTCGGGCCACTCGCCATCAGTGGTGAGAAACGCGGACCACGGAGCGAGGAACGTGAGTTCATCGCCGGCGGCGCGGCATTGGCCGGCGAAAGCGCCTGCCCACCAGTTCGCTTCGCTGTCGGCGCCCGGCTCGAGGGCATCGGCCACCTTCGCAACCAACGACACTAATCCTTCCACGCTCAGCCGGGCGGCGGTGAGCGTCACCGGGGGTGATTCGCGGAGGCGTGCCAATTCATTCTGCAGTTGCGCGAGTTGGGTTGCGGCGGCGCCACCGGCAGCCTCCTGCAGGCCCTCGAGGGTGTCGCGGAGCCCGGCAAACCATCGCGCTCCCAGGATCTTGTCATCGGCAAGGGCGAGCAGCCCTGGGCGTAGCGTGAGCAGGCTGGCGGCGAGATTGCCGCTGTCCACCGTCGAAACGTACCTCGGGGTCAGGGGTTTTAGAGACCTGGTGTCGTACCAATTGAAAAAGTGGCCGTAATGGCGCTGCAGGGTTCCCATCGTTTGCAGCGCATTGGCCGTGCGTTCGATGAGCTGCCCGGCAGAAACGTAGCCGAAGTCGTAGGCGGACAAATTCGCCAGCAGCGCCAATCCCATATTGGTCGGCGAGGTGCGATGGCTGACTACCGCGACCGGGTTTTCCTGATAGTTATCAGGCGGCAGCCAATGATCCTCGGGGCCGACGAAGGTCTCGAAGAACCTCCAGGTCTTGCGGGACAGTCTTTGGAGAAACACGGTCTCGTCAGCCGTCAGCCGTGCTCCGCGGTGGACCAGCGGCCGGCTGATCCACCATGCCATGAGCGGTGAAATCAGCCAAAGTGCGAGCCAGGGTCCGGCAGGAGCCAAGGCGGAAGGCTGCAAAACCGCGAAATAAATCGCCGCACCGATCGACAACGCGGGGGCGATCCACATCGTCCGGCAAACCGCGGCCAGGTTGGTGCGGTGGCTAAGATCGTGCGCGCTCGAGGGATTCCATTCGAGCATTCGCCGGTGGCTGATCCACATCCGCCACGCGGTGCGGAAAATCGCGTCCAGGGTAAAGAAGGCCTCATACGGCAGGCACACCAGCGTGAAGGCCGCCTGCGCAAAACGCCTTTGCGCCGAGTGGGCGGCGGACGCGAGGTGCTGACGGAGAAGCACCTCGCCCGGCTTGTGCAGCACATCCAGGATGGAGACCATCAAGGAAGGAAGCAGGACGATCGCGATCACCGCCACCGTCCAAAACCAGGCGGCCGGCAGCACCGTCCAGGCCAGGATCAAAAACAGTACCAGCGCCGAAGGTATGAGGCTGCGGCGAAGGTTGTCGAAGATCTTCCACCGGGATAATCCCGAGAGCGGGTTGTGCTGAGCACGCCCGTCCGGGCCGGGGGCGCCGGGCAGGACCCATCGGAAGAGCTGCCAATCGCCGCGAATCCAGCGGTAACGCCGGCTTACATCCGCGCTGTAGCGGGAGGGGTACTCCTCATACAACTGCACATCGCTCAACAGCCCCGCCCGCGCGTAGCACCCTTCCAGAAGGTCGTGGCTGAGAATGCGGTTTTCCGGGAAACGCCCGTTCAGCGCCTGTTCGAAGGCATCCACGTCATAGATGCCTTTTCCGATGAACGAACCTTCATGAAAGAGGTCCTGATAAACGTCCGACACGGCGCGGGTGTAAGGATCGATGCCCGGCTCACTCCCCCACATCCGCGCATACCGCGAACGGTTGGTGCCCGGCAAGCTGGCGGAAACTCGCGGTTGCAAAATGCCATAGCCTTCCACCACACGCTGCTGGCCGGGATCGTAACGCGCACGATTCAGCGGGTGCGCCATCGCCCCCGCAAACTGCCAAGCCGAGTCGCGCGGCAATTGCGTGTCGGTGTCGAGGGTGATGACGTACTTCACGCTGGAAAGAACCTGGGTGTCGCCCACCACCAGGGAGAAGCGGTCGCCTGGGTCGCCCCGCAACAGCGCATTTAAATCGCCCAGCTTGCCCCGCTTGCGCTCGTATCCCATCCACGTCCGCTCGCCAGCATTCCAGCGGCGCGGCCGATGAAACAGGAAGAATGTGCCGCAGTTCTTGCCCGGGTATTTGTCGTTCAATTGCTCGATTCTCTGCCGCGCCAGCCGCAACAGCGGTGCATCCTCGGGCAGCGATTCCTGATCGGCGTCGGGAAAATCGGTGAGCAGGCCGAAGTGCAGGTTGTCGTCTCGATTGGCCAGGAACCGGACTTCCAGCGCCTCGATCAATTCCTCGAGATTGGCCGCGCTGGCGAGCATGGCCGGGACCACCGCCAGCGTGCGCCATTCCGGCGGAATCCCTTTGGAAAAATCCATGCGGGGCAGTAAGTGGGGCGGCGCCAGCAAGGTCGCCAGCCAGTTCACCAGGGTTACCGCCAGTTGGCTGGCGCACAGCAGTGAAAGTATTCCCACCAGCCCGAGCGCCCAGCCATGCACGCCGCCGGCCTGCGCCTTTACCAGCAAGCCTCCGGCGATTACCGCCGAAAGCAGGACGATGGTTCCCACATACAGCAGGAGCGGGAAGCGGGCGCCCAGCTTGCGAAGAGCATCCGCCGCCGATAGACGCACTTCTGTCTTTTCCTGGAGCTGCCGCAGTCCATCGTCAATCAGAAAGAAGCCGACATGGCCGGCACGGGGGTGGCTGCCTGGGCTGGCCGCGTTCCCCTGCGCCAGCTCAATCGCCGCGCGCGCCACCGCACTCTCGGACAGGCGGCTGTGCTTCGCCGTCTTCTCGATGACGTGGCGATAGCGATCGCGCGTGGGAAAATCCATCCTGCCGTAAACCCCGCCGATGTCCTCACGCAGGACCTGCTCGACCGCGCTCATGGTCTCGACAAACTCGCGCCAGTCCATGGCGCCAAGCAAACGGAGACTGGCGATGCTGTTGCTGACGGAAACCTGGTCGGCGGCCTGGCGCTGGTTCTCCGCCTCGACCAACTGCTGGATCGTGGTGCCGGCTTCCGAGAGGCGCTGCTCAATCCAGGTGAGAGGCAAGGCCAGCGCGGGGCCCTGCCCTTGCAACCGGCGCGCCAGCTCCGCCACGAACGAGCTCATCAACGGCGGGTCCGACCGCGCCATGTCCGCAATCACCAGAATCAGGCTCTTGGGATCTTTTTCGGCGGTCGCGGTCATCTGGTCCGCCCAATCGTCGGCGTGGTTGCGGTCGATGCGGTCGCTGGCGACGCGCGCCGCAACCCGGCGGAGATTCTCCACCAGCGCCAGCCGGAGCATGATGGGCAGAGCCCAAAGTTCACCCAGCTTCAGGGTGGCGACCGTCTGGTAGGCGGCGATGAAACTACTGAGGCTCTCCGGGTCAACCCGCCCATCGCCGTGCGAGATGGTCTCCAGGGCGATGGCGTAGGCTCTCGGCAGGCCTGCGGATGGGCCGTTCAGCAGGCAAGGCAGTTCCCGGCTGTAGCCCTTCGGCAAATGTTTCCGCGCGGTGCGGATCTGCTCCTCGATCAGGTAGAAGTTGTCGAGCAGCCATTCCCCGGCCGGCGTAATCCGCCGGTTGGCCGTAACCGCCTCGGTGAGCAGCTCGCGGACCCCAAGCAGAACGTCTTCATTCTCGGCCAGCCGGGTGAGGAGCCGGCCCGAGGGGCGTTGCAGGCTCAACTGGTGCGAGCCCGCCAAGCTCTTCCCGTACTGCTCCATCTGGCCGGCGGTCAACAGCTCGGAGCGCAGCGGCGGCTCGTCCGTGGCGTACTTTCGGGCCAAGGTGGCGGTTCGGATTCGCGCCTTGAGGCGGAGCAAGGGCCCGCCGCCGGTCTTCCTGCTAACGTTCAACTTTCCAGGTCTCCTTTGGTTCGGTGGCGCTCACTCGCGCCGGCGCAAAGGATGGGACCGACTCGGGAGCCGTTTGGATCTTCGCGGCCATTGCAAGTGTACGCCTCACGACGATGACCCTGTGGCCGGGGCTGGAGGGCGGCGAGGTCATCGCGATATCTCCCATGACAACTGCGTCACCTGGTGGCATCCCCTGAAAGTCCTCCGACCCCAGGCTCTCGCCACCATCACGACTGCGCCCGATGGAACACGTAAAAGAACACCGCCACGCTGAACCAGGCAAAGGCATGGATGAACGACGAGAACATCACCACCGCGGGAATCAGGCCCCGCAGGACATTGAGGAGGTTGAGAACAAACGTCCACGTCAAAACGGCGGTGATCAGAATCGCTCCGATCAGCGCCAGCAGCGCCGCATTCCTGAGTGTCATGGCGGGAGTATGAGCGCTGCCAGCGTCATCCGCAACTTCCCGGCGCCAAGCTCTGCGGGGTGGACCGGCGGGATGCGAAAACAATTCCGCAAATGGGTTGGTGCGGCGCAGAATCCCGAAACCAGGCCTGCAACCGCCGCCTTGCTCGGTCAGGCCTCGCGATTCCCATCGCGGTGGTTTACGATTGTGGAACCGTCCGGCTGGAGAAACGCCGCAAGGGGATGACGTCTTTGCGGAGAGGAGACCACAGGACGCACCATGTCGAATGTCAATACAACAAAAGGCGTAATCGGAATCCTCACCGGCGGCGGCGACGTGCCGGGTTTGAACCCGGCGATCCGTGCGGTCACCATCAGGGCGCTGCGGGAGGGCTACCGGGTGATCGGCCTGCGGCGCGGATGGGCGGGCCTGCTCGACATCATCCGCGAAAAGGACTACGACAATAGCGACAATTTCCAGACCCTCTCCGAAGAGCTCGTTAATCGGGCAGGCCGGACCGGGGGGACCTTCCTGCATACGTCCCGTACGAATCCCAATCAGGTAAAGAAATCCCATCTCCCGACTCACTTGCAGGGGGCGTACCAAGCCGAGAAGAACGACTTGACGCCGGAGGTGCTCAAGAATCTTGACTGGCTCGGGATCGACTATTTGATCCCCATCGGCGGCGATGACACGCTGAGCTATGGGGCACGCCTGTATCAAGAAGGCGTGAAGGTGGTAGGGATTCCCAAGACCATGGACAACGATGTTCCGGGAACCGATTACTGCATCGGGTTCAGCACCTGTGTGACGCGCACGATTCAGATGATCAACAGCCTGCGGACTTCCGCCGGTTCGCATGAACGTTTCCTGGTGGTCGAGGTGTTCGGCCGTTACGCCGGGTTCACCGCCATGCTGCCGACTATGGCGGGGGCAGCGAACCGGTGCGTCATCCCGGAGCATAAGTTCAATATCGAGCGGTTGACGGAATTGCTGGTGGCCGACCGCCGCAAGAACCCAAGCCGGTATTCTGTTCTGCTGCTGTCCGAAGGAGCGATGTTCGAAGGTGGGGAAATGGTCTTCGAGCGTGAGACCACGGACGCTTTCGGACACAAGAAACTGGGCGGAATCGGTGATCTGGTCTCGGAAAAGCTGCAGGAGCTCTCACCGAAATACAACAATGGCAAGCTCATCCACGTCATCAACCAAAAGCTGGGCTACTTGGTCCGCGGGGGCGATCCCGACGCGATCGACTCGATCGTCCCCATGGCCTATGGCAATCTTGCCCTCGACCTGATTCTGAGCAAGGTCCACGGCAGGCTGGTTGTCCTCAAGAACGGCCGCTACGACAACATGCCGATCGACGCGGTGACCGCCTCGAAAAAAGTCGTGAACGTGAAAGAGCACTACAACATTGAACGGCTGCGGCCGTACTACAAGAGCTTCGAGATGAAGCCCCTCTTCCTCATGACAAGCGATCTTTCTTAGGTGGTGTCCGTCCCGATCAGCGGCCACTCACCGGCGCGGGCGTGTGGGCAGCGATAATGCCTGCAGAAGAGACTGAAAGTCCGGGGGGAGATCGCAGCCGACGGAGACGCTCTCTCCCGAGCGTGGATGAATGAACTGAAGATGCCCGGCATGAAGAGCGACGCGAGCGATGCGCCGCTCCGCCGCTTCCGCCGGGTGGTACTTTCTGTCGCCAATGACCGGGTGGCCGATGGCTGAAAACTGCACTCGGATCTGATTCTGCAATCCCGTCACCAGCGTAACCCGGACCAGCGAAGCGGCGCGAAGACGGCGTTCGACGAAATACCGAAGTTCAGCGCGAGCCGCTTGGGAGTCGCCCTCCGTGGCCAACCTTTGAAACATTCCTTCTCGCCGAAAGTAGTGAACGAGCGTCCCCTCATTGACGCCGAGATGTCCGCGCACTACCGCGAGATACTGCCGCACCGGAGTGTGGCCGAGAAACTGCCGAACGAGCGCCTCCCGATCCGGCTCGGTTTTTGCAAAGAGCAGAACCCCGGACGTAAAACGATCGATGCGATGTACCACAAAGGCCCGTTGTCTCCTCGGTTTCAGTTCCGCAGAAAGCAGAGACCATGCGGACGGCGTAGCGGAGCCTTTCACCGGCACCGCTGGAAGTCCGGCCGGTTTATTGAGGGCCACAACGGCATCGTCTTCGTAGAGGATGACAAGCTTCCCGGAGAAGCGAGGATTTCGCCGACCCTGCTTGCCTGAATGGTGACCGGTCATCGAAATCGTTCACTCGTCAAAGCGGAGGCCAGAATCTGCGCTTGCGGAATCAGCGAAGTTTACTGTTCCGCATGCCTTCGCGCCAGCGAATCTCTGGGCATCGATCCGCTCCTCGTAGAGGATCCAAGACACGTGCGATATGCCTGCCAGCTTCCTGTTGACGCCGCCACGGCCACTCCGTTAGCCTCCTGCCGGTCGGGCGCTATGGTGCAAACTGCAAGTCCAGTGCAGTTGAAGCCTAAAACCGTAGAGGCTTTCCAGGCATACATTCGTGAGGCCGAAGCGGCCATGGAGCAGACTGTGCCGGCTGGCGGCCCATTCCTGTGGTCTGACCGGAGTTCGGAGAGAACCCAGCAGGTTCGAGCGGGAGAGGTGGTGGCGCGATTCTGGGCGGGCCGCGGCCCGGTCCAAGTGCCGCATGGTTTGATCCATGACTGGATCGCTGCCGCCTTGATTCCCAATACGACCCTCGAGGACACGTTGGCACTGATCCAGGATTACGACAACCACAAGAACATTTACAAGCCCGAGGTAATTGACTCCAGGCTTATAAGCCATCACGCCGGCAAGTTCCAAATCTACTTGCGGCTGCTAAAGAAGAAAATCATCACGGTGATCCTCGATACCTATCATGACGTGCACTATCGTCCCCTGGATCGCACGCGCTGCATCTGCCGCTCGTACACGACGCAGATTGCAGAAGTGGAGAACGCGGGAAATCCGGGGGAGAGAGTGCTGCCGCCTGATACCGGCCACGGGTTTCTGTGGCGCCTGTATTCCTACTGGCGATTTCAAGAGCGTGACGGCGGCGTTTACCTTGAGTGCCGAGCGATTTCGCTGACGCGTGACGTGCCCTTTGGGCTGGGATGGGTCATCGAACCGATCATCCAGAAGCTTCCCAAGGAGTCGCTCATCAAAACCCTGGAGGCCACACGCCAAGCGCTGCATGCCAAGGCAAGATAGTTCCTGGCATGCGGTTGCTGGTGGGCGCTGTAGGATTCGAACCTACGACTTCCACCGTGTGAAGATGGCACTCTACCGCTGAGTTAAGCGCCCACGCCTGGTTGAGTTTATCATTTGCCGCTTCCTCGGTTTCCGCCGCGGTGCGCAAAGCGGCGGGTTACGAGTTTGAGGCCTGGAAACCGGTGGTGGGCAGCGATAGCGCTACCGCACTCCAGCTTTTTCCGTGGCACGGGCCAAGGCGGCGATGAACAGCTCGTTCTGCTCCGGCGTGCCGATGGTCACGCGGATCGCCGTGGGAATGCCCCACGGGCCCAGCGGACGAACGATCACGCCTTCGCTCTGGATGCGCTTGCTGAGGGCGGCCGCATCTTCGCCGGCGTCGAAGTAGATGAAGTTGGCGAACGTCGGGATCGGACGGTAGCCCATCTCGCCGAGCCTGCTCGTTAAGAACTCGGCGCCGCGGCGGTTGTTCGCGATGGTCTTCTGGAAATGCTGCGCGTCATCCAGCGCGGCCATCGCGGCGGCTTCCGCCATCGCGGTTACCGAGAACGTGGTGCGCATGCGGTGGAAGTACTGCATCAAGACCGCCGGCCCAATGCCATATCCCACGCGCAAACCGGCCAGGCCGTGCGCCTTGGAGAACGTGCGCAACACCACCAGGTTGCGCTCTGCGCGCACGTGCTCGATGGAATGCGAGTACTCGATGCCGCGCGCGGCGGCAAAGTCGCTGGCGAAGTCGCAGTACGCCTCGTCCAGCACCACGATCACGTGCTCCGGCACCTTGCTCAGAAAGGCGTCGATGCGCGCCGCATCGATGAGCGTGCCGGTGGGATTGTTGGGATTGGCGATAAAGATGATGCGCGTATCCCCGTCGATGGCCGCTACGATGGCATCAAGATCGTACGCGTCGTTCTTCATCGGCGTGGTGATGAGCCGGCCGCCCGCAGCCTTGGTCGCGATGGGGTAAATGATGAACGAGCGCTCGCTGGTAATGGCGTTCAGTCCGGGACGCAGCAACGTGCGCGCGATCACGCCCAGCAACGCCGTCGAGCCATCAGTGACGACGGTCTGCTCGGGACGCACGCCGTGCAACTCCGCCAGCCGCATTCGCAGTTGCGACACGTCGTTATCGGGATAAAGATGGGCCTGCGCCATCACCGCCTGCGCCGCCGCCAGCGCCTTGGGCGATGGTCCGAAAGGATTCTCGTTCGACGCCATCTTGATCATGCGGACGCCGCTCTCCCGCTCGGCCTGGCGCAGCGGCTTGCCCGGGGTGTACGCCCCGAGCGCCCGAACATGGTCGGGCAGCAATTCCTCAAGCTTTCCCATCGGCTTCCTTTTTACCACGAACCGGCTTGGGCCCTGGTCGCACCCTGCCCGCAGCCAGGCTCTTCAGTCGTTGCACTTCCGGGAGAGTCAAAGTTCGGAACCGGCCCGGCTCAACGTCCAGTTCCAGGTTGCCATAGCGCACGCGCTTGATCTTCTCGACGTGATGTCCGACGTGCTCGAACATGCGGCGGATTTGCCGGTTGCGGCCCTCGATGAGCGTGAGCTCGTACCACGGGATTGGGAGCATCGCGCGAGAGCTGGAGGCGCGCCGGCGCGGTTCTCACGTGGCGTTTTCTGCCGTGTTTGCCGTCGAGCAGGATGGTGACGCCGGCCCGCAGCTTCGCGATCGCTTCCGCGCTCGGCTTGCCCGCGACCTTGACCAAATATGTCTTGGGCACGTGCGAAGAAGCGTGCATCAGCTTCTGGGCCAGGTCGCCGTCATTGGTCAGCAGAACCAGGCCTTCGCTGGCGTAGTCCAGGCGGCCGACGGGGTACACGCGAGCGCCGACGCCGTGTATCAGATCCATGATCGTGGGCCGTTTCTCGGGATCAGTCACACTGGTGACATAGCCGCGCGGCTTATTGACCAGCAGATAGACGTGGCGCTCGGGCTCGCGCAGCAGTTTACCGTTAACGCGAATGTGGTCGCGCTGCGCATCGGCTTTGGCGCCGAGCTGGGTGATGGTCTGGCCGTTGACCGAGACGAGCCCGGAGGTGATCAGCTCCTCGGCCTTGCGGCGCGAGGTGATCCCCGCGGCGGCGATGATCTTTTGCAGGCGTTCCTCAGGCATGTGTATGAATTGGACGACGCCTAGTGTAGCGCCGCCGTCTCGCGGGCGTCTCGCCCGCGGCGGCGAGGGCATGATGCCCTCGCGACAGCCGGCCAGAGGCCGGCGCTACGCCGGGCGCGGCTCGCCCAGTTCGACGACGTTGCGGCGCTCGGGCTCGGATGAAGCTTCGGGTTCGGCGCCGCCGGCTTCAGCAGGGACATCCGACACTCCGGTAGCATCCGGGACGGCAGCTTCAAATAGATCCGACTGCAGAGACGCGGCCGCCAGCTTCTCGAATTCCTCCATGCTGGGCAGTTCGCCGATATCGCCCAGGCCGAAGCGCAGCAGGAAATCCTTCGTGGTGCGGTAGAGGATGGGCCGTCCGATGACCTGCTTGCGTCCGGCGGTGGTGATCAGTTTGCGGTCGAGCAGCGTCGCGATGACGCCGCCGGAATCGACGCCGCGGATTTCACTGATCTCGGGAACGGTGATGGGCTGCTTGTAGGCGATCACCGCCAGCGTCTCCAGCGCGGGCAGCGACAGCCGCACCGGCGGCTTCAGATTGCGCGCGAACGAGCGCACCACATCGTGATGCTCCGGCTTGGTCGACATCTTATAGCCGCCGGCAACCTGGCGAATCTCCATGCCGCGGTCGGCCGCGGTGTAGTCCGCGAGCAGTTCGTCCAGCGCCGCGCGCAGCGTGGCTTTCATCTGGGAGGCATCGGGTTCCGTGGCGCTTTCATTCCCACCCTTGGCAACACCGGCCAAGGGTGGGGCACCCAGGCTTTCTTTGAGCGCGGCCAGCATCTGCTCCTGCGTGACCGGCTCTTCCGCCGCATAAATGATGGCTTCGATTTGTGACTTCAGGCTCATGTTTATCCAATTGCTTTGAAGGGGCGCGGCTTCCAGCCGCGCCGTTGATGCTCACAAATCATTCGGCCTTTAGGCCCTGCGGACAGGCCCTCAGCGGCTAAAGCCGATGCTTCGGTGCCTTTACGGCACGCCTGAAGGCGTGCCCCTTCAAAGAAAATCATTTCCAATCGTCCCGCACCGCCGCGTCGCCGACGATGGTGTCGAACATCGCATGTTTCTTGACCAGGATCTCGCCGAACACGCGGTCCTGCCGCAGCAGGATGGCCTGCAAGCGCACCAGCTCGAGCAGCGCCAAAAACGCGCAAATCAAAGCATTGCGCGAGCGGGTGTATTGCAACAGCGACTTCAATCTTATGGGACGGTCTTCCAGCAGCAGCCGGCGGCGGATGTAGTCGATCATCTGCGCCACGGTCACCGACTCTTCGTCCACCTGCAGCACCGGACGCACCTTGGCCCGCTCGAGAATCTGCTGGAACGAGCGCACCAGGTCCACCACGTCGGCGGCAAGCTCGGGCTCCGTGCCTTCGTCGTCTTTAAATTCCTTGAGCGCGGGATTCGACCACGTCGCTTCCTCGATCTGCTGTTTCTGCATGAGCATCTGCGCGGCGTTGCGAAACTTCTCGTGCTCCAGCAGCCGCTCGACCAGGTCGCGACGCGGATCGTCGTCTTCAATAGCCGGGGCCGTGGGATCGCGCGGCAAGAGCATGCGCGACTTGATCTGGATCAGCACCGCCGCCATGTAGATGAACTCGGCCGCGACGTTTACGTCCAACTGTTTCATGCGCTCGACATAGGCCAGATATTGGGCCGTGATCTGCGCGATGGGAATGTCGTAGATGTTGATGTCCTGCTTGCGGATGAGGTCGAGCAGCAGATCGAGCGGGCCGTCATAAACCTCGCCGACCGTGATGGAAAAGGGAAAATCACCGGTGGAGGTGATGCGATTCGCGCTGTTGATGACTTCCGGCATCCGACTTATTTCCCCACGCTTCCCCCGGCCTGGACGACAGGCGCAGCATAATGCTTGGACAGGTTCATCGCCTCGCGCACCTCGTTCATGGTGGCCTCGGCGACCTGGGCAGCCCGGGCAGAACCTGCTTCGAGGATATCCCAGGCGAGCTTCGGATTATCCTCAAATTTTTTTCGCCGCTGCTGGATGGGGGCCAGCCGGGTCATCATGGCGTCGGCGGCCCAGCCCTTGCACTCGATGCAGCCAATGCCCGCGCTGCGGCAGCCGGCGTCCACCTTGGCCAAGGTCTCCTGATTGCTGAAGATCTTGTGCAAATCGCCGACCGGGCAAACGTCCGGGTTGCCGGGATCGCTGCGCCGCACTCGCGCCGGGTCCGTGACCATGGTCTTCAGCTTCTGCCGCAGGCTGGCCTCGGGCTCGCTCAGCAGGATGGTGTTGCCGTAAGACTTCGACATCTTGCGGCCGTCGGTGCCGGGAACTTTGGCGGCGGGCGTGAGCAGCGGCTGCGGCTCGGGAAAGACGTCGCGGCCCTGGTATTGGTAGAAGCCGTTGAAGCGCCGCGCGATCTCGCGCGTGATCTCGATGTGCGGTACCTGGTCTTCGCCCACGGGCACGAAGTCGCCTTTGTAGATCATGATGTCGGCCGACTGCAGCACCGGATAGCCAAGGAAGCCGTAGGTCCCCAGGTCTTTGTCCTTGATGTTTTCTTTTTGCTCTTTGTAAGTCGGGACGCGCTCCAGCCAGCCCAGCGGCGTGATCAGCGAGAGCAGCAGGTGCAACTCGGCGTGCTGCGGCACCAGCGACTGCAAGAAGATGATGGAGCGCTCGGGATCGAGCCCACCCGCCAAATAGTCGAGCATGACTTCCATCGAATTCTGTTTCAGCGCCGAGGTGTCGGCGTAGTCGGTGGTAAGGGCGTGCCAGTCGGCAATGAAGAAGAAGCAGTCGTATTTGTCCTGCAAGCCCACCCAGTTGGCCAGCGCGCCCAGGTAGTTTCCCAGGTGGAGCTTGCCGGTGGGACGCATGCCGCTCAGCACGCGCGGCTTCGCCGTCATACCAATACCGCCAGCAGAAAATTAAAGAACTGCAGGAAGGGCGACACCATTACCCGCAGTACGCTTCCGCCAACCAGGAAGAACAGGATCAGGCCGACCCATCCGATGCGGTCGTAGAGATTGCGCGCCGAGTCGGAGAGCATGTGCCGAACCACGTGGCTGCCGTCCAGCGGCGGGATGGGAATGAGGTTGAAGACCGCCAGCAACACATTGATCTGCATCGCCGAGTAAAGCAGGATGACCAGCGGCATCAGCGGCGATTGGCTTTCCATCCCGTGGCGGAGAATGTTGCGGCCCTCGGGAAAAATCCACGAGATCACCGCCAGCAGCAGCACGGCGCCGGTGGCGACGATGAAGTTGCTGATCGGGCCGGCGACAGAGGTCATGATGTCGGCGAAAACGTAATTTTCGCGAAAATTCCGTGGATCGACCGGCGTCGGCTTGGCCCAGCCGATCAGCGGGATGTGCGAGATGTAGCAGATCAGCGGCATCAGCACCGTTCCGATGGGATCGATGTGGCGAATCGGATTCAGCGAAACGCGGCCCAGCATGCGGGCGGTGGGATCGCCGTAATGGGATGCCGTCCAGGCATGCGCCGACTCATGCACACTGATGGCGAAGAGAAACACCACGATCTGGATCGCCAGATTGAAGATTTGGTCGGAACTCATGCCGCGAGGTTCGATGGTACCACGGCACAGCGTTACCCCGACTTGGCCTGCTGCTTCTGCGCTGCCGCCTGCTGCACGCTCTCCGGAGCGATGGTCTTGACCTTCGCCGTCTTGGCCGGGATGCCGGTGACCACGTGGAACGGTTCCACGTCCTTGGCGCTTACGCCCATCGAGCCCACCATCCCGTGCTCGCCGACCTTCACGCCACTGAGCACCGTAGCGTGATAGGTGACGCGCGCCAGCGGCCCGATTTCAGTGCGGCGGTTGGTAACGAGCTGCGAGTCGTTCAAATCGTGCGCGTGCGAATACACGTTGGCGTAGTCGGAGATGGAACTGCCCTTGCGGATGATGATCTCGCCGCGGTCATCGAGCAGAATGTACTTGTGCAGGGTGCAGTCATCCTCCACCGTGAGGTTGTAGCCGAACGAGACCTCTACCCCGTGGAAAATTTTCACGTCCTTGCCGCAGTGCTTGAAGACGTGGCGCGCGATCATGTAGCGCACGCGGAAGCCCAGCCAGTGATTGATGGCCAGCGGCGAGCGGTCGTACATCATCCAGAGCCAGATCAGCGGCTTGCGCTCGTCATATTTCTTGGGATCGATGTCGCCGTAGTACTCGGGCTCGAGCGTGGCGTTGCGCGGGTCGAAGGAGTGCACCAGCGCCTGATGAGCGAGTGAGTCGGAAGCCTTCGGCGGCTCGTAGGGGCGTCCCAGGAAGATCTCGTGCAGCGTGTCGCGGACCACCACGCTGCGGTGCTCGGGGTCACGATTCGAGAACTCGCGATCCAGGCGTTCGATCCATTGGTGGAACGCCTTTCCGGCGGCATCCATGGGTTGCAAGTCGCGGTAATCAACATGGTGTGGGGCGTCAAGCGACATGATGACCTCTGCTTAGTGGAGACGAAACGATAAACGATAGCATACTGAGTACCGAGTACTGAGTACCGAGTACCGAGTATTACTTCTGGACGACGCTTACCTGGTGCTGGCCGACAATGGCGCTGTCGATGCGGTCGGGCATCTGAAAGCGTGAGTCGATGCCGATTTCCGGGTATTTGGGTTTGAGGTAGCGGTCGACGAAGAATTGCAGGGCCATCTGCGGCACCTCGACGCCGTCGAGGATCACGTGATCGGCGTGCACGTGTCCTACGCCGCGTTCGCCGTGGGCGTGGGCCGTCACCTCGACGTCATGCACGCCGCTGAACAGCGCCAGCAAGGGATTGATGGAGCGACTGCCCTGGGTGATCTGGTCGAAATCCACGCGGGTGTGCGCCGTGACCACCCCGGCCTGGCCTTCCAGGCGCACGCGCTGCACGCCTCTCGGCAGTTGCACGGCGCCGGAGTTGACGTAAGCGTTGACCTCCTCTTCGGTCATTACCGTTGGCCGGGAATCGGGCGCCGGCGCCTGGGCATTGCTCTCGATGTGATCGAGCTTGCGCTCCATGCTCTGGACGGCGGGACTGGCAGCCATCGCGGCGGGCGAGAGCGGGCGAGCCGCGATGAGCGCCAGGACGACGACTGCGATCCCGCGGGCTGCCACGGAGGCACAGAGACACAGAGGAAAATCGATCAAAAATCTCTGTGTCTCTGTGCCTCTGTGGCTAACTATCCTCATTTTCCCAGTGCCGCCTGCGTCTCCGCCACCGAGAGCGGCGCGACGCGCGGCTTCTCCACCGTTCCCGAGACCGCGTAGCCGTGGGAGTTTTGGTCCATCAGCCTGAGCTCCAGGCGGCCCAGCGACGCTGTCCCGCTCACCGTATAGATGATGTCGGAGGTCTCGATTTTGCATTGCTGGAATTCCAGGCGGCGATCGCGCAGCAGGGCGTGTCCGGCAAAGCGCTTCAGCCGCAAGGGAATGCCTGGCTGAGTTTCGGCAACGCCGGCTGGGTGCGTGACGCCAGCCAGGCTCACGTGCTGCAAGGCGCCGTTCTGCCAGTCAAAATCCAAGGCGCCCTCGGCTGACTGCGCCAACTCAACCGCGTTCCATCCTGCCAGCTCCAGTTTGAAACTGCCGCTGGCCGTGCCGGTTGCCCAGGGATCGTGAGTCAACGCGGCCACCTGCTGCAGATCGATGCGCTCCAGCGTCCCGGCGCCGCTGTACTCGGGCGCCTTGCCGGAAAAATCGGCGTTCCACTCCGCGCGCAGCTTGCCGCCCAACGTCTCGGCTCGCAATTCAGAGAGCCGCAGGGTGCGGTTCCGCAATTCCGCCCGCGCTACTACATGCTGGAGTTCCAAACCGCTGAGCGTTACTCGATCGGCCCGGATGCGCCCCTGGGCTTCGAACCGTTCCAGGTTTCCGCCGGCGTTGCCCGCGAGCACGCGATACCAGGGCACCCGCTGAAGCCGCGGATTGAGCAGGCGGTTCAGCTCCGCCAGCGAGAGTTCGCTCGCGCGCAGGTCGAACTGGATAGGACAAGGTTGCGCGGGATCGCAGGTGCGTGAAAGCACCAACGAACCTTCCACCGCGGCGCGCGTGGAAGCGAAGGCGGCGGCGAGATTTTCGATCCGCACCTGATCCGGCAATAACACAGCGTTGGCAGCGCGCACGTGGGCCGGCGCATGAACCCCCGGCAGCACTGCCGTGACGTTCCGCAACTGCATGGAACCGGTACTGATAGGCGGCGTGAAACCGGTCCAGTTGCCGGCGATCCGCAGCTCCAGTTTGGCGCTGCCGCTGGCGCCCAGGGCCGGTGCGTGCAAACCTAGTCCGCGAGCAACTCGAAACAGGCGCTGAAGTTCGGCATCGCCCTCGATGGCAACGTCGTAGTCGGTGGTGGAAATTGAAGCCCGAACGGTAGCCGGCGCGGCCCCACCCAGAGGCACGGCAAACGGCGCCAGCGCGAGGCGAAAACCGGAGCCAGAAGTCTCAGCCGCAAGCGCGGTTGGCCGCGAACGACGACGCGCCTTTCCGGGTTGTAGCTTTGTCTTTTCCGGCGCGACCTCGAAGCTGATGGCGCCCAGCTCCAGTGCGCGTCCAAAAACTCCGGAGCGCAAAACGAAATCGCTCGCGCTTCCCTCGCCCGTCCAGCCGGGTTTAGCGGGGCCGTTGCGGTAGGCAAACTCGGCATCGAGAGTGCCGGCAGCGGTCAGGTCGGGAGGCAGCGCAAACTTGGCGTGCCGCGCCAGTCGAGCCAGTTCCGCCATGGGCGCCTGCATGACGAGCAGGGCCAAGTCGTACTGTGGAGGACCGAAGAGGTTGGCAACGCGGCCGCGCAAGGCCAGCTCACCATTGCGGGCGCGGCAATCGAGGTGCGAAAATTCCTGCGCCTGCGCGTGGTACTCGGCGGTACAGTTCGCCGCCAGCCGCAGAGTGTCCGGGATGATGATGTCGTAGCGGCGAAAATCATCGATCGATCCCGAACCCGCGAGCTTCAGCTCCCGCGGCGTGCCGGTGAGATCCGCCTGCAGGCTCACCGAGCCGCGCCAGCCGCGGTCGCGACCGTATACCAGCCGAGTGAGCTGTCCCAGTTGCGCACCGCGAAAAGAGACGCGCAGGCGTACGGGGGTCTCCTCCAGGCGGGCCGCCCGGCCAAAGGCTCCGCTGGCCTCGACTGTGCCTGTGTCGCTGAGGTTGGCATCCGTCCGCATGGGGCGGGCGCTCAGCCGGAGATTCCACTCGCTCTCCGAAGCCAGCCACAAGGCGAAGTCGGCTTCGCTCAGGGCGTAGGCCTTCTTCTCCATACCAGACTTGAAGTTGATGCGGCCGCCTTCGCCCTCCAGGTAGGGGAAGCGCAGGCGCGCCTCCGGGCGCGGCTTGGCGGTGGGTGCGGCGGGCGCCTGGCTGGCGCGCAGCAAGAGCGCTTGCAGGTTCCACCGTCCGTCCTGGCGGCGCACTACATTGAGGCTCCAGGGCTGCTTGCCGGTGGGAGACTCCAGGGTCAACGTGCCGATCTCCGGCCGCCAGCGCCACAGCGAACTCCAGCGCAGGCTGGCGGTCACTTGTTCAGCCCGCAACAGGGGCTCGGCGCTGAATGCGGGATCATCCTGCACCACAAACCCTTCCAGAGTGAAGCCGGGCTGGGGAAAGAGGCGAAGCGTGATCTCGCGCACGCTGACCTGCCGTCCCAGCGCTCCGCTGATGGATTCAACGATGCTTTTGCGGAAGCTGGAGAGCTTGATCAGCGGCGGCACGAACACGGCCAGCGCCAGCACCGCGGCCAAGCCGAGGATGATATTTCGGATGGAACGCCGCCAGGGCATCAGTACACCATCTTCAGCATGCGCCGCCAGCGGGTTTGCGTGGGGAAATGCACGATTACCTTGAACACGAACGCCAGCCGCTCCGGGATGGTGTTCTTGCGGTACTGGTCGGCGGGCGTCTCGAACGACCAGTAGATGAACATCGGGACGGCCGATGATGTTCTCGCGCGGAATGAATCCCCAGTACCGGCTGTCGTAACTGACGTCGCGGTTGTCGCCCATGGCGAAGTAGTTATCCGGTGGCACTACCAGATCGCCATCCTGGATGTAGTTTGGCATCAGCAGGTGCCAATCCCCGGTGACAATCGCTCCCATGCCGGGCGACACCGACGGAAAGTTGTCACGATACGGGTTGTAGCTGGCCGGATTGTGCAGGACGTAAGGTTCCTCCAGCTTCTGGCCGTTGCGATAAACCACTCCGTCCTTCAGGTGAATGCGATCGCCGGGAATGCCGATGATGCGCTTCACCACATACAAGCCCGCTTCCGCCGGGGAAAGAAAGACGACGATGTCGCCGCGGTGAACCTGCCGGTAGGGGATCACCGGGCCTGTCCATCCCGTTTTCGGCGCCAGAGTCACGCGGTCGACGAAGACGTGGTCGCCGATCAGCAGGGTGTTCTCCATGGAGCTGGAAGGAATTTCAAAGGCCTGCAGGTTGAAGGTGATGATGAAGAGCCCGACCACCAGCACCAGCGCCACCGAGGCAATGAACTCGGTGGTGGTCTCCCGATGTTTTTCCGGCTTGGGCGAAGCGTTCTTGCGGGCCAATAGTTTTCCTTGAGCCTCCGGCTAGCGAACGATGCGAAACGTGCGCTCCCAGCGTGTGTCCTGCAGCAGGTGGGTCACGCCATAGAGGAAAGTAGAAAGTCTACCACCCCGGCTGCCGGAAGCGTCCGCCGCCTTCCGCGACGAGCGCACCGACCAATAGATCAACAGCGGCCGCCCGATGATGTTGCCGCGGGGAACGAATCCCCAATAACGGCTGTCCAGGCTCTCGTCGCGATTGTCTCCCAGCACGAAATAACGGTCCGGCGGCACGATCAGTTCGCCATTCTGGACCAGGGTGCTCATCTCTTTCCACCAACGCGGCTCGGTGCTGGCGTTGGGAATGTCGGTCAAGGGGAAGTCATCGCGGAAGTGGTCATAGCCGGGCCTGGTGTGAATCACGTAATTCTCCGCTACCGGGGCGCCGTTTACCAAAACCTGACGATCGAGCAGCCGGATGTGGTCCCCGGGCAGCCCGATCACGCGCTTCACGAAGTGCTGCTGCGGGTGCACTGGATAACGGAAGACGATGATGTCCCCGCGCCGAATGGTCGTGTAGGGCAGGATCTCGCCCCACAGGCCGCCGTGGCCGTAGTGCACCTTATCCACCAGCAGGTAATCGCCGATGAGCAGGGTGTTCTCCATGGACTCGGAGGGAATCTGGAACGCCTGCACTAGAAAGGTGATCACGAATACCGCGATCACCACCGTGACGGCCAGCGATTGCACCGACGACAGCAATCCCGCCCTTTCCCGCGGCGCGGGCGGTGGAGATGGGGCCGGCTCTGCGGCCTGCTCCGGCGCCGGTACGGGTTCCATCACGTCGCTCATGCCGGGTCCTGGCCGTGGGCGCTGAGATCCATCTGCCGCAATTGCTCCAGCGCTTCTTTCGCTGCCCGCTGCTCGGCCTTCTTTTTGGTTGAGTCCTCGGCCCGGCTCACCAGCATGGGCTTGCGACCGCTACCGTTGAGAACTCGCAGTTCGATGGTGAAAGTCTTCTTATGGTCCGGTCCCTGCTCCTGAACCACGGTGTAGGCGGGTTGCGGACGCCCGGCAGCCTGCAGAAACTCCTGCAGCGCCGACTTGTGATCGGTAACCGCAAACCCGGTTCCGCTGGGTTCGCCCAGGCGCACCAGCTCGGGGTCAAGCACCTTGCTGAGAATCAGTTCCCGCACCGTCTCCATGCCTGCATCCAGATACATCGCTGCCAGTATCGCCTCCAGAGCGTTCACCAGCAGGGCGTGCTTGCTTCGGCCACCGCTCTTTTCCTCGCCGCGTCCGAGGCGCAAATAGCGCCCAAGCTGCAACTCCTCGGCCACCTGCACCAGGTGCTTGGCGCTCACCAGGTGGGCCCGCAGCTTGGACAACTGTCCCTCCTGGTACTCGGGGAAGCGCTGGAACAGCTCCTGGCTGGTGACGAAGCCCAGCACGGCGTCGCCCAGAAACTCCAACTGCTCGTTGTCGCGCACATCGCTGGCGACGTTGCGGGCTTCGCTCTCGTGCGCATGCGAGCTATGGGTCAGCGCCTGCTCCAGCAGCGCAGGCTGCCGGAAGCGGTGTCCCAGCGCCGTCTGCAGTGCCGTGATTTCCTCGGCTTTCATGATGTAGCGCCGGCATCCTGCCGGCTTCTGTCCATCCTCGAGAGCGCCGCCTGACTGCCGCCGAGACGGCGGCGCTACTTCGGCGGCACTACCTCCGGCTCTGGCTGGTTGCTGCTCTTGGGGGCGGAACTGGGGCCGCCGGCCTGGAGCTGCTTCAGCCGGCCCTGCTCGCTGGTGGCCATCGTAGCTACCTGCGAGCCTGCCGGCGCCAGGGCTACCGCGGTGGTGATGGCGGCGTTCGCATCGGAGTACTTTTTCTGGTGGTCCAGCGCCAGCGCCAGCCGGTACCAGACGATGGCGTCCCCCTTGCCCACGGGACTCTCGGTGGCTTTACGGAAGTCCTGCTCCGCCGCGGAGTCGTTCTTGCGCATCAGCTCCGCCGTGCCCAGAGAGGTATAGGCCATGCCCGCGACCTGATCCTTGAACTGTTGCACCTGCTCCGGGGTGGCGTTGGGCGAAAGCAGATAGTTGCCGGTGCGGACGTTCTCGAGCGCCCGCTTGGCGTCGGTGGTGGATTCATTCAGCCGCGGATCGCGGTCAATGTCGCTCTCCCGCGTACGCTCCGCCAGCACGGTCGCGTTCATCACCAGGGCCACGCAATTGTCGGGATCGTATTGCAGCACCTTGCGCCCCATGTCGAGGGTTTTGTCGCCGTTGTCCGCCTTCTGGTACTTGCCCATCGCCTGCTGAAAAATAAGCGGCAGCAGCTCGCTGCTGGGGAACTGCACCTCGAATTCGCGGGCCAGCCTCTCCGAAGTGGCCGCATCGGGCGCGTTGACGGCCGCCAGATATGCATCGTATTCCGGCTTGTTCTTGGCGGCTGGGCGGGCGCTTAGCCTTGGGATTGCTTACGCTGGGCTGCGGCGCTGGCGGCTCCGGATTCGCGCTCTGGGCGCCAGCCGGTGGATTCGAGCCCTGAGGATTGGCGGGCGCAGTGGTGGTTTGTGCCACGGATATGGCTGCCGTCAAAAGCAGCGCGGAAAGTAGTGGGGTCACGGTTGATTTTCGATATACGTTCATTGTTCCTTCTTGGCGTCGGGCGGCGGGCTGCTCCCAGGACGCGCCGCCGCCGGAGGTTCGTAGGGCTGGTGCAGCCCACGCTCCGCCGCGTTTTTAGTGTCAGGCTTGTCGTCGCCGGCAGCCAGGGCCGCGCGATAGTGTTTCAGGGCCTCTTCCCGGCTCTCCTGCAAATCCAGGATGCGCCCCAGGTAGATGTGCGACCACGCAACCATTCTGGGTTCGCGGGCTACCTCCAGAGTGCGCTCGAAGTAGGTGCGCGCTCCCTGCATATCGCGGCCCAGCGTGGCGGCGCGAGCCAGAATGAAGAGCGCCCGCGCGTGGTCCTGCTGCGGGTTGGCCAGCGCCGCATCCGCCAGTTGCCGCGCGCCGTTCAAGTCTCCGGAAGCCAGACGGTCTTCCGCTACTTCCAGCGGGTCCACGGGCTTCGCCTTCCCCGCCTGGACCACCTCCGGGGCGGCCTGCGGGCGGAAGCTCACCGCCCGTGCCCGCTTCTTTTCCTGGCTGACGTCGATGGTGAACAGAAAATCCCCGTAGACATTGCGCAGGCTGTCCGGCGTCTTCTCGAACTGCACCAGTTGCTCGTAGAAGTGCCGGGTCAGGATGTAGCCTTCCTCCACCGAAGCCTGCACGAATTCCAGCCGCTGCGCCTCTGGGGCCTTGCCGTCGTGGAGGGTGCGCGCCTCGATCGCCCGGATCAGCGATTCGGTCAGCATCAGGGAGATGTCGCGCTTGTAGCTCTCATCCATCGGCGCCTGCTGCACCGACGCCAGCAACGGCTCCAGACGCTTCAGCGTGTTGGCTCGCTTAAGGGCAAAGGGATCGAGCACATAATGCAAATAAGCATGCCGGATCTCGTGCATGCGCAGGCTGCCCTTCTCCGGCGCCACCACCACGAAATAGTCCGAACCGTAGTTGCGGGCATTCACCTGCCCGGGCCCAGCCATGGGTTCGAGGAACACCACGAACCTGCGCCCCACGTAGCTGGTCATGGGCAGCTTCAGGTAGACCTCGGTGGCCAGAATCATCTTGGACACCGGATCATGGAACTGCGCGGCCAGTTGCTCGTACTCCGGCTGGTGGGACTGCCAGATGGCATGCAGCCCGGTCATCTTGTAGTAGGTCTGGAGCAGAGGAACAAAGCCGCGGACATAGCCGGCGTCGGGCGGCAGGTCGGCGTCGCTGACCAGGGGGGCGAACTTCGGCGGATCGCCCAGATTGAGCGCCAGCGACGTGTATTGCGCCAGCTCCCGGCCGGCGTCAGCCTGGCGATGGTCGCCGTAGAACTGGCAAAGCTGCTCGCGAGCCTTCGCGGCTTCCGGCGAGGCTTCCGCCGCCCGCGCCAGCTCCGCCCGCACCTTCGCCCGCACCGGATACGAAGAACTCAATTCCTGGTTATAGCCGCAGGCGTTCAAAGCCGCTACCACGCTGAACAGAGTCTCGCTGCTCTCGAGCGTGACCCCGCCGGCCTGGCTCGGGGAAGGCTTGGGCGCCTGTTGCGCGAGTGCGCACACAGCCAGAGCCGCACACAGTGACAGAATCCGCAGTGACCGGGAGCCGAAATTGAGGCGTTTAGCGGGCGTGAGCGAGCGGAGCGCAGCCGGGGTCCCCAGCAAACCAGGTTTGCTGGGGTGGCGCGGCGAAGGGAGCGGGAGCCCGCTGCCGAAATCCCGAGCGAAGCGAGGGAGCGCCGAAGAGAAGACGCGAGTGCTATCTGGGACTGACCGCAGACACTCCTCCTGGGAGGGAAGCGCAGGCCGTTCAAAGCCTGCGAGACCGGCTGAATAGCAAGTTTAAGGGCTGAGGCGGAGCAGGGTCAAACGGGAGTGGGGTAAGGCTTATATGAAGGGGAAAACTGCTACACGTGCACCGTTTTGTGTGCAATTGCGAGCGGTAAGCAGGGTCGCTTGCGCGCCGAAACTGCCCTCCTGCTGGAACATTATTTGGAATCCCACACGAGCACAGGACGCTCGTGTGGGCCACCCGGCCCGCATCGGACGGGGACGCATCCACTGCCCAAAATGTGCAGTTGTTTATTCGGCTGATCGCATGAGGGAAACCGCTCGTCACGGGCGCATGGTATCGCACAGCCCCGAAGCCGAGGCTCGCCGCTCGGAAACCCAACGCAAGCACGCGGTCGCTCGGTATGGCTGGTCGCAGGCCGATCAGCCCGAATGGCTCAATGACGAAACCTACGCCGAAAAGATTCAGCCTCGCCTCGCTCAGATTGCGAACTCCTCCATCGCATCAGCGCTCGGTGTGTCGCTGTACTATGCCACGCAAATTCGTCGTGGTCGCCGCCGACCGCATCCACGGCATTGGCAGGAGTTGGCACAGTTGGTGGGTGTTTTGCCGAAATGAGGGAGGCTTGTTACGGCTTACCCGAGGCGACCACCAGGTTCTGGAGCCGATACGGTTATTTAATCAGCCCAGGTCAATCCCTGATGAATCCTTCAGTCCAGTGGTCGCGATTTAACTCATACTTCTCATAAATGAACCCATCCGGTGCGTCTACAAACCCCGGCTTTGCCCGAAGTCTCCCGATTGCGACCTTTGCGTCAGCCTCCGTCCGATAAACACCAATCAATACATGGCCTTCGGTGTCCTCCTTGTCGTGGATGTACCATAATAAAAATACTGAATCCATAGCATTTAGCATTATATTCCAAACTTTCTACTAGCCCATTTCTTGATTTTACTGTATTCGCTGGCGGGCCCCCTATTGTAATTCCCAGGGCCGTACCGCTGGTCACACAAGCGTTTAGCAAAATCTGCTGCGGTTTCTCCTGGAAGTGGTCGCTCGCCCTCGGCCCAGCTTGGAACAATATTTTGAGGGCCCCCCTTAGCGAAATACTGATAGCCCAAGTACGCGGCACTCGCAATCCCTACGGCAGCGGCGCCAATTGCTACTACGGTCCCGACCGAGGCGCCGCAGGGCTCAAGGATAATACAGATTCCAACCCCGGCAGCGACGGGTACCAGGCCGTTTCCGAGGCATGAGTCCCCCATGTCCACGCGCTCGCCCCGGATGCCGCCCGTACCGCCAGCATTGCCGAAAACAAGCGGCGAACAGAGTAACAAGGAATTGGGGTTGTCAAGCCAAGAAACGCTTGCGGTTCTGGAAAACGGAACAGACGTTATAGTGGAAACTCCTCAGAGCTGCACACAAAATGGTGCAGAGATGCAAGCTCAACGCATGACATATATCCATATTCATGATATGGTTTTGCATATTAAGACCACGCTCAACATCGATGACACGGTCATGGCGCAACTGAAGCGCGAAGCGGCACGCCAGCGGCGCACCATGTCCGACCTCGTCGAGACCGCTCTGCGGATGCTGTTCCAGTCTGCGAAGAAGCGGGGGAAACTTCCGGCTCTGCCAACTTTCCGCAGCGGCGGGGCCAGGGTCGAGGTCGCAGACCGCGACGCTCTCTACCAGGCGATGGAAGGACGGTAGTGCTGGTGGTGGATACCAACGTGTTGGTTTACGCCGCCGACGCGGACTCGCCGTTCCACCGCCCCTGCCGCGGGTGGCTGGAGCAGCAACGCGGGCGCGCCGAGGCTTGGTACATCACCTGGGCCATCGCCTACGAGTTTCTGCGGGTGACCACCCATCCGCGAGTCATGCGGCAGCCGTGGAGCGTTGCGGCAGCCTGGAAGTTCATTACGGCGGTGCTGGCATCGCCCGGGCTGACGGTGCTCGTACCCACGCAGCGCCACGCCGAAGTCGCCCGCCAGGTGATCGCCGAGCTTCCTCACCTGGCGGGCAATTTGCTCCACGACGCCCACACCGCCATGCTCATGCGCGAGCACGGAGTCCAGCGGATCTGTACCCGCGATACCGACTTCCACCGCTTTCCCTTCGTCGAGGTAATCGACCCGGTTCAGGCGTAGCCGCGGCTCGCGGAAGCAGGCAGAACCAGATGACGAGCGCCAGCCGCGGCCGGCCGCTGCCCCGAGGCTCGACGATGTGGCACAAAATGTGTCACATTCATACTTATGCCGAGTATTAACATCCGCCAGCTTCGTGATACCAAGCGCCTGAAAGCGTGGCTGCGCGCCGGCAAGACGGTGGAACTCCGCGACCGGGATCGAGTCATTGCCCGCATTGTCCCCGACGGATCGCCTCCGGTCGCGAAGAAGTGGCCGGATTTTGCCGCACGAAGCAAGAAAGTTTTTGGCGATCGCATCTTGCCGGGAGCAGACCTGCTGATCGAGGAACGTGGACGCTATTGAAAGAAGGTCATGGTCCCCATGGTACGGCTGGCCATTGTCTGCTCGTAACCTTTTGTAACCTTATATGCCACTTGCACCTCCGCATAATGGCCGCATCATAACCACAATGGCGTGGGAATTGGGCTTCTATCCGAAGGCAACCCCTACGCGTGAGGCATAAATGCAGGATGGCCCCGATTCGCTGCAGCGCAACCTGCCGCAAGCACTCAGGGTATCCAGCGATGCGCAGCGTCTGTTTGGTGCCCTACTGGAGTCGGCGCCTGATGCGATGCTGATCGTCGACGAACGCGGCGCCATTCTGCTGGCCAATTCGCAGACCGAGAAGCTGTTCGGCTACAGCCACGAAGAGCTCATTGGTCAGTCGGTGGAGAAGCTGCTACCGGAGCGTTACCGCGACGCCCACTCCAGACACCGCAATCGGTTCTTTTCCAGCCCGCGGCTGCGTCCCATGGGGGAGGGGCTGGATCTCTACGGTATGCGGCGCGACGGCAGCGAGTTCCCGCTTGAAATCAGCCTTAACCCGATCGCGACCGGAGGCGGCATCCTGGTCACGAGCTCGATCCGCGACGTTTCCGAGCGCAAGCGCGCCGAACAGGAGCTGCGCCACGCCTACGCTGAATTGGACCAGCGCGTCCTGGAGCGCACCGCCGAATTGGAGAAGCTCACGACGGCATTGCTGCAGCGGATCGGCCTGCACGAGCAGACGGTCAACGACTTGCGGCAGAGTGAAGAACGCTTCCGCCTGCTGATGGAAGGAGTCAAGGATCACGCTATCTTCATGCTTGATCCCGAGGGCGTAGTCGTGAGCTGGAACGCCGGCGCCCAGCACATTTTCGGATTTTCGGAGGAGGAAGCCACCGGCAGCCGTCTCGAAGACTTGTATTCTCCCGAGAACTGGCAGGCCGAACCTCCGCATTATGCACTGGAGCAGGCGGCGGCAGCGGGACGGTTTGAAGATGAAGGCTGGCGCGTGACGAAGGACGGCCGCCGTTTCTGGGCGAGCACCGTGACCACCGCTCTACGGGACGGCGAGGGGCGCCTGCGGGGCTTCTCCCGGATTACGCGCAACGTCACCGAGAAATACGCTCTCGAGCAGCAGTTGCGCCACGCACAAAAATTGGAGGCCGTGGGCCGCCTGGCCGGAGGCGTGGCCCACGAGTTCAACAACTCGGCAACCGCGATTCTCGGCTACAGCAGTCTGATTATCGAAAAGTTTCCCGAAGACAACCAACTGCGCCACTACGCCGAAGAAATCCATAAGGCGGGACAGCGCGCGGCCGCCGTGACACGCCAACTTTTGGCGTTCAGCCGGCAAAAGGTCCTGCAGCCTACCACCGTCAACCTGAATGACGTGGTAAGTGACATCGAGAAGATGCTGCGCCGGCTGCTGGGCGAAAACATCCGCGTGCTCACCGTGCTTGATCCTTACCTGGGCAGCGTCAAGACCGACCCCAGCGGAATGGCGCAGGTGATTATCAACCTGGCCTTGAATGCCCGCGATGCCATGCCCGAGGGCGGCGACTTGACCATCGAAACCGGAAACATCGAGGTGGGCGATGACCTTGCCGGCGAGAACCAACAGCTTTCCACCGGCCCGCACGTCCGGCTTCGTGTATCGGACACCGGCACCGGGCTGGACAAGCAAGCGGCCGCACACTTGTTCGAACCCTTCTTCACCACCAAACCTGTGGGCATCGGAACCGGCCTCGGACTCTCCACCGTGTACGGAACCGTCAAGCAGAGTGGAGGAGGCATTCTGGTCTTCAGCGAACCCGGCCAGGGTACGACGTTTGAAATCTACCTTCCGCGCCTCGAGCAGGTTGGAGTGAAGCCCATGCTGGTCTCTCCGGCGAAGGCCAGGAGCGGGGGCTCGGAGACCATTCTGGTGGTGGAGGATGACAGCTCGCTGCGCTGGCTCACCTGCCAGATTCTCGCTCAATTCGGGTACGTCGTCCTGGGGGCGCAGGACGCGTCAGATGCTTTGGCCCTGGCCAGCGAACGCGCCGGTGAGATCGACCTGGTAATCACCGACGTGATCATGCCCGGACACAATGGCCGGCAACTCGCCCGCCGCATCCGCGAGCTTTATCCGCGGACCAGGGTGTTGTTGATGTCCGGACACATGGCGGAGATCGCCCAGCTCGGCCACAACCAGGTTGACCTGCCCTTCCTGGAAAAACCATTTACCCCCGAAGACCTCGCATTGAAGGTGCGCGAAGTGCTGGACGAGGAAGACTCCTCCAGACTCCGCAAGGGCGCCTGAGCAGGCGAATGTCACGGCCAGTTGATGAGGAGATTGTTGATGGACCGACACATGATTCAGATTGAGGATCAAGAGTTCACCGGCTGGTGCTGCTCCGACTGCCAATGGGAAATCGTTGTCCCGCGCCTGGATAGCACGGTGGCCGCGCTCGCCTTCAACCGCGTTGCCCAGGAGGAGTTCCAGAAGCACGACTGTGCGACCGGCAAGAGCTCCGAAACCGCAGCCTGAAGTCGCTAGCCCCTTTCGGATGGCAGCGCGCAACTCGCGCCCGGCATGCCGCAGTTGGCGAAGTATTGCTCCATGGCAGCTCCGGTGCGGGCCATCTCCTCGGGCGGCATCTGGCGCTGGCACTGCTCGAACAACTGCCGCTCCTCGGTGCGGATGTGCTGGGAGAGCGTTTCGCGCAAAGGTCTTCAGATTCGCAACGTCCAGCCGCCGGGCTTGTGCCTGCGCGAAGAAGCCTCGCAACGTTTCATGTTCGGAGAGCAACTGCTTGACCAGCGCTGGAGCGTATTTCTCCGCCGCCGGGAACAGCACCTTCTCTTCAGCCGCGAAGTGGAAGCGGATCTCGCTCTCCCAGGTGCCGGCAATTTCTTCTTGCCAGGCGTTGAGTTCGGCATTGCCGTTAGCGAGAGCGCGGTCGAGACGTACGCACATCGCCAGCGCGTGCTGGTGCTGACGCGAAAGCGGGATAAGGTTCTTGTCGCGCAGCATGCTTGTATTATCCACCCGCGGAGGGGTTTGACACTCGGAGTACACTGCCCTGCAAACGATGCCATCGCTTGATCGCCTCCTCGCCCGGCTGGAGCAGGAGAAAACCAACTTCTCGCGCGGGAATGCGTCGCAGGTGGAGCGGCTGCTGGCGGCGCTCGGCCGAAGTCCGTTGCACGATCCGCAAAGCCTCATCCGCTTCCACGATGCGTTGTTGTTCCTGCGAGCGTATCCGCACAATGCTGCGGTGTTGCGGCACGCTGAGCGTCTGCTTGAGACATTCGCGAAGCGCGTTCAGGGTCTGCGCGCTGCTGGCGCCGACATGTCCGTGTTCGATCCCGAGCAGGTTTCCGGCATTGCCGGCACTTCCATGCAGGACACGTGGAACTACGACATAGTCCGCTGGCTGGCGCGGCGCTTTCCGCGCAACGTTGCCATCGACTGGACGGACTACGATCTGCAAGGCCGTTTGGCGTGCGACCCTGCCGCGGTTCATCCCTCTGCTCGCCGACGATGCCGACGTCGAGGCGGATGTCCCCTACTCCGAGTGGCTGCAGGCGGCGTCAGGCCGGCGCGGAGTCTTGCCGTGGTTGCTGGAGCAGTTCGAGCGGCTGCCGATCTCCGGACGTGAAAAGGCGGAACTCTACAACTCTCTCGGCCTGACGGTAAAGTGGGAACTCGATAACCTGCGCGCCAGCCGTACCCGCAACTGGCGGCCGGTGCGGCCAGTGTTTTATCACGATGCCCCGCTGATCCGGCGCAGCGAAGTTTCGCTGGCGAATGAGCTAGCTTCGCCGCTGCCGATCCGTAAGCTCTCTCGGCGAGAGGGTGAAACGGTGATGGACCTCATTCGCGAGATCATGGCGGTCCGCTACCGCGAGCTTTACGGCACCACGCTGGGCGATCCGGCGAGCGTAGTCGAAGCCCGCCCCGGCCGCGGCACCCAGATCTATCTTTGGGGCCTGGCTCCCGAACGGCGGCTGCCGCTGCGCGCTTATCTCGCGGGATTCACCCTGAAGAACGGCGTGCCGATCAATTACATCGAGGGCATCTCGCTCTTCGAGTGGATGGAGGTCGGGTTCAATACTTTTTATGCCTATCGCGATGGCGAATCGGCGTGGCATTACGCGCAGGCGTTGCGACTGCTTTCGCAGCTCCATAGTGTTCGCTGCATCTCCGTTTATCCGTACCAACTCGGCGAAGAGAACGAAGAAGCCATCGCCTCGGGAGCATTCTGGTTCTATCGCAAGCTGGGATTCCGCCCCGGACGCCCCGAGGTACGCCGTCTGCTCGCGCGTGAAGAGGAGAAGATCGCGGCGCGCCCCGGCTACCGTACTTCGGCGGCCACGCTTCGCAAGCTCGCGGCCGGACACGTGTTCTACGAGCTTCCCGGAGTGGAGGCGGGAGCGTGGGACCGCTTTCGCGTGCGGAACCTGGGTTTTCGAGTCAGCCGCCATATGGCGGAAAAATTCGGCGGTGATGCGGACAGGATGCGGCAGGTCACGGGCGGGAGGCTCGCGCTTGCTTTGGACATGAACACCAGCAGGCTGTCTCAACCGGAGCGCGCGGCTCTGGAAAATTTCGCTGCCGTGCTGGCGCTGGTGCCGGACTTCCCACGCTGGTCATCGGACAAAAAAAGGAAGCTGGCAGCAATCATCCGCGCCAAAGCCGGGCGGGACGAAGCGCGGTACATACGCCTGCTGCAATCGCATCCACGGCTGCGTGCGGCGGTGCTACGGCTGGGATCAGGAATGTAGCGCCGGCCTCCGGCCGGCTGTCCCGAGGGCATCTTGCCCTCGCGCGTGTGGGCGAGACGCCCACATCGACAGCCGCCGAGACGGCGGCGCTACCAGCCCGCTTGCCAAGCGTTCCGCCCACAGACGACAATAGCTCTTCCCCCACTATTGCCCGGGGACAACAGGAGAACGCCCTCATGCCCGCGACCGGCGAGATTATTCGTTTGATGAATTACGTGGACGACATTGCCGCCACCCTGCGCCGCATCACCGTCAGCCTTCCCACCCTGACCGACGAGGAGCGGAAGCAACTGGCGGACTACATGCGCAAGTCCGATCCGAACTTCGTCAAGGTGCTGGAAGGCATCGAGCGCACCAAGCACGCGTAGGCATGGCCGGCGTGAAAACGATCGCCGTGATCGGGGCCGGGATCATGGGGCGCGGCATCGCGCACGCCGCGGCCCTGGGCGGCTTCCGCACCATCCTCGAGGACATTCTGCCCGCGAGCCTGCGGCGGGCCGAGACCGAGATCCGCGGCAACCTCGACAAGGGCGTCGAACTGGGTAAGGTCTCACGCCAGCAGGCCGACGACGCCTTTGGGCGAATCGAGTTTGCCAGCTCGATTGAAGACGCGGCCCGTGCTGCCGAGCTGGTGATCGAGGCTGTTCCCGAAGAGCTGGAATCGAAGATCGAGATCTTCACGCTGCTGGATAAGATCTGCGCCCCCCAGACCATTGTGGCTTCTAACACTTCGTCGCTCTCCATCACCGAGATCTCGTCCGTCACCTATCGGGCGCCGCGCTGTATCGGCATGCACTTCTTCAATCCGGTGCACAAGATGAAGCTCCTGGAGATCGTCCGTGGCCTGGAGACCGACCAGCCCACCGTCGATGCCTGTGTGGATGTGGGCAAGCGCATGGGCAAAGAAGTGGTTGTGATCAAAGAGTCGCCCGGCTTCATCACCAGCCGCATCAACGCTATGATCGGCAACGAAGCTTTCTACATGCTGCAGGAAGGCATCGCCAGCGCCGCCGACATCGACAAGGCCCTCAAGCTGGGCCTTAACCATCCCATGGGCCCTTTCGAATTGGTAGACCTCGTGGGGCTCGACACGCGACTGCACATCTTGGAATATCTGCACAAGACGCTGGGTGAGAAATTTCGTCCTGCACCACTTTTGGTGCAATACGTTAAAGCCGGCCGCCTGGGCCGCAAGGCGGGGCATGGAGTGTATGAATATCCCGAAGTAGCTAAGGGTGCTGCCAAGCCCGCGCCTACTTCTTAGGCCGGGATTCTGGCGGCACCAGGCCTGCGACCCGGTAGTACACGACCAGCTGTCCGTAGTGCTCACCCGAGTGCTCGATCGCCTCATAGGCAAGGTCGGAAAGCTGCATCTTCTGGCCGGACTCTGGGTCCACTGCGGTTTGCGCAAGTCCGCGATCTCCCTTGGACTGAATCACGGCCGCGCCGTCGGTAAACGACTTCTTCAGGTAGGCAACCACTGCGGCCTTGGTGGGATAGTGTTCGCGCGACTCGTCGTCCACAGGCTTCTGGCCTTTGGCGGTCGCCGTAAACAAATCGTTCGAACCGGCGACGTGCAACAACTGCTCGGCAAAGCTGCGTTGCGCGGGGACGGGCTTGAAATCGTACTTGTCTTCGGGAAAATCCTCGGCCATGGCGACCAGTTTTCGTCCGATGTCGGACCACGAGGCGAGCACGGCCTGCGAGGGACTAAGCGCAGGTTTGGTAGCTGGTTTCTGCGCCATCGCTGGGGTGGATAGCACCCCGATGGCAAGGACCGCGATGGTAACGAGTAGCTTCTTCATGGGTCTGGCTCCATAGAAATGTTTTGCCACGCGACTATAGACGGCTGACGCTAGTTTGGGTACGGGGCTTCTCCGTCCGCCAAAATTTCCGATAACCCTTTCCCTTCTCCTCAGTCCAACTCTCTGGCGGCCGGGGTGTGATGGCGAGCCACTGAACTTCCTACCTTCGGCGGCGTAACATTGAGGTATGGGCATGCGCATGCTGCTGGACATCTTCGCGCAGACCCTGCGCACCCTGTGGGCGCACAAGCTGCGTTCCTTCCTCACCATGTTCGGGATCGCCTGGGGCGTAGGCTCGCTGCTGCTGCTGATCGGCGTGGGTGAAGGCTTCCGCAACGGCAATCGCAAGGAGCTGGAGAGCTTCGGCAAGAACATTATCTTCTTCTTTGGCGGGCGGGCGCCGGCGGTCGAAGGCAGCTTCACCTCGATGAAGTGGTTCAACCTGACGTACGACGATTACCTCGACATCAAGCGGGAAGCCAAGCTGGCGCTGCACATCTCGCCGCTTGATCGCGCGTGACGACATCCGCGCCGTCAGCGAATACACCAGCACCAACGGCCAGGTCTCGGGCGTGCCGCCCGTCTACAACCAGGTGCGGACGATCCCCCTGCAAGTTGGGCGATGGATCACCGATCAAGACAACGACGAGCGCCGCCGTGTCTGCATCCTGGGGCGGGAGATGACCAAGAACATGTTCCCCGGACGGCCGGCGGTGGGGAACACCATCATGCTGAACGGCGTGCGCTTCGAGGTGATCGGCGTGCTCTCGATGATCGGGCGCGAGGAGCAGAACGCCACCAACATCCGCATTTTTGTGCCTTTCAACACCATGCGCGAGCTCTTTCCGTCTGAAGGGCGAGAACTCCAAGGAAGGCAATGCGATTTCCTTCATCAACTACCAGCCACGCACTTTCGACGAAAACGAAGAGGCTAAGGAAGAGATGCACAAGATCGTGGCCCGCAACCATGGCGGGTTCGATCCCAAGGGCACGGACATCTGGGAAGAATGGGACACGGTGAAGAACCAGAAGACCATGGGCAAGATATTCACCGCGATGGACTGGTTCCTGGGCGGGGTCGGGCTGGTGACGCTGGCGCTGGGCGCGATCGGCATCATCAACATCATGCTGGTGGCGGTGAGCGAGCGCACGCGCGAGATTGGATTGCGCAAAGCCCTGGGCGCGACCAATCGCAACATCCTGTTCCAGTTTTTCCTTGAGGGCGCGTTTCTGACGCTGCTCAGCGGCGCCATCGGTGTGGGCGGCGCCATGGTGGTGATCAAGCTGCTCTCCGGCGTGCAATTGCCGACGGGCTTTGATACGCCGAAGATCGTGCCAGTGTCGGCCATCGGAGCAGTGCTGGCACTGGCGCTGGCGGGCATCGCGGCCGGCCTCTACCCGGCGCGCAAGGCAGCCATGCTGGAGCCGGTAGAGGCGCTGCGCCAGGAGTGAATCATGATTCGTGATCTGCTGGGCGAAGCCTACGGGGCAATGAAGCACAACCGCCGCCGCACCACGCTCACCATGCTGGGCATGGCCTGGGGCATCGCCACCGTGGTCATCCTGCTGGCCTTTGGCTCGGGATTCGAACGCGCCATCAACATGATTTTCAGCTCCTGGGGCACCGAGATGATCATGGTCTTCCCCGGGCGCACTTCGTTGCAGGCGGGGGGCTCGAAGGCGGGCAGTGAGGTCAAACTCAAACTGGCCGACGTGGACTACATTCGCAACGAAGTCCCCATGATTAAGGGCATCACGCCGATGTTCGACAAGGGCAACAACGGCAACAACAACCAGCAAGGCAGCGCTACCATCCAGCACGACACGCGGACTTTTACCAACCTGTTCCTCACCGGCGTATATCCCGTCTACCAGCGCATTCGCCGCTTCGACGTGCAGACCGGGCGCGCGTTGACGGAGCAGGATGAGTTCACGCGGGCGCGCGTGGCCGTGATCGGCGATGAAGCCAAGCAGAGGCTGTTTTCTGGCGAACTGGCGGTGGGTGGCAACATTCGCATCAATGGCATGACCTTCCAGGTGGTCGGCGTCTACCAGCACAAGGTGCAGGGAGGCGACAACAACGACAACACCATGGTGGTCATCCCGTTCAGTACCATGGGGGACCTGTACAACACTGAATACATCACCGGCATGGCGATGGATTACGAGGGTGAAGACCATCGCCAGCTCGCGCGCGTGGTCCGCGCCGTGCTCGCCGGGCACCACAACTTCCGCCCTGACGACCGTCGTGCTGTTTTCGTCGCCGACGTCAAAGAAGATTTCGACGAGTTCAAGGTCGTAACCGCTGCGCTGAAGGTGCTGCTGGCGTTCATCGGCGCGCTGACGCTTGGCATCGGCGGCATCGGCCTGATGAACATCATGCTGGTCTCGGTGCAACAACGCACCCGCGAAATCGGCGTTGAGAAAGCCCTCGGCGCGCAGAAACGGCAGATCCTCTTTCAATTCCTCGCCGAAGCGCTGGCTATCACCTTTGCCGGCGGCCTGGCCGGCATTGTGATCGCCTACGTGATCTCGTGGACGGTCGGGTCGATTACGCTGATGAGCGCGTTCGGCGAGAACAGCGGCGCCGGCGATATCCACCTGGGCATCAACCTCAGCAGCCTGATCGTGGCGACAGTCATCCTCAGCCTTGTGGGACTTATCAGCGGGATGCTGCCCGCCGTGCGCGCCGCCGGCCTGGATCCGATCGAGTCGCTGCACTACGAATGAGCTTATTGATCCATTGATCCATTTGGTCATTGATTCATTGAACCGGTCCCAATGAAGCAATGGATCAATGAGTCAATGAATCAATCTCCCTGCCCCGGCTGTGATTAAATCATGCGGTGGAAAACGCTCGCCTGGAACGCGTCCTCGAACAACTCCGCCTCTATGAACATCCGCTGCTGGCCTTTGACGCGCGCGAGAAGGGCGACGGCGTCGAGGTCATCATTCGCTTCAAAGATCCCGGACTGAAGGTCCACACCTACTATTTCGAGCTGCACCCGCGCGACCTCGACCATCCGCAGTTCGAGTGGACCTTCCAGCGCCAGCTCTACGATTGCCTGCACGACTACTTCGTCGAGATGTTCATCCGCACGCCGCAGGACGTGAAAGAGCGGCAATGACGCTGCGCGAGCGCATCGAGCGGGAGATTCGCGAGCACGGCCCCATCCCTTTTTCCCGCTACATGGAAATGTGCCTGTATGAGCCGGAACTCGGCTATTACGCGCGCCGCCAGGAGCAGTTCGGCAAGGCCGGCGACTATTACACATCGAGCGACGTGCACGCAATTTTCGGACGGCTGATGGCCCGCCAGTTCGAGGAGATGTGGCGCGTGCTGGGCTCGCCGAAGCGCATCGAGATCGTGGAACTCGGGCCCGGCCGCGGACTGTTCGCGCGCGATGTGCTTGGCTGGTCGCAACACAAGTTCCCCGAATTCTTCCGCGCGGTGCACTACACGCTGGTGGAACGGTCGGCCGCATTGCGCGAGAAGCTAGCGTCGGGGCTGGCCGGCCACGTTGCGTCGGGGAAAGCGTCCATTGCAGGAGACCAAGCGAGCCGCGTCTCTACCGAAGATGTGATTGTCTTCGGCAACGAGTTCTTCGACGCGCTGCCGGTCGAGGTGATGAGCAATCATGGGGTGATGCGAATCGGATCGGAGGCCGGCAGGTTCGTCGAGAGCTTCGTCTCCGCATCGGCTGCCGAAATGGAATACCTCGATCGTTACTCCATACATCCCGAAGAAGGCGAGCGCGTGGAAGCCGGCCTGGAGGCACAGCGATGGATGCAGACCATCGCCCGATCCGTCAGCCGAGGATTTGTGGTTGTTATCGATTACGGCTACGTGCGCGAGGAACTTCTGGCCGGGCGCCATCGTGGCACGATCATGTGCTACCGCCAGCACTCCGCCAGTGACAATCCCTATGAAGCTCCCGGCGAGCAGGACATCACCGCGCACGTCAATTTCACCGCATTGCGTGCCACCGGCGAACAGGCCGGCCTTGACTGCTTCGGATTGATAACCCAGGCGCAGTTCCTGATGGGCATCGGCGAAGAAACGCAGTTTGCCGACGCCTTCGAAGACGCGCACCTGCCCCAGGAGCGCGCCAAGCGCGCGCTGCAGCTCAAGCATCTGGTCACGCCAGCAGGGATGGGCGAGACGTTTGACGTGCTGGTGATGGCGAAGGGCGTGGAGAAGGAAAGGGCTGTCGGGCTGAGCGGGTTAAGGTTCGGTCGCTAAGTGTGCTCACAAGCCCGCGGAGCGGGCATAAGAACGTAGCCCACGGCGTAAGCCGTGGGACTATGTCGTTTCGTTGGCCAGCCCGCGAAGCGGGCGAAAGATCAGGATTCTCGGCAATTCTTTCGCCTGCTTCGCAGGCTAACGTTTTCCGATTTCTTTCCCACGGCTTACGCCGTGGGCTACGCTCTTGCGCGCGCTACGCGCGCTGAAACGGCTTGCTTCTCTCGAGAAACCAGAAACTACAAACTAGAAACCCTGGTCACATCCCGCTGCTGTCTTTCGCCACCTCGCGCTTGTACGGCGTCTGCAGGTACTTGCGGGCTTCTTCCAGGGCGCCCTGGGTGTCGTCGTGGGTCTGCAGCGCCTGGCGATACATATTGACGGCGCGGTCGCGCTGGTCGGTGATGTCGAAAATCTTGCCCAACTGCAGGTAGCTCCACACCTCGGTCCACCTGGGCTCGCCGTCACCGTTCATGGAGCGGCGGTAGTAGTCGGCAGCCGCCTGATAGTTGTGCTGGAGGAAGAACACCTCGGCAATGCGGTAGGCCGCCAGCGAGCTGTTGTGGTTGCTGTCGAGCGCCTTGTTGAACTCCTTGAGCGCCTCGGTGTAGTCGCCCTGCTGCACCAGTTGCTGCCCGCGCATGATCGACGCGCGAGTTTTGAGGTCGGGAGAATTCTTCAGCACGTGGTTGTTGGGATCGAGCACGATCCGCCGCGGCCGCCCGAAGGTCTCGATTACGTACGGCGAATCGGTCCCCACCACCTCAATGCGCTTGAACTCAGTCTTGCCGTCGGTATCGACTTTCACCTCAATCGGCATGCGAAACAAGTCGAGGTCCTGCTGCACTTCGCCGGCAATGCGGAACCCCTTGTTGTTGCCCAGCCGGTAGACGGTGTACTTGTTCTTGAAATCTGGCGCGCCGGTGGAATCCAGCCACTGAGTGAAGAAGCCGCCCAGGCGCTCTCCGGATTGCGCCTCGGCGACCTGGCGAAAGTCATCGGAAGTCGCCGCCTTCCACGCAAACTGCCGGGCGAAGGCGTGCATGGTCTTCTCGAAGGCGGCATTGCCCACCACCCAGCGCAGCATGTGCAGGATCATGCCTCCCTTGTTGGTGACCATCGATTGGAATTCCGGGGAGAACACGTCGAGCTTGCCGACGCTGCCCAGCGGTACGGAATCGTAGGCAAGCGCGCCCACCGCCATATCTTTTGTGACTTCCTCGAACCCAGCCTCACCGGCCGCCTGCTCCACGTAGCGCGCCTCGGAGTAGCGGGAGAAGCCATCGCTCAGCCAGAAACTCTCGCGATTCGCGGGACTCACCAGCGCTCCCCACCACTGATGGGCGATGGTATTGGCCAGCAGTCGGTACTGCACCTTTTCGCTGAACGCGCGCTGCGCCAGCGCCGCCATCTCCGGCGCCCAGGCGGAGGGCACCGTGTCATCGGGAATTTCGATCACCTTCAGCGTGGTCGACGGCCCTGGCCCGTAAACCGAGGTGAAGAACTCAAACTCCTTGGCCGCGGTCTCGCCATAGCTTGCCGCCAGCGGCCGCTTGTTGGCCAGCACGTACGTCTGGACGTTGATGCCGCCGTGGTTCGTGTCGGTTACGTTGAACTGACCGGCGATGATGGTTCCGGGAAAGCTCGGCTTGTCCCAGATGAATGTATAGGTGGTTTTGCCGGACTGCTCTTTCTTCGGCGGCCGCGGCTTTTCAACCTTTGCCCGCTTGCCGTTGCGAACCACGGTCTCCTGCTCCGGCGGTTCATTGACCGGCGCCATTCCCAGACTGGTGGACTGTTTTCCGCTGCCCACCACCATCAGCGACGAGGGAACGGTAATGTGCATGGCGGCTGTGAAGCGATTCGTGTCATACCCGACCATCGGGAACCAGCGCCCGGCATAGAGCAGATACGATTCCGGTTCGCCGACGTAGGCCAGCTTCAGCCCCTCGACCGGGCTATCGTCCGACGATTGCAGCACGCCTTCGTAGACGAAGGTCAGCGTCGAAGTGGCGCCCTTGGAGATCCCCGCGGAGAGCGGCACGCGCACGGTGGAATCCTGGGTGACGCGCTCGGCGGAAAGCGGATGCCCGTCGGCATCCTCTACCTTGGTAAGGCGCAGCGCATTGTTCAACTCGAAAGTAGCGACGCTGATGTCATCCAGCGCGGTGAACCGAACCTGCGCGCGTGCCGCCAGCTTGTGGGCCTTGGGCAGAAGTTCCGCGTTGATTTCGTAGTCATCCACGCGGAGGCGTTGCTTTTCCGCGCCAAACGAGTAGAGAGACAGCAAAAGCAGTGCGCATGCGGCCCCGAGGGCGCATCGCACAACCGGCCGAGCCAAAGACATAAAGCTGAGTACTCCCAGAGTAATGAAAACTAAGATGATCAATCCAGCCGGACGGATGCAATGCACTGAAATTGGTGCATAGCCGAAGTGTTGCGAAAAGCAACAGGCTATGCCAAGGTTCGCAGAACTGCATCCGCGGCCCGGTCGGCGGCGGAGCCAGAATCGCTGCCTGACTTCAGCCGTGCCCGAACCTGGGCCAAATCTGCTTTCATTTTCTCACGAACTGGGCCGTCGGGCAGGATTTCCCGCAGCTTCGCCGCTACGTTCTCGGCAGTGAAGTTTGCCTGGATCAGTTCGGGGACCACTTGCTCGCCGGCGATCAGGTTGACCATGGCGAAGTTTTTCACATGGACCAGCGGACGTCCAACCCTCCACGTAACCGGCGAAACGCGATAGACCACCACCATGGGCGTGCCCATCATCGCGGCTTCCACGGTCGCGGTTCCGCTGGCGACCACGGCGGCGCGGGCGTAGGCCAGGCCTCGCCGGTCGGGCGTGGTGAAGAGAATGAAGTTATAACTGGGATTGAGCTTCTGCACCTGCAGGTCGAGCCACCAGGGATCGATCGTCGGGGCGATCGGCAAGACGAACTGGTAATCACAACCCAGCAGCTCCGCCGTCCGCAGCAAAGCGGGCAAATTCATCCGAATCTCTTTGTGGCGGCTGCCGGGCATGAGCGCAATGATCGGCTTGTCGGGCTCGTATCCCTGCTCCTCCAGGAACTCCGCTAAAGACTCAGACGGCTTTTCCAGATCGGCTAGCGGATGTCCTACGTACTCCGCATCCACGCCGCGCTCGCGGTACCACTGCTCCTCAAACGGAAAGATGACCAGCGCCTTCTTGAAGTAGCGTTTTACCAGGCGGACCCGGCCTGAGCGCCAAGCCCAGAGCTGCGGGGCGACGTAGTAGATGACCGGAACGCCGCGCCGGTGGAGCTCACGCGCGACCTTGAAATGAAATGCCGGCGAATCGATCAGAATGGCGGCGTCGGGCTTGCGATCGTCGATAGAGCGGACCAGCTTGCGGAATTCGGCGTAGATCTTTGGGAGTCGCGGCAGGATTTCGGTGATCCCGACCACGGCCAATTCCTTCGACTGAACGATCAGCTCGCAGCCCGCGGCCTGCATGCGCTCGCCGCCGACACCGAAGCACTCGAGGTCAGGCACGCGCCGGCGCAGAGCCTCGATGAGCTGCGCGCCGTACATTTCGCCCGAGGCTTCCCCGGCGGAGATCAGAAGACGCATGTGTAGCGCCGCCGTCTCGGCGGCTGTCCTCGGCGGCGTCTCGCCGCCGGTGTTGCGGGCAAGATGCCCGCAACGACAGCCGGCACGATGCCGGCGCTACTAGTCGTCGGCGCTGACCGCCACTTCCTGGTCCTTGTACTGGAGCTGGTACAGCTTCCAGTATATCCCGCGCTGCGCCAGCAACTGCTGGTGGGTGCCCATCTCGCGCAGGCGGCCTTTGTGCATGACCAGGATCTTGTCGGCGCGTTGGATGGTCGACAGGCGGTGGGCCACGATCAGCGATGACCGTCCTTCGACCATGCGCGAGAGGGCATCGCGCACTTTGAACTCGGTCTCGGTGTCCACGCTGGAGGTGGCTTCGTCGAGCACCAGGATTCGGGGATTGTGCGCCAGTGCGCGCGCGAACGAGATCAACTGCTTCTGTCCGGTAGAGAGCGTGCTGCCGCGCTCCCGCACCGGTTCCTGAAAACCCTGGGGCAGCGAGGCGATGAAGTCGGCGAGGTTGACGTCGCGGGCCGCCTGCTCCACCGCCCCATGCTCGATCCAGTCGCTGCCCAGGCGGATGTTATCGCCCACGGTGCCGCTGAACAGGAAAGGGTCCTGCAAGACTACGCCGAAGCGGCGGCGCAGGTCGGAGAGCGACATCTCGCGGATGTCCACGCCATCGATGCGGATTGCGCCCTGCAGCACGTCGTAGAAACGCAGCAGCAGCGAGATCATGGTGCTCTTGCCGGCGCCAGTGTGGCCAACGATGGCTACCGTCTCCCCCGGCTCGATGGTGAAGGAAACGTCCTTCAGCACCCAATCTGGTGTGGCGCTGGCTGGTGTGGCCCGGGCTGGTGTGGCGCGGGCGCCCTCGCCCGCGGGTGTTGAGGTTCGATCTCCATCCCCCGGCTGGCCATCCCCGCTCGTCGGCACGTTGCGATAGGCGAACCAGACATGATCGAACTCGATCCGTCCGGGGCCTTCGCTCTTCTTGGGCGAGACGGGCTCGGCGATCTCCGCCGGCGTGTCCAACAGCTTGAAGATGCGCTCGCTCGACGCCATGGCGGATTGCAGAATGTTGTACTTCTCGCTCAGGTCCTGGATGGGGCGGAAGAATCGCTGCGCGTACTGGTTGAAGGCGATCAGGATTCCCAGCGTCATCGCCTTCACAGCCGGAACGTGCGCCGCCTTGTCGTGCAGGATGGCATTGCCGCCGAACCAGATCACGCAGGCGATGGCGGTAGAGGACAGAAGCTCGACCACCGGGTAATAAACGGCGTAAGCGAGAATCGCGTCCTTGTAGGCCTCCATGTGGCTGGCGTTGATTTGGCTGAAGCGGTCGAAGGCCTTCTTCTCGCGGTTGAACAGTTGCAGCACCACCACGCCGCTGACGTGCTCCTGCAAGTAGGCGTTGATGCGCGCAATGGCAATGCGAATGCGCCGGTAGGAATCGCGGACGTACTTGCGGAAGACCGAGGTGACCACGAGGATCAGCGGCAGGACGGCGAAGACGATCAGCGCCAGCCACCATTTGATCCACAGCATGATCACCATGATCCCCACCAGCACGAACACGTCCTCGAAGATGGAGACCACCCCGGCGGTGAACATCTCGTTCAGCGCGTCGACGTCCGTGGTAACGCGGGTGACCAGCCGCCCGACCGGATTCTTGTCGTAAAAGCCCAGGTGCATGCGCTGCAGGTGGCGGAAGATCTGGCTGCGCAGGTCGAACATCACTTTCTGGCCGGTCCACTGCATCAGGTAGATCTGCGCGTATTCCAGAAGGAAGCTGAAAATCAGCAGGAAAAGATAGAGGCGGGCAATTTGCCCGATGCCGGCCCAGGGATTCGCGCTCAGCCAGCGGTCGAGCAGCGAGTGCGCCCCCACTTTGGGCGCCAGGTATTGGTCGACCGCAACCAGGGTGAGGTACGGGCCGACCACATCCGCAGCCGACTTCAGCACAATTGCGACCAGCGCCAGGCCGACCTGCCATTGGTAGGGACGCAGATAGGTCAGCAGCCGGCGCATCAAGCGGCTGTCGTATGCCTTGCCTAGAACCTCTTCTTCGTGGGTGCCAGAAGCCATCGGTTAGTTAAAGACTATTGTATAGACGCGCCGGAGGGCTATGCGGATGGAAAACTCGTGGGACGCGGCGTGGCTGGCATTGTCCCAGAGTTGCCTGTACCATGCTGTTTCTAGTCGCTTTCCCGGGAGTTAACCCCAAGGTGTCTGATGGCCGCCACCGAGCCACAACGGTCGACCGTTGAGCAGGACCTGACGGGCTCGAACGTCGGTCGGTTCGCCATCCGCGCTCTGCTGGGCAGGGGCGGAATGGGAGAAGTCTATCGAGCCGACGACACCCGCCTGAAGCGACCTGTCGCCCTGAAACGTGTTTCCCGCAAGCTGGGCGACGATCCCCGCCTGCGCCGGCGCATTCTCAAAGAGGCCGAGCGCAGCTCGGCGCTCAGCTCTCCGCACATTGCCGCCATCTACGACGTGGTGGAAGAGCAGGGCGAAGTCTTTCTGGTGATGGAGTACGTCGAGGGCGCCAGTTTGCGCCAACGGCTGCGGGCGACCGGCCGAATTCCGACGCCCGAATTCCTGAATTTGGCAATGCAGTGCGCGGATGCCCTGGCGGCGGCGCAGAAGAAAGGCATCGTCCATCGTGACATCAAGCCGGACAACATCCTGGTCACGCCCGACGGGCAGGTGAAAATTCTGGATTTCGGACTGGCCAGGCAGCACGCGCCGGATAGCGACAGCGACATTACCGTCAGCGCAGAAAGCCTGGAATGGTCGATTGCCGGAACGCCCGGCTACATCGCGCCGGAGGTGCTGTGCGGCGGTGAAGCCGATCATCGCTCGGACGTCTTCGCGCTGGGCGTCACCTACTACGAAATGCTGACGGCGCGGCACCCTTTTTCCGCCGAGAGCAAGACGGCAATCGCCGCGCGCACCCTGCAGGCGACGCCGCAGCCGGTACACGAGCTGGCGCAAGCGGTTCCGGCTGAACTCGAACAGATCATCGCCAAGATGCTGGCCAAGCAGCCGGAAAACCGCTACTCGCTTGCGTCGGACCTGCTCGCCGATCTGCAGGTGGTGCAAAGCGGAAGGCCGAGTTCAGTCCGGTTCCCCCCTGCCCCACGCCCGCGTGGGACGCGATATTTGATCGGCAGCGCGGCAGCAGTGGTTTTGCTGCTGCTGGGCTTTCTGATTGCGCCCGTCGTCCGCCAGCAGTGGAATCGCCGGTTTACGGGCGCTCAGCTTCCGCAAAAGAAAAACCTTGCTGTACTGCCGTTTGAGGTGTTGGGCGAGGACCCCGGCGCTCGCGCTTTTGCCCAGGGGCTGGCGGAAACGCTGAACGCGCAACTGGCGCACTTGAGCGACAACTATCCTGTGCAGGTGATCCCGCCCAGCGAGATGCGGGCGCAGCACGTGAGTTCGGTGGAGCAGGCGCGTATCGGGCTGGGCGCGAATCTCGTTCTCGAAGGCAGCCTGGAGCGCTCCGGCACGCGGATGCGCATCAGCTATCACCTTGTCGATAGCCGCACGCGGCAGCAGTTGCGCGGCGATACCGTCACCGCACCCGCCGCCGATCCATTTGCGGTCGAGGACCACGTGGTGCAGAGCGTGCTGCGCTCGCTCGACTTGGAGCTGGGCTCGAAGGACCGACAGGCGCTGGCGGCTTACGGCACCAGCGAGCCCGCTGCTTATGACTACTACCTGCGCGGGCGCGGCTATCTGATGGAGTACCAGAAGCTCGAGAACGTGGATAGCGCGATCGAGGTCTTCAAGCGGGCGCTGGAGCGCGATCCCAATTACGCTCTGGCCTATGCCGGGCTGGGCGAGAGCTATTGGCGCAAGTTCCAGGCCACCCATGCTGGCGAGTGGGTCACGCGCGCTCTGGAAGCTTGCCAGAAGGCGGCAGGCGAAAGCGAAGGCGCCATCTGCCTGGGCTATCTGCACAACGAAACCGGCAAGTATGAGCAGGCGGTCAGCGAATTCCAGCGCGGGTTGGAGGCGGACCGCACCTCCGACGATGCCTACCGCGGCCTGGCCTACGCCTATGAGCACCTGGGCAAAACGGCGGAGGCGGAGCAGACACACCGGCGCGCCATCTCGGTGCGCCCGCAGTACTGGGCGGGATACAACTGGCTGGGCGCTTTCCTCTTTCGTCACGGACGCTTCCCCGAGGCCGTCGAAATGTTTCAGCAGGTGACGGCGCTGGCTCCGGACAGCTTCCGCGGTTACATGAATCTGGGCGGAGCGTACACGGCGCTGGGCCGGTTCGATGAAGCCCTGCCGGCGCTGGAGAAGTCGGTATCTCTTCGGCCATCAGCGGCGGCCTATTCGAATCTCGGCCTCGTCTATTTCTATCTACGGCGCTTTGGCGATGCCGCCCGTGCCGAGGAACAGGCTCTAAAACTCGATGACCACGACTACTTGATGTGGGGCAACCTGGCGGAGAGCTTACTACTGGAGTCCGGGGGAGCGCGAGAAAGCAGCGGCTGCGTATCGCCGGGCATTGGTGCTGGCCGAGGAGCGGTTGAAGGTCAATCCGCGGGAGGCCGCGGCCTTAGGTCAGGTCGCATTGTGCAATGCCATGCTGGGCAATGCGGCGGCCGCAGAGCAGTCCCTGCAGCGCGCGCTGGATCTGGCGCCGGCGGATCCCGACTTGCAACTGAAGGGTGCGATGATCGAGAGCAAGTTTGGGCATCCCGATCGGGCCACCGTTTTTCTGGAAAAAGCACTTGCGACCGGCGCCTCGCCCGGCGTGGTGCGCAACACTCCCAACTTCGACGAGCTGGTCAAGAGCGAACCACTGCAGAAACTGTTGCGTGCGGCTGCCTCACCGGCGCATAATTAGCGACTTCTTCCCAGGCACCAGAGCCAATTTTGCAATGCAGGAGCAGATTATGGCAACCATGCCAAAACCAGTCCCCCCGACCAAGCGTGTCGAACACTTTGCCGACGATCGCGACGAGAAGATTGTCACGCATTTAAGCAAGGGCAAGGGTGAAGAAGTGGAATTCTTCTCGAAGCGCGACATCAGGATCGCATTCGACCTCGAAGAAGGATCACCGTTTCACTACGGCCACGAGTTTCTGGTGAAAGCCGGTCACGTCACTTCGTCCGGGCCGTTGCATGAAAAAGTGGCGGCCGGCGAGAAGTATCGCTACCGCGTGCATGACTTGAAGAGCGCCGGCCCGGGCGCCGACCCGACGATCATCATTCAAGAATAGGAATCACGCGATTTTTCGCAGCAGCAGGGCCGAGTTCTTCGAGCCGAAGGCGATGCAGTTGCACACCGCGTGCTCGATCGCGAGCTTGCGTCCCACATCGGGCACGTAATCGAGGTCGCATTCGGGATCGGGCTGGTCGAGATTGATGGTGGGCGGAACCTGGCCCTGCTGCATCGCAACCAACGTGGCCGCGACGCCGGCGGCGCCACAGGCGCCTTGTGGATGTCCGATCTGGGACTTCAATGCCGAGGTTGCGGTGCGGCTGGCACGGCCGTCGAACACCAGCTTCAGCGCGCGTGTCTCGATGCGGTCGTTCAGCACCGTGGAAGTGCCGTGCAGGTTGACGTACTGGACATCCGTGGGCGAGAGGCCTGCCTCTTCGATCGCCAATCCCATGGCGCGCGCCGGCTCCTCCCCGCATTCTTCCAGACGCACGCGGTGGAACGCCTCGCAGGTTGAGCCGTAGCCGGCGACTTCGGCGTAGATGTGGGCGCCGCGCGCGCGGGCGTGCTCGTAGTCCTCGAGCACGAACATCCATGCGCCTTCGCCCACTACGAAGCCATCGCGGTCGGCGGAAAACGGGCGCGAAGCCCGCTCCGGCTGCTGGTTCCAGCGAGTGGTCATGATGCGCATCAAACTGAACCCCTTCATGATGCCGAAGGCGATGGGCGCGTCGGCGCCGCCCACCAGAATCGTCGGCAGCACACCCGCCTGAATGTTGCGCACGGCATAGCCCATGGCGTCGGTGGACGAAGTGCAGCCGGTGGTGACCACGTGGCTGAGGCCGCGGAAGCCGAAGCGCATGCTGATCTCGCTCGAGAGCGTGCCCATGGTCCCGCTGGGAATGGAGAACACGCTGACTTCCTTCGGATGGCCGGTGTACCACAACCGGAATTGTTCTTCGCTGAAGTCCTGCGCGCCGCCGCCGCTGCCGAGCATCACCCCGATGCGCCGCTTTTCTTCCTGCGACATCGCCGCGGGATCGAGCCCGGCGTCCTGGAGCGCTTCGTGTGACGCAGCGATGGCCAGCGGCACCACGCGCGAGACGTGCTTGCGCTCGTGCCGCTCCACCCAGGCGAGTTCGTCGAAGTTCTCCACTTGGCCCGCGATCTGCACGGGGAGCGAGCTGGCGTCGAAGCGGGTAATGCGCGAGACCCCGCTCTTGCCCGCCAGTACAGCGCGGCAAAAGGCGTCCTTGCCGATGCCGTTCGGGCTCACTACGCCCATTCCGGTGATGACCGCTCGTCGCATAGATCCACTAAGACTGAGTAAACTGTTAAGACGCAGCAGGACGCGGAGATGAGGTCGGTTTCCTCGGCGTACTCGGCGTCTCGGCGGTAAAGATTAACATGCCGGTTGGCATCTACATATCGGTTCCGTTTTGCCGATCCAAGTGCAGCTACTGCAACTTCGCTTCTGGGGTCTTTGCGCGCGAAATGGTTGCAGGCTACGTGGGCCGGGTTTGTGCCGATATCGGCCGCGTGCGGCAGACAGCTTCCGAGATGGGTGGAATTCTCGACCGTAAAGCGGATTCGATTTACCTCGGCGGCGGCACTCCCACCACCTTGGCGCCGCCGCAGATTGAACGAGTCTTCGCCGCGCTGCGGCAGGAGTTCGAGATCGATCGTGAGGCAGAAATCACGGTGGAGTGCGCTCCGGGGGCGCTCGCGCCCGAGATGCTGGAGACGCTGGTGCGCGTGGGCGTGAACCGCGTCAGCCTGGGTGTGCAGTCCTTCGTCGATGCCGAAGCCGCTGCGGTCGGCCGCCTGCACACGCGGGCCGCGGTGCTCGACGACATTGCGCGGCTGCGCGCCGTCGGCATTACCGACATCAATATCGATCTGATCGCCGGCCTGCCGCACCAGACCGCGGCGAGCTGGCAAATATCACTCGATCAGACCCTTGCCGCCGGTGTTCCCCACGTGAGCGTGTACATGCTCGAGGTGGACGAAGATTCGCGGCTGGGACGGGAGCTGATCGCCGGCGGCACACGTTACCACGCCCACTTCGTCCCTGATGATGACGCCGTCGCGGATTTTTATGAGCAGGCCTGCTCGCGGCTGAGCGCAGCCGGCATTGCGCAGTACGAGATCTCCAATTTTGCGCGGCCCGGAATGGAATCGCGGCATAACCTCAAATACTGGACGCGACGACCTTACATCGGCTTCGGTCTGGATGCGCACTCGATGCTGGAGACTTCCAACGGCGCTGTCCGCCTTTCCACGCCGGATTCGCTCGAGGAATTGATGTCGGGTGCGCCGCTGAATCGCACTACGGTCTCACCGCAGGCTGCGCTAGAGGAAGCATTCTTTCTCGGTCTGCGCCTAACGCGCGGCGTGGATCTGAAGGCGGTCAGTTCGCACCTCGGGATCGATGCGGAGCGCGTGTTCGGAGACGCGCTCCGCGAACTGCAGTCCTCCGGGATGCTCGCACGCGAGCGTAATACGGTCCGCCTCACATCGAGAGGACGCTTGCTGTCGAATGAGGTGTTCGAGCGTTTCCTTGGTGTGGGCTGCATCCTGTAGCGCCGCCGTCCCGGCGGCTGTGCGTGTGGGCATCTTGCCCACACGTGCGAGGGCGAGACGCCCTCGCGACAGCCGGCCAGAGGCCGGCGCTACTTTGGGTGCACTCATAACGGGTCTAGAGCTTTCCCGCAAAATTCATTAGACTCTCTGTTTCGCCAGGATGTGACGCGCTGACATGAAGACTAACTTAGCCGCAGAGCGACTTCTGGAATCCCCGGACAAGACCGCGCTGCCACTTGACCTGCGCAGCGACACGGTCACACGGCCCACGCCGGAGATGCGTCGCGCCATGGCCGAAGCCGAGGTCGGCGACGATGTCTACGGCGAAGATCCCGACCATCAACCGCCTGGAGCAGCGCGCGGCCGAGATCTTCGCCCGCGAAGCGGCGATCTTCGTTCCCAGCGGCACCATGGGCAATGCGATCGCCATCCGGCTGCACACCCATCACGGCCAGGAAGTGATCTGCGAAGAGCGCGGCCACATCTTTAATTACGAGATGGCGACGATGGCTGCTTTCTCCGGATGCGTGGCCCGGCCTATCTACGCCGAGGACGGCATCCTCACCTGGGCCGAGGTGAAGAAGCGCATTGCGCCCAAAATCTATTACCGCGCGCCGACCGGATTGGTGTCACTGGAGAGCACGCACAACATGGCCGGCGGCACGGTGTACCCGCCGGAAACGGCCAACGAAATCTGCGACGGCGCGCACGACGCCGGACTTGCCCGTCCACCTCGATGGCGCGCGCATCTTCAATGCGGCTACGGCGCTGGGAAAGCCCGTGGCCGAGATCACGAGCAAGTTCGATTCCGTTATGTTCTGCCTGTCGAAGGGCCTGGGAGCGCCGGTAGGATCGATGCTGGTGGGCAGCCGCGAGTTCATCGACCGCGCCCGCGCCTGCCGCAAGATGCTGGGCGGAGGCATGCGCCAGGCGGGCATCCTGGCCGCAGCCGGGTTGATTGCGCTGGAGAAGATGCCGGCGCGCCTCTCCGACGATCACGCCAACGCGCGCTTCCTGGCCGAAGGTCTGGCACGCATTCCGGGGATCAAGCTCGACCCAGCCCGCGTGCGCACGAATATCCTGGTTTTCGACGTCAGCGGTACGGGCATGACCACGGCTGAACTCTCGCGGCGTTTAGCCGAACGCAACGTGCTGATGAACGGCATCAATCCCGAGCAGATGCGCCTGGTCACCCACATGGACGTCGACCGCGCTGCCTGCGCGCGAGCGCTGGAAACCATCCGAGAGATTTGTACGGCGTAACGCCAGCCTCAAGCTGGCGGCGAGACGCCGCCAGGACAGCCGCCGAGACGGCGGCGCTACAAGTGGAGGATGTGAACACACAGAATGTCCATTCACCTGGAATACTCAACCACAGCCAAGTGCCGTCCGGAGCATATCTGGAAGAAGTTTGAAGCCCTCGATCAGTGGGCATGGTGGAACAAAGTGATTTCGCGGGCGCGCTGGGTCGAAGGCCAGCCTTGGCAGAAGGGCAGCCGCTTCGAGATGGAACTCGCCCGTCCCAAGCCCATGAAGTTCAGGCCGGTGATCATTGAGTCCGCGCCGCCGACGCGAGTGGCCTGGGTGGGCAAGGGCAGCGGCTTCACCGGCGAGCACTGGTTCAGCTTCGAACTCCAACCGGATGGCGCCACACTGATGAAGACGTGGGAAGAGTTCTCCGGAATCAGCACACTATTCTTCGGCAATGGCACGCGGCAAGGGATTGTGAAGATGTACCAGGAGTGGTTGGAAGCGCTGAAGTTCGAAGCCGAGCGCATCGCGCGCGAAGCGGTTGCGCGCTCGTAGGATCACTACGCGCCAAAATTTTCCTGCCAGCGATCACTGCAGGTTGGCCGCAATCTGCTAGACTCCGCGCCAATGTGGGCTTTCGAGCCTCTCTTCTCGGAGGGCACTCGTGGGACTCTATTCGCATTATGACGGCGCGCACACGCACCCGGTGAATCGGGCCCTGCACATGGTCGCGATTCCCGTCGGCTTCTCGTCGCTGGTGTGGTTCTGGTATCGCCATTGGATTGTCGGGATCGTGGTCATTCCGGCGGCGTTCGCGCTGGCCTGGCTGGGACACTTGATTGAGGGCAACAAGCCGGCGTTTCTGACTAATCCCGCGCACGTGTTCGTCGCGCCCGTGTGGATGCTGCGCCGCATCTTCGGGCGCGGCGATAACCAGAGCCAGGGCAAAGCCACTTAGCCCGCGGGGACCCGTCCGTGAACATCATCGCCGTGCGCTGGTGTTTCTAGCGGATTCCGGCGGCGACTTTCTTCTGGTTGTAAAGCTTCATGGAGAGCTTGCGGAGGGTGTCGTTGACGTTTTTGTTGGTGGAGAGCGTTTTCAAATCGTTCAGCAGCAAATGAGGCAGCAGCGGCAGGGCTACATCCAGCGGGGTGCGGGGATTGTTCACCAGCGCTTTGATAATGCCATACACCTTCATGAACCTGCGCTTCATGGTAATACCGCGCAACACGCCCTCCTGCACGTTGCGCATGGCGGCGAAGAACTCCACCTCGCTCTCGGTCAGCTTGGGAGATTCCAGCACCGCCAAAGAGACCACCTTGGCGCCGTCGCGAATCAGGATAAAGCGCTCTTCCTTACTGCCCTTCATGGCCAACTGAACCCGCTCGCCGACGGTAAGCTTGGCGATCCGGTAGATGGTGGAGACGCGCTTTTGCAGATTGGGATCGGCTGCGGCCTTAGCGGCCGTTGCCTCGAGCGCCGGCAGAACTTCCAGCGTGGCCACACCGTCAGAGGTTGATGAGAGGTCGCCATCCTCAAAGCCCAGGCCGAGAATATCGCCGGTCAGCGTAACCAGCGCGAACGGCTTTCCCTCCGCGGCTGCGATCTCGGCAGCGTGCGTCACTTCGTAAGGAGTGGGTTCTTCCGTGCCGATGGGCCTTTCCTGCTCACCCAACCGAGCCAGCATGTCGCGGACACCCTGGGCTTGGTTCTGTTCCAGATGCTGGTTGCCGGCCAGGCCATGCAGCACGTTGGCCGTCACTTGCACGCGGGCGCTGGCCAGCAGGAGCGGAATCACGTCGCGGGAGGCGTGGTGTGCGATGTCCACCAGCCGGGCGTCGGGCACCGAGGAATTCTCGAGCAACGCCGGGATCAGTCCCAGACGCAGGTTCTCCGGTTTGCTGAGGTAGTCGAGCACGGCCGGCGGTGTCCCCGGATCGGCCGCCACCGCGAGCGAGGAAGCTTCATCGAAACCCGCCAGAGTCATGCGCGCCTGCTCGGCGAAGACGGGATTCTCGGTGAGCTGGACCAGGACTTCGATCATCTCACCCGGAGGCAGCGCCAATCCGCCGCGAGCGGCCGTACGCAGGAGGTTGGCCGGCACCGCCGACTCGCGAATCAGCTCGATCATGCGCGTCATCGCAACCCTCTCAGCGCCGCTGGCCGGCGGCCGTCAGCGTTACCGTGGCCATCTGGTTTTCTTCGCCCAGCGTGGGCAGAGGCTGGCCGTTGAAAGAAACTTCCACACCCGCCGCATTGCCCGTCTTGATCACCACTTCCTTGGCGGCCGGCACACGCTTCTCCGCCGGTGGGACCAGAACTCCTTCGCTGACCAGCTTGCCATCGGCCACGATCTGCACCCAGGCATCCTGCGTGGCCCGAACGTGGACGACGAAAGAGCGAGACTGCGCCGGTGCGGGCGCGGCAGCAGGCGCGGGCGGTGGAGGTGGTGGCGCCGAAGCTTTCACGGCTACGGGCTTGTTTTGCGAAGGCGCAGGCTTTTCAGCCGCTGCTGGAGGAGGTGGAGGGGTTGGGGAGGGAGCGTCCGCGACTCGTTGAGACGCGGGCGGAGCAGGCGGAGGGTGGACCTCAGCGGCGCTTTGAACAGGCTTCGCAGGCTCTGGAGCCGAAGCCATGGGGGCGCTGTGCGGCGCGGGCGTAGCTTGAGGCGCGGACTTCGATGCGGAAGCTGAAGTCTCGGGCGGCTTCTGCGACCCTGCCGGAGCCGGCTCGGAATTCAGGCGCGCCGCCAGCTTTGCGTATACGCCGTGCCACGCCACTGGCCCCAGCTTCCAGGCCGCGGCCAAGAGCGTGACCAGCACGAGCGCCAGAAGCCCCAGCGCCTGCCAGTTGAGTTGCCCTTCCACTCTCTGTCCCAGGGCGACGGCACGCGGCACCTGAGGGTCGGGGAGCGGCTGTTCCTTTTCGCCGCCCGAAGCCGTGATGAAATCGGTGACTGCCTGATCTTCGTCGATGCCCAGATGGCGGGCATAGGCGCGGACAAAACCTTTATTGAAGATCCCGCCCGGCAGCCGCTCAAACTCTTCTTCTTCCAGGGCACGCAGGCAGCGGGTGGTGATCTTGGTGGCCTCCGACATCTGTTCCAGCGTGATGCCACGCATCTCGCGCTCGCGCTGCAGACGTTCTCCGAAGGCACCCATGGCTGCGGCAATCATAGGAAGCGCCGCCAGAGGTGTCAACGCACGAGTAGTTCTAAGTCCTCTGGTCACAGCTATTTCGGACATGGACCGATGGTTACTGAAGTGTTCCCGCAGGCGGACATTTTTTGCTCCGGCGGGAAACCTGAAGCTATAATGCGCGCACCGGCTTTCGCTGTGACCGTCAACGTTTCCATGACCGAGGCCACTGCTAGCGTCAAACGCCAAGTTCAAGAACTGAACATCTTCCATGATGTGGCCAAAGCCCTTACCTCTTCGCTGAACCTGGATTCCATTCTCCAGACCATCATGGACAAGATGGCGGAATACTTCCGCCCCGACACCTGGTCGCTGCTCATGGTGGACGAGAGCAAGTCGGAGCTCTATTTCGCTATCGCCGTGGGCGAGGCCGCGGAGACGCTCAAGAACCTGCGTCTGAAGGTGGGCGAAGGCATCGCGGGATGGGTGGCCAAACACGGCGAGTCGCTGATCGTGCCGGACGTTTACAACGATCCCCGCTTCGCCAAGCGGGTCGATGAAATGACCAAGTGGCAGACACGCTCGATCATCTGCGTGCCGCTGCGGGCGCGGCATCGCGTGCTGGGCGTGATCCAGTTGATCAACTGCGCCACGGAAACCTTCGGCAACGACGAAGTGTTTTTCCTGCACGCGCTGTGCGACTACGCGGCTATCGCTATCGACAATGCCCGCGCGGTGGAGAAGATCCAGGAACTGACCATCACCGACGATGTCACGGGCCTGTTCAACGCTCGTCACCTGTACAAGACGCTGGAAGCCGAAGTCTACCGCTCAGCCCGTTTCGGCTACGAGTTCAGCGTGCTCTTCATTGACCTCGATCACTTCAAGCGGGTCAATGACACTCACGGCCACCTGGTCGGGAGCAAACTACTGACCGAAGTCGGCTTCCATCTCAAGCACCACCTGCGGCTCATCGATTACGCCTTCCGCTATGGCGGGGACGAGTTCGTCATCCTGCTGCCGCAAACGAATAAAGAAGCGGCCATGGTGGTGGCGCGGCGCATCCTGGACGTCTTCCGCCACACCGCTTTCCTGGAGAGTGATGGCATGGCGCTGAGCGTGCGCGCTTCCATCGGCGTGGCCACCTATCCGGAAGACGCCAAGAGCACCCACGAAATCATCCGCCAAGCCGACGAGATGATGTACAAGGTCAAGAATTCCACCCGCGACAATATCGCTGTCGCCCAGCAGGGGATGGTGCGGTAGGCAATTGAATCGTTGATCCAATTGATGGGACCCTGCCCCTAGTCATGCGAAGTTTTGCGGTTGAAAAGGCCAGCAACCCTGCTTTGAAATCGCTGACTTTTCTGCAACTTATACATTCCATTGAGGCACGATGACGCTCCGTAGGGACGGCTGAACTACAGGGCCGCGGTTCACGAACCACCCCACGGGTCAACGACGTCAACGTTGCAGCCTTCAAAATCCGCAACATTGCGCGTCGCAAGTTTGGCGTCTTGCGCCCGGGCAATAGCCGCGATCTGCGCGTCGGCGTGGCTGATCGGCCTGCCACGCGCGCGCCGGTGAGCGGCAAGCGTGGCAAAAACTCGCGCGGCGTCGCTGTCGAAGCCGTAGACGCGACCCTCGAAATCCTCTGCGAACATCGCCTCGGCCGCCGCAAGCAGGTCCTCTCGGCGCTTGCTCTTTGGGAGCAGCTCGATTCCATAAAAGATCTCTGCCTTGGTGACCGAGGTAGTGCATAGCTGGGCTGCAGGCTGCTTCGCAACCCAGGCGGCGACTCGGGGAGAGGGCTTGGGCCGCATCAGCTCCGAGAGCACATTCGTGTCGAGGATGATCATTCGCCAAAGTGGGGCGGCTGGCGCGCAGCATCACGTCGGGGCAATTCGAGCTTGACCCCACCAAAAACTGCAAATCGCCGCCGAATGGTCTCCGCCAGATTCCGCTTGGCCGGCCTGGAAGCAGACAAGGAAGAGCGCAGGATCTCCCGGGCCTCCTCCTCCATCGAGCGCCCATGATGGGCGGCTCGGATTCTCAACCGCGCCTTGGTCTTCTCGTCGAGTCGGCGAATCGTTATGGCTGCCATGCTAGCAATGCTACCATTGCCAGCACAGAATGCAAGGCGCTTGGGGCCAGTTGGGGGGAGGGGTTTCAGCCCCACCGCAAAAAGTCTTTGGTCGCGCGAGCGGACGGAAAATCGTCAACCGCCGGCTAGCCGCCAACGTTGATCTTGGCGAACGAGAGCACCACCCGCCCCGAGGTGGGAACCCCGAAGGTGGTAGCCGGCTGGAAAGTAGTGAAGATCATGATGTTGTTCAAGTTCGGTTCGAGCCTGCGAGCGTCTGCCGGCCCGGAGACGATTCGATAATCCTGCACGCGGCCGTTGGCGTCCACCAGGGTTTCGATCACCACCGGCTCGGAATTTGCTCCCGACTCCGACTGCAATCCCAACTCCGAAGGCAGAGCTTGCAGCCGCGGCGGGGTGTAGAGCAGCGTGGGCACGTCATCGCGTGACGCTGAAACCTGCACCGGCATCGCCATGAAGCCGATCAATACGCCGAACACCACCACAGCGCTCAGCACGCCGGCGGTGGCGGGCAGCATAAAGGCAGACGCCAGATTTTGTACCCGCACCAGCAGCCCTTGCAGACGGTGAGGCGAGCGCTGGGCTGAGGCCTGCGAAATCGCCACCCGCAAACGCACAGCCAGCTCCGGCGGCGCTGATTTGGCTCCCAACGATGAGACCAGCCGCTGCGTGCGCCGCCAGGCCGCATACTCCATCCGACAGCCGGAACACTCCCCCAGATGCCGAGCAATGGCTTGCATCTCTCGGCCCGCAATGGCGCCATCGAGATAAGACGAAAATAGAGACCGTGCTCGCTTGCAGTTCATCAGCTTATCAATCTCCAGGGACATCGGCCTCCAACAATCCCAGCTCGGGGCCGACTTCCTGGGCATAGGCTGCCAGACGCTTCTTCAGCGCTTCCCGGCCGCGCATCAAGCGCGACTTCACCGTCCCCAGGGATATTTCCAGGATTTCCGCGATCTCTTCATAGGAGAGCCCCTCGATGTCGCGCAGGATCACGGTTGAGCGATAGGGCTCCGGCACCAGCCTGAGTTCAGCTTCCACCTTGGCGCGTACTTCCTCTTGCGCGACGCTGTCGAAGGGGCTGCGCCCGGGGTCCGCCAGCGTGGCCAACAGGGTCGGAGCCTGAGGAGCATTCTGCTCCATCGAGGTTTCCCGCCCTTTGTGACGAAACCACCAGCGGCGGTGGTTCGCCGCCTCGTGGATGGCAATGCGATAGATCCACGTCTTCAGGCTGGCCTCGCCGTGGAAGCGCCCCATTCCACGGAACACCTTCAAGAACACTTCCTGGGTGGTATCGGCGGCATCGGCGGGATCGTTCAACATGCGGTACACCAGATTGTATACAGGCTGGTGAAAGCGCTCGATCAGCCAGGCGTAAGCCTCTTCCGAACCGCTCTTCAGTTCGGACAGAATGGAGGCTTCTTCGCTCCGGACCGGCAACGCACTGGCCAGATCGCCCAAGGTTGCTACCCCCGCATCCAGTCCTATATTAGCGATATAGTTTTGCGGCAACAACTGCAATTCACCTCGGCGCGAGCCTGCCTGAACGTGCTATTACCAGAACCGAACTGGCTTCGATTCAATAGACTCCGTTGAGCGATGCGAGGTTCCCGCCGGTTACCAAAGTGCGTACCAGGCGCACCGGGCGTCTACTGGGGATTGCTAGGCGGGGTGGGCGGAGTGGCGGCCGCCGTAGGAGGCTTTTTCTTGGGAGGGGTCTTCTTCGCCGCCGGCTTCTTCTCGTCGTCATCCACGATGACCTTCTTGGGATGGGCTGAGGCGGCGGCCTTGGCGGCATTGGCCTGGGTCTGGAGGCGGGCGATTTCCGCGTCCTTGGCCCCGGCCAACGACTCCAGCCGGTCTCCGAGGGCACGGCGGGCCTGGTCGATGTGGTTCAGATCGGCCGCCAGAGGCTGGAATTCACTCTTGGATCCGAAGGCGCCGGCCGACTCCGTCAGCGAGGCCAGCACGTCGTACAACACACCCAGCGTGCGGTAGAGCTTGAAATTCGCGGCCAAGTCGTTGGGAGAGGTTTGGAGCTGGGCGACGATGGTAGGCATCGCGACCGTAAGGTTGCGCTGGATGGCCTCGGCCTTGGCGGCGGCATCGTCCTTGACATCATTCCCGACCTTCCACCTACGGACGCTCAGCAAGCTGACGTCCGCGGTTGTGGTGCGGGCCGTGGCCTGGATCTGCGTCAATAGAGGCAGAACGTCCCCGGGAACGGGCATGGCGGCCACCGACGTTGGGGGCCGGCTGGAGGCGGTGTTACCGCTGGCCGCGGCTCCGATTTGCGCACTTGCCGGCAATGCAAACAGAGCTGCCAGCACATAGAAAAATGCTCTTCTTCTCATGCACGCTCGCTTCGCGGGAGAGTAGTCGAAGCCCATCCGCATTCCGATGGGCGTGCGATCATCCTGGGTACATCCTATCTTATTTGGACGGGTGCCGCTTGGCGAAGCGAGCAAATCCAATTAGTATCACTGGGGGCAGCAACCATAACTGTAGGCAGAGCGTCTAAATAGCGGCCCCGCAGCAGGCGAGCATGGTGTTTGGTTCTTCTATCCAGGTCGAGCGGTTGATTGCGCTGGCGATTCTGGTCGCGATTGCCGCAGTGCTCGTCTCACCGGCAGTACCGAGCGCGCCCACTTTGCTGCCGGCTGGTACGCTGCTCCTGCTGGGCCTGACTTTCCTCTGCTTCCACGCTCTGATGCGCGCAGGATGGCCGCTGCGCACGCTTTTACGTTCCGCGCCACGGACGGCAACTGGCGCTTCGCTTCAGTTGGTAAGCACTGGCCTTCCTCTCCGCCGCTGAGGCAATCGCCGCTCGCCCAGTCTCAGCGTCTCGGCAACCCCACCCATTATGCTTTGAAAAAGGAAAGGCGTCATGACGGCAACCACAAGAAATCTAAGGGCAACAGAGGTAATCGCAGCCTGGTACCGCATTCTGACCGGCAGCGCGCCCATGCTGTCCATCGAAATCACCAAGGAATGTCCTCTCAGTTGTCCCGGATGCTACGCCTACAACGAGCAGCACCTGGGCGGGGCAGCGACCCTGCGCGACCTCAGCGATTATCGCGGAGATGAACTCGTCCGCCGCACGGTGGACCTGGTGAGGCAGCATCATTCTCTGCATGTCTCGATCGTGGGCGGAGAGCCGCTGATGCGCCGCCGGGAGCTCGATCAAATCTTGCCGCAGCTCAGCGAACTGGGCGTGTTTACGCTGGTGGTGACCAGCGCGGTGGCGCCCATTCCCGAACCCTGGATGCAGATTCCCCGGCTGCGCGTCACCGTGTCGGTGGATGGCCTTCCGGAACATCATGACATCCGCCGCAAACCGGCCACCTACGAGCGCATCCTCAAGAACATCGCCGGACGCGAGGTCAACATTCACCTCACCATTACCCGTCCCATGGTGCACAGCGCCGGATACCTGGAGGATTACTTCGCATTCTGGAATGCGCGTCCTGAGATCAACCACATCTGGGTGAGCACCTACACCCCCCAGATAGGCGAGCAGACCTGCGAGATGCTGACGCGGAGCGACCGCGCCGCGCTGATCGAGCGCATGCCCGACTGGCAGCGCGGGTTCTCCAAACTGCTCATGACGCCAGCCATGGCGCAAGCCTTCGACCGGCCTCCCAAAAACCCCGCCGATTGCGTCTTTTCCAAGATGTCGGTGAACTACTCGGCGGATTTAAGCACCCGGGTAGAGCCTTGCATTCTCGGCGGAGCGCCCGACTGCAGCCAGTGCGGCTGTGCCGCCAGCGTAGGGTTCCATTCCCTGCGCCATACGCCGCTGCTCGGGCCGCTCAAGGTTGGGCATGTGATGACGGCTTCGGTCGCCATCGGCGCCGCCGTCGCTCGCGCCCGACATTCCATCCAACCCGAGCGCTGGCGGAAAGTCAGGCCGGAAGAGGATCTCGTGCAAATCCGGGCGCCTCAACTGCCCGCTCTTCCGGCCGCTATCAACTTGTGCTGGGCGGCTCCGTCCGAGCCCCGCCAGGAAGACAGCTCGGTCTTCCCTGGCGACGACTGACAGGAAACCAACTACGGCAGAGTGCTGCTGCACACGCCGCTGCTATCGGTCGGCGGAGTTTGCGGCGGCGTCGCCCAAGGCGGACTTTGGAAGTTGAAAAACTCCGTCATGTCGCTTACGGAAGCGTCGCGCAAATTCAAGTTCGGCAGGCCAAAGCGCGTCTCCACGAATTTTATCCACGACGTGTAGTCGGTTGTGGTATGCGAAACGTAATGGGCGTTGGTGAACGGGGAGATCACCATCAGCGGCACGCGGAAGCCGTAGCGGGTGAAGTCGCCTGGAGGGTCGTAGGGCGGGGGGACGTGCGTCTGGCTGGCCACGGCGCATCGCGAGTCGGTCGAACTGGTGCAGATGTCCACTGGCTGGATCCCATCGGGACTAGGAACGCCGACCGGTGAGGGCACGTGGTCGTAAAGGCCGCCACTCTCATCGAAGGTGATAATAAACACCGAGTCCTTCCATGATGGCCCCGCCGCAAAATTCGTATTGGTGCCGTACATGACGGCCTCGAGCAGTTGCTGCGGTCTCGAGAACGCCGTCCTGGATGTTCTGACCGATATTGGGATGCTCATCGGCAAATAGTTCTTCAATGTAAGCAACGGCGGGCAAATTTCCGCTTTGCGCATCCGTCAGGAACTGGTCCAGCGGCACGATATGGCTGGCAAAGCGCTGCATGAATCCGTCGAACGAGGCGGCGGAAGTGCTTCCACTCTGGCTGTAGATCAGCCAGGAAATGCCGGCATTGTTCAGCAGATCGAATATCGTCTTTGCCTGCAGAGGAGTGAAGGTTTCATAGGCGTGGCCGGCGGAGGTCGCTCCCACCATGTAATAACGGCTGGGTTGGGTCCTGGAGGCCAGGGGAGAGAACCAGCGGTCTGAGGTAGCGAACTGCGTGGCCAGCCAGTAGTGATAGGTCAAATCATCGCCGGTGTAGAAACCCATGGCGCGAATGCCTGCCGTGTCCTTGAAGCCATCGGCCAGAGCTGCGCTGGCCGCACTGACGATGAAGCCGTCCATGGCCGGCGTATCAGAAGTGGGAGCTTCCGCGTTGAAGTCCCAGTGGCTGGAAATCCAGTCGGGACTGGTGTTCTCAATGCACATGTTCTTCAGGTGGAAGGCATAGATCGGCGTTGTGGGAACTCCGCTGGAGTTGGGGGACCTGTTCATGGCGGTGCACGCGCCATTGTTGTTATTCGTCCAATCGGAGTTGCTGCTGAGGCAGCCGTCGGGAAGACCATCAACCTCGCGCGGCAGATTGAACGCGGCGGCGCTGCGGTAGTCGTTGAGCTTGCCGAAATACGTGTCGAAGCTGCGATTTTCCTGGGCGAGGAAAATGATATGGTTCACCGCCTCGATGCCGGCCGAAGTCGGAGCCGCCGAACTGAAGTTCGCGGTCACGTTGGCATTGGTGATGGTGATGTTCTGGCTCGGGGGCGTAATGCTGAATCCAGTCTTAGCAGGAGTTACCGTGTAGGACCCGGCTGCCAATCCACTGAAAGTATAATTGCCCGAAGCGTCTGCAGTGGTGCTGCTGTTGGCCGTGCCGCTGAGAGCTACGGAAGTGCCGGCGCCTCCGGCGCCGCTGATCGTGCCCGAGATGCTGAAGGTTTGCGAGCCGGGCGTCGGGGACGGTGTCGGCGTTGGTGTTGGTGTCGGTGACGGTGAAGCCCCAAGCGCTCCTCCGCAACCCGTCTGCAATAAGACGGCACTCAATGTCAGAAGCCCGACCAACGCCAGCCAAGCATTACGAGACCTGCGGCTCCCAAAATACTTCATGCGTCGAAACCTCACTGAAACTTCCGGGCCCTTTAGAAGCGAACCTAGGGCCCAAAGTTGCCCTTCAAACACACGGCAGGCGGGGGTTACCTGCCGTTACCGCTCACGTTCGCGACCTGCTGCCCGTCACGATAGCGAGCCAGGTGCAGGATCATGGGCGTTACTTCGAACGCCATCTTGTCGCGCGCCGACAGCAAGGGCACAGGCTTGTCTTTCTTCAACTCAACCCGGTCATCCCAGGGATCGAGCTTGACGCGGCTGCCCAGGGGCAGGGCCGCGATCTGGGTCACGTCGCCGGTCTTCAGCGCGGGTGCGGACCCAATCAGCGCACTCATGCGCAGCACGCTGTTGCCTTTAGCCATGCGGCTGCCGAACTGCGGCGTGATCAGCGCCGACAGTTCCTTGGAACGGTCTTCCATGGCGCGCAGAGAACAATCCAGCGTTCGCCAGCTTGTCTTTGTAGGGGGAGTTCTTGAGGAGTTCGACCGCCTTCTGATCAGCGGCCTCTTCTAAACGGGGATCGCGAGCAAGCTGGATGCGGCGGAAAGTCTCTTCATCCGGAAAGACCATGCGGTCGCCAAAGGCATACTTGGTATCCAAGCGATGGCCGAGGACGATGTGTCCGAGTTCGTGCGCCAGCACCATGGCCAGCGAGGCCTCATCCGGCAGCACGTCGAGTAGTCCGCGGCTGACGACCACTGTGTGGCCGATGGTGAACGACTCCAGCGGAGTGGTCAGCAGCACACGCGCGCGCACCTCCGGCTGAATGTCCAGATTATTGGTGATTTCGAGGTTATTGAGGACCGTCTGAAGCACCTTGGACACATCTCCATCCGGCGCCAGCACCCCGGCCCGCTGCAAGCGGTCGAGGACGTGATCTTCCGCCTCGCGCTCCCATTTGTGCGAGCTCTCGACCGGCATGAACTCGTTGGACCCTGTCCCGGATTGATCGGAAACATCCGCCGCCGAATCCACTTGCACGGAGGTGTACTCGTCGCCGGCGGTCGGCAGCTTCAGGTTGTAGCCCCAGAGCCGGGTCTGGCTCCGCATCGAGAGCTTGCGAAACATGGCGTATTTGGCGTCCGACTCTTCGGCGTAGATGAATGCCGGCAGCCAGACTCCCGGACGCACATTGATACGCCAGGTGTCGAAGTGGAAGTAGAAATTCATGCGAGTTTGCGGCAGATACGTCCCGTTGAATCGCACGATGTAGTGTTCCTGGTCCTCGACCCAGATGCGCCCGAAGAAGTGCGGACCTTTGACTTTTGGCTTGGGCGCGACATCGAAGACGTAGGTGCGGACTTCGCCCAGGAATTCCTGGTGCAGGTACTTGAGGTCGTAGTTTTGTTTGTCGAAGCCTGGGATGTACACCATCTGCATGAATCCCAGCGCGACATAGTTCATTTTGTAGAAGCCGTTCAGCTTCTCCAGCAGCATGCCGGGGAGCGATTTGGTGTGCTGCTGGAATGAGATGTCCTGCAAGCCGTTCTTCATCATCAGGCGGCCGATGAAGTACTTGTCGCTGCTCGGCACCTGGCCCAGTTCCTGGTCGCCCTTGAAATTCTGGATATAGGTCTCGACCATCGGCGTGTATTGCTTCAGGTTCCCGATGAACTGGTTTTCGCGCCAAAAAATGCCGTCGACCAGCTGATTCATTGCCGGGTCTTGCTGCTCTTGAGGCGGAGTGGTGGCCGGCTTCTTCTTGGCAGCGTAGGCGGGATGCAGCCCGGCGGCGCCCAGGAGAATAATTGCCAGCATGATCGCTTGCATGCGGTGTCTGCCCATTGAAAAGATCCTCCGATCAAGACTCATTCGGCCAACTCGAACACAATGTGAACCAGCGCGTTGCTGTCGTACGGGCGCCCATCGCGGAGTGCCGGGCGGAAACGTATATGCTGCGCCGCCACCAGCGCGGCATCGTCCAGACCATGCCCCAGCCCTTTCACGACACGGGTAATGCGCAAGGAACCGGACGCCGTAAATACGACATCAAGCAGAACCTCGCCCTCTACGTGCAGACGCCGCGCTTCCGGCGTATACACCGGACGTGGCTTAAAGACGATCTCAACCGGCTGCAGGTTCGGCTTCTTCTCCATGGGCCGTGCGGTTGGGGCGCTGGCGGCGGCCACATCTCCGAAACCGCCTTCCACGACTCCGCCGCCATTGCCTCGCCCATGCGGCCCCGGCGAAGACGTGCCATCGCTGAACCCGGCGCTACGGATCGTGCCGCTGATGCCGTGCGCTCCGCCGGTGCCATTGCCTTTACCCGGACCTGACGGCAGTTCGAATGAACCTACGCTGGCCATGGTGACGGTGTGGCGGTTGGGATCGCCTTTGCCGGGAATGCCGTTGGGATCGCCGAAGCCGCCGGTCTGCACTTCACGCGGCGGCCGACGCACGGTTGCGGTCTCCGATCCCGCAGCGCCAAAGACATCCGACTTCGTCACAACCGGCGGCGCGGGCTTGGGAGGACCGGCTGGAGCGACGGGCGCCACGGCGGCAACCTTGGGAGGCTCAGGCCTCGCAGGCTCCGGCTTGGGTGGCTGCGGTGGCTCCGGCGCCTTGGCATGCTCGACCGGTCGCGGCGCAACCTTCGGCGCTTCCAGCCTGGCTACAACCGGCGGCAGAACCGGGATCACCCGCGGCGGCGGCGCGGTAAGGCGCGCCATTTCCGTGGGTGCGGGAGCAACCAGCGTAACGGAGTGCGTGGTCGCTACCGGCTCGAGCTGAACTTGATTCTTGAGGTGCGCGCACACGTCGATGATCAGCAGCACGCCAAGAGCATCGATGGCCAGGCCGGCAAGAAAAGTGTTCCAACGGGGAGGCTTGCTGATCTCGTAGGTAAGATAACTGTGGGTCACGGCTGGGATTCTCCGCATGCGCTATGCCGCACCTGAAAGGTGTGCCATTTGCCTTACAACAGCGTCGAAATGCATCAGCTCCACTCGCGCCGCTTCGGCACATCCACGCGCTTGAACACTGAGGGTGGCCTCCTGGCCAAGGAGGTTGAGCAGATTGATCATGGAGAGCAGCGCCGGCTTGAGCTGCGCCACTTCGGTGGCGATGCGCGCGGATGCGCTCAGCCGCTCCGCCACGCGCCGCGCGTCCTCCGACCAGCGGCGGTCGGTGATGTCCTGCACCACGTCGATCACGCCGATCATGTTGCCGTCTTCATCGTGCAGCGGCGCCACATTGCTTAATACCGTCACCCGTCGGCCGTCAGGCTTCACGATCACCAGTTCCTTATTGCGCTGGGTGAGACCACACAGGAGCAGAAGCGCGACGGTGGTGGCCTCCGGCGCGAGCGGTTCGCCCTGGGCATCCAGAATTCTCTGCGCTCCCGTGAATTTGTCCGTCGCTTGCGGCTCGCGCCCCCATAGCTCAACCGCCCGGCGGTTGTAGTCCGTAATGGTTCCGGAACAATCGCACGCATAACAAGCCACGGGAAGGCGCTCGAAGAACCGGCTTCGGCGGAAAGCCGCGTCAGAAGCGGGAACAAGCGTCTTGTCGGAAGAGCTACTCACGACCGCTATGGATGAGAACGGGAGCGGCGCTGTTGCCTTGGGCGTGTGCAAATTAAAGAACTGTGTCGATTGCCCTACGAGCCAACCCGAACGCCCCGCGACGACTCTTAGCGTGTGCAACTCGTCTGCGCGGTCATGAAGAAACGGATTGGAATCGTTTTCGGCACTCGTCCCGACGCTATCAAGATGGCCCCAGTGGTGTTGGAACTTCGTCAGCATCCCCACCAATTTGAACCGGTGGTGATTTCCACAGGCCAGCACCGTCAAATGCTCGACCAGGTTATGCAGGTATTCGAGGTCGCCGCTGACATTGAACTCGACCTCATGCAGCCCAACCAGACGTTGAATGGATTAACCCGCCGTATCCTGGACGCTATGGATATAACCCTGGCGGAGCAGTCGCTGGATTGCATCCTGGTGCAAGGCGACACCACCACCGCCTTCGCCGCGGCGCTCGCTGCCTTCTATCGAAAAGTACCGGTCGCTCACGTCGAGGCCGGCTTGCGCAGCCGCGAACTCTTCCATCCGTGGCCGGAAGAGGTGAACCGCCGGCTGGCGGCGGTGGTCACCCAGTTACATTTCGCCCCCACGCCCCTGGCCCGCAATAACCTTCTTGAAGAAGCGGTCCCGGCCGAGTCGGTGGTGGTAACCGGCAACACCATCGTGGACTCGGTGGAGAGGCTGCTGCGGATGTCGGCCATCGGGAGTCCGCTTCCCCTGGGCGTTCCCGATGACGGCGCCCGCATGGTGCTGGTCACGTCGCACCGGCGCGAATCGTGGGGCGCCGAACTGGAAAATATCTGCGCTTCCATCGCGGAACTGGTCGAGCGCTTCTCCGACATTCGCGTTGTCTATCCTGTGCACCTGAATCCAAACGTGCGCCACACGGTGCAAGCGTTGTTGGGCAACCTGGATCGCGTGCACCTGGTTCCGCCGGTCGATTATCTTCAGTTCCTCTCGCTGCTGCGCCAGTGCCACCTGGTTTTGACCGATTCCGGCGGCGTGCAGGAGGAAGCGCCGATCTTCCACAAACCGGTGTTGGTGTTGCGCAAAGTCACCGAGCGGCCCGAGGCTTCGCAGATGGGTATGGCGAAAGTTGTGGGGACCTCGCGCCAGGCAATTGTCCGCGAAGCCACGCGGCTGTTGGACAACCGGTTTGCTTACCGCACCATGGCCGCGGGAGATTGCCCCTACGGCGATGGGCGTGCTTCAACCCGGATCGCCACCGCGCTCTCGCGCTGGCTGGATGGGGAAGAGCCTGTCCTGGACGAGTGGGAGCAATTCCAGGGCGCAGGGAGCAAGGAGCAGGTTGCGGCCTGACCGGGTCGGCCCGGTGCGGGTCCGGCTGGCACTGCTGGGAACGGCAATCTTCGCTTTTGCGCTGCTCTGTGGCGGGATGCTATCAGCGCATGCCGCTGCCTTTCCTCTACAACCTTCCAGACGCCCCATGGGGCCGTGGAGCTGAGGATTCGACCAGGAATCCTACCCGCAGGGCTTTAGTCCGCCCCGCCTGGCCATGACCCATTATTCAGGCAAAAGTCCTACCTCTGGCACTACAACCTTAGAGACCGTAAGTACTTCTAGGCCTAAATGTTAGGGCCCACCCAGCCGCTTACCTGATAGCCCTGGAGTTGCTGCGCCGGTACCTTGGGCTCCTCGGGACACTTCTCGAGGAGCTGTCCATTGAAAAAGTTCATATGCTGCGCCGCGGTTGCGGTGTTTCTTGCCACTGCCGCCCTGGCACAGATCATTAGCCTGAATTCACCCTCGAACGGCGCCACCGTGACGTCGCCCGTAACTTTTAGCGCTACCGCCAATGGCGGCAGCCATCCCGTGAGCGCGATCTGGATCTATGTGGACGACCAACCCGCAATCAAGGTCCGCACTACTTCTCTTAATTCCTCGCTATCATTGGCCGCGGGATCGCACAAGGTGGTGGCTACGATGTGGAACTCGGTGGGCCAGTTAGCCAGCCAATTGATCCACATCAACGTCGGCTCGTCGGCGGTGCCGGCAGCCAGCTCGCAGAACCAGAACAACTTCACGGCTGCGTCGAATTACCTCTTAAAGTCCACAGCGAGTGTGGATGGCGCGATTCTCTTCACCCCGCAGCAAATCATGCCGTATTTCTCCAACATTGCCGCCATCGGCATGACCAAGGACCCGAATCGCATGCCGCAGGTGGTGGCCTGGATGAACTGGTACATCAACCACCTCAATTGGCCGGACAAGTGGGGACTTTACGGCACCACCTACGACTACACCGTCAGCAATGGTGTGGCGATACCTACGCAGAATGCCGACTCCACCGATTCTTACGCCGCCACTTTCCTGACCCTGGCGTGGGATGCATGGCAGAGTGGAGATGCCAACGCTCGGTCGTACATCGCGGGCCTCTCGTATCAGCTCGACGTCATCGGCGGCGTGATCGTGCAGACGCAGCAGAGCGATGGCCTCACCTGGGCCAAGCCGGACTGGCAGATCAAATACCTCATGGACAATTGCGAGGTGTACCGTGGCCTGCGCGACCTCGCGTCTCTTTACCAGCAAGGCTTCGGCGATTCCGCCAAGGCAGCATGGTACAACGCCGCCGCGGATAGGTCGCTCAAAGGCATTCTCGGCATGTGGCAGAACGGCAAGTGGGCCTGGTACAAGGACGACGCCGGCCGCATGCCTGCTCCTAACCTCGCCAACTGGTATCCCGATGCCAGCGCCCAGGTTTTTCCCATGCTGATGGGGGTGCTAAGTCCCTCCGATAGCCGCTCGCAGCAGACCTATGCCACGTTCAACGCGGCGTGGCCGGGCTGGCCTCAGCTCTCGTTCAATTCCCAGGATCCCTTCCCTTGGGACCTGGTAGCCGTCGCCGCTGCCGCCATGGGCGACAAAACGCGAGTTGCAGCCTACATCAACACGATGCAGAGCAAGTACGTGAACTCCGGCTTCCCCTGGCCGTTCTACAGCGCCGAGGCTGGTTGGTTCATGCGCGCAAACAGTTACATGATGGGCCACGGTTTCTAACCGGCTCGGCCCCCTGGGGCGGATCTTTGGTTTGCGGCAGAGCCTCAGTTGGCGGCCGAGGGCAGCCTGAAACCTGCCAAACTGCGTTCGTTTCTGTGATCGCGTTTTTGTGCCCTGAATTATGAGCAATCCGTATTCACGGATTTAACTTTGCGAGCGCGGCGCGGATTCTGCTCGGCGTGCATCCAAGTACAGGACCGCTAGCCACTTCGGGGAGGTTTGCCCTAATGCCGCCTCACCGGCTTCTATTTGTCGATGACGAATCCAGCATCCGGGCGACCCTCCCGGCCATTCTGACGCAGCACGGATTCGGAGTCCGCGTCGCGGCGACCGTCCGCGAGGCACTGGCTGAAATCAGCTCCAACGACTTCGACATTCTCATCTCAGACTTGAACATCGGGGAACCCGGCGATGGCTTTACCGTGGTTAGCGCAATGCGCCGCAGTCAGCCGAACTGCGTCAACTTCATCCTCACCGGCTATCCGGCCTTTGAGAGTGCTCTTCGGGCGATACAGGCCCATGTGGACGATTATCTGGTGAAGCCTGCTGATCTTGAAACGCTGGTCGCAACGATCCATAAGAGGCTCAATAGCCGGCCCGCAGCCCGACCCGTTCCAAGAAAGAGGATTGCCGCGTTGCTGCGCGAGAATATGGATGAAATCAAGCTGCGCGTGCTGGCGGCGATGAAGGGTGATTCGGAACTCAATCTTTTACCCCTGTCGGACGAACAGCGAGTCGATGACTTACCGGAAATGTTGATCGAACTCGCGAACTCGCTGGAATCGCCCAACCTCGACGGCCAGCGAATTGGTCTCTCCACCATCTCCGCCAACCAGCACGGCAGAATGCGGCAACGGCAGGGCTATTCAGTGCCGATGCTGTTTGAAGATGCTCGATTGGTTCAGAAAGCCATCTTCCAGGTTGTTCAGGAGCACATTCTCGAACTGGAACTCAGCCAATTGGTGCGCGATTTGAGTCTGGTTACGGAAACACTTCAGCTGGAACTGCGCGAATCCAGTCAAGCATTCCTGACCGCTGAACGGAATGCTGCCTGAGCGGTCGTTAGCCGTTTAGCGGGGCTTGAGCGAGGAAGGATAAAAAGCTGAATTGGTGGACCTGGTCGGGTTCGAACCGACGACCTCTTCCATGCCATAGAACCTACAACCAGTAATTTCAACGACTTACACGGCACGGATGGCAATGGTACGTCATTGAAAGGAATAGAGCGGCAGGAAAAGGTGTTCCCCGATTGTTCCCCCGGATTCATCGCGCGACAGCGAGAGGCAATGCATAAAATACGCCCGATACTGGCGGAAACTTATGCTACGGATGTGGATCCCGATGCTGCCTCTGACGCCCCCAGAGCTCTCCACAGAGTTGGCACAATGCCCGGGAACTCGGCCCATGTCGCAGCATAACTTGATCGTGCGAAGACTGGACTTGTGTGCACATTGCCACAGGAGAGTGCGGATGACCGGGCTCTCCTGTCTTCGCCTCAACTAGATAGCGAAAAAACAAATGCGAAACGCAAAAGGAGGGAAGAACATGGCAAATCCGACGTATGAGGTCCGTGCCAACGACGCCGCCAGCGAGGCGAGCGTGACGCAGTTCAACATCGACCGCGCCCATCCGGGGCGGTGGACAATCAGCTTCAACAACCCGCCGATCAACATGTTTGTTCCCGCAACGATCGTCGAATTGGGAGCGCTAATGACCGACCTCGAGGCGGACCCGTCCGTGAAGGTCGTAGTGTTCCAGTCGGCGAATCCCGATTTTTTCATCGCCCATCTCGACGTAGCCAAGGCAGCTGAACGGCCAGAGGTGCTGGGCCTTTGGCGCGAATTTGTGCTGCGCCTCTCGTCCACGCCAGTCGTGAGCATCGCCAAGATTCGCGGCCGCACGCGCGGCATCGGTAACGAGTTCGTACTGGCCTGCGACATGCGCTTCGCCAGCCGGCAAAGAGCCCTGTTCGGCAACCCCGAGGTCGGCGTCGGGCTGGTCCCGGGCGGCGGAGCGATGGAATGGCTCCCGCGCTTGGTCGGTCGCTCACGAGCGCTTGAGATCGTCCTGAGCGGTGACGACTTCGACGCTGATATCGCCGAGCGCTATGGCTGGGTAAACCGCACGCTGGACGACGACGGCCTCGATTCCTTTGTCGAGACGCTCGTCCGGCGTCTGGCCTCGTTCGACCATGAAACGCTGGCCGCGGCGAAGGCCCAGGTCAATCGGTTCGGGACGCCGACAGCTACCGAGCTTCAGTCGAGCATCGACTTGTTCTTCCCACTGCTGGCTTTGCCAGGTGCGCAGGCGCGCCGTGCGAAGGTTCGTGATATGGGTTACGGCGTTCGGAGCGACTTCGAATTGAACTTCGGCCGGTACCTCCCTTCGTTCGGCCGGGCGGACGACGATGCCACGGGACAGGAGAGGTAGACATGAAACCCTGGAAAGCAGTTTCGTTGATTCTGTTGGCTCTTGCGGTTGCAGCCGCGGGATACGGGTTGATTCTCGTGCGACGAGGCTTCAGCGCACTTGCGACACCATCAGCGATTGAGGAGCTCGCCGCCACAACGGCACGCAAATTGGCCGTGCCATCCGCGTATCGCCAACTTCGCAATCCCATCGTGCCTTCAACGGAGAACATTCGGGGAGGCATGGAGCATTTCTCCTATCATTGCGCCGCGTGCCATTCGGATGACGGAGGGGGCCACACAGTATTCGGCAAGGGCCTCTATCCGAAACCGCCCGACTTGCGCGCAGCCGGGACGCAGAACAAGAGCGATGGTGAGCTCTACTACACAATTGACAATGGAGTTCGTTTGAGCGGCATGCCAGCCTTCAGCGGAACGCACACTGCCGCGCAAACCTGGCGCCTGGTTTTGTTCATCCGGCACTTGCCTCAGATCACGGCCGAGGAACTCAATGAGATGAAGGGGCTGGACCCGAAGAGTGCGGCGGACCCAGCGCATTTCTGAAGGGCAGGGAACCGCCCCAATTTTGGTCAACAAATCTGAAGTTTGACAGAGAGATCACTGCACTTCTCGGATCAGGCGCACCTCCAATCTGCACTCGGTTTTCGGTTGGATTATAGAAAGCGGGGGGTATGTCTACGGCAACAATAATCGGCTCAGGACCGAACGGACTCTCAGCCGCAATTGTCCTTGCAGCATCGGGCGTAAGGACGACCGTACTAGAACGTAACGGGCAGATTGGTGGTGGCTGTTCAACCGCTGAGATCACACAGCCTGGTTTTCTTCACGATCTGGGCTCTTCGACATACCCCCTGGGGGCTGCAAGCCCTTTCTATGGTTCTCTTCCCTTCACCATTCCTTGGATTCAACCGCACGCGGCATTCGCTCACCCGTTGGATGACGGGACCGCGGTCGTGCTTGAACACTCGATTGAAGAAACAATCGACCAACTGGATGCATGTGACCGCAAAGCATACCGATCACTGATAGAACCCGTAGTTTCTAACTTCACTGCTTTGGTCGAAGAGATTCTCGGCCCCATCCTACATATCCCCAGAAGTCCGTTCGTGCTGGCGCGTTTTGGCCTATCCGCCCTGTTGCCGGCGCTGTCGTTGGCTCGTTCCCATTTTGCTGGTGAACGGGCTCGATCCCTCTTTGCTGGCGTCTCAACCCATTCCATGCTCCCGTTAGAAACTACCGCTTCAGCTGCTGTTGGCTTGACGATGATAGCCGCTGGACACACGAGAGGTTGGCCGATCCTGCGTGGCGGTGCGCAGTCTCTCACGGATGCCCTGGTCCGACATTTAGAGGATCTCGGAGGCCGAGTTGAAACCGGTCGTGAAGTAACCGAGCTACCTTTGTCCGACCTCGTCCTCGCAGACATCACCCCGCGCCAACTCCTTCGCATCGCTGGTTCCCATCTATCCACTGATTATCGAAAGCAACTGGAGCGATTTCGGTATGGACCCGGTGCTTTCAAGATTGACTACGCGCTGAATGCAGCGATTCCGTGGACCGCTCGCGAATGTCTGCGGACCGCCACCGTACACATCGGAGGCTCTCTCGAAGAGATTGCTCAGGCTGAAAGGACCCTCTCACCCAACAAACCGTTCGTTCTGCTCGGCCAGCCATCGCTCTTCGACTCCAGTCGAGCTTCCTCTGGTCGACATACCGCGTGGGCCTACTGTCATGTTCCTAACGGCAGCACCGAAGACTACACCGAATCCATTGAGCGCCAAATCGTACGCTTCGCTCCCGAATTCCGCGATTGCATTCTGTCCCGTTCCGTCTCTACACCCAAAGATCTGGAGAGTTGGAATTCCAATCTAGTCGGCGGCGATATCTTGGGGGGAGCAATGAATATCCGCCAGCTACTGTTTCGTCCTACACGGTCGTTGTATCGTACCTCGCGTTCGGGACTCTATCTTTGCGGAGCATCAACGCCCCCAGGTGGCGGCGTTCATGGAATGTGTGGATTTCATGCAGCCAAGATGGCCCTCATGGATCGTCATGCTTGAGCGAGGAAGGATAAAAAGCTGAATTGGTGGACCTGGTCGGGTTCGAACCGACGA
>CAVTEQ010000004.1:0-81645 GCA_963733935.1 uncultured Acidobacteriota bacterium
AATTGCGCTTGACATGTTTTCTCATATAACCATGTCTGTAAGGAATTACAAGTACAGAATGGGTGTCCCTGCGTCGCCAGGGAGGCGTACCCGTGCCTGAGCAAAACGCCGCGCGCTCAGCGGCTTCCCTCGGCGTCACGAACTAGGGGCTAGGTATCACCGCCACGACCTGGTTCGACACGAGACTCTCCAGGCCGGAAGCAGCGATCGCGGTGGCTACGTACAAGTAGGTCTGCCCTGCCGCCACCGAACCATCGATAAAGCTGGTGGAGGTGATCACTCCGCTATTCAGCAGCGAGAAGGTCCCGCCTGTCTGGGCTGTGCGATAGACGTTGTACCCCGCAACCTGGGTGTCGCCGGGCGCCCACGACAACGCTGCCTGGTGCTGTGCCGGCAAAGTGAACACTACGTCGACCCAGAAGTTTGCTCCCGCCGCCCAGGTGCTCGGGAACACGCTGCTGGCGCCGTACTGGAAGGCCCCATTGCCGCTGGCGGCGCGTACCGCATGCAGCGGCGGATTGTCCACCGCCGCGTAGAAGTAACTGGGGTCATAGCTGAAAAATTCAGGGCTGTGGTACGAGACCACGTACACCGTGTTGGCGGTGATGGCCACCGGGGTGGAGAACAGCACCTGCTGCCAGCCCGAAGGGGTTTCGTTGGTGAAGGTGGCTTGCGCCAGCAAAGTCCCGGTACTCGTCCACAGGCTGCCGACGTGAGTGCCCGTATTACTGCTTCCCTTGTAGAAGCGAACGCCGCTGATGTATCCGTTCTGATCGGCGGTGAAGAGCATGCCCAACTCCAGCGGAGATCCGCCGTCGGCGTTCAACACCTGGGGAATTACCGTGCTGCTGAAGAGCGAAGAGCCTTGCGACGAAGGCGGTGGAGGTGGCGGGGGCGGTGGAGGCGGGCCGCCGCTCACGGTGATCGTGGCCGTGCCGCTGACCGTCCCCTGGGTGGCCGTGATGGTGGACGAGCCTGCGGCTATTCCCAGGGCCAGGCCGGCCGTATTGATTCCCGCAACCGCGGGAGTGCCCGAAGACCAGGTAACGCTCCCGGTAAGGTCTTTGGTGGTGCCGTCGGTGTAGGTCCCGGTAGCTTGAAACTGCTGGAACCCTCCCGCGGCGATCGCGATCGTCGCGGGGCTCACCGCGATCGAGGCCAGCGTGGCCCCGCCGGTGGGCGTGGTGAACACCACATCCACCCAGAAGTTCGCACCCACCGCGACGCTCGGGAAGGTGCTGCTGAGCGCATATTGATACACGCCGTTGGCGTTGACGCCACCGGGGGCGTGCAGGGGAGGGTTATCGACCGGGGAGTTGAAATACCCCAGCGTGTAGCTGAGAGCGCCCGTGCTGTGGTAGGAGATCACATAGGTGGTATTCGCCGTGATCGCCACCGGCGCAGAGAAGAGCGCCTGTTGCCAGCCCGACGCCGTTTCATTGCTGAAGGTCACCTGCGCCAGCAGTTGCTTGGAACTGCTCCACAAGCTACCCACGTGGGTTCCGGTGTTGCTGGCATCCTTATAGAAGCGCACGCCGCTGACAAACCCGTTCACGTCAGCGGTGAAGATCATGCCCATCTCCAGCGGAGTGCCGATGTAAGCCGGGCCAACGGCCGGGACGGCCGAGCTGCTGAACAGGCTGAAAGTGTTCCCGGATGGAGGAGGTGGGGGAGGGGGTGGTGGCGGCGGCGGCGTCGCTTGCGCGCTGAACACCACATCCACCCAAAAGTTGGCGCTTCCGGCGGCGGTAGTGGGGAAGGTGCTGCCCGCCCCATAGCTATACACCCCGTTTCCCTGGGAGCCTGGCACCGCGTGCAGAGGCGGGTTGTCCGCCCGTGCGTTGAAGTAGCCGGGGTCGTAGCTGAAGTAAGCGTCGCTGTGGTTCGAGATGACGTAGACCGTGTTCGCGGTAATCGCCACCGGGGAGGCGAACGACACCTGCTGCCAGCCGGACGCCGTCTCGTTGGCGTAAGTCGCCTGGGCCAGCAAAGTGCCCGTACTCGTCCACAGACTGGCCACGTGGGCGCCTACATTGCTCGAAGCCTTGTAGAAGCGCGCGGCGATGATGAACCCATCCTGATCCGACGTGAACTTCATCCCCACGTCCAGCGGCGCGCCGGCGTTGTTGTCCGGCGCCGCTGGCACGGCTGTGCTGCTGAACAGCGAAACCTGCGCGCTGGCGGTTGAATATAGGGCGGCTACGACAAGAAGAGCGATGACGAAGTAATACCTGGCTGCACGCATTGGCTTCCACCTCACCGGGGTTAGTGAGGGCCCCGAGAGGGAGCGGGGTCCACGAACAAGAACCGGCCGAGCCAGTACGCTATTGCTTATAGAGGGGAAAGAAAATTCTGCGTTTGGACTAACCCCGCCGACGAGATGCCGGAGGCCCTACGAGGGGGCTAAATGCGGGTGTGCTCAGGAACGCCTAGCGGGAAAAACTGTCCAGATAATTCCTCACAAAACCAGGAGTAAGATTCGGATCAATGACTCCCGCTGAACTGCAGTCGCCGCAACCCACCACGGCCCGTCCGTTTCGCTGGCTTACTGGCATTCTCACGGGCGTACTGTTGGCGATGCTCGTAATCGGCGTCGCGCTATGGGCGTTCACTGGATTCGGCCTCTTCCAATTCGGCCGCATGCTGCGCGGTGGACAAGTTCACATCAGCGTGGACCAACCCACCGTCATCCGCCAGATCCGGGCGCTCCAACGCCTCGAGACAGTCAGCTACACCATGGACAAAATTATCAGCGGCGAGCGCGAGAATCCTATCCTGCCGAAATTTCTCGCGGGTGATCGTTTGCTGCTGGTGGTGCACGGCGAGGTGATCGCCGGATTGGATCTGTCGAAGCTTCAGCCCAGCGACGTCGTGGTACGCGGGGGCAGCGTTTCGATTCACCTGCCGCAAGCCGAAATCTTCACCACTCGCCTCGACAACGCGAAGACGCGAGTCTATTCGCGCGACACCGGACTCTTCTCCACGCCCGATCCGAATCTTGAAGGCGAGGTACGCCAGGAAGCTGAGCGCCAACTTCAGGCAGCCGCATTGCAGGACGGCATCCTGAAGACCGCCGACAAAAATGCCCGCCAAACGCTTACCAGCATGCTGACGGGCCTTGGGTTCGGGAATGTAGAGATTCGCTAACGGTTTACTCTTACCTCCCAAGCCGGAACTCCGAAGCACTGCAACTCGGGGATAGCTCCAGGACCTTCAACAGAACCGGAGCGGCACAAAGGAACGAAGCACAAACGTCCTCAACGGCAAACGTGTGACGCGCTGTCTCAAAGGCACTGCTTATTCAGAATTTCCCTAAGGGATGCTGCCTTAGCGCTGCACCGCGGGCGGTGTCGCTACTACGCAGCTTCTGATTTTGTGCACGTTGACGTGGGGTGCGTCCGGCGCTGGTAGTGCGTCTGCGAATTACGGAGAGGGATACCCCTTGGCCAACGCCGCCGCCAGCTTGGCATCGTGTCCATAAATGTCATCGCTGGTAAAAAGGGGTAAAAAGGGGGACAGCCTGAACTGTGGGGTTTTCGAGAACAGAGTATAGATGACGCAGTTCAGAGTTCAAGTTGTCTCGCTTCTTGCACAGCGGTCATCGGATGGAGCACCCTGGGTGTTTGTGGCACTAATGCGAAAAACTATCCAGCACTTCCTTGATGGTGTCGGCGGAGTACACCATCCCCAGCCCGATGCGCGAGTAAGAGTGCAGCGAGGCATCGAAGATCGGGATCGATCCGCTGACGATTCCCAGGATGTAAGGCCGCGCGGCCGGAGTTTTGTTGCATCCGCAATTATCCGGCGACAGCACCACCAGGCTTCCACTCGAACCGGGATAGATGTTCGCATCCAGCAGGAAGCCGTTGATGTGTTCGGGGAAGCTCATGCTGCGCCGTAGTTCAGGGTTGAAATTGAAACCCTCGAGCGGATCGGTGGAGATTACGCCCACGCGCAACACCGGAGAGACGTTGCGCGGATCGAAAATCGCCGCCGGGTATCCCAGGATGTAGACCTGCGAGCCCACTCCGACGCCTTCCGCGCTCATCTTTTGCGTTGGCAGCAGCATCGAGCTGTTCAAGTATTTGCCGGTCTGGATGGCCTCGATCAGCGATTGAAACTTTGATCCAAAGGCGGCGGTGGCGATGTTGACGACCGCCACGTCGGTCGCAGGGTCGCGATGCAGCCGCACGCTGGGCAGATATTTTCCGTCCTTGCCGACGATGGGGACGGAGATCTCCTCGATCTTGGGCGCGCCGTAATCTTGCCGGACGACCAGCCTGAGCTGGATGTCTTTGGCCTGGCCTTCGGGCGGCAGCAGGTGCCGGTTGGTCACCAGGTAAACCTTGGCCTTGGAGATGCCCACATCGCCAAACAGCAGGAACCCCGTGCCATTAATGACTCCGACCACTTGCGCAGGCTTGGTAGCTTCACCCGGCGGCGAATCCGCGGCGGCTGGCGCCGGAGAAGTGACCGTGTAGTTGATCAGCACCGTGTTGTTCAGGAACAGCTTGTCGAGCACCTGGCTGCTGGCGGTGCAGCTCATCAGAGCCAGACAAAATGCAAGAGATGATCCTCGAAACCAATTGCGGCGCAATCGCTCCCTCCGGATGTCAGCTCACCTTATTACACTACCAGACAAGCGCTGCATAAAGATGATGGTGGATGGGACGCCCTCAGTTGATGGTGATAGACAACTGATTGCCAGACGATGGCGTGGTGAATCCGGACGGAGTCGCCACCGAGATGTCGGCAACACCTGTGGCCTCGAGTTGCAGAACGACCGGAACACTGGAACTGCCGGCGTTGACCGAAACCGGGCTGCCCACCACGACGGCGGCCGGACTGTCGCTGGTTACCGCGACCGATGCCGAAAAGCCGCCCCGTACGGCCTGCGGGGGAATCTGCGTTGGGGCCAGATTTGCATCCAGCACCACGGCGCTGACTGTCAGGCTGGCGGTGCCATTGCCGAGTTGTGCGCCGAAGTTTCCTCCATATCCATTCGGACCGCTGATCACCAACGCAGCGGGCGCCAGGGTGACGGTGATGAAGCCGGGATTGAATCCTGGCGCGCTCGCCGTCAGCGTCGCCGTGCCTGAATTGGCCAGGGCCTGTACGTAGTAGTTGGGGAAGCCCACGGAGTTCACGCCGTTGCCCAAGGGAACGACGACGAGAATGGACTGGCTGCCGACATCCGTCGCCGCCGTACCGGTGCAGCCCAGGATTTGCTGGCAGTTCGACAGCAGCACATTGGGATTGTCGCTGGTGATGGTCACCGGAAGGTTGCTGGGGGCGGGAGCATCGAGCGAGCCCGCCCCAGGCGCTTCCAGATTGCCTCCGACGGTTGGGGTTACCATGAGCAGCGACAGCGAGGGCTGATTCACCGTGACCGTCAATTGCCCTCCGCTGGCCGGCGTGCTGAACCCGGCCGGCTGGGTCACGCTCAACACCGTAGTGCAGGGCGCGTTGCAGCTCTGCGCCGGCTGGAATGCCAGGTTGCTGTTCGAGCTGTCGCCGGAATTGAACAGCGCGGGACTTCCCGTGATGGTGCCTGTGCTGGGCGTGCCGCTGACCACCGCCACCGAGGCTGAACTTCCCGGCCGCAACTGGGCGGGCGAGAGCGGCCGCGATGAGGAGTCCAGTTGCCACAAGGCCACCGTCAGGCCGGTCGCCGGGGAGATCGTGGTGGTGGAGAAATTTCCCGCCACGCCGTTGGCGGTGCCGAACACGAACGCTGAGCCCAGCAAGCCCACATTTCCTGTGCCGCTGGAGTACCCCGAAGCGCTGGCCGTCAGCGTCACCGGGCCGGAGGAGGCCAGAGCCTGAACGTAGAAAGTAAGCGTGGTTGCTCCGGCGGCCAATTGCAGTCCTATGCTGCTGCTGCCCACCGTGGTGGGATTCGCGCTCAGCAATACCTTGGTGGAATCGGAGCTGGTGATGGTTACATTCAGGGGTTTCGTGGAAGCCTGGGTGAGGCGGCCAATCCCCAGCGCTTGCTGATTGAAGCCTACCAGTATCGGATTGAGGGTAATCGTGGGAGCGATAACCGTAGCGGTAAGCTGTGTGCCGGTGATTGGAGTTGAGTATCCGCCTGGCTGAGCAATGCTGAGCAGGGTCGTTCCCGCCGCTTTGGGTTGGAACGTGACAATACTGCTGGTGGCAGCTCCCGGCTGCACCACCGCGGGGTTGCCGGAGACGGTTCCGATTGCCGTCGTACCCGAACTTACCGTCACGTTGGCGATCGCCCCACCGCGCAGCGGCTGGCTGGTGGACAACACGTTGCCCGAAGCGTCCAACTGCACCGGGCCCACCGTCAAGATGGAGTTCGCGCCCAAGGTTGCGGTGAAGTTGGCGCCCGGTCCGTTCGGGCTGTTCAGCACGAAGCCGGAAGGCGTGAGCGTCACCGTCGCCGATCCCGAAAGGTAGCCCGGTGCGGTGATGGTGATCTGGGCGGTGCCCGAGGAGGCCAGCGCCTGCACCCAGAAGCCGGGGAAGCCGAAGCCCAATCTGCCCTGTCCGGCCGGTACCGTGCCCGTTATCTGACCAGTGCCCTGCGTCACGCCGGTGGGATCCGTCGCGAATGGGACGAGCAAAACTTTGCTGGTGTCGCTGCTGGTGATCGTAACCGGCAGGGGACTGGTGGGTGCGACATCGAGAGAGCCGGTCGCCAGGGCCTGCAGATTTCCACCCAGGCTCAGCGGAGCCAGCGAAATTTGGCCCTGCCCTCGCCCTGTACCCGAGACCGACACCGTCTGCGGACTATTCGGTGCATTGTCGGCAATACTCATGGTCGCAGCGCGCGCGCCTTGTCCGGTTGGAGTAAAGGTGACGCTGAGCGTAGTGACGCCGCCATTCTTCGCCACCGTGAACGGACCTGGCGGAGTCACCTGGAATTCGGACGCATTCGTGCCGCTGAACGACACGCTGGAAACGCTCAGGTCGGTTTGGCCGGTATTGGTGATGGTCACCGTCAGCGGCGCGCTGGTGGTGTTGACCGGCTGCGGGTTGAAGGTAAGGGTGCCGGCGCTGAGCGTGGCGGTCGGCGGAGTTGCGGTGCCGGTGCCGGAGAGCGCCACCGACTGAGGGCTACCAGAGGCGTTATCTGTGAAGATCAAGCTCGCCGTGCGCGAACCGCCGGTTGCCGGCGTGAAAATTACGTTCAACGCCAGATTTCCGCCTTGAGGAATGGTCTGCGGGAAAACACCGCCGCCTACGAGGCTGTAGCTGAAGTCAGTCGCATTGGCGCCGACCATGGTAAGGCTGTTGATCACCAGGTTGGCCGTTCCTGTGTTGCTGATTGTCAGCGGCAATGCCGTACTGGGTACGTTGTCCTGCTGTGTTCCGAAATTCAAGCTGACTGGACTTGCACCGTAGATTGGCGCGCCGACGCCGGTGCCGTTGAGGGTTGCGGTTTGCTGATTGGGGATCGCGTTGTCGTTGACTTGCAGGGTTGCGGTGCGACCGCCTACGGCGGAAGGCGTGAAGATCACCGCAATATTCCCCGTTCCGCCATTCGGGCTCACCGTCATGGGCGCCGTGCTGGTCGAGAAATCGGAGGCATTCGCCCCCGCAAACGAGAAGCTGGTGATGGTCAGCGGCGCGGTCCCCGAGTTCGTGACGGTCACCACTACCGGCGCGCTCGGGGAGCCGGTTGCCTGGTTGGGAAAGGGGACCGGATTTGGACTGAGCGCGGCGATCGGCAGAATGCCGTTACCGGCGAGCGCAAGCCCTTGCGGGCTGTTCGGCGCGTTGTCGGCGAAGTTCAGCGTCGCCGTTCTGTTGCCCGTCGCACTCGGGGTAAAGATCACGCCAAGATTCTGGACGCCGCCGGCGGCGACCACCAGCGGAGATGCCGGCGTCGGCGCAGTGAAGCCGGAGGGGAATGAGAAGTCCGCCGGGTTCGCGCCGGTGATAGAGATCCCCGTAATTTGAAGATCGGCATTACCGGTGTTGCTGACCGTGAATGGGACAACAGCGCTGGCCACGCTTTGCATCTGCGAGGCGAAATTGATGAGGGACGGGTTGAACACAATGGTTGGGCCAACGCCGTTGCCGCTCACGCCTAGAGACTGCGGACTGCCGCTGGCGTTATCCGTGAACTGCAACGTGGCCGTGCGCGGCCCGAACGCTGCCGGGGTGAATACCACCGGAATGGCGGCGGTGCCGCCGTTCGCGGCAACCGTGATCGGCAGGCTTGGCGTGGGTGCGGTGAAGCTCGCCGGAAGCGCGAAGTCTCCAGGGTTGGCGCCGCCAAAGGTCAAGCCGGTTATCTGCAGTGAGCCGTTCCCCGTATTCGTAACCGTGATCGACAAGGGGGCGCTGGGCGCATTCAGATTTTGATTCCCAAATGCCAGAGGGTTGGGACTCAAGCCCAGGGTCGGCGCTGTGCCCGTCCCGGTAAGCGAGACGGCGTGCGGACTGCCGCTGGCGTTGTCCGAGATGAGCAGCGTGGCGGCACGCTGCCCGGTGGCCGTCGGCTTGAATACGACGGGAATGCTGGTCGCGCCGCCATTGGCGGCGACGGTGATGGGGGCAGCAGTGGTGGGGACGGTGAAGCCGGCCGGCAGTCCGAAGTCTCCGGGGTTGCTGCCGCTGAACCCCAGTCCGGTGATTTGCAACGGGGCATTGCCGGGGTTCGTGACCGTGAGGGGCAGCGTTGCGCTGGTGCCGACGGCTTGCCCGGCGAACGGCAGGGGATTGGGACTCAAGGAGATGTCCGGGGCCGCGACCACGCCGGTGCCGGACAACGACACGGCCAGGCCCGTGCCGCTGGTGTTGGTGATGATCAGGGTCGCCGTGCGCGCGCCCTGCGCCTGCGGCGTGAACAGGACGTTGACGGTGAAGTTGGTCCCTGGCAGCAGCGTGAACGACCGGGAACCGCTGACGTTGAAGTCGCTGCTATTGAGGCCCGCCAGCAGCATGCCGGTCACGCTCACCGTGGCGCTGGTGTTATTGCTGACCACGACTGGCAGACTGGCGGTCACGTTCAGGCCCTGGTTCTGGAAGTTGAGAGAAGCCGGGCTGACCGAAACCCCCGTGCCCGTGGTGCCGTTGCCGGACAAGGCGACGGTATGCGTGGTGCCACCGCTGTTATCGGTGATCGTCAAGCTCGCCGAGCGCGCTCCGGCGGCCGTGGGGGTGAACGTGACGGGAATGGCCGCGGTGCCGCCATTGGCCGCTACCGTGATGGGAGCGGTTGCCGTGGTCGAAAAGTCTCCGCTGTTTGTGCCGCTGAACGCCAAGGCCGTGATCTGTACAGACGTAGTGGCGGCGTTGGTTACAGTGACGGGCAGCGGCGTGCTGCTGCCGTTCACTGCCTGATCGGGAAAGGCAAGGCTGGCCGGCGTCACGCTGATCGCCCCGGTCTGCCCGGAGGCGCCGTTCAGCGCGACACTGTGCGGGCTGCCGCTGGCGTTGTCCGTGACGATGAGCGACGCGCTTCGCGTGCCGGACGCTGTCGGTTTGAACACCACCGGGATGCTTGTAGCGCCGCCATTGGCAGCGACCGTGATGGGCGCGGCTGAAGTGGGAAGAATAAAGGTTGCCGGGAACCCGAAGTCCGCGGGATTGCTTCCCCCGAATCCCAGCCCCGTGATCTGGAGAGCGGCGCTGCCGGTGTTGCTGGCAGTCACTGGCTGTGGCGCGCTGGTGGTACCGACTGCCTGGTTGGGGAACGACAGACTGCTCGGGCTGAGCTGAATGGCCGGGCTGCTGTTGCCGCCGATGCCGTTCAGGGTCACGGCGTGGGCCGCGCCTCCGCTGTTGTCGAGGATGATGATGGTTGCCGCGCGCGGGCCCAGCGCCAGCGGCGTGAACAGGACGTTGACACTGGCGTTGCCGCCTGGCAACAGCGTGAAGGACCGGGAGCCGCTGATGTTGAAATCGCCGCTGTTGGCGCCCGCCAGCAGCATGCCGGTGACGCTCACCGCGGCGCCCCCGGTGTTGCTGACCGTAAGCGGCAGACTCGCGGTCGTGTTCAGCGCCTGGTTCTGAAAGTTCAGCGCAGACGGGCTTACCGAGATGCCCGGTGGCGTGCTGATGCCGTTGCCGGACAAAGCCACGGTGTGCGCGCTGCCGCCGCTGTTATCGGCGATGGCCAAGCTGGCGGCGCGAGAGCCGGCGGCCGTGGGCGTGAACGTCACGGGAATGGACGCTGTGCCCCCGTTGGCCAAAACCGTGACCGGCGCTATCGCGGTGGTCGAGAAGTCTCCGCCGTTAGCGCCGGAGAACGCCAGGGATGTTATCTGTACCGCGGCGGTTCCGGAGTTCGTGACCGTCACCGGCGATGGCGCGCTGCTGCTTCCGACTGCCTGATCGGGAAAGGCGATGCTGGGCGGCGTCACGCTGATCGTCCCTGACTGCCCGGAGATCCCGGTGCCGCTGAGCGGAACTGCTTGAGGACTGTTAGGGGCGTTGTCCGTGATCAACAGCGCGGCCGCGCGCGCTCCCAGCGCTGCCGGGTTGAACACCACGGGAATGCTCGTGCTGCCGCCATTGGCCGCGACGGTGATCGGCGAGCCTGCGGTCGGCGCGGTGAAGGCCGATGCGAATGCGAAATCGCCGGCATTGCTCCCGCTGAATCCCATTCCGGTGATCTGCAGAGGCGCGTTGCCGGTGTTCGTGATGGTCAATGGCAGGGATGCGCTGGTGGTGCCGATCGCCTGGCCGGCAAACGTGAGGCTGGCCGGATTCAGACTCAAGTTTGGCGTGCTGGCGCCACCCACGCCGTTCAAGGTGATGAAGTGCGCCAGACCTCCGCTGTTATCGTTGATGATCAGCGCAGCGCTGCGCGTGCCTTGACCTTGCGGCGTGAACACCACCGAAAAGATAAAAGCAGTGTTGGGCGCGAGGGTCAAGGAATTCAGTCCGCGGGTGGTGAACTCCGAACCGTTCGATCCAACCAGAAGAAAGCTGGTCACCTGCACGCTGGTGGTGCCCAGGTTGGTGATGGTGACACCCACAGGGTTGCTGGTGGCGCCCACGGCCTGCGCTCCGAAGTTGACAGGACTGGGCGAGAGAACGAGATTCGGCCCCGCGGTCGCAGCCGTTACCAGCAACGTTGTGGGGGCGCTGGTGAAGACTCCGTCTGAAACCTGCAACTGAATCAGGTACTGGCCCGCCTGGTCCGCGACAAAAGAACTGGATGAGGACCTGCCGCCGCTCAGGGCCGCATTGCTCCCGCTGGGCTTGGCCATCAAATTCCACTGGTACTGCAGGGAGCCAGTGCCCACCGATCCGATGCCATTCAGTTGCACGCTGCCGCCGACGTTGACAGTCTGGTCTCCGCCGGCATTGGCCGTGGGCGGAATGGCGTCGGTTGTAATCTCAACCGTCGAGAAGGAGACATTGCCGTTGCTGTCGCTCACCGCCAACTGCGCAACGTAGCTTCCGGCGAGATCGACCACAAACGTCGGCTTCGCGGTGGTGGGAGAACTCAGTGAAGCGGTACTTGCAGGGGGCTTCGAGAGGATGCTCCACGAATAGCTGAGTTGGTCTCCATTCGGATCCGTGGAAGCCGAACCATCGAGCTGGACCGTATGACCCAGCGTCACCGATTGAGCGCGGCCGGCGCTGGCAATCGGCGCCACGTTCTGCGTGCTGATGGTGACGGTCGAAATGGAATTATTGCCGTGAGCGTCAGACACAGTTACCTGGGCGACATAGGCGCCAGGGACGTCGGCAAAGAAGGTAGGCGCGACTGCCGTGGGATTGGAGATCGAGGCCTGACTTCCCGGTGGCACCGTCGCCAGACTCCATTGAAAACCGAGAGAGTCGCCGTCAGGATCAGTGCTCGCGCCGGCATCCAGGTGAACCACCGAGCCGGCACTTACGAACTGATTGGGTCCGGCATTGGCAGCGGGCGGCGTTGCCTGGGTGGAGATGACTACCTGACTGCTCGAGGAAGTGACACCGTCGCTGACGTTGAGCTGGAGGACGTAAGAGCCGGCCTGATCGACCACAAACGTGGGATTTACGGCTGCCGGATTATTCAGCACCGCCGAACTGCCGTTTGGAACATTAAGAAAGGACCACTGGTATTGAAGCGGCGCTCCGGTGGGGCTCGTCGAGAGGCTGGCGTCGAGACGAACCGTTACCCCGACGGGAACAAACTGGGGAAGACCCGCGTTCGCCCAGACACTTTGGCTGGAAAGAGCAGCCGAGCCGGATAGGACTTCCACTTTCCAGTGCGCCGAACTGGAGCTGGTGGAGAGGGAACTGGCGCTCGCGCCGACACTCTGGCCCGGTGGTGGAACTGCGCCGGATAGGACTCGCAGTCCCCACCCCGCCAGCAAGAGCAGCACGATAACAGCGATACGGCCTGAGTTCTTCCGCAACAATGCCATGAAGCCCTCTGGCAAACGCGGCAGAAGACCGGTGCACCTTGACGAGAGCGAAGTCCGTATCCATGCCGAACAAGTGCGGGCGGGGGGCACGGAGGAGCATCGCCCTGCCAAGAACAAAGTGCCGGGGGAGGCAAAGTCTTCCCGGGGGAGAGAGCCCGAACTACCTTCTCAAGTTGCGCAATGCAACCGCGGCGGACGGATACTTGTCCTCCACGGCCTTGTTGTACCAATCCGCCGCCTGGTCAGCATTGGCGGCGACTCCCAAGCCCTGCTGGTACATGTAGCCAATATTGAAATCCGCTTCGCCGCTCCCTTTCTGGGCGGCCTTGCGGAACCACTTCAGCGCCTGTTCGTAATCGTGCGGTACATCGTCCAGACCCGCACGATAGATGTATCCCACCTTGAGTTGGGCATCGAGGCTGCCTTTTTCCGCCGCCTTGAGGTACCAGCTCAGCGCCTCGGGGCCACTTTTGGTAACTCCGAGGCCGTGCTCGTACAGGTTTCCCAACTGAATCATGGCTTCCGTGCTGTTTTGCGCGGCAGCCTTCTTGTACCAGGAGAGTGACTCCGCTATGTCCGGCGTGACGCCGAAGCCTCCGGCATACATGACGCCCATCTTCAGTTGCGCCGAGACATCGCCTTGCTCCGCCGCTTTGCGGAACCATTTCGCCGCTTCCTGCAGGTTGCGCGGCACTCCCTGGCCGATGCCGTAGACCTCGCCCAGCTTGTTCTGGGCTGCCAGGTCGCCGGCCAGCGCCTTCTGCTTGAGAGCCGCAATTGCCGGCGCGGCCGGCGCCGATGGAGCCGCCGTGGTTGGCGCCGCCGTGGGCGCTTGCGCCGCTGGAGCAGCGGTATTGGCGGCCGGCGGCGCCGCCGGGTTTACGGTTTGATCGCACACCGCGAGCCCGCCGGTGCACGCTACTGCCAGTACGATCCCTGTTAGCCTTCGGTACATCGAACCCTCCCCATGCGTCCTGCCCTATCAGGCGTCCTTATTATTATTGTCCCTGCTTCGCTGCCACCGCTTTGCCTTCTTTCCTTTCGGTCGACAACTCGCGCAACACCATCTGGCGCATATCTTCGTATTGCATTGCGCCGGTGAAGAAATGGCCGTTGAGGAAGAAGCTGGGGGTGGCGCTCAGGCCGATCTTCTGGGCTTCCGCCGCATCCTTTTGCACGGCGGCCGCCTGCTGGCCGGACTCCAGGCAGGTGTTGAATTTCGCCGCGTCGAGTCCGAGGTCGGCAGCGAGCTGCTTGAGTTGGGGGACGTCCATCTGCATGCCGGCAAACAGCCGGTCGTGGTACTGCCAGAACTTATCCTGCGCTCCCGCGCAGCGGGCGGCTTCCGCCGCCTTCTGTGCGTGCGAGTGCATGGGGAGCGGATAATCCTTGAAGACCACGCTGATCTGGTCGCCGAATTCCGCCTTCAGCTTCTGCAACTCCGGTTGCACCTTGATGCAATACGGGCACTCGTAATCGGCAAACTCCACCAGTTGAACGGGAGCGTTGGCCGGTCCGAGGCGGGCGGCGTCGCCCACTTCCACGTCGGTGCGGGGCGGCGCCAGCAGCACCAGTACGTTGGCTTTTTCGCGCAGCGCGTCGAGGTACACACCCCGGGCTTTCTGCACCCGCTGGGTACGGACCGATTCCTGGATCTTGCCGCGCATGACTTCGAAAGATTCCTTGGGAGCGATCACGTCATACACGGTGCGGAGCTGGTCTTCGGTGAGATCCTTCACCTTGCTGTCCACTTCGCGCTTCAGAAGTTCGTCCACCGTGAGCTTCTGGCGGGCGGCTTCCGCATCGAGCAACCGCTTGGCGATCAGATCGTACAGCGCTTTTTGTTCCGCCTTGTAGAAGTCGTAGCGCGCCTGCAACAGTGCGCTGCTTTCCTGCTCGTGCAACTCGGAGCGGGTGATCTTCTTGCCGTTGATCTCCGATACGACCTCGGTGTCCTGGGCTGCTGCCGTTTCTATAGCTGCCAGCACGATCACCGCGGCCAGCGCGAAACGCATGAACTTGAGCATACCTTGCATCGTCTAAACTCCTGGGTAGTAGTAGTCGCTGCGCCAAGCGGGCGCAACGTCGATCGGCAGATGCGAAGGGGAAGGCTTTGGTTCAGCGGCGAAGGTCGATATCTCGCCGCCGGTTGGACGCACAAACAACGGCGGCCGCAGCACCGGGGTGAACTGCGGCAGAGTATTTTCGAGGATGGCAAACCAAACCTGCATTGTCCCAGTGGCCCAAATGCTTGCTGCATGTCCGGCTATGCAAAAATCGCGTGCCAAGTGGTGGCGCCACCTGGCACGCTCATAGCTGGACTTACTCAGTGTCCCGGGAAGGTGCTCGTGCAGATTCCCTTGCCGCTGCCAAGGTATCTCGCGAACGAGCAAGCCGTCGTCAGGAAGCCTGCTTCAGCAGTGCTGAGCGGGGACGACAACTTTTCCGTCTCGGTCAGGAAGGTGGCGCCACCGGTGACCTGCAGGTGCGTGCCGAACACCACAGCATAACTGGTGGAAGCTGCGGTCAGGTCCACGGTGCGTGGATCGCAGGCTCCTGCGCCGGCGGCCGTGGTGCCGATCTTAATCACGCCCGCGGCCGGAACCACCGACGTGACCGGGTTGCTGGTCAGCTGGTTGCCCACCGACGCCGAATCAAGCTCGTTGGGAGTGATTCGCTCGGAGCAGCAGGCAATCATTTCCTGATTGTTGTCGAACACATAAATGTTGACGCAGATATCGCCCACCGGGCTGGTGAGCGGTGTGCCACCTAGGCCAACATTCACGATGCGGACAACCTGATCAAAACCAGTCGGTACCGGACCGGGGTTGTTGGAATAATAGTCTACGAAATAGCTTGCCTGTGCGAATGCCAGACACGGCACCAGCAGAAGCAGCCCAAGTACAACCGCAAGTTTCTTCATCTGGGGATCCTCCTTGAGTGGTTTGTGACCGGCGCTAGGAGGAGCAGCCCGGTACAAACGCAACTGAGCTTGCTCCGACTCGGTCACCTTGGCAATTCCCCGGAGATACTAACCAGCGTCGCTAGTCCGACCGCACTAGTCCGATGGGCTAACCGGCGGGGTTAGAGAGGCCGCAAGGTGCGGAATTGCCGTGCGCAGTAGCAAGAGCGCCGCTGCGCCCGTTTCATGGGCCGGCGCCTAACCGGCCGGGTTAGGCCGAACGGGCACTTGTACCAGGCCATGGTTGAGTGCTTGAATGTCGGTTATCTGCGCATGTGGCGCCGCGCTCTTTGCCGCGTGTGCCATATAAGGATGAGCCCGCAGTTAGGGAGGGTTTCATGCCGAAGGGCGCCAGCCACCGCCCAAGACGTCTGCTGCCACTGTTGTTGCTGGCACTGACGGGATGTGCCGGCCAGCTTCTTGCCGCCACTTGCGACCACCCACTGGTCAGCTTTAGCGGCGGGCAACTCACCATCTCCTCCGATGGTTGTTCCTTGCAACAGGTGTTGACGGCGGTAAGCCGTGAAACCGGCGCCAAAACCGAAATACCCTCCTCGGCAGGCGCGCTGCCGATTTTTGCCAATCTCGGACCGGGAGATCCCCGGCGCGTCGTTTCCGCGCTGCTGCAGGAAGAGCCGTTTAATTGGACTCTGGCGACGGATCCAGGTGGTTCCGGCAGCTTATTGCGGGTGGTGCTGAGCGACCGTGTTCCTTACATCGAGGCGCCCTCGGTGGCAGCCGCCTCAGCTCAAAAGAACAGTCCGGCTGGCGGCACGGCTACGGCAGCGCTGGGCCCTCCGATTCAGCCATCCGAGCAGCCGCGGCGGGCGCAGATTGACGATTCCACGCTCAGCAAGCTGCCCCCGTTACCCGCCGGCGTCCCCAGCGCGATGTGGCAGCTCTATCCCGGACTCGTCGATAACGGAGGCGCGGTGCAGAGCGGGGCGCCCACTCTTCCCAATGGTCAGACCGCCTCAGCCTTTCCTAATCCTGTGGGTAATCCAGATATGGACTCGCTCAAGGGATGTAAACAGTGCCCGGTTCCGCCAGGCATCGATCCCAACATCAGAAATCTTTATCCGTGGAATTTAATGCAGCTTGTCCAGCAGCCGATTACTCTGCCTAACATCCACCTTCCTCCGGCGGCGCAGCCGATCATCAATCACTGATAGCCTTGCGTTCTTCCGCAGGCGCCGCTCCTCACCCGCGTAGAGAGCAGTGTGCCCGCGCTGTGCGTCTACTCCCAAAGGATTAACCCGCTGGGCTAATTCAGGGAAGCGCATCGGCTGATTGCACGAGCGGACTAAACCGCGTGGCTACTCCTTCGGACTGAATCCGATTTCCTTACTTGTGAAAATGCGTGCATGAAACGCTTGCCGCAGTGCGAGAAAAAGTTTGCGAGAGCGGCTGCGCACTTTTGTTGTCCGGCTCTTTTCGACGTTCGTTCACGCGGTGCGAGCGTGGGTCGTTTCTCCACCCGCGATCGTCACCCAAACTATCGGCACCAGCGTAGTTACCATCGGTTTGCTGACACGTTCAAAGCGATCGCGCGCGGCGATCTTCTCCGCGCGCCGCGTGTGCAAGTTGTTGCGGCGTTCACCGCCCGGTGCTCGCCGCACGCTTTGGAGGAGCGATTGCAGATTAACCCGCGCGACTAGGTCGATTTGCCGAGGTTCCCCACCCTTGGCCGGTGAGGTTCTCCTCGTGAAGAAGGCTTCTGTTGGCTCTCTGCTGGTTTCCCTCGCAATTGTCTTCAGTCTGGTTTTCACATCATGCGGCGGTGGGGGGACTCCTGCACCGGTGGTTCAAAGCGCCAATTTCAGCGCCTCGCCCACGCCGCTCAGCTTCGGCAATGTCCTGGTAAGTCCTGCGACGACGAAGACGCTGTCGGTAACGATCAGCAACAGCGGCAACGCCAGTCTGGTCATTAGCGCTCTGCCTTCGTTCACGGGGGCGGATGCGGGCGACTTTAAGCTGGTCAATCCGCCGTCAGCGCCGATCACGGTCGCGCCCAGTAGCAGCGTGACGCTGCAGGTGTCGTTCACGCCGTCGGCGACCAGGACGGAGAGTGCCAGCTTATCCTTCACCGACAATGCGGCCGGCAGTCCGCATACCGTCACGCTCGGCGGTAGCGGCATCCTGCCGCCGGTACAAGCCACAGACGCTGCGGTGAGCTTTACCCCGAACACATTTTCCTCCGCGACATTTCCCGCGACAGTAACGGTCACGATCACCGGCATCGACACCGCATTTTACCCGGGCGCGACCATGGCGAATTTTGGCCCCGGCACCACGGTAAGTAGCGGGACTAGCTCAGGAACTTCCGACCTTAGCGGGACCAATGCTGCGACTACCCCGCAGTTTGGCCTGGTGAATGTTAAAGACGCGACGCATGCGACCGCGCAGGTGACCTTCGATGCCACGGCTGGGCCGGGTGCGCGCTCGGTCATCGTGATGACTGGGACTCACCAGTCCGCCGCCACATTTATTGTTCCTCCTCACGACAACATCGCCGTAGCCAACGCAGGTATGCCGCAGATCGTCGCCGTCAGCAAGACTGCGCACCTCGATGGAAGCGCCTCCAGCACATCGAATCCTCCGTTGACTTATCAGTGGACGCTGACCAAGCCTGACGGGAGCACGACCTCTCCTGCCAATGCAACTTCGGTGCGGCCCAGCTTTGTCGTGGATCAGGCAGGAACCTATTTCGTCGAGCTTGTAGTCAGCGACGCCACCGGCAAAACCAGCGCCAACTGGACGACGGTTTCCACCACGCTTGCCCCGCCGGTGGCCAATGCCGGCGTCGACCAATTCGTGACCGCCGGCGCGAGCGTGCAGTTGGACGGCAGCGCGTCGAGCGATTTCGGCGGCAACAGCCTTACCTATGCCTGGGCGGTCGCTGCGGGCCTGCCGGAAGCGCCGCCACGGGCTCTGCAAGGGCCGTCGAACGCGGTGGCGCCTACTTTCGTGGCTGGTGTAAGGCCGGCGATTGACTATCCGCTCCAACTCACCGTCAACGATGGCAATGGCAATAGCTCAAGCGACACCATGTCTGGTCAGCACCAAACAAACGCTTCCCCATCGCCAACGCCGGGCCCAACCAGGTTGTAAACGTGGGCAGCCAGGCGCAGCTCAATGGCAGCGCCTCGAGCGATCCGGACGGCGACCCCATCACCTGCTCGTGGGCATTGATCATGCAGCCGCCAGCCAGCAGTTCGGCGCAGTTAAGCAATGCCGGACCCACTCCCTGCGCGACCAAGCCGACCTTCACAGTAGGCCAAACCGGCATTTACGTCGCGGAGCTGACCGTCAGCGACGGGCAAGGCAACAGTGCGACCGCGAACGTGGTGGTGGTTACTCCACCCGACGACCCAGGTCCGGTCGCAGTCGCGGGACCGCACCAGATCGTCCCTAAGGGTACAACCGTTCAACTGGACGGCAGCCAGTCGAATGACGCCGCGAACAACCCGCTCACCTATTCCTGGTCGATGCTCTCGAAGCCCACTGGCAGCACGGCCGCGCTGACCGCGAGCAGCGATCCCTCCAAACCCAAGTTTGTGGCAGATCTCGGCGGGGATTACGTCAGCCAGTTGATTGTGTCCGACGTGTCCGCGTCCGATGGCACCCTGACCAGCGCACCGAGTACGGTGCGTGTTACCGCTACGGTTCCTGGCTTCAACGCTTCGGCAGTGAGCATCAATTTTCCGCCGCAGCACCTCAACACCACCAGCAGTTCCGTTCCGGTGGTGATCACCAATACGGGCAACGGAACCCTGCACATCTCGAGCATCACCAAGAGCGGCAGCAACACGGGCGACTTTGCGTTCACCTCGGCCACGCTGCCCATTCCGGTCGCGCCGGGCGCAACCACTACGATCAACGTTACCTTCACCCCGACGGCGGCAGGCGCGCGTTCGGCAACGCTGAATATTACGAATGACGCCACTGCCAATCCGGCCACGATCGCCCTGACCGGCACCGGCGGCATCCCGACGGCGGTTTTCAGTCCGAATCCGCTGACCTTCAGTGCGCAAAACGTCAACACCAGTGCGCCGCTGACGCTCAAGATCAGCAACACCGGCGATGGCTCGCTGGTGGTAACAGCGGCTGTTGTCTCCGGCCCGAACTTCGGCGAGTTCGTGCTTGCGCCCACCACCATCCCGACCATTGCGCCGAATTCGTTCCAGAACGTAACCGTGACCTTTACCCCGACCGCCGCCGGTACGCGTTCCGCGACGCTGACTCTCACCGACAACACCGCTGGCGGTACAGACGCGGTGAACTTCAGCGGCATCGGGGTAGCGCCCGGCGCGCCGGTGTTCAATCCCAACCCGATTAACTTCAGCCAATCAGTTGGTAGGCAGCACCAGCGCGACGTTGCCGGTGACGATCACGAATCCCGGCACCGGCCCGCTGGTCATCACTGCGGTAGCCATCGGCGGAACGAATGCCGCCGACTTCAGCTTCGTTGGCTTTACGCCACCCACACAAGCGAACCCGATTACGGTGCCGGCGAATGGTAGTACGACAGTGAATCTGGCGTTCAAACCCACCGGCGCGGGCGCACGCTCGGCACAACTGAGCCTTACCGACAACGCCCCCGCTCCCGGCAGCTTGCACTCAGCTCTGATCTCAGGGACCGGCGCAACTTCTACCATCAGTCCCCCCAGCCTGAGCCTGACTTTCCCCGGCACCGTCGTGGGAACGGTTAGCGCTGCGCAGACGGTGACGATCACGAATCCGAGCACCGCCAGCGGCGACCTCACGGTCAGCAGCATCGTCTTGTCAGGGACCGGAAGCAGGAATTTGCCCTGGTCACACCGCCAGTTACGCCTTTCGTCCTGCACACCGGCCAGAGCCAGCAGATCAGCATCACGTTCAATCCGTTGGTCTCGGGTGGAGCAGGCACACGCTCTGCCACGCTGAATATTTTAGACAGCAGCCACACGGCTGCAACTGCGGTTGCTCTCTCTGGAACGGCGCAGGCGCCGGGATTCAGCCTGAGCACCACCACGCTGACCTTTAGCGGCCAGGCGGTCGGTAAGCCTGGAACCCTGCCGCTGACGATTACCAATCCCGGCACCGCGAACTTGGTGATTTCCGTTTTGTCCGTCACCGGACCCAATGCGGCGGACTTTTCGGTTGCGCCTGCCGCGCCGCTCACCGTATTGCCTGGCGCAAACGTGACCCTGAACGTTACGTTCACGCCGGCAGTGAGCGGGACGCGAACGGCCACGCTGAATATCACCGACAACGCCACCGGCAGCCCGCAGCCAGTCGCCCTGATCGGCAACGGGGTAACTCCGATAATTGGCCTGGCGCCGAACCCGCTCGCCTTTGGCAATCAGACGGTCAACATCGCCAGTGCTGCCAAGCAGGTGACGATCAGCAACACCGGCAACGCGACGCTGACGATTTCCGCCATCACTCCGTCGGGCGCGAACGCCAGTGACTTCACCTTCAGCCCGGCGCCGCCGATTTCGGTCGCGTGCCGGAACAGCGACACAACCTTGAACGTAATTTTCAAGCCGGCCACGGCCAGCGCTGAATCGGCCACGCTCACTCTCACGACAACACGGTTGCCGGCAGCGACCCGATTTCTGTCACCGGCACGGGTGTGCTTCCCGGTATCGCCTTCACTCCCACCGGCACCCTGCCTTTCGGCAATCAGCCCATTAAGACCGCCAGCAGCCCGGTTACGCTGACCATCACCAACAACGGCCTTGGCGTGTTGCAGATTTCCAGCCTGACGTTTGCGGGAGCGAACGCCGCCGACTTCAGCTTCGCAGCCGGCTTTACGCTGCCCACCCAAGCGAACCCGATTACCGTTCAGCCCAACGCCAACGTGGTGCTGAGCCTGATCTTCACCCCGCAGAACGAGGCGGCCGAGTCGGCTACGCTGAACATCGCCGACAACGCTGCCGGCACGCCGCAGAGCGTGAGCCTGAGCGGCACCGGCGTCGCACCGCACATTGCCTTCAGTCCTTCGCCGTTGGCCTTCGGCCGCTGGCGCTAGGGTACGCCCAGCAGTCCCGCCACCATCACCATCACCAACTCCGGCGGCGCTGACCTGAGCATCACGTTCTTGAGTGTTACCGGCGCCAACGCGGCCGATTTCGTACTCAGCCCGGCGCCGACGTTCCCGATCACCGTGCCGAAGAACAACGGCACCGCCACGCTGAGCGATGGTCTTCACGCCGTCTACCGGTGGCGCGAGACGGCCACTCTTAACTTCATCGACAACGCCACCAGCGGCCCGAACACGCTGTCGCTGACAGGAACCGGCATTGCGCCGGCTGATGGGACCGCTGTCACCGCTCACGTTCCCTGGCCAGAACGTCGGCACTACCAGCTCACCGCAGAACCTGACCGTGACCAACACCGGCACGGCGCCGATGAAGATCACCGGGCTGTCGTTCAGCGGCCCGAAATGCGGGTGAGTTTGCGACGAGCACGGTGGCCACCGTGGCTTCGCCGATCACGGTTGCGGCTGATGGTGCCAACACCAGCATCTCGCTGACTTTCAGTCCGACTGCGGACGGGAACGCGCAGCGCTTCGCTGTTGATTGCCGACAATGCTTCCGGTAACCCGCATTCCGCAACCGTGTCTCCGGCACCGGAAACTTCCTGTGCCGATATTCGGCCCGTCCCCGAACTCAATCCTGTTCCCGTCGACGACTCAAGGTGTGGCCAGCGCCCCGATTACCCTGACCATCACCAACACGGGGCAGGCCAGCCTGATAATTAGCGGCATTACCAAGAGCGGCGCGAACCCAGGCGACTACAGCTTCGCAGTCGGCTCGCCACAGCCCCCGATTACCATCCCGCCCAATGGCAACACTTCGCTGGGCGTGGTATTCACGCCGGCGGCAACCGGCGCTAGCAGCGCAACCCTGCTGTTCGCCGATAACACCACGCAAGGAAGTCACTCCGTGGGTGTATCCGGTACCGGCACAGCGCCGGTGCCGCAATGCACGGTAAGTCCCAACCCGCTGACGTTCCCGGCGCAACTGGTGCAGAGCACAAGCGCTCCCATGGCGGTTACCTGCACCAACAGCGGCACCGCTGACCTGACCATCACAGCAGCTTCGATCACCGGAACCAACGCGTCCGAGTTCGCGATCGGCACCGGTTTGCCGATCACGGTGCCCAAGAACGGCGGGACCGGCAACATCAACATCACGTTTACCCCCGCCGCCAGCGGGGCGCGCACCGCCACGCTGAGCATTACGGACAACGCTCCCAACAGCCCGCAGACAGTGACGCTGAACGGCACCGGCTCGGTGAAGGGCAACTTCAGTCTGAATGCGGCCAGTCTGGGCGGGAACCTGGAGACGCTCGCCATCGGCTCTCTCGATGTGGCGTCCAGCACGGCGCTGACGATAACCGTCAAGAGCAGCGATCCCACCAAGGTTCTAGTGGACTCCAATTCCACCGATCCCTCGGGTACGGCCGCGGGCACGGGCAGCTTTACTGCCACCATGGCAGCCGGGCAGCGCCTGACCCCTGGCTTCTGGATCCAGGCGCTGGCCAGCTCGGGCACGGCGACCGTCACCATCAGCGCGCCGGGCTACAACCCGGCAGTGGCCACGGTGACCCTCACGCCTTCCGGCTTCCAACTCAACGGACCCTCTGGAACGGGTGCGAACTTCACGGCGACTTTGGGCACGAGTCCGGCACTCAGCGTCAGCCTGGTGCAGTTGGACGCTTCCGGAAACGTCCTCACGCCGAGTACCAGCGAGGTACTGCGCGGCGGAGCGACGGTCAGCGTGACCATCAATTCGGGCACGACGGCAACGGGAACGATCTCCGGCAACCCGGCGGTGATTCAACCGGGTACCACCACCAGCAGCTCGGTTACGTTCTCGACCAAGGCGGCAGGGACGAGCCTGCTCACGGTAACTCAGCCGAGCGGGTTCATTACCCCGAAAACGGGAGCGCAACTGACGGCCACCGTCGTTGCGCCCACCATCACCATCAACCCGGTAAGTATCGGTTTCAACCAGCAAGTGCTGGGCAGCGGCCGGCTCAATCAGGCGACTACCAATGCTCTATCCGTAACCATTACCAGCTCGGATTCCACCAAGGTGCTGCTTAGCACCAATCCTGCGGCACTGGGAACGGGCAGCATCGCGGTGCAAGTGGCCGCCGGCGGGACCGCGCTGCCTGCGTTCTACATTCAGTCGCTGGTCTCTTCCGGCTCCGTAACGCTGACGCCCTCTGCTACGGGCTACACCGCCGCGCCCGCCCCTTCGGGGAACGTGTCCATGACGAACTCCGCGGTCGTGATCACTGGTCCACAGGGCCCGACGACCTTCCCAGGAAACTTCGCCACTACCACCATCTCCGCGGCGAGCGGTCTGACGCTCGCCATCTGGCAACTGGATTCCACCCTGAAACCGCTATCGGCGGGACAGTTGCGGCCGGGGAGTCTCGGAGTCGGTGACGGTGAACAACGGCACTCCCGGAACCGGTGCGATTGTGGGCACTAATCCCGCTGTGTTCAACGGAGGCGACAGTACGAACACGACCCTGTCCTTCCAGCCAAGCTCGAGTTGCAGCACGTCCTGCACAACTACTCTCAGCGTGACGCAGCCGGCCGGATTCACCGCCCCGTCCGTGGGGGGACAACTGACAGTCACGGTGAACCTGCCTTCGATCACGTTGAGCGTGCCGGGGGGCACTGTGGGGGCCAATCTGGAAGCCTCGGGCGGTGGATATTTGGATGCGCCGGCGCCTTCCAACCTGGCCATAACCATCACCAGCAACAATCCCAACGTGTTGCTGTCGAGTTGTGGGCAAATCTTGGGCTGCACGGCGCCGGCGACGGATGTTGGAAGCCAGAGCATCACGGTTGTGGTTCCGCAGAATACGGGAACCCAATCGCTTGGGGGCTTCCCCGGGTACTACGTGCAGGCCCTGGCAACCTCGGGCACCGCGATCCTGACGGCGAGCGCTCCGGGATTCATTTCCGGCACTTTCACCGTGACCCTGGCGCCATCCGGATTCGTGATCGGCGATGGGTCGGGAGGCCAGATTGCCGCCTCGGTCGGCAGCAATGTGAATCTGAACATAACCTCGGTGGTGCTGGATGGCAGCTTAGCGCCGACTCAGATTGTCCAGGTGGTACGCGGCGGCCTCTCGCCGTCGGTAAATATAACCAGCGACAGTCCGGCTGGCGTGGTCTTGAACAGCCCGGTGGTGATCACCGGCGGCAACAGCAGTGGCACGGTGACGGTGCAGGCGGTGTCGCAGGGAACGGCGAACATCACCGCAGCGGCCCCGGCCGGATTCACGACGCCTTCGGTCGGCAACAAATTGGGCATTGTTATTCAGTGAGCTGCCCCCGACGGCCGGTGAGGACAACACAATAATGAGGATACGAGAAGGGTTGACACGATGAGGCCGCAGCGCAACCACGAGGAAGCACGGGCTTTGGCCACATCCATGCCGGGACTGCTGGTGCTGGGTCCGCAGCGGGAGGTCATGGCGTCAAATGCGGAGGCGCTCAGCATCCTCTGCTATCCGGGCAAGCCGGACAAGGGACGCCAGCTCGGCATGGTGGTCGCGGAAAAAGTGCCGCTGGAGATGCTCCGCGGCCTGGCCAATGGAAAAACGGTGGCGGAGTTCCTATCCGGAAGACGGCGCTACACCTGCACGGTCCATACCCTGGATGTCGCGGGTAGAACCAAGGGCACAACCGTCATTCTTCTGGAACGCGTCTCGTCGCCGCAAGTCACCTTGTATGGAATCTCCAAGAAGTACAAGCTGACGCCGCGGGAACGCGAATCCATGGGGCACCTTTTGCGAGGGCTGACGAGCAAAGAGATCGCGCAGGAAATGGACATCAGTCCCAACACCGTAAAGGCGTTCTTGCGCTCGGCCATGACCAAGATGGGCGTCAGCACTCGGGCAGGCCTGATCGGCAGGATCGCGGGCACCACGCCGCCGGAGATGGACGACTATCGCGACTTCTCGAGATTTCGTGGGCTGTGACCTTGCTGCACAATCCGCGCGTTCGTGCGACCGCGGGCGGATCAGAACAGGTAGCGCAAACCTACCGCGTACTGGGATGTCTCCGCCAGTTTGTCAAACCACATGACCTGCATCAAAGTTGGAATGGCAAACTGCAAGTCGGGCAGGCCGATCTGACATTGCACCACCGACGAGGTTATCAACGGAACGCTGCTGGTGACGCAAATGCCGCCGCGGCTGAGGTTCCGCACCGCGGCCGAAACCGCGTCGCCAGGCAAGGCAGCATCCGGCGAGAATGGCTGAATGCTGACTTCGACCGATTGGGCAATCCGCGGATTATGGCGGCGATCATTGCGGGCCATGAGATCGGCGATCCGCTCATCCCGCGTGCCGTCTGGGTGGCCGGACTGAGCCGCCGGCGCCGGGTCTTCCCAGGCGTGCGGCCACATCGGGGCTTTCTGGTTTTCCTGTCGGGGAGACGAGTCGATGCCTTCGTCCGGTAAGGAGGATCCCCACCCAGCCAACCGAACCCCGGCCTTGCTCGTTCCCCGTTTGCTCTCTCGCCGTTTCGCCATAAGCCTCAATCCCCGCATAGGTGAGACGAGCGAAACCGCAAGTCTTGCAAGAAATATTGCTACCATCGGAACCCATGGCGCCTAAACCTTCTGCGGACGGCGAACTCGATCAGGCTCAGGCGGTCACCCATGACCTCTGGCGGAGCCGGCTGTCGGCTTGCGACGCGCTCCTCCCCGGGCTCTTTGCCGCCAGCGGCGCCGAGCGTTACGGCCTTTCGATTGAGATGTTTACAGGCATGCTGGCGGAAGTGGCAGGGAAGTACCTTCAGCCCGATGTGGAGGCCGACGCTATCCGCGAGTTCCTCTCGGGCCTGCGCCTTGACGAGCTGGTGCTGGCGCGGGCCTGCGCCGCCGGCAATGAATCGGCATGGGAAGCGTTTCTGACGCGATATCGAGATTCGCTTTACCAGGCGGGCATCTCCATCGCAAACGATTACCAGGTTGGACGGGAGCTGGCCGACTCGCTCTACGCGGACTTGTTGGGCGCGGGCAACAAACGCGGTACGTCGGTGCTGAATTCCTACATGGGATACGGTTCGCTCGAAGGCTGGCTGCGAACCATCATGGCGAGGTCGGTCATTGACCGCTACCGCAGCGAGCGTCGCCTGGTCAGCCTGCAGGATCAATTAGACGGCGGTTTGCAGTTGGTTGCTCCGGCCGAGCGGTCCGTCACTCCGGTAAACCCATATATAGAGGAAGCAACCGACGAAGCGTTGAGCGTGCTCGATACCGAGGACCGCTTCATCCTCGCCTCTTTTTTCCTGCACGGTCGCACCCTGGCCGAATTGGCTGGAATCCTCGGAGTGCATGAGTCCACGGTCAGCCGCCGCGTCCACAAAATCACCGCAAGCCTAAGAAAACAAATCATTCGAGGCATGATGCGCCGGGGCATGAGCCGGCGCCAGGCGGAGGAAGTCCTCGAAACCGACGTTCGCGACCTGCAAATAAATGTGCGCGATCGTCTGCAAGAAAACCTGCAAGAAACGCCCAATGGACCGTCTTTTCCACAGGGACGAGTCACCGGGAAGGCCAAGGATGATCAGTAAGGTCGTAAATCGGAATACGGAACTTCCTGAGTTTGTTCGACGGCATCTGAGCAGCACGTTGGGAAACGCAGACCATCCTGATGCCGCATTGCTGACTGCGTTTGTGGAAGGAACACTTTTCAGGACTCACCGCGATCAGGTGTTGATTCACCTGGCAGCGTGCTCGGAATGCAACCGAGTGGCCGCGCTGATCGCACCCCGCCCCGAGGATTCCAGGGCTCGGCAACCGGTTGCGATCCGGCATCGCTGGTTCGCGTGGGCTCCGATGCGTTGGGCCAGCGTGGCCGCCGTGGCTGCGATCGTGGTCAGCTCGGTGGTGGTCGGACGCATTGGCCGGCAGACGAAGGCTTCTCCCGCGCCGCCGGTTGTGGTTGCCACCTCGCAGTCGCCCAGCATTACAGCGCAACCGGCGGTTCCGGCGACTCAACCTGAAGCGCCACGCCGTGGCGACAAGCCTTCACAACGAGTTCTCAGTTCGCGCCAGCCCGTACAAACAGCCGCGGCTTCACCGCGACCGGTTCCAGCGCAGGCCGAGCCGCCGATTACTGCACAGAATCGTCCGGCAGCTCCCACCGGTGTTAGCGGGCAGGAAGCATTTCAAACTGCAATGATCTCGAGGGCGCCCGCAGCTACCTCTGAGGTTGCGCCGAAAACTGAGCCAGCGCCAGGCAGCACTCCTGCTCCGCCGGCCCCAATGGCCGCAGGACCTGTATGGTCGGTGTCCGAGGCTGGGACGCTGCAGAGATCGAATGACAGCGGACGCACCTGGGCGGGGGTGGCGGTCCCAAGTCGCGCGCCGCTACGCGCGGTATCTGTCTCGGGCCCGGAAATTTGGACGGGCGGCGACCGGGGTGCGCTCTATCACTCGACCGACGCCGGCCAGACCTGGCTGCCGGTGGTTCCGACGGCGAACGGAGTGGCGCTTTCCGCGGACATCACGCGCATTGTCTTCCTTGATATGCATCGCGGTTGGATTGCAACTCGAAAAGGGGACATATGGACAACGCGCGACGGCGGCGCTACCTGGGTACTGAAATAGGTCCCGAATGGTAAATGGTTCAGTTACGTTGGTAAGTTGCCGTCCGCGGCATCCTGTTGTTAGCTATAACGCACGATTTCTGGGAGCTTAATCGCTTCTGGGGATCCTCCTTGAATGGGCGGGGTCTGCATTCCGGCAGGCCCCGTCTTTTTGTTTTTATTGAGGGTTTCGCAGGGTATTCCAGGCGCGCGCCCGGCCCTGAGCGACCTGGGAATCGATATCCGCCTTGATCTCTGGCGGTTCGTAGCTGGAGTTCTCAACCGCAGCATCGAAGGCGCTCAGCGCGTTCTGCGGCTGGTGCATGCCGATATAAAGCGACCCGAGAGAAACGTAATACTGGCTGGGATGGGTGGAGAGTCGGGCCGCCTCTTCGAGCGCGCGCACCGCTTCGGTGTATCGTCGTTCGGCAGAGTACATCATGGCGAGCGCCGCCCAGGTGGCTTCAACCGGCTTCAATCGGGCGGACACCAGGTATTCGCGCTCCGCCTGCCGCGGCTGTCCGCTTGCCTGATAGAGTTGCCCGCGAATCTGGTGCAGGAATGGCTCTTCCGGAAACATCCGCAGGGCACGATCGAGCGCAATCTCAGCCTCCGAGTTGCGCGCGAGCTTGAAGAGAATTGAGCCCGCGTTGGCGTAGAAGTTGAACAACTCGGCGCGGCCGCGAATGGAACCATCCGCCACCAGCGCCGGCGGCGCCTCAAATCGCGCGGCTTGGCAGTCCACGGCGAAGCGCTTGATCAGCTCCGAATTTTCAGGCTGGTCGCGCAGCAGCACGATGGACACCGCATCGAGATAAACCGGCTTCCAAACGGTGCTGGCGCAGAATTGGCGCAGAGCGCCACCGCCCAAGCCCCAGTAGCGCGCGAGCGAAAAGATGAGCGTATTGATGCCACGCTTGTCGGCCTCTTGCTGCCAGGCGGGCGAATCCGGCGGTTGCCGCATCAGTTGTCGCTGCTCAGACATCAGTTCGCCAAACGGCAGGGCGCGGCCGTCGATGTAATCCGGATACTGCGGCCCGAGACGGAAAGAAAGAAATCCGCCCAAGTTGTAATCGTGAAAAATATTGCCGGGAAGCTTCTCGCGCGCGACGAAAGCGGCGGCGCCTTCCGGATACCAGGAAGTCAGCCCGGCGCCGAAGAGGTTGACGTCACCTGCCGCGATGTAGGCGCGCTCCGTAATTAAATCGTAGCTCCGAACTCCCAGCAGCCCGATCGTGATTATCGCGACAGCAGCGGTAAGGACGTTCGCGTACCGCGCCAGGATGGGCGTGGAAGGACGCTTATCCGCAGTTTTGCGACGTCGCGGCGTCGGACTTTTCTCGGAAACAGGCTCCGGCAGTCGTACGGGTACGAGGCCGGCCAAAAAAGGCGCCGCAACCACGATCGCGACCACTGCAAACAGAGCCTGGAAACGAATATGTTGCAGCGAAAGATATGCCGATCCCAACAGCAAGAGAGCCGGACCCAGAGATTTGCGTTTGAGCGCGAGCGCAGCCGCCACAATGGCGAGCGCCAGAAGCCAGAAGTAGCTGCTGCTGGGATCGCGCCAGCGAAACGCCTCTGATAAAGTCGCCGCGTTGAGCGGAACGTGCCGCCACTCGGCGATCACGTTCTGTTGTGCAGACATGCCGCTTTCCTGGCGAAACAGGGCGCCGTAGATCCGCCAGCCGAAGGGGTTGATGAGAGTGGCAGGCACGGCAGCGACCAGCCACGGGATTGCCGATCGCAAACGCGCCCGCGCGGCTGCGCGGCGGTCCGCAACAAGAAACTCGGCCAGTTCCATCACGACGTATGCGGCCAGCAAGGCGAACCCGGCGATAAAGCCCAGGTGAGTATTTGCCCAGATGCAAAAAACAACCGGAATCAGCCAAAGGGGTGCTCGGCGGCCGCGGAAGCGACGCCAGAGCAGCACCAGCAGGATCGCAAATAACAGGGTCGTGAACAGGTCGGCGCGTGGAGCGGTGCGGTAGGCAATCTTCGGGATGGCGAGCATCGCCAGCACAGCCGCCGCGATCCCTGCTTCTCCAAGAAAGGCATACGCTACCGTTGCGGCGCACGCCGCGGCGTTCAGCCAGGATAGGGCCGCAAATCCTCCGAGCAGGTAGAGCAGATAAAGAAGTACCTCCGACAGCGCCGGATAGATCCAGGCTGCGCCGCGAGCCGTGTAGGAGAGAACGTCGGTGGTGGGGATTTGATGGTGTTGGAGAATGTATCTCCCGCTGGCCAGTTGCCAGCCGGTGTCGGCATCGGTGATGGTGCGAAGCCCCGCCAGCACGGCATACAGCAGCACCAGTCCCATCAAGCCGTAAGCCGCGTAACCACGCAGTCGTGGTGCATCGAGGAAGAATTGGCCTGCTGGCTTGGTCCCCATGGTGGAGGCTTAACACAACAACGGTGCCAGGGGAAGGGAACTGGATGGTTCCCTCCGCCTGGCGAAGATTCAGAAGGCCACGCCCCAAAAGATGGAGTCAAACGGGGCTAGCCCAAAGTGTCTCCTTTAGTAGTGCAAGCGACTGCGCATGGCTGCCAATTCAGATTTAGTATCGCTTGTAAATTAATCATAATGCAACAGTTAAAGATCGACGCTTTGGCATGAACCGTGCAGTAATCCGGGCTGGAAAAGCACGCCGCTCTTTGTCCCCCCGTGCACGCTGGTGGCTGTTGTTCCTCCCCGTGCGAGCAAATAGCTGGCCGCGTGCGCTCTTTTCGCGCTGGCAGCGCGAAAAGGCTCTACGGGGTCGCTCGAATGAAAAAAATCTTCCTGGGTCTCGAGCTCCTTCTCCTGGTGTTTCTCCCCACCCTGCTGCTGGCGGATGACCCACCCGCACAGACGTTTCTTGTCGACCGCTATTCCAATAACGCCGGTCCGGGAACTCCCATGGACCAGATACTGCGGCTGATCAACGTGGGAGTCGACGGCACCCCTCTCACCACCCCGGTGGGCGACGTGTGCGCCAACATCTACGTCTTCGACGCCAACCAGGAAATGGTTTCCTGTTGCTCCTGCCGGGTAACGCCCAACGAACTTGTAACCGCATCGGTTGCCAACCAACTAACCGGCAATCCGCTGACCTCGGTCAGTCCGATCGCGGGTGTCATCAAGATCGTGCCCACGGTCGCGGGGTCTGGTGTCTGCAGCCCGACCGCACCGTCCGGAGCCTCCGACGCTACCCTGCTCTCCGGATCCTCCACCCACGTGGAAGTCTCGGGCCCACTTTCCTACATCACGGAAACCCATATTCCGGTTGCGCCTCTCGGGCCGGATGAGGCCAGCTTCCTGTTCAATGCGTGCTTCTACGTGAAATATCTCGGCAGCGGAGCCGGCCGGGGGAGTTGCACCTGCACCGGCAGCAACGTTAACGGCGGCACCACGACCTTTAGCATTTCTGGCACGATCAGCGGGCCGGGCGGCAACGGCGCCAGCGTGAACCTGACCGGCACCGCCACCGCCACCGTTACAGCGGATGCTTCGGGCAATTACATCTTCCCTGGCTTGGGACCGGGTTCGTACACGGTTACGCCCAGCAAGGCAGGTTTCACATATTCCCCTGCAAGCGCGTCCGCAGTAATCACCACGGTGAACAGCACCAATGTGACCGGCCTTAACTTCAGCACGGTCGCGTATGGCATCTCCGGCACGATCAGCGGAGCAGGCGGCAGCGCCGCCACCTTAAATCTGACGGGGACCTCTTCGGCTTCCGCGACGGCCGATGCTTCGGGCAACTACAGCTTCAGCGGCCTCCCGAACGGGTCCTACACGGTGACGCCCAGCAAGGCAGGATTCACGTTTAATCCCGCGAGCCAGCAAGCCGCCATCAACAATGCCAACGTGGCCGGAGTCAACTTCGCGAGCGGCGTGAGTTACAGCATCTCGGGGACGATCAGTGGCGTGGGCGGCAGCGGCGCAACCGTAAGTCTCACCGGGGCCTCCACGGCGACGGTAACCGCGGATGCCGCCGGCAACTACAGCTTCACCGGTTTGCAGAACGGGTCTTACAACGTCACGCCCAGCCAGGCCGGGTTCACCTTTACTCCCGCGAGCCAGCCGGCAACGATCAACAACGCCAGCGTAACCGGGATGAACTTTGGCACGGTCACCTTCAGCATCTCGGGTGCGATCAGCGGCGCGGGCGGCAGCGGCGCAAGCGTAATCCTCACCGGACCCTCCACCGCCGTCGTAACCGCGGATGCGGCGGGCAACTTCAGCTTCATCGGTTTGCAGAACGGTTTCTACACGGTCACGCCCAGCAAAGCAGGGTTCGCATTTACCCCTGCGAGCCAGCCGGCGACGGTCAACGGCCTGAGCGTGGCTGCGATCAATTTCAGCACGGTCACCTACAGCATCTCGGGCACGATCAGCGGGGCGGGCGGGAGCGGCGCGACGGTAAATCTCACGGGTGCGTCCACAGCTACGGTTACGGCGGATGCGGCGGGGAATTACAGCTTCCCTGGACTGCAGAATGGGTCCTACACGGTGACGGCCAGCAAGGCTGGGTTCACTTTCACTCCCGCCGGCCAGCCAGTCACGATCAACAACGCCAGCGTGACCGCGATGAACTTCAGCACGGTCACCTACAGCATCTCCGGGACGATCAGCGGAGCGGGCGGCAACGCGGCCACCGTTACCTTGAGCGGCGGCGCCAGCGCAGTCGTGACCGCCGATGCCTCCGGCAATTACACATTCCCCGGATTGACGAATGGGGCCTACGTGGTGACCCCGAGCCAGCCCGGCTTTAGCTTCAGCCCGGCCAATCAGTCGGTGACGGTAAGCAGCGCCAACGTGACCTCGGTCAGCTTCAGCACGGTCACGTACAGCATCTCCGGAACAATCAGCGGGGCGGGCGGCAGCGGCGCAACTGTGAATTTGACGGGGGCGGCGACCGCGACGGTCACGGCAGATGCTGCCGGCAACTACAGCTTCACCGGCCTGCAGAATGGGTCGTACACGGTGACCCCCAGCAAAGCGGGATTCGCATTTACTCCTGCGAGCCAACCGGTCACAGTCAACAACGCCAGCGTGACCGGGATGAATTTCAGCATCGTTACCTATAGCATCTCGGGCACGATCAGCGGCGCGGGCGGCACAGGCGCAACGGTGAACCTCACGGGAGCCTCTGCCGCAACCGTAACCGCGGACGCCGGGGGCAACTACAGCTTCACCGGCCTGCAGAATGGCTCGTACACGGTTACACCCAGCAAGGCGGGATTCTCCTTTACTCCCGCAAGCCAGCCGGCCACGGTCAGCAGCTCGAACCTGACAGGGATTAATTTCGGCACCGTCACTTACAGCATCTCGGGCACGATCAGCGGCGCGGGCGGCCCCAGCGCCACTGTAAATCTGACCGGGGCCGCGACCGCATCTGTTACGGCGGACCCCGCCGGCAACTACAGCTTCACCGTCGTGCAGAATGGGTCATACACGATCACGCCTGTCAAAGCTGGGTTCTCCTTCAGTCCTGCAAGCCAGCCGGCCACGGTCAACAACGCCAACGTCACCGCGATGAATTTCGCCACGGTTACCTACAGCATCTCCGGCACGATCGGCGGCGCGGGTGGGAACGGGGCAACCATGGTGCTGAGCGGCGCTGCCAGCGCGGCCACGACCGCGGACGGCTCCGGCAATTACACGTTCTCCGGCTTAACGAATGGCTCCTACGTGGTAACCCCGAGCCATGCCGGATTTAACTTCAGCCCGGCCAGCCAATCCGTGACGTTGAACAGCGCCAACGTGACCGCGGTCAATTTCAGCACGGTCATGTACAGCATATCCGGCACGATCAGCGGCGCGGGCGGCGCGGGCGCAACGGTAAGCCTGGCGGGCGCGTCCACAGCTTCTGTCACGGCGGACGCCGCGGGCAACTTCAGCTTCAGCGGTCTGCTCAACGGGGCGTACACGGTGACACCGAGCAAGGCAGGGTTCGCATTTGCTCCTGCAAGCCTGCCGGCGACGGTCAACAACTCGAACGTCGCCGCGATGAACTTCAGCACGGTGACCTACAGCATTTCGGGCACGATCAGCGGTGCGGGCGGGAGCGCCGCTACGGTGAATCTGACCGGAGCTGCAACCGCATCCGTCACGGCGGATGCCTCCGGGAACTACAGCTTCAGCGGCCTGCAGAATGGGTTGTACACGATCACTCCCGTCAAAACCGGATTTGCCTTCACTCCTGCGAGTCAGCCGGCGACCGTCAGCAGCGCCAATGTAACCGGGGTGAACTTCGGCACGTTCAGCTATAGCATCTCGGGCACAATCAGCGGTGCGGGCGGCAGTGGCGCGACCGTGAAATTGACGGGGGCCTCCACCGCAACCGTGACCGCGGACACCTCCGGCAACTACAGCTTTACCGGCTTGCAGAGCGGGTCGTACACGGTCAAGCCCAGCAATTCAGGGTTTAGTTTCACTCCCGCGAGCCAGGCAGCGACGGTCAACAACGCCAATGTGACGGGGGTGAACTTTGCCACCGTTACCTACAGCATCTCCGGCACGATCAGCGGCGCAGGCGGCAGCGGCGCAACCGTGAATCTGACTGGGGCTTCTACCGCGTCGACGACCGCGGACAGCAGCGGCAATTACAGCTTCAGCGGCTTGCAGAACGGCGCCTACACGGTCGCGCCCAACAAATCCGGCTTCAGCTTTAGTCCAACCCAAAAGAACGTAACGCTAAGCGGCAGCAACGCCAGCGGCGTGAACTTCAACACGGTCACCTACAGCATCTCCGGCACGGTGAGCGGCGCGGGCTGCGGCGGCGCCACCGTAAGCCTTACGGGAACTTCCACCGCAACGGCGACAACCGACTCTTCCGGCAACTACAGCTTTAGCGGTCTGCAGAATGGTTCCTACACGGTAACGCCCAACAAGAGCGGCTTTAACTTCAGTCCGACAAGCCAGTCGGTCACGTTGAACGGAGCCAGCGCGAGCGGCGTCAGCTTCATAACGCTCACTTACACCATTTCCGGCAAGGTCACGGGCGGCACGGGTGTGACGGTCAGCTTGAGCGGTTCGGCCACCGCAACTACCACGACGGATTCTTCCGGCAAGTTCTCGTTCGCCAATCTGAATGCCGGTTCCTACACGGTAACGCCGTCGATGTCCGGCTTCACCTTCAGCCCGGCCAGCCACTCCGTAACCGTGAGCACCGCCAATGTGACCGGCGTCAACTTCACCGTGCTCAGCTACAGCATCAACGGCACCATCGGCGGCAGCGGCGGAAACGGCGCCTGGGTGACGTTGAGTGGCAGCGCCAGCGCCACGGTCATCGCGGACGACGACGGCAACTATTCCTTCACCGGCCTTCCCAACGGGTCGTACACCATCACGCCCAGCAATTCGAGCTATTACTTCACGCCGGCGAGCGCGGCGGTCGCGGTGAACGGCGGCAGCGTCAGCGCGGTAAACTTCGCCTCCGCCGGGCAGCTAGCCATCGACAAGGTGGTCTCGGTCGACAACTCTTCCTATCTCGCCACCATGACCTCGCCCACCTTCAGCCTGGGCTACACGAATGAGTTATTGCTGGCCTTCATCTCGACGGATGCGGCGACTGCGCCGATGGCGGTCACAAACGTCACCAGCTCCGACGGAATACTGAAGTGGTCGCGGGTGCAGCGGACCAACACGCAAATGGGCACGTCGGAAATCTGGGCCACGCTCGTACCCTACACCTTGAGCAATATTTCGGTGAGCGCGACCCTGCCGCAGAGCGTGGCCTATTCGATGACGGTAGTCACGTTCACCGGAGTTGACGCTTCGAGCGGGAACTTCTCCTCCGCGATCGGTGCAACCGCCGGCAACAACGCAAATCCCGGCGCACCCACCGCTTCTTTGACCACCACTCGCAACAATTCCTGGGTCTTTGGTGTGGGCAACGACTGGAACTCTGCTACCGCCCGGACGCTCGACGACGGTCAGACGATGGTTCACCAGTTCCTTGCCTCCCGGGGCGACACGTTCTGGGTGCAGAGCCAGACCAGCACCACGCCTCTGGCCGGCACAGTGGTGACGATCGACGACACCGCGCCGACCGGTGATCTCTTCAACCTGAGCATCTGCGAGATCCTGCCTGCGCAGTAAGACTGCGGTTGCCAGCGATCGGGGATCACGCCAAGCCGAAAAGTCCTTGTAGCTGGTGGCGGTGAGTGCGGCTGAGTTTGAGCTCGGTGCCGTCGCGCAGAACCAGACGATACTCGCCATTGTCCAGCGCGTGCATCTCGCCGATCCGCTCGGTGTTCACGAGGGTGGAGCGATGGATACGGGCGAAGCCTTTGGCCTGGAGCTTTCGTTCCATCTCCGCGATGGTTTCGCGCAGCAGCCATGATTTCTTGCCGCTGTGAAGGGTCACATAATCGCCGGCGGCTTCCACCCAGTCGATGTCCGAGGTTTTCACGAATACAACGCGGCCCGCAGACCGCACCACGATGCGCTCGGCCTGTCGGGTGGCCGGGCTGCCAGAACCAATTTCACCGAGAACCGATGCCAGACGCTGTCCGAGTTCGCGGTCTCGATCGCGCGTCAGGGCCTCACGAGCGCGCTGGAACGCAAGCTCGAAGCGCTCGTCGTCAATCGGCTTGAGCAGGTAGTCGAGGGCGTTCACCTCAAAGGCTTGAATGGCGTACTTGTCGTGAGCAGTCACGAAGATGACGTACGGAAAGGCCTCCCACCCTACGTTCTCGATCACGTCGAAGCCGGTCTTGCCCGGCATCTGCACGTCGAGAAAAACCAGGTCGGGAGTATGGCGCCGGATGGCGTCAATCGCCTGCCGGCCGTTGACACATTGCGCGACGACCTCGACCTCCGAGTGACGCTGGAGCCGAGCGAGAATCCCCCGGCGCGCCAGCTCTTCATCGTCGACGATCGCAACCCGGAGGCTCAAGCGGGACCTCCTGAGTCGCTACTTTTCGGAGCTGCCGTCGCTGCCTGGCGAAATGGAAGTTGGATCGCGACTTCCAGGCCTCCTGCCGAGGAAGGACCCAGCGAGAGCCGTGCGGCATCACCGTACAATTCCTGCAAGCGGGTCACCGTGTTGCTGAGGCCGACTCCGCGAGCAGACAGGCGGTCCTTGGCGGCGCCGCGTCCGTTGTCCGCGACGGAAAGCCGGAGTGTGCCGTTGTTTCGCACCGCCGTCACTGAAACAGCGCCTCCCTCCTCCAGCGTGAGCACTCCGTGTTTGACGGCGTTCTCCACCAAAGGTTGCAGCACCAGCGCCGGCACCATGCCGCTCATCGCCTCAGGCTCGGCATCGATGGTTACGCGCAGGCGCGATCCAAAACGAATCTGCTCGATTTCCAGGTAGCGGCGGACGAACTCCAGCTCCTCGGCCAGCGCGATTTCCGGCTTATCGGTGGTGTCGAGCGTCAATCGAAGGAACTCGCTCAGGCGGGTGATCATGCGCGCGGCGTCGGCGCTGTTGCCGTCGACGACCAGAGTCGAAATCGCGTTCAGGGTATTGAACAGGAAATGAGGCTCGAGCTGCGACCGCAAAGCGCGCAGACGCGCCGCTTGCGCCATGGCTTCGGCTTTGATGGCACGCTCGCGCTGCTCCTCGAGTTCCATCCAACTGTTGATGGCGAGATAGAGCAAGGACCACGCCAGCAGGACAAAACCGTCATAAAGAAGAGTGCCCAGCGGAATGGATACCAGGCGCACCGAAGTACCGCCCATCATCCTTGCGCTGTAGTAAGCCTGGAACAGCAAGGTGTGAATCTCGCGCCAGAGCGCAGCGCCGGCAAAGGAAACGGCCAGCAGCAGGGCGATGGTGATGATGGGACTGCGCGACATCTTGCGCAATTTGCGAAACAGCGCTCGGAAGCAGAGCGTTAGCCCCAGGCCGGTCGCGACCAGTAAAGACTTGTTGACCAGTGCGTCGCGAGGGGACATAAAGTCCAGTCCCCAGGTGAACATGGCCGCGCCGAACGCAATCCAACCGCCGCCTTGCAGAATCCAGAAGAGCCGGGTGCGGTCGACCCGCTGGCTGTGAGTAGAAGAGCTGGGAGCAGAAAAAAGAGGCATTTTCAGTCGCCGTCAGAGCTTCGAAGGTACCCCATGCTGAGTTTGGACACGAATCCGCATAATTAGACGGTTCGACGGGCAAGAGGTTACAGCCCTTTTTCCCTCAGCTCTTGGAGGAAGTCGGGAGTTGTCCTATCGGCAGGGTTCGGATGCGGCGTCCGGTGGCGGCGAAGATCGCGTTGCACACAGCCGGGGCCACTACCGGCACCACCGGTTCCCCGACCCCGGTCGGCTCTTCCCGGCTGGTTACGACGTGCACGTGGATCTCCGGCGCCTCGTTCATCCGCAGCATGTCATAGTCATCAAAGTTGGCCTGCTCGACGCCACCATTCTTGATGGTGATTGGTCCTTTCAGCGCGGCCGTCAGTCCATAGATCACTGCGCTCTCGGCTTGCATGCGGACACCTAATGGGTTGATCGGCTGCCCACAATCCACTGCCACAAATGCACGCTCGACTCGCGGGGCTCCGTTTCGGACGGCCACTTGCGCCACCATGGCAACGTACGTCCGATAGGAATAGAAGGCGGCCACCCCGAGTGCGCTGCCCTTGGCGGGCTTGCCCCATCCCGCCTGCGAAGTGGCCAGCAGCAAAACGTTCTTTAGCCGATCCGTCTCCAGCGGTTTGCCGGTGCCAAGAAACGCGGGATACGGAACCTTCCTCGACTCGCCCATCAAGCGCAGCCGAAACTGCACGGGATCTTCACCGGCGGCGTGAGCCAGTTCATCGATAAAGCTCTCGACTACGAAGCCGCTGCTGGATTCCTCGACCGATCGCCACCACGTGCGTGGCACCCCCGATTTGGCGAGCGCATATTCAATGCGGTAGTTGGGAGTGGCGTAAGGAATGTATCCCGCCCCGCCGATTTCGGTTGCTTCAGGTTTTCCTCTATCCGGCTCAAGAAAGGCGCTGATTGACGGTGAGGAGATGAAGTGTTTCCAGGCGAGCAGGTCGTGCTTGTCGTCGAGCGCCGCGGCGAGTTTGTGAAAGCTGGCCGGCCGGTAGAAACCGTGCTGCATGTCGTCTTCGCGCGACCACAGCACCTGGACCGGCCTCATCAGGGCTTTTGAGACTTGCGCGGCTTCGGCGACGTAATCGGCCATGCTGCGCCGTCCGAAGCCTCCGCCCATGAATGTAGTGTGGACGATCACCCTCTCCGCGGGAAGGCCGGCGATTTTGGCGATGGTATCGCGCGCGTCCGCCGAGTCCTGGGTCGGCACCCACGCCTCCGCACCATCCTGCCGAACGTGGACGGTGCAGTTCATCGGCTCCATGGTGGCGTGGGCGGCGAATGGTAGCTCGTACACGGCTTGGAGTGTTTGCTTGCTGGCGTGCAGGACCGTGTCGGCGTCGCCATCATTCCGCACGACCGGGGCGGGCTTCTGTGCCAGCTCGCGAAACTGCTGCCGCAGCGTCTCGGTGCTCTCGTTCGCATTCGGACCCGGGTCCCACTGGACCTTGAGCGCCTCGCGGCCTTTCAACGCTGCCCACGAGGAATTGGCGACCACAGCTACTCCGCCCTGAGTGAAGTACGCGGACAGAGGTTCGATGGGGACGACGCTCTGCACGCCGGGAACCAGCTTGGCTTGGGACGAATCCGAACTCACGACCTTGCCGCCGAACGACTTCGGTCTGGCGACGACCGCGAACAGCAGTCCTTCCACACGCGAATCGATGCCATAGCGTGCGGCCCCAGTCACCTTTGCGGCGCAGTCCACCCGATGGGTATCGCGTCCGACGATGGTGAAAGCATCTGCGCTCTTCAGGGGCACTTGGTCGAAATCGGGTATGGGCAACTTGGAGGCCGCGTCCGCCAGTTCGGCGTAGGTCAGCCGTCTCTGCGTCGGAGGGTGCATCACCACGCCGAGGCGAGTCGAGCACTCGCTTGCCGGCACGCTCCATGATTGGGCGGCGGCGCCGATCAGCATTGCCCGCGCCGCAGCGCCCGCCTTGCGTAATGGCAGCCAGTATCGAAACGTGCTGGTGCTGCCGCCGGTGCCGTGTCGATAGAGATCGGGATTCGTTGGCGCCTGCTGCACTCTGACCGCCTTCCAGATCGACATCGAGCTCATCGGCAAGAATCATGGGCAGTGAGGTCATCACGCCCTGCCCCATCTCAGACTTGGGCATCAGGATAGTGGTGCGGCCGTCGTTCGCGATGTGAATCCACGCGTTGAAAGGATTAGGCGCGGGCTTTGCAAACGTCTGCTGAGCAAACGCTCCGCGTGGAAGATAGAAGCCGATCATCAGGCCGGCTGCGCCGGTGCCGGCCACTCTCATAAACTCACGCCGGCTCAAAGCCGTAGGACGGCTCATAATCCCCTCGCGGCTTCACGATGGCCGCGCATTTGCGATGCAGCTCGATGAATCGCCTGGCGAATTCGCCCATAGGTTCCACAGCGGCAGATGTTGCCGCTCATGGCTTCATCGATCTGCGCGTCGGTTGGACGAGGAGTCCGAGCGAGCAGCGCCGCAGCCGACATCAGTTGTCCCGATTGGCAGTATCCGCACTGCGGGACGTCCAGCTCCAACCACGCGCGTTGCAACGGGTGGCTCGAGTCACGCGAGAGGCCTTCTATGGTCGTCACGCGTTTGCCGGCGACGCTCGCCATCGGAGTGACGCATGATCGAGTGGCCTCTCCATCGAGGTGAACCGTACACGCGCCGCATAGGGCCATGCCGCAGCCAAACTTGGTTCCCGTGAGGTTCAGAACGTCACGCAACATCCAAAGCAAGGGCATCTGCGGATTTCCGTTGAACGACTGCGGAGTTCCGTTCAGAAGGAAGGTGATGGCTGCCATTGCAGGTCTCCTCGATTCTCGTCATCTGCCTGACGCAAACGCATCGAGCTGTGGGGAGTAAATCGTGCGAGGAGTGCAGTCGCAAAGGGTTTTCGACGAGACGAAGTTGTGATGCGATGAAGCGCATTCCCTGTGCGACAAGCCGTTTCTTGCACCATCGATGGGGTCCGTAACTGTTTTTGATGTGCTAGATTTGTGATGGTCAGCGGGCGCGTAGCTCAAGCGGATAGAGCATCGGATTTCTAATCCGAGGGTTGCAGGTTCGATTCCTGCCGCGCCTACCATGTTTTCAGTTACTTGCGCGGATTTTGCGAGCGTCGGATTTTTGACCGTAGCAGATCGTAACTAATCTCGAGCGCCGCTCTCATCTCTGGCAAGGCCACGATCGCATAGCGACGGAAAATGGATTCCGTTGACCAGCCGTGTATCGCCAGGATGATCGATGTGGGAACGCCTGCAGCTCGCTTGTCACGCGCTGAGGTTCTACGCCAGTCGTGCAGATGGGCATCGCTGACGCCAGCAGCCGTGCAGATCGCCGCCCACGCCTTACGAATTACGTGCTCTCGCGGGAAGAGATAGTCTGAGGCGGCGCGGCCTTCCACGAGACGCGCCAGCATTGCGCGCAGCGAGTCAGGGAGCGGCACTTCCCGCGGTGTGCGCGTGTGCAGCAGCCCTGAGCCTCGCAACCTCATCGCTCGAGTAGAAGCGTTGGCGGGCGTTGTGCTCTGCTGGCAGTTCGAAGCGTAGGACAGGGACACGCGCAAGGTGACAGGCGCGCCGAAGCGTTTGCAGTTCACGGTTGATCGTGGCCTGGGCGGCACCTTCCTTCACGCGCTGTGCGCGGTAGCGGTCAAGCAGCTCCGGTGTCAGGTCAACAGCGCGGACATGCTCGAACGTGGCACGGAGGTGCAGGCGCCAACGAGCAGAGCAATCAGCGGACATCTTGTGACGGCCGCGCGGTCTGGTAGCGGACGCGGGCAAGCAAAACAAGGAAGGCCGCACGCGCCCGATTCGCTCTAAGAAGCGGCACGGGCGTATGCGGCTCCCCTTCTTTCGTTGACAATGGCGAAAGGCAGGTGGATGATAACTCGGTCTCCCTTTTAACTTCGGCGTTAGGAGCCGTTGTGCGAATCCTATCGGTGTCTTACGACCAGACACTTTTAAATCTGCGCCGTCAGGTACTCGAATCAAAAGGGCACGCCGTCACATCGGCATGCGGCCTGAGGGACGCACTGCAACACTGCGACAGCGACACGCCTTTCGACCTGTTTATTCTTGGCCATTCCATCCCCCACGAAGAGAAAGAAGCCCTCCTCGAACGCTTCCGTGCCAACCGGCCCGCCGCGCCGGTAGTAGCTCTCAAACGGCTGGGAGAAGAATACGTGACTGGCGCAGACGCATTCATCGAGCCGAACCCAGACCAACTGCTCAAGGCGATAACCAAACTGATTTCAAGGGGCAGTTCCTAATCGCCAATGCTACGCAACTTTTCATGCAGCAAGAAAGGTACTCCCCTTCCCGCCGCTCCTTCGCCCTATAGTGTTCTGAAGGAGGAAAGCAGCAATGGCTAAGCTAATCAAGGTTCTAAGCAAGGTTCTAGTATGTGGGGTCGCGGCTGGTCTAGTAGTTGAAACCTTTCGGCACATCACCCAACCCGCGCTTCCAGAAGCTAACAAGCCCCACATCGAAACAAATGAGCAGGGTGAAGCCCAGAAGTTGTCTGAGTTTATGGCGGGTTACGACCTCACACAAAGTCCAATAGTCCGTCTTTCGGTTTCCCGGCGAAGGACGTGACGTGACCACCCAAAAACACAGACTACCGCGTCACTCGCCTATCAAGATTCGGCAGGGGTGCATCGCTCCCGTGCATTCTACTCGTGCGCCCAATACACGATCACTACTTCGACCTTCGGGTCTGTGGTTCCCGTTGGTGTACCGATCTTTGTGACCATGGTGGGCGGAAGTGCGCTGACGATGTCGCTATCACTGACGCCAAACTCTTTTCTGCGCTCATTAAACTCATCAAGCACGTCCTGCACGCACAAACCTGAAATCTGAAAACACTTGAGCTTCCGTATCCGCCCTCCATGTCTGGATTCTAGCGCAATCGCGGTTGCCCATGCAATCACTGTGGGCTATACCAGCGCATCCGAGTTTGGGCTTCTACTTCTAGCTATACCGCACGCAGTTTGCAATGTTGCTGCAGCACTTTGCAAGGGTAACCACTTTAGAACTGCTACGGTAACAAAAATAGCCAGGAGTTCAGCTACGGTTGCGCTTTTCATCCTTGCTGTTCTGCTACACTTTTTTCACGGCGCTGAATTTCTAATCCGAGGGTTGCAGGTTCGATTCCTGCCGCGCCTACCAGTTTTTTTGGCAATAATAGCTGTAGGGTGAGAGGTCCCTCGCTGCGCTCGGGATTTCGTCCCTCGGCTCCGCTCGGGACAGGCTCTGCGGGCTCAGTTTCTAGCCTGCCCTGAGCAGCGAGCGAAGCGAAGCTGTCGAATGGGCCCGCAAAGCGGCTCAACCTACCACGCTCTCATGAAATGCCGCCTGCGGCGGAGGAAGGTGCTTGGATGCTCCCGGCCAAGAAGACTTCGGTAGAACAACTCGTTTTCCGCTGTGCGGGGCCGAATTGCGGCCAGTTGAAGGGCGACGCCAATCACTGGTGGCTGATGTGGCCGTCCAAGGAGGGAGAGCTGGCCGTGCTCTCGATCTGCGCCTGGGACGAGGAACTCGCGCGGCGGGACGCCGCCGTGTGCGTCTGCGGCGAGCAGTGCGCGCAGAAGCTGCAGTCCATGTTCATGGCCAACATCCGGGAGCACCGGCACAATCCCGGGCGCTGAACCGTTCTCAGGGCACTCTAATAGCCGAAGGGGGAATTACTTTCGGCCTGCCGACGTTACCAAGGTGCTGTTCCCTTTCGTGCCTTCCTGTCGCAGACTGTACATGTCCGACGGGGGAGTCATGAAACGGCCATTCAGACGTGGAACTGTCAGTTGCGTGCCCTTGCAGAACGCGGTGCTGTGCGGCGATTGCGAGTGCATCAGCGAATCGACCAACGACGTATGTGAGATATGCGGCGGGCGTGCCCTGGTAAATCTGGGGCGGCTGCTGGGAAGCGCCGCGCAAGCGGAAGGCGCTACGGCGCAGGTAAGCGAGCCGCTGATGGGGCGGGAGCTGGAAGCTCTGTCGGATTCGGCTTCCCGGGTCCTGCACGTTGCTCCGCGCCGACCGCACTAACAGCCACTGCTTCGCCGGCGCGCCGTTCCGCTCGGGACTACTTCGTCATCACCAGCTTGGCAATCGTCTGCAACTGCATGTTGGACGTTCCCTCGTAAATCTTGCCGATCTTCGAGTCGCGCCAGTACTTCTCCACCGGGTAATCCTTGGTAAATCCATAGCCGCCGTAGATCTCGATGGCCAGCGAGGTCACGCGCTCCGCCACCTGGGAAGTGTAGAGCTTGGTCATGGCGGCTTCCTTGACGAAGTTCATGCCAACGTCCTTCATGCGGGCGGCGTTGTAGACCATCAGGCGCGCGGCTTCGATTTCGGTTGCCATCTGCGCCAGTTGGAACTGGATCGCCTGGAACTCGGAAATCGCTTTACCGAACTGCTTGCGCTCCTGCGCGTACTTCGCGGCACACTCCCAGGCGCCGCGGGCGACGCCGATCATCTGCGCGCCGATGCCGATGCGGCCTTCGTTCAGCGTTTCGATGGCGATCTTGTAGCCCTTGCCCACCTCGCCCAGCACGTTGTTGTTAGGCACGCGGCAGTCCTCGAGAATCAGCTCGCAGGTGGAAGAGGCGCGGATGCCGACTTTGTCTTCTTTCTTGCCTACCGTGAAGCCGGGGAAATCTTTCTCGACCAGAAACGCGGTGATGCCCTTGTAGCCCGCCGCCGGATCAAGCGTAGCCAGGATGATGAACATCCCGGCTTCTTTGCCATTGGTGATCCACAGCTTGCGTCCGTTCAGGATGTACTCGCTGCCCTGCAACTCGGCCTTGGTGGCGAGCGCGAAGGCGTCCGAGCCGGAGCCGGCCTCGCTCAGCGCGTAAGCGCCGACCCACTCCGAAGCCATGCGCGGCAGGTAGTGCTTCTTCTGCTCGTCAGTCCCCCAGCGCAGCAGGGCATTGTTGACGAGCGTGTTCTGCACGTCCACCACCACGCCGGCGGAGGCGTCCACGCGTGAGAGTTCCTCCACCGCCAGAATAGCTTCAAAGAACGTGCCCGCGCCGCCGCCATACTGCTCGGGAATCTCGATGCCCATCAGGCCCAGTTGAAAAAATTCATGGATGAGCTCTTTGTCGAAGACGCCCTTCTCGTCCATTTCCTTGGAGCGAGGGCGGATCTTCTCTTCCGCAAACTGGCGGATGTTGTCGCGGAACAGGGTTTCATCTTCCGTCAGCGCAAGCAGCGGCTGCGGCTTCTCGGGCGCAATCACTTCCGGCATATGAGTTCCTTTATGGAGGGAATTGAACCCAAGATTCTAGCACCGGGGAGCTGTCCTGAGTCCTGAACATGCCACTACCAATGAACCAGACCGTCAGGATCCTCCACCACCACGACTTCATACTTCTCCAACATGGGCATCAAAACGTTCTCCAGTTCAGCTTTCCACAGTTCCCCTTCGTAAAACTTAGCTTTCATCGGCTCGCGGGAGGCGAGGTCGGGGAAGCCGCGCATGAAAAAGAACGTGTCCGGGTCTTCGACGGAGAGAAACGGGCCAAGAATTTTCATGCCGATTTCGTCGTGCGCTGGCACCGATTTGCGGCGGAAGATGTCGAGGAACTGGGCGCGGCAACCAGGCTTGGTTTTGTAGATGCGCATTTCGATGATCATCGTTCTCCCCTCGAATTTTTCTGAGGCCGCATCATAGCTGGATTCTCAAACATCCAAAAATCATGAATGCGTTCGCGGTGAATCGTGAACGGGAGGTGGGTCCATGAATCAGAAGGTAGCTTTAGTGACGGGAGTATCGTCGGGAATCGGACGGGAGATCGCAAGCCTTTTGTCGAATCGCGGCTTCCGAGTTTTTGGCACGATCCCGGAATCCAGCCGCGGCGGGCGTGCAGGCGAAACCTTGAAGTGGTCTTGGACCTGGGAGACGAACAGTCGGTGCGCACCTGCGTGGATACGGTGCTCGCCCGCGCCGAGCGGATCGATGCGCTGGTGAACAATGCCGGGTACGCGCTGATTGGGGCACTGGAAGAGACCAGCATCGAAGAAGCCAAAGAGCTCTTCGAGACGAATTTCTTTGGCGTGCTGCGCATGAGCCGGGCGGTTCTGCCCATTTTTCGCATGCAGGGACACGGGCGCATTGTGAACATCGGCTCGGCGACGGGATTTCTGCCGGCGCCTTACCAGGGAATCTATGCGGCCACCAAGCACGCCATCGAGGGCTATTCGGAATCGCTCGATCATGAAGTGAGGCAGTTCGGGATTCGCGTTTCCGTCGTCGAGCCCGGATTCATGCGGACGAACATGGCGCGTAACGCGCGCTTTGCCGGCGATCTGCTGCCGTCGTATCAGGCCGATCGCAACCACGTGGTCGAAGCCGTGCGAAAAAACATCACGGAGGGCGACAATCCGCAGAAGGTCGCGGCCGTGGTCCTGGAGGCGATTACCAGCCGCGCGCCTCGGCCGGTTTATCTCGCAGGCCGCAGCGCCAGGGTGGTCAGCCTGCTGCGGAAGTTCGCGCCATCTGGGATCTTTGACCGAGGACTTCGCAAGCAGTTTGGACTGGCGGGCGCCTAGCTAGTTGGCCGCTCGGCTTCGCGTTCGCGAAGGATGACGGCGTTCATGGCAGCGAACGCCGAAAACCTGCAACCGGTGACTTCGTTTGTTCATCTACGTACGAAAGTGGATGATTCTCCCCAGGTCGCAGCCAGTGACCAAAGCCTCCTGCGGGAAGAGAGAAGGGGATCAGTATGAAGAGACTCGAAGGGAAAGTTGCGGTGGTAACCGGCGGCAACAGCGGCATCGGCCTGGCGACGGCCAAGCGGCTGCAGGAAGAGGGCGCGCGAGTGGCCATTTCGGGCCGCAGCAAGCAGACGCTGGATGAAGCGGTGGAGACGATCGGAAACGGTGTGCTCGCCGTGCAGGCCGACGTGGCCAAGCTGGCGGACTTGGACAAGCTGTACGCCGAGGTCTCGCAGAAGCTGGGCAAGATTGACGTGTTGTTCGTGAACGCGGGGGTCGCCAAGTTCGCGCCCCTGGCCGAGATGTCCGAAAGCACGTATGACGAGAACTTTGATATCAACGTCAAGGGAGCATACTTCACCATCCAAAAGGCGCTGCCCCTGCTGAATGACGGAGCGTCGATCATCCTGAACACCAGCGTGGTGGACAGCAAAGGGACCGTCGGGGCGAGCGCTTACGCGGCAACCAAGGCGGCGATGCGCTCCCTGGCGCGGACGGCAGCGGCCGAACTGCTCGGACCGCAACATCCGCGTGAATACGGTTGCGCCCGGACCCATTGAGACGCCAATCTTCGGCAGGACCGGGCTGCCGCAGCAAGCCATTGATGAATGGGCCAAGGATATCGTGAATCGAAATCCGATGAAACGCTTCGGGAAGCCCGAAGAAGTGGCGGGGGCGGTGGCGTTTCTGGCCTCGCAAGATGCGTCTTACATCACTGGCGTAGAGATCAATGTTGACGGCGGCTACGGACAGCTCTAAGCCGCAGGACTGCGAGCAACGCCTGGCTACCGCTTCTTGCGCCGGTAGACCAGCTTCAGCCCTTCGCCGGCGAGGGTCTTGCGGATCTGGTTGCGGGCGTGGACGGACCACGGGCCGGAAGTATCCAGCCGCACATAGGCGCGCCAGTGCGCCAGGGCCTTGCGCGGATACTTGAGCTTCTCGTAGGCGAGAGCAAGATTGTAGTGGGCGTCGGCGTAGGTGGGGGCGAGCTGGATCGCCTGTTTGTAAGCCTGGATCGCTTCCTGCAGGCGGCCGGTTTCGTCGAGCACGTTGCCCAGGTCGAAATACGCCAGGGCATAGCGCGGATCGATGGCCACCGCCTGGCGATAGTGATCTTCCGCCTCGACGTAATCCTGGCGGTTGTAGTAAAGCGTGCCGAGATTGATGTGGGCGGCAGCGTGGTTGGGATCGAACTCCAGAGTTTTCTGGTAGGCCTCGATGGCTTCCCGCACCGAGAGCGGGTCTTCCTCCAGCGAAATGGCCTTGGCGAACCACTCGGCAGCGTTCTCCGCCGTGCGCATGGGCCGGACCTTGGCGGCGACCAGCGCTCGGGGGGCGAAGTCCATGACGAACTGTCCGGCCACCGGTTCCACGGCCGTTCCCTGATGACGGAAGGCAACACGCCGTCCGCTCACGAAGGTGCCGGTCTCGAGCAGCGGATTCTCCATGCCGGCGGCGACGCGCTGCATGGCCTCGAGCGACTCGCGAATCTTGCCCGGGCGCACCCGCCGGGCGCTGAATTCGCCTATTTTTCTCAGTTGCAGGAGTTCAGGAAATGAATAGCTTTCGCAGGCGGCGATCAGACCGGCCTTTTCCCATCCGGCCAGTTGACGGGCCGTGATCCGCAGGATCCGCAGTACGTCCGCTCGTGCGTAGCGCTCCACTGAGATGCGTGGTTACCTTGCTCGTATTATGTGAGCGGTGACTACAGGTTGCAAGAGCTAAGTTTCCACAGTAGTACACAGGATTTCCTAAGTTTCTCGTTTCGGGTTTCTCGTTTCTCGACAGAAGCGGCGGCAATTCATAATTCCCAGTTTCTTGTTCACGACGGAGGGCTCGACCGGTTCTCTCGAGAAACCAGAAACGAGAAACTAGGAACGCTCCCGCCCTTTACGCCCCACAACCACCACGTTAGAATCGAAGCATCACGCGGGGCCGACGTAGCTCAGTTGGTAGAGCAGTCGATTCGTAATCGACAGGTCATCGGTTCAAGTCCGATCGTCGGCTCCAGAAAACCAGCATTGGGCAGTTGGCACTCAGCAATTGGGGCCCGCAGGATTGCCCACGGGGCGGTGAGGGCTGTCATCCTCCGGCGATACCGGCTGTATGGCGCGCATTGTTCCATTCAGTTTCCAGCCCCAACTCACGAACCCATTTCTCGAGGTAAGCGCGATCCAGCGAATCCCATCGTATTCTTAATACCCCAGCAACGTCCTCGATTTGCCGTCGGGATTGAGCCAGCTTCGCCCATTCCAGCTTGGAGACGACCACGTCTTCCGCACTGGCTATGAAGAGGGCAACCTCCTGGAGGTGGACGCGCTGCCGGCGGCGGAATTCCTCCTCGCTGAAAGCACGTGACTTGCGGAAAACGAAGTCGATCTTCCAGCCGCTTGCCAAATCAATGACGTTGAACAAGGACTGCCGCTTAAGGGCTTCGAGGGCCGCATCCAGGTCCGCATAGTATTCCTCTGCCGGCAGAAGTTGAACGAATGCCTGGAGCTGCGCCGGGGTAGCGGAGAGCACCATGTCGATGTCCTGGGTGGTGCGCGGAGTGCCATAGTAGGCGCTCGCGAAGGATCCCGTAAGCATGTAGGCAATCCCTGCTCGGTCGAGGGCCGCTGTGATTTTCTGAAAGACCCCCGCGAGACTCATCGTAACCGTGCCGGCAAGGACGCAGGCAGAAACGCCCGCCTCAGCAATTCACGTTCAACCTGTGCCTCGGACCACTCGGGATGCTCGTGCCGAATTCCCTCTCTGGCCAGTTGGCGAGCAAAGAGACTCATCTCCATAGCTAACAAAAGGCGTTCTTCGCCAGACATCCTTCGCTGAATTTGAAGTTGAAGTGCCTGCGCATAACGGGTTGTATCGGTAAATGCCACGGCCAAATCGTAGCACGCGAAGCGCAGCCCGTTTTCGAGCGCCGACTGCAACAAAACGAAAAGGCCACCCCGGCACAGGGCAGCCTTTTCTTTAGGGAGAATAGTTCCAACGGAGGGTGAAGCCCTTAACCGTCAAAACCTTTTCTGGCGGAAATCTTATGAGCCGAGAAGATGGGGTGTCAAGCGAATTCTAGATATTAACGCCCTTTATATTCAATGAGTTACAAAGACAATCAACAAGCCCGCAAAATTCACAAAACTGAGTTCAGAGGCCTTTTCCGAGCCTTAGTTGCCCGATTTCAATCACTTAGGAGGGTACGCTCAGCGCGGCAGGTTCAGCCGGATGATTTCCACATCCTCCGGTCGGCCGAACCACCGGTTGGGAAAGAACCGCTGCAACAGAACACGGGCTCCGCCAAAAGCGAGACCGAGTGCGAGCGCGATCAGGATGAGCACGCCGATCAGCATGAACGCCGCGATGATCAGGTTGCCGATGTTGTCCTTCTTGGAGAGTGACGTTGCCTGGTTCCAGGTGACGTCGGCGTCGTAGCTGATGGCCGCCAGCAGCGACTCAGCCTCGCTTCGCGAAACCTCGCCGGTCACCACTGCCACGATGGGCCCGCTGCGCTTGCCGAAGAAGTCGCAGCTTGCGTGTGCGGAGCAGCCATTGTCTTTCGTCCAGGATTCGAGGGCGCGCAAGCGGTCGCCCGCGATCTGGGGCGTGGGATAAGCGATCAATACGAGTGTCGCCGTGCCCTGGGATGTGGCGTAACGTCCCAGCACGACCTCGGGGCTGCGCTGGAAATCGACGACTTCGGCCGGCAAGGGCGTACGGATGCCGGAAAATGCCGCCGGTCCGGTCGCATACTTGGCGGAATGCGCAACGTAGCGGTAGCCCTCGCGCGGCAAATATCGAGGCAACGTGGGCAGCAGATTCTTGTTGCCCGCAGCCGGCGGCAGGGCGGCGGAAAGGTCGCGCAATTCCGCCGCCGACATGGCGGTCACGCGGTCGAAATCGGCTTCTACCAGGATATTGCCCCGGTAGAACAGGACTTTCGCGCCCGCCGAGGCTGCCAGATCGTCGACCTTCTCGTTGTGCATCCCTTCTGTTTTGTAGAAGGTGAAAGCGCCATAGGCGCCGGTGGCATCGTTGAAGCGGGCAGCCTTCACCGTCAGCTTGCGATCCGGACGCGTGTAGATGGCCGATTCGACTTCCTGGAAGCCGTACTCCTTCAGCACCGGGGCATAAGCGGCGTCGGCGGCAGTGGGGTCGTCGGAGAGACGGGGATTGCCCTCAATCCGCCAGCCGGAGAATTGCGCCGGCAGAAAGGGTTGCGGTTGCTGGGGGGTGCCCCAGGCGGCCGTCATTGCACAGCAGAAAACTAATATGAAGATAATGCGTTTCATCGTCGGAAAATCACGGCGGCGGCTTCCCAGAACATTGATGCTACAGTACGGTTCCCTCAGCGGCTAAAGCCACCGCTCTGTCTGCCTTCTACGGCACGCCTGAAAGGCGTGCCCCTTCAAAGCACACCCTGGGAAGCCGCCGCCCGCTACTTTAGCAATGCTGCCACCTGCTGCTCTGCCAATATTAGACGACATCCGCTGGCCAAAGGCTTCTACTGCACGCCGTCTTTGGGCATTTTGGAGGCGAGCTTGAGGCCGCTGAGCCCGGAGACATACTTGGCCAGACCGCGGTAGAGGGATTCGGCGATCTGCTGGCGGTACTCAGGCGTCCGCAGCTTGTGCTCGTCGCGAGGGTTGGAGAGGAAGGAAATTTCAGCCAGGATGGAAGGCATGTTGGCGCCGATCAGCACGATGAAGGGCGCCTTCTTGACGCCGCGATTGCGCGTGCCCTTGCCGGCGGTGGCCCACATCGACTGCTGCACGTCGGCGGCGAACTCGCGCGACTCCTCGATCTTCTCTTTGAGCGCGATCTTCTTCACCAGGTCCTGCAGCTCGTGGATCGACTTCTCGGAGACGGCGTTCTCGCGCGCCGCCACTTCCAGCGCGTCGTGCGACGAGGTGAAGTTCAGGTAATAGGTCTCGACGCCACGCGCCTCGGGGTCGCGGCTGGAGTTGGCGTGGATGGAGATGAACAGGTCCGCCTGCTCCTTGTTGGCGATGGCGGTGCGGGTCTCAAGGGGCACGAAGGTGTCGTCGTCGCGGGTGTAGACCACCTCCGCCCCCATGCGGTTCTCCAGCAGCTTGCCCAGGCGCAGGGCCACGTCCAGAACCAGCTCCTTCTCGGTGTAGCCGTCGGGACCGATGGTTCCGGCATCATGCCCGCCGTGGCCGGCATCGACGACGATTTTGCCGATCTTCAACCCCAGGGCGCGGATCAGCGTCTGCTCGCCGTTGGCCGTGGGCTTGGCTTCGTGGCTGGTAAGGCCGGCCTGCTTGGGGCGCGCCTTCTTTTCCCGGGACGTCCGCGGCGTTACCGCCTGGTACGTGGGCGAAGTCGTCGGCCTGGAGGTAGCTTTGATTTCGGTTTCGTTCAGCGTGGCCGCTTCCATGGTGCCGGCGTCTTTGGAGGTGGCGACGCGCCGGCCAGGTCCGGAAGTATCGGAATTCGGCCCGCCGCTGACCGTTGGTTTCGCACCGGCCCGCGCCTTGACTCCGGGGACATCGGACTTTGAGCGGACGACGGCGGCTGCCCCACCCTTGGCTGTGGGTGCCCCACCCTTGGCCGCATTTGCCAAGGGTGGGTCTTTTTCAACTCTTGTTGCCGCCGTCCGCTTGCCGTGGATGTCGATGATCAGCCGGTCAGGGTTGGGCAGGAAGAAGGCCGAATACTCGACCACTTCGTCCAGCTCCAGCACCACGCGGGTCATTCCCCGCTTGAATTGGGCTACGCGGATCTTGTGCAGGAAGCCATCGTCCACGTCGAAGCTCTTGCCCACCAACTCCGGCGCCAGGCGGGTGTCATAGAGGTCGAAGAAGATGCGGTCGGGGTCGGGAACGCGCCCGGCCTGGTACTTGACCTGCTTTTCGAGGTCAATGGCTACGCGGGTATAGTCTGGCGTCGACCACTGGCGGATGCCGGTCACGCGCGATAACCGGCTCGCCTTGCCGGAATCGGTATCGCTGATCTGCCGCGCCTCGCCGGATTTGTCCTTCGCGGCCGGCTTGGGAGGAGCTTTCTCGGCTTCGATCTCGTTCAAGGCGTTGCGCGCGTTGTCGGCCAGTTGGCTCCGCGGATAGCGGTTCAGGAATTCCTCAAACGTCGCCTTGGCGTGCTCGTTGTCCTCGAGATCTTCGCGATAGATCTGCGCCGATGGTGAACAGCGCTTCGACCCGATGCCGGCTGCCAGGGTACTCGCGCCGCAGAAACTCGTACTGCGCAATCGCTTCCTGGGAAATTTTGGGATTGTTGAGCGCCCGGCCCATCTCGGCTAGCAGTTCGGCGACCGCGACTACGCTGGCGTCCGCCTTGCTGGAGATGGGCGAGGTGAAGTAGACGCGCCGGTACGCATCGATGACCCGCTGATATTCGCGCCGCGTACGCTCGTTCGCCGGGCGGCCGTTGAGAGCCTCCCGCAACTGCTCGGCAGTCTCGAATTGCGAGGCCGCAACCTGCCGCCTGCGCGCAGTGGTGGTGGCAGCAGCCGGCGTCAGAAGCGCCAGCGCCACGAACAGCACAACGATCAGGCGAATGACCGCCTGGGTAAAGGGTCTACCTACCACGTTTCAGTTTCTCAGTCCCTGCCCGCCAACCGCGCGTTAGTCCGTGTTGGTGATGGTCAGCACGCCGCTGGAATCGCGATACACGTGAATCGGGTCGGCAACCGGCCCGGTCAGCAGCTTGCCTTTATCGCCATACAGCGCCGTGATCCGCTTCACATAATTGCGGGTCTCGGCGTAGGGCGGCACGCCCTTGGAGCGCGTCACCGCGCCCGCGCCGGCGTTATACGCCGCCAGCGACAGCTTCACATCGCCATTGAAGTCCTGGAGCAGATGCTTCAGGTGCCGCACCCCGGCGTCCACGTTCTGCTGCGGATCGAAGGGGTTGCTGACGTTCAGCGTGCGGGCGGTGCCCGGCATCAACTGCATCAGCCCCATGGCGCCCTTGGGCGAAACCGCGTGCGCGTTGAAGTTCGACTCCACCTTGATCAACGAGCGCACCAGGTTCGGGTCCACATCGTGGCGCCGGGCAGATTCTTCAATGATGCTGTCCAGTTCGCGCGAAGTCATCGCCCGGCCGCGCAGGATCTCGCGGTTGTCGGGACTGACTTCGGCGGTGGCGGTGTTCATCACCGGATTGGTCGGGGCCGCGGCTACATACTGGCCGACTTCGGCTGCGGCCGACTTCGCCGCTTTCATGGCCGAAGGCGTGGGCGGCGGAACCGGCTTCCACCGGTGTTCCGCTCGGCTCCAGTACACCAGCACGGAGGCGCGTTTAGCGTTTTGGGAAGGATTGGAGGCAGGATGGGAGACAGGCGCATCGACGTAGATGGTCCGCCCCTCGTCATCGCGCAGGGGAACGATACCGCCCTGGGCGAATACTCGCGGGGCTACAGTAGCCAGGACCATCAGGAAAAGCAGGCGTCGGTGCATAGGTGAACACGCGGGCACAGCAGCACCCGCAAACCTACCCCCAACCCTGACGGAGACTTCGTCCAGAGCGCCTTGATTATATGTTGGCCGGTAACCACCTACAATGCACGAACAGGCAGGTACCGTGGGAGTGAACAGGGCGGCGGGAAGCTAGCTCGTCAGTGACCAAACGCCCCGTAAATTTGCTTCGTATCAGGGCAGGGGCTTCAGCCCTGCCGCCAGCAGGCTGTAGACTTGGGCTTTAGCCGCGGAGGTCTCGCAGCAGGGGCTGAGTCCCAGCTCTTTAAATCGCTTTTTCGGCGTGACTAAAGTCATGCCCTGATACGGACCTGCGCAGCGGAGATGCCCGGTTACCATCCCGATCTCGCCTATATCCACGACGCCGGCTTCGGCGACTATGCCCGCAAGTCCGCGCCTGGACTGCTGGCCATACTGCGGCGGGCGGGCATTCGTGCTGGACTGGTTGTTGATCTGGGTTGCGGCAGCGGAATCTGGGCGGCGGAACTCATCCGCCGCGGTTATGAGGTCCTGGGCATCGACAGCTCCAGTGCGATGATCGAATTGGCGCGCAAGCAAGCGCCCGCGGCCAGATTCGTAAATGCATCTTTCCTGAAGGCCAAGCTCCCGGTTTGCGATGCGGTGACCGCGTTAGGCGAAGTCTTCAACTACACTTTCGACCGGCGCAACGGCCCGCGCGAGCTGGCGCGGTTATTTCAGCGCGTGCACGACGCGCTGCGGCCGGGCGGGGTATTTATCTTCGATATCGCCGAGCCTGGGCGGGCTCTTCGCCGTGCCCACGCCGAGGGCGAAGATTGGGCAATCCTCTTCGCAGCCGAGGCCAGCCGCGATCTGCTGATCCGTCGCATGACCACCTTCCGCCAGGTTGGGAAGCTCTATCGGAGGAGTGAAGAGACACACCGCCTGCGTCTCTACCGAAGCTCCGAGATTGCCGCCGAACTCCGCGGCGCCGGCTTCGCCGTGCGCGTGCTGCGCGCCTACGGACGCATGCCTCTGCCCTCAGGCAACGCGGCCTTCGTGGCAACAAAGCGCCGAGCCACGTAAACTCAGTCAAGACCATGGACGTCATCTACGGCATCCACGCGGTGAGCGAGGCGCTGAAGGCGCGCGGACGCGCCTTCGAGTACGTTGGCGTAGCCCGCGAGCGCCACGACCACAAGATGCAGCGCATCATCGACGATTGCCGCGCCAGCGGCATCGCGGTGCGCTTCGTTCCCCGCGATCAGTTGGACCGGCTGGCGCGCACGCCTGCCCACCAGGGAGTGGTCGCCGTTACTTCGCAGAAGAAGTATCTCGATCTGGATGATCTGCTGGCCAACAAGCGCAGCGAGCGTTCGTTTCTGGTGGTGCTGGATGGAGTGGAAGATCCGCAGAATCTGGGAGCGATCATCCGCACCGCCGATGCTGCCGGGGCCGATGGCATCATCCTGCCGGAACGCCGGGCCGTGGGTGTGACGGGAACCGTTGCCAAGGTCTCTGCGGGAGCTTCCGAGCACCTGCCGATCGCCCGGGTCACCAACCTGGCGCGCAGCCTGGAGGAGATGAAGTCGCAGAACCTGTGGATCGTCGGGCTCGATGAGCGCGGGACTCAGTCCTACGACACGGTGGACTATAAGATGGATTGCGCCCTCGTGCTGGGCGCCGAGGGCAAAGGCATGCATGAGCACGTGCGCAGCCGCTGCGATTTTCTGGTACACATCCCCGTGCTGGGCGAAGTGCCGTCGCTGAACGTTTCGGTGGCGGCGGGAGTGGTGATGTATGAGGTCGCGCGCCAGCGCCGAAACTCCGAAAAGAAATGAACAAAGTCCTCTGCGCCCTCTGCGTCCTCTGCGGTTTCAGTTCGGCGCGTGCGCTTGATCGACAGGCATTCACCTTCACCGACTACGATCTCAAGGTCAAAGTCACTCCCGCGACGCAAGCCTTCGAAGCCCAGGGCAAACTTACGCTGCGTAATAACACGGAGCAGCCACAGCGCAAAGCGGTGCTGCAGATCTCCAGCACGCTCGAGTGGAATGCGATCACCGTCGCGGGCAAGCGCGTTCAATATCTGGCCGAGAGATACACCTCTGACATCGATCACAGCGGCGCATTGAGCGAGGCCGTTGTCTCCCTGCCGCATTCGGTTCAGCCGCAAGAAGCGACAGAGATCGAGATCGCCTACAGCGGAAAGATCCCGCGGAACACCACGCGTTTGACCAATCTCGGCGTCCCGGCCGTGCGGGCCGCGCACAGCGACTGGGACCAGATTGATGACTCTTTCACTGGCGTCCGCGGCATCGGCTTCGTTGCCTGGTACCCGATCGCCACCGAGGCTGCCAGCCTTAGCGACGGCAATACCGTCTTCGAGACTGGGGAAGCGTGGAAGAGGAGGGAAGCGCAAGCGAGTTTCTCAGCCAGCATCTGCGCGGGCGGTTATCCGACGAAGCCCAATGTCGCGGTGATTGCCAATGTCGCATGGGGCAGTCGCGACTTCGGCCAGGTCGCGTCCGGCCCACCGTACGAAGTGTGTAACACCTTCGCCTGGAGCCCACTCGGACTGGCGGTACCAACTTTTGCGGTCAGCGACTACCAACGGTTAAACCAACCGCCCATGGCGATCCAATACGTCACCGGAGACGAGTCCTATGCCCGCACCTGGGCCACCGCCGGCGAAAAGATTGCACCCTTCATCACACAATGGTTCGGCCCGCGCCAACGGCCGGTGCAGATCGTCGAACTGCCTGACCAGAACATGTATCCGTTCGAAGGTGGAAGCGTCTTCTTCACGCCGCTCGCCGGCGCAGAGGAGAAGGACATCAAGGTGGTGCTGGCTCACCAACTGGCCCATGCGTCTTTTCAGTCGCCGCGCTTGTGGATGGACGAGGGCGTGGCCCATTTCGCCCAGGCGCTCGAACTCGAGCAGCAGGAGGGACGCAAAGCGGCGCTGGACTATATGGACGCGCGGCTCCCGCCATTGCAGGAGGCGGAGAAGGAATTTCTGCCGACTCCCGGCAAAACCGCCAAGCGTCCACCGAGAGGTCAGCCGCTGGTCAGTGCCAGCGACGAAGTGTTCTTCCGCACCAAGGCGATGTTCGTGTGGTGGATGCTGCGCGACATGGTGGGGGATGACGCCTTGGAGCGCGCCCTCCGCGCCTACCGGCCGGATCAGGACAAGGAGCCTTCTTACTTTCAGCGCCTGCTGGCGGCGCAGTTCCATCGCGACCTGGAGTGGTTCTTCGACGACTGGGTCTATCGCGATCGCGGCCTGCCGCAGTTCCGGATTACCGCCGTCTACCCGCGTCGGCTGATTCCGGAGGACTGGTCGGTGACGGTGAGCGTTGAGAACTCCGGGAGCGCCGGAGCGGAGGTCCCGGTTGCAGTGCGCGCCGCGCAGGGCGAAGAGCGGAAACGGCTGGAAATCCGCGCGCACGAAAAAGGCGCAGTCCGCATCCCGATCCCCGCGACCCCGCGGCAGGCGGTGGTGAATGATGGCAGCGTGCCGGAGTTTGACAGCAGCAATAACACGATGGAGATCAAGACAGAGATGCCTCGATGATGTGCAACCGTGTCGCTGTGTGCTTGAACACAGGTGAAGGGGCACGCCTTTTAGGCGTGCCGAAAACAACCGGAATAAGATTGGGCTTCAGCCCCTGCGCGCGCTTCAGGGCCTGAAGGCCGGATCAATTTTCAGCAGCTAACGGCACGGCTGAAAGCCGTGCCCCTTCACATGTCTTATGGAGGGATCGCGTGTACATTCAATTCCTGGGCGCGGCCGGCACGGTCACCGGCTCCAAGCACCTCATCAACACTGCGAGCAATCCCGGCGCCAAGGACGGCTTTCAGGTCCTCATCGACTGCGGACTGTTTCAGGGTCCCAAGGAGTGGCGGGAACGCAACTGGCAGGACATGCCCGTACCTGCCCGGGAGATTGACGCCGTCATCCTGACCCACGCTCATCTTGACCACTGCGGCTGGATTCCGCGCCTGGTGCAGGGAGGATTCACCGGCCCGATTTACGCCACGCCCGCCACGGTTGATCTGTGCGCCGTCCTGCTGCCTGATTCCGGCCACCTGCAGGAAGAAGATGCCGCGTTCCACAACAAACATCAGACCTCGAAGCACAAGCCGGCGCTGCCGCTCTACACCATGCAGCAGGCGCAGCACAGCCTGGCGCGGCTCCAGAGCCTGGACTTCGGCGAGACCAAACAGCTTTGCCCGGAACTTTCGTTCCGCTTCGTGCACTCGGCGCACATCCTGGGGGCATCGATGGTGGAGATCACTGCCAGAGTCAATGGCGGGACGCGGCAACTGCTCTTCACCGGCGACATCGGCCGCGTGCGCGACAGCGCCACCGCGCCCGGCAAGGTGGTGTACTCCGGGCCGCAGGAGGGCGAAAGCGCCGACCTGCTGGTGATGGAATCAACCTACGGCAACCGCGAGCATCCGCACGACGATCCCCGTCCGCAGCTCGCCAAACTGGTGAGCGATGCAGTCAACCGCGGCGGAAGCGTGGTGGTGCCCGCTTCGCCGTCGAGCGCACGCAGAAGTTCCTCTTCATGCTGAAGGAGCTGATGGAGTCAGGGCAAATTCCGCGCGTCCCGGTGCACGCCGACAGCCCGATGGCGATTCAGGCGGTGAATATCTTTCTCAAGCACACGGAAGAATTCAGCGACGACACCAAACGAATGGTCGCTCAGTTCGGTTCGCCGCTCACCTGGCCCGGGCTTCCACTTCGATAGCGCCGTGGACGACTCCAAGAAGATCAACGACTCGCGCTTTCCGGTGATCATCGTTTCCTCGAGCGGCATGGCCAATGGCGGACGCATCCTGCACCACCTGATGCAGCGCCTGCCCGATCCGCGCAATCTGGTGTTGTTCATCGGATTCCAGGCGCAGGGCACGCGCGGCGCCATCATCAAGAGCGGCGCACCGACGGTGAAGATCTTCGGGCAAAATGTTCCGGTGCGGGCGCAGGTGGCGGCGCTGGAACAATTTTCCGACCATGCCGATACGCCCGAGCTGCTGGAGTGGCTGCGCACTTTCAAAAAGCAACCGCGAACCACCTACCTGGTGCACGGCGATCCCGACGCCTCGGCGCAATTGCGCGCTACCATGGACAAAGAACTGAAGTGGAACGTGCAGGTGGCGCAGTGGCTGGAGAAGGTGCCGGTAAGCTAAAGGTCGCCGGAATCGCCGAAACCGCGGAATCGCCGAGATCGACGAAGAGTGGTTCTCCGTGCCTCTGTGTCTCTGTGGCTACAAGCTAGTGCGCGTTGGTGAAGCGCACCAGCGCGTCCAGCTTTTTCGCCGCGGCGCCGGAATCGAGCGCCTCGGCTGCCAGCGGGATGCCGTCGCCGATGCTGTCCACCTTCGCCGCCGCCACCAGCGTGGCCGCCGCGTTCAGCAACACCACATCGCGCCGCGCTGATTTCTTTCCCCGCAAAATGTCGCGGATCATTCCGGCGTTCGTAGCGGCATCGCCGCCGGAGATCGCCTCCAGGGGCGCGCGCTCGATCCCGAACTCCTCGGGCACGACTTCATAGGTCCGAACCTGTCCGTCGCGGACCTCGGCCACGCGTGTCGGCCCGGTGATAGTGATCTCGTCCAGACCATCCGCGCCGTGGACCACCAATGCCCGTCGCAGTCCCAGCAGGGCCAGCGCCTCGGCGAGTTTCTCGACGAGATCTTCCGAGTAAACGCCGACCACCTGCGCCGAAGTGCGCGCCGGGTTTGTAAGCGGACCCAGCAGGTTGAAGACGGTGCGCAGGCGGAGTTCGCGGCGGGCCGGCTGCACGTACTTGGCAGCCGAGTGCATCGCCGGAGCAAACAGGAACGCGATGCCGACTTCATCCAGGCACGCCGCCACGCGCGCCGGCGGCAGATCAATGTTCACACCCAGCGCTTCCATCACATCCGCCGAACCGCACTTGGAGCTGACGCCGCGATTGCCGTGCTTGGCGACCCGCACTCCCGCGCCGGCGACGGTGAGCGCGGTAGCGGTGGAGATGTTAAAGGTCCCGCTGGCATCGCCGCCGGTGCCGCAGGTATCCACCAGCGCCTCGCGCCCGGTGCCGCTGACGTCCACCAGGCTGTCACGCGTAATCGGCAAGGGCACTGCCGCCGCGCGGATGGCCTCGGCGAACCCGACAATTTCCTCGACCGTCTCGCCCTTCATGTGCAGCCCGACCAGCAGCGCCGCGATCTGCGCGTCGGTGGCTTCCCCGCGCAGAACCTCTCCCATAACGGCACGCGCCTCGTCGCGCGAGAGCGATTCGCGGTGGTTGGCGATTTTGTGGAGCGCGTCGAGAATCATGGGAGCGGCCTATTGTGACACAGTGGGAATCGGGATCGCGGAATCGCGCGTCATCGCCGAAATCGCCGAAATCAGATTCCGGCGTTCCCGGCGATCTCGTGCGATTCCGGCGATGTTCCCCTGGCCTTCTGTTGTAGAATCACTCGTTTGCTGTCGTGAGAGAGTGACTCACCGAGAAGACATGCAGTCCTGATACCACGATCATGAAAATCCACGAATACCAAGCCAAGGCAATCCTAAATAAGTATGGAGTGGCCGTACCCCGCGGCGAGATGGTGACAAACCCGCGAAGCGGCCCAGACCGCTGCCAAAAGCCTGCTCGACGCCGGCGCCAAGGCCGTGGTGGTGAAGGCGCAGATCCATGCCGGCGGGCGCGGCAAGGGCGGCGGGGTGAAGATCGCCAATTCGGCGGAAGAAGCCGGCGAGATCGCCGCCCGCATGCTGGGCATGAAGCTGGTGACGCACCAGACCGGCCCCGAGGGCAGGGAAGTGCATCGCCTGCTGGTCGAGGAGACGCTGCCCATCGATCGCGAGCTCTACCTGGGGATCGTCATCGACCGCACCGAAGCGCGGCCGGTCTTCATGGCGTCGGCCAGCGGCGGCATGGAGATCGAGCAGGTCGCGGCGCAGAATCCCGACGCCATCATGAAGGAGTACATCGTCCCCGGCATGGGACTGGAGCCCTTCCAGGCGCGCAAGCTGGCCTTCGGACTGGGCCTCGCGCCCGCGCAGATCACCGAGGCAGTGCACTTCATGACCGCACTCTACCTGGCATTCGAGGTGACGGACTCGTCTCTGGCGGAGATCAATCCCTTCATCACCACGAAGGACGGCCGTCTGTTCGCGCTCGACGCCAAAATCAACTTCGACGACAACGCGCTCTTCCGCCACCCCGATCTGAAGGAGCTGCGCGACATCAGCGAAGAAGACCCCTTGGAGGTCGAAGCCTCGAAGTACGGTCTGAACTACATCAAGCTGGACGGCAACGTGGGCTGCATGGTCAACGGCGCGGGCCTCGCGATGTCCACCATGGACATCATCAAGTACGCGGGCGGCTCGCCCGCCAACTTCCTCGACGTGGGCGGCGGCGCCAACGCCGAGCAGGTCACGCATGCCTTTGAGATCCTGCTCAGCGACAAGAACGTGCGCGCGGTGCTGATCAACATCTTTGGCGGCATCCTGCGCGTGGACACCCTGGCCCAGGGCGTGGTCGATGCCGCCAAACAGACCAAGATCAGCTTCCCGATCGTGCTGCGGCTTGAAGGCACCAATGTCGAGCAGGGGCGCGAGATTTTGAAGAAGTCAGGACTGAATTGTATTGTTGCCGAGACCATGAAAGATGCGGCCGAAAAGGTAGTCGCGGCGGCGGGACGATAAACGATTTTGAGGTCTTATGAGCGTACTGATCGATAAATCCACACGCGTGATCGTGCAGGGCCTGACCGGCCGCGAAGGCACGTTCCACGCCAATGCCTGCGCCGAGTATGGCACCAAGATCGTTGGCGGCGTGACTCCCGGCAAAGGCGGCACCACGCACCAGGGCTGGCCGATCTTTAACACGGTGCAGGAGGCCGTGGACAAGACGCTGGCGGATGCGTCGGTGATCTTCGTTCCGCCTGCGTTCGCCGCCGACGCCATCATGGAAGCCGCCGACGCCGAAGTGGAACTCATCGTCTGCATCACCGAGGGCATTCCCACGCTGGACATGGTGCGGGTGTGGGAATTCCTGCAGACGCGGCGCTCGCGCCTGATCGGCCCCAACTGTCCGGGCATCATCTGCGCCCGGTAAATGCAAGATCGGCATTATGCCCGGACACATCCACCGCGAAGGCCCGGTGGGCATCGTTTCGCGCTCGGGCACGCTGACCTACGAAGCGGTGCACCAGTTGACGCTGCGCGGCATCGGGCAATCCACCGCCATCGGCATCGGCGGCGACCCCATCATCGGCACCAATTTCGTCGATGCCCTGGAGCTGTTCGAAAAAGACCGGCAAACCGAGGCCATCGTGATGATCGGCGAGATCGGCGGCAACGCCGAAGAGACGGCGGCGGAGTACATCCGCAAGCATGTCTCCAAGCCGGTGGTGTCGTTCATCGCCGGGCAGACGGCGCCTCCCGGACGCCGCATGGGCCATGCCGGCGCCATCATCTCCGGCGGCCACGGAACGGCGGCGGAGAAGATCTCGGCGCTCGAGGCGGCGGGCATCCGGGTGGCCAAGTCGCCGGCCGTCATCGGCGAGACGGTAATGGCGGCGATGGGAGCGCACGCCAAAGTGTAGTTGCCAGTTGCCAGTTGTCAGTTGTCAGAGAACTCGGCAGCCTGACAACTGACAACTGAAAACTGGCAACTGAGAACTTTTTCATGAAGACACTCGAACGCACTTTTTCCATCATCAAACCTGACGCCATTAAGAAACCGGGGGCCACCGGTGACATCATCTCCATGCTGGAGCAGAAGGGCTTCCGCATCATCGGCGCCAAGATGCTGGAGATCAACAAGGCGCAGGCCGAAGGCTTCTATGCCGTGCACGCCGGCAAACCGTTCTTCGATTCGCTGACCAACTTCATGTCCAGCGGACCCATCATGGTGCTGGCGCTGGAGAAGGAGAATGCCATCGCCGACCTGCGCGAGCTGATGGGCGCCACCAATCCGGCTAACGCCAAGGAAGGCACCATCCGCAAGAAGTGGGCGGACAACATCGAGAAGAACGCCATCCACGGCTCGGACGCGGAAGACACGGCCCGCTTCGAGCTGAGCTATTTTTTTGCGGGATACGAGTTAGCGCGATAAGCCAATAGCCGAAAGCGAGTTTGTCATGCCTCACGTACAGATCACCATGCTCAAGGGCCGCACGCTGGAACAGAAGCGGAAGCTGGCCGCGCGCGTCACCGATGCTCTGGAGCAAGAGTGCGGCGCCAGGCGCGAGGCCATCTCCATCGCCATCGTTGATGTCACCAAGGAAGACTTCGCTACCGGCGGGACGCTGGTTGCGGATAAGAAATAACCGCCGCTACACCGGCTCGAACAAGGCAGCTTGCCGCGTCTCCGCCAGCGTCACCAGACCATTGGTAACGTATTCCGCGAAATAGGGTGCGGCGCGGTGCGCGTCGAGCGCGGCCTGATCGTCATACTGCTCGTAGAAGCAGAACCGCAGCGGATCTTCCAGAGACTGGTGCCCCACGTAAAAACGGCAGCCCGGCTCCCGGCGGGTGTTCTCCTGCATCTTGCGGATGTATTGCTTCGCCAGCTCTTCCGTCCCCGGCTTCATGCGGAAATTCACCACCAGCACGATCATCTCTTCACGCCCTCGCTTTCACGCGATTCGTCGCTCGCTCACGCCCCAACTGCGCCGCGAACTCCTCCACGATCACGGTCTGCTCGCGGTCGGGTCCGGTGGAAACCATGCCGATGCGGGCGCCCATCTCCTTCTCGATGAACTGCAAATAGGCGCGCGCCTCGGCCGGCAGCTTCTCCAGAGTGGTGATGCCGGACGTGGGCTTGCGCCATCCCGGCAGCTTCTCGTAGATGGGCTCGATGCGCTCGTAGCCGCTGGCGTGCGCGGGAATCTCCGCCGTCTTCTTGCCGCGCACCTTGTACGCGACGCAGACCGGGATTTCCGCCAGGTCGTCCAGCACGTCCAGCTTGGTCACCACCAGCCACGAAATGCCGTTGATCATGCCGGCGTAGCGCAGCAGCGGCAGGTCCAGCCAGCCGCAGCGCCGCGGACGCCCGGTCACGGCGCCAAACTCGCTGCCGCGCTGGCGCAGTGCATCTCCTTCGGGCCCATGGATCTCGGTGGGAAACGGGCCTTCCCCGACGCGCGTGCAGTACGCCTTGGTGACCCCGATGACCGAGCCGATGGCGGTGGGCGCGACGCCCGTGCCCGTAGCCGCGCCGCCGGAGGTGGCGCTCGAAGAGGTGACGAACGGATAGGTGCCGTGATCGATGTCCAGCATAGTGCCCTGCGCGCCCTCGAACAGCACCGATTCGCCGGCCGCGATCGCCTGGTTCAGCAGCAAGGCCGTGTCGCAAACGAAGGGGGCCACCTGCTCCGCCGCGCGCGCGTATTCGTCGTACATGGCGTCAGGATCGAGGGGTTCGGTGTTGAACAGGGCGTGCGCGATCAGGTTCTTCTCGGCGCAGGCGTTGGCGATGTGCTTGCGCAGCAGAGCGGGGTCGAGCAGGTCGGCGACGCGCAGCCCGCGGCGTCCCATCTTGTCTTCGTACGCGGGCCCGATGCCGCGCGACGTGGTTCCGATCTTGACCCTCCCCGGCGCGTTCTCCGCCGCCAGTTCGATCATGCGGTGATACGGCAGGATGAGGTGCGCCCGGTTGCTGATGAAGAGATTGGGCGGGGCGGAATCGGACGAAGCGGCGCCGGGCCCTTTGACGGCAGATGCCGGCTTCGCGCAGCGAGGCGATCTCCTTCAACAACGCCATGGGGTCAAGCACCACTCCGTTGCCGATGACGGCGCGGCAGCCCGCCTGCAGAATGCCGCAGGGAATCAGTTGCAGGACGAACTTCTTGCTGTCGCGGATGACGGTGTGGCCGGCGTTGTGCCCTCCGGCATAGCGCGCTACGACGGCGAAGTTTTCCGAGAGGACGTCGACGATTTTGCCTTTGCCCTCATCGCCCCACTGGGCGCCGACCACCACGGCTGTGCTTGCGGATTTCATCAGTTCCTTGCGCTCGTGCGCACTCGTCACCCGCTGCGGTGTTTATGGATCAGGATTACGAGGAAAACCAGCGGGAAGATTACAGAGCATCATAGCAGCGCGTGCGCCCGCGTCGCTAGGCCTCTGGTATAAGTTAACAGCCAAGAGCCAACAGCCAAGAGCTTCTTCATGCCCGAACTTCCCGAAGTCGAAACCATCGCGCGGGGGCTGGCGCAGAACCTGACCGGCGACGTGATCGAGTCGGTGTGGCTGGGCAGCAAGCCCGAGCCGCTGAAATCGCCGCCGGCGGAGATCGTCAGCACACTGGAGCAGGCGCGCATCTCCGGCGTGCGCCGCGTGGGCAAACACATCGTGGTGGATCTGAGTCGCGGGCCGAGTCGCCGGTCACCAGTCGCCAGTCGCCAGAAAAAGCAGGCCCAGTGGATCGTTCACCTCGGCATGACGGGACGGCTGCTCATCGCGAAACCGGAGCACGAACTTCCCAAGCACACGCACGCCATCCTGCGGCTGCGCTCGGGAAGGGAATTGCGCTTCGTTGACCCACGCCGCTTTGGCAGGCTGGCGGTCGCGCAGCAAACCTTCCAGGCACCGGGGGCGGAGCCTTTGGATCTCGGCTCCGATTTGTTCGCTGGCCTCTTCCGCAAGCGCAAGACACCGATCAAGAGCGCTCTGCTCAACCAGAAGCTGCTGAGCGGCGTCGGCAACATTTATGCCGACGAGTCTCTGTTCCGCGCCGGGGTGCGGCCGCGGCGGCGCGCCGCTTCGCTTACTCGCGCCGAACTCCAGCGTCTGTATAACGCTCTGCAGGATGTGCTGAACGAGGCCATCGCCGCCGGCGGCTCGTCCGTCTCCGACTACGTCGACTCCAACGGTGATGCCGGCTTCTTCCAATTCCAGCACCGCGTCTATGGGCGCGAAGGCGAGCCCTGTCTTGTATGCCGGAGGCCCATCAAGCGCATCGTCATTGCCGGGCGGAGTGCGCATTACTGCCCCAAGTGCCAGAAGTAGTTTCGAGTTTCGAGCAATCCGCCACAGAGGCACAGAGACACCGAGACGCAGAAACAAGGTACAAATCTCTGTGCCTCCGTGCCTCTGTGGCAAAATAGTCTAAACTTCTACACCATGCCTACCTTTGCCATCGGGGTTGACCTGGGCGGAACCAACCTGCGCATCGCCGCCGTGGACGACGCGCGGCACGCTGTTGGAGAAGACCACCACCGGCACGCAGGTGGCGCGCGGGCGCGATTTTGTGATCGACGAGATGTGCGAGGCGATCCGCGCGACCGTGACCAGGTTTTCGTCTTCGACGCTGGCCGGCATCGGCATCGGCGTGCCCGGAATCATCGACATGGCTACCGGCATGCTGCGCGAATCGCCGAATTTGCCCGGCTGGCACGATTACCCGGTGCGCGACGAGATCGAGCGGCGCCTGGGCACGAAAGTAGTTCTGGAAAACGACGCCAACACGGCGGCGCTGGGCGAGAAATGGCTGGGGGCGGCGCGCGATTACGATGACGTGCTCATGCTTACACTCGGCACCGGTGTCGGCGGGGGGCTGGTGCTGCAGGGCCGCGTCTGGCACGGGATGCGCGGCATGGCGGGCGAGCCCGGCCACATCACGGTCGAGCCTGAGGGGCCGCCGTGTCCCTGCGGCAATCGCGGATGCCTGGAGCAGCTTGCTTCCGCTACGGCGATCGTGCGTATGGTCAAGGAGGCCGTCGCGCGCGGGGAGTCTCCAGTGCTGGCCCAAGCTTCCCACCAGGATCCCGAGTTCGGCGCCAAGGTTGTGTACCAGGCAGCAGTGCAGGGGGATGCCGCCGCGAAAGATATTTTTCGCCGCGTAGGATGGGCGCTCGGCATCGGTCTTGCCGATCTCATCAACCTGCTGAACCTGCCCATGTACGTGATCGGCGGCGGTGTCTCCAATGCTTGGGACGCGTTTCTGCCGGCGATGTTGGATGAGGTGCGGAAGCGGTCGTTCGTGTATCGTGCGACCGCGCCCGGAGACTCGTCCGGCGAGGGCAGGAAGACCATCATTACCCGCGCCTTGCTGGGCGGCGATGCCGGACTGTTCGGCGCCGCGCGGCTGCCGATGTTGGTTGCCGAGGTGGCGATCCACGAAGGCGTGCGCCGGCGCGCGTTGGCTCAATAAAGAAGCGCAAACCAAGGTTACAATAACCGCTGTGAATAAGCAGTGGGCCAGCCCGGTCGTGCCGTCCGCTCCGCCTCGAGGGGCGCGCGTGCCGGAGCGTGTGCACATCGGTGGCGTCGAGATTCGGCCGGCCACGGTGCTGGCGCCCATGTCGGGCGTTACCGACACGGTTTTCCGGCGCTTTATCCGCGAGATGGGCGGCTGCGGCCTGCTCATGACCGAGTTCACCTCAGCCGACGGCCTGCTGCGCGACAAGCGCGTGCTGGGGCGCTACCTCCACTTCTCCGATGACGAACATCCCATCTCGGCGCAGCTCTTCGGCAGCGATCCGGAAGTGCTGGCCGAGGCCGCGCGCATGGTCGAAGGCCTAGGCTTCGACCTCGTGGACCTGAACCTGGGCTGTCCCGGCGAAGAAGGTGGTGAAGTGCAACGGCGGCTCCGGCCTGCTGCGCGACCTGCCGCGCATCGGCCAGATCTTCGACGCGGTGCGCGCGGCGGTGAAGATCCCGTTCACGGTGAAGTTTCGCGCCGGCTGGAACGACAAGGAAATCGTCTGCGTCGAACTTGCCAAGCTCGCCGAATCCTGCGGCCTGGCGGCGGTGGCGCTGCATGCCCGCACTCGCGAGCAGGGATACGCGGGCACGGCGCGCTGGGAGTGGATCGCCGCCGTCAAGCAGGCGGTCAGGATTCCGGTGATCGGCAACGGCGATGTCCGTACTCCGGAAGACGCGGCCGCGATGGTGGCCCAAACCGGTTGCGATGCGGTGATGATCGGGCGCACCGCGGCGTCGAATCCGTGGATCTTTCGCCAGATCGCGCAGTACGAGGCGGGAGATCCCGCCTACGAGCAGCCCAGCGAAAGCGACCGCTATCGCATGATCCGCACCTACTTCCGCATGCTGATCGAGGGGCAGATGCCGGGCGCCGCCGGCAAGATGAAGCAGTTCGCGTCGTGGTTCACGCACGGGGTGGCGAACGGCAGCCATTTGCGCAAGGCCATCTACGAAGCGCGGAGCGAGCACGAGATACTGGAGCGAGTGGAGGAATGCTGGCGCAGGCGCTGGAGCGCGCTCGCCCAAGCCCACGACTTCCTGCGCTTCCAGATCGATGACCACGCCACCGGAGATAAACGAGCGTCGACTAGCCGCGGATTATGAGCCTGGCGGCGCTTCGACGCCGTACTTCCCGCGCCCGCTTCCTTCACATAGCCCCACGGAATCGCCGGATCGTGCGTGAAAATCACCAGCCAGCGCCCGGGGATCGCCTCGTCGTAGAAGCGCTGCTTGTTTTCGATGGTTTCCATGGGGAACAGGTCGTAGGCCATCACCCACAGCAGGTCGAGGTGCGCGGCCGTGGGAATCAGGTCAGAGACGTAGCACGCTTTCTGCCCCTGGCTCTCGATCATCACCACCTGCATGTAGCGCGTGTGCCCGGGGATGGTTTTGACGCTGACGCCGGGGATGATCTCGCGATCTTCCTTCACCAGCTTCATCTGGCCGCTTTGATCAGGGGATTGTAGTTGTCGCTGATGTAGCTGACGCGGTCGCGCAGGTACTGCTTCTGCCCGTGCTGCCACTCGCCTTCCGGAGCATAGTAGGTGGCGCGGGGAAACGTGGGTACCACGCGGCCGTCACTGCGTACGGTGTTCCACCCGCAATGGTCGAAGTGCAGGTGAGTGTTGATGACGATATCGATGGAGTCGGGCGCCACGCCGGCGGCGGTCAGATTACCGAGCAGCCGCGCTTCCGGTTCGTACACCTTGCGCACCCGCTCGTCGAACTTGTTGCCGATGCCGGTATCGACGAGCACAGTCTGCTTGCCGCCGCGGATGAGCAGCGAGTTCAGCCCCAACACCACCCTGTTCTTCTCGTCGCAAGTTACCTTTTTCGACCACAGCGCTTTGGGAATGATGCCGAACATCGCGCCGGCGTCATTCCAATAATTGCCGTCGGAGAACACGGTCAGCTCGAAATCGCCGACGGAGATGCGCCGCCGGTTGGTCGTAAGGGTGGCTTTCTCAACAGCGAGATCAACTGCAAGCTGGGTCATAGGCTCAGTTCTCGAGGCCCGACCCGAGAGTTTAACAAAGAAGGTAGGAGTCGAAGGGAATCAGTGCAGCAGGCCCCAGATGCGCACGAACTGCAGCAGGCAAACGAACATGGCGAGGCCGAAGTAAAGGTTTTCCGTGGTGCTCTCGGTGAGCAGGGGGAGCGGAACCCCGCGCTGGCGGAACAGCGCCACCAGGGCGCGCTCGCGCACCATCACAAACCCCGAGATTTGGCGGTAGAAGATGAGTATCGCGAGCCCGAACGCCAGCCTGACAAGTTCCATCGTCATGCCGCAAGCGTAGGTGTCCGAATGGCTTTGCTCAATCGGGGAAAAGGCTTAGAAACCGCCCCGATACGGGACTCAGCCGCGGGCCGATATCGCAAACTGTTACAATCAATGAGAAGACTTCATTCGCCGCGGATAAACGCGGATGAACGCCGATCCGGGCCAGGCTTGAATATCCGCGTTGATCCGCGTAAATCCGCGGCGCAAGGTACGGGTTCCCCTTTCGCATGAATCCAGACCTGGAAAAACTGATCGCGTTGCAGGCAGCCGACCGCGAGATCGAGCGGCTCAACGACGAGATCGCGCTCCTGCCGCGGCGGGTAGCGGCCATTGAGAGCAAGCTGGCCGACACTCGCACGCAAGTGGAGAAGGCCAAGGCCGCGATTGCTGCCGTGCAGAAGGACCGCAAGAAGCTGGAAACAGAGATCCAGGACCACCAGCAGAAGATCTCCAAGTACCGCGATCAGTCGCTGGCAGTGAAAACCAACGAGCAGTACAAAGCCCTGCTGCAGGAGATCACCTTCGCCGAGCAGGGCATCCGCGCCTGCGAAGATAAGATTCTGGAAGGAATGCTGGCGATCGAAACCCAGGAAAAGAACCAGAAAGCCGCCGAGGCCGAGCTGAAGCAAGAGACTGCCGAGATCGAAAAGGAAAAAGCCGAGGCGCGCGCTCGCACCGAGATCGACCAGAAGCAACTGGCGGATTGGGCGGCGCAGCGCGAGCGCCTGCGCTCCGAGATCTCGTCCGAAGTGGTTCCTTACTACGACCGGGTGCTGAGGTTGCGCAAGAGCGGGATTTCCGCAGTGCATGATGACGGGAAATGCACCGCCTGCAATGTGATGCTGCGCCCGCAGACCTACAACGACGTCCGCGCCAATGACCGGGTGATTGCCTGCGATTCCTGCGGACGCATCCTCTATTATGTGCCTCCGCCGCCCCAGCCCGCCCCCAGCGCTCCCGCCGAGAGCGCCCAGCCCGCCGCCGAAAGCGCGGGCTAATAGCTAGGTAGCGCCGCCGTCCCGGCGGCTGTCGTGCGGGCGTCTCGCCCGCGCCGCTGAGGGCAGGATGCCCTCAGGACAGCCGGCAAGATGCCGGCGCTACTTTCCGCTGCCGAGCATTTAGAATCCTGAATCGCGATGCAAACCAGGCCTGCCGTGGTCGTGAACGCGCGTGGAGTCGTCCGGCTTCGCTCCGGACATCCGTGGATCTACCGCTCGGACGTGGTTTCCAGCGAAGGTGCCGGGCCTGGCGCCCTGGTCGAGATCAAGAGCGAGCGCGGACGATTCCTCGGCACCGCCTTCTACAGCACGGCTTCGGAAATCGCACTCCGGCTGGTCTCTTCTGAAAAGATCGAAAATCTTGCCGAGTTGGTGCGCGAGCGGGTACGCCAGGCGGCCGAGTATCGGAAAAAGATCGTTCGCGACAGCGATGCCTACCGCGTCGTCTTCAGCGAAGCCGACCAACTGCCAGGACTCATCGTTGACCGCTACAACGATGTCCTGGTGCTGGAAGCGCTGACCCAGGCGACCGACGATCGCGAACTCAAGCAGGCGGTCGTTGCGGAACTGGTGGAACGGCTTGCGCCGGCCGGGATCGCGGAGCGCGCCGAGCCCCGCATCCGCCAATTGGAGCAACTTCCGCCTCTGAAGGACGGCCTTCTCCACGGCGACAAGGCTGAGACCGTATTCACCATGAACGGCCTGCGCTTCCGTCACCGCGCTCTCGCCGGGCAAAAGACGGGCGCCTTCCTCGACCAGCGGGAGAATTACGCTGCCGCCGCCGCTTACGCCCACGGCGATGCTCTCGACGTTTTCTGCTACCAGGGAGGGTTCGCGCTGCACATGGCGCGGGTCTGCCCGCGAGTGACCGGCGTCGACAGCTCGCGGCCGGCGCTGGAGAGCGCAGAAGAGAATGCTTCACTCAATGCCGGGCTGCCGGAAATAGAGTGGATCGAGGCCAACGCCTTCGATCTGCTTAAGGACTACGCCTGCCGCCGGGCGCCAGTACGACACCATCGTCCTCGATCCGCCTGCTTTTGCTCGCAGCCGCCGCGCCCTGCAAACCGCGCTTCGCGGTTACAAAGAGCTGAACCTGCGGGCCCTGAAGATGCTGCGCCCGGGCGGGATCCTGGTCACCTGTTCCTGCTCTTACCACGTCGGGGAGGGCGAATTTGTGGAAATGTTGGCCGCGGCAGCCACGGACGCGCACCGCTTCGTCCGCATCCTAGAGAAACGGGGACAGTCGAAAGACCACCCCATCGTGCTCACAGTCCCAGAAACCAGCTACTTAAAGTGCGTGATTGCTGCTGTAAGTTGTTGATATTTAAGTGAAGGCTATATATTGACAGCAACACACTCAATTTTTATGATGCGAATACACTAATCACTGCATCTATAGCAGTGACGCATCACTTAGCAACTCTGAGGAGGAGTAAGAGCTATGACTGTACTGACTCGTTGGGACCCATTCCGCGAACTTAACGTGCTGCAAGAGCGCATGAACCGCCTGTTTCAGGACTACGCTCCCCGTGGCGAACAGGAACTGACCGCCGGCAGCTTCGCCCCTCCGGTGGACATTTACGAGGATGAGCAGAACGTCACCCTCAAGGTGGAAGTGCCTGGACTCGATCCCAAGGACGTGGACGTCCGGGTGGAGAACAACACTCTCACCATCCGCGGCGAGCGCAAGTTCGAGAAAGATGAGAAGGAAGAGAATTTCCATCGCGTCGAGCGGCACTACGGCGCCTTCGTGCGCAGCTTCACCCTGCCCAACACCGTGGACACCGACAACGTGAAGGCCGACTACGAAAACGGCGTGCTGAAGATCCAGTTGGCCAAGCGCGCCGAGGCCAAGCCCAAGCAGATCAAGGTCAACGTCGGACAGAAGACGATCGAGGCCAAGGGCACCGGCAAAGCGGCGTAATTCGTCGCAACCGATTAACATAGGCGGGAGCAGCGGGGAGAATGCCCGCCTCCCGCTTTTTTGATTGCAGTTTCAAGTTTCCAGTTTCGAGTTTCAAGCGGCGGCCAGAGCCTCGCAACTGGAAACTAGAAACTCGAAACTCGAAACTCGAAACCGAGGTTGTTATGGCAATTCGCTGGGACAAATTCACCATCAAGGCGCAGGAGGCCATTCAGGCGGCTAATGACTTGGCTTCGCAGCACGGCAATCCCGAGATGCTGCCGGCGCACCTGCTGGCGGCGCTGCTCGAGGACCGCGAAGGCATCGTCGTTCCCGTGCTGGAGCGCATTGGCGCCGACGGCCAGGCGATTCTGGCGGAGGCGCAGCGCGCCATCGAGCGGCTGCCCAAGGTTTCGGGCGGGGGCGCCACCCAGGCATCGCTTTCGGCCGGCGTCAGCCGCGTGCTCGATCAGGCTTTCAAGGAAGCCGACAATTTCAAGGACGAGTACGTCTCCACCGAGCATCTGCTGCTAGCCATCGCGCAGACGAAGGGCGATCCCGCGCAGGCGCTGCTGGCGCAACAAGGCGCGACCCACGAGGCGGTTCTTAAGGCGCTGACTTCGGTTCGTGGCACGCAGCGCGTCACCGACCAGAATCCGGAGGCCAAATATCAGGCGCTCGAGCGCTACGGCCGCGATCTGACCGAACTGGCGCGCCGCGGCAAGCTGGATCCGGTGATCGGACGCGATGAAGAAATCCGGCGCGTGGTCCAGGTGCTATCTCGCCGCACCAAGAATAATCCGGTGCTGATCGGCGAGCCCGGCGTCGGAAAGACGGCGATTGTCGAAGGTCTGGCGCAGCGCATCATTTCCGGCGACGTGCCCGAAGCGCTCAAGTCGAAGCGCGTGGTGGCCATGGACTTGGGCGCGATGCTCGCGGGCGCAAAGTATCGCGGCGAATTCGAAGACCGGCTCAAGGCTTTCCTCAAGGACATCGAAGAATCGCAGGGGCAGATCATCCTGTTCATCGACGAGCTGCACACGCTGGTGGGAGCGGGCGCGGCCGAGGGTGCCATCGACGCCTCCAACATGCTGAAGCCGGCGCTGGCCCGCGGCGAGCTGCGCGCCATCGGCGCCACCACGCTGAGCGAATATCGTAAATACATTGAGAAAGATGCGGCGCTGGAGCGGCGCTTCCAGATCGTTTTCGTGGGCGAACCCAACGTCGAGGACACCATCGCCATCCTGCGCGGTTTGAAAGAGCGCTACGAGGTGCACCACGGGGTGCGCATCAAGGACTCGGCCATCGTGGCGGCGGCCACGCTTTCGCATCGTTACATCTCCGACCGCTTCCTGCCCGACAAGGCCATCGACCTGATCGACGAGGCGGCAGCATCTTTACGCATTCAAATCGATTCCATGCCCACCGAGATCGACCAGCTCGAACGCCGTTCGCGGCAGCTCGAGATCGAAAAGCAGGCGCTGAAGAAGGAAGACGATCCCAACTCGCGCCATCGTCTTGCGATCATCGACAAGGAGCTGGCCGAGATTCGCGAGCGAGCCGACGCGCTCAAAGCGCGCTGGAAGCAGGAGAAGGAATTGATCACGCGCGTCCGCGCCCTCAAGGAGCGCATCGAGAAGCTAAAGCTCGAGGAGCAGGCCGAGGAGCGCAAGGGCAACCTGGAGCGCGTAGCGCAGATTCGCTACGGCGATTTGCGTCAGGCAGAGGCCGAGCTGCAGAAGCTCAACGCGCAGATGGACGGGACCGCGGCCGGGGGAGGGGTCCCCGGCGCGCCCGCTGTTGGCGCGCTGGGGCAGGGGGGCGGCCGCGCCACACGCATGCTGAAAGAGGAAGTGGACGAAGAAGATGTGGCGCGCATCGTCTCCAAGTGGACGGGTGTGCCGGTCTCGAAGATGCTGGAAGGCGAGGTCAAGAAACTCGTCGAGATGGAAGACCGTCTGCGGCTGCGCGTCATCGGCCAGGATCAGGCTCTGGAGCGGGTCTCGAACGCGATTCGGCGTTCGCGCGCCGGGCTGAGCGATCCCCGGCGGCCGATTGGCTCCTTCATCTTCCTCGGACCGACCGGCGTGGGCAAGACTGAGCTGGCGCGGGCGCTGGCCGAATTTCTGTTCGACGACGAGCGCGCCCTGATCCGCATCGACATGTCCGAGTACATGGAGAAGCACGCGGTAGCGCGGCTGATCGGTGCGCCTCCGGGATACGTCGGCTACGAGGAAGGTGGGCAGCTCACGGAAGCCGTGCGCCGGCGTCCCTATTCGGTCGTGCTGTTCGACGAGATCGAGAAGGCGCACCAGGACGTATTCAACGTCCTGCTGCAGATCATGGACGATGGCCGTCTCACGGATGGCAAAGGCCGCACCGTGGACTTCAAGAACACAGTCATCATCATGACGTCCAACATCGGCTCGGCTTACCTCTCGCCCGAAGCCATGCGCACTCCCGACGACCTTGAGCAGGCGCGCAAGCTGGTGATGAACGCGCTGCAGGCGCACTTCAAGCCCGAGTTCCTGAACCGGGTGGATGACATCATCCTGTTCAATCCGCTTGGCAAAGAGCAACTCACCAAGATCGTGGACCTGCGCCTGGAAGATCTGCGGCGGCTGCTGGCCGATCGCAACATCAGCCTGGAGCTCACGGACGCAGCCAAGGAACTGCTGTTCACCGAAGGCTACGACGTGAACTACGGTGCGCGGCCGCTGAAGCGCGCCATCCAGAAGATGATCCAGGACCCGCTGGCGCTGAAGATCCTCGACGGCGAGGTGCTGCACGGCGATCACATCGTCGTGGACGCGGATCAGAAGGCACGCAAGATGACATTCAAAGTCTCGCGCTCGGCGCCCGGCAAGCGCCCGAAGCAGCCTGCCGGCACGCGGTAAAAGACAGCCACGGATTTACGCGGATGAACACGGATCAGCACAATATCCGTGAAAATCCGTGTGAATCCGTGGCGTTTTTTTCTCGTCAGAAGCTGCCGGGGACAAACTCTTCTACCGCTAGCCTCGAAACCGCGCGGCAATCTGCGCACAGCAGCAGAGTTTCATCGGCAGCCGAGCCTATGACGGCTACGCGCAGGCTGCCGCAACTGGCGCAGCCGGTGGTGGGATCGCTCGAACCCGGCTCATCTGCGGAGATGGCAGTCTGGTGATCGAACCGGCCGGTCTTTGACGTATTCAGCTCGAAGGTGCTGCGGCAATCGGCGCAGACGTGATTGAAGCAGCACTTCGGCTCACAGGAGTAAACGATCTCCTTGCCGCCGCACTTGGGGCAGGCAATCACGTCCTTCAGGGTCATGGCAGCATTGTAGATCGGGCGATGTGGCGCGGGCGCCCTCGCCCGCGTGCTCTGTCTAAGAATATGTCTAGATGAAAAAACACCTGCTCCATTTGAAAAAACGGTCGCGGGTGCTTCCAGATGCGAAAGTCGTGACTAGCCAAAACGATGGAGCGGCACGACTACCGCAGTCAGGCTAGCCGCAGCGGTTAGCACCTTCAGAGAATTGCCGCCGTCAATTCCGCGGTGCAGTCTCCGCAGCTCAATAGTATCCAAAAGGAAAGCACATGAAACGCTGGTTCTTACTCGCACTCATGGTGAGTTCCCTGCTGTGGGGCTCAGCCTCGGCCGACGACGGCTCCACGGTGGTGAGCGACAAATTGCTGCACGCCGCGGGTGGCGCGGGAATCTCGGTCATGGTGGGCTATTCCACCGGAAAACCCTGGCTCGGGCTCGCTTCCGGCTGCGCCGCCGGCATAGCTAAAGAAGCCTACGACCATAGCGTCTCAAGCGAAACGTTTGGCAGCAACATGCGCGACATGGGGATTACTTGCGGAGCTTCCGCCCTGGGATATTTCCTGGTCAAGAAAATGATCCGCTCGGAGAAGCGCCGTCCGGCGCTGCACGCGAAATAACCAACTGACTCTCGCCTGAACGGCAAGATTTTAGGGCGAATGCTTGGCGAAACAACGAACTTCGCTTAAAATAGCCGGATGCCTTCCGCCAGCAGGCCCTTGGGGTGGGCCCATCCTATCGTCGAGGAGTGGTTCGTGCGCCGGTTTGGCACGCCCACCGAGCCCCAGGAGCAGGGCTGGCCCCATATCCTTGCCGGTCGCACCACGCTGATCTCCGCCCCTACCGGCTCCGGCAAAACGCTCTCGGCATTTCTGGCCTGCATCGACCGCCTGGTGCGCAAGGCGCTCGCCGGCGACCTCGAGGACCGCACCGAAGTCCTCTATGTTTCTCCGCTTAAGGCGCTAGGCAACGACATTCAGAAGAACCTGGAAGTGCCGCTGAGCGAAATCCTGCAACTGGCGGGCGAGCGCGGGCTGCTGATGCCGGAGATTCGCACCGCCGTCCGCACCGGCGACACGCTGGCGCACGAGCGCCGCGCCATGCTGAAGCGCCCGCCGCACATCCTGGTGACCACGCCGGAGTCGCTCTACATCCTGCTCACGGCGGAGAAGAGCCGGCAGATCCTGCGCGACGTCGAGACGGTGATCGTGGACGAGATCCACGCCGTCGCCGACGACAAGCGCGGCGCCCATCTGACGCTCTCGCTCGAGCGGCTCGACGCACTTACCAACCGGCGACCTGTCCGCATTGGGCTTTCCGCCACGCAGAAGCCGATTGAGCTGATCGCACATTTCCTGACTGGCGCAGGCCGGCCTGATCCGGCGATCGTCAACATCGGCCATCAGCGCCAGATGGACACCGCGGTCGAAGTCCCGGCGAGCGAACTCGGCCCGGTCGCTTCTAACGAAATGTGGGACGAGATTTACTCTCGTCTCTCGGAACTCATCCAGCAGCACCGTTCCACGCTGGTGTTCGTCAACACGCGACGAATGGCGGAGCGAGTGGCGCATCACCTGGCCGAGATCCTGGGAGAAGATGCAGTCGCGGCGCACCACGGCAGCCTGGCGCGCAAGCTCCGTCTGGCGGCGGAAAAAAAGCTGAAGGACGGCGAAGTGCAGGTGCTGGTGGCGACCGCGTCGCTGGAGCTGGGTATCGACATCGGCTTCGTGGACCTGGTCTGCCATCTCGGCTCGCCGCGATCGATCGCTGTTCTCTTGCAGAGAATCGGCCGGTCAGGCCATTGGCGCGGCGCTGTCCCGAAAGGCCGGATTTTCGCGACCACGCGCGACGAGTTGCTGGAGTGCGCCGCTCTGGTGCGCTCGATCCGGCAGGGCGAACTGGACCGCATCATGATTCCCGATGCGCCGCTCGATGTGCTGGCGCAGCAGATCGTGGCCGCGTGCGCTGCCGAAGAATGGAAGGAAGATGAACTCTTCGCGCTGGTGCGGCGCGCGTATCCCTATCGCGATCTGCCGCGCGAGGAATTCGAGGCGATCCTGGTGATGCTCTCCGAGGGCATCGCCGCCCGGCGCGGGCGTTATGGCGCGTATCTCTACCGCGATCGCGTGAACGGACGCCTGCGAGCGCGGCGCGGGGCGCGGATCGCGGCCATCACCAGCGGCGGCGCTATTCCTGACAATGCGTTGTATACCGTCGTCGCCGAACCGGAAGGTATCGTGGTCGGAACGGTGGACGAAGACTTCGCGGTCGAGTCGATGAAGGGCGAGATCATGCTGCTGGGCAACACCTCCTGGCGGATTCGCCGCATCGAGGCTTCCGGCCGCATGCTGGTCGAAGATGCGCACGGCGCGCCGCCAGGCATTCCCTTCTGGCGCGGCGAAGCCCCAGGACGCACTGCTGAACTCTCCGAACAGGTGGCGGAGTTGCGGGCGGGCATCAGCGAACGGACTCGCAATCTTCGCCCCGGCTTTCTCGATCGCACGTCGTCCGAGATGGCCGCCGCGGGCGAATGGCTGCGAAACCAATGCGGACTCGATGAATCCGGCGCAGAGCAGGCAATCCAGTACGTGGTCGAAGGCCGCGCGGTGCTGGGCGAGGTGCCTACGCAGCAGACCATCATTGCCGAGCGCTTCTTCGACGAAGGCGGCGGGATGCAGCTCATCATCCACGCGCCCTTCGGCGCACGCGTCAACAAGGCCTGGGGACTGGCGCTGCGCAAGCGTTTCTGCCGGTCGTTCAATTTCGAGCTGCAGGCTGCGGCCACGGACAATGGGCTGAACATTGCGCTAGCCGAGCAGCACAGCTTTCCGCTCGCGGACGTTTTTCATTTTCTGCAGCCCGAGAGCGTGCAGGCGGTGCTGGAGCAGGCGGCGCTGACCGGCTCTCCCATCTTCGGGACGCGCTGGCGCTGGGACGCGGAGCGCGCGCTGGCGCTCTTGCGCTTCGACCACGGCAAGAAAGTTCCGCCGCAGATTCAGCGCATTCGCTCCGACGATCTGCTGGCTTCGGTGTTCCCCGACGTGGCGGCGTGCCAGGAGAATATTGCGGGCGACATCCAGATCCCTGACCATCCGCTGGTGCGGGAGGTAATGAAGGACGTTCTCACCGAGGCCATGGACCTCGATGGCTTGAAGCAGGTGCTGCGCGGGATCAGCTCGGGCGGAATCCGTTGCCTGGCGGTGGACACGCCGGTGCCGTCGGCGTTCTCGCACGAGATTCTTAACGCCAATCCTTATGCGTATCTTGACGACGCGCCTCTTGAAGAACGCCGCGCGCGCGCGGTCGAGATGCGGCGCACGCTGCCGGAATCGGTGCTGAACGAGGTGGGTGCGCTCGATCCCGAGGCCATCGCCGAGGTCCGCGTGGACGCCTGGCCGGAGGCGCGCGATCCCGACGAACTGCACGATGTGCTGCAAACCCTGATCGCCCTTCCCGAGCCGCTTGGATCGTCGTGGGCTGAGCACTTTCGAACGTCTGGCGGCCGAACGCCGCGCCACAAAGGCAAAGCAGAACGGAACCACTTACTGGGTCGCAGCCGACCGAGCCAAGAGCTTCCGCAGTGTGTTTCCGCAGGCTCAGTTCGAAAGCGAGTTGCCGGATATCGAAGCGGCTTCGCCTTCAGCCGACGACGCGCGGCTGGCGATGGTGCGCGGGTGGATGCAGCACATCGGTCCGACCACCTCTGGCCAGCTAAGCAACACGCTCGGTCTGCCCGCCTCGGAGATCGACAAGGCCTTGCTCCGCCTGGAGGCCAGCGGGGCGATCCTGCGCGGACAATTCGAAAGGAAAGATCCGGAGCAGACCGAGTGGTGCGACCGGCGGCTGCTGGCGCGCATTCATCGCCTGACGCTGGGCCGACTCCGCAAGCAGATCGAGCCGGTCACGGCGGCGCAGTTCATGCGCTGGCTGCTGCGGTGGCAGCACGTCGCCGCCAGCAGCCAGGTACTGGGCGAACGCGGCACGCTCGAGGTTCTGCTTCAACTGCAAGGGTTCGAGATTCCGGCCGTCGCCTGGGAGCGGCAAATTCTCGGGCGGCGCGTAGCCAACTACGATCCCAAGTTTCTCGACCAGTTGTCGCTCACCGGCGCGGTGGGCTGGGGCAGGCTCTCGCCGCATCCGGCCACGCTCGACGACGCCAGCGGCGGACGCCGGGTAGTTCCGACTAGCGTCGCGCCGATTACTTTCTTCGTGCGCGAAGAAGCCGACTGGATGACGCCGCGCCACGCCGACGACGGCGAGCTTCGCGGCCTCAGCCCCGGCGGACGCGAGGTGCTGCAATTCCTCAAGGCGCGCGGCGCGTCTTTCTTTGCCGACATTGTTCGCGGGACCGATAAATTGAAATCCGAAGTCGAGACCGGTCTCTGGGAGCTGGTCGCGGCGGGGCTGATCACCGCCGACGGCTTCGACAATCTTCGTGCGCTCATCGATCCCAAGCGGCGCAGCGGACAGGGCTCCGGCCGTACGTCGCGGCCGCGCCACAGTTCGGGACGCTGGTCGTTGCTCTACGCCAGCGAGACTTCCGATCGCCAGCGTGCCGTCGAGGCCACCTGCTGGATGCTGCTCCGCCGCTACGGCGTGGTTTTCCGCGACCTGCTGGCCCGCGAGTCGGTGGTCCCAAAATGGCGCGAATTGCTGCTCGGCTTCCGCCGCCTGGAAGACCGCGGCGAGATTCGCGGTGGGCGCTTCATCAGCGGTTTTATCGGCGAGCAGTTTGCGCTGCCCGTGGCGGTCGAGTCGCTGCGCGCCACTCGCAATCTTCCTCCCGCAAGCGAAGTTGTGAGCGTCTCGGCGGCTGATCCGCTAAACCTGGTCGGCATCCTCGTGCCTGGCGAGCGGGTTGCGGCCATCTCCGGCAATTCTGTCAGCTACCGTGATGGGGTCCCAGTAAGTCCGGACGTTCCGCGCGCCCAGCGAGCCGCCGGAGACTAGCGGCATCCGGAATGCCGTTCCGGGGTTAGCAATTCGCGTCCAGTGACGAGAAGTGGCGCAAGGATTGACAGATTCCGGCAATCTCGCCAGCAGGATTGGCGCAAGCCTCTGGATAGATCGCTTAAATCCCAAAGAAAGAAGATCTTACAACTTACCCTCGTCGAGCGCGGGCTGGCCCTAAAACTGCGTCCTTTGAGCGCGTCCTCATGTGCTTTGTGGACAAAATGAGGCTCCCCAAGCTTATGCGCAAACAGCACGGTTTCTCGCTGATCGAACTGCTGATCGTAGTGGCCATCATTCTGGTGATCGCCGCCATCGCGATTCCCAACCTGCTGAAGTCGCGGATGGCCGCTAATGAGGCTTCGGCCGTGGGCTCGCTGCGGGCAGTGAATAATGCAGAGGTGACCTACAACGCCACCTACAACACCTATACCTGCTCGCTGACGGCTCTTGGGCCGGCCAGCGGCGGCGGCTCCCCGAGTTCGAGCGCTGCGGGGATCATCGACGGCTCGCTGGCTACCGGCGTCAAGAGTGGATACTCCTTTACAGCGGGAACCTGCAATGTGGCGGGGTCAGGGCTCACCACCAGCTACCAGTGGCTGGCCGACCCAAGTTCTCCCGGAACCAGTGGCAGCCGGCACTTCTGCACCGACGACACCTTTAACGTGAAGGTCGACCCCAATAGCGCCACCAATTGCCTGACCATCGGCAGCCCGGTGGGCTAAAGCGCAAATCCCAGTTTTGATTGGCCGAACACCCGGGCGTGCTCCAAGAAATGGGGCATGCCCGGTTTGACTCTCGGGCGGGACTCGGCGCAGAATGATGCTGCCAACCTGTGGGCCTGTGGCGCAGTTGGGAGCGCGCTTCCATGGCATGGAAGAGGTCGTCGGTTCGAACCCGACCAGGTCCACCA
>CAVTEQ010000005.1:0-436995 GCA_963733935.1 uncultured Acidobacteriota bacterium
GTCCTGAGCCGTACGGACCGGTCCAACTTGGCTGCTTTCGGCCTCCGTTTGCACCGCATGGGAGTGCAAGAGCTTTGATTTGTGGTGCTGAGCGACATCATCCTGCACCAGCGGTGGGACGCGCCTCACTGGCGGCTCAGCCACGGCATAAAGGATGTGGCTCGACTCAGGGACGCTTACGGCAGGCGGTGGACGGCGTCGGATTGGGTGCCGGCAGCGGACGGAAGCTCAGTACGACTGGTCCGGTACATCATCGGTGTGGAAATAGGCCCGCAGCGTGGTATTAGGCGGACACACCCAGCTCCCTGGAGACCACCTTAACCCAGGGACGCCAATTCTCCGCATAGACATGCGCAACCTGGCTGAAAGTCATGTTCGGGTGGTAATGGCTGGAGCGCCCATCCACCATCCTCACGATGTACTCCCTCAGGGCAGCTTTGCCAGCCTCGTCGTCCTTGAACACGATATGGCCGGCCTTGCCAATGCGCACCTGCCCCGCTAGCTGGGTGGAGCTGGAGAACGCTTTCAGGTCGCCGGGGTTGTGGTATCTGCTGGGGATAGTCTGGCGTCTGCCGAAACCCTCGGCATGGGATATGGCGGTTGCCAAGTCGTTGATTTTATTCGTATCGGGGCCTTCGGCATACCCCCCAACGGACGATGAGACGATGAGCAGCGCTACTGCTAAGTAATTGATTCTCATAGTTAATCTTGTGTTTCTTCTGCTGGAACCCTGGGCTCGTCTGGTCTCCTTCCTTGGGGCGCAAATTCCTTTCAAGCGTCCCCAATGATACCTAGGAATCGACACTTTAAGCTTTATTTTTCAGTTACTTACGGTCTTTGGACTGACGATACTTTCGAAGGTAATCAAGGGGGCGGGAATGGCAGCTTATCTCAGCCACGGCTGGGTAATCGCCATAAGTTATTGAAACTGCTTGTCTATATTAGCCTATCCGAGGCCGGATTTTGCTGCCTAACCAGCCGACGACGACAAGGCTGCGGCGTCCGGCGGTTGCGGCTTGGCGCCCTTGATCACGAGCCAGAGCATGAACGCCATCTCCCCGAGGAGGGCGGGGAAGGCGAGGTTCGAGACCATATCCTCGTATTGCGGCAGCGAAACAATTTATGGACCCGCAATCTGCCTAATGTGCGTCCGGGGCATTCGAGACGATCACCAGATCGATGCGCCGGTTCTTACGCCGGCCCTCTTCAGTGTCGTTGCTCGCGATGGGGTGGTATTGGGCATAGCCGGCAACGCAGATTCGTTCCGGATTGAAGTTGTATTTACTCACCAACATATTGACCACTTCGGTGGCGCGCGCCGTGGAAAGGTCCCAGTTCGATCGATACTGCGCAGTGTGGATGGGCACGTCATCGGTGTGACCCTCGACCCGCACCTCGAAGTTGCGTGCGGCCAGCGCCGCGGCGACGTGCGCCAAGGTCGGTTCCGCTTGCGGGAGCAGGGCCGCTTCGCCGCTGTTGAAGAATCCGATCTCGCGCAGGCTCACTACCAGGCCGCCGGGAATCAGGCGCAGATCGACCTGATGTTCCCGCAGCTCTTTTCCGAGCACCTCTTCGAGCTCTTTTCTGACTACCGATGGCGGAACCCCGGAAACCCCCGCGCCGCCGTTTCCTCGGCCCTTGCCGCTAAGATCATGCACCACGCGAATCAACTCCGGGCGAGACATATCTGGAGGTATGCTGGATGGAGGCGCGCTCTCGCTGCGGACGGCCGGGCCGGGAGCGGCTCCCGAGAAAACCCCCATCTGCGCGAACCCGCCTTGAATGGCGGCTGACACCTGCTGCACTTTCTTGTTATCCACCTGCGACGAGGCATACAACACCACGAAGAAAGCGAACAGCAGGGTGATGAAATCGGCATAGGAGACCAGCCAGCGTTCATGATTGGCGTGCTCCGCATGTTTCTTACGCCGGCTCATTTGGGCGCTTCCTCTTCCTTTTCCTTGTGTTGTTCCTCCAGGTAGCCGCGCAGCTTGGTCTCCAGCATGCGCGTGTTCATGCCTTCCAGAATCGAGATGACGCCTTCCAGAGTCATCTCCCGCAGAATCTGTTCTTCGCGCAGCCGGATCTTCAGCTTGCCGGCGGCGGGCAGGAAGAAGAGGTTGGCGCAGCCGACGCCGTAGATGGTGGCCACGAAAGCCACCGCGATGCCCTTGCCGACCTCGTCGATGTTCTCCAGGTGCTGCATCACCTGGATGAGCCCCAGCACCGCGCCGATAATGCCCACGGTGGGAGAGTATCCGCCCGCCGATTCGAATACCTGGGGGACCTTCTCCTCCGCTTCCACCTTGTTGTCCAGTTCCAGCTCCATCATTTTGCGCAGTTCCTGGGGTTCGGTGCCGTCCACCGCCAGCATCAGCGACTTCTTCATAAAAGGATCCTGAATGTTGGCCAGCTCGGCATCCAGCGAAACGATGCCATCCTTGCGCGCCTTGTTGGCATAGCCGATCAGCTCCTTGATCAGCTCCCCGGGATCGGTAGATTTGGCGAAGAAAACCCGCATCAGATTCTTGGCGGCGGTAATAACGATGTTCAGCGGGAAAGCCACCATCACGGCGCCGATAGTGCCTCCTAGCACGATCATGGCCGCCGTGGGCTGCATGACCTGGCCGATCTTGCCGCCTTCGATCAACAGTCCGGCAAGGATTCCACCAATCGCGAGGATCAGGCCGCCGAAGGTGCTCTTATCCACGGCCGCCTCCGGACTCCTCTTCTGGTTTCTCCTCCGTGGGTTTTCCCAGGGTGTTGGCCAATCCCACGTTGGCGCCTACCGAGGGCAGCCCCGCCAGCACGGAACAGCGGAACTGGATAATGCGCTGGATGACCTCCGCGATGCTCTCGCGTACCACCACCTTCTCTCCGGTGATCAAGGTGATCACCGTGTCCGGGGCCGCTTCCACGAACTTCACCAGGTCGGAGTTCACGGCCAAATGCGTGTTGTTAAGTCGCGTAAGTTGGATCACAAACTTGTCCGGCGCCTTGGGGAAGGTGGTCAGGGTCTGAATCGGCACTTGGCGGGGTTTCCTTCACCTAGACCCAGCGCCGCGGATTGCCGCAGATAAACGCGGATCAGAACCAAAGCCGTTTTGATCCGCGTCCGTCCGTGTTGATCGGCGTCGAACGAAGGGAACGGCCGACAACACGCCTGAAAGCCGTGCCGGACACGTGATCTCTCACGAACATGAGCCCGCCGATTACCTGCGTCACTGCGATGATTAATGCCGCGCCAGCGAAATTCCGATGAGGGGTCTGAAGCAAGAGTGACCCGCAACACGCAAGAGCCAACCAGCCCGGCGCGAGCGGGACACAAATCAAAGGAGCCACTTTTATGGCAATCAGTATTCTCAATAACATCTCCGCTCTCGCTGCGGAAAACCAGATTAACCTTACGCAGACCAGCTTGCAGAAGACACTGGCAGAGTTGTCTTCTGGTCAGCGTATTAACTCGGGTTCCGACGACGCCGCCGGCCTGGCCATCGCCAACGGCTTGCAGGCCAACGTCAGCGCCCTCACCCAGTCCGTGCAGAACGCAACCGCTGGCTCCGGCATGCTGCAAGTAGCAGACGGCGCCCTTTCACAAGTCACCTCTTTGCTCAACCGCGCCGTCACGCTGGCGACGGAAGCCTCCAACGGCACGGTTGCCCCCGGCCAGTTCACCGCGATGAACAACGAGTTCAGCAACATCGTCTCGGAAATCAACAGCATCGGCAGCAACACCTATTACAACGGCAAGCAGGTCTTCAGCGGCAGCGCCCTGAACGTCTTCATGGGTGATGGCAGCCAGACCATGTCCGTCAGTTCGACCCTGCCGACCTTGACCGCCAGCGGTCTCGGCCTCAACGACGCCGCTGCCACTTCAACCCTGTACGCGACCGCCAATTCGGCACTCAACGATAATGTGACCATCGGGGCCCAGACCTACACCTTCAAAGCCGCGCCGGCTGCGCAAGGCCAGGTTCAAGAACAGGGTACGGTAGGAGCCAGCATGGCAGCCCTGGTTTCGGCCATCAACGGCACGGACGGGGTGAACACGGCCAACGCGAGCGTGACCGCGACGCTGGTCAACAACAACACCATTCAGCTCACGGCAAAAGATCCGACCGTGGCTGGCGCTACCATAGCCTCCACTGTTGGCGCTGGAGCATTCGGCTTCAGCTCCGGAGCTACCTTCAGCGGCGGCGGATCGGCCATCAACCTCCTGAGCACCGCCAGCGCTGCCAACGTCCTGACCGCGGCCAACACTGCGGTGCAGACCGTGGCCACCGATCGCGGCAACCTGGGCGCGTCGATCAACCAGTTGACCGCCGCCACCAACGTCATCAACACCCAGATTCAGAACCTGACGCAGTCGGAAAGCGGAATCATGTCCGCCGACATCCCGACAGCCGTCGCTAACATGACCAAATTCAACATCCTGCAGCAGACCGGTATGGCTGCCCTGTCGCAGTCCAACCAGATGCAGCAGGCAGTCCTGAAGCTCCTGCAGTAACCGAAGTAACCTCCTGAGACTGGTGGGGCGCTAATGCCCCACCAGGTTTTTCCGATAACAGTGGTGCGGCCATGAACCGGAGCCGGCGACGGTCCCGGATCGCGGATCCAACCGATCCGCAGGGGGTCACATAATGTCCTTCACCATCAGCACGCCGTCTCTTCTTTCCGGACAGGGTATCGATGTTGCTTCCACCGTGCAGCAGCTCGTCAGCGCCGCCCGGGCGCCGGAGCAAAACTGGCAGAACGAGCAGTCGCAGATCCTGCAGGCGGAAGGCGTGGTATGCGAGATCAACAGCGGCCTCGCGACCCTGTTGAGCGACGTGAACAATCTTCAAGATGCTGGCGGCGCGCTGCAGTCCGTGGTGGCGACCTCCGGCAACAACAGCGTGGTGACGGCCACGGCCACCGCGGGCACGGCCCTCGGGGCGCACGTCGTCGTGGTCGACCAACTTGTCATCAACGGCTTCCTACTATTCCGGGGAAGCGGGTCTGAAGTCCACGGACAGCCTGGGCACCGGAAGCTTTGGCCTGACCGTCGGCGGAGCCACCCAGACCGTCCAACTCAACAACCAGAATCTGACCCAGCTTGCAAAAAGCATCAACGCCATGACCGTTAGCGGCCAGCCGCTCGGCGTTACCGCCAGCGTGATCACCGACTCGGTGGGTGCCCACCTGGTGATCGTCGCCAATAATTCAGGCGCGGCCGGGGCCTTTACCGTCGACGGCACCAATGCTCCCAACCTTGGCCTCGCCGTGGGATCGTCCGGCAAGGACGCTTCCGCTACCATCGATGGAATCCCGGTCTACAGCGCCAACAACACCATCTCGGGCGCCATCCCCGGCGTGACGCTGCAGCTGCAAAGCGCGGCGCCAGGGCAAGAGGTCCAGATCCAGACCCAGGCCGACACCCAGGGGGCCACCCAGGCAGTCAACGATTTCGTCAATTCCTACAATGCCATCATGCAGGCGCTGAATGCCCAGTTCGCGGTGACCCAGAGCAGCAGTGGCGCAACCACCACGAATCCTCTGGAGAGTGACAGCACCACCAGGATGGTGCAGCAGCAACTGCAGGGCTTCATGACCCAGACGTATGGCTCCGACAGCACCTATAACACGCTCGGCTCCCTCGGCATTTCGATGAATGACGACGGCACGCTCTCCGTCAACTCCACGCAACTCAGCACTGCGCTCAACAGCGACTACAGCGGGGTCGTGAACTTCTTCCAGGGAACGTCGGGCTTTGCCACCGGACTGAGCACGCAGCTCACGCAACTGACCTCCCCGACCAAGGGGGCGTTCAATCTTGATCTGCAAGGCATGCAGTCCACCTACAGTAGCCTGCAGGATCAGATCAACAGCTTTGAAACCTACATCACCAGCGAGCAGCAGATGTGGCTCCAGCAGTACACCCAGCTCAACGTGGCGCTGCTGCAGTGGCCCTTCCAGCAGCAGATGATGAATACGCTCTTCGGCACCTCAACTGGAAACTCGAACTCGAACTCAGGCCAATGACAAACCAAGCCAAGAACTATCTACCGGCAGCGGTGGCGGGCGCCAGCCCAGTCGGACTGGTGGTCCTGCTCTACGAAAGACTCATCCTCGACCTCACGCGCGCCCTGGCCGCCATGCAAAAAGGCGACACCGAGACGCGGGTGAACGAGATCAACCACGCCTTCCTGATTCTGGGCCAGTTAGAGGGATCGCTCGATACCAGCCAGGCTCCCGAGGCGGCCAAAACCCAGGCGCTCTTCTACAACGTTGCGCGCGCCAGGATTTTTGAGGCTCACCTCAAGTCGGACCGCAAGCTGATCGAGCAGCAGATCGCGCTGTTCAACGACGTCCGCGCAGCCTGGGAGCAGGTCGACCCGGCGCGCAACGCTAGAGCCTCGCTCGCTCTCCCTCTGCCCACAGCAGCCCTGGACCAGGACGGCGAGCAAGCATCGGCCTTCAACGCCAGCGCCTGATGGCTAGGCCTGACGCGCATCAGGTATGATTTCAGCCCGGCTCCGGGCTATGAAACCGAAAAAACTCCTGGCGATCATGGGCTTCGCGCTCTCGCTTGTCGCTCTGCCGGGCTCCAGCGCGCCGGTCGACAGGAACCGCCTCTCCCGCTCTAGCGCCTCCGAGGAATTTTCGGCAGACGACTTCGATTGGCGCGAGACCATTCCTTATCTCTATGTAGCTGCTGGTCTGCCTGCGGAGCAAGGCATCAAAGCGCTGCTGGAAAATTCCAAGCTGCTGCGCGCCTATATCGCAAGCGACGTTCAGGCGGAGTGCAGCTCAGGCACCAAGCCGTGCCCCGCCCGCAGCGGCCCTCTAAGCCTGCAGGGCGTAGTGAGCAAAAGGATCGACGAGATCGTCCAGGAAACCACCTCTCACCGGCGCAACGTCACCCTGGTAGATTACCCGCTCACCCGCCAGCATTTTCCCTTTACCGACATCGCTGCGATGCGGACGGACAGGCACCCCGACGCCTACCTCGTCATCGACTTTGCCGAAAATAGCTGCACCGCTGCCCAGCTTCAGGATAAGTACGGCGCCCCCTACGACACCGACGTTGTCGACTGGTATGGCGTGTACAGGTACCGGCTGGACACCAAAAATTACACCACCCGGGCCGCCTTCGAAATTGATCCGGTGAATGGCTCGGTTCTCCGGGTGGCCATCAGCTTGAAGCGAAAAGACGGCCACAAGTAAGCCTTTCCCCCGGCGCCATTCAAGAATTGTCATCCTGGGAGATACGACCGAGCGCCCCATTCAGCGAACGGCGACCGGGGTACGTCATCATGCTCCTCGCGTCGATCGCTGGGTTGGGCGTCCTTGTCATCCACATGCGGGGGGCGGGACTTGTCGGCGGCAGGATCGCCAACTCAAGTGGAGTCCTTTTCTGGGTCTGGACGCTCATCGCGCTCGGCGTGACCTCGACCTTCTCCGCCATCCTCTCGGCGCGCGGACTGTGGAGCCTACGATGGGGCCAGTCCCGATAATTCGGTCTGCCTGGAGCTTACTCCCGAGTCGACCATGACAATCGATGTACGTTTTCGGGGCTCATCTCGCTGTCGGCATTCGCTCATGGCAGCCGGAAACACTCCGTCGAGGTTGCTCGTTTAAGGAGGGTGGCGGGTGGCCCTGACAAACTTACCTCACGTTGAACCGCGGGTTTGGGAACATTATCTCCCGTCTGCGGCGGCATGGTGACGTACGCTACCGACACGGGGGGAGCTGTCGCAGCTACGAGAATCTGAAGACTCTCATCCCAGACAAGCTCCGCTTGTCTGGGGCACCTACGGTTACCGGGGCGACCCGCCCTACTGCATGAGCCCGGCCTTCAACCGGGCGACGGATTCCGGCGACCAAATCAACGCCCAGTCAACCACGGCGTTGCTCAGCGCTTTCTCCAGGCCCGGAATCTTGAATCGCTCCTTCTGGACCTCCAGAGCCACCAACAGACAGTTGTGGGCTGTCATCAATGCGCCGTCGGCTTCTTTCGGCTGCGACTCCCGGCTGAAACTCAAGTGCCCGTCTCTCATCTCCAGCCGTTCCATCATCGTGCGGACGGTCGGGTGGGCATGACGTAGCGGCACGTGGTAGGCGTTGACCAGCATCTTTCCGATGTCACCTGTCGTCTTCGCCATAGCCGCGAAGTCCAGCTTGTTCCATGTGTGATTGACCCTCGTATGGGTGCAGGTGCAGTCCTTGACGTTGCAAGATTTCACGATGAATTGCTCTCTGACCTCTTCAAACCGCTGTTCCGTCTCCGCTATGGTTTCCCGTGGAAGTGCATCTCTGCCGAAGATGTCAAAGACTTGGTACATCAATTTCCTTTGCTGCACCCGATCGAAGTCGAAGAACGCTTGAAACTCGTCTGGGTGCTCATGCAGGTACTTGAGGACGATGGTGTGCTCATACATGGAACGCAGCAACCTCATCGCTCCGAAGCCGTACCCGTTCACGGCCATCAGGAAAAGTTCCATGAAGTCCTCTGCCACCAGATTCCCATAGAAGTACACGAACTTGTCTATCGGGGTATCCATTACCTGAGTGCGGGTGAATGCCAAGTTGATGGTCTGCCAAAGCCGCGTCAGCACTGCCGACCACTGCGGGTGGCGTCGGTCAAACGCGGTGGCGGCATCAGGAAAGCCGTAGAGGCTGGTCGGGTCGTCCATGCTCGTTTGCCTTTTATGCCGATTCCGCCAGAGCGAGAACAATGAGCGACACGACACCCCAAACGTCGCGTAGCAGTTCAGTCAGTCGCGGGAACGGCATCGAGCCGATTGTAGGACGGAGAGCTTTGGTTCCCTAGATCGTCGGCAGCAGGCAGGTGCCCCAGACGAGCTTCTTTTGTTCGCCTGGGAACATCATCTCTCGTCTGCGGCAGCATGGTGACGGACGCTATGGACACGGGGTAGCTGTCGCAGCTACGAGAGCCTGAAGACTCTCATCCCAGACAAGCTCCGCTTGTCTGGGGCACCTACGGTTACCTAGGCCACCCGCCCAATTGGCGTACAGCCCGCGCCATAGCCGCTGTTTCCAGCGCTTGGAACCGGTATTACTGGGCCCTAGTCGCCCGCTATTGCCAGCTGAGGAAGGGGTTCAAAAGCGCGACACGCGTTGTACAACTCGTTCTCAATCGCCGGCTCTAGGACTCTGCTTTCAACTATGATCGGCATCTCCTCCGGAATCAAATGAGCTATTCTTCGGCAAGCCAGCAGAGTCTCATAGGTAATCGGGTCATGTTTGCTCTGGGTGTTTACTTCACTCACGTGCAGTTGCAGCAATCGGTCCCCGTAACTGTGCAGTATTGCAGCCGCTCCACTCATTGTCGGATCGACTTGCCTCGCATGGCCAACGTCAAAACAGAAGGATGCCTCCGGGAAAGAGTCGAAAATGAACCGCAGTTCATCAACAGTTCGGCCCATTGGCTTACGTTTGTCCATGTTCTCAATACAAAGATTTTTTCCAAATGGTCGCCAAAGATCGGGCGTATGAATTGCGTCCGGGTGAACCACTATCGGCCATCCTTTCGAGCTCACACGACCCAAAAGCTCTACTGCCGACTGCTCGAAAGCAAGCTCAAGTTGGCTTGGAGCGTGAAAAGACCTGTAATCGAATCTGGCCAAGTCCAAATCAGGCAGGTCTTGAATTATCGGTCTCAGCTCCTCCTGACGTAGTGCAGAGATCTCGATCGCGTTTACAGCTTTCCCTTCCAACATGTGTAGCGCCCTGCGAACATCCCCTCGCGCCAGAGCGCCTGTGGAAAATCCGATCATCCGCATCAAAACACCGCATATTTCTTCGTCAATGGAGCGATCAGCTCGTTCTCAAAGAAAAGTTGATCAAGCGCATGCTGAAATCTATTGCTGATCGACCGCACTTTCGAAAATGTTGGGTCCTTGAAGGAGTCCAATGCTCGGAGGTTCTTCAGCGCTTCACGAGCGCTCGGATTATCCAGAATTTCCAAGAATTCAGCATATGCCGTAAACAACTGATCCGAACACGATTTCGGAACTTTATACAGTTCGATTGATTTTGCAAGAATTTCCAGCGGGCTCAACTTTACGTAATCTCGGATGTGATTAACGAGCTTGAGCCTTATACCATCCTTTTCGGTGGAAATCTCAGAATTCAATACCTCATCCAGGCGGCAGCTAAAGCACACGAGCAGGCCCGAAGCGAAAATCAGCTTCCTGGAGAGTCGCAGCTTTGCGTTTCGCAGCCCCCACCCCTCTCCACCTCGATCGCGCTGCTTGCTGGCAAAATCAACCGCCATCGTCCTCCAAAAACGAACCACGTCGTTCAACAGAAAACGAGGAACACGGTAAGGACCAGCTGCAGTTGCGAGGAGGCGGGTATCCTCTTCCTCTTCAAGGTAGCGGTTGACTATGCCTCGAATCACTCGCTCATACGCCTGCGACGAGTTCCCGATGGGGACAGACTCAAGCAGTAAGAGAATACGTTGAGTTGTATTCTTGTTTGTATCGTGCTGCCCGCCAACTTGGTGGATGAGTTCATGACTGAAAACCATGTTCCCGAATGTCCCGGTTTGTCCAGGTGCCGGGAACCGGTCTTTGTTCTCCCCAAGCGTGCGATGGATCTTTTGCGCAATCAACAGATGATCAGAATTGGCCTGACCGTCGATTAGATAGGTCCAGTCCAGGTCGCTTCCAGACGTCCACTCCCCTCTCGCGAGAGAGCCAAACACGACTAAGCTCGTGTCTTCGGAGGCATACCGAGGTACATTCTCAGAAAGAAGCCTATCAAGTTCGGACTGGCGCTCCTTGGCGTTGACCCTCGCTTGGTACAGAGTTGGAAATTTAGCGTTTGAAGACGGGCCCGCCGACGAGATTTCAGCCGAGGACATTTGAATGAATTGTACCGAAATTCGCAATCTGTCCCAGTACGAAACGAACCTCCTCTAACGGGGCACAAGTTTGGGTGCAGCGTTTATTGAACCGTGGGTAGCCCAGACAAACTTACCTCACATCGAACCGCCGGGCCCCAGACGAGTCCTTTTTGCTCGTCTGGGAACATTATCTCTCGTCTGCGGCGGCATGGTTACGGACGCTACCGACACGGTGTAGCGATAAGGTCGTGCGCCTACTCCCTCCTCAGCCGCTCTACAAGCGTGTCGAACTGGTCAAGCGAAGAGTAGTCGAGGGTGATCTTGCCGCTGGTGCCGCTGCGGGTGTGGATCTGGACGCGCAGGCCCAGGAACTCTTCCAGCATGCGCTCGATGGCGGCGACGTTCGGGTCCTTGTGGCGGCGCTCGGGCTTGGAAGGCTTCGGGCCGACCGGAGCGAGCCACTCGTGGACTAATTCTTCTGTCTGGTGCACCGAGAGCGATTGCTGGTAGATGCGCTCGGCCATCTTGACCATGTCCGACTCGGCGCGGAGCATCATCAGCGCCTTGCCGTGGCCGGCGGTGAGGGCGCCGCGCTGGATGAGCGACTGCACAGACTCGGGCAGGCGCAGCAGGCGCAGGAAGTTCGAGATGGTCGCGCGATCTTTGCCGGTGCGTTCGGCCATCTGCTCCTGGGTGAGGCCGAACTCGCGCGACAGGCGCTCGAAGGCGTGCGCCTGCTCGATGGCGTTCAGGTCCTCGCGCTGCAGGTTCTCGATGATGGTCATTTCCATCGCTTGTTCGTTCGAGACCTGGCGCACCAGGGCGGGGATGGTCGACTTGCCGGCGCGCTCGGAGGCGGCCCAGCGGCGCTGTCCGGCGATGAGCTGATATCGACCGCCATCTATATATCGTACTACGATAGGTTGCAGCACCCCGCTGCTGCGGATGGACGCAGCCAGCTCTTCCAGCGCGGCTTCGTCCATGTTGGTGCGCGTCTGGTACGGGTTGGTGTCGATCAGCTCGAGCGCGATCTCGCGCACACCTTCGGCGGCGGGATCGGCTGGGCGCGGCGGCAGCCACGGGTTCCGTTGATTCTGGAATCGCGGTTGGCAGCGGCGTGATCGCGGCATCGGCCGAAGGCGCGGGTGCAGGCGCCGGTACGGTGCGCGGCAGGAGCGATTCGAGACCGCGCCCCAGGGCTTTGCGTTTGGGGTCGATGGTGGTCATGGTTGGAGTGGTCGTGCTCATGATTGATGGTTCGTCTTTCCTTGAAGTTGATCCGCGCTCATCCGCGAAAATCCGCGGTAAGAATTTCTCCTAATCGTGGTGCTCGCCGACTGGCTCGGCGGATTCCACGATGATGTCAACAGTGTTGACCTGTTCCGGCGCGGCTGGTTCCGGCGGCGAGGCTGGCGGTTCGGGCTGCGGCGCTGAGTCTGTCACCGATGGTGACTCAGCCGCGGGCTGCGCGCGGCGCGTAGCGCGGTCCATGATCTCCTTGGCCAGGCGGATGTAGCTTTCGGCGCCCTTGGAGTGAGGATCATAGAGCAGCGCGGGCTTGCCGTGGCTGGGAGCTTCGGCCAGACGCACGTTGCGCGGGATGGTGGTGGCGCAGAGTTTGTCGCCGAAAAAATTCCGCAGCTCGTTGGTGACCTGCTGCGCGAGATTGGTGCGCTCGTCGTACATGGTGAGGACCACGCCCTCGACTTCCAGCGCCGGGTTGAGCGACTGGCGGATGCGCTCCATGGTGTCGAGCAACTCGCTGACGCCTTCGAGCGCGAAGTACTCGGCCTGCATGGGGATCAGGATTGAGTCGGCCGCGACCAGAGCGTTGAGCGTGAGCAGGTCGAGCGCCGGCGGACAGTCGAGCACGATGAACTGGAAGCGGTCGCGGATAGGCGCGATGGCATCGCGCAGCCGGTACTCGCGTCGCTCCGCGGCGACCAGCTCGATGTTGGCGCCGATCAGGTTCTTGTGCGCCGGGATCGCCCATAGAGTCTCGATCTCGGTGGGCGCGAGGGCGTCGATCGCGGCGGCCGCGCCAATCAGCAGGTCGTATGTGTTCAGACGCGCGGCGTCGCGGGGAAAGCCAAGTCCGCTCGTGGAGTTGGACTGCGGATCGCAGTCCACGAGCAGAGTGGGAACCTCAGCGGCTGCCAGCGACGCCGCCAGGTTGATGGCGGTCGTAGTCTTGCCAACGCCGCCCTTCTGGTTGGCTACGGCGATTACTCGACCCATGTTCGGTTACAGAGAATCGGCTGGCAACACCGAGACTACGCCAGATCGTGCGCCGGACTCAACCCCAAACTCCTGTGCAAAAGGAAGAATCTTGTGAAAATGTTCCACGTGGAACAATTCCGCGTCGCTGGCCACTGCTATGATGTTCCACGTGGAACATTCTTCAGCTCTTCCACTTGGCCCTCTGCGCCGACCACAGTACGCGCCGCCGCCGAAACAAATAGTCGTCACACGATATATACCTTCCCACTTGTTACTCTTCTGATTCGTGGCCGCTAACCAGTCTGATTCGTGCCTACCAGGAGCACCCGCCCCGATGATTGCGGCATCGCCACCGCCTGCGACCACCGCAGTTCCGGCAGCAGCAGCGGCGTGCGCGCGGCCTGCGCCGCTCCGACCAGCAGGGCGAGCCGTCCTCCGGACGCAACCAGCCGCACCGCCACCGCGAGCGCCCGCTCGTAGCGCTCGACCGCCCGCAGCGTCACCAGGTCCGCCGCGGAAGAGAAGTCTTCGGCCCGCCCGGCGAATACATCGACGTCCGTCAATACGAGCGCCCGGACTACCTCCTTTAAGAACGCCGCCTTCTTCTGGCTGGATTCGATCAGCGTGAGCCCGACCGCGGGCGCGAAGATTTTGAGCGGCAGTCCAGGGAAGCCCGCGCCCGAGCCCAGGTCGATCGCGCGCAAAGCCGACTCGGCCGCCACCAACTGTCTGGCCGCAAAGAACGATTCCCCGAAGTGTCGCGTGACCATGCTTTCCGCGTCGCGCACCGCGGTCAGGTTGATGCGGGCATTCCAGCGCAGCAGTAAATCAAGGTAAGCCGAGACCTGTCCCAGTTGCGCGTCGCTGAGAAAAGCGGGCGGTCCGGGCGGCGCCTGGAGAAACGGCGCGAGCAGCTCGGCGATGCGGACGGGGTCCACGTGGGTAGTTTCAGGTTTCGCGTTTCAAGTTTCAACCTGTGGGTGGGGTATTTCGGCCCCTTGTGTCTTTCGGTGGGTGCCCTACCCTTCCGGTTTTGAACGAGCGCGACCGCGGACCGTGTATTTCTCGGTGGGTCTACTGGCCGGTTTTGAACGAGCCCGACCGCGGACCGCTGATGGTGCGCACTTCTGGCAGCGCCGATACTACAATTTCAACACCTTACACCTACGACGCTGCTTCGAACCGCAAGTCGTTCACGTCGCCCGACGGCAGACCGCACGATTTCAACACCTGGAGCGGACGCAAGCTGGTCGAGAAGCTGCGATACATGCACCGTAATCCGGTGAAGCGAGGACTGGCAGACAAGCCCGACGACTGGCCTTGGAGCAGCTTTCGACATTATTTGTCTGGCGAAGAAGGAATGGTCGAGATTGAGTCTGATTGGAAAGTGCGAAGGCGGGAAAAGACCGAAGTCGCAGTCTCTATCACCCGCCGGCCTTGCGCGTGATCAGTGGGTGCCCGACCCTTATTTTTCAGTGGGTGGGGTATTTCGGGCTGATTAGATAACCGTGTCGGCTCCAGACACCGAGTAGATTGGTATGGCTCAAACGTACCAAGGCTCGGAGGAAAGGAGCCGAGCACATGAAGATTGTAGGTTGTGATTTGCATACGCGCTACCAGCAGATTGCGATGCTGATGCGGAGACGGCGAACTGACGGAGCGTCGCCAGGTAACACGCGGGTGGCGGGTGGCCCAGGTAACCGCGGGTGCCCCACACAAGCGTCTTTTGCTTGTGTGGGGAACTGATCGCCGGGAAAGGGTCGTTGATCGCGGGGGAGAAGATCGGCCTCTGGTCGGGAGACAGTGGTTCCCGGTACACTAACGCGCCGTGCCGCGCAATCTCAAGCGATACTATGGCTTCGGGCATCTGCACTTTGTCACCTTCAGTTGTTACCGGCGCCTGCCATGGCTCGGCAGCCATCGGCGGCGCGATCTGTTCCTGCGCGCTCTGGAAGCCACGCGCCTCAATTACGAGATGCTGGTGGTGGGCTACGTGGTCATGCCGGAACATGTGCATTTGCTGGTCAGCGAACCGGGCCAAAAGGACCTGTCGGTAGCGATCAAGGCGCTGAAGCAGGGGGTAGCGCGGCGAGCGTTGCGGCCAATGCGGCGGGCCACCGCCCAGGGTGAATTGTTCGGCCAGGATGCGCCGCGGCGGTTCTGGCAAGCTCGCTTTTACGACTTCAATGTGTGGTCGGCGAAGAAGCGGACGGAGAAGCTGCGCTACATGCATCGCAATCCAGTGAAACGGGGACTCGTAGCCAGCCCCGAGCTATGGCAATGGAGCAGCTTCCGCCATTACGCCTATGGCGAAGCCGGGCCGGTGGCGATCAATGCCATGCTGCCTCCGCATTGGACGGCAAAGCGAGGCGCCGCAGCGTAGAATGCGGCGGTGGAGGCCCGGCATTTGTATCTCGTACGATTGGTGAGAATCAGTTTAAAGAACTCCCACACGAGCAAAAGACGCTCGTGTGGGGCACCCTTTGTTTGTTAGAAGTCGAAGTTATCTGGGCCACCCGCCAGGGGAAAGCCTTGCAAAGGTAGTCCCAGGTATCGGGACCTTGCTCAATACAGTGTCACTCGGAATGGATGCTTGGCAAACGTGGGAAGATTACAGGAAGTGCCTGAGCGGACAGTAATGGCGGCGACAATGGACGGGAGCTACCGGAAGCAGGCAATATGTCCGATAACTAGAAAATGGGGTTTTCTAGCTGGAGTCTGTACATCGCCGGTGTTCATCTTATTTGCCTATCTTGGTGATCCAGCGAGAGGTAGAGCAGCATGGATTAGCGCCGGAATAGTTTTCGTCATCATCAGGGCTTTTTGGGGCTTGAGGAAACGCCTATGGTTTTGGACAACAGTAACGATGATCGCATTTCTTCATGTTCCTCTCATTTTGTTTATCCCATGGGGGAACCAGCCGCTTTCCTATGTTGCTCTTTTGCCGGTAGGGCTTTCGGATTTTGGCGCTTCGTATGGAATCATCAGGTTGATGGAGAAGGTGATTGAGAGGAACGGGGTTGCCGGATCCCGAACTTGAACTTTTTCTTACCTGTCGATTCTAGTGATCCGCTGGTTCTCTGCCGGGTGCCCCCTCGATAAGAGCGAAGGCGTTGTCAAGAGCACACGTACCCGGTTCGGTGCGCGAGCACCGATGAGATTGCCAGAAGGTTGAGGACTGAAGACGTTTGGCAGACTCCACGTTGCGAATCACCTTACGGTAGTTGCACCAACCATCGATTCGGCCCAAACTTCGACCATGATTCTTCTCTGCGGACATCCCGCTCTGCGGGATGTGAGAGCGCCCAATCAAGGCATCGGTCTAGCTTGCGCCGACCAGGGGCACCCGCGGGCTGCTCTCGATGGCAACGCTCTCTGGACGCGCTTTCTCGGTGCGCAGTATCCAGTAGAGCCGTACCGCCAACTTGCGCGCCGCCGCGACCTTGGCCACGTTCTTCGGCTTGGAATGACAGCGGTGCTGATACTCCCGGCGAAACTCGGGATCGTAGCGAACCGCAGACTGTGCGGCCTCCACCAGCAATATGCGCAGGAAGCGATTCCCCTGCTTGCTGATCGCCCCCAGCCGCTGATGACCGGCGGAGCTGTGTTCGCGGGGAATCAGTCCCAAGATAGCTGGCCACCTGCTTTCCACGGGCAACGCAGCTCACATCCCCGATGGTCAGCACAAACGCCAGCGCTGCGATCGGGCCGACTCCTGGCTGTCTCATCAGCAACTGCGCCTCCGTGTCTGTTGCGCGGCCTCCGCCACTGCGCGATCACGAACGCCTAGGCTACTTGTTCTGAATTCGGAACAAAATCCGATTCCTCACACAGCTCGGGCCCGCCGCTCGTACATTCCTCAAGCATGAGGCTGGCACTCGAATGCTCCCCCCGCGAACGCGCGGGTGCGGGTGCCCCACACAAGCGTCTTTTGCTTGTGTGGGGAACTGATCGCCGGGAAAGGGTCGTTGATCTGGGGGGAGAAGATCGGCCTCTGGTCGGGAGACAGTGGTTCCCGGTACACTACCGCGCCGTGCCACGTAATCTCAAGCGATACTATGGCTTCGGGCATCTGCACTTTGTCACCTTCAGTTGTTACCGGCGCCTGCCATGGCTCGGCAGCCATCGGCGGCGCGATCTGTTCCTGCGCGCTCTGGAATCCACGCGCCTCAATTACGAGATGCTGGTGGTGGGTTACGTGGTCATGCCGGAACATGTGCATTTGCTGGTCAGCGAACCGGGCAAAAAGGACCTGTCGGTAGCGATCAAGGCGCTGAAGCAGGGGGTAGCGCGGCGAGCGTTGCGGCCAATGCGGCGGGCCACCGCCCAGGGTGAATTGTTCGGCCAGGATGCGCCGCGGCGGTTCTGGCAAGCTCGGTTTTACGACTTCAATGTGTGGTCGGCGAAGAAGCGGACGGAGAAGCTGCGCTACATGCATCGCAATCCAGTGAAACGGGGACTCGTAGCCAGCCCCGAGCTATGGCAATGGAGCAGCTTCCGCCATTACGCCTATGGCGAAGCCGGGCCGGTGGCGATCAATGCAATGCTGCCTTCGCACTGGACGGCAAAGCGAGGCGCCGCAGCGTAGAATGCGGCGGTGGAGGCCCGGCATTTGTATCTCGTACGATTGGTGAGAATCAGTTTAAAGAACTCCCACACGAGCAAAAGACGCTCGTGTGGGGCACCCTTTGTTTGTTAGAGCGTGTTTCAAAAATCGTTTTCCACGTTCTGGCGATCTTAGCAAGTGCCTCGGAATCAGCCCTCCAAGGTGCCCCGGAATCAAAGTCGTTAATATTTGAAACACGCTCTAGAAGTCGAAGTTATCTAGGCCACCCGCCCCCTCAATGCCGCGCAATCTTCATGCACTGGACCTCAAACAAGAAGACCGCGGCGTGGAATCACAAACGTGATATTTGCATGGAAATGGAAGAGGTTCATCCCAGACAAGCTGCGCTTGTCTGGGGCACCCGGCTTGGGCGGATTTTTCGACACGCCGCATCTGGTTGACTCTATTAATGGCGGATTGGGAATCAACGCCCACATCGATCCATTCGGGCCGTTCAATCCCTTCCACCTGATACTGCAGGTACCATTGGGCAAACTAAACCCGACTGGGTCGTCTTGGACAGGAACATGCAGCTTGGTAGGAGGTTGCTCTTTCTGAAAGAGCCACGGTGGAGGAACTCGTGAGAGGCATAAGACTGCTCGTGTGTCTCGCCATCATGATAGTGCCCCAACTCTCGCTGTCAGCGCCGGGCCCCAGAGAGGCGAGCGGCATAATAACAATTCGCGTCATTAACTCAAAGACCGGAAAGCCACTCAACAAGGTCTCCGTTACCGTTGAGGACACGGCAGGCCACTTCGTCAAGGATGAGAAAGGCAAAGTTGTGACGGGAATAACAAACAAGCTCGGTGAAGTTGCTTTGAGGCTCCCATCCCCTGTACCTGAGAGGCTGAGAGTATTCTATAGTGGGGGCGGGACGTGTGAACTTATGCAGTGTTCATCGTCGGAGACCTTCGCAACGACGGAGGTTCTTAAGACCGGCATCGTCGCAACCAATAGGTGCTCGGGCCCAAACGACATCTACAACGTGTCTCCTAGACCTGGTGAGCTCGTAATCTTTGGGAAACCGTTCTCGGGCCGGGAATGCACGATGCTCGAAATGCCATAAGAAACCAGAAACCGGGAGAAACCGGAGAAACCGGGAGAAACCGGGGAGAAACCGGGGACATCCATGATAAGTAAAAGTCAAGAGGAGACGGAGGTCTCCTTTCACTTGGAAGAGACAGCTCTCGAAGCGTGGATACAGCGGCTAAGTTAGACGACAACCTGCGATCATCGCGCGCGGCCAAGGCGGCAACCTGGCCAGACATCCATTTGCGGGAACCGAAGCTGAGTCCGGTCCACGAAGTATGAGTTAGGGTTTGCCGGCCGGCCTCGATACAGACGATAAGGAGCATCGGGAGTCGAAAACTCCTCTGCCCAGTCCCCGAGTTGGCGCCCTGAAGTCCTCGGCGGGCAAGCAGCAACGCGGGCCCAGCTCGGGATGACGGATCGTCAAGGTGGTTGGAACGGCAGATAGGCGAGCTTTCGCTCGCCCGCCCAGCCGGGGGCGGCTGGGCCTACGTGGGCGTCGCGTCTCTATGCCGCGGTCTGGGCGCCGGCATTGATCTTGCGCAGGGCTTCGAGAATCTCGTCGATGTCCGGCACCTGGTCCAGGCGGTACTGCTGGAGCCACGCGACTTTCCCGGTCTTATCGACGATGACGATGGTGCGCTCGCTGATGCCGGGCAGGGGCGGCCCGTCGCGCAGCAGGCCGTACTTCTGGATGACCTCGCCGTGGGGATAGAAGTCGCTGCACAGGGGATAGTTGAGCAGACCGATATCCTTCTTCTGCCAGGCGATGTGGCTGAACACGGAATCCACGCTGATGCCCACGACCTGGGCGTCGAGGCCGGCGAACTGCTCACGCTCCACGGCGTACGCCGGCATCTGCGCCGATCAAGTCGGGGTCCAGTTCAGGACGTAGAAGGCCAGCACCACGTTCTTGCCGCGCAGCTCGCTGAGCTTGAACTTCTGCCGCTTGTCTCCCAGCACCGCCGGCAGTTCGAAATCCGGCGCGAGCTCCCCCACTTGGATGGCTGGCATGAATCCTCCATGATGACGACAACGAGACTACAATGGTCCCGCGATTGGAGCCTCAGTCGTTCGATTCTAGTCAGCGCTTCCACCGCAGGGCAAGTCACAGGATGATGAATTTGCGCGATGGATAACAACCTGGGTCCGGCGGGCATCGAATGATTGGTTCCATCCCTTGTCCAGCCGCAGAGCGCTTAAGGAGGTCTCATCATGTTTGGTCTTTCCAAATACAACTACGAATCCTTTACGCGCGAACTGTTGCAGAAGCAGATGGCATTGAGCGACGCCGGGCCGGAGCCGGGCGAGCCTGCCCCTGACTTTGAGGCGCGCGCCCTCGATGGCAAGACCGTCCGGCTGAGCGATTTTCGCGGACGCAAGAACGTGGTCCTGACGTTCGGCTCGCTGACCTGCCCGATGACCGCGGGATCCATCGCCGGCATGAACGAGCTCTTCGAAGATTATGACGGCATCAACACTCGGTTCTTCTTCGTCTACGTGCGCGAGGCCCATCCCGGTGAGCGCATCCCGGCGCACGCTTCGCTCGAAGCCAAGACCCGAGCTGCCGAGCAACTGCGCGACGAAGAGGACATCGAGATGCCCATCCTGGTGGACGAGCTGCGCGGTCCCATCCACCGCAACTACGGCAAACTGGGCAGCGCCACCTTTCTGATCGACAAGTCCGGACGGGTCGCTTTCCGCGCGCTGTGGACCCAGCCTCACGTGGTGGAAGATGCCTTGGACGAGCTGCTTGAACGCCAGCGGGAGCGCGGCGTGGAGCACGCCATCGTGAATGGCGGCGAGGACCGCTCGTTCCCGCTCTCGTACGCGATGGTCCACGCTTCGCGGGCGCTGGAGCGCGGAGGCGAAAAGTCGCTGGCTGATTTTCGCCAGGCCTTGGGTCCGCGGGCACGTCTGGTGCTGGCTTCCAGCCGCATCGCTCACCCCATCTCGCTCCACCCCGGCAAGGCGATCGCCGCCGCCGCCATCGCCGGAGGGGTGTTGACCGCTGGCCTGCTGGCTGGCCACGCTCTGCGCGAAAAACGCCGCTCCGCGCGCCAGCCTTACAACGTCTACGAGCGGCCGCGGACGGCGCGCACGGGCACGGATTACAGCGAGCCGGTGGGGATCTGAACAAGAGCGAGTGGGAAGTGGTAAGTGAGAAGTGGGAAGTGAGAGGTGCCGGGAGCCTCACCACTTTCCACTACGCTTACCACTTTCCACTTATCATTTCCCACTACGCAGTACCGGCGGCTGCGGGGATTTCGGCTGGCGCGGCTGGCATGAACAGGCCGGCATCATCGCCGTGCGCAGCATAGATCTGGCGGAAGTCGTCGTGGATGTCGCGGAAAGCGGCCAGCAGCAGGGGATCGAAGTGATGCGGTAGGGTCCGTCCGTCGCCTTCGAGCATTACCTGGCAGGTCTCGCCGTGGCTAAGGGCGCGCTTGTAAGGGCGCTTGGTGCGCAAGGCATCGTATTGATCGACCAGCATCACGATGCGTCCGGCGAGCGGGATGGCCAGCCCCTTGAGGCCATGGGGATAGCCGGTGCCGTCCCAGCGCTCGTGATGCGTGAGGGCGATTTGCCGCGCCATCTCGATGAGCGGAGAGCGCGAGCCGGAGAGCAGCTCGGCGCCAATCTCGCAGTGGCGTTTGAGCAGCTTCCATTCTTCCGCGTCCAAGGGGCCGGGCTTGAGCAGAATGGAATCGGGAACGCCGATCTTGCCCACGTCGTGCATGGGAGCGGCCTCGAACAACAGCTCGGCGTCGGACGCCGGCCACCCCGTGCACAACGCCAGACGGCGGGCGTAATGGGCGATGCGCATAACGTGCGCGCCGGTCTCATGATCGCGGCAGCGGGTGGCGGTGAGCAGGCGTACAACCGTTTCATGATAGGAGCGCTCCAGCTCCCGCGATTGCTTCCGCTCCGCCATCAGCGCTGACTTCAGGTCCTGGGCATAGACCTGCAACTGGCGGTTGGCCATCTCCAGTTGCCGGCTGCGCTCTTCTTCTTCCGCCAGCACCCGCTTCAGGTCGCGGGCATACATCTCGAGCTGCAGGCGCAGGTCGGGTTCTGGAGCTGCGGCGCGCTTGTTAATCCCGTCGCATCTTCTCATGTATGGTAATCCTTGCCTCGTCACTGCCGCTCTCTGGCGCCGCCAGTACGTCGCGGACGCACTCCAGCAATTGCAGCGGGCTAAACGGCTTGATCAGATAGGCGCGAATGCCGAGCGCGAGTCCGCGTTGCCGGTCTCGTTCCTGGTTCCTGCCGGTGAGCATGACGATGGCAATCTCGGCGGTTGCCGGGTCGCGCTGCAATGCTTCAGCCACCTCGATGCCCGTTTTTCCCGGCATCATCCAATCCAGCAGAATCAGATCGGGATGCTCGCGTCGGGCGATCTCCACGGCCTGATCGCCATTGGCGGCCTGCAGGAGCCTTAACCCCGGAGCTTCCAGCGTGGTGTCGATCAGCGTTCTCAGACTTTCTTCATCATCGGCAATCAGGATGGTTTGCATGAGAACCCTTGGCCTATATCGGCGCACTCTGGCGCATTCATTAAGAATTGCGGGGGAAGACTCGGTAATTGCATGCACACCTCCAACCGCGAGTGAATCTTCGAGGATTCCCCTGCCCCCACTGTAGTATGAAGTTGCAGCCGCCGCTGGGGCGAGGCAGGCGCGTGGAAACTGGCGGCTGTGTTGCCAATCTGGAAAGAAGTGGGATGTGGGTTTCAATTGAGGAAGCGGACATCCACAGCCTTGTACACATGGACGATGTTCAACTCCGTCTCATGGCGCCCATGTTGCTGAACCTGCGTTGCGCAATTTTGTCGCCTCTGTGAGAGAATGATTAAACCTTCCGGTGTGGATTGATGCCTATATTTGGTAGTTGGTCGCTTCTGCTGGCGCTCGCCCTGAGTGTTTACTCCCTGGTTGCCGGCGCCGTGGCCTTGTTGCGCCGCGGCGTTTCTGCCGACCGCATCGGGGACACGGCACGGCGGGCGGGTATGGGCGTCTTCATCGCGCTTACGGCGGCGGCGGTGGCGCTGGTGGCGGCTGCCTTCACCGACGATTTCTCGGTCGCCTACATCTTCCACCACAGTAACCGCGACCTCGCCATCCCCTACAAGTTTGCGGTGCTGTGGTCAGGACAGGAAGGCTCGCTCCTGTTCTGGGCGTGGCTGCTTTCCGCATATGGATTCGTGCTGCGCTGGCGGCACAAAGTGGACACGCGCCTCGTGGCTCACGCTTCGGTGATCGTGGCCGCGGTGCAGGTGTTCTTCACCCTGCTCATCAATTTTGCCGCCAATCCCTTTGCCATGATGATCGGCGACATCCCGCCCGACGGCAATGGGCTGAACCCGCTCTTACAGTACCCGGAGATGGTGATCCATCCGCCGATGCTCTACCTGGGCTACGTGGGCTTCTGCATCCCGTTCGCTTTCGCCCTGGGCGCGCTGATCATGAAGTATCCCGGCGAGAAGTGGATCCACATCACCCGCCGCTGGACCATGGTTACCTGGCTGTTCCTGAGCTGCGGCGTCGCGCTGGGGGCGCACTGGGCCTACTCGGTCCTCGGCTGGGGCGGTTACTGGGGATGGGACCCGGTGGAGAACGCGTCGTTCATCCCCTGGCTGACCGGCACCGCCTTCCTGCATTCGGTCATGATGCAGGAAAAGCGCGGCATGCTGAAGATGTGGAACATGTGGCTGATCTTTGCCACCTTCATGCTTTCGATTCTCGGCACTTTTCTGACGCGCTCCGGAGTGGTCAGCTCGGTGCACGCTTTCGCGCAGTCGTCGATCGGAACGTGGTTCCTGATCTTCCTGTCGCTCACCTTTGCCACCTGCACTTATTTCTTCGTGCGCAATCGCGGCGAACTGAAGAGCGAGAACAAGCTGGAATCGTTGGTGTCGCGCGAGTCGAGCTTCCTGTTCAACAACCTGGTGCTTCTGGCCGCCTGCTTCGCAGTGCTGTGGGGGACGCTCTTCCCTGTGCTCTCCGAGTGGGTGACGGGCACGAAGATCACGGTGGGGCCGCCGTTTTTCAACCGCGTGATGCTGCCCATCACCATGCTGCTGTTGCTGCTGACCGCCGTGGGACCGCTGCTGGCGTGGCGGAAGACGTCGCTCGAAAGCCTGAAGCGAAACTTTCTGTGGCCGACGGTGGCTGCAGTGGCCGCCGCCGTAGTGCTGATCATCGGGGGCATGCGTCCGTGGCAGGATATGTCCGTGTTCTATTCGTTGATGGCCATCTCGCTTTCGGTACTCGTGGTGGCGACGGTGGCTTCGGAGTTCATTCGCGGCGGGCGCGTGATCGCGGAGAAGACCGGCCAGAACCTGGTAGTCTCGATGATGCAACTGACTCGCCGCAACACCCGCCGCTACGGCGGGTACCTGGTTCACATCGGCGTGGTGGTGAGCATCATCGGCATCGCCGGCGCCGCTTTCAACAAGCAGAACGAGGCGCCGCTGGGAGTGGGCGACCGCATGAGCATCGGCCCCTACACGCTGGTGGGCCGCAGCTATACCCAGGACGACAATCCCAATTACAGCAGCGAGTCCGCCATTGTGGATGTCTTCAAGGGCGGCAGCATGGTGGCGACCATGTATCCCGAGCGGCGGCTGTTCAAGGCCAGCGGCCAGACCGCGACCATCGTGGCCAACCGCTCCACGCTGAAGGAAGACCTGTATTTGGTTTATGCCGGCCGCAACGACGAGAATGGCCCGCCCATCATCCGCGCTCACCTGAATCCGCTGGTGATGTGGCTGTGGCTCGGCGTCTACGTGGTGATTCTCGGCACGCTGATAGCTCTCGTGCCCAACGCGGCTGCGGTCACTTTGCGGCAACCGGCGCGCGCGCCCGCTGCCGCCGCGGCCGAGGCGGGGGATTAAATGCGTCGTAAACCTTCCCTCTTGTCATCCCGAGCGATGGGCGAAGGAGCGAAGCGACCGAGCCCGAGTCGAGGGACCCCTACTTGGCTCAGGATGTTGCAGCTCGCCGCCCTCTTCGTTGCCGCCACTTTCCTCCTCGGCGCCGATCCCAGTGGGGCGCGCTTCGAGAATCTCGGACACAAGCTCATGTGCCGCTGCGGCTGCAGCCAAATTCTGCTGGAGTGCAACCACGTCGGCTGCGCCTACTCGGAGAAGATGCGCCAGGAATTGACGGCGAGCTTGCAGGGCCCGGATAGCGACGACCTCGTGCTCCAGCGCTTCGTGCAGGAGTACGGCGGCGTAGTGCTGGCAGCGCCCACTAACACCGGCTTCAACCGCGTAGCCTGGATCACACCATTCGCGGCATTGGGTGCGGGAATCTTCGCCGTGGTGTGGGTGGTCCGGCGTTGGAAGTCTGGCCCGCCATCGCCCCCTCCGGCCGCGCCCCCCGGCGGTGCGGTGGAGATCGACGAGTTCCGCGAGCGTGCCCGCAAGGAGACCGAGCTATGACCATCCTCCTGTGCGCGCTGCTTACCGCCATCCTCTTCTTCTATGTTTTCTACGGGGAGGAGGAAATTCCCGCGGGTGAAGAGAAGACCCGGCTGACGTATCTCTACGAGCGCAAAGATGTGATCTACGAGAACCTGCGCGACCTGAACTTCGAGTACAAGGCGGGAAAATTTCCGGACGGCGACTTCCAGGCCATGCGTTCGACCCTGGAGGCGGAAGCGGCGCAAGTGCTGGCCGAGATCGAGCTACTGGAGAACGCGCCGAGCGTGGCGCCGGCAGTTCCCGCGAAATCCCGCAAAGGAGCCCGCAGTTGAAATTGCAGAATTTGCCACAGAGGCACAGAGGCACAGAGGATCGGTTGATCGGGTCATCGGGTCATCGGGTGATTTCATCCCACGGCAAGCTGTTGGGTGTGCTCGCGGCGGTGCTGGCGCTGTGCGCGCTGTCCACGGCCACCAACCTCAAAGGCACGGTGAAGAACGGCACTACCGGCAAGCCCTCTGGCGGCGACGATGTTGTATTGCTGGATATGTCGCAGGGCATGCAGGAAGCCGCCCGCACCAAGACCGACTCTCAAGGGCGCTTCAGCTTCAACTACAACGAGGGCGGCGCGCCACACATGGTGCGGGTGCTGCACCAGGGGGTGAACTACTTCCCGCAGGGCGGCATCATCACGCCGGGAAGTAGCACGGCCGAGGTCACCGTGTACGAGGCGGCCGCCAAAGTCGAAGGCATTGGGCTGACCGTGGACATGTTGCGCGCTCAGACCGAAGGCAGCAATCTTCAGGTAACCGAGCTCTGGGCGGTGAAGAATAATTCCAGCCCGCCGCGCACGCAGATGAGCGACCAGGCTTTTGAAATGGTGCTACCTGCCGAGGCGCAGGTCGATTCGGGTATGGCATCCGGTCCTGGTGGCCAGCCGATCAACTCCGCTCCGGTGCCGCAGGCGGAGAAGGGCAAGTACGCTTTCATATTTCCTCTGCGGCCGGGTGAGACGCGTCTTCAGGTGAGCTACCACCTGCCCTATTCGGGCAAGATCAAGCTTGCGCCGAAGCCACTCTACGCTACCGACCACGTGGTGATCATGCTGCCCAAGACCATGCAGTTCAGCGGCGCCGCCGGATACCAGACGATGAATGGCGGCGATCCCAACGCCAACATTCAGGTGATCACCAATGTCAATCCCGGTCAGGACTTGAGCTTCAACCTGTCGGGCACCGGCACGATCGCGGACAGCCAGCAGACTGCGACTGCCGGTGGTGGAGGCGCGCAGGGCGGCGGCATGGCGCAGCGCCGCGGAGGCCCCGGCGGCGGTCTGGGCGCTCCGGAAGAAACTCCCGACCCGCTGCATCGCTATCGTGGATTCATCCTGGGCGGGCTTGGGGTCGCGCTGGCGCTGGGCGTTTTTTACGTCGTGACCCGGCCCAAGCCGGCGGTGGCGGGCGCTCGGACCGCATCCGCAGAGTCCGCAACCGCAGCGCGCAAGCGGGCGCCGAAGTTCGGAGCAGGCGCCCACCAGCCACTCGCTGCGGTCCGACAGCTGCAGCAACGCCCCCACGAAATGGCGATCGTCTGCTCGAGGCGCTGAAGGAAGAATTGTTCCAGCTCGAGATGGAGCGCCACCAGGGAAAGATCTCCGGCGAGGACTACGAGAAAGCCAAATCGGCTCTCGACACGACCTTGGCCCGTGCGGCAAAAAGAGCTGGCGGGTAACGCCGGACGCAGAGTACCGAGTACCGAGTACCGAGTTGCGAGTACCGAGTTGTCGACGTTCCCGGGAATATCGCCAGAGTCCAAGAAAAAGGCCCGCCGAAGCTGGCGGGCTGTTATTTTTTACTCGGTACTCGGTACTCGGTACTCGGTACTTTCCCCCGGAACTTCCCCTATCCCATTGACGTATAAGAGAGTGTAGCTCGCATCCCCGGACGGTCCGCGACATCTATATCATCAGGTAATAACGCATATGGGAAACGCACTGAAAACCGCTTTGCTGCTGGGGCTGCTGACCGGCTTCATGATCCTGGTGGGCGACTGGCTCGGCGGCCAGAGAGGCATGATCCTGGCCCTCGGGCTGGCCGCGGTCATGAACTTTGTCTCTTATTTCTTCTCCGACAAGATCGCGCTGATGACCTATCGCGCTCAGCCCGTTACGCGCGAGGAGCTGCCGCGCGTCTATGAAGTGGTGGAGCGCATCACGCAGCGGCAGGGGCTGCCGATGCCCAAGATCTATGTGATCCCCACGGAGTCGCCCAACGCTTTTGCCACCGGACGTAATCCCAGCCACGCATCGGTGGCGGTCACTCAGGGCATCCTTACTCTCTTGGATGACGAGGAACTGGAAGGCGTGCTGGCACATGAGCTGGGACACGTGCGCAATCGCGACATCCTGATCAGCTCCATCGCCGCTACTCTGGCCGGCGCCATCACCATTCTGGCGCGCATGGCATATTGGGGCGCGCTGTTCGGCGGTTTCGGCGGGCGCGATCGCGAAGATCGCGGCGGAGGCGGCCTGAGCGCGCTGTTCATGCTCATTCTGGCGCCGATTGCGGCTATGTTGATCCAGCTTGCGGTGTCGCGCTCGCGCGAGTACGCGGCGGACGCTACCGGCGCTCACTTCACCGGCAATCCCTACGCGCTGGCGCGAGCTCTGCAGAAGCTGGACGAATATTCAAAGCGTGTCCCTATGGTGGCCTCGCCTTCGAGCGCGCACTTGTTCATCGTGCAGCCGCTGTTGGGGATAAACTTCGCCGGCTTGTTCTCGACGCATCCTCCTATCCGCAAGCGCATTGAGCGCCTGACGGGAAGGCCGCCGGAGATGCTTTCGTAAGTACCGAGTACCGAGTTGCGAGTACCGAGATGTGAATGCCCCGGAAGTATCGCCAGAACACCGTCAGAAGAATAGCTAAACAAAAGAAGGCCCGCCGCAAGCTGGCGGGCTGTTATTTTTTTCTCGGTACTCGGTACTCGCTACTCGGTACTCGCTACCGCGCTGCTCTCTGATTCTCCTTGCTGTCGATCTGCTTGGCCAGCTTGAGGTGTTCTTCAAGCGTGGGAAGCGTCTGTTCGGCAAAGCTCTTGACCTCCGGATCCTGGGCCATCGAGGCTTCCTTCTTGAACTCTGCAACGTCTTTCTCGTGGTCCTTCACCATCGCGTTCATGTAGGTCTTGTCGAACTCTGCGCCGGAGAGCTTTTCCAGCTTCTGCTTGAGCGCCCAGGATTCTGAATCCATTTTGTCGGGCAGGGTTACGCCCACTTTCTGCGCAAGTTCTTTCAGGTGGTTGTCTGCCTTGGTGTGGTCGGTGACCATGCGCTGGCCGAAGTCCTTTACCTCCTGGCTGTGGCCTTTCTGCGCCGCCAGCCGGCCGAGTTCGACCTCGGACTTGCCGCCTTCAGCCGCCTTGGTCACAAACTCCTTGTCGGAACTGCTGATCTTGGAAGTTGAGTTGGAATTACCGTACGTCTGCGCCCACCCCGCGATCGAAAGCAGGAACAGGGATGCGGTCAGGGTAACAAGCGCGCGAAAAGCCTTACTGAAGATCATGGTGCCTCCCCTGGGGCTGAAATTTCTCACTTGAGTTGATGTTCGCGGCCTGCCGGCGGTTGGCCCGCAAGTACCGAGTTATGAGAATCCTCGATACTTAGTGGTTGCGATTCGCTACTTGGTACAATTTCAAACACAATGGCGGCACGAGCAGTTCCCGAAACCGTGCAGCGCGCCATGCAGCTCGAGGCCGCGCTGCGTCGGGTTATCCGCGGCACGGATGAGGTGATCCGGCTGGCGCTGGTGGCGCTATTCGCGCGTGGGCATCTGCTGATCGAAGGCGTCCCCGGCGTGGGAAAAACGACATTGGCTCACGCGCTGGCCCGCGGCCTGGATTGCTCCTTCCAGCGCATCCAGTTCACCAGCGACATGCTGCCCAGCGACGTGCTGGGTATTTCGATCTATTCGGCCATCGAGCAGCGCTTCGAATTCAAGCCTGGGCCGGTGTTCACCAACGTTCTGCTTGCCGACGAGATCAACCGCACCACTCCCAAGACACAGTCAGCGCTGCTCGAAGCCATGAACGAAGGCCAGGTGACGGTGGACAGCCACTCCCATCGCCTGCCGCAGCCTTTTCTGGTGATCGCGACGCAGAATCCGGTCGAGCATCACGGTACCTATCCGCTGCCGGAATCGCAGTTGGATCGCTTCCTGCTGCGGGCGCGCATGGGATATCCCCAAGGCGACACCGAGCGCGAGATCCTGCGCTCGGAAGCCGGGGCGGCGCGCCTCGACTACGTGCAGCCGCTGCTCGGCGCGGCCGATGTTATCGCCATTCAGGAGGAAGCTGCCAAGGTGCGAGTGGACGACTCGCTCGTCGACTACGCGCTGGAGATCGTGCGCCGGACGCGCGACTCCGAGTTCCTTTCGCTCGGCGTCTCGCCGCGCGGCTCCCTGATGCTGTACCGCGCGGCCCAGGCCATGGCCTACGTCGAAGGCCGCGATTTCGCCGACGCCCGAGGACTTCAAGTCGCTGGTGGTTCCAGTCTTTGCCCACCGCGTGGTGGTCAACGCGCGCTACAGCTCGACGCTCAAGAAGTCGGAGCAGGCAGAGCAGGTGCTGCGCGAGATCGTGGAAAGCGTGACCGTGCCCGTGTAGCCGCCGGAACGCTTCGATTAAGATAGCAGCATGTCCCTGCTTCGCTTTTTCATGCTATTGGCGCTGGCGATCTGGATTGGCGGGATCATCTTTTTCGCCGCCGCCGTGGCGCCGACTGTGTTCAAAGTTCTGCCGACGCGACACCTGGCAGGGGCCGTTGTCACGCGTTCCCTTGGAATCCTGCACTGGATGGGCATTGTCTGCGCCATCTTGTTTCTCGTTACGTCGATGTTGCATTCGTACTTCGCCCGTGGCGACGCGCATCCGGCAGCTCCGCGTCACGTGCTTGTGTACGTCATGCTCGTGTTCACCTTGATCTCGCAATTCCTGGTCTCCGCCAAGATGGCTGCCCTTCGAGGTGCTATGGGCGAGATCGATCTCGTGCCCGTCGCCGATGCGCGCCGCATCGCCTTCAACCAGCTCCATGCCTGGTCCACGCGTCTGGAATCCGGAGTGCTGATTCTCGGACTGATCGTGCTTTTTCTCGTGGCGCGGCGTTTATCATGAAGGCGGCTGTTAGCTATCAGCTCTTCGCTCTTAGCTTCTTGTCGGCAGTCTGAGGATGTCGGTTGAGCGCACTCAGTCTGCGCTCACGATGAAAAGCCAAGAGCCAACAGCTAAGAGCTACTCCTATGAAATCCGGAATCATCGGCCTGCCGCAGGTAGGCAAGACATCGCTGTTCACGATCCTCACCAAGACGCACGTGGAGGCGCACGGCGGACGCGAGGCGCACATCGGCGTTGCCCGTGTCCCCGACGAGCGGCTCGACAAGCTGGCGGCGCTCTACAATCCACGCAAGACCATCCACGCCTCCGTCGAATATGCCGATGTCGCCGCCATCGGCCAGGAAGCGCTCAAGGACACCGCCTACGCCACCGCGTTGCGCAACGTAGACGCGCTGGTCCACGTGCTGCGCGCCTTCGACGATCCCGCCGTCGCGCACGTGGGCTCGATCGATCCTGCGCGCGATGCCCGCAACGTCGAGTTCGACCTGATGGTCAACGACCTCGGCCAGATCGAGAAGCGCATGGAGCGCCTGGTCAAAGACCTGAAGAAAATGCGGTCGCCCGAGCTTGAGAAAGAGCACGAGCTGATGGTCAAGTCCAAAGAGCAACTGGAGCGCGAGCGTCCCTTGCGCGAGCTGGAGCTGGTCCCCGAAGATCGCAAGCGGCTGCGCGGGTTCATGTTCCTCAGCCAGAAGCCGGTGCTCTATGTGCTCAACGTGGGCGAGAGCGCCGACCTGGGCAGCGATCTCGAGCGCGCGGTCGAGAAATTCGGCTTGCAGGAAATTGCTTCCCACCCCAACGCCGGCGCCACCGCCATCTGCGGCAAAGTCGAAGCCGAACTGGCGGAGATGGACGACGCCTCAGCCGCTGAATTTCTCTCCAGCTACAACCTCAAAGAGAGTGGTCTGGTGCGGCTCATCCGCAAGACCTACGAATTGATGGGGCTTATCTCTTTCCTCACGGTTGGCGAGGACGAATGCCGCGCCTGGACCGTTCCTCGCGGAACCCGCGCCGTCGAGGCGGCCGGCGCCATCCACACCGATCTCGAAAAACACTTCATCCGCGCCGAGGTCATCCACTGGGACGCGCTGCTCGAAGCCGGCTCGGAAGCCAACGCCCGCGCTCGCGGCACTCTGCGCCTGGAGGGCAAAGACTACATCGTCAAGGACGGCGATGTAGTGCACGTTCGGCACAGTGGCTAGAGAGTACCAAGTACTAAGTTTACAGAAGGCTTACCTTCACGCGAGAATTATGGACTCGCAAACCAACTTCGAAGGGCGGCAGTGTCAGTGCCCAGCAACATCGCAGAAGGCCAAGCGAGGTATTCAAAGAAGGACTTCCGGCATTTTCTCAGGACCGCGAAGGAGTCCGTAGCCGAGATCGAAACGCAGGTTTTGATCGCCCGTCGACTCGGCTATATCACGGAGGATGCCTGTGACCGCTGCACCGGCAGCATCAAGGAAGTCGGCAGAATTCTGGCGGGCTTGATATCCTCGCTTGACGTACAGGGAAACGAATGAACTTGGTACTCGGTACTCGGTACTTGGTACTTGCATGCATGCCATTCTCCTCAGCTTGTTGATGGGCCTGACGGCCGCGCTGGCGGACGTTTTCGGCGGGGCGCTGATCGTCCATCGAAGCTGGGAACAGCAGTACCTGAAGTATTTCGTAGCCCTAGGCTCGGGATTCATGCTGGCCACGGCGCTGGTGGAGATGGTCCCCGAGGGCATTCACCTGGCCGGGGCTCGCGGGCCGCTATTCATCCTGATCGGATACCTGCTGGTGCACTTCTTCGAGCACACGGTTACGCCGCATTTTCACTTCGGAGAAGAAACGCACGCCGATGAATTTGTGCGTGCCCACACCGGGTTCTCCGTGCTGGTCGGGCTGGTGGCCCATACCTTCTTCGACGGGATCGCCATCGCTTCCGGCTTTCTGGTATCGATCGAACTGGGATGGCTGATTTTCCTCGCCGTCTTCCTGCACAAAATTCCCGAGGGGTTCACGGTGGCCTCCGTGATGCTGGCCAGCGGACGCAGCCGCCGGGCCGCGTGGGGTTCTTCGGCGCTGCTGGGCGCTTCCACCCTTGCCGGGGTGCTGGCCATGGCAGCGCTCCAGCGTTTTCTTGGCGTGGGACTTTCGCTCTCCGCCGGCGTAACCATCTATGTGGCCGCATCCGACCTGATTCCCGAAGTCAACAAGGAGCCGGGCGTGAAGATGGCTCTACTGGTGTTTCTGGGCGTCGGCCTGCTGTTCGCGCTCGACCAGTTCTTCCACCTGCATTAGGCGGGTTAGTAGTCAATCGGAGTCGGTGCGCGATCTGCCCGGCGACGGTTTGCTCGCTTCATTGGCCTGCGCGGGCAGAAACACCATGAAGACAGTGCCGCTGCGGCCCGGGCGCGTGTTGCTTCTGACCCGCAGCATCCCGTCATGCCTTCCTACTACGTCGCGCACCAGCGAGAGTCCCATGCCGCTGCCTTCCGTGCCTTTGGTGGTGAAGAAGGGCTCGAAGATTCGCTGCAGGTTTTCCAGGGCAATGCCGGAGCCATTGTCGGCAACCGTAACCCGCACTCCGTAGCGGTGCTTGCCAGCCCACTCGTGTGCGCGGCAGACTCTTGCGAACACCGTTCCGCCGGTCTGCGTCGCGTCGGCCGCATTCAACAGCAGGTTAGAGAGCATTTGGCGCAACTGTCCGGTATAGGCCCGGGCATGAGTCTCGGGGCAATAACGGGTCTTCACCGCAATGTGCCGCGATGCGAAGCGGGATTGGTAAAACTCCACCACCCCGCGCAACAGCTGCACAATATCCGTTCTCTCCGGACTTGCCGTGGCACGCTGCTGGTTGAGCACGTCGCGCGAAATTTGCGAGATGCGGCGCACTTCCTCTTGCGCGAGGAAGAGGTAGTGGTGTCCGGTTGCCGTGAGCGTGGCTTCGGCCTCTATGAGGGAGAGCAGGTTCAGCAGCGAGTCCAGGGGATTATGAATCTCGTGGGCGAAGGCTGCGGAGATCCTCGCGGAATCCGCTGAAGGGGCGACGCGCCGTTCCGGTCGGTGTCCATCCACCAGGAACTCCTCATGACGCTGCGTGCACGTCGGGTCGATACTAATGTCTGATACCGGACTTAGTCCAGCAGTTGCCTCATTGTCTAGAAGCGTTCATACGCCGTTTCGGTTTCCTGCCGTCGTCTTTCTAGCGGGATCTTCTATGCCGGATACCCGACATAGTGCCCGCGTTTGCCTTAGTAAATTTGGCTGTGTCTAATACCAGACTCAGTCGAGGAGGTTGCCTAATGATCTAAAAGGGCATAGGCTCTTAGATGACATCTCCATACGCATCTCTGACTGCCGCTAGACCGGTAGCTCCTTTGCGCATCCAGGTGCCGGTTCTTTCGAACCGCCCTCGCGAAAGGAGCAATCCCATGTCTCCGCCTGCACGTGAATACCAGAACCTAGTGTTAGCCTCCCTACCCAAAGCAGAGATCAACCGTCTTGTACCGTACCTCTCGCCCGTAACTCTGAAAGTGAGAGACGAGTTGCTGGACGGCAAGAGCAAATACGCTTACTTTCTGGAACACGGACTTGCTTCCGTGGTGTTGCCCATGGAAAGCGGCACAACGGTGGAGGTTGGCGTCATCGGAAGGGAAGGAGTAGTGGGCCTTCCTATGCTGCTGGGCGCAAAGACCATGCCTGGAGAAACCTACATCCAGATCGCGGGCTCCGGCTTTCGCATCGAAGCAACGCGCCTCAAGGATGAGTTTGAGCGCCCCGGCGAACTGCGGCGTTATCTGCAGAAGTACCTGCTGGCCAATCTGGTTCAGAGTGCGCAGAATGCCGCCTGCAACCGTGTTCATCCCATTGCGGGACGGCTGGCGCGCTGGTTGCTCACCTGCCACGACCGGGTGCAGACGGATCGCATGCCGCTGACGCATGAATTTCTGGCCGCCATGTTGGGCACACCCCGCACCACGGTTACGCTGGCGGCGGGTACCCTCCACAAAGCAGGCCTGATCGACTACTCCCGCGGCCACGTAACCATCAAGAACCGGCAGAAACTTGAAGCTAGCTGCTGCGAGTGCTACCGGGTGGTGCGCGACGAGTTTGACCGCCTGGGTTTATTTTAAGTCCGTCCGGCACCAGACAGACAGCCGGCCCTCTTTAACGATAGGGTTATGGGAATTCCTGAGGGTGGCAAAGTGAATTCCCAGGTCTTTCAGGCCGGGGCCTCTCTATCGCCGTTGAAGAACGGCAGCAAGCTGATTCTGTCGGTGGATGACGAGCCGGCAATCCTTCATACCCGCGAAAAAATTCTGCGCGGCGAGGGCTATGAGGTCCTGAACGCAGCCGATGGAGAGAAAGCCTTGCAGATGTTTGCGGCTTCTCCCCCGGACCTCGTGCTCCTCGATTATGTAATGCCGGGAGTCGACGGCGGAATCATTGCCCAGCAGATCAAAGGACGCAACCCGCGGGTGCCCATCATCATGGTTTCAGCGAATCAGGTGCCCAGCGAAGCGCTTACCTGTGTCGACTGCTTCGTTTCCAAGGGGCAAGGCCCAGCTCTGCTTTTGCAGCAGATCCGGCATCTTCTGGAACCGCTTTCCGATCCGCACCGCTGGGCATAGGCAGAACCACCCGAACTGCTTACTACTCGGTCTTTCTTGCGGCGGCCTCTTTCGCAAGTATTCGCTGAGCCTGATGGTCTCCCTTACCAGCTTCTTGGGCGGTCTGAACCGGACTCTCGAGAGCTTCCTGTAGGGCCGCTTGGGCAGCAATGCTTATCTGAACCGTGTCCGTGATGGTTCTGCCGGTGGGCTGCGGTTGCGATGGAGCCGATTTCGGACTCGCGGGCTTTGTCACAGGCGCGGTCGCGACGGCTTGGGTTGCACTCGCTATAGGACTGATCAGATTGCTGGCTCGGTTTGCCTCAAATACGGTTATGAGCAAATCGGCAGGGCCGGAGACCAATGACGCGCTGATCGCGATGAGCGCGACGCGGCTCGGCACACTGTAATTACGCCAACCGACGGGACTTCAGCAGGCTTGCGGAATTTTGTACCTTTCAGTGGGAGCTCAGCGGCGTCTAGCTGGATCCTCCCTGCCCCGGCAGCTTCTAAACATCCTCGTTGAGCCGCCGCTTGAGGTAGCCCTCGAAGTCGGGGCCGGCGGGATTAGCCAGTACCGTGTCGATCCAGGCTTGGCGCTCGAAACACAGCACGCGCAAGTCCCAGACCGTAGAGGCCAGGCCGGCCGGGGTCACATATTGCAGGTGGTGAGGATCGTCGGCGGGTGAGAGATAAACCTGGTGATAGAGCTCATTGTCATCGGCCCACCAGTCGAGGAAGACAAAGTTAGCGCTTGGCCCCTCGTGCACCGCCAGGAACCCCACGCCGTAATGGCGGCGGCCCGGAGCCAAGGGCTGTCGCAACCAGCGCAACGCCGCTTCTTTGGCCGCGATCAGCAGTTCGGGGCGAAGCGTGCCTCCCGCCAAGGTGATCGAGTACACCTTGATGCGCCAAGCGGCCTCTTCCCACACCTCCAGAAAGCGGATCGGACGCCGGCGGTAGGGCTCGAGCAGTTCGGCCATGTGCGCCCATCATACACAGAGTTTCGAGTTTCAAGTTTCATGTTTCAAGTTGTTTTGCGGGGCAGCAGGCTGCACATCTGCGCTCACCGGGGATAGAATTGCGGGGTAATTGAAACTCGACACTCGAAACTTGAAACGAGGTTTGCTCATGGCTGACTTAGCCGACAAGAAATGCGTGCCGTGCCGGGGAGGAGTTCCGCCCTTGAAGGGCGCGGAGCTGAATGCGCTCGAAAAACAGGTGCCGGGCTGGGAAGTGATCAACGAGCACCATCTGAAGAAGGCATTCACTTTCCCGGATTTTCAGACGGCGCTCGACTTCGTCAACCGTGTGGGTGCGGTAGCCGAAGAACAGGGACATCATCCCGACATTTTCCTGGCTTGGGGCAAAGTGGAGATCACCAGTTGGACCCACAAGATCGATGGCCTGACCGAGAGCGACTTTATTCTGGCCGCGAAGATTGAGCGGTTGAAGCGCGAGTCGGCAGCCGCCTAGATCGCTGCCGGGAAGATGTGGCGTGGGCGGTGTGACCTGGCCTGACGCCGTTCTCCTCCGGTCAGGTCGAACGACAGGGAAACGGCAAAAACCTGCCCTCCACCCCCACGCCAATGTTGTTGTTAGGCTAGCGCCATTCCTGAAAAAAAGGAAGCAGGAGGCAGGTAGCAGGAAGCAAAAAATGCGGAGGCGGATCGCAAGTCTTGCTGCCTCCTGCGTCCTGCCTCCTGCCAGCTCAGCCGTTTGAGGAATCAGGGAAAGCACTAATAAGCCACCGGAGAGCCCATTGTTCCCCGTTGTTTTCAATAGTTTAGGCCCGTACAATGCGAAACTGTGCCGCTAAACCTCCATTTCGCCCACTTCGGGGCTTCCCTGTTGGGCTAAGACCTGTCTTCTAACGTAACATTGGTAGAGTTGGATGCGGCTAATGATGGGGGCCTATCTTTTAGCGGCTCGCGGCGGAAGCGCGGCCGGTTGGCAACCACGAGGAGCGAAATAGATATGCACAAGCCGGTGAAGTACTTGGAAAAGCTGCTGACCACTGCAGCCGAGGTGGGATGGTTCGTCTATGAGCGGTTGAACCGGATTCGTCCCAACCCTTCGTTCGTGCCCGGGTGGTCGGACAAGCCGATCCTGAAGTCGTGGCAAAAGAGCAAGCCACCGCTGGGCTGGCCGCGGCAAACCGACTCGCTCTGCCCGCGCTGCGTGCCGCAGATCCGGCAGGAAATTCTCGACGGCAAACTGCCGGTCGACATCCTGATGGCCGAGAAGGTCGGCGAGCTCAAGGCGCAGATCATCGAGCGCGACGGCAAACTCCTCATGGTGAAAGACTGTCCCAAGCACGGCCACTTTGAAGACGTGATGGCCATGGACCTGGACTTCTACCGGCATCTAGAGCAGTCGTACCCTGGGCGTGACATTCTCGCGCACGCCGACGAGCACCTGCACCACCACGGCACCAGCACAGTGAAGTGGGGCCGCGGCGCGGTGCTGACCATCGACCTCACCAACCGCTGCAACATGATGTGCGATCCCTGCTTTATGGACGCCAACCAGGTGGGATTCGTTCATGAGCTGACGTGGGAAGAAATCAAGACCATGCTGGACAACGCGGTTTCCCTGAAGCCGCGCCGGCAACTGTCGGTGCAGTTCTCCGGCGGCGAGCCCACGCTCTCGCCCTACTTCCTGGATGCGGTCCGCTACGCCCGCAAGGTGGGCTACAACAGCGTGCAGGCAGCCACCAACGGCATCGAGTTCGCCAAGAGCTTCGAGTTCTGCCAGCAGGCGGCGGAAGCGGGCCTGCGCTACGCCTATCTGCAGTTCGACGGCATGGGCAACGCCGCCAACGCGCATCGCAAGGTCGGCAACCTGTATGACGTGAAGCTGCAGGCCATCGAGAATCTGTACAAGGCGGGCGTGGATGTCGTGCCCGTGACGACCATCGTCAATGGCATCAACAACGAGCAGGTCGGGAAGATCATCAAGTTCGCGCTCGACAATCCCAAGATCATCTCCTTCTGCTCCTTCCAGCCGGTTTCGTTCACCGGTCGCGATGAGGCCATCACCGACGAGCGGCGCCAGGCGCAGCGCTACACCTTGTCGCATCTGGCGCACGACGTGAAGAGCCAGACCGGCCTGGGCGAGCCCGCCCGCGACTGGTTCCCACTCTCGTTCATGTCCACCTTCTCCGACTGGGCCGACATGGTCCATGGGCCGGAGGCGCAGTGGGGACAGATGAGCTGCGGCTGCCACCCCAACTGCGGCGTGGGCATGGGCATCATGGTGGACAAGGAAACCAAGGAAGCCGCGCCGATCACCGAGTTCCTGAACGTCGACCAGCTTGCCAAGGACGTGCAGACCATCACAGACGCCGCCCGCGGTCGCTCTTTCTCCCTGTTTGGCATGGCACTGGCGGTGATGCGCAATTACGATCCTTTCAAGACCACCCCGCACTTCACCATCTTCGACCTGTTGATGAAGTTCGATAAAGGATTCGGTGCCAGCAAGAAGGCGCGCTCCGGCAAGTACGGCAAGGTGGGCGCCGATCGCACCCTGGCGGACATCGAGAACCGCCGCAAGGATCGCTGGAACATTCTGTTCATCGCCGGCATGTGGTTCCAGGACCTGTTCAACTACGATTTCCGGCGCACCGAGCAGTGCATCATTCCGTATGCCACGCAGGAAGGCGAGATCTCCTTCTGCGCGTACAACACCGGCATCGGCTGGCGCAACATCATCGAGAAGATGCACATGACGGCCACGCTCACCAAGTGGTACGAGGAGAATGGCCGGCACGAGATCTTCGCCGGCGGCAAGCGGGTCAACATGGACGCAGCCGACATCATCACCGATCGCAAGGTGCTCAAGATCAACCAGGAACTGGTCACCGAGAAAGAGCAAGATGACCTCGACCGGCTGGGCATCGCCAAGAACGCGCGCGAAGAGAAGCTGCGCGCCCGCGATGCCAAACAGAAGAACACGAACGACGCCGAGATGATGAAGCTCTACCGCAAGGTGGTGCTGAAAGACCAGACGGCGGAGAACTTCGTCTCGCTCAATTCGCTGGTCGCTCCCAAGCCAGCGGCACCGCAAGAGCAAGTTGGAGAAGAGGTTCTGGGCGACTAGCGCATCCAGACCAGTAAGGGTTTTGGCGGCCGCCGGTCTATCCGGCGGCCTTTTTAGCGAGTAAAATGCGAGGTTTGTGCTCGGTCGCGCTCGCTCAGCGTGACAGTGTGAATCGAGAACGAAACTGCCCGTGAATCCATCTCCGGACAACCCGGCGTACTCTGAACCAGCCCGCAACTATGTCTTCTGGCGGGTGGAGGGCAGCCTTCTTAACCTCACCGCGGTCCGCCCGCTCGGATACTTCACGTGGAACGCGCAATCCTTTTCGGAGCGCTGGCTGCGGCGCGGCGCCATGGCGCTGATGGCGCTGGCCCGGCCTGTCCTTTATCTTACGCACCGCCGCGCTGCCACCCGCGTGCTGCACTCGGTGCTGCGCGGCATCAGCCGTGATCGGCTCGATCTGCTGGGTGCGGAATATTTCCAGTATCGTCTGAAGCCAAAGCTCAAGCCGCATGGCGTCGCGCAACTCAAGCAGCTCTTGGAAAGCGGCGCACAGGTCGTGCTCGTCAGCCAAGGTCTGGACCACGTGATGCGCCCGCTCGCCGAGCACCTGGGCGTGCCTTACCTGCTGGTGAACCGGCTGGAGTTCCGCGACGGCATCGCCACCGGACGCCTGCTCGATCCCGTGATCCGCCCGCGGGGCGTGCTGGCGCGGATTACCGGCCTCAGTCCCAACGGAGCGGTACCGCTGGAGCAACTCAGCCGCGACCTGGATTTTGGGGCGGAAGTCCTGGTTGACGCCGTCACTTCGGCCAAGCGCCCCGCGCCGGCGAGGGTGCGTCCGGCCCTCTATTTCGACCACGGGAAAGCCGTCCGCCGGCTCTCGGTTCGGGAATCGCTCGCGCGCAAGCAGGTGCTGCTGGTGGGCGTGACCGGGTTCATCGGGAAGGTGTGGCTGGCGAACACGCTGATGGACTTGCCGGAGATCGGCAAGATTTATCTGCTGGTGCGGCGGCAGCACGGGACTTCGGGCCTGCAGCGCTTCGAGAAGATCGTCGAGGAGTCTCCCGTCTTCGAGCCGCTTTATCGCCGTTACGGGGATCGTTTTCCGGACTTCATGCGCGAGCGCATCGAAGTGGTGGAAGGCGATATCAGCCAGCCCGGGCTCGGCATGGAGCCTGCGGTCCGCGAACGGCTGTCGCGCACGCTGGACGTGGTGATCAACAGCTCCGGGCTCACCGACTTCAATCCCGACCTGCGCGACGCGCTTGCGGCCAACGTGGACTCGATCCTCCACCTCATCGCGTTTCTTCGCCAGTCCGATCGCGCCGCCCTGCTTCATCTTTCCACGTGCTATGTGGTGGGCTTCGTGGATGGGCGTGTCCCGGAAACCCTCACGCCGAATTACACGCCGCGACGGATTGCGGGCTGGGATGCCGAGAGCGAAGTTCGCGGGCTGCGGCAGTTGGTCGCCGAAATTGGGGTCCGCTCCGAGAGTGCGGAAATCACCGAGCAACTGCGGCAGCAGGCTCTGAACAAGGCCACGGCAGCCCGAGATCTGCAAGGCGCGGCGCTCGAGAACCAGGTTCGCAAGAACCGCATCCGCTGGGTGCGCAATGCGCTGGCCGAGGCGGGGACGCAGCGCGCCCGCGAGCTCGGCTGGCCGAACACCTACACCTTCACCAAGAGCCTGGCCGAGTCGCTGCTGGCCACGCAGGGCGCGGGGCTGCCCATTGCCGTGGTGCGGCCGTCGATCGTGGAATCGTCGGTCGAGAAGCCGTTCCGCGGCTGGAACGAGGGCATCAACACTTCCGCGGCGCTCTCGTATCTCCTGGGAACATTCTTTCGCCAGCTTCCCACCAACGAGCGCAAATGCCTGGACCTGATCCCGGTGGATACCGTCACGCGGGGCATGACGCTGATCGCGGCGGCCCTGGTCGAACGCTGCCATCGGCCGCTCTACCAGCTGGCCACGTCGGTGGCGAATCCCTGCGACATGCGCCGCTCCATCGAGCTCACCGGCCTGGGGCACCGCAAGTACTATCGCGCGCAAGAAGGGCTGGAATCGTGGTTGCGCCTGCGCTTCGACACCATCCCGGTCTCGAAGGAGCGCTACGTGCGCTTTTCCGCGCCGGGGCAGAAGGCGATCATCAAGGCCATCCAGAAGATCATGTCCCCGGTGCCGCTGAAGCAGCCGGTGCTGGTGCGCGCCGAGCGCAACCTGGAAAAGCTGGAAAAGCTGATCGAGCTCTTCGAACCGTTCATCCTGCACAACCAGCATGTGTTCGAGGGAGAGAACGCGGAGCTGCTCTCGGCGGTCCTTCCGCCTGCGGAGATCGCCGATTTCGGCTACGACCCGCGCGCCATCGATTGGTACGAGTTCTGGATCGATGTACACATTCCGGCGCTGCGCAAGTGGACCTATCCTCTGATCGAAGGGCGGACGGTGGATTACGAGTCCCGCCAGGACTTTCACCTGCAGGGCCCCAAACCAGCTCCGGAGCCCAAGGTCCGCGGCGGCACGATCATCGATACGGGAGTGACGTGGCCATCTTCCTGACCGGTTCGACCGGATACATCGGCGCGCACGTAGCGGCGGGCCTGCTGGAGCGCCATCGCGAGCCGCTCAACCTGCTGGTCCGCGCTCGCGACCAGCATGAAGCCGAGGTGCGGCTGTGGAACGCGATGCAGCTCCACTTCACCTTTTCGCAGTTTCACGAGTATCTGCAGACACGGATCACGATCTTCCGTGGCGACCTGACCGATTCACGATTTGGACTCTCCGCCGATGACTACTCGCAGCTCGCGCAGACCACGGACGCGGTGATCCACTGCGCCGCCTCGCTCAACCGCAAGTCGGAGAAAGCCTGCCTGAACGTGAACCTGCGCGGCACCCTGGAGGTGGTCAAGCTGGCACAGGCCGCACGCGACGATCACGGTCTGCGCCGCTTCAGCCATGTTTCCACCGTCGCCGTGGCCGGACACCGCTTCAACGAGGTCGTGCAGGAAGACGATGCCGTCCAATGGGACCGCTCCGACTACGATCCCTACGCCCGTACCAAGAAGTTTTGCGAGCACATGATCCGCGAGCTGCTGCCGGATGTCCCGCGCACCATCTTCCGTCCCAGTATCGTGCTGGGCGATAGCCGCCACGCGGAGACCACGCAATTCGACATGGTGCGTGCCTTCGTCTTCCTCGCCGGCCTGCCGGTTCTGCCCTTCCGCGCTGACGATAAGGTGGACATCGTTCCGGTGAACTATGTCGCCGACGCGGTCGTAGCGTTGCACCAGAAGCCGCGGCCGGATCACGAGATATATCATCTCTCCTCGGGCACGCAATCGCAGACCTACCGCGAACTGACCGAGGCGCTGAACCGCGCGCGGGGGAAACGTTCTCCCGTATTCGTTTCTAGTTTAGAAAAGCCCTTCAGGGCGGCCGTCAACTGGCTCTCCAATCGCCAGGGGGCGCTCGGCCGCGGAGCGTCGCTGATGAAAGTATTTCTGCCTTACCTGGTGTGGAACACGGTGTTTGACAACCGTCGCGTGGTGCACGAACTCGGGGTTGCGCCCGCGCCGTTCTCCGCATACAGCTATCCCCTGCTGAAGTTCTCCACCGAGAACCACTTCACCTATCGCTACCAGGAGTGGCCCGCGAATGCGGTCCCCCAGCCAAGCGTCACACTGGCTGAAAGTCCCGTCAGGGGGTCGCTGGCATGATGGACTTCGTGTTGGAAGCGTGGGTCAGCGGCCTGATCGAGATTTCCCGGCTGCAGTGGATGTTCGGCGCCGGCGCTGCCTGGCATCCCGGGGAAAAGCTCCGCCTGCTTCTCGCCGGATACAACGGCACGCGCAATACCGGCTCGGATGTGCGCGTGGAAGAGATGCTGCGCCAGATGCGCCAGGTGCTGGGTCCGGAGAACATCGCGCTCAGCGTGATGACCCAGAACCTGGAACGCAGCCGCGGCTACTTCGGCGACGCCCGCCAGGTCCATCTGCCGGACATCTTCCCGCCGTTCCTTTACCGCGAAGTTCGCCAGCAGCATGGCGTGGTGGCTTGCGAGGGCTCGATGTTCAAGAGCAAGTTTGCCAACGCGCTCACCACCATGATGATCGGCTCGCTCGGCATCGCCGCCGTGCAGAACAAGCTCTCGGTCGGCTACGGCGCGGAAGCTGGTGATATGGACCGCCTGCTCGAATCCATGTGCCGGCGCTATTGCGGCGAATCGCTGATCATCACTCGCAATCTCGAATCGCGCGGACGGCTCAGCAATCTCGCGGTTCCCACCGAACTGGGCACGGACACCGCCTGGACCTTCGAGCCGCTCGGCCCGGAGTACGGCCAGAAGGCGCTGCGCGCCATGGGGTGGGACGGAACCCAGACGGTGCTGATCATCTGCCCCATCAATCCGTTCTGGTGGCCGGTGAAGGCGTCGGTAGCGAAGTATCTCCTGCGGTTGACCACCGGCGCTTACAAATCCAGTCATTACCGCACCGTGTACTTCCACCATGCCGGGCCGGAAGTGGATGCGGCCTACACGCGTTATTTGGCCGCCATCGGCAATGCGGTGGCGGCGTTTTGCAAGAAGCACAGCGTATTTCCGGTGCTGGTCGCGACGGAGCGGCTGGACCGCGACGCCTGCGAGCGCATCTCGGAGCGCCTGGGCGGTGCTCCCGTGCTCACTTCCGATGTGTACGACATGTACCAGTTGGTGAGCATCCTGCGCGCCGCGCACATGATGGTTTCTTCCCGTTACCACGGCATCGTCACCTCGATGCCGGCCCTCGTGCCGTCGGCCGGCATCACCATGGACGAGCGCATTCGCAACATCATGCACGAGCGGGGCCACGACCATCTGCTGCTGGAAGTAGACGATCCCTATCTCGAACCCAGGCTGCTCGACATCATGGAAAAGCTGCGCACCGAGCGCGAGGCCATCCGCGACGCCATCTCCCGCACTGTCGTAAAAAACCTGAAGACCATGGCGCGCATGGGTGTGTACCTCGAGGAGAACGTTCAGCAGCGCTATCCGGAATTCCCGGTGCGCGCGGGCCAGCGCAGTTGGGAGGACTACCTGCCGCCGCTCAGCCCCAGGTTGTGCCGCCTGGCCGAGGCTTGCGCCGCGTGAACTTCCTGGAAAACATTTTCCAGCGCCTGCGGAGCGGTACGGAACGGCCGGTGTTGCAGCAAGTCAGCGAAGGCAGGCTGCTCTCGAGCAGCGGCCGCCAGGTGCTCGGCCTGGTGCATGCCGCAAGAAGTTTTCTGCAAAACGCCGGACTCAAGAAGGGCGAACGCTGCGCGCTGCTGGCGCCGAACGACGTGCGCTGGGCCGCGGTCGATTTGGCGGCGATGGCCGAAGGCATCATCGTAGTGCCGCTCTACTCGCGCCAGGCGCCAAGAGAGCTCGCGGGCATCATGAAGGATTGTGCGCCGTCGCTCGTCATCTGCGCCGATTCCGACTTGCGGGAAGGCGTAGCCCAGGTGTGGCCGCAGTTGCCGTGCACCGCCTTTTTCGAAGAAATTTTCGGGCGTGGCACGGGCGTGGCCGACGATGCGCGCGCGCCCGTCCCGCTCGCCGACTCCGACCCGGTCACCATCATTTACACCTCCGGCACTTCCGGCGAAGCCAAAGGCGTGGTGCTCAATCTCGGCAACGTCAACCACATGCTGCGTTGCACCTCCGAGCGGCTCGACCGGCTGATGGGCGCGACCAGCGAGCCCGATCGCGTCTTCCATTACCTGCCATTTTGTTTTGCCGGCTCCTGGATTTTGCTGCTGAGTTGTCTGTCGCGAAACGCTGTCCTCACCATCAATACCGACCTCACTCGCATCAAGCAGGACCTCGAGTTGATGGCGCCCGATTATTTCTTGAACGTCCCCACGTTGCTGGAGCGGGTGCGCACGGGAATCGCAGATGAGATCAAGAAGCGCGGCGGCATGACGCAGACGATCTTCGATCGTGCGGTGAAGGCGTATCCGCGGCAACAGGCCGGCAAGTCTGGCAATTGGCGAGTCATTCTGGCTGGCGCTGGGCAACTCGCTGCTGGTTCCCCAAGATTCGCGCCAGCATCGGCCCGAACCTGAAGGCGCTGATCTGCGGCTCGGCGCCGCTGGCGGTGGAAACGCAATTGTTCTTCATGATGCTGGGCATTCCGGTGCTCCAGGTTTATGGGCTCACCGAAACCACCGCTATCTGTACCATGGACGACCCGCGGCACCTCGAGCCCGGCAAGGTCGGACCGGCGATCCCCGAAATCGAGATGCAAGTCGGCGAGAACCAGGAGATCCTGGTGCGCGGGCCGAATATTTTTCCCGGCTACTGGAATCGTCCGCACGAGACAGCGCGGGTCCTGCGCGACGGATGGTTCCACACCGGCGACCAGGGCGAAGTGGACGCCGCCGGCAATTGGCGGATCATCGGCCGCCTGAAGAACCTGATTATTTTGAACTCCGGCCACAACATCGCTCCCGAGCCGCTCGAAGACGAGCTTGTGCGCCGCTTGCCCGGCGCGCAGCAGGCGGTGCTGGTGGGCAACGGCTGCAGCTTCCTGGCGGCCATCGTCACCGGCAAGTGCCGGCGGGACGAGGTGGAGCGCGTTCTGGAGCAGTTCAATCACGAGCTGCCGCACTACAAGGGCGTTCGCGCGTTCTATCTCTCGGCGGAAGCCTTCAGCGTGGAGAATGGGCTGCTCACCGCCAACGGCAAGCTCAAGCGTGATGCCATCAGCGCGCGCTTCCGCTCCGCGATTGACGAAATGTATGCGGTCGCGGTGGAGTCGGCGAAACCGGCATGAAGAAACATTGTGGCCAGGCGCTCTCCTGGGAAATGACCGAGGGCGTGGTCGAACTGGCGCTGCACCGCGAGCCGCTCAACGAGATCGGCTCGACCACGCTCTGCGAGCTGGAAGAGTTCATTGAAGAGCTGGAGATCGCAACCAGCCGTGCCAGCGCGCTGATCATCTATAGTGCGCTGCCGCAGGGGTTCTCCGCGGGCGCGGACCTGCGCGAGCTCTACGAAAAAGGGCGCACAGCTGCCGGCCGAGGAGCGCGTCGCCGGGGTGCGGCAGTTTCTGGAGCGCATCCATCGCGTGCTGAACATCATTGACGCCTCGCCGCTTACCACGATTGCCGCCGTGCACGGCGTCTGCTTTGGCGGCGGCTTCGAACTGGCGCTGGCCTGCGACCTCATCATCGCCGACAAAATGGCCCGCTTCTGCTTCCCCGAGCTGCGCCTCGGGCTGATCCCCGGGTTCGGCGGGATACCGCGTCTGAAGCGCGACGTGGGCAACGCGGTCGTCCGCGACCTGCTGCTTACCGGCCGCAGCTTCAACGTGCAGAAGGCACAGGCCATCGGGCTGGTCAGGCAGGTGACGGCGGAAGGCGAAGCTCTGCGCGTTGCCCGCTCGACTGCAACGCAGATGGCAAAGTTCGACCGGCACACCAGCGTCATCGCCAAGCAGTTCATCAAGCCGATCCCGTACAACGAACTTCGCCGCGAGATTGAGATCTTCTGCACCCTGTTCACAAGGCCCGCGGTGGAAGAAGCTCTGCAGAAGTTTGTCGAAAGCACGGACCGGCAGCCGTATTTGCCGTGAGGAGGGGAATATGCCCACACTGGACCAGACCACGGATGAAATCCTGAATCTGGCGGCCGCGCACTTCAAGGTGCAGCGCGAGAAGCTCTCGCCCGACGACGACCTGTTCGAGAAGCTGAAGATCGACAGCCTGCAAGCGCTCGAGCTGCTGACGCGCCTCGAAAATCACTTCCGCGTCGAGCTACCAGACTACGAGATGCAGGGCGTCACCAGCTTCCGCGCGCTCGCCGAACGAATTCAATCACGATTGTGATGTACACCCACCACGGAGGCACGGAGACACGGAGGTTCTTCACTTCTTGCCTCTCGGTGCCTCCGTGTCTCAGTGGTGGAAGTTCTTGATGCTGGATCTGGCCAAATACGACTGCCTGGGAGCGGCACTGCGCGATGCGCTCGACCGCTGGCCGAACGAAGTGTGCCTGATCGAGGCCGATCGCGATCGCGAGAACTGCCGCCTGACATACAGAGACTTCAAGCAAATGGCGCTGCCACTGGCGCGCGCGCTCCAGGACTCGGGCTTCGGCGAAGGCGATCGCGCCGCCATCATCATGACCAACCAGTCGAAGTGGCTGATCTCCGCTTACGCTGTCTTCTATTGCGGCGGCGTGGTGGTCCCGCTCGACTACAAGCTGACGGCGCGCGAGCACCTCGAGCTGCTGGCGCATTCGAAGGCCAAGGTGCTGGTGATCGAGCATCACTTGTGGCGGGCAATCGTAGCCAGTCCGGGATTCAAGGATCTTCGCGCGCAGACCGTCCTGGTGAGCGGAAGCTCCCGGCAACGCCGAACTCGCCGGCGCGACGCGCTGGGAGGAATTTAAGAAAGAAGGCGAGCCACGCTTCGTGCCGCGGCGGCGACAGGATGCGGCGTGCATCGTCTATTCCTCGGGCACAGGAGGCCGTCCCAAGGGATGCGTGCTCACGCATGAAAATTATCTGGAGCAGTGCATGTCGCTGACGGCGCTGTATCCTTTCTGGCCGGGCGTGCGTTACCTGAGCATTCTGCCCACTAACCACGCGATCGATTTCATGGTCGGCTTCATCGGGCCGTTCACCTGCGGCGCGGCAGTGGTGCACTTGCGCACGCTCCGGCCCGAGTACGTCCGCGACGCCTTTCCTCGCTACAGAATCACCTACATGTCCCTGGTGCCGATGGTGCTCAAGAACCTGGAGAAGGGCCTGCGAACACGCTTCGCCGAGCTGCCGCCGCACCGCCGCTGGCTGCTCGACCGGCTGATCGGCCTCAATAAACGGCTCACGCGCAAGCGGCCTAATCTGAAAATCAGCCGCACGCTGCTCAAGCAAGTTCACCAGGCATTTGGAGGAGAGCTGCGCGCGCTGTTCGTGGGCGGCGCTTTCACCGAGCCGGCGACGCTGCAATTCTTCTACGATCTCGGCATCCCGGTGGCCAACGGATACGGCCTCACCGAAGCCGGCACTGCCGTCACTTTGAACGACTTCAGTCCTTTTCGCCCGGATACCGTGGGCAAGCCGCTTCCGGGGATGGAGGTGAGAATCGTCGACCCAAGCGTCGAAGGCATCGGCGAGGTGGCGGTGCGCAGCAAAACGGTGATGTCGCATTATCTCGACGATCCCGAGATGACCGCGCAGACCATCGTGGATGGCTGGCTCATGAGCGGCGACCTCGGCCGCATCGATGCCACTGGGCACCTGCAGCTCTTCGGACGCAAGAAGAACATGATCGTCACATCCGGCGGGAAAAATATTTATCCCGAGGACATCGAGACTGCCTTCGAGGGCCTTGCGGTTAAGGAATTCTGCGTGTTTGCCGCCAACTATCTCTGGAAGCCGAGCGGCGAGATGCTGGTGATCGTGTTGCGTCTGGAGCCGGGGCGCGAATTCAACGATGCCCTGGGACGCGACTTGGCGGAGCGCAACCGGCGGCTGCCGGATTTCAAGCGCGTCCGCGGCTATGTCATCTGGGAAGCTGACTTCCCGCGAACCGCCTCGCTCAAAATCAAGCGTCTGGAGCTGGCGGAGCAGATTCGCGCTTCGACGAACGCCGCGGCGGTGGCTGAACTGTGAGTCGTCCGTTCTTCGCCGTGGTGAACCCGGCTGCGGGCGGGGGCCGCTGCGGCAAGCTTGCGGGCCCGGCCTTGGACCGCCTGCGCGCCGCCGGGATCGCAATTGAAGCGCACGAGACGCGCAGCTCCCGGCGATGGTATCGCGCTCGCTCGCGAGGCCTACCGCGCTGGTTTCCGGCGATTTCTCGCCGTCGGCGGCGACGGCACTTCCTACGAGATCGTGAACGGCCTCTTCCCGGAAGCGCTCGATGGCGAGCGCCCTCAGCTTGCGTTCCTGCCGCTCGGTACCGGCAATTCGTTTCTGCGCGACTTCAGCACGCGCGGCGCCGAGCATGCCGCGCAGGCGCTAATCGCCGGTCGATCTCGCGCCTGCAACGTCTTGCGTATGACTCACCGCGACGGTGTGCTCTACTACATCAACCTGCTGAGCGTGGGATTCGCCGCTGACGTGGCTTTCCTCCGCCACGAGCGTTTCCAAAGATACGGCGAGCTCGGCTACCTGCTGGCGCTGTTCACGTGTCTGGCGCGTCTCGACCGCCGTCCGTTTCCCTGCGTGTCGACGATCAGACGGAGTATGACCGCCGCCGTTGTCTGTTCCTCACCTTCAACAACAGCAGGTTCACCGGCGGCAAAATGATGATCGCTCCCGACGCCGACCCCAGTGACGGATTGATCGAGTACGTCCGCTGGGGACCAATCAGCCGCCTCGGCCTGATCGCCAACCTGCACACGCTTTACACCGGCACGCACGTGCGGCATCCGCTGGCTTCGCGGCAGGCCGCGCGGCAGATTGAGTTCGAACTGGATGCACCGGTGAACGTGATGGTTGATGGCGAGGTGCTCAAGCTGGAGTGCCAGAAGCTCGAGGTGCTTCCGGACGCGCTGGAGGTTATGGTGTGAGCGGTAATTTGTAACCAGCCGGCAGCCACGGCATCCTACAATGCATCGCGAGGTGAGAGCATGTCCGATGTGGTTTACGTTTCGAACTCACGCATCGAGCGCGTAGCCGGACCGGTCCGCCTGGCATGGCTGCCGGGCGAAAAGGAACCGATCACGTTCAGTGTTCACGGGGCGATCGCCGAGCATTACAAGATCCCCAAGGAAAAGCTCGGCGAGCCCCACGCCGCCACCATCGACTACGTCATCGCCGCTACCGCCGGTTGAATGCTGGGCACCTTCGGGGGCGCGCTGGAGGCGCGCAACATCGATGCCAGCGGCGGACGTCTGACCGGTACGGTTCGCGGCGAAGTGGAGACGGATGAGAAAGTCCTGGTGATCAGGCGCATCCACGTGGAATATCAGGTGGTGGCGCCCGAAACGGCGCGCGAGACCGTGGAGCGCGTGCACGGCATGTATGCGATGCGCTGCCCGCTGTATCGCACGCTGCATGGAGCCATCCAGCTCAGCTCCAGTTACGTGCTGGCACAGCCTGCATCTACCTGAGCTTAGCGGCTCCACAGCACGATGCACGTGAAGGGGCACGGCTTCCAGCCGTGCCGTATCAGTCGCTAGATGAATGGCCTTTAGGCCCTGAGGGAGATTCCCTCAGCGGCTAAAGCCGAGCTTTTGTCAGCGTCCTACGGCACGCCTGAAGGCGTGCCCCTTCACAATTCCTCAAGGCACCCGCAGAAGCATGATGGATAGGTTCTAGCCGATGCGCAGCACACCCGCGCCTTCGATGCGGCTGTGCTTCATGTCGGAAAGAGCGCGATTGGCTTCTTCCAGCGGGTAGAGTGTGACCGCGGTGCGCACCGGAACGTCGGCAGCCAGTTCGAGCAGCTCGCGGGCGTCCTGGCGCGTGCTGTTGGCAACGCTGCGTACCACGCGCTCGCCATAGATCAGAGAATAGTCCATCTCCGGAATCGGCGTCATGGTGATGCCGGCCAGCGCGACAGTCCCGCCTTTGCGCAAGGCGCGCAATGCATCGAGAACGATTGGACCAGCGGGTGCGAAAACAATGGCAGCGTCGAGTTCGTGCGGCGGATGATCTTTGGCATCGCCGACCCAGGCAGCGCCCAGCTTCATGGCGAGTTCGCGATGCGCCGCGGCGCGCGTGAACACGAACACTTCGCATCCCATGTGGCGCGCAATCTGCAGCACGATGTGGGCGCTGGCGCCGAATCCGTAGAGGCCCAGGCGGTCGGATTTCGAAGCGCCGCTCAGCTTTAGCGAGCGGTATCCGATCACTCCGGCGCAAAGCAGAGGAGCGGCATTTTCGTCGGAGAAGGTTTTGGGAATCTGATAAGCGAAGTCTGCGGGGACTATTACGGACTCAGCGTATCCGCCATTCACGTCGTACCCGGTGAACTTGGCGTTGACGCACAGATTTTCAGAGCCGCGGCGGCAATACTCGCAACTTCCGTCCGTGGAGTGCAGCCAAATCACGCCGGCGCGATCGCCTTCTTTGAAGCCTTTCGCGCCCTCACTGATCGCGTCCACCACTCCGACCACCTGGTGTCCGGGCACAACCGGCAACTTGTGCATGGGCAGCTCGCCTTGCACGATGTGCAAATCCGTGTGGCAGACGCCGCAAACACGCACCCGAACGCGAATCTCTCCCGGCCCTGGCGTGGGCTCAGGGATCTCTCTGACCTGAAGCGGAGTTCCCTCCGCAGCTCCCGGGTGTTCGAGCACCATGGCACGCATATGCGGAGTCTACATAAAAACTGGAGGGTGCCCCACCCAAGCCGGTTTTGCTTGGGTGGGGGTTTTCAATTATCCGGAGTGAACCGTCTGCAGCGGTTCGAGCTGCGCAGTGAAGTGACGCAGGAACGGGGCTCCCTCCATCAGCTTGAGGCCTACGATCCGATCACGCCGCTTCCAGACTTCCAGGATCACTTCGATGACGTAATCGATGTGGCTCTGCGTATAGACGCGTCGCGGGATCGCCAGCCGCACCAGGTCCATCCTGGCGGCGGCGCCGAACATCAGCGTCCCGATTTCCACCGAACGGATGCCGCCTTCCAGATACAGCTCGTTGGCCAGGGCGACGCCGGGGAACTCGGCCGGGGGAACGTGCGGCAGAAACGCGCGGGCGTCGATGTAGATGGCGTGACCGCCCGGGGGCTGAACGATGGGAACGCCGTGCTCGGCAATGTGATTGCCCAGGTAAGCCGTGGAGGTGATCCGGTATCTCAGGTAATCCTCGTCGAGCGCCTCGTTGAGACCGACTGCAATCGCTTCCAGGTCGCGACCGGCCATTCCGCCGTAAGTGGGATAGCCCTCGGTGAGGATCAGCAGGTTGGTCTCCTGGGCGGCCAGCACGTCGTTGTTGGTGCAGAGGAACCCGCCGATGTTCGCCATGCCGTCCTTCTTGGCGGACATGGTGCAGCCATCGCCGAGCGCGAACATCTCCTGCGCGATCTGCTTCGGAGTCCTGGACTCGTAGCCTTTTTCGCGCAGCTTGATGAAGTAGGAATTCTCGGCAAAGCGGCAGGCGTCAAAGTAGAGCGGGATGCGATGCCGTCGGCAAACCGCACTCACCGCGCGCGCGTTTTCCATGGAGACCGGCTGGCCGCCGCCGGAGTTGTTGGTGATGGTCAGCATCACCAGCGGCACGCGCTCGCGACCCACGCGCTCGATCAGCTCTTCCAGCGCCGCCACATCCATGTTGCCTTTGAACGGATGGACCAGCGCCGGTTGTTTGCCTTCGGCGATGGGCAGGTCCACCGCCTCGGCGCCCACGAACTCGATGTTGGCGCGGGTGGTGTCGAAGTGTGTGTTGTTGGGGACCACGTCCCCCTTCCTGCACATTACGCTGAACAGGATGCGCTCGGCGGCGCGGCCCTGGTGCGTGGGGATCACGTGGCTGTAGCCGAAGATCTCCTGCACCGAAGCGCGGAAGCGGTCGAAGCTGCGGCTGCCGGCGTAGCTCTCGTCGCCTTCCATGATCGCGGCCCACTGATGCGTGGACATGGCGCCGGTGCCGGAATCGGTCAGCAGATCGATCAGGACATCGTCGGCCAGAGACCAGAAACAGGTTGTAGTGCGCCGCGCGCAGCAGCGCCTCGCGATCGGCGCGGGTCGTCCAGCGGATCGGCTCCACGCTCTTGATGCGGAATGGCTCGATGATGGTCTTCATACGCGGCGGCACCTCGCCGAAACTGCTGTTTACAACGATCTGGTTAAGACGCCGGAAAAAACTCATGCCGTTTAGGTCAAGTCTTTCCAAGCCTCGCCCGACAAAGCGAGGTACGCCTTCAGTTCCCGCGAGTACTTTCGTTTGTCCGAAATCCAAACGAACACGTGCAAGCCAACAAGAGCGTAAGCAAATCCGTACAACAGCCGCATCCAGAACCCACTCATCCCACCACGACGACCGGAGACGGCAAGCATGCCGGGGGCACCGGCTGGGGGTCTTTCGCCCGCTTCGCGGGCTGACGTGGTTTTCGTCGCCTTCCCACGGCTTGCGCCGTGGGCTACGCTATAACGCGCGTTTCACGCACTGATCGAGCCCGCCGACCTAGGTAGAACCCACCGTGCAAGTCCCGAAACAAACGGATGAGCCGCCGGATCGCTGATAGTCTGCGTCATACACGCGTGCCTGCATGAGCATTCGCCCAGCCCGCGTAGCGGGCGGGATAACGTAGCCCACGGCGCAAGCCGTGGGACCGATTGCGGTGCGAGAGCCAGCCTGCGAAGCGGGCGTAAGATTATCGCCAAAGGAAGCGTTCCTCGAACGGAACGCCATGCTTCCGCAACAAGGCGATAAATTCTTCCTGAAACGTCATCCTACGTGGTTTGTTGGTTTCGATGTACTTGACAACCAGCGTTCCACACGCTCACTGGAAACTCCATCCAACGGTTCCAAGCGAATAGCCAGAGGTACCCTGCTACGATTCCAAAGGCAGCCGATACAGCAAGGGCCGCGATGACCGTGACTAGGAGGGCAAAAACCCCGGCAGTAAACATCCATCGCAAATACCGACCTCGCTGCTGGCGCAGCCAAGCCGTCCGGCGCTCCTCCGTGCGCCGCGCTACTTGCTCACGTAAATCGTCTAGTTCATTCACCGGCGCTAAGACGTGTCAATGGTAGCTCAGACCGTACTGTTATGAAATCGTCATTACAGTACCAAGTGATTCGAATCACTGCCCGCGGAAGCGGGCGCAAGAGTTAAGGCCGTCTGTATGATGTGCGGAGGAGGATGGCGTGACCATCCGCATCGGCATCCTAGGCGACTTCAATCCTGAGTATCCCTCACACATCACCATCGGCACCAGCCTGCAACATGCCGGACGCGCGCTGGGGGTAGAGGTCGAGTCGCAATGGCTGCCGACGCCTTCGCTGGTGGGAGCCGAGGGCGAGCGGCTGATGGCGGGATATCACGGGCTGTGGGCTGCGCCCGCCAGTCCGTACCAGAGCATGGAGGGCATGCTGCACGGGATCGAGTTCGCGCGGCGGCGTGACTGGCCGTTCGTCGGCACTTGAGGGGGCTTCCAATATGCTCTGGTAGAGTATGCGCGCAACGTCATGGGACTGGCCGACGCCGACACGGCGGAGAACGGTTCCGATTCCAAACACATCGTCATCACGCCCGTGCTGTGCGCGGTGCCGAACCGCAACCCGGGCGATCCCAAGCTGGTCGGTCCGATTGCGGGCATCCGCATGGAGCCGGGCACGGCACTCCATTCCATCTACGGCGGCGCCGAGGCCATCGAGGAGCATTTCTGTAATTACGAGGTGAATGCAGAATATGTGAGCCGGTTCAAGGCAGCGGGAATGCGACTCGCCGCGTGGGGACCGCAAGGCGAGCTGAAAGCATTCGAGCTGCCGACTCATCGATTTTTTGTGGCTATGTTGTTCCAGCCGCAGCGTGCACAGAAGCAGCCGCATCCCGTGGTGGTCGCGTTTGCTAAGGCGGCGGTGGCGTTTGCCGAGGGTCGCACCGCAGATCGGGCCAATGCCTAGAATAGGGGTCCTTCGACTCGCGCGCCAAAGACGGGCGCACTCGCTCAGGATGACATCGCAACTCGCGCTTGCCGCCAACGCCGCGCGGGTCTACCATAGCCGGTTCCCATGCCCAAGGTTTCTTTGTTCATTCCGTGCTTCGTGGACCAGTTCAGCCCCCAAGTGGGTATGGATGTGGTGCGTGTGCTCCGCCGCATCGGATACGAGGTGGATTTCCCCGAAGCCCAGACTTGCTGCGGGCAGCCCGCGTTCAATACCGGATACTGGGATGAAGCCCGGCCGCTGGCCGAGCGCTTCGTGCGCATCTTCAGCTCAGCCGAGGTGGTGGTGTCTCCTTCGGGCTCCTGCACCACCATGGTGAAGGTTTTCTACCCGGAGCTGCTGGCGGGAACTCCGCTGCACGACGATGCCGTCAAGCTGGGCGAGCGCGTGTATGAGTTCACGCAATTCCTGGTGAAAGTCGCCAAAGTCACCGACGTGGGTGCGAGCTTCCCGCACAAGGTGACGGTTCACGATTCCTGCCACGGCCTGCGCGAACTTCACATCAAGCAGGAACCGCGCGAGCTGCTGAAGAACGTGCGCGGGCTGGAACTGGTCGACCTGCCCTACGGCGAGGAGTGTTGCGGCTTCGGCGGCGCGTTTTCGGTGAAATACGCCATGATCTCCGCCGCCATGGGCGACACCAAGGCCGGCAACATCGAGAAGTCCGGTGCCGAATACGTGACCGCTGCCGATCCCAGTTGCCTGATGCACATCGAGGGCATCCTGCGCCGGAAGAAATCGAACGCGCGCACCATCCACGTGGCCAGCATTCTGGCGCAGACGGCAGCCGCCGGCGAACAAGCTTCGGCCGCTGCAAGGGGACCGCGATGAGCACCGCCTCCCAGGAGTTTGAGCAGAAGGCCGCGGAGAAATCCGCCGACCTGGTGCATCGCGGCATCGTCCGCTGGAACATCGACCAGTACGACACCGGGGTCGGCCGCGGCAAGACACGCTTCGCCGACTGGGAAGCGGCACGCCAGCGCTGCCACGACATCAAGTGGGAAGGGGTAAATCACCTCGACAAATACCTTCTCCAGTTCGAGCAGAAGGTGAAGGAGAACGGCGGGCACGTCTTCTGGGCGGAGAACGGCGAAGAGGCGCGGCAGTACATCTGCGACGTGGCCGCGCGGCACGGCGTGAAGAAGGTGGTCAAGTCGAAGTCGATGGTCAGCGAGGAGATCCACCTGGCCACGGCGCTGGAGAAGATAGGCGTCGAGGTGGTGGAGACCGACCTCGGCGAATTCATCGTGCAGTTGCGCAACGAGCCGCCCTACCACATCGTCACGCCGGCCATGCACCTGAACCGCCAGCAAGTCTCAAAGCTCTTCCACGAAAAGCTGGGAGCCGCGGAAACGCTGGACCCGCCGGAGCTGGTGGCCATTGCGCGGCGCTGGCTGCGCAAGGATTTCTTCTCCGCCGAAATGGGGATCAGCGGCGCCAACTTCATCATCGCTGACGCCGGAATGTTGACGATCACCACCAACGAAGGCAATGGGCGGCTCAGCACCAGCGTGCCCAGGATCCACGTCGCGCTGACTGGGATCGAGAAGGTGATCCCGCGCTTGCAGGACCTGGCCACGCTCTGGCCCACGCTGGCCACGACGGGAACGGGACAGCCGATCACCTGCTACAACACGCTCATGGGCGGGGCGCGGCGCGCCGGCGAAATCGACGGCCCGGAAGAGTTTCACGTGGTGCTGGTGGACAATGGACGCACCGAGCTGCTGGCCGACATCGAACAGCGCGAGGTGCTGCACTGCATCCGCTGCGGCGCCTGCATCAACGCCTGCCCGGTGTTTCGCAACATCGGCGGACACGCCTATGGCGTGACGTATCCCGGCCCCATCGGCAGCGTGCTCGAGCCACACCTGCGCGGGTTGAAGGAGTATCAGCACCTATCGTTCGCATCTTCGTTGTGCGGCGCGTGCACCGACGTTTGCCCCGTACACATCGATCTTCACCATCATTTATTGCACAACCGGCGGAACGCTATTAACGTGGGCACGCACTCGGGCTCGGAACGGCGGGCAATGAAGTTCTTTCGCTGGATGATGTCGAGCGCCCGGCGCTTCCGCTTTTTCGGATGGCTCGGGCGAATGGCTTTGCGCGTGGTCCACGCCCTGGGGCTCGAGGGCACGGTGCTCGATCCCATGCGTCCCTGGACCAAAGATCGTGCTGCGCCCCCAATTCCTCGCCAATCATTCCGGGAGATGTGGAAGGAACAGAATGGCGCCCACTGAGAATCCGAGCCGCGAGCGCATCCTGGGGCGCATTCGCGCTGCCGTTCAGACTATCGCGCCTCACCACGATGGTCCCGTAGGACAGATATTCGCGCCTGTAACCGACCCGCTTGATCGGTTTCAGAAAGAGTGCGCGGCCAACATCACGGAATGCACGGTGACGGCCAACAGCGCAGCCAGCGCCGCTGCTATTGCCAATGTTCTGGCCACGCTTCCGCCGGGCGAAATTTTCGTGCAGGACGCGCCGGAGCTGCGCGCGCTCGTCGCAGGCTTTAAAGATGGAAGGCCGCTGCGCTGGTCGAGCGAAGGCCCGCCCAACGAGGCTTCCGAAGCGACGATCACTTTGTGCGAAGCTCTGGTTGCGCAGACCGGCTCAGTGCTCGTGTCGGCGGCGAACGGAGGCCGGCAGGCCACTGTAATTGCGCCGGCGCACATTGTCTTCGCCAAGCTCGATCAACTTGTGCCCGACCTGCAAGCCGTCATGGCCCGGATCTACGAGCGAGGGATCGCCAGCAAGAATTCCTACGCGTGCCTGATCACGGGATCCAGCCGCACGGCTGATATCGAGAAGATTCTGATCATGGGTGCGCACGGCCCGCGGCGGCTCATTGTGGTGCTGCAGACGGGCGTCTGAGTCAGTTTCGAGACAGATCACGTGTCAGGGCACGGTTTTAGCCGTGCCGATAGCAGCAAAAAGTTGAGGGCTTCAGCCCCTGGGGCGAAGTGCACAGGGGCTAAAGCCCGCGATTATGGAGGGCGAGGCGGCACGACTGAAAGTCGTGCCCTGACACGCGAGGTATCACTAAAGAGTTTTTCAGGAGCCTGATTTAAGACGCGCTCTGATGCGAAGAAGATCTACGCGATTCGTCTCTAATTTCCGGCCGGCTTCGCCTGGCGGAGAGTCTCGCTCTTGCCCGTGATCATTCTTCGCAACCCGGCGATACTTTCCCGAACGCGCAAACCAACGTCTCCCAGCCGCAGTGACAGAAGCGCGTACTTGGCCCACGTGCTCGGCATCCAGAAGTCGTGCCGCAGGGCGCGCTTGTAAGAATCCAGTGCCTGGCCGAACTGGCGATGCGTACAGTAAGAGTCGCCCAGCCCGGCGTTCACCCGCGCCCGTACCCACGATGCCTCGTCCTCGCGAATAGCATGGCGGTCGACGGATTCCTCGTACTCCTCCAGGCTCATCTGGTGAGGAGAAGTCTTCCAGATCTGCGATGTCACATAGTACTTGTAGCGGTCCACGATGCGCTCTTCGCACTTCCGAGCCAGCGCCGTGTATCTCTCTTTCTCGATGGTTTGCTTCATGCGCCACAGCACCGAGAGGCCGTCGACCTTGAAGACCTCATGCCCTTGCTCGAGATACTGGCTGGTCATGGCGAGCTCGTGGGCGCGGTAGTTCACCATCGGCTCGGCAAAATACGCCACGTCGAAGTACAGCGCGAAGATCATCCAGATATACCAGTCCCCCGCATACGGCATATTCAGGGGGAAGTATCCGGCCTTCTGGTAGCACTCTTTGCGCGCCATGCCGGAGGCGGCGAGCACGAAATTCCCTTGCAGCAGCTTAGCGAGGAACTCGCGTCCGTCGAAGATGGCGTCCTTGTCGCCATGGCACGAGTACTGCAGCAACCGGGTTTCGCAGCCGTTCTTAAGTTCCACGCCGGGACAGAAGGCGTAGCCGATCTTGGGATTGGCTTCCATCGCCGTGACGTAGCGTTCCAGGATGTACGGCGTGCGCAGGCGATCGTCGGCGGAAATCAGCCAGACGTACTTGCCGCGCGCCATTTCGATGCCCTTGTTGTAGTTGCGCAGGTGGCCCAGGTTGGGTTCATTGCGGATGTGGCGCACGCGCGGATCGCCGAAGGACTTCGCCACTTCGGGCGTGTTGTCCGGCGAGCAGTCGTCCATGATCAGGACTTCGAAATCACCGTACGTTTGCGACAGGATGGAATCGACACACCCCGGCAGCAGGTGCGCCAGCTTGTAACAGGGCACGACAAAGGTCACTTTGGGGGACATAGAAAGCGCCTCGTTCATTCTGTTTGTGTTCATACTGCGCGGGCCGCAAGAATCAATGACCGGCATTAGCCGCAACCTCCCGGATCGACTCCACCACGTAATCCTGGTCCTCCTCGCTCATCTGGTGGAAGAGCGGCAGGATGATGCTCTCGTCGGTCGCGCGAGTCGTCTCAGGCAGGCGCGCGTCCCAATTGCCGCCGGCGTAGGGCGGCTCGCGATGGCTGGACATGATGCCGCGGCGCGTGGAGATTCCGCCGTCCAGCAACTTCTGCATAAGCTCGTCGCGGCTGACCGGCGCGTCAGGCGCCACGCGCGCTGAATAAGACTGGAAATTGTGGCGGCACTCCGCCGGTACCTGCGGCGGAAGCAGCCAGCCGAGCTTGGCGAGTTCGCGAGTGTAGCGCTCAGCCAGCATGCGACGCCGCGCGATGAAACCGTCCAGGCGCTGCAACTGCACCAAGCCGATGGCGGCTTGCAGATCGGTCATGCGGTAGTTGAAGCCCACCTCGGCGTAGCTCTCGATCACCACCTTGCTGGAGCTGTGGCGGGCGAGATCGGAGACGGTCATGGCGTGCTGGCGCAAGGTGCGCAGACGCGTGGCTGCCTGCTCATCGTTGGTGGTGACCATCCCACCTTCGCCGGTGCTCAGGATCTTGCGAGGATGGAAGCTGAAGCAGGCCATCGGTGAATGCGGCCGTCCGATGCGCTGGCCGCGATACTCGGAGCCGACGGCGCAAGCGGCGTCTTCAATCACCAGCAAACCCTTGCGAGCCGCGATGGCGTTGATTTCATCCATTGCGGCGGGCAATCCGATCTGGTGAACCACCAGGATGGCGCGCGTCCGCGGCGTGATGGCTTCCTCGATGCGGTTGGGATCGAGGTTGTAGGTGATGGGATCGATATCCACGAAGACCGGCTGCGCGCCGACATAACGCACGCAGTTCGCGGTGGCGATGAACGAATAGCTGGGGCAAAGCACCTCGTCGTCTTGCTTGATGCCGGCCACCACCATCGCCAGGTGCAGCGCCGTAGTGCAGGAGGAAACCGCAACCGCGTACTTCGCTCCCACGTATTCGGCAAATTTCTTTTCGAACTCGGCAACCTTGGGCCCCTGGCTTACCCAGCCGCTGCGCAAGGCTTCGAGCACAGCCTGCTCTTCTTCCTGGCCGAAGCAGGGACGGGCAACCGGAATCATGTTCAGCGGACGGGCGGCGGTAGTCATCGAGTAGCTCCTGCAGCCAAAGCTGCGACGGCCGAGTGGCGCCACGCAACCAGGCGCCTCAAGCCTTCTTCCAAATTGACTTGCGTGCGGAAGCCGAGCATGCGAGCGGCTTTTTCGGTGCAAGCGCGGCGCACCTCGGCATCGCCCAGCTTGCGCTGCTCGCGGAAGACGGGCTTGAGCGGCGAGCCGGCCAAGCGCAGCAGGGTCTCGCAGAGTTGCAGCAGGCTGGTCTGCACGCCGGTGCCGACGTTGAACGCCTCGTCGCTAACATCGCTTTCGAGCGCCACCAGATTGGCGCGGGCCACGTCTTCGATGAATACGAAGTCCATCGACTGGCTGCCGTCACCGAAAATCTGCGGCGGCGTGCCGGCCTCGATCGCGTCCAGCCAGCGGATGAGCACTTCGGTGTAAACGCCGGTCAGGTCCATGCGCGGACCGTACACGTTGAAGTAGCGGAACGCGACATAGGGCAACCCGTACATGGTGCAAAACGCGCGCAGCATCTGCTCGTTGGCGACTTTGCCGGCGCCGTAGAGCGTGCGGTTGTTGAAAGGATGGCCTTCGTCGATGGGCAGATACGACGGATTTCCATAGACCGAGGCCGAAGATGCGGCGACGATCTTCTTGACCTTGTGCTTCACGCACGCCTCGAGCACGTTCAGCATGCCGCCAATCAGGACTTCCACGCCTTCGCGCGGAAATTCGGCGCAACGCGTGATACGCAGCGCTGCCTGGTGAAAGACGTAATCCACGCCTTCGGTAAGGCGATCGACCAGGGCGACGTCGCGAATGTCGCCATCGGTCACCTGCACGCGGCCGCTCTTCTGCGCTTCGGCCACGTTCGCCCAGGTGCCGCGAATGAAGTTATCGAGTACGCGGATTTCAGCCGCGCCCGCGGCCAGAAGCTGGTCGACGATGGTGCTGCCCACGAAACCGGCCCCGCCGGTCACAAGAAAACGAGCTCCCTTGATCTGGTTCATTGCTCCCCTTTTGAGTCGCAAGTCGCAAGTCGCGAGTCGTAAGCAGGACGGATTGTTGGCTTACGCCTTGCGACTTACGACTAACGATTCGCGACTAACTTTCCCGCCGGTCGCGCATTACGCGAGCCGGAACGCCCGCAGCCACGGCGAAATCCGGAACATCATGGTTCACGACCGCGCCCGCCCCGATGATGGCATTAGCGCCCACGCGAACTCCGGGCAGAATCACTGCGCCCGTGCCGATGTCCGCTCCAAATCCAATCACCACCGGTGCGATGACCAGCGGCGTGGCGATAATGGGTTCCTCGACCGGCTCGCCGGTATGGGCCGAGCCCAGCACCTTCGCGCCGGGTCCCCAGCCGACATAATCTTCGAGCACCAGGCAGCGTGCGTCGAAGTAAGCCTGCGGGCCGATCCAGACGTGGTTGCCGATCTTGCAGGTGCCGTCGAAGCGGCCCTGGATCATGCACTGCGCGCCGAGAAACACCTTGTCGCCGAACTCCATCGTCTCCGGATGCTTGAGCACGACGTTGGCTTCGACGGTCAGCTCGTTGCCCACCGACTTTGCCACGGCGCGCACCAGCACGCGGCGCATCATCTTTTCAAACGCACTTTCGCCCGAGCGGAAGCGAGCGAACAGATCGAGCAACTCTTCGCGCGAATGCTTCTCGCGCAAGTCGGCTGCGAACCCGCGCTCCCACTCGGGATCGGGACGAACTGGTTTGCTTCCGAAGACGGCGGCTACTTCGCGAACGCCTGCCGGTCCGCTTCCATTCGACATTGCGACTCCTTGATGACCGAGACCACGAACTCTACCTGCTCGCGGGTGATGTCCGGGAACATCGGCAGCGAGAGGATGCGGCCGGCCAGACGCTCGCAGACCGGGAAGTCTCCCTGCTTGTAGCCCAGCGACTTGTAGGCTTCCTGCAGGTGCAGCGGTCCGGGATAGTGCAGACCGGTCTCGACGCCGGCGGCGTTCAGGTCCTTGCGCAACTGCTCGCGGTCGTCCGCCTGAATTACGTAGAGATGATATACGTGGTGCGCGTACGGCATCTGCACGGGAGTGATAGTACCGTTGCCCGCCAGCAGCGTGTCGTAGTGCTCGGCCACGATGCGGCGCCGGTCGTTCCAGCTATCGAGGTGCGGCAGCTTGACCGCGAGGAAGCCGCCCTGCAGCCCTTCCAGCCGGTAGTTGTATCCGGGAACCGAGTGCTCGTACTTGCGCTGCGAGCCGTGGTCGCGCAGCAGTTTCATCTTGGCGGCAAGCTCCGGATCGCTGGTCACGACCGCGCCGCCTTCGCCCAGCGCTCCCAGGTTCTTGCCGGGATAGAAGCTGAAGCAACCGGCGGCGCCCATGCTGCCGGCCTTCTTGCCCTTGTACTCGGCGCCGTGCGCCTGGCAGGCATCTTCCAGAACTTTCAGGCCGTGGCGAGCAGCGATTTCGAGCAGCGGCTCCATGTCCGCCGTCTGGCCGTAGAGATGGACAGGCAGAATCACGCGGGTGCGCGGAGTGATCGCCCGCTCCACCAGCGTGGGATCCATGTTGTAAGAGACCGGGTCCACATCCACGAACACCGGGCGCGCACCTACCGCGCTGACGGCTTCCGCCGTCGCGATGAACGTGTTAGGAACCGTGATGACTTCGTCACCGGGGCCAACGCCCATCCCAAGCAGCGCCAGCTCCAGCGCCACCGTGCCGTTGCTCACCGCGACGGCGTGGTCAACGCCCAGGTATTGGGCGAAGGCTTGTTCGAAGCGACTCACTTCCGGGCCGAGGATGAACGACGAATTCTCCAGCACGCGCTCGAACACCTGGCGGAACTCGTCCATCAGGGGAGCGTGCATGGCGTGGAGATCAACGAACTTTACCTTCATACAGTCACCGCCTTATTGACGATGCGGGCCGGAACTCCGGCCACGATCGCGTTATCGGGAACGTCTTTGGTCACTACGCTGCCGGCGCCGATGATGGCGTTTTCGCCGATGGTGACGCCGCAAAGGATGGTCGCGCTGGTGCCGATGGAGGCGCCGCGCTTCACGCGTGTGGGCACCACCTGCCAGTCGGCTTCGGTCTGCAACTGGCCGTTGCCGGCGGTGGCGCGGGGATATTTGTCATTGATAAAGGAAACGTTGTGGCCGACGAAGACGTCGTCCTCAATGGTCACGCCTTCGCAGATGAAGGTGTGGCTGGAGACCTTGACATTCCGGCCGATGACCGCGTTCTTCTGGATCTCGACGAAGGTCCCGATGCGAGAGTTGTCGCCAATCGTGCAACCGTAGAGGTTGACGAAGGCGTGGAAAATCACGTTGCGCCCCAGCTTCACGTCAGGCGCGATGCGGCAGTAGTCCATAATCGTAGCCCTTTTCTCCTGATCCTTTTACGCCCGCATGGTGACGACTTTGGCCGCGCGGCCAAACGCCGACTCCGGCAGGACGATCTCCTTGCCGTTCTTCTCGATGGATTGCTGCGCCGCTTCGAGCAGCCGCACCACGCGATAGCCGGAAATCGCATCGCTGAGGGGCTGGCGGTTCTCGAGGATGGCGCAAGTAAAGTCGCGCGCCATCAGGCGAAGCGCTTCGGTGGTCTCCAGATTCGGCGCCAGCATGTCGCCGTTGCGATAGCCGGTCAGCAGGCGTTCGCGGCGCTCAGGGTCGTGATTGACGGTGAACCCGCGGTCGTAGACTTTGATCTTCTCGGTGCTCTCCATGTCGTCATAGACGATCATCTTCGAGCTGCCGCCCACCAGGGTGGTGCGAACCTTCACCGGCGAAAGCCAGTTCACATGGAAGTGCGCGATGAGCGACGACTCATAGCGTGCCGTAATGTATGCAATGTTTTCGTACGGGCAGCCCAGATGCCGCGCGCCCACGGCCGAGATCGCCACCGGGTCGCTATCGACCAGATAATTGAGGATGGCGAAATCGTGCGGCGCCAGGTCCCACATCACGTTGATATCGCTCTGCACCAGCCCGAGGTTGATGCGAACGGAGTCGAAGTAGAGCATGTCGCCGATGTCACCGCGCGTGATCAGTTCCTTCATGCGGCGGACGGCGCTGGTATACAAGAAGGTGTGGTCCACCATCAGGAGCTTGTGCTGCTGTTCGGCCAGCTCCATCAGGTCGAGGACTTCGGCGGTGCTGCGCGCCAGCGGCTTCTCCACCAGCACGTTCTTGCCGGCCTGCAAAGCCTGGCGGGCGAACTCATAGTGGGTAGAGACCGGAGTGGCGAGCACGATGGCATCCACGCGCGGGCTATCGAGCAGCTCGCGATAATGACGGGTCACTTGCGCGGTGGGATAGCGCCGCTGCGCCCGCGCCAGGGCCTTGGGATCGAGATCGCAGACGAACGTCAACTCGGCCTCGTCTACCTCCCAGAAGTTGCGGATCAGGTTCTGTCCCCAGTAGCCACCGCCAACGATAGCCACCTTTATCTTTTGCATGCATCGCCTCGGTCGGGTTGGTTTTCCCGCCATGGCAAGATGCAACCGGGATTCCAAGCACGGCCTCCCAGCACCCCCGTAATTAGGTTGTAAGTGATTGAAACTAAATAAACAACTCAGCAGGGAGCGGCCGAGGGCAGGGCCCGCCCAGGGACCTTGCAAAAGTTTGCATATATCCATCCGCGCTTCGTTCCCAACCGAGAGAGTCTGGGGGGTAAGGCAGACTCGCCTTCGGCAAGGGGGCGGGCCCGCATCAAAGCTTTGGCAAATGGGTTTTTAGAGTATTCTGGCTGACACCAGCGAATCTATTTTCGAGGGGACTCTGTGCGTCTAGCGATCATTGGCTCCGGTTACGTTGGATTGGTGGCGGCGGCGTGCTTTGCTGAGCTGGGACACGAAGTCACCTGTATAGATAATGACGGTCAGAAGATTCAACAGCTCCAGGCCGGGGAATTGCCGATCTACGAGGAATTCCTTCCGGAGCTGATGGCCCGGCATCGCGGCACCCGTCTGGCGTTCACCACCGATCTGAAGCAAGGGCTGGCGGGAGTGGCGGCGGTATTCATCGCCGTGGGCACCCCGGCGACCGAACATGGCGAAGCCGACATGTCGTACGTCGAGGAAGTATCGCGCGCCGTGGCGCAGACCCTTGACGGCTACAAGGTGGTGGTGGAGAAGAGCACCGTGCCGGTGTTCACCCACGACTGGATTCGCCGGGTGATGCTGCTGAACGGAGCAGCGCGGGGATTGTTCGACGTCGCTTCCAACCCTGAATTCCTGCGCGAAGGTTCGGCGGTGCGCGACTTCCTCTATCCCGACCGCATCGTGCTGGGCGTCGACAACCAGCGTACCTCGCGGGTGCTGCGCGAGATTTATGAGCCGCTGGCCAGCGGCCGATACTATCGCCAGGAAATTCGAATTCCCGGACCGGCGGAGCCGGAACTGCCGCCGGTCATCGTGACCAGCGCCAAGAGCGCGGAACTGATCAAGCACGCCTCGAACGCCTTCCTGGCCACGAAAATTTCCTTCATCAACGCGGTGGCCAATATTTGCGAGGCGGTGGGCGCCGATATCCAGCAGGTGTGCGCCGGCATCGGCGCGGACTCGCGCATCGGACGGCGCTTCCTGAATCCCGGCATCGGCTATGGCGGCTCCTGCTTCCCCAAAGACTTGAAAGCCTTCCACGCCGTGGCGCGGGAAAACGGTTGCGACTTCCGCATGCTGGAGGAGGTCAGCCGCGTAAACAAAGAGCAACTCCAGCGCTTCGTTCGAAAAGTGAAGGGTGCGCTGTGGACGCTGCGCGGCAAGAAACTGGCAGTACTCGGGCTGGCCTTCAAGGGCGGCACCGATGACATCCGCGAGTCTCCGGCGCTGGGGGTGGTGGAGATGCTCCTGCGCGAAGGTTGCGAGCTTCGAGTTTTTGATCCGGCGGCGATGGAACGCGCGCGACCCCGGCTGCCGGAGCAGGGTGTCATCTATTGCGAGAATGCCTACGACGCTGCCGCCGGCGCCGACGCGCTGCTGATCCTGACCGACTGGAAGGAATTCGCGGCGCTGGAACTGGACCGGCTGCGCGCGCTGATGGCTTATCCCATCATGATCGACGGGCGCAATCTCTACGATCCGGCGGCCATGTCGGCGGCAGGGTTCATCTACTACAGCATTGGCCGCCCGGCCCTGCCAGCGCGAACGCGCGTCGAGACCGGCGCACGCGTGCAGGCAGCAGCGCGGGCGAAGTAGGCGCCCCAGCTCAGCCGGTCGAGGTCGAACCTGTCAACTCATCCTTGGGCAAGGCGCGGATTGTTCCCGCGCCTTTTCTGCTGTTTAGTCCAAAGATGTCATCCGCGGCTACGGTGAAATCATCAAACCGGATAATGATGTTTCGCGAGAGGAATACGTCATGCTGGCAAAACGAAAGCTGGGCACTCAGGGACTGGTAGTCTCCGAGCTGGGTTTAGGCTGTATGGGGATGACCTGGGCGTACGGGGCGGCGGACGAACAGGAGTCGCTGGCCACGCTCGATCGCGCCATCGAACTGGGCGTCACATTTTTCGATACCGCCGAGGCTTACGGCCCTTATAAGAATGAAGAACTGCTGGGGAAATCGTTCAAAGGCCGCCGCGAGCGGGTGATCATCGCTACCAAATTCGGTTTTCGCTTCGAGAGTGGGAAATTGACAGGCACGGACAGCAGTCCCGCGCACGTGAAGGAAGTTGCGGACGCGTCGCTGCGCCGGCTCGGCACCGATCACATCGACCTTTTCTATCAGCACCGCGTCGATCGCACGGTCCCCATCGAAGACGTGGTGGGCGCGATGGCGGAGTTGGTGCGCGAAGGCAAAGTGCGCTACCTCGGGCTCTCGGAAGCGGGCGAAGACACCATCCGGCGCGCCCATCGCACCCACCCGATCACCGCGCTGCAGAGTGAATACTCACTCTGGGAGCGGAATCTCGAGCCGCGCATCATCCCGCTGCTGCGCGAGCTCGGCATCGGCCTGGTCCCTTTCTCGCCGCTGGGACGCGGATTTCTGACGGGAACGGCGAAGCGCGCGGAAGAGTATCCGGAAAGCGATTTCCGGCATGGCGACCCCCGCTTCCAGGGTGAAAACTTCGAGCGCAACATGGCCGCTGCGGCGATTGTGCGCGAAGTGGCCGCACGCAAAGGCGCGACTCCAGGGCAGATCGCGCTGGCCTGGCTGCTGCACAAGGGCGAAGACTTCGTCCCGATTCCGGGCACGAAGCGCATCCGCTACCTGGAAGAAAATGTAGGCGCGGCCGGCGTGAAGCTCAGCCCGGCAGATATGCAGCAGCTCGATGAGGCGCTGCGGCCGGAAGCAGTGGCTGGTCCGCGATACAACGAGCACTACCAGGCGTTCGTCGACCGGTAAACACCTTTACTCAAAGTACGATGATTTAAACTGGGGTAAATATGTGCCGACGCCTGATCCTTATTTGCGCACTAACGGTCTCAGCAACAATGTCCGTCTACGCGTCTGGATCAACTTGCGCCGGTATCGACAACACCGTCCCTTCGGCGGTGGCCGAGGAAGTTCAACGGATCGTTGATAAGGATCTAAGCGCGATAGAGGTCGCTCTTCCCTCCGGCGGTGTGGCGGCCACGTGGATCGGACCGGACGACTCAGATATTGCCCAGCTCAAATGCCTGGGTGCGGCGGCTGTGCCATACATCGCTAACAATCTGGCTTCACAACGTCCATTCGGGCAACTGCTGGCAGTGCGCATGCTCGGTTGGATCGGCGGGAAAGAGATTCTTTTGCCGCTCGCAGATGTCCTCAGAAATTCAACTTCGGAAACCGTGAAGGTCAGTGCCCTCGAGGCGATCTCTTCTCTCTCAGAAGCAGACACCGTGGACACGCTGGATACCGTCGCTAAGTCCGATCGGAGCCCGCGCGTGCGACGGAAAGCGTCAGAGATCCTGGCCCGCTACCGCACTGCGGCGGAGTCTCGCTAGCACGGTTGGGCGATTACTGCTGTGGTTTCACGACGGCCCTGGCGCGCTGCTGTGCTTCCACCAACTGCTGCGCGGTCAGGCGCGGGGCAAGTGAGTTCAGGGCGGCGACGGCTTGCTTGTCGCCGGAAGCGGCGGCCAGCGCGAACCAGGAGTAGGCTTCCACGGGATCGCGCTTCAGGTAGAGATTTCCCAAGGCAGACTGCGCTTCCGCGAGTCCGTGCTGGGCGGCTTTTTGCCACCACGCTGCCGCATCCGCGTCGCTGCGGGGTACGCCGGCCCCGGCCATGGACAGCTTGCCCATCACGAGCTGCGCCGGCGCGTAGCCTTGCTCGGCCGCGGCCTTCAACCACTTGACTGCCTGCTCATCGTCTTGCGCGACGCCTCGTCCGTTGGCATACAGCGTCCCGAGAGCATATTGCGCTTCGGGCGCGTTCTGTTGCGCGGCGGCGATGATCCACTTAGCACCCATGGCGTCGCTGGCTTCCACGCCGCGCCCCGCCAGGTACATGGACCCGAGATTGTTTTCGCCTCCCGCATCGCCCGCGTCGGCCGCTCGGCGAAACCAATCCACGGCATCGGCGTCACTCTGCTTCACGCCCCACCCCTGTGCATAGAGCACGCCCAGATTGCTGGCGGCGACGGCATGTCCCTGCTGCGCCGCGGCACGATACCAGGCTGCAGCCACGGCAGGATCGCGCGCCACGCCATGGCCAGTCATGTACAGATCGCCGATCTGGAATTGCGCGTTGGCGCCGCCGCGCTGCGCCGCCTTCATCAGGGGGGCGAACTCGCTGTTCGGCGCGGTGCCAAAGCGAGAAGCCAGTTTGCTGTCGGCCTGAGCCAGTGAGCCAGTCGCCTGCGCCTTGCTAGCCGGAGCCGTGGTGATTGCGGCGGGTGCGGTCACCGGGACGGGCGCTTTGCTCTCGCTCGGCGGCGCAACGGCGGCGGTGGGAGGACGCGAAGCAGCTGGCGGCGGGCTGGAAGCAGCGACCGTCGCGGGCGCCGTGATCGCGGCTGTAGGTACGGAAGCCTGCTTCGTCTTGCTTATCGCAGGATTAGCGGGCGCCGCAGCCGGCGCGGGGGCGACAATTCGAGTCTGGGCCGGGCCCGCAGTACGCGAAATCTCGACTACGAGCCGCGGCGGATTCGCTTGCAACGAGGCCGAATAGGGCGCGGCCTGGCCCATGTCCAGCACCACGCGCGTAATTCCCGGCTGGTACTGCGCTACGCGAATGCTTTGCAGGACCGGGTCTCCGACCGCAATTTTCGCCAGCGCTCCGCCGGGACGCGTTCCCTGCACGTCGAAAAAAATGCGATAGGGATCCGTCGCAGTGCCCTCGACGTAGCGCACTGGCCGGTCGAAAGTCACGATCACGCGGATGCGATCGCCAGGCTGGTACTCCACCGCGGTGATCCGTGCCTGGCCGCCTGCGCTCTGCGCCCAGAGCGACCAGCCGGACAAAACAAGAGCCACGACTGTCGCAGGGATGGACAGAGTACTTCGAAACCGCGGGCCAGATTTCAACACAACGTCTGCGACCTGTCTTGCGAAGAGTGGGGGCTCAACAGAGTGTAGCGCGGCTGCGCACGCCGCCAAACCGAAAACTCTGTCCTCCTTAGCGTACGCTCAGGGAAACACTTGTCAGACGAATACCTTACCGAAAATTACGCCGCACTGAGGAAAAACTTCATCGAGGGATATCCAAGCTGGCTGGGGAAGGGAGTACCCGCTGCCCGGCTGCAGTGCGCTGGCAACAGGATAGGAGAAATGTGCGGCCCGGCTCATTACTGGCCCCCAGCTTGCACTCATGTTTTGTCAAATCGCTACAAGCAGTTCATCCAACACGAGCGGAACGCCGCAAGGCTACGCCCGCTCGCGTTCATCAGAAAGCCACAGGCCGGGTTCGACCTGGTTTGTGGACGCAAGACCGGCCTTCGCAAGTTGAAGGCCTGAGCGACACGACGGCCAAGCGGGTACCGCTTCTTGCTCCCAGGGGCGACGGCTTGTTGCACGGCTCGTCCGCCAATGCATTCCTGTTCTTCTTGATGCGGAATTCCCGCTGATCGGCGCCTCAAAGCTTAGAGGCGTCGGGTCCAGGTTCTGCACGTCGGGAACCGCGCACGTCCAATTTTGCCCGGGAAAGCTCCAGCGCGAGCCTTGCGCAGAAGTGTGCCCGGGCGCAAGGAGCACGTTTGTGAGAAAGCAGCTATCGTACTTCTCAGCGTTCTTACTCTTCCTGATTATTTCTTCGGTCTTCCTGCCGGCGCAATTGCTGCTGGGCGATCAAAACATTGAAAGCTCGCTGGATTCGAACGCAGTCGGGATTGCGCAGGCTTTTCAGACGACAGCGAGCGCTAGCGGCGTCTTGAATTCTCTCAGCTTGTACGTGGATGCCAGCTCCAGCGCCAGCCAGATCGCCATCGGGCTCTATAGCGACGCGAGCGGTCATCCTTCAGTCCTGCTGACGCAGGCGCTGTTCACTCCGCAAGGCGGAGTGTGGAACACGGTGAGCGTTCCGCCCGCCGCGGTAGTGTCGGGAGCAAACTACTGGATCGCGGTTCTGGGATTGGGCGATGGCCGTCCCTTTTTCCGCGACGTCTCGACCGGCTGCACCAGCGAGGGATCGAGTTCGAACTCGCTGACCGCGCTGCCCGGAACGTGGATGACGGGCGCGATCTGGAGCGCATGCGGACTTTCCGCCTTCGGATCGACCAGCACCAGCGCACCGGTCGTTTCCTCACTCTTGCTCGGCGATCAAAACGTCGAGAGCAACCTCGACTCCCACTTCTTGGGCCGCGCGGAAGCTTTCCAGACAATCGCCGCCGCCAGCGGCACTCTGAGCTCACTCAGCTTGTATGTTGATGCAACCTCCACCGCCAGCCAGATCGCGATTGGGCTTTATGCTGATTCCGGCGGACAGCCATCATCGCTCCTGACGCAAGCGACGTTCACGCCCCAGGCAGGAACGTGGAATATCGCCAACGTGCCGGCAGTGCCGGTATCCGCCGGTACCAGCTACTGGATCGCAGTCCTAGGGCTGGGCCAGGGCTTGGGACTGGGTCAGGGCCGCCCGGTATTCCGCACCAGCGGCACCAACTGCAACAGCGTAGGCGGACCTCTCGGCGAGACCGTTTTGCCGGACAACTGGTCCTCGGATCGGACGTACGGCAGGTGTTTGGTCTCCGCGTTCGGGAGCAGCCCGCCCACAGCTCCGGTTGTGAGCGTCACCGTTTCTCCGACGTCGATCACTTTGCTGCCCGGCGGCACGCAGCTGTTCACGCCGACGGTTACGGGATCGAACAACACGGCAGTGTCATGGTCAGCCACCGGCGGAAGCATTTCGCCGATCGGCCTGTACACCGCGCCGAGTGACGCCGGGAACATATACGGTGACCGCAACCAGCGCGGCCGATCCCACGCAGTCGGCTTCGGCGACGGTCACGGTCAGCGCGCCGGTTTCCGTTTCGATCTCCCCGGCGGTGCTGACCATCAGTCTCGGCGGTACACAGCAGTTCACCGCGACGGTGACGGGCGCGAGCGATACCTCCGTCACCTGGTCGGCGAGTGGCGGCGCCATTACTACGAGCGGCCTGTTCACCGCTCCGCCGTCGCTCATCGGCGTCTACACCGTGACCGCAACCAGCGTGGCTGATCCCACCAAGGCAGCTTCCGCACTGGTAACCGTGATAGCGGTGCTGGGGCACTCTTCGACGCTGACATGGCAAGCCAGCACCTCGAGCGTCGTCGGGTACAACGTCTACCGGGCCGACCAATCGGGCGGACCGTACACGGCGATCAATCCCACTCTGCAAGCGGGCACGAGCTATGTTGATGGCGCCGTCCTACCCGGGCTGACTTACTACTACGTGGTGACGGCGGTGGACAGCAGCGGAATGGAGAGCATCAACTCGAACGAAGTAATGGCGGTGATCCCGTTGTTTTAGCCGGCGCACGGGTGGCCGGGTGCCCCTCAATAAGAGCGAGGGGGCATCCGGCTACTGACTGTATTTTTTCAATTCATAGCGATCTGCCAGAGGCTGGACATCGCCCTTCTTAAAATTCAACGACCAGAAGCCTTTCTGTTTGGGGCATGCAGGAAGCGTTTTCGGTTCATACGTGACGTCCGGGACTTCGCGCCTTACCCTCAGCAGTACGAGCCCATCCGAAGTAAAGCCTTCGGCGGAAGCGTTCATACTGCAGTCCCTGTGGAAGTGCTGTTTGAATAGGCGATACAGATCCGGTTCGTAAACAAGCCCGGAATCAGCGTCATAGATCAAGGGAGAATGCTCCGCCCCCTCGCCTTCGTATTGGTACGTAAACAAGTCAACGAGCAGATACTGACCCGAAGCGGACCAATCGACCGCCTTCATTTCATTGCCTGGCCGCTCCTGCGTGGGCGCCTGCATGAAGACAAGGTCGAATGCTTCTCCCGAAGTTGAGACGAACAATTTCGACCGGTTTGCGCATGGAGTCTCGGGATTTCTTCCCGCCTTTGGCTGAGGACGGTTAGCAGTCGTTTCCACGTACGCGCGATTTCCTCCGTTGCGCGCGGTCAAGACCGCGCCTCGTTGCGAATCGACACAAACGTTACTTGACACGTCCTGGGCTACAGCTAAACGTTGCCGCAAGACCGCACACAATAGAATGAAAATCAGGCACGTTACGCCACGTGCTCTCATTTCAGCTCGCATTTTGACCATCCTCACTGATTATCCAGTCCGTCAGAGTCGTCGTAAAATCCGGAGGAATCGAAGTGACTGTTGTCGCACGGGATTGTGAAATTGACCACCGTCCCCGCCTGCTTACGGGACATGTGAACATGTGGCCCGCTTGTACAGCCGGAGTTATCGACCGTGCCCACTTGTTGGCCAGCGCTTACCGTCTGGCCCTCAGATAATCCTGGCAGAGCGGTGACATGGACAAGGCGGGTACGGTTTCCATTTGCATCAGTTATGTTGATGTAATTGGCAGGGTAGTGTTGACCAGCACACTGACTCGCTGGTTGGTTGATGTGAGGATATCCGCCTTGAATGTGGACTGTGCCGCCTTCTGGGGCATAAACGGGTGCCCCGACCTGAAGGTCGTGAGTGGTATTACTAATATCTTGGGCGGCATGGATGGCCCTGGTTGTTGTATTGATGATCGCGTCGAACGGGGTGCTGACTCGGCAATTGGTGCTAATGGGTGCATTCGGGTACGTGTGGCTGCTCGGCGTCAGTTGCTGCGCGACCTGCTGGCTGGCCAGGTCTGCGGCGTGCCAGCCGAGCGGGTTAGTTGTGTAGGGATATGGCCATGTGCTGGGGCACTGTGGATTATTGATAATCCCCTCGATCCAACAGGGGGCTGGAGAGTATCCCGGGGCAATTCCATCCACAAACTCACCCGAATAGAATACGCTCAAGTAGACATTGGGGAAATTAAGGCCGCTTCTCCAGTCGCACAGACCCTCGACTTTAGCAGCGTAGGAGAGATCCACCGGTCCCCCACCATACGGAAGAGTGACGTTGGGGAATGTGTAGGCCCAGTCCAGCGAGTATCCTCCATAGTTCACCCCGCCGGAAGGTTGCGTCTCACTCCATTGCCATGCGTTGCCGTTAAGCATTACCGCGGCTTGCTCATATCCGGAGAATCCGCTCCAGATATTGCAGTAGCCATTGTCATCACCGCTAATGCCCACAATGGGTGTCACCGTCACAGAACCGTCGCCGTTCACGACTTCAGTATTGCTGTAATACAGCAACCAGGCTCCTTGGGCTGAGGCAAGAGTCGCCAGAAACAGGATACAGAAAATCAGTCGCAGAGTGTTCATTGCGCCACCTCCTGCGGGATCGGTGGCTGCGTGTGGTACTGCATGTGCGCCTTCTCTGCCTGAATGAATGCCTTGAGCTTGGCCTGTCCGTCCGGGCTCAGGGTAGACAGTAGGCCGGTCATAGTCGCCGCAGCACCGTGCTTTTGGTTGTTAAAGTATGCCTGCATTGCCGCGTCGTAGATGGCGTGATCGGCGGCCGAAAATCCGACCTTGGCGTGATGCTTCTCGGTGTTGGCAGAATCCGCCCCGCTCCCATACATGGACTGCACAGAGAAAACCGCCAGCGCTGCCGCCGAGTCCGGTATCAGCTCAGGATGCTCGTTGCCGTTGATGGTAGTCTGTTGGGAGAATCCGACAGCCGGCACGAGCAGTAAAAGCAAGAGTAACTTTGTCATCTTTCTCTCCTTCCAAGCTACTGGGCCGTTGGTTAATTGAGGCAATTGCGAATAAGGGCCGCAAGAACGCGCAAGAATAGAACCCGTTCTGAAGCTGTCAATGAATTTTGCTGGAATGTTCCAGATTCAGAACAGAGGCCGCCTGAGTTCCTGGATGCCTATTGCAATGAACAGCTTGAGGGGCATCTGCCCGAAATGCATCTGATGTCGCTTGATTTCAGATATTTCGGCGGTTCTTGGTGATGGCGATCACATGAGTCTGTGACGAACCTTGTTCCAGTTTCAGAACGGCGCTTCCATTGTTAAGACGGCGGTTCAACTGGTCGCATGCGCGATCGGATTGAATCGCCGTTTTGTATTGGCCAACCGGTCACGCTGCGGCGCGCGGATGGACAACGCGCGCGGTGCCTGAAGTACGCGCGCCGGCGCTCCGCTGGACACTCCCGAACTGGCACAAGCTTGTGACTTACCCACGGACATGTCCGCATCCGTTCTTTGCAGCAGTCTCTTGGAATCTTTCGCGAACTCTCGGGCGCACATACCCTGTTGTCTAGAGCTCCTATGAAAATGTTTCGCATTATTCGTAGAACTACTCCCCCGCTTAGGAGAAACGCCCGTGAGGAAGTGTTTCGTATTCTTTTTTTTGGTTGCTCTTTTATGTAGTGTGTCAGTTTCACTTTTCGCCCAATCAGCTAAACCCAGCGCGGTTCCGCTGTTAGGCGACAACTCGATCGAGTGGCAGTCGGACTCGAATCCATCCGGTCAAGCAGAAGCATTTCCCGTCAGGGCGATATCCACTGGTAGCGTGGCGTCCATGGCGGTCTTTCTCGATCGTTCTTCCACCGGCCAGCAATTGGTGGTGGGGCTGTATGCGGACAATAACGGACATCCAGGATCGCTGCTAGTTCAGGCCAGCACGGTGCAACCCAGTCCAGGCTCCTGGAACAAATTGCCTGTGACTCCCACCAACGTGGTCCAGGGCACGCGTTACTGGATAGCGGTCATGGGGAGCGGCAGCGGCGCCATCCGATTCCACGACTCGAACCGCGGGTTCTGCAATAGCGAGACCAGCGCGCAGAACGGGCTCACCTCGCTGCCACCCTCCTGGACGACGGGCGGCCGCTGGGCGACTTGCAGAGTGTCAGCTTTCGGCTCCGGTGCGTCGGCTCCGGTTACTGTTTCCGTCGCGGTGCTGCCCAGTGCGGCGTCGCTGAAAGGCGGCAAGAGCCAGCAGTTCAACGCCAACGTGAGCGGCACCAGCAATACGTCGGTCGCGTGGAAGGCTAGCGGCGGGACGGTCGCGTCCAACGGACTGTTCACTGCTCCGATGAACCCCGGCAGCTACGTCGTGACCGCGACCAGCATGGCGGACACCACCAAGTCGGCCTCCGCCCCGGTTACGGTGACGGCGACAACGACGGCAGTCACGATTTCACCCGCTTCGGCATCGCTTACGACCGGCGGCGCACAACAGTTCGCAGCCAATATCCCTGTGACGTGGACCGCCACGTCCGGCACCATCTCGACGAGCGGTCTGTATCTGGCGCCCGCGGTTGCTGGGACGTACACGGTCACTGCGACCAGTGTGGCCGATTCCACCCAGTCGGCATCGGCGACGGTGACGGTCACTGCGCCCCAGACCGTTGCTGTCTCTGTCAAGCCCGGCTCGGCCTCGCTGGCCACCGGCGGCACGCAGCAGTTCACGGCCACGGTAACGGGCTCGAGCAACACGGCCGTCACCTGGTCCGCCAATGGCGGCTCCATTTCGACGTCGGGTCTGTTCACGGCTCCGAGCACCGCCGGAAGCTTCACCGTCACCGCGACCAGCGCTGCCGATTCCACCAAATCGGCTTCGGCTACGGTGACCGTGAGCGCGCCGCAAACAGTTGCAGTTTCCATCAAGCCCGGCTCGGCCTCGCTGGCCACCGGCGGCACGCAGCAGTTCACGGCCACGGTAACGGGCTCGAGCAACACGGCCGTCACTTGGTCCGCCAATGGCGGCTCCATTTCGACGTCGGGTCTGTTCACGGCTCCGAGCACCGCCGGAAGCTTCACCGTCACCGCGACCAGCGCTGCCGATTCCACCAAATCGGCTTCGGCTACGGTGACCGTGAGCGCGCCGGTAGTCTCGGTGACCATCTCGCCGGTCTCAGCCTCGATGTTGACGGGTGGCACGCAGACGTTCACGGCCGGTGTAACGGGAAGCAGCAACACGTCCGTGACCTGGTCGGCAACGGGAGGAAGCATCTCCTTGGGCGGCACCTACACGGCGCCGTCGACGGCCGGCACCTTCACGGTGAAGGCCACCAGCGCCGCCGATACGACGAAGTCGGCATCGGCGACGGTGACGGTCAGCGCGCAGACGGTTGCGGTGTCCATCTCGCCGGGCACGGCCTCACTCGCGCCCAGTGCCACGCAGCAGTTCACAGCCACGGTGACCGGCAGCACCGGCAGCACCGCGGTGACCTGGACGGCGTCGGGAGGCACCATTTCCGCCGGCGGCCTCTACACTGCGCCTTCATCGGCGGGTACGTTCTCCGTGACGGCTATCAGCGTGGCTGATCCCACGAAGTCGGCAGCGGCGAACGTGAGCGTAACTGCTCCCGTCCAGCACTCGGCCAGCCTGAATTGGAATCCGAGCGCGTCGGCGGTGGCGGGTTACAACGTGTATCGCGGTTCGGTTTCCGGAGGACCGTATACGATCATGAACACCTCCCTCGACGGATCCACCAACTTCGTCGACTTTAACGTGCAAGCCGGGCAGACTCTCTTCTACGTGGTGACCTCGGTGGAAGCCAACGGGATGGAGAGCAGCTTCTCCAACGAAGTGAAGGCGCTCATACCCTAACTAACACGCACCAAGTCATAACCACAGGGGCGAGATTCGATCTGAATCTCGCCTTTGTTTTTGTGGCTGATTCCTGGGTGGGGAGAGCAGCGAGGAACTGCGGGCCCGCCTGCTATTCTGGGGCCGAAGGGAGTTCGGATGCCAACACCGCGATCGGGCCGCGGCTCCTTGCCGCATCTGCTGCTGTGGCTACTGGCTTTGCTGGGACTACTGGTGCTCGTAGTTACGCTCACCCCGCTCGATACCTGGTGGGCGAGCAAACTGGCAGGAGGCTGGCCCAATCCGCAAGGAGATGTCCTGATCGTTCTTGGCGGGGCGGGCGCCAGCCGGGATGGAATCATCGCCTGGGATTCCTATGTGCGCAGCATGTACGCGGTCAGGTCGTATCGCGAGCATCCCTATACCCTGGTGGTTCTAAGCGGCGGTACGGGTGGGTCGGTGAAGGTGGGATCGTCGATGCGCGACTTCGTGCAATCGCAAGGAGTGCCCGAGGCGGTGCTGCGAGTGGAAGATCGCTCGCGGAGCACGCGCGAGAATGCGCTGTACACGGCGGAGATGTTGAAGTCGACGCCCGGCAGTAAAGTTTTGCTGACCAGCGATTACCACATGTATCGGGCATTGCGAGCGTTCCGCAAAGCTGGATTGGAGGTGACGCCGCATCCGGTTCCCGACGCCTTCAAGCGTGGTGGCAGCCTGGATGGCCGCTGGCCGGCGTTCCTCGACTTGGCGATGGAAAACGTGAAGATTGGCTACTACTGGATTCGCGGCTGGATCTGAGTCCAGCCGGGCGAGATCAATGGTGTTCGAGCAACGGCTTGGCGTGGCCATTCCCGTTGGCCGGGACCGTGGACCCAGCAGGCGCAATTTCGCTCTCAAACTTTTCGAACAACCAGTTTTCGTCCGCCTCGAGGCAGGCGGCCAGCAGTTTGCGTTCCGCCTCGCTGGGCGCACGATAGCCATGGATGATCTTGCTGAGGATGGGGTCGCTGATCCCAATCTGTCTGGCCAGATGGTTCTGCCGCACCCCGCGTTTGAAGATTTGCAGCTTCAGGTTCGGATACATACCCGCCTCGAGTCCGAAGAATCGTTCACCACTCGCCCACTCATCTGCGCTTGTCGCCGTAGTCGTAGTAGTAATAAGAATGATCGTACTGGGCCACCGAATTCAGCGTGACCCCTAACAGCTTGTGACTGTCCACCTGCGCCAGCACTCTTTCCAAAGCTTCCTTATTAGTGGCGCGCGCGCGCGCGATCACCAGGATTCCGTCGCAACTGGCGGAGATCAGCTCGAAATCGGCCAGCGGCAGCGCGGGAGGACAATCCACCAGCACCAGCTTGAAGCTGTCCTTACACCAGGTGATGAATTCCTTCCAGGGCGCCCCGGAAAACAATTCCGGCGGATTTTTCGTGGCGTCGCCGGCGGAGAGGAAATGCAGATTAGGGATGTCGGTGGCCACCACCGCCGCCTCGCGCGCCACCTTGCCGCTCAGTACGTCGGCCAGGCCGGGTCCGTCATCATGCCCAAGGTAGCGGCCGGCGCCATGAGTGCGGAGATCGCCATCGATCAGCAAAACCGGAAATTGCGGAAGCTGTGCACAGCACAAGGCAAGATTGGTGGTAGTCAGGGTTTTGCCGTCGCCCTTGGCGGCGCTGGTGATGGCCACGGTCCGGAACTGACGCCGCGCCTGCAGGCGCAGAATACGGGTGCGGAAGCTGCGATAGGCCTCCAGCGCGGGCGGCGCCGGTGTGGTGTCATCCTCGGGAAAGAATAGCCGGCGTGGATCGCGCGGAATACGCACCAGCCGATAACCGTTGCTGGGAAATTCCACCACCCCGAGAGAAGGTCCGGCCGCGGCGTAGGCAGAGCCTGCTTGCACCGCGTCGAGAGCGCTGGCCACCTTCACGTCAGCCGGGGAAGTGTCCAGCCCCGCCAGTTGCTCATCGACTCCGCGATTGATGCTCTCCAGAAGTTTATCCACGTTCAGCCCATCGAGGGACTGGGGCGCGGCGGGGACTGGCGTCTCATTCACCTTCTGGGTGCGTTGGAAAAACTTGCTCACAACTGGCCTCCCGCCACGCGGCGCTGGATCTCGCCCTCGCCATAGATCACGCGGGTAGCTTGTGACCGGGCTTCGCCGGAAGCAGGTGCGGAGGAGCCATTGCCATTACCGGGCGACGGAGCGGGCACCGCGGTCGGCGCCAGGGTGAGCCCGGAAACCGCAGCCCGAACGACATCGACATCCACGTCCCGGCTGCGCATCTGGCTGGCAAGGCTCAGACAACTGTCGCAGAGCAGGTTGACCAGGCGAGGCACGCCCTGGGTGCGGCGGTGAACCTCTTCGAGAGCGGCGGCGGAAAATGGCAGCGGCCCTTGCAATCCAGCCAGGCGTAAACGTTGCTCGATGTAGCTGCAGGTCTCGGCGGTGGTGAGCGGCCGCAACTGCGCCAACAGCGCGATGCGTTGCCGCAGCGCCCGCAACTGCGGTTGCAACAATAAGGTCGCCAGCTCCGGCTGCCCGCAGAGAATCACCTGCAGGAGCTTCTCGCGGTGCGTATCCATATTCGTGAGCAGCCGGATCTCTTCCAGCAACTCCACGGTCAGCAGATGAGCTTCATCGATGATGAGCACGGCGGTGCCGCCCTTGCTCTGCGCGTCCAGGAACAGTTCATGCAGCGCCAACAGACGGCGAGGCTTGGTGGTGGAGGCCACCTGCAACTCGAACTCGTCCAGCAGCGACTCTAGGAATTCGTCGCGAGTCAAAACCGGATTCACGATGTAAGCCGATACCAGCTTCCGGTCCCCGTTGCGGTGCATGGTGGAGAGCAGATGCAGCAGCGCATTCAGGACGGTAGTCTTGCCGGTTCCCACCGGCCCGGTAGCCACCATAAAGCCGCGGCGGCGTATCACCCCTTGCACCAACGCCACTAAGGCATTGCGATGCGGATCCGCCAAGTGAAGGAACTTGGGATCGGGGGTAAGAGAGAACGGCTCGCGCTTCAGGTTCAGGAAGTCTAAATACACTCGTGCAACCAGCTTTCGTTTCGAGTCGGCGGGGCTAGCCGGCCCCAGCGCAATAATTTTTTGAGCAACCACCCTTCCAAAGAACTGGCCGCGATGCCGATAGTTTTGTGGCTTAGAATCATTGACTTACAGTTGCACCTGCTCATTGCCTAGGGGGCATCGCCGGTCAGTGTGCAACTTTTTGCAGCCATTTTTTGGAGTTCCGGAAGGCGATTTACGTCGGGTGCTTACTACTACCTCGGCAGCAGGTTTGGGGCCATTGCTTTGACTCATTCGCGCGAGGCAACCTGCTTGGGCTAACTAGTAGCTCTTGCACCCACGGCTCCGAAGATGCGATTCTTGCCCCGCCAGGGAATTATGCAGATGTCGCCCGAAATGCGAACTCTCCAACGCGTTTTGCCGATTCTAGCGGTGCTGGCATTCCTGTTTCTTGTTGTCATTTCGAGGCATGCGGCTCCGCGGACTATCCGTATGCATTGGGACTACGATTACAAGAACGATCCGCCGTGCGCCTCCAGGTGGGAGGAAAACTGTACCCGCGGTTTTTACGTCTTCATCGGGCAGACGGCGGGGCGATCAGAGCAGTCATTTGTAGACAATCGCTTTGACAATAATCACCGGGTGATGAGCGAAGGACTCGAGACCGCATTCCAGGTCCGCAAATTCGGCTATTTGCAGTTCTGTGTGGTGGCGGTGAAACAAGGGACAATGTCGACCACGGTGGAGAGCGTTCCTCTTTGCAGGCGGCAGCTGGTGCTTCCCCTGCGGGTTACCAGGAAGCGCTGGAGGTAACTTAGGACTTAACCGCTCCGGTGATAAATTCTTTACATAAATTTACAAGTTTGGACAACGGAAGGGTGTAGAATCATTCGTCTCCTCCCCTGTACTGCCAACTGGCACAGAACAAAAAGATTTCCATGCGAGCAAGGGCGCCGCTCGTCTTAGCGACTCCGTTGTCTATGCCCCGCCTGCTATTCCTCATTGTGGGGGCGGTGGGGTGTCTTATGCTTTTCCTGTCGGCAGTGCTTCCCTATGACGATTTGGTCCAGCAAGAGTGCACGCCTAAGACATGGTGTGATGGTTTGTCCACCAGCCAGATGGAAAAGTTGCACGTTACGGCTTACCACCCCATCGTATTCGTATTGTCCCGCGCTTATGATCACGCGCCCGCAAGAGCAGCGGGCGAAGTTCTATCCAGCGAGGTATTCCACGCAAGCACGGTTGTCATCGGGCCCGATCACGGCCGCGGCCCTCCGTTCCCGCTCATTAGCCACGACCCTGGAGATATTTCCCCAACCCACTCGTAGCGTGCTCGGCGCGGAGGTATTGTGAACGATTGTTGGCAGGAAAAAGATGTTCAGCTTCCCTTTCTATTAGGAGAGCTGCATCTGGGTGCCTTGCACCTGCGCGGCATGGTGGTTAACCACGGGCTGCATCCGCGATATGGTCTCAAGGTGCCGGAGCTTCCGCCCGCGGTCGAGGTGGCGGTAATTCGCTCCCATCCGTTGTCCTGCGCCTTTCCCGATTACGTCGGCTCCGCGGCGGCGTTTCGCTACGTCCCCGATCGTTATCACCGATGTTATGTCAACTTGCAGCAGACGCTGGCTGACTACCTGAAAAAATTTACCAGCAAGTCACGCTACACGCTGCTCAAGAAAGTTCGCCGACTTACCACGGCTTCTGGCGGTGCCATCGTGATGCGGGAGTTCACGCGGCCGCAGCAAATGGACGAGTTCCTCTCCCTGGCGCGTGAGATCTCCACCAAGACCTACCAGGAGCGTCTGCTGCACGCCGGCATTCCCGATGACCCAGCCTTCGTGGCCGAAATGGGCAGCCTGGCGGCGCGTGATGCCGTCCGCGCGTACACCCTCTTTCTGCATGATCACCCCGTCGCCTACATGTACTGCGCCGCCGTGGAGGCGAGCGATCTGATGTACAGATTCGTGGGCCACGATCCGGAATACGGCCGGTTTTCTCCCGGAGTGGTTCTGCAATACCTCGCCCTGGAACGCCTGTTCCAGGAGCAGCGATTCGCCTTTCTGGATTTCGCCGAAGGCACCGGCATGCACAAAGTGTTCTTCTCCACGGGAAGCATGGCCTGTGCGGACGTTCTACTACTTTCGCGATACGCCCCGCTATCGCGCTCTGGTGGCGCTGCACGCGGCGCTGCGTCACACCTCGCGAACCGCGTCGGCAGTCTCCGAAGCGTTAGGGATCAAGCGCGGGCTGAAGAGACTCTTGCGGGAGGGAACCGCCGCGATTGTGCCCTCGGGTGGCAAGAAAGCGACGGCAGTGGTTCCACTGCATCCCGACAGCGACCTCGCCGCCGAGCCCATGGAAAGCAGCCTGCGAAGCAAGACCGTTAAAAGCTCTTCTTGAAAAACAGCTTCTCGCGCAGCCAGTAGACGCCGACAACCAACGTTGGAACAGTACGCAGCCCCCACTCCGCCAGCCGCAGCTTGCGATTGTGCAGGACTTGATTGGCGGCGTGAAAATGCTCGAGCGCGGCGCCGCCGTTTCCCGCCAGTAGTTCGCGCTGGCCCCGAAGGTGTTCGATCTCTGCGGTCTTCTTCGCGATGGCCTGCTGCACGGCCAGGCTTTCTCGCGATCCTTCCGGGCAGCGGCGCAGATTTTTTTCCAAGACTTGAAGATTATTCTGCGCCAGCCACACCGGATCGGCGGTCATGCTGCCTTTGCGGCGGCGATAGCGGCACAGCACCTGATGCTGGTAGGCGAGCCGCTTGCCCGCCACCGCTAGCCGTAACCACAGATCGTGGTCTTCGGAGGTACGCTGGGTTTCATCAAAGGCGCCCACCTCGAGCACGGCATCGCGGCGCACCACGACCGCGGAGGTAAGCGGCGTGCAACGGCGCAGCACCAGGCTTTCGAAGGTTACTTCTCCCTCGGAAGGGAACAGTTCCATGAAGGTGCGGCCGTTCTCGCTGGTATCGCCGAAGATCAGCCCGTCGGCATAAACCAGATCCAGCGTCGGATCCTGTTCGAGCATGGCCATCTGGCTCGCGAGGAAAGCTGGCTCCCACAGATCGTCGGAATCCAGAAAGGCCACGTACCGCCCGCGCGCCGCGCAGATGCCGGTATTGCGGGCCGCGCTCACTCCGCGGTTCTGTTGCCGGAGATAGATAACGCGATCCGCGAAGGGGCGCAACGCCGCTTCCAGAGCGGCGGTGTCGGGAGATCCATCGTTGACCACGATGATTTCGAAATCACGGTAGGTCTGCGCGAAGACGCTTCCCAGGGTTTCAGCAATGAAGCCGGCGGCGTTGTACGCCGGGATGATGACGCTCACCGCGCAAAGTTGGCCGTTCGTGCTCAAGTCCGTTCCGATTCTAATCCAGCCTGATTTCCGAGACTCTCGAATGGAACCTCGGAAGCTATCTCCGCACCGCCAGCAGCTCGTCGTAAACACTGACCAGTTGCGTGATCATGCTCTGAGCGGAAAACCGGCGCTGCGCGGTTTCCCTTCCGCACTGGCCCATTCGCCGGCGCAACTCGGGATCGCGCAGCAAAGTCAGGAGCCTCTGCGCCAATGGCTCCGGGGCGTCAGCTTCCACGATGAATCCGCTTTCTTTGTCGGTGAGCGCTTCCGCGTTTCCGCCCACGCGCGTGGCCACACACGGCAGGCCGCACGCCATGGCCTCGACCAGCGCGTTGGAGAATCCCTCGCTGCGGGAAGGCAGACAGAACACGTCACTGGCCGCCAGCAGCGGTATGACGTCGTTTCTGGCGCCGAGAAATTTCACGGTGTCAAAGAGAGCAAGAGAACGCGTCAGCTCCTCGAGTTCGCGAAAATATTCCGGCTCAAGCACGCCACCGACAACTAAGAACACAGCCCGCGGGAATTCGCGCTGCACGATGGCGGCTGCCCGAAGCAGAACGTCCAATCCTTTGATCCGGCGGACATTGGCGGTGGTAATGATCAGATGCGAAGCGGCCTCGCATCCCAGGTCGGCGCGCGACACGCCGGCCTGGTTGTGAAACTGATCGAGTTCAATGCCGTTATGGAGCGTTACCACTTTTTGCGGGGGCAGGCCATCGTGCCGCAGGCAATAGGTGCGCACTTCCTCGGAGACCGCCAGCACGCGATCGAAGAAGCGGTTGACGAAGCGATACGCCAGATGGTGTTTCGAGGAACGCAGAATACCCAGATCGCGGCGGCTGGAGATCAGGATGGGAACGCCGCTGAATTTGGCGATCGGCGCTGCCCACAAATCCGAGGTCTCAAAAAACGTGTGCGCGATGGCGACGTTCTGCGAACGAATCAGGCTCCGCAGCTTCAGACCGACCTTTACCGCGTTGGCGTCGTAGGTTCGCCGCAGCGGCAGCAGATAAAAAGGACAGGGGAAGTCAGGAAAGACCGTGGGGTCCAGGCGAAAGGTGACCAGCGAAGCGCGATATTTCTCCGGGGGCAGAAGGCGGATCATCCGCAGCAGGGCGCCTTCGGCGCCGCCGAGCCGGCACAACTCGTCGATGATGAACAGCACGTGGGCGGGTTCAGGCACGGTTCCAGTGCGAGGGCCGATCACAGCCTCATCATATCCGGCGCTGCTCAGGGATGGGGTTAGGCAGGCAGATTCAAATTCCATAAAGGCAGGTCTCACGAATGAGTGTGCAGTCTTTTTCACTATTGGCGAAGCTGGCTGGTAGAAGATGGTTATCCTGTTGACAAATAAGCAGTTCGATGCCTTTGTAGCGTCGGCAAATGGAGATCGGCTTGCGGGCTGGAGGGTAGCGGGGTCCCGGCGTGTCTACGCAGGCAGGGTCAGTGTCCTCCTGCGAGGAGGTTGAGACTCCAACGAGATCGGCAGGATGCCCGAAGCCGCAGCACTGAACCTATGAACTCATCCAGTATGCATGCCGTCCGGCACGTCCTCAGCGTCGACGTGGAGGACTATTTCCAGGTCGAGGCATTTGCCGGCTTGGTCACACGCGACAACTGGGACCAGTATCCGAGCCGGGTGGTAGCGAACACCGAGCGTCTGCTGGACTTGTTCGACGAACACCGGACCAAAGCGACCTTCTTCCTGGTAGGGTGGGTGGCCGAGCGTTTCCCGGCGCTGGTGCGTGAGATCAACCGCCGCGGACATGAGCTGGCTTGCCACAGCTTCTGGCATCGCACGGTTTACAGCCTTACTCCCGAGGAGTTTCGCCGGGATACGCGCGCGGCCTGTCAAGCGATCGAGCAGGCGGCGGGAGTTCGGGTCCTGGGATACCGCGCGCCCACTTGGTCGATCACGGCCGATTGCCTGTGGGCGCTCGACATTCTGGCCGAAGAAGGCTTCGTCTACGATTCCAGCATTTATCCCATTCACCACGATCTTTATGGCGTGCCCGGTGCTCAGCGCTTTCCTTATACTCACACTTGCAATAACAGAATGACCTTGCGGGAATTTCCCCCGGCGACGGTGCGCCTGCTCGGCATGGACCTTCCTGCCGCGGGCGGCGGCTATCTGCGGATCTTCCCCTTCGCCTATACCGACATGGTAATGACTCGGTACGAAAAACACTATGGGCAGCCGGCGGTGGTGTATCTGCACCCGTGGGAGGTCGATCCCGGGCAGCCCCGCATCAAGGCCAAGCTGCGGTCGCGCTTCCGGCATTACACCAACCTCGAGCGCATGGAGAGCCGGCTGGTGCGTCTGCTGGGGAAATATCGTTTCTGGCGATTTCAGGACGCGCTCGCTGCCGAGGGCGTGGCAAGCTGCCCGGCGCCCGCCGCAATAGCCCGCTTCCAACCCCAGGCGGCAGGAGCCTCGAATGCGAGCTGAGAGCAGCAGGACCGGCGAGGGATTCAACTCCTCCGGTCCGGCGGTGATCCCCGCCTACCACGAGATCACCGAGGAAGATTCGTCCTATTCCTATAGCCTTACAGCGGCGCAGTTCGCGGCGCACGTCGCCGTCATTGCACAACAGAAGCCGTCGGCACGCTCTCTGCCGCGGATAACCTTTGACGACGGCGTGCAGTCGCAATACCGCCATGGCTTGCCGGCCATGCGGCAGCATTCAGTTACGGCCACGTTCTTCGTCAACGCCGGCCTCATCGGCGTGGTTCCCGAATACATGGACTGGACGCAGCTCGCCGAGACGTTGCGCCAGGGACACCGCATCCAATCGCACGGCTGGTCGCACGCGTATCTGCCGGATTGCTCGGATGCTCAGCTCGAGGACGAGCTTCGGCGCTCCAAGGGCACTCTCGAAGAAAAGCTCGGAAGTGTGGTCGACGAGATCTCCATGCCGGGCGGCCGCTGGGATCGGCGCGTGCTCGAAGCTTGCGCGCGCGCCGGATATCGGCGGGTTTATCTCTCCGACCCCTGGGCGCGATCGAATGCGCGGACCGGAGTCGAAGTTGTCGGCCGGCTCATGGTACGGTCCACGATGAGCAGCGTAGAGCTGGAGAAGGCGCTGAATGCCCGCGGCGCAAGAGTGCTGGCGGCGCGCGCCCGCTATCGCGTCAAGGAAGGGATCAAAGGCGCGCTCGGGCACAAGCTCTATCATCGACTGTGGCTGGCGCTGAGCGGTTACAATCAGTTCGCCGAAGACAACCAAAGAACTCCGGAACTGAATTTCCGTCAGCAGCCTAAATAGCACCAACTCAGCAGCTTACACCCTCCTGCAGAAGTAGGTTTCGCCAGCAATGCAAACTTTTGCATATCTCGGGTCCGGTTATGCCACCGCGACAGTACCTATGTAACTTGTCCATATGCCTTCAGTAACTTATGAGCCCCGCCACTTAGATCTTTGGTAACCGGCTTGCTCACACTGCACGCAACTCCATTTCAACTCTGAGTTCATCCGGCCCCGACAACGACGGCCCCCGCCAATGAATTGGGGGGAAGGTTTTCCAGGGAGAGTTTCCGGAGATGCGCCGCAATCAAGTTCTTATGGTGAGCCTGGGCGCTGCCGCGCTGGCCATTCTGGCGGCGATCTGGAAGTGGCCCCTACCCTTCGAGAGCCTGCTGCTGCGCGCTGCCTATCTGGATGTCCGTGCCCGCAGCGCAACCTTCGACGTGGCCCATCTTCGGTGGGCAGTGCGGTTCCAGGCAACTTGCTGGTTTCTGGTAGCGGCTGTGGCTCCCTGGATCTCTCTGGTTCCGGATCGCATCTGGCGCTACCTGCGTCCGCGCATTTTTCAATTATCGGTCACCCTGGGATGCTCGAGCGCGCTGTTCATCCTGCTCCTGCATTGCGGCTACGAGCGGCCATGGTATCCCCTTGAGACGTTGATGAAGCATCCCGGTTCGGTGCCCATCTTTGGGCAACGCCTTTTGTGGGTTTGGATAGCGGACTTGTGCCAGCGAGTGGCGCCCGCTTGGAGCTACCTGAGGTGCTTTTACCTCTCGCAGGCGTTGGCCATTGTGCTGACCGTCAGCATGATCGGGCGGTGGTCTGGACTGTTCATCCACCCCTCGCTGCGCTGGACAGGGCAATTGCTGCTAGTTCCGATGCTTTCCAGTACGTTTACCTACTTCACCTTCTACGACATTTCCATCGTGTTTTTCTATGCCCTCTGCCTGTACCTGCTATATCGGCAACGATATTTCGCCTTTGCCATCGCCATCGGCATTGCCACCTTGAATCATGAGAATGTTCTCCTGTTGGTGATTCTGGCAGGGGTGGAAACGTTTCGGCAAAAATTTCGCGTCTTTGCAGCGGCCACTCTCGCTCCGCTGGTGCTGCATGTAGCCGTCCGCCTGCTCATGCACCACGGGTTTGGAACCGGTCAAGTGGTGGACTGGCGAATCTGGACGAACCTGCTGTATCTCTTGGCCAATCCACGCATGTACGTCGAGCCGGCCCTGGCTCTGGTGTTCTGGTGGATTGCCGCAGTCATCTCCTGGCCCGACAAAGAGCCCTTTCTGCGCCGGGTGGCCATCCTATTCCCGTTGTTGTCGGCGGCTACTTTCCTGTACGGCCAGTTCCACGAGGCTCGTCAATTTGACGCGTTGATCCCGGTGGCGATTGCCTTCATGCTATCGCTGGCCAAAAGTAAAATTCGGGAATCGGAGACAGTCCCGAACACTGGTCGATCGGAACGCATGGCGCCGCGCGAGCTTGCTCTGGCCGCCGCGAGTTCACGCTTCCCGGCTGGGTCGGAGGCGCTTGCTGAGCGCTAAATCGCCCGATATCCGCGGCGTCGGAAAGCCAGCGCTTCCTCGCGCTTGGGAAAGGTGAAATACGTCCCTTGCGAGAGATCCAGCTTTACCGGACTGACGCTCTTGGCCGCGACTTGCCGCAGCACTTGAGCCATGCAATGCGCGCCGCGCCGCTTGGAGCGCCGGATCAGGTGGTCGAGCGATTCACCCGGCTCGATCTCCATGGTGTCTTGCAGCAGCGCGTCGCCTTCGTCCACCTTGGGGACCATGTAGTGGATGGTCAAGCCCACCTTGGTCTCGCCGTGGTACATCTGCCAGAAAGTCGGCATCATGCCCTTGTAGAAAGGCAGCGGCGCATGGTGGATGTTGATGCTGCCTAACGGCGCCAAGCCGAGGATCGGTTCCTTCAAAATGTAAGGGCAGGCAACGGACACCAGCACCTCGGGAGCGCGCTGCTTCATGCCCGCGAGAAAATCGGCATCATTAGGATTGGTGACGGATTCCTGCTTCACGTTGTAGGCAAGGCACAACTGCTGGAAAGAATGGTAGCGAGCGGCATCCGGTCCACGGGGCACCAGCGCCAGCGCACGCGAAACCGCCCAGCGTGACACCAGGCGCGCCAGGCCCGGAACACCATAGAGCCACATCAGTTCGCGCAGCAGCTTTCCCCGTCCGCGTTTGCCCATGGTGCGGCAGCAGGAGACCTGCGTGATCTCGAACTCGCCGGCGTAGCGCCGGAAAAATTCCTCGAAAAAAGGCAAGATGTAGAGCGGGTCGTCCTGGGTCAGAAACTCGATTCTCACGATTGATTCCTCACAGTCTGCCAGACTACGTATTTGCGGCCGCGCAGTACCTCGACCACACTAAATAGCGCGGCAGCGTTCAAAGTGCAAAAGTACAAAGGTACACCTAGGGGTTTGAACTTACGGTGCAGGGGGATTAGCGCCGTCAGCAGAGCAGAGACATAGAACAACGCCTGCAGCAGGAACAGTATGCGGTACAAGCCGGCGTGCGTCGCCAGGACCGCGCTGGCGGCGAATAGGATCAGCAGCAGTACGGGCACCATCCAGCGCAACACTTTGTGGGAAAGCAACTGGAAAGCGGTCCAGGCGGACTTCCAGGGCTTCAGCAAGTCTGGGACGCTCAGCAGTCCGCGCATGGCGCGGGTGACCACCCGCACGCGCATGGAGAATTCTTCCTTCGTTGAGCGCGTGGTCTCCTCGTAGGCCAGGGCGCGGTCTTCGAAGCGTACGCGGTAGCCTTTGCGGATGACTTGCAGCGGCTGGACCAGGTCGCTGATCACGTCATCGGCGAGCTCGGTATAGGCGGATTTGCGCACCGAGTAGATGCAGCCGCAGCACCCGCTGATGGTGCGCAGGCGGCTTTGCAGCATCTTGATCATGTTCTCGTAGTTCCAGAACATGATGGTGCCTACGCCGGTGGGCGAGTTTCCCTCGGAGTCGAAATACTGGTAGCGGCCGCTGGCCGCGCCGATTTTGGGATCCTGATAGTTGCACGCCAGATACGCCAGCGCCTTGGGATGGTAAACGGTAGTGGCATCGGAAAAGATGAGCACTTCGCCGCGGGCGTGCTGCACGCCTTCATTCTGGGCGTGGGTCTTTCCTCTGCGCTGGGACATGCGCACCAGGCGCACGCGGGGATCGCCAAAATTCTGGACAATGGCATCGGTGCGATCGCTGGAACAATCCGAAAGTACCAGGATCTCGATCTTGTCGGCGGGGTAGTCGAGCGCCAAAGTCTGCTCGATCTTCTTGCCGATGGCCTCTTCCTCGTTATAGGCGGCGATCAGCACCGAGAGCATCGGCGTGTACCCGAGCGACGCCTTGGCCGGCCGCTTGAAGAGGGCCAGCACCGCCAGCAGCAAGGGATAGCCTACGTACACGTAGACGATCAGTGCCGCCGCAATCCAGAAGCTGATTTCCGCCATGCGCATACCTGTCATAATCCTTTATCGCCTTACCACATCACCGGTTGTGCCGGCTCCGTGATCATCAACGGGGTCTTTGCCTCAGCCGCCGCGGGCGCTTCGGAAGCTTCCTGGAGCAGGACTCGCGAGCGCACCACACAGGCCATCAGTACCCAGGTACATCCGTTCACCTGCAAGTAGGAAAAGCGATCGCCAAAAATATTCACGATGAGCACGGACGTAAGCAGGCCCAGCAATCCCAGCCCCACGCCTCGGAAAAAAGGTTGCTCCGCGGAACGAAAGAGCAGGTAACTCTGCCGTGCAGCAGTAAGGATCACGGCGAGCAGCAGGATCAGGCCGATCGACCCATTTTCCACGATCATCTTCATGTAGTAATTGTGCGTGTCCTCGTAGTGCTTCACGCGGTGCATGAAGGCATAAGTGGCGAATCCTGTGCCGAACAATGGGTTTTCCATCACCAGCTTCTCGGCATCCTCCCAGATCAGGACGCGATCCGCGGATGAAGATTCCAGCTTGCCGTCTTCGCCGTACGTCATGGTGATCCGTTCCAGAACCGACTCCGGCAATATCAGCCGCCAGGAACAGAGCAGGACGACCACGATGATCAGCAGCTTGCGATTCTTGAGGAATCCCTGGATGACCAGGGCGGCGATGAAGCCCATGTAGGCGCCGCGAGAGTAGGAGTACAACAGGGAATACATGAGGATAGCGATCAGCCCAAGCAGGCCCAGCTTACGGATCTTGCTGTTCTCGCAACTTATGTAAGCGACGATGAACGCCAGCGCTCCGGCGGCATACGCCCCCAAGCCGTTCACGCCCGCGTAGCCGATAGTGCCGGCATCGCGCCGCCCCCAGGAGAAATGGGAGAAGTCGCGTCCGTAGTTGGTGCGGAAGAAGGTGAACGCCACCAGGAAGGCGGAGACGGACATGATCGCGAGCAGAATCCTCATCTGCTTTTCGTCCTTGATCGCGTACAGAGAAGCGAAGTACAGGACCGGCATGAAGGCCAGGTTCGCCCACAGCGTCATGCGATAGTCCATGTGCAGGGGCACCGGGAAATTGAGGAAGAACGAGCCGTGCCAGAGGGAAATATAGGTGAGCACGAACAAGGCGATGATGATGCCGTTCAGCGGACTGCGCGGTAGCTTGGCGCCGCGCCCCATCAGGCCGCCGATGATCACGCTCAGAATCAGGATATAGATGACGTGGTCGCCGGCGGGAAACTGTTGCAGCTTCTCGCGGGTGGTCTGCAACGGGATCAGCAGGGTGAGCACATACAAGCCCAGGATCGGCCTCCATACCATGGCCAGCAGGCTGGCCACCAGTATGCCCACATACAGCATCAGCGGGATGATATTGCCGAGTCCGGTATTGAATGCCATGCGGTCGCTCCCTCGCTAGTCGGCGGTTGCCGCCGCGATCCTCTTCAGGCCCGCACGCTTGAACACGGTCCGGTCCTTGAGCCGCAAGAAGGGTTTTTCGATGAAGTAATAAGAAGCACTGGCCACAGCGACGGTCATCGCTACCGCGATCCCGAACGACTCCCAGAAGGGTACGTTCGGCAATCTCTTGAAGACTTGGTATCCCACCGCCGGATGGTACAGATAGAGCGAGTAGGAGATCTGTCCCAGGTAACGCATCGGCCGGGCTTCGAACCAGCCCCAGGCACGAGTCTGGCTGTGGACGATCAGTTGGATCATCAACACCGCCACCAGCAGCGGTTCAAGAGCGAAGGATACAAGGTCGCGATAGAGAAATGAGTTTATGGTGAAGTAACTGGAGCCGGCCAATAATGCAATCGTCAACAGCGGCAGGTAGACGCTGGCAGAGAGCATCCCCCAGAGCCGCTGCAGGGCGCCCTGTTTCACCAGGACGGCGACCAGGCAGCCCACCATGAGGTTGTCGATTCTGGTGTCAAACGCGCGATAGATATAAGCCTGATCGACGTGGAACACCAGGCACAGCGCCACCCGATAAATCCACACAAATCCAATCAACCCGACGAGATACCAGGCGAGCCGCTTCAAGTTGTGGCGGCCGAAATAAAAGCACAGTGGCCACAGCAGATAGAACTGTTCTTCAATGGCGAGCGACCAGGTATGGGTGACGAAGGAGTCCGCGGGATGGAAAAATGCCTGATAATAATTGCTGATGTAGCAGAAAGCGCTGATCACCTCCGCCCAGACAACTTTGTGTCCGGTGAGGAGCAGCAACAACAGCCAGCCTCCGCAATAAGCGTAAAAGGCGGGAAAGATTCGCAGCGAACGCCGCTTGTAGAAGCCGGAAAGCGAAATCGTTCCGGTTTTGTCATTCTCCTTGAGCAAAAGCCAGGTGATCAGAAACCCGCTGAGCACGAAGAATCCCAGCACGCCCAGGCTGGCGGGCGCCCAGTCGAAGCTAAAGTGATAGAGAATGACCAGAAAAACGGCGAGGGCTCGCATGCCGTCCAAGGCCGGAATCCGCGAGGATCTCAGCTTCGGCAAAAGGTCGATCGACACACTCCGGCTAGCAAGAGATGGCTTTGTCGCTACTGTCCCGCTGTCCACCTCGGACGAAAACATGACTGCTCCCCATACCCAACCCTCAGAACCAGGCCTGCCTGCGCAGTAGGGAGCAACCGGAATGCCAACAGCACCCGGAAATGGGCACAATGGGTTTAGTTTTCAGTAAGATAGAGGCCATGCAATTGGGGCCGCCATAAGCCCACGCAGAAACTGCAACATTTTGCACTTAGGGAAAGAAATTATTCTCTGAAGAGCGGCCCCAGGGGGGCGTGCCCAGAAGGTATTGGCACTGGCCACGGTCAGTTTGCTACAACCGGAGGTGAAGAGTAGCGGATGCCCAAAGTAACCGTAGTGATACCGTCCTACAACTGCGCCCAGTACCTGGCAGAGGCTGTGGATAGCGTGCTGGCCCAGACTTACCGGGACTTCGAGATCATGGTGGTCGACGACGGTTCCAAAGACAACACCGAAGAGGTGGCCCGGCCTTACGGATCGAAGATCCGCTATATCAAGCAGGCCAACAAGGGACTTCCAGGCGCGCGCAACACCGGAATCAAAGCCTCTTCCGGAGAATACATCGCCTTGCTGGACGCCGATGACAGTTGGTATCCGGAAAAGCTCGCCCGGCAGATCCCCGAATTCGCCGACCCGGAAGTAGGCCTGGTCTATTCCGACCTGCGTGTGGTTTACGACAATGGCGACATTGTGCCGTCGTTCCTGAGCAGCCGGCCGCTGGCGGCCAGCGGATACGTGTTCGACCGCGTGTTGCAGAGCGGGTTCATCATTCCCTCGAGCGTGATTTTGCGGCGGAGTTGCGTGGAGCAGGTGGGTCTGTTCGATGAATCCATGCGCTCCCAGGAAGACGTGGAGATGTGGCTGCGCGTCTGCCTGCGCTGGAAGGTCAAACTCGTCGCGGAGCCGCTGGTCAACCGGCGGCAGCGGGCCGGCGCGCTGACGGAGAACGATGAACTGCGGACCGCGTACCACATCAAGCTGTTTCAAAAAGCCGCTGGATATTCCCGGACTCTCGGCCGAGAACCGCGAGCGCATTCAACGCCGATTGGCCAATGCGTACTTCGAGCGCGGGTACTATTGCCTGCAAACGGGGAAAGTGGCGGAGTGCCGGACGAGTTTACGGAACAGCCTGCGATATAACCGGCGAAACCTGGGCGCGTTGCGCTCCCTGCTGGTCAGCTATCTGCCCGCTTCCTTGCGGGTAGCCTTGAAGGGCTGGCGGAGAGGCATCGATTCCTAGGAAATACCAGTAGTTAGTGGTCCCTCTGCGTCCCCATACGCCGGCGCAGCGCGAAGGCAGACTGCCTGAGGCCGGCGCCGACACCTCCGGAGAGGACGAGAAGCCGCTTCAGCCAGATCTTCGGCAGCTTGGGATCGTCGGCGAGCGCGCGTCCGTAACAATCCAGGGCGCGGTGGTAATCTCCGTGCCAATAGTGCTCGTCCCCCACACCGGCATAGACCCTTGCCCGGACCCGCTTGCGCTCGCGCGCGTTGCGGGCATAGCGGCGGATGGAATCCTCGCACTCCGCCATCGTCAGGACGCAGGGCACACGCTTGTCCGGATAGAGTAGGGAAACGACGTACTGCACGTACTTGGCGGCGATGAAAGAGTCGCAGCGATCCGCCAGATCGTGATAGCCGAGAGCGGTCGCTTCCCACTTGGTCGGCCAGAGCACCTCGAACTCATCGTGAATCATCACTTCCGGCGACTTGCGCTTCATGACCGCCATCAGGCTGCCAGGATGGAGCCGATAGTTGACCATGGGCTCGGCAAAATACGCGACATCGTAGCGCAGCGCCCACTTGCACCACACATACATGTCTCCCTGGTGCGGCAGGTCGAGCGGAAACATGCTCACCTTCTCGTAGCACTCCCGGCGCACCATGACCGAGGGAGAAAGGATGCCGTGCGAGTCGAGCAATCGGGTCAGGAAGATGCGGCCGTCGAAGATGGCGTCGTCGTCGCCATAGTAATAAGACTGCAGAATCGAGGTCTCTTGGCCATCAACCAGGCCGATGCCGGCGCAGAAGCAGTACCCAACCTGCGGGTTCGATTCCATCACGCCCAGATAGCGCTCCAGGACGTAGTCGCGGCGCAGACGGTCGTCGGCCGAGATCAGCCACACATACTTGCCGCGCGAGAGGCCGATTCCCTTGTTGTAGTTGCGCAGGTTGCCCAGATTGCTCTCATTGCGCACGTATTGCACGCGCGAATCGCCGAAGGAGCGGGCCACCTCGGCGGTGTTGTCCGGCGAGCAATCGTCCATGATCAGCACTTCGAAATCACCACAGGTCTGCGCCAGAAGGGAATGAACGCAGTCCGACAGAAAATGGGCGAGCTTGTAGCAGGGGACCACAAAGCTCACCATGGGTGCGGGCGCACCATCAGGCGCAGCATTCGACGGACGCAATTCCCCCAACATGGTTTCTCCAGTTACTCAAGTCTTCTGTAATCCTGGGACCGGGGGAGTTGCTTTCAGCACTTAACCGAGAATCAGCCTGCAATCCTGGTTACCGGGGGAGTTGCTCATTACTTAACTAAAAGTCAGTTCTGCCCTGGGGTTCAGATGCACAATACCGTTTGCCTTCTGCTCGCGCGTCATCACCACGCGCTTGACGCAACCGTTGTAGTAGATGTACTGGCCGGGAACATCAATCTCGGTGCTGATATTAAAGCCCACCAGAAACACCCCACTGCGCAGATTCATGTCGAGAGCGAAGGTGACGGTAGCGGTTTTGCCTTTCTTCATCTCCAGGGGACGGTTGTTGATCAGCCGGCTGGTAGCCGTGTCGAAAATCAGTTGCCCGTCGACGGTGTGGATCATGATGGCGGCGTGGGCGTTGTGCAGATCCTGCAGCGCCTTCAGCTTGACCTCCAGCACTACGCCTTCGCCGGGCTCGAAAACATCGCGTTCTTCGCCGGAGGCGGTGCGCAGCCGGACATCGACGAGTTCAATGTTGTCGTTGCTGGTTTCCTCCTCGTAGAACGAGTAATACTTCTGGATGGCGCCGGCAACGTCGCCCTGGAACACGGGTACTCCGTGCTTCAACAGCACGGCAGTCTTGCACAGGCTGCCCACCGCCGCCATGTTGTGCGAGACGAAGACCAGTGTGGTCCCGCGGCGGACGAATTCCCGCATCTTGTCGAAACACTTCTGCTGGAAGTGGTAATCGCCCACGCTCAGCACTTCGTCCACCAGCAGGACTTCAGGATCGATGTGCGCCGCCACCGAGAAGCCCAGGCGGGCATACATGCCGGAAGAGTAGCGCTTCACGGGGGTATCGATAAACTCGCTGATGCCGGAGAACTCCACGATCTCGTCGAATTTGCGGGTGATCTCCGCCTTCTTCATCCCGAGAATGGTGCCGTTGAGATAAATGTTCTCGCGGCCGGTAAGATCAGGATGGAAGCCGGCGCCCAATTCGATGAGCGCTCCCAGGCGGCCGCGAACGCTAACTTCCCCGCGGTCGGGCTTGAGAATGCCGCTGAGCAGCTTCAGAGCGGTGCTCTTGCCGGAGCCGTTGGGGCCGATCAGGGCCATGGCCTGTCCTTGCACGTCGAAGGAAACATCCTTGAGGGCCCAGAATTCCCGCTGGCGCAGCTCGCCCCGATGGTTGCCGGAAACCAGCCACTTCGCCATCGAAGGGATCAGGTCACGCAAGGAATCGAACTTTTCCCCTTTAGCGAACTTCTTCCAAACCCCCGAAAACTGGATCGCACTGTGTCCCATGGCCACTTAGATCGCCTCCGCGAATGCCGCTTCCGATTTGTTAAAGATTTTCCAGGCCGCAAGAAACAGCACCACTGACCAGGCGGCGGCGTACATCAGCCAGTTCAAGGCGAGCGGCTGATGGAGCACGAGCACGTTGCCCATGCCTTCCAGAATCGGCCCCAGCGGATTCAACATCAGGATCCAACCCCATTTGCCCAGCTTGCCGGCCGAGTAGAACACCGGGGTGAAGAAGATGCCGTAGGTAAGCACCACTTCGACCAGGTATTTGACGTCCCGGAAAAAAAGGTTGGCGCAAGCCAGCAGCAGGGCCAGGCCCGCGGTGAACAGCAACAGCACCGCCAGCAGCACCGGGAACCACAACAGGTGAACGCTCACGCCCACCCGCGCGATCACCAGCACCAATGCCAGTACCGATTCCGCAACCACAAAATCGAAGAAGCTGGCCAACACCGACGCCAGCGGCATGATGGCGCGCGGGAAATAAATCTTGGTCACCAGCTCCTTGTTGGCCACCAGGCTGTTGGTGCCGAAGCGGATAGCCGCCACGAAGAAGGCCCACGGCACGGCTTTGGCCGCTACCGAGAGCACGTCCGCCTTGTCGATGGGACGGCCGGAGATGGTGGAAAACACCACCATCACGATTAAGCCGGAGCCGACGATCAGAATGGGCATCAGCACCGCCCAAAAGAAGCCCATGATCGACTGCTTATAACGAATCTTGATGTCGCGCGAGATCAGCATCAGCAGCAGGTCCTTGTAGCGGAAGATACCCTCCTGCTGGCTCTCTCTTTCGGCTGCCGCTCGCGCCAGTGCGGTAGTAACCATCGGGGACTGCGTCGTTGCGCTCATATTGGTTGTTCCCTGCTCCCAAGCCTCCGTTTGGTCGACCTTCATAAATAGGGGTGAACTTTCACGTAGAATCCCACCTCGGCCAGGCATGCCAGCACGGCGATAGCAATGGCTACGGCGGTGAACTTCATGCGCCGACGGTGTTCTGCCGGAGTTTCAATCGACGGGATGGCCACCAGCAGGGGAATGTTCGCCGGGATCATCTTCTTGACTTCGGTTTCCGTCTTGATGGTGGGGCTCAGCATGTCGATGCCAATCACCAGCGCCAGGCAGCCCACCAACGCACCCAACACCGAACTCACCATCAGGGCGGTGCGGTTGGGCTTGAAGGGCCGTTCCGGGGTGCGCGCCGTATCCAGGATGGTGAAGCGCTCCGCTTGCTGATTGCTGAGCAGGTCCCCACCCATTTTGGCGGTGAAGGTTTTGTCCAGCAGCGACTGATAGTGGGCCTTGGAAACTTCGTAATTCCGGGTCAGGTCGGCCATCTGCTGTTCGCGCAGCGGCGAGGCTTCCACCCGCGCGCGGTACATACGGATCTGCTCCTGGATGCGCGTCTGATCTTCGTTCAGCCGTTTCATCTCACGGTTGGTGACCATGAGCTGAACGTTTTCCGAACTGCCCTTAGAGGTTTCCGCGGTGGGATCGGTATCAGGAGGCAGGGCGCGCAACTGGGCGGTTATCCGCTCCAGACGCTGGCTGGCTTCGACTGTGTCCGGATAGTCGGCTGTGTATTTGCGGCGCAGGTCGGCCAGCTTGTCTTCCAACTGGCGCTTCTCCAGCTCAAGCCGGGCGCGTTCGCTCACGGGACGCGGTCCGTTGGGTGAAGCCGGCTGGCCCTCCCCGCGCAGCAACATGGTGCGTTGGATGTCCAGGCGGTTCAGAGCATCGCTGTCAGCCTGCAATTGCTGATTCAACTGCGAGAGCATTTGCACATTGGTGGCCTGCTGTTCGGGGATTTCCCCGACGTGGGCCATCTTGAATTCGCGCAGCTTGGATTCCTGCTGCTCCAGTTCCTGCTTGGCTTCCTGCAACTCGCTGTTCAGAAACTCGTTGATATTTTTTTGCCCGGCATTACTGACGTCGATGTTCCACTCGATGAAGCGGGCGGCCAGTTGATTGGCGACCGGTGCTACCAGATCTTTTGCTTTGCTCTCATAGCTGATGGTGAAGGTGCTGATGGCGCCCTGCTTGACCTCGATGGTGATGTCCTTGCGCATCTGATCGACAACCTGTTCCATGGGCGTGTTCTTGCGCATCTCCGGGTACAGGTTCATCTGTTCGATCATCTGCTGCAGGTGCGTGGTACTCATCACGGTCTGCGAGATTGTGCTCAGCCGCTGCTGCAGGTCCACGGTGACGGTGGACTGGACAATTTTGTCGGGGACCTTCTGCGGCTCCACCATGATGGTGGTGGTCGCCTTGTAGTGATCATGCATCTTCGCGATCAGGGTGAAAGCTGGTCAGGGAAATGGCCAGCGCCCCCAGCAGGATCCAGGCTTTGAAGTGCACCACCGTGGCCCAGTACTGGCGTACCTGCTGCAGCGGGCTGTCTAAACCGTCGGGCTTCATTGCTCTATTTCTCCAAAGCCAGCGGAGCGGGCGAAAACGACAACGTAATCATGGCGAAGCTCACGTCGGGCGGACCGCCGGTCCCGGCCGAGCCGTGGAAGCGGCGATAAGAAAACCCGATCCCCGAGATGCGCGACAAACGCAGCGAATAGTTGATCCTTGGCGACACGAAGTAGCCGTTCGAAGGTCCAACGAGCCCGAGCGACTGCCCGTGGAAATACCCGGCATCGAATCCCAGGTCGGCATGACCAAACTGTTTGCCGACGCCGCCGGTAACATCATCTTCCCAGCGGCTGTTCAAGCGATAGGCGGTGGTCATCTGCCGAGCCGCACCGGCATATACCTTGACCTGATGGCGCAAAGTCGCTCCCAGGCTGGCGTGAAAATTAGCCGCTTGCGCGCCGCATCCGCTGGAGGGGCCGCCGCCGACATCGACGTTGATTAAGCGCGTGGGCTGGTAAGCCAGCGCTAATCCGCCGCTAAAGGTGTTGCAGGGCGCGAAATTGGAGTAAACCCGGTCGCCGCTCCCATAGGCGCGCAGGCTCAGGTTATGGCTAAGGGCCTGGTTGAAGTCCGCTCCCAGGCCAATCGCGTGGCTGCGCACATTGGTGGCAAAACCGGCCGGCTGGTACATAAAAGTGTAATAGTTATCGCTTACCGCCAGGTGAACCGATTGCCGCGTGCTCACTTGGTATCCCAGTCCGGCGTTGGCGCTGGAACTGAAGGAATTGCCGGTGAGGGGCTGCAGGGAAGCGTAGCTGGAGCTGCTCTCCGATACGCCCGCCACCACGGCTTGCGAATTCAGATTGCCGGTCAAGCGTCCGATTTCCCCGCCATAGCCCTCACGGACATCGGTCGTCCAGGTCAGTCGCCGGGTGAATGCGCCGGCCGAGTCGAAGGTGAAGTTGTGGAAGGTGACTGAGTGGTTGTCCTGCGTATCGTAGGGCACGACGCTGGGCGAATACTGCAGAACGTAGAAGCCGGTCCGCGTGCGGCCCATGAATCCCAGGTAAGGCATGACCTGCGGCAGGAACAGAGAATAGTCAGCCGCACGTGCCGGTTCCGCCCTCGATCGTATAGTTCGCGGAAAGATTCAAGCCGTACAACACGTAATGCTGGGCGACGTTGCGCATGTAGGGCGCCCAGGGTTCGACCGCTCCCGCACCCTGGCCGGCATTATCCACGACGCCCACAGCCGGCGCCGGTTCGCTACTGGGCGCCGAAGGCTGCCACGCGTCCACGGCGATCGGCTGTTGTCCGAACAGTGAAGGGACGTACGTGCGCGTCGCGCTCGAATCTGATGTCTGCTGCGCTTGACTGGCCGCGCTCAGAGCCAGAAGCAGACACAACATACCAATCTCTATTGCGAAGCGGCGTTTGGGGAGATAACAACTCACGGGACCACCACCGTATCTCCGGGCGCGAGCGGAATGTTCTGTTCCGCGTCCCGGCCATGCACTACGTTGGAATAATTGAAGGGATACTTGTGCTGAACGCCGTTTTCCGGCCGCAGGACCACGATGTTCTTGCGCTTGGCGAAGGGCGTGAATCCGCCCGCTTGGGCGATCAACTGCAGCACCGTGGTGGGGCCGGCCAACGGGTAGAGCCCGGGACGAATGACCTCGCCGGTGATGAACACCCGGCGGCTCTTGATCTCGGTGATCTCGACCGTCACCCGCGGATTCAAGAGGTACGACTTCAGCTTGGAGGCCACTGCATCTTGAATCTCGCCGGAGGTCATACCCATTACTTTCAACTCGCCGATCAAAGGCAGCGAGATCATGCCGTCGGGGCGCACGTTGACGGTCTTGGACAGGTCCGGTTCTTTCCAGACGCTGACCTGCAGGATGTCCGACTCGCCCACGCGGTATTCCGGTGAGGCCGCAGGCGCTTTGGTGCGCGCGTCTGAGAGGTCCGCAGTGGATTTGGGCAAGGCAGCGTTCTGCGCCGCTATGAACTGGCAGAACCCCGCCAGTATCACAATGAGAAGCCGCCGCATACCCCTGTTTCGAAACATATGTCGAACCCCCTTCCTCTCCGCCATCTCAAGCTGCAACTCGGCTTCCAAGTGGCTGAAAAGATACGGCTCTTAACTCCGTGTAGCCGAGTGCGAACCAGCGCTTGCGAAGGCTGCGCAGTTCTCAGCCCCTCAAAAGTGCAAAAAAATGCGCATCAAGTGACAAATTCTTTCCTACCCCTGCTGCTTCTACTTCGCCCCTCGCCCCACCAGCATTACCTTGGCTGTCTCAAAAATGATGGCCAAATCGAGCGTGATCGAAAGGTGCTTGACGTAGAAGAGATCCAGCTCAAGCTTGTTCCTGGCCTCTTCGATACTGGCGCCATATTGGTACTTAATCTGCGCCCATCCCGTGATGCCGGGCCGCACGGTGTGGCGTAAAGCGAAGTAGGGAATCTTGTCCTCGAGCAAGGTGCAGAAGTACGGTTGTTCGGGACGCGGGCCGACCAGGCTCATCTCGCCGCGCAGCACGTTCCAGAACTGCGGAATCTCGTCGATGCGGAACTTGCGAATGATCTTGCCGACGCGCGTGATGCGGCTATCGCCGTCGGTTGCCCACTTGGGCCCGCCTTTATCGGCGTCCTTGATCATGGAGCGGAACTTCACCATGGTGAATTCGTTGCCGTTCAAGCCGATGCGCCGCTGGCGGAAGTGGATCGGGCGTCCGTCCTCGATAAGAATTGCCAAGGCTGTAATCAGCAGAATCGGCGAGCCCAGAATCAGCGCGAGAAGCGAAATCACGATGTCCATCAGGCGCTTGGTGGTGAGCAAGAACGCGGACTTGCGAAAGCCGTCGGAAAGAATCAGCCAACTGGGCGAAAGCCGCTCTACCAGGATGCGTCCGGTGATGCGCTCGTAGAGCGTGTGCGCATCCTCTACCGGAATGCCGGCCATCCGCAGGTGAAGAAGTTCGCGTACCGGCATGGTGCCCCGCCGTTCCGCCAGGGAAAGGATGATGCGGCCAACTTTCTCCTTGGTGGCGATGGCTTCCACATCGGCAGCGGCGCCAATGATGCCGGGATTGACCAGCGACTTGCCGATGTTCTCGCCTTTCTCATCGAGGAAACCCACGACCTTGAAGTTCAGGTCGGTGCGCGAACAGATCTCCTGCGCCAAGGCGATGCCGCTGCCGGAGGTGCCCATGATGAGCAGGCGCTCGCGGTTGCTCAGCGGATCCAGGGTCTCCTGCAGCATGCGCCAGCCGAGAATCAGCACCAGGATCATGGGCGTGGCCAGCACTGCTACGCCGCGCCCGATGGCGAGATTGGGCGCGACATAGTAAAGAATCGCCAGGATCACACATGCCAGACCGAACGCCTGCATGAGGCTGACGAACAGCACTGCCCGCCGGTTGGAAGCGCGCAGGTCGTAAACGTCGCAATAGTAGAGGGCCAGTCCGCAGATCACCACCACCAGGCCAAAGCGCGCCAGGTTCTCCGGCAGGGTGATGAACCCCCACCACTCATGGAGCGACAATATGCGGATGCCGGTAGCGAGCAACAAGCCCGCCACCGTGAGCGCCAGTTCCGTGGTCAGCAGGAACAGGGTCTTGCCGGGAATGACTTGACCGCCAATCTTGGCCATAGTGGATCAGGTATTCTCGGCGCGGGCTGCGCGGGGGACGAGAGCCGCACGCTGGTTTAGAGCGAAACTCCTCTTCAGTCCGCCGAAGCGGCGGTATCGGTCTTCGCGGAATTCCCCATACTGCCCAAACCGGCCTCACGAATCTTGTAAAGCAAGGCGCGGTAGCTGATGTTCAGCGAGCGGGCAGCCTTCTTGCGATTCCAGTTGTTCGCCTGCAGAACCTTGAAGATGATCCGGCGTTCCAGTTCACGCACCGCCTGGCGCGTGACCTTTTTGAGCGCGATGGGCGCATCCGTGGTGGGAATCTCGGGATCGAAATGCTCCTCGCGATGCGTCAGCAATTCGCTGGTGATGGTTTCTTCCGAGCCCAGGATCACGTAGCGCTTGATCAGGTTCTCCAACTCGCGCACGTTGCCCGGCCAGTGGTAGCGCTCCAGCAGCGATAGCGACGGGGCCGACGGCATCTCCGCGCGGCAGTTGTATTTCTCGTTGTAGTAGTGGAGGAAATAATCCACCAGGGCGGGAATGTCGTGGCTGCGTTCCCGCAGGCGCGGCAGCCGCAGGTTGACTACGTTGATGCGGTAGAACAAGTCGGCGCGGAAGGTGCCGGTTTCGATTTCGTGCTCCAACTCGCGGTTGGTCGCGCAGACCACCCGCACTTCCACCTTCTTGTCCTCTTGCGCGCCAATGCGGCAGAACTGGCCGTCTTGCAGAAGCTGCAGCAGTTTGGCCTGCAGTCCAGGTTCGAGCTCGGAGATTTCATCCAGGAAAAGCGTGCCGCGGTGGGCCATCTCTACACGCCCGGGTTTGCTGCCGTTCGCGCCAGTGAACGCGCCCTTTTCGTAGCCGAACAGTTCGCTCTCCAGCAGCGTGCCGGGGATCGCCGGGCAGTTCACCTTGACGTAGGGCCCGTTGGACCATGGTGAGTGCAGGTGAATCAGGCGGGCAATCAACTCCTTGCCTGTCCCGCTCTCGCCCTGGATCAAAACCGGGATGTTGGCACCGGCGAGCTTCTCCACTCTTTGCCGGATAGCCCGCATCGCCTCCGATTGCCCGAAAATTACCTCATCCGGGGGTAAGCCATTGGTCACGTGTGCCTCCATCAAGGACGAGCCACCGCTATCTCAGTTTGAGAGATGTTTCTCTCGTAATCGGTTACGGACCCGATACTTGCACATGGGGCACCAAACAGAGCGCTGGTTAATACCGCCCGGCAATTCCGTATAAGCTTTGTTGTTTCAGTTACTTAACTACGAAAATGGTCTTACAAACAGGAGCCAGGGTAAGGTCACTTCGAGTGCGGCGCGACAGCTTGGCCGATGGGGGTGAGAAAACTATTTCACTGGAGGGAATGCACTTTCCGTCCACTGCTCTTGGAGACTAAGGGATTACTGAACTTAAGTCCCCATACCTGGTAACCATCTACGACGGTTACTCGCAGCAGGCGGGCCTTGAGGCGACGCACGGCGCGGGGCAAAGTTCTGCTCCTGGGCAAAGGTGCGGAGGGCACTTCGAGGCTAATGGTGGTTAGTCGGGGCAGAAGGCGGTTCGCGGCCAGCAGCGCCCCACCGGCGCTTATATTGAGAGCGGTAGCAAATTCGAGAAATTCCTTGCCCTCGGAATCCTTGCCGCGCACAAATACCGGGACTGCAAGGGGTACACGTTCGTTCTTGCGCCGCTCAGCGAACACCCTACGTGTGGCCACTTGCGCTCCTGGGAGTGGGGTCTGAAGCAAAGCCCGCACTCCGAGTGCCAAAACTAAGGTGCTAGTACTTTCGTGTACAGCTCACTTCTGCCTGATTAAGTCTAGCGTTTGCAGCGCGTTCCGCCAGTTGCAAAGTAGGTGCCAGTTGCCCTGTGCGCAAGCGATTGCCGTCGTGATGACAACTTGTTTGCATTTCATCCTTGACAACAAGTTGGTAGCGTCATACCATCAAGTTCCTCCCCTGGCGTCTGTGATCAAGGAATTAGCTTAAAGCTGTAGAAGTGTGCTCGCCTCCCCCCTGCGCAGGCGATTAGAGGGCTCTGAAAGACCGTCTGTCACCGAACGCGTGCGGCACCGGATTGTAGCCCACTCCCCCGGAATAGGGCTGAGTAAAGTGTCCGTTCTCACTATGAGTACAGGCAGGCCTATGTCCGAGAGACACGCAGAGGCGGAAAGCGCCTCACCCAGCGAACTCTTCCAGAACACCGCGGCATTCTCCTGGTCCGGCAAGGACGGCGAAGCGCAGCGTCAGGAATTTGAAGATCTACTGCGCTCCTTCCAGAAGTTGCAGGAGGAAAGCCGCCGCCGCACAACCGCTTTAGCCCATGCTGCGCACGAACTGAAGACACCGCTGGCCATCATGGCCGGATATCTCGAGCTGCTGCTGAGTGACAAGCTGGGCGATCTCAGCGAGCGGCAGCGTCGCATTCTGGATGAAATGCGCGCCAACGCCTCGCGCCTGCAGCAGTTCATTCACGACTTCCTCACCTACAGCGCGCTGGAGACCGGCAACGTCAGCATGCGCTTCGAGATGGCAGACTTGAACGCGTGTCTGCAGGAAGTCTGCAGCTTCTGGCTGCACCGCTTCCATCAGCATGGCGTGGCGCTCTACTTTTTGGCCAATGAAAAACTAAAGCCCTTCCCCTTCGATAATTTCAAGGTGCAGCACATTGTTTCCAACCTACTGGACAACGCGTTAAAGTTCACCCCCAGCGGCGGCACGGTCTGGCTTAATGCCGAACCGCACGTTTGGGAACGGCGCGCGGGAAAGTCGACGCGCATCGCGGGTGAACGGCGCAAACAAGCGGCCGCGGTGCCGAACTCGGTGCGCATCTCGGTCTCCGATACCGGCTGCGGAATCGCGCCAGAGTTCCAGCAGGAGATCTTCGAGGACTTCACCAAGGCTTCCCACGACAAGAATTCGCAAGGCATGGGTCTGGGCCTTTCCATCGCGCGCCGCCTGGTGCAGGCGCACGGAGGAAGGATCTGGATGGAAAGTCAGCCGGGGGCGGGAACCAAATTTTCATTTCTCATCCCCTTGAACCCGTTTTAGGAAAGGGATCCGTGGCGGCAGCAAGCAGTGCAACAAGCATTCTCGTGGTAGATGACGAACCCAGCATGCTGGGCTACATGCGTACCCTGCTGGAGCTGGATTCGCACCGCGTAGAGACCGCTTCCAGCGGAGAAGACGCGCTGCAGCGGGTTCGCCGCGATCCCCAACCGAACGTGGTGCTTCTCGACCTGTTGATGCCCGGCTGGGACGGCCTGGAAACCCTCGAGAAAATGCGTGAGGTCCGGCCCAACCTGAAAGTGGTCATGCTCTCCTGCGTGAGCGATACCCGCAAGGTGGTACAAGCCATCCGCCTCGGCGCGCAAGATTACCTCACCAAGCCCTTCAACAAGACAGAGCTGGATTCGGTGTTGCGGCATTGCTTCCAGAACCGGCAGACCCAGGAAGAGAGTTGCGCGGAAGCCGAGCATTTGGGGGATGACACCTATTTTGTAGCCGCTAGCGCCGCCATGCGCCGCATTCGCACCCAGATCGCGCAGGTGGCCAAGGTGGATGTGCCAGTGTTGATGCTGGGCGAGAGCGGCACCGGCAAGGAAGTGGTCTCGCGCCTGATCCACAAGATGTCGGCGCGCGCGCATCGCACGTTCCTCAAGGTCAACTGCGCCGCCGTTCCCGCGGACCTGCTGGAAAGCGAATTGTTCGGATATGAACCCGGCGCTTTTACCGGGGCGAACCGCTCCAAGCCGGGCAAGTTCGAGCTGTGCAACAAGGGCACGATCCTGCTGGATGAAATCGGCGAGATGCCGCCGCTCCTGCAGGCCAAGCTGCTGCACGTGCTGCAGGACCAGACGTTCTCGCGCCTGGGCGGCCGCACCACCATCAGCGTGGACGTACGCATCCTGGCCGCCACCAACATCGACGTGCAGGCGGCGCTGGCCAACAAGAAGCTGCGCGAAGACCTCTACTACCGGCTGAACGCTTTCACCCTGCTGGTTCCGCCGCTGCGCGAGCGCAAGGAAGAAATACCGCTGCTGCTGAAGCATTTCATGACTCGCGTCGCCGAGCGCTACGGTCGTCCGCCCCTCCCCTACTCCCCCACGCTGATGGAGAGCTGCCTGAAGCACAACTGGCCGGGCAACGTCCGCGAGCTGGAGAATTTCGTCAAGCGATATCTCATCCTCGGGGATGAATCGCAAGTGCTGCGCGAGCTGCAACCCGAAGCCGCGCCGGTTGACAGCGCTCCCAAGTTGCAGGATGCGCACCCTGGCGGATTGAAGTCGCTGGTCCGTGGCCTCAAGGATGAGGCCGAAGCGGAAGCCATTGCCCGCACTCTGGAGCAGACGAACTGGAACCGCAAGGAAGCCGCCCGTATCCTGAACATCAGCTACAAGGCCTTGCTCTACAAGACGCGGCAGTACGGCATCGAGGGCCCGGGCCGGCAATCGCGGATCACCACCACCGGCTAAACTCGCTTTGTGACGTTGACAGAGGCGCAGCATCATGCTGCGTCTCTTCTTTTTGTTCTCCTGCGCCAACCCAGCTTACAATTCACGCTCTCATGGCGGATGCCTCTCATCGCCGGTCGCAGATTCTCTCCGTCTTGCGCGTCTCCAGCGGCAATTTCCTGGAGATGTACGACTTCATGGTGTTCGGCTACTACGCGTCGGCCATCGCGCGGACTTTCTTTCCAACCGGAAGCGAGTTCGGCTCGCTAATGCTGTCTCTGATGACGTTTGGAGCGGGATTTCTGATGCGGCCGCTGGGCGCTATCGTGCTGGGCGCCTACACCGACCACCACGGTCGTCGCGCCGGCTTGCTGCTGACGCTGGCGTTGATGTCGGTCGGCATACTCTCCATCGCGTGCGTGCCGGGATACAGGGTCATCGGAATTGTCGCGCCGCTGCTGGTACTCGGCGGACGCCTGCTGCAAGGCTTCTCCGCCGGCGCCGAATTGGGCAGCGTTTCGGTCTACCTGTCGGAGATTGCGACTCCGGGCCACAAGGGCTTCTACGTGAGCTGGCAGTCCGGCAGCCAGCAGGTAGCCGTGATGTTCGCAGCGCTGCTCGGTGTGATGCTCAATGCCCGGCTCTCCACCGAGCAGATGGCGCGCTGGGGATGGCGAGTGCCACTGCTGATCGGCTGCCTGATCATCCCGCTGCTGTTTCTGCTGCGCGGCTCGCTGAAGGAAACGGATCAATTCCTGGCGCGCAAGGTGCACCCGGCCACAAGTGAAATCCTGCGCTCGCTGGCGGCGAACTGGCGGGTGGTGGTCATCGGGACCATGCTGATCACCATGACCACAGTGTCCTTCTATCTCATCACCGCGTACACGCCGACGTATGGCAGCACGGTTCTGCACCTGGCGATGGTGGACAACCTGATCGTCACCCTGTGCGTGGGCGCCTCCAATTTGTTCTGGCTGCCGGTGATGGGAGCGCTCTCCGACCGCATCGGCCGCCGCCCCCTGCTGATCGCGTGCACCGTGATGGCGCTGGCGTCGGCGTATCCGGCGATGTCGTGGCTGGTGGGCGCGCCGTCGTTCTCGCGCCTGCTAACGGTGGAACTCTGGCTGTCGTTCGTGTACGGAAGCTACAACGGCGCGATGATCGTCTTTCTCACCGAGATCATGCCGGCGAAAGTCCGAACCACGGGCTTCTCGCTCGCCTACAGCCTGGCGACCGCCATCTTCGGCGGCTTCACGCCCGCGATCAGCACCTACCTGATCCACGTGACCGGAAACCGCGCTGTTCCGGGACTGTGGTTGTCTTTCGCCGCCGCCATGGGGTTGCTGGCCGCACTGTTCGCCCGGCCATGCGAGGAATCGGTCGAGGCCACGCTCGCGACGGAACCCGAAGGCGCCTAAATCAGCTAAAACGAAAACCGCACCGCGAGCTGGATATCGCGCGGGCCTCCGCCGCCCAGGAAGGGATTGCCCGAGCCGACATCGGGCGTGGCCGTGATCGCCAAGTTGCCCGTGGGATGACCGTGGATGTCGGGGTTTGAACCGTTCAAGCGCATCCACGCAATAGCAAGGCAGCTCTGGGTTAGAGAAATTCGGGTGATTAAAGATGTTGAAGAAATCTGCCCGCACCTGCATGGTCACGCGTTCGCTCAGCGGCGTACTTTTGGCTAACGAAAAATCGAAATTACGATAATGCGGCCCGGTGAACGCGTTGCGGCCTACGTTGCCGAAGTGCTGGGTTCCGAGATCGCACCCTGGACCACCGAGCAGATGCACGTCCCACGTGCACGGCACTTGGAACGCTTGCAGGTTGAGGATGTTTCCGGGCATCGAGGTGCCAAGGGAGGGATTGCCGACCAGGTCGAGCCGCCCAAAACCCTCGCCGCCTCCGTTGAAGTCTCCTTCAAAATAGTACGTAGGATCGTAGGGCGCGCCGCTGGCCAGCGTAAGCACTCCATCCAGCGACCATCCCTTGGTGAGCTTGGGCGTCCAGGAACCGAGGGTCGGAACCTCATAGTGGTAGTTCCAGCTCAACCGATTGCGTACATCGAAATTGGAGTTCGCGCGCTCGAGATCAGGACGAAAGCTGTTGTCCGGCTGCGAAGCCTGTGGCACGAAATCCAGCCCATCGCTCGCGTTATCGATGGAATGCGACCAGGTGTAGTTCACGGTCGAGGTCAGCCCGTGCCAGCTCTTCATCGTCAGCACGGCCTGCAGCGAGTTGTAGCTCGAAGAAGCTGAAGACTGGAACTGGTTGATGTAGCTGAACGTGGAAGAGACCGCGCCGCCCTGGTTGATATCCAGATAGCGGAACAGTTTCCTGCCAGCCGAACCGACATAGCCCACTTGCAGTGCCATCGGTCCGGCTAGTTGCCGCTGCACGTTCAGGTTGTACTCATAGACGTAAGGCGTGCGTAGCCGCTGATCAACGCTGAAGACTTCGTTATCGGTGGTGAAGCCGCCGGGGGCAAACACCGGCACGCCCGCCTGTATGGTTGCCGCCGGCGAACCATTAATGAGGATTTGAGAAGGACCGACTGCATTATACGCGGCACCCGGACAGAAGCTGCAGTTATAGGGCGCTTGTCCGAGGAAGAAATCCTGCGAAAAGGCGTCGTAGTAGATGCCAGCGCCGGCCCGCAGTACGGTCTTGCCGTCTCCGGTCAAGTCATAAGCAATACTCGCGCGTGGCGAGAAATTGTTCAAGTCCTTGGGGTACAGCCCGGAAAGGCCGGGACTTCCAACCTGCTCCAGTTGTCCGGTGGCCACGTCGAAAATACTGAAGCGATTATGCTCTTCGTGGATCACCCCAAAGTAGTCCCAGCGCAAGCCGTAGTTGAGGGTGAGCCTGCGGGTAAGCCGAAAGTTATCCTGAAAATAAAGGCCGTAGTTGTTCTGGTGCGCGACGCGGTGGGTGTCGCCTTCCGATTCATGCCACCGCCGACGGTGTGCCCGCCAGGAAACTGCCAGGCTGAGATTGGGTCCACGGGGTCATTAAGTTCAGGAGCCACGGAAATGCGTGTCCTGGAAGCTGTTCACCGAAGTCCGCCGAAACTCGAAACCCGCTTTAAATTGTGTTTGCCTTTGGTGTAGGAGAGGTTGGTGAAGTACTGCCAGTTGGTATCCATGCGGCCGCGCGGCTGGCTGCCGCCGTTGCCCAAGCTGCTGATGGACGCGGTTCCGCCCTGCCATCCGGGCACGCCCCAATGCTGATCTGCGGCAGCCCTCCAAACAGCGGGTCAGTGCTGTTCACGCTCACAGCCCAATGCTGGCGGGATTGAACGAAGCGTCCTGCGGGGTGAAAGTTTCGAAGAAGCGGTTCCACCCGCCACGAACTTCCACCAATAAATCATTGGAGATCACGTGGGTATACGACAGCGATACCACTTGCACGTGGGTGGGCACAATGGTATTGTATCCAGGGCCGACCGCGCCTTGCTGCAACCCGAGCGGAAAGTTCTGGGAGCTGCGCCCGAAGAAATATCGGCCAGTCAGCAGATCTTTTTCACCGACATGGTGGTCGATTTTCGCGATGACGCTGTCCAGGCTGATTGAAGGCGTTATTGGTGGCCTGGAACTGTTGCCGGAGTCGCGTTGCCGGGAGTCGCCCGCCGGCAACGGCACACCCCAGGGATTTCGCGCGAGAAGCTTGGCGATGACCGGATTGATCGTGACCCCCGGGCGTTCGATCAGCGCCTGGGTGGGCAACTGATGATCTGGTTAGGGATGCCGACACGCTCGCGCTGCCCTTCATAAGAAGCGAAGAAAAAAGTCTGGTCTTTGCGAATCGGCCCGCCGACGGAGCCGCCAAACTGGTTGTTCAGAAACAAGTCCTGTGGCTGGTCGGCGGTGTTGAAATAATTGCGTGCGTCCAGGTGGTCGTTGCGGAAGTATTCGAAGACGAGACCCGTGGAGTCTGGTTGGTTCCTGACTTGGTAACAATGTTGACGATAGCGCCGGAATTCCGCCCATACTCGGCTTCGGTGCCGGACAGGATGCCGAACTCGGCCACCGCATCCAGCGGCAGGATGGTGGCTGGCACGCCGAACACGCCACCTTCGTTGATGGCCGGGTCATTGCGATAACCGTCGTTCATGTCCGTGCCGTCCAGCAGGTAATTGTTGGAGCGGCCGCGGTTGCCGTTGATGCTGAACAGGCCGAAGGATCCCGGCGATTCGGAGACCGCGCCGGGATCGGCCGTCGAACCGGGCACCATGGTCAATATCTTAGAGAAGTCGCGGCCATTCACCGGCAACTCCGCAATCTGCCTGGCTTCCAGAGTGCCTCCCAGGTTGTCGATGGTGGTCTCGACCAGCGGCACCTCGCCGGAGACTTCGATTGCCTCCTTCACGTCCCCGGGCTGCAAAGTCACGTTCACCCGTTCGCGAGCGGAGACTTCGACGTGGACGACCCGAATGGTCGCGGTGCGGAATCCGGTCTTGGAGGCCGTCACTTCGTAGTCTCCCAAGGGCAGCTCCGTGATGAAGTAAAAACCCTGCGTGTCGGTCTGAGTGTCGCGGCTGAGCCCGGTACCGAGATTCTTGGCGGTCACCTGCGCCTGCGGTACGGCGGCCCCGGTACTGTCGGCGATGGTTCCCTCGATGCCGCCGCGGAATGTCTGAGCAGAGGACGCACAAACCAGGGCGAGAACGGCGATCACGACGCTTGCGGGTTTCATGCTTGTTTCTCCGTGCGTTACATACTGCGTTTAATGAGCGAGCATTGTGCTCTGCAAGGCCAGTGCGGTCAAGAACCAAGCTGGGCACGGCGGATTCGGATTGGCCGATGGGGCGGTGTGGTTTATGCTTTAGCACATCCTGAATCCTGCCAGCCGATGAGCTCTGCCATAGGCCTCAAACCGGAGCAGATGAGCCGTGCTGTTTCTACTGCGCCAGCGCGCAGCCGGCGGAGATTTGCCAGTCTGGTGCCGGCGGAAGCGGTGAAGTACGCGGTCGTTGGTTTTTCCGGCATCGGCGTAAATCTGCTGGTGATGGCCGCCATCCTGCAGCGGACCGCGGTGCGCGACTGGCGCGCTTCGCTGGTCGCCAGCGTGGTCTCCACCATGAGCAATTATGTGTGGAACAACTTTTGGACGTTCCGCAGCCGCGCCCACAGCGGCATGACATTCGTGCGGCGATATGTCGTGTATTTTGCCGTGTCGCTGATTGGCTTGGCCATCACGACGATCGCCTATGCCTGGCTCAGCAATGCGCTGGGAGATACGCTGGCGCGACGCGAGGTCGCGGACGTCTTGCCGGTGTCGGCCCTCCTGCTCTGCCAACTGGCGGCGATCCTGGCCGGCACGCTGTGCAACTACCTGCTGAACCTTACCTTCACCTGGCCGCATCCCGAGCGTGGCTAGACGTGCGCAGTGCAGAGGTTCTGCAACCGCTTGCAACTTGTGCCGGTATTGCAGAGTTCAAGGCTCCATGAGTCATCGCAAATCGACTGAAAATAGGGGAGATCCTTGTTCTAGGGTTTTGCGCCGGCTGGCAGCGCAATTGCTCAAGGAGAAGATCAGCCGAAACTTGGGTCCTAGGGTGGACGGCCCCGAATTTCACCGGCCAGCCATTCAGTGCCGCGCCTCACGCTTCGGAGACCGCGCAAGCTCATGCGGGAAAAAGCGGGGCCGGGACAATCGGATCTACGGAGCTGCGGAGCCCCCAGCCAACCAGTTTACCGGGGACCGCACAGCCCGCTTTCAGGATTGCTGGTTTATGCCGTCCGCCCGGGCCCTGAGTACGGCGAGCTCCCCCACCAATCTTCCTTCCCCGAAAATCGTTGCCCGTCTTCGGCCGGAGGCGGCGGCATCGTTGCCAGTCCCTGCCAGCCGGTTGATGACCGTTCATAAAAATCGCAAAACTTTTCGCTCCGTTGCCGCGCTTCGCGCCGGAAGCTCGCAAGAACCTTCGATATTTCCGCAAGTTACGGGGTAGGGCGGACTCTGGCTCCCGCTCGGCGGTTGGCATTCCGGTTGCACTGCAGTGCTTGGAGTACGAGGGAGGCCATCTTTAACGGGATAACTACATTCCGCTTTCCGGCACCTACTAACACTCGCGGAGAGGTCATGGAACACGCTCAAGAAGAGCGCCGGGGAGAGCAACGTTTTCCGCTGCGCTTACCTGTGGTGGTAAGGGCAATACATGGAAGCATCCAAGAAGAGTCCTCGCTCACCCGCGACGTTAGCGCGCGGGGAGCATTCTTTTATCTCAACAGCAGGCTGGCGGAGGGTACGCCAGTTGAAATGATCCTCACTCTGCCTGCTGAAATCACGCTCACCGAAAACATTCGCGTACGCTGTAAGGGAAAAGTAGTGCGGGTGGTGCGCGCCATCAACGGCGGCAAGATTGGGGTGGCGGCGGTAATCGACCAATACGATTTTGCCAGCGAAGGCGACGTGCACTTCGTCTAGCGCGTTGATACCAGGGGATTGCAATAAAAAAGGCTGCCAGCGATGGCAGCCTTATCTTGTTGAGCGGAACTCAGTTCTGATCGTTGCCGGCGCGCTTCCACTCCACCAGGTCGCCGATGGTGGCCGTGGCACTGGAAGCCGGATGCTTGTAGGCTTCCACGTCCTGGCGCGAGCCTTCCTCGCCCACCGCGCGGATCGACAACCCGACCTTCTTCTCGTCGGGATTCATCTTGATGATCTTGAAGTCGTACTCCTGGCCGGGCTCCAGGCGCAGGGGCGCGCCATGCGCGTCTGCAGCCTCGGAGTTGTGGCAGAGTCCCTCGACGCCGTCGGCGATTTCAACGAAGGCGCCGAAGCTGGCCACGCGCAACACTTTGCCGTGCAGTACATCGCCCACCCGGCGAGTGGAGAAGAACGTCTCCCAGACATCCGGCTGAAGCTGCTTGACCCCGAGCGAGAGCCGGCGCTGGTCGGTATCGATGCCCAGCACCACCGTCTTCACCCGGTCGCCCTTCTTCAGGACTTCGGAGGGATGCTTGACGCGCTTGGTCCAGCTCAGGTTGCTGACGTGGACCAGGCCGTCGATGCCGTCCTCGATCTCGACAAACGCCCCGAAGTCGGTCAGGTTGCGCACCCGGCCCTCGACTATCGCCCCGATGGGAAATTTCTCGTGCAGCGTCTCCCAAGGGTTGGTTTCCAGTTGCTTGAGGCCAAGCGAGATGCGCCGCTCCTGGGGATTCACATTGAGCACCACGGTCTCGACCTGCTGGCCGACGTTGACCAGCTTGGAAGGATGCTTGGTGCGCTTGGACCAAGTCATCTCGCTGACGTGTACCAGCCCCTCAATCCCCTGTTCCAGCTCGACGAAGGCGCCGTAGTCGGTGATGGAGATCACCCGCCCTTTGACGTGCGCGCCCACGGGATAACGGTGCGCCGCGTCCAGCCAGGGATCAGGCGTGAGCTGCTTGAAGCCCAGCGAGACGCGCTGCTTTTCGTGATCGTACTTGAGGACCTTGACGTGGATCTCATCGCCCACGTTGACCAGGTCGCGCGGATGGGTGAGCCGGCCCCACGACATGTCGGTGATGTGCAGCAGGCCGTCGATGCCGCCCAGGTCCACGAACGCGCCATAATCGGTGAGGTTCTTTACCGCGCCGGTCATCACCGCGCCCTCTTCCAGCTTTTCCAGCGTCTTGGTGCGCTTTTCGCCCAGCTCTTCTTCCAGCATTTGCTTGCGCGAGACCACGATGTTGCCGCGCTTGCGGTTGAGCTTGATGACGCGGACTTCGATGTCCTGGCCTTTGAGGGCGTCGAGGTTGCGGACCGGTTTCAGGTCCACCTGCGAGCCGGGCAGGAAGGCGCGCGCGCCGATATCGACCGACAGACCGCCCTTCACCCGCTCCACTACTTTGCCCTTGATAGGGGTCTTATCGTTGTAGGCCTTCTCGATGTCTTCCCACACGCGGATGCGCTGGGCTTTCTGGTAGGAGAGCGCGACGTAGCCTTCCTCGACTTCGCCGTGCTGCACCATGACGTCGATCTCGTCGCCCGGCTGGACGGTGGGGTTACCATCGCTGTCGTGTACCTCGGCGACGGGGACAAGGCCTTCGGACTTGGAGCCGATGTCGACGACCACGTGACTGGCTGTGATTTTAAGAACGGTACCTTTATGAATGCGGCTTTCATTCAGCGCTTCGGTTTCAGCAGTAAAGGTTTCGAGTGCGGTAGCGAAATCTTCCATGGTTTCTCTATCTCGGCGGACCGGGGCAGGAGCCGGCGGAGGCGCCGACGGCACCGCGGAGAGCCGATCGTAAGGTGGGTTTTGAGATTCTGCCGTTTCCGGCGCATGAGACTGCGCCGGTTGATCTTCCCGCGCTTGTTGCGCGGCGTCCGGTGGCAGGCTACGGACTGTGGTTTCTTCCTGCAATGCTCTGCTCAAAGGCGACCCCCACACGTACAGGCGTGCGCGGGGTCTGTCTCTCGGACGGACTGCGGGCGGTATTCTTATTTGCAAGGACGCCAGCCCACAACTTCTCGACTACAGGGGGGAGCCGACTCGAAGAAGCTGCGAACCCGCGGCCTGAAACGGCTGGATCCGAATCCCGGCAAAAACGTGGTTTGCTGGGGTGGCGAATCTTCCGATGCGATACCCGCGTCCCAAAGACCCTTCGACTATAGCAACCGCTCTTAAAGGGTGTCAAACTTGCCGGTGAGAATTTTCCCTTTCGTAACACTCGCGGGAGCTCGTTTTGGCGCTCTCATGGATTTTCCTTGTATTTTTGCTACTCTGCCACCATGGATTTTCTGTGGACGCCGTGGCGCTATGCCTACATCGTCTCCTCGGACAAGGCCGCAGGCTGCGTTTTCTGCCAGGCCTTTGAGCGCACCGACGACCGCAACACCGGCGTCGTCTACCGTGGGCAGCACTGCTTCGTCATCCTCAACGCCTTTCCTTACACCAGCGGCCACGTGATGATCGTTTCCAACCAGCACCTCGACCAGTTGCGCAAGCTGCCGCCGGAGGCGGCGCAGGAGATGATGGCGCTGGCCCAGCGCCTGGAAGACGTCTTGCGCGAGCTCTACCACCCTGAAGGTATCAATATGGGAATCAACATCGGCAAGGCCGCCGGAGCCGGCATCGCCGGACACATCCACATGCACGTGCTCCCGCGCTGGGTCGCCGATGCCAACTTCATGACCGTGGTGGGCGAAACCCGCCTCCTGCCCGAGACTCTGGAAACCACGTACGACCGCCTCCGGGCGAAATTCGCGTAGTTGTCGGATGTACGGCAGTAGTCCGGCGGTACTCTCAACACCCACGCGAAATCTCGACGATACATGGAACAGAGTCGCGCAGCGCGACGACCGAATTTAGCCCGGCACGAAGTGCCGGGTAAGCATGGAAGATCGATCGAGTCCCGTTAGGGACGACTGAAAATTCCTGCGTTTGTGCCGCCCCTAAAAGGGGCTCGGATTATTGTGGCTGCTTACCCAGCACTGCGCGGCGCCTACGGCGCACGCTTGTGCTGGGCTAATCTCATCGCGTCCGCAAGGCGGACGCGTTACGGCGCGGTCAGCTGAACACATGCCCGAATTTCACGCTCAACGTCCGTCACGTTCAGCGTGAAGATGTGGCCGACGCCACGGACCTACATACCTGCGGCCAGCCTCGTGTATGCAGAGGAGCCCGCCTGGCTCCGTCAGTGCCTCCCCCCGCCGTCCATCACCCTTGGTAACCTTTAGCGCGCCGGGCAGCCCCTGTACCCTAGGACAGCCACTAGAGGTGTAGAAGTGTCATCTCCCCAACTTGGGACGGCGGGAAGCCGCGCCGGCGCCGCCCGTGCCTTCGCTCGCAGTCTGAACATTCTGCTGAAGTATGTCCGTCTGTACGGTGTAGAGCACAAGCTCGCCGCCATCCAATTCGACACCGCCTGGCGAGAGCTGTGCGGCGCCATGCCGCCGGATGCCACCTCCGGCTTCCTGTTCGGCGTTTCGGGATCGAAGCTGCTGCTGGACGGCGTGCCGCTCGAAACCGGCCCCGCCGAGCGCAGCTTCGCCCAGATGCTCTCGGCCGCCGGTCTGGCGAGCATTTACTTTTCCGTGCAAATTACCCGCGACGATTTTCTCCGCCTGGTGGAAGCGTTCGCCAACGCGGGCACCCGGCCGGCCGCTCTTGTCGGCGAGTTGCACCGCGCTTTTGGCCGCAACGATGGCCCGATCCGGGTGAATGAGATTCGCTATGTCGCGCACGACGGCAGCGTCGACTCCCTGCCCACGCAACTGGCGGCGCGCGCGCTGGGCAACGACTCGGACAAGATCAAAGATTGGCTCAGCGATCCGCAGAAGCTGCTGCAGTTGATTGCCGCCGCCGAAGGCGAGCACGTCGGCGGAGGAGACGGAGCGGGAAACGGTAGCGCGCCCACCACCGCGATGCGAACCATCAGCGGAGCCGGCCAGTCGCCGCTCAAGCAGGACAACGTCACCAGCGTGCTGAAGCTGCTCTCGCAACTGGGCAAGGTGTTGCCCGCCGGGGGAGGAACCATCGATCCCGCGCAGTTACGGACGGAGATCCAGAGCTCGCCGCTTTCCGCGCAAGCCGTGCTGCAGACCGCGCTGGCCCAGATGGCCACGCAAGTTCCGGCGCAATCCGATCCCAACCTGCTGGTGAAGATCGCCGAGCACCTCGCCATCCAGTTCGCGCTCGAGCGCTACGAAAAGGGCGAAGTGCGCGTGAACGCCGTGCGCGAGCTGCTGGACCGCATGGGGAAGGAGATCGAAGGCTTGCGCGGGGTGCTGCGCCAGCACGAAGAGAAGATGGGCCGCGCCGGCCTGATGGTGGAATCCTACTCCGAGATTCTCGACCGCCAGTTCTGGGCGGCGGTGCCGGAGAGTGGCAAGCGCGCCGTGCTGCTATCGCCCGATGCGTGGTGCATCCCGCCGCGCAACATCAACGACTACGTCCAGCAATTGGTCGAGCGCCGCGACCTCAAGACTGCCGTTGCCATCCTGGACAAATACTCGTCGAACATCCGCAACGCCGATGTTGAAGCCCGCCGTCGCACTGCGATGGGCCTAAGCGAGCTGGCGGAGCTGTACGCCCAGACGGATCCCGAGCTGCTACGCAACGCCATCGAGCGCACCGGGGAGCAATTGCAGATCGAGCCCGGCATGGAATCGCAGAGCCTGCTCAGCTGCGACCCTGGTGCGCCTCACGCAGGAAGCCGGCAGCCGCTCCGATTTCCAGGCCATCAGCCAGGCGCTCGATTGCACCGATCGGCTGACCAAGCACCGCCCCGAGCTCGGCGCCGACGTGCGCCGCCGGATTGCCGTGGAAAGCCGGATGTACAAGTTCGTGAGCGACGTTCTGCTCGAGCCTGCCATCCCCTCGGGATTCGTGGAGATGCTGCGGCGCGAGCCGCGGGCCGCGGCCGATGAGCTGGCGGCGCAGTACTCGCGCTGCAACCGTCGCGAGGGATCGGATCGCCTGGTCGAACTGGCGCGCAGCCTGGGCCCGGCGGCGGTCGAACGCATGGTAGAGCTGCTGCGCTCGCATCCCGCTTCAAAGGCCGTAGCCTCGATCGGGCTGCTCACCCACCTGGACGCCGGCTCGCTGCGCGAAGTTGCTTCCCGAGCGCCTGCCGCAGTGGGGACGCTCATTTCACGATGCGGTAGTGCGGCAGATCGGGATGGGCGCCGTCGATGAGCGCGGGCCGCTGTTGCTGGAGTTGCTCGACCTGTTCGATCCCGTCATTCTGCCGGCCGTGACCGACGAGATCGGCGTCACCAGCGACCCGCTGGCGAGCGTCCGCCTGCTGCGGCTGGCGCAAGGCGACCTGCCGACCAACGCTTCGCCCTATGTGCAGGTGAAGGCCATCGAGGCGCTGTCGCGGCTGCACGACACTCACGCCGCTCCCCTGCTGCACGAACTGCTCAACAGCCACGGCCTGCTGGGATGGAAGTATCCGCGGGAAATTCGCATCGTGGCGGCGCAGGCGTTGATGAAGCTGGAACCGGGATATGTCGTCCCGGCCCGCAGCGGGCTTTCACCGATGGAGTTGAAGCTGGCGCCGCTCGATCCCGATCCCGCGGGTGGATGGGTGCGGCAGCGCCGCTATTTCCGCGTCCCCACGGAACGCGCCTTGCCTGCGATTCTCGAGACTTCGCGCGGGCGCTGCGGTGTCCAAGTCCATTTGCTGAGCCTCGGCGGCGGCTGCGGCGGACGCGATGGCCGGGTGACCCCTGGCAGCGAAGCCACTCTCAACCTCCAGATCGGAATGCGCAACCTTGAACTCGCGCGTGCTGGTGCGCGACACCGGTACCGACGACATCGCCTTCGAGATCATCCACATCAGCCTCGATGACCGCCTGCGCCTGCGCCGCCTGCTGCTCGACCAGGCCGTGCGACGGGCGGGACGAACGGCGCCGGATGACGGAGCGCCTGTGGGCGCGAAGAGTTACTAGAACCAGCCCACTATCCCTTCTGAGGGTACGCCGCGAGTCAAGAAAATCGCTCAGTTCAGGCTGTCCCCTTTTTTTCCTTTTTTTCCCCACAGAAGGGAGGGAGGCCGGAGAAACCGCAGCCTGACGCAAGACAAACGGCCCTCGGCTTCGAGTCATAAGTCCCGGACTTCCTGCTCTGGCGGGGAAACGTCCCGTCTGTCCCCGAGTTTCCGAGGGGCACCCCGCAAAACCGGCTCGGTGGAGCACCCTCAAGCGTGCGGGCCACGGGACATGGGAGGCCGGGCCACCCGCCATCATCATCCAGGATGAAACGGTCACAGTCGCTTGAGCGAGACCCAGATGATCGAGCCATAAATCAACAATGAGAATAGCGCGACGCCTACGGCATATGCACGTGTCCTTACTAAGATTCTCAGGGTCGTCCCCATGACAATCGAACCGCTTGCTAGGAGCAATATAATGATGCTGACGGTTCCAAGTGCCAGTTGCAATCCTATTGCCCATCGTGTCGCCATCCACATGCCGACTGCAAGAACCCCAAAGAGGATAGCGAAGATTGAAACACAGACCGCGCTCGCGAACCCCGGAACTAGCAGGAGCATAATAGATGGGACTAGGGTAGGCGCAACTGCAGCAGACGTGACTAGCCCTAAGCTTTCTTTAACGACCAAACCTCCCTTTTCGCGCGCAAGTCTGCCTATGTCATAGGCCCACCGCAGATGCACGAAGCAGACCGTCGCGTTCCACACACTCAAGAGCAGGACAACAGTATCACGACTCATATCCACTCAGAGATACTGGCGTTACTCTGCAGATTGCATCTGTTTTCATTGAGTACATCCCGTTATTGTGCCACGAGATAATGATCCTCCCGGCACATCGTATTCTGCTTCTACGATTGAAGGGCACTTGCGGAAAAACTTCCCGCATCGAGCAGTCAAATCCCACAGAGGCTCGACCATAACCACCACCGGATGAACAGGATCGGCTGATTAGATAACCGTGTCGGCTCCAGACACCGAGTAGATTGGTATGGCTCAAACGTACCAAGGGCGGGTGGCACAGGTAACCTCGACTTCTAACAAACAAAGGGTGCCCCACACGAGCGTCCTTTGCTCGTGTGGGATTGCTGGTTGACCCACAATTCACTTTAGTGCGCCATGCTGATTGTCGCACGACCTCATTGCGGGCCCAATATCTTTCCAAACAATCCAATGGTCGAGAGAATCTGGATACCTGCTTCCCACACGAGCAAAGGACGCTCGTGTGGGGCACCCGCGGTTACCTGGGCCACCCGCCCCTGCTGGATTTTCTTGACAGGCCGTATTCAGTTTGTTATGATTGCAACAGTGTTGTTCGCAACAAGCTAACTGCTTGCAGCTCAAGATTTTGCCTTTAACTCCTTTCTCGTCAATATTTTCCCCGGCGAGTATGGGGTAAGTTGATGATTCTAAATAATGACGGGAAGGATGGGGGGAGGGGGTGGCAAGGGTACAAAACGGGCGCATCCCCGCCAGGACGACGGGGTGACGGCTCGGCCCTGAGGCGAGGCAGGCTACAATCCAGGCGTGCCAGCTCCCGCTTCCGCAGAAGCTGATCGGCAATTCACCACAGGGCAGCGGCTTCTTCTGCGGCTGATCGCGTGGGCCGGCTACCTGCTGATTCGCGTCCTTGGCCCGACGCTGCGTTACAGCATTTCCATTGAGGACGGCGGTCCTCCACACTGGTATGTCGCGCCGGTTATTTATCCGTTCTGGCATCGCTGCCTGATTCCCGCGTGCTTCCTGTGGCGCCACAAGAAAATCGCGGTACTGACAAGCAAGAGCTTCGACGGCGAATACATTGCGCGCATACTGGATAAGTTCGGTTACACGCCGGTGCGCGGATCGAGCACGCGCGGCGGCGCGAGCGGACTCCTGGGAATGCAGACGGAGCTGGAATCCGGCCACGCCGTGGCCTTCACCATCGACGGCCCTAAGGGTCCGATGTACGTGGCCAAGCCCGGACCGGTGCTGCTGGCGCGAATCACCGGTTTGCCCATCGTTTGTTTTCATGTGGCCCTGGAGAATCCGTGGGTGCTGACCAAGAGCTGGGATCGGTTCATGATTCCGAAGCCGTTCTCGCGCGCTTTGCTGCGCATCAGCAAGCTGATCCAGGTTCCGCCCGACGCCGACCTCGACCGCTATCGCGACGAGATGCAGGCGGCGCTAGACCGCGCCCGCGAGTACGCGGAAGCGAATGTGAGTCGCACTCAGTCGCTTGATTCCGTTTGACAGTATTCCGCGACAGCAGTAGATTCGTCGCTCCGGAAACTCCGGACGGTTCTCTGACAACTTGGTTCGCGCGTTTTTCCTTTCTGCTAGGAAAGACTGGGAAGCGGGTGAGAATCCCGCGCTGCCGCGCAACTGTAAGCGAAGAAGGACCGGCCACTGCGGTCAAAACCGTGGGAAGGCCGCTCCGAGCAAGCTCGCTAAGCCAGGAGACCGGCGCGAACCGCAAGTATCAATCCCTTTTCGCGTGTAAAGGAGGATTGCTATGCGGCCCCGTTGCCTGCTTTTCGTGCTTCTCGTCGTCCCGTTGGCTGCGCAGGCAGCCGATCTCAAAGTCAAAGTTGTGGATCCGCGTTCCGCCGTCGTGGCCGGCGCGCAAGTTGCGCTCTATCCGGATGCAAGCTCCAAAGCTCTCGGCCTTGAGAGCAGTTCGGCCGAAGGTACCGTCAGCTTCGCCGGGCTCGAGCCCGGTGAATATCGCGTGGAAGTGCTCGCGCCGGGTTTTGCTCCAGCGAAGGTCGCGGTGCGCGTGCCTCAGCAAACCAGCGCGGAGGTGCAATTGACGGTTGCTGGACCGCAGCAGACAGTTGTGGTCACGGCCACGCGCACTCCAGTGCCTGTGGAGGAGAGCGGCGCCGCCGTTTCTGGTCTCGACCGGCAGCAGCTCGACAGCATGCGCCCGTCGCCGGCAACGATGCGGTGCGCTTTCTTCCCGGAGCCGTGGTCAATACCGCGGGACAGCGCGGCGGCCTGGCATCGCTGTTCGTGCGCGGCGGCGACTCCGCCTACAACAAAGTCATCGTGGATGGCGTGCCCATCAACGAGCCCGGCGGCACATTCGATTTTGGCAACTTCCCGTTGCCCAGGTGGATCGGCTGGAGTTTCTGCGCGGCGCCAGAGCACCCTCTACGGCTCGGACGCCATGACCAGTGTGCTCGAGATGTGGACCCGCACCGGCAGCACCCGCGTCCCGGAGCTGCGCTTCGGCGCCGATGGCGGCACATTTTGCACCGCGCAATGGCTACGCCTCCGTGGCTGGCGCGCGCGGCATCTTCGATTACAACCTGTTCGGCGACCAGGTAAACACCGCGGCCAGGGCGTGAACAATGCTTATTCCAACTCCTGCGAGGGAGCCAATGTCGGGGCCGCGCTCAGCAAGCGGGTTGCTCTGCGGATTCGCTTCCGCCACTCCAACAGCTTTACCGGCTTCCGGGAGAGTGGAATTTCAACGGCCAGCCGCTGCTGCCGCCGGAACCAATGACGCCTGGCGGCAATTGAACAATCTGCTGGCCAGCGCCGAACTGTCGGTGACCGGACCGGCGCGCTGGCAACACCGTTTCACCGGGTTCGAGTATCGCCATACCCGCTTCAATCAGGATACGTGAATCCCGACCGCGGTTGCGATCCTGGCAGCTTCAATTTCTTCGATTGCTTTCGCACCCACGCCCTTGCGCATAAACCGCGCCGGATTTGAATACCAAGGGGACTACTCGCCGAGCAACTGGGCGCACACCACTTTCGGTTACGAGTTCGAGGACGAGAACGGATCGTCGGACTCGCGATTCCTGACCGCGGATTCTACCATTTCCGCCCCTGACCTTCAGGAACCTCGCATACGCGCGGTCTGCGGCGCAACGACGCTGTGTACGGGGAAGAGACCATCGTGCGCGGGCGATTCTCGCCATGGCGGGCGCGCTTTATGCACAACAACGAAGCTTCGGCGACAAGGCGGTGCCGCAGGGCGCGCTGACGTTGTTGGCGCTGCGGGGCGGCAATGTATTATCCGGCACGCGATTGCGCTTTGCCTACTCCGAGGGCATCAAGGAACCCCGCTTCGAGGAAACCTTCGGCATCAGCGGCACCTCCCTCAGCAATCCCAATCCCAACCTCAAGCCGGAAAAGAATCGCGCGCTCGAAGCCGGCCTGCAGCAGAGCCTGTTAGCGGCAAGGTATCGCTGGCAGCAACTTACTTCAACAACCTCTTCCGCGACCAGATCGCCTTCCAGAACGGCCTCCGCCCCTTTTTATCGGCCAGTATTTCAACATCAATCCAGCCTGGCCCACGGGGCGGAAGCGGAGTTTCACGGCCGTCTGCGATCGTCGCTGTCTCTGGATGCGGCTACATGTACGCCTCAACACAGATACTCTCGGCTCCCGGCGCCTCGAGTCCTGAATGCGACCGGAGAACCGCTGCTGCGGCGGCCAAAGCACTCAGGCTCGGTCATGCTGAACTACTTCGGAAAACGCTGGGGAGGCGACGTGGCCGGCAGCTTCGTCGGGCGTCGTCCTGATTCCGACTTCCTGTTCGGAGTTGTCCCCCCACAGGATCATGCGGCGGGATACGCGCTGGTTAACATTGGCGGCTGGTATGCCATCAACCGCTACATGACCGCTTACGTCAACGTAGAAAACGTGCTGAACCGACGGCTATAACGAGGTCGTCGGATATCCCGCGCTGAAAGCCAACTTTCGGGCGGGGATGCGATTCCGGCTGGGTGGGGAATAACAAACAAGAACGCCACGGATTTGCGCGGATTTCCCACGGATCAGGAAAAACACAAATCCAACCCGTGACAATCCGTGTGAATCCGTGGCTAACCTTCCATCATTTCTACGGCGTCCACCACGCCGACGATGGCCATATCGATAGGCGAGCCGGGACGGCCGGCGGCGGTCATCGCCGAATAGCCTTCCTGCACCACCAGGACGCGGTCGCCGATACCGGCATCAACGGCGTCCAGCGCCAGCACGGCGTCGCCGCGCTCGCTGCCGTCGGGATCCACCGGCTGCACCAGCAGAATCTTGCGGCCCTCGTGCGAGGCATGCTTCTGCGTGGCAACCACTTCTCCCATCACTCGCGCCAGAATCATTTTGACCTCCGCGAGTTCGGGCGAGGCGCGGGATTCCGCGGCTTGGGGCTGCTGCTGTTTTCCGCAGCCGCTGGGCGCGTAGGGATCGCGTCCACAATGCCGACGATGCTGCAATCCGAGGGCACTTCGTCCTTGAACGCCAGCGACGCTTCTTTCCCCCGGCACCAATACACTGTCTCGCCAAAGCCGGCGCCGATGGAATCGATTCCCACCAGCGGACGGCCCTTGGGTTGGCCGTCGCGGCTGAGCGGCTGGATGAGCAGCAGCTTGCGGCCTTCGAGGCCAGGGTCTTTGACCGTCGAGACCACGTTGCCGAACACGCGCGCCAGCATCATGGCAGTGTCACCGCTTCACTTTCGCCGGCCCGGCGGCAGCCAGCGCGCGGGACTCGTCGGCCTCCATGCGGACTTCGTCCACGATGCCGACGATGGCGCTGTCCACCGGCGATTCCTTGAAGTTAGCGGCCATGCGCGCCGAAGAGCCGCTCACCACCAGCACCATTTCTTTGACCCCGGCGCCGACGGTATCGACGGCGACGAAGTACGCGCCCTCGTCGTCGCCTTGTGGATTAACGGGGCGGCACACCAGCAGCTTCTTGCCGAGCAGGCGCTCGTCCTTGCGCGTCGCCACCACCGTGCCCATCACTCGAGCCAGAAGCATGATTTCCTCAGTACCGAGTACCAAGTACCGAGTACCGAGTACAACGCACGAGCACCTCTCGGTACTCGGTACTCGCAACTCGGTACTTTCACTTCTAAGCGCTGACCGCCGTCTTGGCCGTGATGACGCGCCCGATAGGCAGCACGTCTTCCAGGCTGGCATGCGGACGCGGGATCACGTGCACGGCGATCAGTTCGCCCACGCGGCGCGCCGCCGCGGCGCCGGCATCGGTAGCGGCCTTCACCGCCGCAACATCGCCGCGCACGATCGAGGTCACGTAGCCCGACCCGATCTTCTCCCAGCCGACGAGCGTCACTTTGGCGGCCTTTGCCATCGCGTCGGAGGCCTCGATCATGGCCACCAGCCCGCGCGTTTCAATCATTCCCAGTGCTTCACCCATGGTTGCCTCCGAAAACGTCGCAAGTCGCGGGTCGCGAATCGCGAGCGAAGAAATCTAAGTCCGAATGACGGCCTGCAACTCTACCACCGCCGCTTGGTATTGCGCACCGCATCTTTCACAATCGAGGCCAGCTCTTCGCGCGTCACCGAGAAGCGCTCGCCGCTACTCTCGCTCGCAGGGCGCCCCGCAGGTTGTGCCGGAGCAGCCGCCGTCACTGGGCACCCGGCCCCTTGCGCCGCCGGCGTCGTGATGCCGTACCTTTCCCGCGCCACTACCAGCTTGCGCACGTCCTCATCGCTGAGCAATTGCTGCCGGCCGAGCAGGTGGGTCACCATGGTGATACGAGCGAAGTGCTCGACCGTTTCCATCTTCATATAAGCCTGCAGCAGGTCGGCGCCGTAGGTCACCACGCCGTGATTGGCCATGAGGATGGCATCATAATTCGGAACCAGCGGCTCGAGCGCCTGCGTCAGCTCGGCCGTCCCCGGAGTGGCGTAGCGCGCTAGCGGAATGCAGCCCAGCGAGATCACGATCTCCGAGACCAGCGCCTGGTTGAGCGGCAGCCCGGCGGCAGCGTATCCGGTAGCGGTGTGCGGGTGTGCGTGCACAACGCCGTGAACATCCGGCCGCACCTTATATATGAGCAGGTGCATGGCGATTTCGCTCGATACGTTGCGCTGCCCGGCCACGCGGCGTCCCGCCAGGTTGACCACCACCAGGTCCTCCGGCTCCATCATGCCTTTGGACATCATGGTCGGGGTGCACAGAATGGTGTCAGAGTCGAGGCGGACGGAGAGGTTGCCGTCCGTGGCGGCGATGTAGCTGCGCTCGTGCAACAGCTTGCCAAAGCGGCAAATATCTTCGCGGTGCTGGCGCTCGCTCTTCATTACTACAGTCGTAGTATTCAGGCCGGGATCGGGCTCGCGTATGCTACCGCAGGGCCGGGATAGAGGCAAATGGCCGCGGACCGCCTAAGCTCATGTGGGGACGGCCGCCCTCGGCTGCCACCCCAGCAAACCAAAGTCGGGTTTGCTGGGGCCCCCGGCCGTCCGGGCGAGCGAAGCTCGCCTGAGACTCCGGTGTCAGTAGAATCACTGCGTGCTGGTCTCGGATTTTGACTACCACCTCCCCGACGAGCTGATCGCGCAGGAGCCGCTGCCCGACCGGGCAGCCTCGCGCATGCTGCGCTTGCTCCGCCGAACTGGCGAATGGCAGGACCGGCAATTCCGCGATCTTCCCGATCTGTTGCGCGCGGACGATCTGCTGGTGGTCAACAACACTCGGGTATTCGCGGCGCGGCTCTATGGCCGGCGCAGCGGCGCACGCGCTCAGCCGGTTAGCCCGCGCAATCCCGCGGCTTCAGAGTTTCTGCACGGTCGGGTCGAGGTCCTGCTGACCAAAGACCTCGGCCACTTCGAGTGGGAAGCCCTGGTCCATCCCGGCCGCAAGATCGGGATCGGCGAGCGGTTGTTCTTTGGCGACGATGAACTCGAAGCTGAAGTCGTGGCGCGCGGCACCTTCGGCGAGCGGCGCCTTCGCTTCCAGCCGGTGCCGAATTTCCTAGATCGCGTCGAGCGCCTGGGACACGTGCCGCTGCCGCCCTACATTGATCGCGCCGACCGGTCCGACGACCGCGAGCGCTACCAGACGGTCTATGCGCGCGAGCGCGGGTCGGTCGCAGCGCCGACCGCCGGCCTCCACTTCACTCCGGGGATTCTGGCTCGCATCCGCGAACGCGGCATAGAAGTAGCCGAGATCACTCTTCACGTCGGCTTGGGGACCTTTCAGCCAATCCGCGGCGAACAAGTGGAGGAGCACAAGATCCACAGCGAATGGTTCAGCATCTCGGAGGACGCGGCTTCGCGCATCCAGCGCGCGCTCGATGCCGGCCGGCGGGTCGTTGCCGTTGGCACAACTACGGTCCGGACTTTAGAGTTCGCCGCGCGCGAAACTGGACGCGTTCAGGCCGGCAGCGGCGAGGCCGACCTCTTTATTTATCCCGGGTTTCGCTTCCGGGTTGTGAGAGCGTTGCTGACGAACTTCCACCTGCCGAAATCCACCCTGTTGATGCTGGTTTCAGCCTTCGCAGGACGGGAGCTGGTGCTCAAGGCCTACGAACATGCGGTCCGGGAGTGCTATCGGTTTTACTCGTACGGCGACTGCATGTTTATTGAATAGTTAGCCACAAAGGCACAGAGTCACAGAGGAATAACGCCTGGAGTTCTCCGTGTCTCTGTGTCTCCGCGGCTAGGAAGCTCTGATCCGCGTTTATCCGCGGAAATCCGCGGGGAATCTTTTTGTTAGACTTTTCCCTTGCCCGCGAAGCCATCCAAATCGAGTCCGGCTGCCGAACAACCGACGCCAAAGCCCGTTGCGGTGGCGAAGCCGCGCGTGTTCCTGATCGATTCGATGTCGTTTATCTTCCGCGCTTATCACGCCATGGCGCGGCAGCGGCCGATGTCCACCAAGACCGGCGTCCCCACGGCGGCGACGTATGTGTTCGTCAACATGCTGCGCAAGCTGGTGGCCGATTTCCATCCTGAGTATCTGGCGGCGGTCTTCGATGTGGCCGGACCCACATTTCGCGACCACCAGGCGGCGGCGGTCACCTCGGTGCGCAAGTTCGACATGAAGACCCAGACCTTCAAGGAAGTGGAGTACGGCGGGTACAAGGCGCAGCGCGCGGAGATGCCGCCCGATCTGGCGCAGCAGGTTCCCTACATCCGGCGGGCGCTCGAAGCCTATCGCATTCCGATTCTCGAGTACCCCGGCTTCGAAGCTGACGACGTGCTCGGCACGCTGGCGGAGAAGGCGGCCGCGCAATCCTATCCGGTGTATGTGGTTTCCAACGACAAGGACATGCTGCAGCTCGTCAGCGACAAGATCTGCGTGCTCAACCCGCCGAAGGACAACCTGATCTGCGACCGCGCCAAGGTGGAAGAGATTCTGGGCGTTCCGCCGGAGCGGGTGGTGGACGTGATGGCGCTGCGCGGGGACGCGATCGACAACATCCCCGGCGCGCCGGGCATCGGCGATAAGGGATCGGTGGAACTGATCCGCCGCTTTGGGTCGGTCGAAGCCGCGCTTGACCACGCCGCCGAGGTCGAGAAGAAGACTTACCGCGAGTCGCTGCTCAACAACCGCGACACCATCCTGTTCAGCAAAGAGATGGTCACCCTCGACCGCAGCGTTCCGGTAGAGCTCGACCTGGAAGCGATGCGCGCCGGCGAGCCCGATGTCGAGGCCGCGCGGGCTCTTTTCGCGGAACTTGAATTTTCCACGCTGCTCAAGGACTTTCTGCCTGGCGTGGAAGGCGGCAAGACCGAATATACGGAGGCGAAGTCGGCCAACGATGTGGAGCAGGTGTTGAAGGCTCTTGTGCGCGGCTCGGCGCTGGCGGTGGCCGTCGACTCGGCGACGCGCGCAGCTAGTCTCGAACCCGAGGAAGCGTCTGCCGAAGAAGACGAGCAGTTGTCCTTGGGAGAAGCTCAGCCGGTCGAGTCCCCGCCCGCATGCAACATTGGGATCTCCGCTGGGTCGGGCAAAGCGCTGACAGTCTCGCTCGATGACGGCGCAATGGCAGACAAGCTAAAGGCGGTGCTCGCCGATCCGGTGCTTCCCAAGGCCCTGCACGACGCCAAGGCCGCGATGCATGCGCTCGAAACGCGCGGAGTCCTGGTCGCGGGTGTGCGCGATGAGCCGATGCTCTATTCCTACCTGCTCGATCCTACGTACTCGACGCACTCGCTCGCGGACATCGCCCTGCGTCGCTTCAATCTGAAGCTTTCGGGGTCGCTGGCCGAGGCCGCCGACGTCACCGGTCGCATGGCCGAGTCCCTGCGGCAGGAGGTCGAGCAGGCCGGGCTGATGCGCGTCTACGAAGAGATCGATCTGCCGCTGGTCCCGGTACTGCAGCGTATGGAGCAGGCGGGCGTGAAGATCGATACGAGTGTGCTGGCGGCGATGTCCAAGCGTCTTGAGGGAGAGTGCGACGCCAAAGCGAAAGAGGTTTACGAGCTGGCGAGGGAAGAGTTCAACATCAACTCCCCCAAGAAGCTGGGCGACGTGCTCTTCAACAAGCTGAACCTGCCCAAGCCGGTGAAGTACGGCAAGGGGCGCACCATCTCGACCGCTGCCGACGTCCTCGAAGAGCTTGCGCTCACCCACGAGATCGCGCGCGAGGTACTCGACTACCGCCAGCTCAGCAAACTGAAATCTACCTATGTTGATGCGCTGCCGGCGCTGCTCAACTCCGGGACCGGTCGTCTGCACACGACGTTCAATCAAGTTGGGACGGCCACCGGCCGGCTGGCGTCGTCCAATCCCAACCTGCAGAACATCCCGATTCGGACGGAGCTCGGCCGCGAGATTCGGGCGGCGTTCATCGCCGATCCCGGATGCGTGTTGCTGGCCGCTGACTACTCGCAGATCGAGCTGCGGCTGCTGGCGCACTTCTCCGAAGATCCGCTGCTGATCGAGGCTTTCCGCCGCGGCGACGACATCCACGCGCTCACCGCCTCGCGCGTCTTCGGCGTGCCGCCGCTCATGATCGACGCCGAGCAGCGCCGCCGCGCCAAGGCCGTGAACTTCGGCATCGTGTACGGGCTCTCGGCATTCGGACTTTCGCAGCAACTGGGGATCGAGACCAGCGACGCGAAAAAATTCATCGAGGGCTACTTCGCGACGTACAAAGGGGTGCGCGCGTTCATCGACCGCACCATCGCCGACTGCAGGCGCGAACAGAAGGTCAGCACGCTGTTCGGCCGAGTGCGGCCCATTGCCGACATCAACTCCAAGAACTTCGCCGCGCGCGGCTTCGCCGAACGCACCGCGGTCAACACGCCGCTCCAGGGCACGGCGGCGGATCTTATCAAGATTGCGATGATCCGCATCGATCGCGAGCTCTTACGACGCAACATGCGATCGCGCATGACGCTGCAAGTGCACGACGAGCTGGTCTTCGATGCACCGCAGGACGAAGCTGAAGAGCTGCGGTCGCTGGTGCGCAAAGAGATGGAAGACGTCTATCCGCTCAAAGTGCCGCTTCTGGTCGAGATCGGCGTGGGCCCGAACTGGCGCGATCTGGAGTAAAAAACGCCACGGATTTTCACGGATCGTCACGGATAATCCGTGCTCATCCAGTGAACATCCGTGGCTGATTTTTCTGTGGCGAACAATTGCGGCAAAATCTCGCCCGAGGGGCCGAGGAAGACTTCATCGAAGAAGGCGCGGTTGGCCGGTTCTTCCGGGCCGACGTAGTAAGTCCTGACATCGTCCCGGCGCGCCCGCGCATAACGAACAAAGCTGGCGGCCGGTTCGACCACTCCGGATGTGCCTACGGCCATGAAGATCGTGCAGTTTTCAAGAGCCGCGGCGACGCGCTCCATCTCGAAAGGCGTCTCGCCGAACCAGCAGATGTGCGGACGGATTCTTCCGCCGCACGCGCAGGATGGGATGTCGGCGCCATTCTCCAGCGTCCAGTCGTCATCGAACGGCGGCCGTCCGCACTCGCGCTCGCACCGGCTCTGGAAAATCTTGCCGTGCATGTGGACCACGCGCCGCGAGCCCGCCATTTCGTGGAGGCGATCGACGTTCTGCGTGCAAAGAAACAGGCGCGCTCCCAAATGTTCTTCAAGTTGCGCCAGCGCGTAGTGTCCCGGGTTTGGTTCGACAGTGCGGTGGCGCCGGCGCCGCTCGGAGTAGAACTCCCAGACCAGCCGAGGATCGCGCGCCCAGGCAACCGGTGAGGCGACTTCCTCCACACGATACGTCCGCCAGATCCCATTCATCCCGCGAAAAGTGGGCAGGCCGCTCTCGGCGCTCGTGCCCGCCCCGGTGAGGATGAATATACGATCTTCGGGTCCGATCTGAATCATTGAGACCTTCTCGCCGCGGATTCACGCGGATAAAGCTTTAGCGATGATGGCATCCTGCTCAGGGAAAACCGTCCGCAAATCCAACAGGACCTGTCCCTGTTCGACGCGAGCGACGATCGGAGGCTGATGGGCTCGGAGACGCGCGGCCAGATCGTCGGCGCTCAAGGCCTTGCAGGTGACGGCCAGGAGAACTGTCGCCAGAGTTGCGCCGGGCGCTGCGCCACCACCGATCACCGATGCTCCCTCGATCAACTCTACGTTCAGCTTGGGTGCCTTTGCGCGCAGTGTGGCGGCCAGCGCCTGGGCGCGGCGGCCGATCTCCTCGGCGCTCAGGCGCATCATGCGCACTGCTGGAATTGCGTTGTGATCCTGGCGGAAGTAAGCGAGCAGCGTGGCTTCGAGGGCAGCGTAGGTGAGCTTGTCCACGCGCAGGGCGCGAAACAAAGGGTTTGCCCGGATGCGGGCTACGGTCTCGCTCTGGCCGCTGATGAGCCCGGCCTGCGGCCCGCCCAGTAGTTTGTCGCCGCTGTAGCTGACCACGTCCACGCCGGCGCGCAGGCTGTCCCACACACTGGGCTCGCCGCTCACGCCCACCGAGCGCAGCTCGATCATCGCGCCCGAGCCCAGGTCTTCAAGGATGCGCAGCTTGTGCTTGCGCGCCAGCCCCACCAGATCTTCGAGGGAGGGCTGCTCGGTGAATCCCACGATCTGGAAGTTGGAGCGGTGGACGCGCAGCAGCAGGCGCGTGCGCTCGTTGATGGCTTTCTCGTAGTCCGCAAGGCGGGTGCGGTTGGTGGTGCCGACCTCGCGCAGCACGGCGCCCGACTTGGCCATCACGTCGGGAATGCGGAATGAACCGCCGATCTCCACCAGCTCGCCGCGCGAGACAATCACCTCGCCGCCCTCGGCCAGCGTGTTCAGCGAAAGCAGCACCGCTGCGGCGTTGTTGTTCACCACCACCGTGGAGATGCCAGCTCAGGCCTTCCTGATTCAGCAGGCGCGCGGTCAGCCGCTCGACGTGCACGTCGCGCTTGCCGCGTTCGCCGGAGGCAACGTCGAACTCCAGATTGCTGTAGCTGCCGGCAACTTCGCGGATGCGCTCCAGCGCCGCTTCGGCCAGCGGCGCGCGTCCCAGGTTGGTGTGCAGGATCACACCCGTAGCATTGATGACCGGACGCAACGACGGCGCGAGCGATTGCCGCAGCCGTCGCCCGACCGCACCGGCGAGCCCGCCGACCGCGAGTTCCACGACCGAAGCATCGAGTTCGCCGGAAGCGATCTCCTGACGCAGGGCCTCGATCACCTCCCGCGCGGCTTCGGTCACCGCGGGGCGGCCTTCGCTTTCCGCCAGCGCGGCAATCTCGGGCTGATGCAGCAGCTCGTCAACCGCCGGCAGCTTGCGGTAGAGATCTTTGTTAGGCGGAGCTTTCACACCGGGCATTCTAACGGTTTCAAGTCCTTCGTTTCACCCAGTCACACCGGGCGAGTTTGACCGGGGAAGAGGAAACGGGCCGGTGCCTCGACGCGAATGCTCAATGCGGCGCCCGCCAAGTTTTCTACCCGCTTCAGGAACAAAAGCACAAGTCTTGATAAACTGTCAGATTAGATATATTCTAACTTAGCCGTGGACACCCAGGCGATTAAACGGTCCTTGGAAGGCAGCGGGTTGCGGTGCACGCCGCAGCGCTACGCCGTGATGGCGTTCTTGATGGAATGCAACCGGCATCCCACGGCTGCGGAAATCTTCCACGCCGTGAATCGCGTGGATCCACGCTCTTCCAGGGCCACGACGTATAACAATCTGCGGGATTTGGTGCAGGCGGGCTTGGTTCGTGAAGTGGACGTCGAAGGCCGCGCCGCGCGATTCGATGCGAGAGGCGTGCGGCATCACCACTTCATCTGCGACCGCTGCGGCAATGTGGAGGACGTGGAGTGGTACGATGTCCCCCGGCCTGCCTCTCGTTCGCTCGGTAAGCGGATTGTTCGCGAATCCCAGCTAATCTTCCGGGGACTCTGCGCGAAGTGCGCTTCGCGCCGCGCCTCCCATTAAGTGAAATCGGAAAGCCGGAATTTCATCCCAGTCTTTTTGGGTTAGATACGAAGGAGATGAACTCATGGAAAAAGCAGTCGCCACCACGCAGGAGCAAAACGTGTCAGCCGAAGCCAAGTGTCCGTTTACTGGCCCAACCCCCACACACACGAACCGTGACTGGTGGCCGAACCAACTGGATCTTCGGGTTCTACATCAGCACTCTAGCCTGTCCAATCCGATGGGCGAGAAGTTCGACTACGCCAAGGAATTCAAGAGCCTCGACCTCAACGCGGTGGTCAAGGACCTTCATGCCCTGATGACGGACTCTCAGGATTGGTGGCCGGCCGACTTCGGCCACTACGGTCCATTGTTCATTCGCATGGCGTGGCACAGCGCCGGCACCTACCGCATCGGCGACGGGCGCGGCGGCGCCGGAGCGGGCCAGCAGCGCTTTGCGCCGCTCAATAGCTGGCCGGACAACGTGAACCTCGACAAGGCGCGCCGGCTGCTGTGGCCGATCAAGCAGAAATACGGCCGGAAAATTTCCTGGGCCGACCTGATGATTCTCGCCGGCAACGTCGCCCTCGAGTCGATGGGCTTCAAGACCTTCGGTTTCGGCGGCGGGCGCGAGGATGTCTGGGAGCCCGAAGAGGACATCTACTGGGGCTCCGAAGGCAAGTGGCTGGCGGACGAGCGCTACAGCGGCGACCGCGATCTTGAGAATCCTCTGGCTGCCGTGCAGATGGGTCTGATCTACGTGAATCCGGAAGGGCCGAACGGCAAGCCGGATCCTATCGCGGCGGCCACCGATATTCGCGAAACCTTCCGCCGCATGGCGATGAACGACGAAGAAACGGTCGCGCTGATTGCCGGCGGTCACACCTTCGGCAAAACCCACGGCGCTGCCGATCCGAGCCGGTATGTCGGCCCCGAACCCGAGGCCGCCGGCATCGAGGAGCAGGGCCTCGGCTGGAATTGCAAATTTGCCACGGGCAAAGGGGATGACACGATCGGCAGCGGTCTGGAAGTCACTTGGACCACCACGCCTACGAAGTGGAGTAACAACTTCTTCAAGAACCTGTTCAGCTACGAATGGGAGCTGACCAAGAGCCCGGCCGGTGCGCATCAGTGGGTTGCGAAGAACGGGGCAGGCGCCGGCACAGTGCCGGATGCGCATGATCCCTCGAAGCGTCACGCGCCAACCATGCTGACCACCGACCTCTCCTTGCGGCTCGACCCTGCTTACGAAAAAATTTCACGGCGCTTCTACGAGCATCCGGATCAGTTCGCCGACGCGTTTGCCCGCGCGTGGTTCAAGCTGACGCACCGCGACATGGGCCCCATCGTGCGTTATCTCGGCCCGCTGGTTCCCAAGGAGTCGCTGCCGTGGCAAGACCCGATCCCCGCGGTGCATCATCCGCTCGATCGGGGAGCAGGACATTGCCGCTCTCAAGGTGAAAATTCTCGCCTCGGGCCTGTCCGTTTCCCAGTTGGTTTCGACGGCCTGGGCGTCGGCGTCGACCTTCCGCGGATCGGATAAGCGCGGTGGAGCGAACGGCGCGCGCATTCGCCTCACGCCGCAAAAGGACTGGGAAGTCAATCAGCCGGCCCAACTGGCCAAGGTACTGCAGAAGCTCGAAGCGATCCAGAAGGAGTTCAACGCTTCACAGTCCGGCGGGAAGAAGGTGTCGCTGGCTGACCTGATCGTTCTCGGCGGCTGTGCGGCGATCGAGAAGGCTGCGAAGGCCGGCGGTATCGACCTTAAAGTCCCGTTCACACCGGGGCGCATGGATGCCTCGCAAGAGCAAACGGACGTCGATTCCTTCGAACCGCTCGAACCGACCGCTGATGGGTTTCGCAACTATGTCCGCGGCAAACAGCACCTGTCGCCCGAGGAACGTTTGGTGGATCGGGCGCAATTGCTGAAGCTGACGGCGCCGGAGATGACGGTTCTCGTCGGCGGCCTGCGCGTCCTGGGCGCAAACGCCGGGAACTCCAAGCACGGCGTCTTCACCCAGCGGCCGGAGACGCTGACGAACGACTTCTTCGTCAATCTGCTCGATATGAGCACGCAATGGCAGCCCTCCAATGGCTCGGACGGCGTGTACGAGGGGCGCGACCGGAAGACCAACGCGGTTAAGTGGACCGGAACCCGCGTGGATCTGATCTTCGGCTCGCACTCCCAACTGCGTGCCTTGGCGGAAGTCTATGCCTGCGCGGACTCGAAGGAGAAGTTTGCCAAAGACTTCGTGGCGGCATGGACCAAGATGATGAACCAAGATCGCTTCGACCTGGCCTGAGCTGGGCGGAAAGGGGAGCTGTCAACTTGAGGCCGCGCCGGCGCGCGGGAGCTGGCGCACCAAGGCTGAGGTCTGGCGGAACCACTTGCGCTCGCGGCGGCGCTGGAATCCGGGAATCGAGCGCTGCTTGGCCAGGATTCGCTCCGCCCACTCGCGGGCTTCGGCAGCGCGGCCTTGCGAAGCAAGGAAGGATGCGTAATAGAACTGAAGCTCGGTTGCGGTTGAAATCTCGGTCACGCGCTTGAACAGATCGTCGGCCTGCTGTGTCTTCCCCACTTGCCAGTAACTAAAGGCCAGCAGGCCGGCGGCGCGATGGAAGTCATAAGTGGCGTCCTGCGATACGACCCGCTCCAGGTCGGCCACGGCGGCGCTGTAGTCCTTCAGCTCGAATTCCGCCAGCGCCCGGCGATAGAAAGGATCGGCAGAATCGGTGCGCGATGAGATGGCGCGATCGAAGCACTCGCGCGCGCGCGCGTAATTGCCGTCATCCAGGTAAAGGCCGCCAAGCTCTTCATAATTTCCGGCGGAGGGATTCTGCTCGACCATGGCTTTGAGTTCGCGAATCCGCTGCCGGCGCGGAAAAGCGCGGAATGTCCCGCGCAGCAGCCCGAAATCGGGAATCACTTCGGCGGCGATGTAGACCAGCGCTCCCAGGCCTCCGCCGAAGATGATGATCCAGAGCCAGAAGCCATCCGGGCGGCGGCGAATGAAGTGCACGATGGCGATTGCCTGCAGGATGAATCCGTAGCGCAGAATTGGAAAGAAGATGCCCATGGATGGAGTTCATTGTAGCGGGTGGCAAATGCTGAAAGCTCGCACCTGAATGTTGGGCGATACACCAGCGCGCGGAGCGCGCGTTAGATCGTAGCTCACGGCGTAAGCCGTGGGTACATTGTCGGATGGAAATGCCAGCCCGCGAAGCGGGCGAAAGAGCAGGTTAAGTCTCAAGCTTCTTACGCCTGCTTCGCAGGCTGCGATTGATGACTCACGCTACCCACGGCTTACGCCGTGGGCTACGTTCTATTGCCCGCTACGCGGGCTGCATGACCGGAGAGGCGCCCCTTATCCTACCTCCACCAGCCCATACCGCCGCTCCCAATGTGCTTTGAGCTGGGCCATCCCGCGGGAGACTTCCTCAGCCGTGATGTCCGCCGGCGGGCCGCTGACCAACGCCGCGGCTTCTCGTTTGGCGACCTCCAACAGTTGCCGGTCGCGGATGGGATTGGCCACACGGAAACTGGGCGCGCCGGCCTGCTTGGTGCCCGCAATTTCGCCCCAGCCGCGCAACTGGAGATCGAGTTCGGCGATCTGGAAACCGTCATTGGTGCGGACCATGGCATCCAGGCGCTGCTCGGCTTCCGGCGTGACCTTGCCGCCAGTCATCAGAATGCAATACGACTTGGCGGCGCCGCGCCCGATGCGTCCACGCAATTGGTGAAGCTGGGCCAGCCCGAAGCGCTCGGCGTGCTCAACCACCATCACGCTGGCGTTGGGCACGTCCACGCCCACCTCGATAACCGTGGTCGCCACCAGCACGTCGATCTCGCCCTGCTGAAAGCGGCGCATAGTCCCGTCTTTCTCGTCAGCCGAGAGGCGTCCGTGAATGAGCCCGACGCGAAGTTCAGGAAATACGCGCTTGCGCAGCTCGCCACACATCTTGATGGCAGCCTTCAGACCCGAGCGTCCAGCCTCCGGCAATAGCTCTTCCTGCTTCTCTTCGATTACCGGGTAGACGACGAACGCCTGCTGTCCCTTGGCGATTTGTTTGCGCACGAAATCCCAGACCTCGGACGAACGCTCGTCGGAGACGCGGCGCGTGACTACGGGCGTGCGCCCGGGCGGAAGCTCGTCGAGGATGCTGGCGTCGAGATCGCCATAAAGAGTGAGCGCCAGGGTGCGCGGGATGGGCGTGGCGGTCATCACTAATACGTCAGGCTCAGGAACAGACTCGGAAGCGAGTCGTTGGTCGTCGGTCGTCGGTCCCTTCGCTTCGCTCAGGGCAGGCTCAGATCGGCCGCTGTAACCCTCGGCTACTCCGATGGCCGACGACCGAAGGCCGACGACCGAAGGCGCAGTTTCGACGCCATCATCTCCAGTGCTCTTCTTCATTAGCTTAAAGCGCTGCAGGACACCGAAGCGGTGCTGTTCGTCCACGATCACGAGCCCCGGACGGGCGAACTCAACCTTGTCTTCGATGAGAGCGTGCGTGCCGATCACCAGTTGCAGGTCGCCGCGGGCGATGTGGCGACGGGTGTCGCGCTTCTGTTGGTCGTCGAGCGATCCGGTGAGCAGCCCTACGCGGTAGCCGATGGGCTCGAGCAGGCGCCGCGCGGAGAGGTAGTGCTGGGTCGCAAGAATTTCGGTGGGCGCCATGAGCGCCGCCTGGTAACCGTTTTCGATGGCGATGATGGCCGCTTCCAGCGCCACGATGGTCTTGCCCGAGCCCACGTCGCCCTGCAACAGGCGGCGCATGGGCGAAGGGCGCTGCATGTCGTCGGCGATTTCCTTGAGCACGCGCTTTTGCGCCGCCGTGGGATGAAACGGCAGCACCCTCTTGAGGGCTTCACGCACGCGGTCCGTGAGCGCGAACGAAATGCCCGGCTGAGCGCGCAGATTGCGGCGCTTCAGCTCCAGTCCGATTTCGAGGAAGAACAGTTCCTCAAAGATCAGGCGGCGGTGCGCCGGTGTGCGCGCGCTTTGCAGGTCCTCGAAGCGCGTTCCGGGCTCGGGAAAATGGGCGAGACGGAAAGCTTCACGCCGGGGGATAAGCTCCAGCCGCTCACGGATAGCGCGTGGGATGCCATCGGGGAGATCGGGGGTGAGGTCTTCGAGCGCGCGATGGACCACGCGCCGGAACCAGCGCGGGCTCAGCCGTCCGTAGGCCGCGGATTCGTAGATAGGCACGATGCGGCCAATTTCGAGGCTCTCACTGGGCAGCTCCTCTGCGGATTTTTCCTCAGCATCCATGGTGGGCCCGGACAGAATCTCAAACTGCGGCTGCACGAGCTGGATGCGGCTTCGTCCTTTGCGGGGTTCTTCTACCCGGCCGTAGAGCGCGACCGTCTGTCCTGGCTTGAATTTGCCTTGCAGGTAAGCAGCGTTGAACCATATGCAGATAATGGAGTCGCGGCCCTGGCCGGCGGTCATCTGAAAGATCTGCAGGCCGCGCCGCGGGGTGCGGAACAGGCCGCCGCCACGGACTTCCGCGATGATGGTGGCCATTTGTCCCGCGCGCAGTTCGGCGATCTGCCGCGGATTGATGCGGTCCTCGTAGCGGAAGGGCAAATAGTAGAGCAGGTCCTCGACCGTGCTGATGCCTTTGCCGGCCAGGATCTCCGCCAGCCGCGGGCCGATGCCCTTCACGTACTGTACCGGGGTGTGAAGCTGGAGCATCGCCAGCCAGTTTCAAGGGTCGCGTGGCAAGTTGCAAGTGCATCGTAGCTGGCGAGGGAGGGGGCGCGTGGGGAAATGGGCGAGAGCGTTGCTGGCGGTGCTCGTGGGCAACCTGCTTTACTTTGTCCTGATGCCCAGGCTTCCCGCCGCCGTGCGGCACGTGCCGTTTCCGCCTCGATTCGGGGCTGGTGGTGGATATCTGCGTGTGCACGGTCGTTTGGCTCCTACTGAACTTCCTGGGAACTCGGTAACCATTTGGCAACCGTGGCGTTAATTTCGCCGCCGTGGATCTTGCGTCTCGAAGGCTAGAATGCGATTGACGAGGCGCTTTTCGCCGCCAACCAAGCCGGCCGCAACCGGGTCGTAACAGCGCGCATGTTGCGCCACGTCTGAGCGCCACCCGGAAGTGCTACGCCGATTTCCCGCCGGCACTGGCCGTGAGGGGTACCAAAGAGAGTTGCCGCCCGCCTGCTGGCAACGCACAATAAGAACCGGTACTTATACTTGTTATGGCCAATCTTGTAGGACTTCCTAATCCCTCTCCTCCCCTCTCTTTCATATCCAAAAGGATCCTCGCCCGCGTATTGCTGGCGGAGCTGGACGATCCCACCAGCGCGGTGCTGCGCGAGTGCTTCCGGCAGTTCGGCATCATCACCGTCAGCAGCCGTGGTGACACGGAAGCGCGATTACAGAAAGAAAAGTTCGAGGCCCTCGCGGTGCAGTTGGGCCGGGCCGACGCGGAAAGCGTGCTGACCGCCGCCCGCAGCTCCGCCTCCAACTCGCGCATGGTGATCTACGGTATTTCCCGCAACACCCAGGAAGCCATGCGCCACTCCAAGCTGGGCATCAACGCCATCATCGATCATCCCGTCGACCGTCAGGCAGCGCTCAAAATCGTGCGTTCGACTCACTTGCTGGTGGTGCATGAGTTGCGGCGCTACGTGCGCCTGCCGATGGTCACCGAAGTGGCCGTGGATTACGGACGGGCCACTTTCCACGCCACCAGCGTGGAGATCAGCGCCGGCGGCATGTCGATGAAAAGCGATGTGCGCCTGGCCAGGGAACAGGCCGTGGAAGTGAGCTTCAGCCTGCCTCCCCAGGGTAAGCTGGTCTTGGCCCGCGGCAGCGTCTGCTGGAGCCGTGACGAGGCGGGGATGATCGGCATTCGCTTCGATCCCACCGACGAACGCCGCCTGGAAGTCAAACGCTGGATCGACAGCTATCTCGAGATTGGATAGCGCCATTTTCGCCGTTTCCCTTCAGTCGCGCAGCGACGACTGACATTAGCCCGACACGAAGTGCCGGGTTAGCGTGCACCGAGATGGCAAGTCCCGTTAGGGACGACTGAAAATTCCCACGAGAGCATCCAACCTCACCCTCTCTGTAGCACTGCCACCTGGCTTCGGCGAATCAATGGACGGTCCACCAGCGCGAATCCGGCCTTGAATGCGTCCTGCAGCTCTGCTTCGAATGCTTCCGCGCTCACGTGCCCGGCGGGCTCGGCAAAGAGGACGGACGCTCCCGGCTTTGAAGCCCGTGCTACGTCGGCGAAGAATGGTCCCGATGCAGGCATTTCGTGCACCACCGCGAATGCAAGTGTGAAGTCGACGGAACCGCCCAGGTCCGCAACGCCCATAGAATCGGCACGGGCTAGCCGGGCGTCAATCCGCTCGAGTACGCCCGCCTTTGCAGCGCGGCGCTTCAAACGGTCGATCATCTTGGGTTGGACGTCCACGGCTACGACCCGGCCCGAGGTCCCCACCAGGCGCGCCAGTTCGAGCGTGAAGAATCCCATGCCCGGCCCCGGTTCGAGCACGGTCATGCCCGTCCGCACGTAGGGCCGCAGAATCTCTGCCGGGTTGTACGCAAGGCGCCGCAAGGGAGACGCCAGCAGATACCCGAGCCACCAAGGGCACACGCGCTTTGCCATCTAATTCTCCAGCTGGGAAACTCCAATCAATCCTTGCCGAGGAGGTGTTCCATCTCCTTTTCTCCGATCACCTTTACGCCCAGCTCCCGGGCTTTATCGAGTTTGGAGCCTGGGTCGGCGCCGGCCACCACGTAGTCGGTTTTCTTGCTGACCGAGCCGGAGACGCGCCCGCCGGCGTCTTCGATCATCTTCTTTGCTTCCTCCCGAGAGCGGTTCGCTAAAGTCCCGGTCAGAACGAAAGTCTGCCCGGCGAGCTTGGTGCCGCGCTCTTTCTTCTTTCCTTTGAAAACCAAGCCGGCGGAACGCAGATCTTCGACCAGCTTGCGGTTGCGCGGCTCCTCGAAAAATTCGCGGATGCTGTCGGCAATCCGCGGCCCGACTTCTTCAACTTCCTCCAGCTTGGCGATGCTCGCCGCTTCGTCTTTTAGCGTGGCCGCCTCGATGAGGTCGTCCATGGAACCGAAGTGCTCGGCCAGGAACTGTGCGGTACGCTCGCCGACAAAGCGGATGCCGAGGCCGTAGATCACGCGCTCGAGCGGCAGCTTCTTCGAATCCTCGATTTCCTTGAGTACGTTCTGCGCCGACTTATCGCCCATGCGCTCCAGGTCGAGAAGCTGCGGCTTGGTGAGGCGGTAGATGTCGGCAACGTTCTTGACCAGTCCGCGATCGCAGAGCTGGTTGACCAGCGCGTCGCCCATGCCGTCGATGTTCATCACTGAGCGCGAGGCGAAGTGCAGGATCGACTCGCGCAGCTTGGCCGGGCAGTTGGCATTGACGCAGCGGTGGTCGGCCTCGCCCTCGATGCGCACCACGTGTCCGCCGCACTCCGGACAGCGCTCCGGCATGTGGAAGTGCTTGGTGCCGCGCGGATGGTCTTTGTCGTCGATCACGGCAACCACTTTCGGGATCACATCTCCGCCGCGCTCCACCGTGACCCAGTCGCCGATGCGCACGCCCAGACGGTCGATCTCGTCCATGTTGTGCAGCGTGGCGTTCCTGACCGTTGTGCCGCCGATAGCCACAGGCTTGAGATGCGCTACCGGCGTGAGCTTGCCGGTGCGCCCAACTTGCACGCCGATTCCTTCAATCTGGGTGACGCCCGCGCGCGCCGCGTATTTGTAGGCGATGGCCCAGCGTGGCGCCTTGCCGGTAAAGCCCAGCCCACGCCACAGGCGGGTATCGTTCACCTTGATGACCACGCCATCGATTTCATAGCCCAGGCTGTCGCGCTTCTGCTCCCAGGCGCCGATGAACCGCCACACGTCCTCGATGTTCTTTGCGAGGTGCCAGTGCGGATTCACCTTGAACCCGGCCGTGGCCAGGGCTTCCATTTCTTCGGAGTGCCGCTCAAAAAACGCGCGGCCGTCCACCAGCAGAAAGTAGGAAGAGAAATCCAGCCGGCGCTGGGCGGTGATGTTGGGATCGAGCACTCGCACCGCGCCCGCTCCGGCGTTGCGCGGGTTGGCAAACTTCGCCAGGCCCTGGCGCTCGCGCTCTTCGTTCATGCGCTCGAAGGCCTTGAGCGGCATCACCACCTCGCCGCGGGCTTCGAACTCCTGCGGCAGCCCGGCCTTTTTCAGCGTTGCCGCCGGAATGGAGAGAGGAACAGAACGGATGGTCTTGACGTTTGGGGTTACGTCCTCGCCCACGGCGCCGTCGCCACGTGTGATGCCGAGCACGAGCTTGGCTTTGCCGTGGTCGTCGCGTCCGTAGCGCAGAGCCATGGACAGGCCATCGAGCTTCAGTTCACACACGTATTCGATGTCAGTGCGGCCGGAGAGCTCGCGCACTCGCCGCTCCCAGTCGCGCAGCTCCTGCTCGTTGTAGGTATTGTCCAGTGAGAGCATGGGGCTCGAGTGCGGAACTTTGACGAAGCCTTCCCGCGGCTTGCCGCCGACGCGCTGCGTGGGTGAGTCTGGAGTGATCAGCTCAGGGTGCTCGGCTTCGAGCTGCTTGAGCTGCCGCATGAGCTGGTCGAAATCGGCGTCGGAAATTTCCGGCTGATCGAGCACGTAGTAGAGGTGTTCGTGGCGACGAATCTTCTCGCGCAGCGCCTCGATCTTGCGCAAATCCTGAGCAGCCGTAGGCATAGGGCAAAATTATAGATGGCAGACAAAAACAACTGAAAACCGCCGAGTACACAGAGGACGCCGAGGAAATCTAATTTAAAATCCTCGGCGTCCTTCGCGTCCTCTGTGTTTTAATTTTTCTGCCACAATTCTTTATTGTTGACCTCAATGCGCAAGGTCATCCTTCTCTACAACCCCATCGCCGGCAAGAACCGCCAGCGCCGTCGCGCCGACGTGGAGGCCGTGGCGCAGGTACTGCGCGGCTCCGGGATCGAGGCCCATACAGTCGAGACGCAGGCTCCGGGATCGGCGGGCCATCAGGCGCAGGAAGCGGTCACGGCAGGTTATGACACGGTCATCGCCTGCGGCGGTGACGGCACCGTCCACGATGTGGTCCAGGGCCTGGCCGGCAGCGAGACGCCGCTGGGCGTGATCCCTCTGGGCACCGGCAACTCCCTGGGAAATGATCTTGGGCTGTCGCGCAATCCGGTACGCGCTGGGCAGACCCTCCTGGCCAGCGAGCCGCGCCGCATCGCGCTCGGTAAGCTTGAGTATCCAGACGGCGAGCACAGCGCGCGCTACTTCATCGCTATCGCCGGCGCGGGCGTGGACGCCCGCATGCTCTATCAGATGAACGTCGCCGCCAAGCGGTGGGGCGGCATGACCGCCTACTACGGCGAAGCTCTGCGTCTGTTCCTCACTCATCGCTTCCAGCGCTTCGAGGTTGAATGGAGCGATCCGCACGGTGCAGTTCACCGAACGCCCGTCACGCAGATCATGGCCGTGCGCCTGCGCCAGTTCGGAGGCATCCTGCGCTGGCTCGCGCCCGACGCTGCGCTCGAAAGTGACGAGCTGCAGCTCGTGCTCTTCCGCACCGCGAACCGCGTGTCCTACTGCCTGTATCTATTGCGCGCGCTTTTGCAACAGCGCTGGCGTACGCCGGGGGTGGACCTGGTGTGCGCTCGCGACGCCGTCTGCCGGCCCATCCCCGGAGAGCCCTCGGGCCACGTCTATGCCGAGGCCGACGGAGAGCTGCTCGGCGGCTTGCCGGTTCGCTTCAGCACTGTTCCCAAAGCGCTGACTCTGCTTGTGCCGAAGAAGTAACACCTACCACGGAGACACAGAGACACTGAGATGTTCAAAATGAACCGATGACCCGATCACCCGATGATCCCATTCTCTCCGTGTCTCCGTGCCTCGGTGGTGGATGGTAAACTGCACGATTTGGAGCCGATAACCCATATGCTGACCGGCGCTTGCATGAGCCGCGCCGGCTTGAACCGCAAGACCGGTCTGGCAACCGCTACGCTGGTGCTAGCAGCCGAAGCGTCCGATATCGACGTCTTCTATGCCTTCCGCGGACCGGTTGCCGCGCTCCAGCACCATCGCGGCTGGACGCACTCCTTCGTCGGCGTTCCTATCATGGCCGGGCTCACGCTGCTGGTGGTGTGGGCCTGGAACCGGCTATTCCGGCCGCAGCGGCTTGATCCCAACGCGTCCGGGGGAAAGCGCCTGCCGGTGCGCTGGGGCGTGCTCTACGGCATTGCACTGCTGGGGCCGCTTAGCCACATCCTGCTCGATTACACCACGGCGTACGGTATCCGCATGTTCGAGCCGTTTTCCTATAAATGGTACGAATGGGGCACGGTCTCGATCGTCGAGCCGTTCATGCTGGCAGTGCTGATCCTCGGCCTGATCCTGCCCTCGTTGTTCCGGCTCATCAATGAGGAAATCGGAACGCGCCCGGGGCAGTTTCCCGGGCGTGCCGGCGCCATCGCGGCCCTTGCCGCCGTGGTGCTGATGTGGGGCGTGCGCGGCTTCTATCAGCAGCGTGCCGTGGCTGCGCTCGCAGCCCGCACCTATCAGGGCGCAGACGCGTTGCGCGTTTCCGCCTATCCTTATCCGTGGAATCCGTTCGTGTGGCATGGGGTAGTCGAAACGCCTGATTTCTACCAGACCTTGTCGGTAGATTCTCTCCGCGGGGAAGTGGATCGCGAAGGCCGGGCGCGCACCTATTACAAGCCGGAGGAAACTCCGGTGCTTGAGGCCGCGAAGAAATCCTATCTGGGACAGGTGTATCTGGATTGGGCGAAATATCCTCTAACCGTCACCTCGACTGTCACGGACCGCAACGTCGCCTACCGCGTGCGCTTCGTCGACCTGCGCTACGCCTATCCCGGCCGCACCACGCCGCTGGGCGCCTCGGTGGATCTCAACCAGAACCTGCAGGTCGTGGCGCAGCGCTTCGGGCGCAGGCTGCAGAAGTAACACCTGGAACTTCTCCGCCCGCCCCGCATCCAACCCCTATGCCAAACCCTGAAACCGCAGTCTTCGGCGGAGGATGCTTCTGGTGCCTGGAGGCCGTCTTCCAGCGCCTGCCCGGCGTTAAGTCGGTGGAATCCGGCTACACCGGAGGCCGCGTCGAGAACCCCACCTACAAGCAGGTCTGCACCGGCACGACCGGCCACGTGGAGGTCGTGCGCGTCAGCTTCGACGCTAGCCAGGTCAGCTATCGCGACCTGCTTGCCGTGTTCTTCGCCACCCACGATCCCACCACGCTCGACCGCCAGGGGAATGATGTCGGCACGCAGTACCGCTCGGTGATTTTCTACAATTCGGAAGAGCAGCGCCGGCAAGCCGAGCAGGCAATCGCCGAGCTGACCGCCGCGCACGAGTTCTCCGCGCCCATCGTGACCGCGGTCGAGCCTGCAGCGGCGTTCTTCGTCGCCGAGGACTACCACCAGAACTACTTTAACGAGAACTCCGAGCAGCCCTACTGCCGCTTCATCATCGCGCCCAAGCTGGAGAAATTTCGCAAGGCGTTTGCGGAGAAGTTAAAGGCCTAGGAACAAGCAGGAGATGGCGGGAGAAGACGCCTCCCACGTGCGGTAAACTAATAAAAGAGCCGAGCACGGAGGGATGCGTGAGCGGTTGAAACGGGCGGTCTTGAAAACCGCTGTACCTGAAAGGGTACCGGGGGTTCGAATCCCTCTCCCTCCGCCAGTTGTCAGGAGGTCCCTCGCTGCGCTCGGGATTTCGGCAGCGGGCTCCCGCTTCGCTCACGCCCGCTATCCGCCTCAAGTTCGAATCCCTCTGCCTCCGCCAGTTGTGGATTTCTACTTCACTCTCGCCGGTGCAACGCACGCGATTACGGCTTCGTAGCATTGCCGAGTTCTTTCCGCGATGGCCTCCCAGGAGCTCCAGCGCCGGCTCAACGCCGCGACGTTTTCCGCCAGGTGGGCGCGCAGCTTCGGGTCATGAATCAATTGTGAGAGCGCGCTGCTAAGTTCGGCCAGGTTGCCGTAATCGACCAGGCGAGCGGTCTCGCCCTCGCGCAGAATTTCGCGCACCCCGGGCAGGCCCGTGGCAACGATCGCCTTGCCGTAACCGATGCCCGTGGTAATCGCGCCGCTGGTCGTGCTTTCGCGATACGGATAGGCAAGCACGTCGGCCGCCTGGTAGAAGCTGGGCACCATCTCCGCCGGCACGAACTTGAGGTGCAAGCGGACCGACTCGGCGATGCCCAAGTCCCGCACGTCCTGCTCAATCGACGCCAGCAGCGCCGGATCACCCGTGCCGGCAATCACCAGGCAAGCGTTCTTCCGGTCCGGCACCTTCTGCCACGCCCGCAGCAGCCAATCCACACCTTTGTACGGGCTGATTACCCCGAAACACAACACGATGACTTCTTCCGGCCGGAACCCGAGCGTAGCTCGCGCTTCCTGCTGCGAGAGACGGCGAGCATTCTCGAACATCGGCCCATGCGGCACGATGATGATCTTCTCGGCTGGGAGCCCGAACTCCTCGATGAGCCTGGTTCGCGCCTCTTTCCCGTGGCAGATCAGCAGGTCCGCTTGTTGGTACAGGCGGCTGTAAGCCGGACGGCGCGATTCGCCGCTATCGAGCGGCAGGACGTTGTGCACCGTGTGCACGATCTTGATGCCCAGCAGCTTGGCGAAGCGCACGAACCAGTACTCCACCGGGATGCCGAAATCCAGCAGCGCCAGATACTGCACGTGCAGCACATCCGGCTTCGAGAACAGAAAGCGCACCGCCAGCGCCGCCAGGTTCAGGCAGCATTCCAGCACTTTGAACAGCCGGCGCAAGGGCTTGTTCCCGAACGAGAACCTGCCCACCACGTCCATGAGGCCGGGCTGATTGCGCAGGCCGATGCGGCGAAAATAGTCCGGCTGCAGGTGGTAGCGGATAGACCCCAGCGTCGCGTCGGTCTCCTGCTCCTCCAGCGCCTGGCAAAGCTGGCTGGTATAGAAGGGGATAAAACAGCACAGGTCCATCACAAAGACTTTGATCCGCCGACGGCGCGCCGGCGCCACCGACGCTTCCACCACCGCGGTCCGCGTGCTTGCGACGCTCATTGGGCTGGGCACAGGTATAGTCTCCGAACGCGCGCTTTGACGCCTTCGAGGCTGTCTCTACCTGGGAGGTCGCACGGTCGATGCCGGACGGCCCCCACGCCAGAGCAGATATCCACTGTGTTTTCAATCAGATAAACAGAGCGTGGGCGACGGGATCGCGGATGGTGCAAATTATTGCACACTTCGCGGCAATTCCTGCGGACCCTAAAGGCCCAGATCCCGCAGAACTAAATATCCAGGTTCTTCACGTCGAGCGCGTTTTCTTCGATGAATTTGCGGCGGGCCTCAACGTCCTCGCCCATCAGCGTGGTGAAGATGGTCTCGCACTCCGCGATGTCCTCGAGCTTGACCTCGAGCAGCGTGCGGCGCTCGGGATCCATGGTGGTCTCCCAGAGCTGAGTTGCGCTCATTTCGCCCAGGCCTTTGTAGCGCTGGACGGTGTAGTCCTTGCGGCCTTCGTTGAGCACGTAGTCGAAGAGTTGGCGTGCAGTCTGCAACTCGACTTCTTCGAGATCCTTGGGCTTGGCCGCTTTCGGAGTCTTCTTGGCGGCCTTCTCGCGTTCGGTGCGCTCGGCGTCGCTTTCCGCCTCGTCGCCGTTGGTCGCAGCGGCGTCGCGTGGAATGGACTGCACCACGAACGGCGGCTTCATGTACTCCTCGATCTGCTTGTACTTCGCGAGCAACTGCCGGTACTCGGGCGCTTGCGCCAGCTCCCAGTTGATCACGCGCTCGGCGCCTTGCGAATCCGTGAAGTGGACTTCCCACAGGTTGTGCTCGGTCTCAAACTTCGACTCGACCGATTTGAAGTTCTCTGCCTTCGCCAACGACTTGAGCTGCTTCTCGAGCTGCGCGATCTTCTTCGGAGGCTTGTCGCCGTCGCCCTCGAAATCCGCGCGCTTGGCGAGATCGACTCCCGGCAGCAGCTCGGTGACGTTCTTGTGGCGGATGCGCTTATCCAGCTTGTCGAAGAAAGTGAGGTACTCGTTGAGCGTGGTGACGAACCGCGTCAGCGGGGCGCCTTCCATCTTGGCGGCGCCCTCGCCGTAGCGCACGGCCAGGCCCTCGGACGCGCGCTTCACCATCACCTTGACGAACTCGCGGTCGTCCTTGATGTACTGGACTGATTTGCCCTTCTTGATCGAGTACAGCGGCGGCTGCGCGATGAAGACGTGCCCGCGCTTGATCAGCTCCTGCATGTGGCGGAAGAAGAAGGTCAGCAGCAGGGTGCGGATGTGCGAGCCGTCCACGTCGGCGTCGGTCATCAGGATGATTTTGCCGTAGCGGACTTTCGTCGGATCGAAATCTTCCTTGGCGATGCCGGTGCCCAGCGCGGTGATCATGGCGCGAATTTCTTCGTGCGAGAGCATCTTGTCGTAGCGCGCCTTCTCGACGTTGAGGATCTTGCCCTTGAGCGGCAGGATCGCCTGGAAGCGGCGGTCGCGTCCTTGCTTCGCGGTGCCGCCGGCGCTCTCGCCCTCGACCAGGAACAGCTCGCAGCGGTTGGGATCGCGTTCGGAGCAATCGGCCAGCTTGCCGGGCAGGCCTCCGGAATCGAGCGCGCCCTTGCGGCGGGTGAGGTCGCGGGCCTTGCGTGCGGCTTCGCGGGCGCGCGAGGCTTCAATCGCCTTGTTGATGATCTTGCGCGCCACCGGCGGGTTCTGCTCGAAGAACGCGCCCAGGCGCTCGTTGACGAATGCCTGCACGATGCCGGCGATGTCGGAGTTCAGCTTGCCCTTGGTCTGGCCTTCGAACTGCGGCTGCGGCAGCTTGACGCTGATCACCGCCACCAGCCCCTCGCGCACGTCGTCGCCGGTAAGGTTTTCCTTCACGTCCTTGAACAGCCCGAGCTGCTGGCCGGCGTAGTTGATGGTGCGGGTAAGCGAAGTGCGGAAGCCGGAGAGATGCGTGCCGCCATCGACGGTGTTGATGTTGTTGGCGAAGCTGAAGACGCTCTCGGAGTAGGCGTCGTTGTATTGCAGCGCAATCTCCATGGCCACGCCGTCGCGCTCGGCTTCCATGTAGATCGGCTTGTCGTGCAGCACGCTCTTGCCGCGGTTCAGGTGCTTGATGAACTCGGAGATGCCGCCGTTGTACTTGAACTCCGCCTGCTTGGCCTCGCCGGTCTTGGGATCGGTGGTGCGCTCGTCCTTGAGCGTGATGAGCAGTCCCTTGTTGAGGAACGCCAGCTCGCGCAGCCGCTGCGCCAGCGTGTCGAAGTTGTATTCGGTCGCCGAGAAAATTTCCGTGTCGGGAACGAAGTGGACCTTGGTTCCGCGTTTCTGCGTCTTGCCCGTCTTCTTGAACTTCGAGGTGGGCTCGCCCTTGGAGAAGCTCTGCTCCCAGACGAAGCCATCGCGCCAGATCTCGAGCTCGAGCTGGCTGCTGAGCGCGTTCACCACGCTGACGCCCACGCCGTGCAGCCCGCCGGAAACTTTGTACGAAGACGTGTCGAACTTTCCGCCGGCATGCAGCTTGGTCATGACGACCTGCGCGGCGGGAAGCTTCTCGTCGTCGACCACCATCTCGTCCACGGGAATGCCGCGGCCGTTGTCGATCACGGTGATCGAGTTGTCGATGTGGATGGTGACTTCGATCTTGTCGGCGTAGCCGGCGAGCGCCTCATCGACCGAGTTGTCGACCACTTCGTAGACGAGGTGATGCAGGCCCATCTCGCCGGTCGAGCCGATGTACATCGCCGGGCGCTTGCGGACGGCTTCCATCCCGCCCAGAACCTTGATCGAGTCGGCCGTGTAGTCATTCGCGGCCGCGCCGTTTCCGTTCGTGGTCTTGCCGTTCTTAATTATTTTGGTCGGCTCTTTGGTCTCGAGAAGTGGGGATTCTTTCGTTGCCATTTAAATCCTTTTTGGACAAAGCGGGAGCAAGGCCGCGAATCAGTTTTTTGTCGGCTGGAAGAATACAAATGATTGATTATTAAGTCACTTAGCCGTTACCAGAGCAGGTTCTATTGTACCACAGGAGGGCGGAGTTTTGGGGGTTGTGCAAGGGTGCGGAGAAAACTGCCACTCCCACGGCCCACCAGGATAAGGCCATCAAGCAAGTCGACTTTTTCCGGAGGTAACCGGGGGCGCTCGTGACTAGGTTGGTTCCGACCATTTGGTACCACGTGTTAACACGCCCACGCCATGTAGTGGTATCTTGCATTCGTCTCCAAAATATGTATTCTGGTTTTGGCCCTCTGGCAAGTGAGACCAAAGCAAAGGTCTGCTTGAGCGGAGGGCCTCCGTGTTTAAGGGTCTATCATTCCGTGACCTTCACCGCTACATCATCGAGGGTGTGATCCTCATTTCCCTTATCATCGGAGCAGCCGGGCTGGTTCTGTACGAGCTGCACGGGCTGGTGCGACTCGTGCGCTATCTGTGGCGGAGCAGTAATGGAACTCGGCTTTAGCTCCGACGCTTAGCATTGGGTTTAATGCTGAATTCTCTGACTATGGCGATCTCGACGTCCTCGAAGGACAAGCGAACAAACGGAAAACCGAAGTCCATCATTGCTCCGGCCATTGTCGAAGGCTTGGACGACGTCAGGCAAGGTCGCGTCCACGGGCCCTACGCAAGCGCCAGTGAAATGTTGGCTGCTGTCAAGGGCAAGGGTCTAAAAACTCGGCAACGCGGTCGGCGAAGTGGCTGTTCAGTCACCTGAAGAAGCCTCTGACGAGTATCGTTCAGAACGAATATCCACAACTAACAGAACTCGCGGGCGAAATCTCTAGCGTGGTCAGTCCATGATCGTTACACGCTTAGAGCGACCGTCGAAGGTGATCACCCAGTTCCGCAAAATATCTCTGCCGATGATGATTGCGTGATACCGCTCTTTCTTGAAAACAGCGGAAACGATCCGAGCTGGGTCGAATGGCCGCAGGTCAGTGCCTGGGAAACTGATGGCACCAGCATGTTCGCCGCAGTGTTGTTCGTCACCAAGAGAGACTATCTGGCTGCCTTCATTGGTCTGAAAGAGCTTGCAGGTGTTGGCCCAAACCTTACTGATGACAGTAATGGAGGCGCCCGTGTCCAGAAGCGCCTTCATTGGGCGGGACTGTGGGAATTCGAAGCCAACTGCACGCCCAGCCTCAATCACATGACGGGAATTCATTACTGAGACGTCAATGAGCGGCCCCGGATCGCCCTGGTCGAAAGGGATCCCAGTGTGAGTACGACGCGTGCCATGCTATGACACGATATATACCGGCTCGAGTCACCCACACCTGCTTTACAAGAAACCCGCGGCGCACACCAAACTGCCGCAGGCCGGCCTTGAACGCTTCGGCGTAGGTACCGAAGAATCCTTCAACGACGACTTCATCCTGGATGACCACGAAGTGACCACGGTGACGCTCGACCACTCTTGACGATGCTTCTCGAACACCCTTGAGTTCGTCTCGCAGGCGAGAGTGCCACCGGAACCTCCGATTCTTATTATCAGATCAGGGCGACACGTGCACCTTCGGATCGTTCACTCGGAGTTAATACGTTGCTCGCACTGATAACGCAATAATGTAGCAATACAATAATCCGCGAGTCGAATAGAAAGTCCCGGAACAGATCCGAAAACTCGGGGTTCTCTCGCCATTCGTAAAATCGAGAGTGCACTGTGACCGGGTCTGCCCGGAAACGGTCGCCTTTCCTGTGTCTGACTTCCGCGAGCAAGCCGACCAACACATCCTCGGGACGAATTGTCTCAGACACTACCATTGCTGCCTCCGACAGCAGAAGATAGTGCGGCATACGTTTATGGATGCGAGGAACGGAAGCGAGTCAAAAACAATGGCACCTCAGGGAGAAGATATTGCGAATATCTTCGTCCCTTGCCTGCCCTATGTACCCTTATAATACGATGTTCTTGTATTTTGAAAATATTTGGAAAAGTGTAGAAATGGACAAGACCGTACAAGAGCAGACGTCCACGAGGCAGGCCGCGCGGGAAGCGGGCTCAGACAAAGAATATTCCTTTGGCTCTGGACGCGGCTACTGTCAGAAGCTGGATGCGCAAGACCGAAAAAGAAGGGTTTGGTACGACTCGGCCGGAGATCATAAAGTTTATCCTCCGGCACTGGCTCTGGGAAAAGGATGATCGGCACAAGGCTGCCGTAGCATCGAAGGATAATCCATTTGGGCCTGTCTCCTAAACGGGAGTCTCGCTTCTCACGTGTTCTTGGCCCTCTCAGATCCTCATCGGCATCACGATATAGCGATACTTGAACTCGTCGCCGTTTTCGGCGGGGCGGAGCTGGCCGGCGGACTGCGGGTCTTTGAATTCGAAGCGGACGTCGCCGGATGAGGAAGCCTTGAGGAAATCGAGCAAATAGGCGGAATTGAAGCCGATGGTCAGCGGGTCGGCGGCGTAGGCGGTTTCGATGGAATCTTCCGACTCGCCGGCCTCGCTCGAGGACGACGACACTTTGATCTCGTTCTTATCGAGCCGCAGGCGGATGGCGCCCGAGCGCTCGTCGGCGAACTGGGCCACGCGCTGGATGGCGCCGGAGATGTCTTCGCAGCGCACGGTGACGCTCTTGGTGTTGTCGCGCGGCAGCACCGCTTCGAAGTTGGGGAACTGTCCGGTGAGCTGGCGCGAGGTGAGCAGGCGGTCGCCGACGCGGAAGAACAGCGTGGACTCATCTTTCGCGAAATCGATCGTGTCCTGGTCGAAATCCTGCAGCAGCGAATTCAGCTCCGCCATGCACTTCTTCGGCACCAGCACGCGCAGCTCGGTCCCCGGCCCGGCGAATTTGCCGGCGCTGTTCTCGATGTGCGCCAGGCGATGGCCGTCGGTGGCGACCATGGTCAGCGCTTCCGCCTTCAGCACCAGCAGGGCGCCGTTCAGCGTGTAGCGCGATTCTTCATTCGAGATCGCGAAGATGGTCTTGGCGATCATGGTGCGCAGCACGTGCGCGGGCAGCTTGAACATGGCGCCCGTGGGAAACACGGGCAGCGCGGGGAAATTGGCGCGCGCCATGCCGACCATTTTCGTGTTCGACCGCCCCAGGCGGATATTGACCCAATGGTTCTCCAGCAGCTTGATGCTGATGTCGCCATCCGGCAGCAGCTTCACGTAGTCGTAGAGCTTGCGTGCCGGGATGGTGCACGCGCCTTCCTTCTTGACCTTGGCCGGGCAACTGGTGCGCAGGCTGAGGTCGAGATCGGTAGCGGTGATGGTGAGCCGGTCACCCGCCGCCTCGAACAAAAAATTCGAGAGGATGGGGATCGTGGTCTTGCGCTCCACCACGCCCTGGGTGGCGGTGAGCTCGTTGAGAAGTTCGGACTTGCTGACGGTGATTTCCATGGCAGCCCCCGTCTGAGCCCCGGTCGATTCCATAACTGGCGCCTCTATCACGTTCCCCTCTTATATCAAAAACAATAGATTCAAGACAGTAGTAGCAGTAGGGGCTGGGGAAAAGTGGATATTCACTCCATGCTGCTGATGGTGCTGCCGATGCGCGGCCGGAGCGTATCGGGTATCTGGTCCCTTAGTCCGTGGGCTGGTCAGGAAATTCTGGCGATGAGACAAAACCGGAGCCGATCTCTCCACAGCTTCCACCGAGCGTCCACAGGCGTGTGCCGCGAATTCCTCTGTGATAGTGGAAAAGCTCCAGCCTGCAGGAAGCAGGAGGCAGGAAGCGGAAGGCGTTTTGTCGCCCTGCATCCTGCGGTCTGCGTCCTGCCACCTGATCGTTGTCATCCGCCTAACTGCTCGGTCAGTTTATTGAGCAGCCTGTTCAAATCTTTGTCCGCTTTGCGCACGGTCTCGATCTTGTCCACCGAATGCATGACGGTGGTGTGGTGCTTGCCGCCAAACTGGCGGCCGATCTCTGGCAGCGAGGCCTCAGTCAGGTGCTTGGCCAGGTACATGGCGATCTGCCGCGGGTAGACGATAGAGTGCGAGTTGTTCTTGGCTTTGAGCTCGACGAGCTTGAGGCCAAACTGCTCGCCCACCGCTTTCTGAATCGATTCGATGGTGACCTTGCGACTCTGCGCGTCGATGAAGTTCTTGAGCACCTGCTGGGCGGTCGGCAGGTTGACCAGGCCGCCGGTAAGCGAGCAGTATGCGAGCAAGCGGATCATGGCGCCCTCGAGCTCGCGCACGTTCGAGCGAATGTTCGACGCGATGTAGAGCGCGACATCCGTCGGGATCTGCACGTGCTCGCTCTCCGCCTTTTTCTGCAGGATCGCGACCTTGGTCTCGAGGTCGGGCGGCTGGATATCGGCGATCAGTCCCCACTCGAAGCGGCTGCGCAGGCGGTCCTCGATCTCGGCCAGCTCCTTGGGCGAGCGGTCGCTGGCAATGACGATCTGCTTCATCGACTCGTGCAGCGCGTTGAAGGTATGGAAGAACTCTTCCTGGGTGCGCTCTTTCTGCGCCAGGAACTGGATGTCGTCCACGAGCAGCACGTCCACGTTGCGGTAGCGGTCGCGGAAACTGCCCATGCGGTCGTAGCGCAGAGAGTTGATCACCTCATTGGTGAACTTTTCGCTCGAGATGTAGCAGATGGAAAGCTGTGGCTGGTTGCGCTTGACCTCGTGGCCGATGGCCTGCATCAGGTGGGTCTTGCCCATGCCCACGCCGCCATACAAGAAGAGCGGGTTGTAGCACTTCGATGGATTCTCCGCCACGGCGCGGGCCGCGGCGTGCGCGAACTGATTGCTGGCGCCGATGACGAAGCCGTCGAATGTGTACTTCGAGTTGAGCTGAGCGGCGGAGTCGAAGTCGAAGCGCGATTGCGAACCCAGACGTGCGGCTGCAGCCACCGCGGTGTTGCCCGCGGCATCAGGCTTGGCCGGGAAGGTGTGACGCAACGGCGTGGCCGTCGGGTCGTCTTCTTCGGTGACGAACTTGACCTCATTCAGCTCAAGCCCGAGGTTATCGATCGCTTCCAGGATGAGGTCGGAGTACTTCTCCTCGATCATGAGAAATTCCGGCCTGGGCACCCGGATGTAGAGCACTCCCGCCTCCGTGCGGCTGAAGCGCGTGGGCTTGAGCCAGGTCTCGAAGGTGGTGCGGTTAATCTTCTTTTCCAGGGCCCCGAGAATACGGATCCAGGGATTGGCGGCGGCGGCGGTTGCGGATGCGACGAGAGACATTTTCTGCGGCCACTGTGCTGCCGGCTCGGAGGGGCAGAGACGGCGAAAAAAGAGCTGGTGAACGAAAACTGTATGAATGGGCGCTGCCGTGCAGGCTGGACTGCGCAACATGCCCCGGACTGAAAACCTGGGTTGTGCCGAAACCCTTCGGCAGGAAATTGCGGAACAAAAAACCTGACGAACCGGGCAACTGATCGGCATACTAGCACGAAAAAATTTCGCGTGGAAAATTTCTCGCGCCGCGATTTTTTTTCTTTTGCGAGTCGTTCACGGCGAGCGAACTCTGTCAAGCATTTAGCGAATTATGACGCGAGAGCGTTGCAGTTTTGCACTGCAACCGCAAGTGTGCAAATGTCTTGCATCTTATCCACTCGCGCTCTGGGGAAGGACAAATTAGCGGACTGACCACCCTCGGTGACCACCTTCTTGACGCCGACCGCTTGGAATGCATGCTGGAATGCTCGCGGGATCACCTCAGGTTGCGTATGGCAGTACCACTGAGTACTTGATGTTCGGCGGTTCTGCCCAGTCGGCTGGCGACGCTACCTCGATTTCTCCACCCTCAAGAGTTTTTTGCGGGAAGCGCCGGCTGTGGACGTGCATGTCGTCACGCAACGAGGTAAAGTGGGCTGCGGCCATGACGACTAGTGAAAAGCCCAATATCCTGGTGGTGGACGACGAGACGCAGGGGCGGTAGCTTACCGCCGATCGAGGTCGCCCCTTTTACCGATAAGCTATGACGCCGCCGATAGCCGAAGCTGTACGGGAGGTTATCTCCCAAGGACGGCCTGACGAAGCCGGCGCGATCATCCAGTCGCTCGATCCGAGCGCCGCGGTCGCGGTGCTTGCGGCCCTGCCCTTTGAGGAGCAGCAGCTACTCTTCCGCCTGTTGCCGGTTGATTTCGCGGCCGTGCTGGTTAGTCATTTTCCCTACTACCACGCATACGTCCTGTTGCACTCGCGACCGCCAACGGAAATGCGGGCCATCGTGGACAGGCTTGACCCCACCGAACGAATGCGCTTCTTCGACGAGCTGCCGGAAGAAGCCTGGCAGCGGCTCATGGACGAGCTTGCCGCGGCGCCAGCCGAAGCGCCGCAACCCGCGGTTGCACCCCAGGTTACGCCGGCTCCGGCCACGGAGACGATCATCGAGGCTCGTCAAGTCGAGAAAAAGTTCCAGCAACCGGACGGACATGAGATCCAGGTCATCGCTCCGCTGGACCTGAGCATCGAGTCCGGCGCGATCATTGCCCTGCTGGGCGCTTCAGGCTGCGGGAAATCGACGTTGCTGCGGATCCTGTCCGGACTGGCAAAGCCATCGAACGGCACAGTCCTCTGGCACGGGCAAGCGCTCACCGAATGCGGTCCCAGCGTGGCCATCGTCTTCCAGAGCTTTGCCTTGTTCCCCTGGCTGACGGTGCTGGAGAACGTCGAGGCCCCCCTGCTGGCGCGCGGCATGCTGCACGATCAGCGCCACCGCGTCGCCCTCCAGGCCTTGAACTCGGTCGGCCTGAAAGGATTCGAGAACGCCTACCCCAAAGAATTGTCGGGAGGCATGAAACAGCGCGTCGGGTTCGCACGGGCCCTGGCGGTGGAACCGGAAGTGCTCTTCATGGATGAGCCGTTTTCCGCGCTGGATGTGCTCACGGCTGAGAGCCTTCGCGGCGAACTGATGGAGCTGTGGCTGAAGAAGCAGATCCCGACGCGAAGTATTTTTCTAGTCACCCACAACATTGAAGAAGCGGTACTGCTGGCCGATCGCGTTATCGTTCTCGGCAGGAACCCGGCCCGCATCCGCGCCGATTTTCCCATTCCGCTTACCCAGCCGCGGGACCGCAAGTCTGCGGAATTTCTGGTTTATGTCGACTACATCTACAAAGTCATGACCCAACCCGAGCTGGAGCTGGCGCCGCCGGCACGCCGCGAACCAGCGGCGAAGCCTGTCTTGCAAGTCCTGCCGCACGCCAAAGCTGGAGGTATGGCGGGACTGCTGGAGTTCCTCAATGATCGCGGCGGCAAGGAGGACCTCTACCACCTGGCGGAAGAGCTCTTGATGGAGGTCGATGATCTGTTTCCCATCGTCGACGAAGCGGTGCTGCTGGGCTTTGCTAAGTCGCGTGAAGGGGACGTGGAAATCACCCCCGCGGGAAAAGCCTTCGCGGAAGCCGACATCGCGATCCGCAAGCGCCTGTTCCGCGAGGCCGCGCTGGCCAATGTTTTGCTGCTGCAGCAGATTCGCAGCGCGTTGGAGAAAAAATCGGATGGCAGCATCCCTCTGGAGTTCTTCCGAGACATACTCGACGAGCGCCTGCCGGAGGAAGAAGTGCAGCGACAGATCGAAACGGTTTTGAATTGGGGACGGTACGCGGAAATCTTTACCTATGATTCCGAAACCGACCGGCTGCTGCTGTACCAGCCCACAAGTCCGGCGAGCGATACCGCGCCGCTGCATTAGCGGAATTTGAGAAGATGGCCCGAGTCGCAGACGCGTCGCCTGAGTCCCCGAGCTGGGGAATTGTCCCTGGCGGCGGGCAATCCCTGCTCAGGGATCTGCCCATCATTCTTGCCGGGTTGGCGCTGTTTTATGGGCTGCTCTCCTTTGGCCGCTACTGGATCGGCCCGGTCAGCACGCAAGCGGAAATCGACCTTCATCCCGCGGCGTTGCCCAAGTACGCGCTGTACTCGGTGCTGCGCATCAGCATCGCGTATGGCCTCAGTCTGCTGTTCACTCTGATCTACGGGTACGTCGCCGCTTACAACCGCAAGGCCGAGCGCTTCATGATCCCGTTACTGGATACGCTGCAATCGATTCCCGTCCTGAGTTTTCTGCCCGGCGTGATGATCTCTATGGTCGCACTCTTCCCCACCAGGCAACTGGGCGTGGAGCTCGGGTGCATTCTGCTGATTTTTACCGGCCAGGTCTGGAACATGACCTTCAGTTTCTATTCGTCGCTCAAGAACATTCCGCGCGAGATGTATGAAGCGGCGCAGGTCTACCAGTTGAGCTGGTGGCAGCGCTTCCGGCAGCTCGAATTGCCCTACGCGGCCATCGGACTGATCTGGAATTCCATGATGTCGGTGGCCGGTGGATGGTTCTTCCTCATGGCATGCGAAATGTTCGTGCTGGGAAATCGCGACCTTCGTCTTCCTGGGCTGGGCTCCTACCTGCAGACCGCGGCCAATGCCGGGAGCACACGCGCCATCGTGGCCGGCCTGGCGGTCATGATCGGAGTCATCGTGCTCATGGACCGGCTGGTGTGGCGTCCGGTCATCGCCTGGGCCGAAAAATTCAAATTCGAGCAGGTGGAGGCCGCGGAGGCGCCGCGGTCGCGCATTTTGGATCTGCTCCGCCGTTCGCGCTTGCTTGCTGTGCTCAGCCGGCGATCGGTAATGCCCGCGCGGGAGGCGCTGGACCTGCACTTCGCTAGAGTTCATGCCGCGTCGCACCCCTCCGCAAGGAGCCCGAGGTCAAAATGGATGGTGCGGATTGTGAGTTCTCTTGCGCTAGCGGGGCTCGCATACGCAATCGTCAAGATGCTGGCCCTGGCCGCATCCGTCTCATGGTCTGACCTGCGGGCGATCTTTCTCGGAGCGGGAGCGACCTTTCTGCGGGTAGAGTTCGTACTCCTGCTGGCGGCCCTGTGGACGATCCCAGTGGGAACTTTGATCGGGCTGCATCCCAAGCTCTCCGCCATTGCGCAGCCGCTGGCGCAGATTGCCGCTTCGGTGCCTGCGACGGCTTTGTTCCCGATCATCCTGCTGGTGCTGATTCGCGCCGGCGGCGGATTGGGAATTGGATCCATCGTTCTGCTTCTGCTCGGCACGCAGTGGTACATCCTGTTCAACGTCATCGCCGGAGCCAGCGCCATTCCGACCGACCTGAAGGAGGTCTGCGATGTCTACCACTTCAAGCGGGTGGAGCGCTGGCGAAAGCTGTTTCTACCGGGAATCTTTCCCTACCTGATCACCGGGTTCGTGACGGCATCCGGAGGCGCCTGGAACGCCAGCATCGTCGCTGAATACTTCCACTTTCGAGGCCAGACCTTCTCGACTGTGGGACTAGGCGCGGTGATCAGCCAGGCAACGGACAGCGGCAACTTCCGCATGTTGATGGCAGCCACCCTGGTCATGGCCATGATTGTGGTCACCGTGAATCGTATGGTTTGGCGAAGGCTCTATGTTTTGGCGGCAACGCGATTCAAACTGGAGGCTTGAGTCGTGCGGCTGCCCCGAGGCTGCCGGCGATCTTATTGGTGTGCCGCCACAAGGAGCACCAGTCCAAAAACTATCATCGGCACCAGCACTAAGCCCACGTAGGAGAGAATTCTTTTCGCCCAGGGGACGCGCCGCATTTCCCAGTTCCGCAGTTCAGCCCGCTCGGACACGCCGACCTGGTCCTGATGCTGCAGATCCCGGGCAAACTCATGGGCACTCGCGTAACGGTTCCTGGGATCGCGTTCCAGGGCGCGATAGATGATTTCCTGCAACTGGAGGGAGATGGAAGGATCGACTTCGCGCGGCGGGACCGGGTGGTTCACCAACCGGTCATTCATGATTGCGAACGGATTTGGCCCTTGAAATGGCACCTTGCCAGTGAGCATCTCATACAGTATGACTCCCAGGGCGTAAAGGTCGCTGCGTGCGTCGCCACGCTTACCCTTCACCTGCTCGGGCGAGATATAGTCCGGCGTGCCCATGGTGTCGGAGAGCTTGCCGAAGGTGATCCGCCGCGCTCGCGCACAGGCGGCGATGCCGAAGTCGATCAGCTTGACGCGGTCCTGCGCGTCGACCATGATGTTTTCCGGCTTCAGATCGCGGTGCACGATGCCGTTGCGGTGGATGTAGTCCAAGGCATCGCAGATGGCCAGCGTTAACTTAACGGCGCGCTCCGCCGGAAGCTTGCGCTGCTGGCTGAGCACTTGTCGCAGCAGGCGCCCTTCGAGCCACTCCATGACCAGATAGGTCCGGCTGCGATCATCGTCCGTGAAGACCTTCATCACATTGGGATGGTCGAGCCTTGACCCAATCTCTTCCTCCCTGCGAAAGCGCTCGAAGAAGACTGGGTCGCTTTCCATCTCAGGATGGGGAACTTTGATGGCAACCGGATGGCCGGTCCGCAAATCGTTAGCGCGGAAGATAGAGGCCATGCCGCTGCGCGCGACTACACCCTCGATAAAGTAGTGGTCAAGCTGGTGGCCGGAATGGACGGGAGCGATCATCTGCGCACCTTTAACTGCGGCCGAGCCCGAAGATGCGCCCGGCTAGCACTCTCACCCGACTCGGCGAAATGGACGCCCGCGTCCGCCAGGGATGACTTGGTAGCCGGGGAAGTTCACATCACGCGGCTTGGCTGCGGCCCTTGCAGGAGTGGACGCGGAGGGCTCGTCTTTCGCATGCAGATAGCGTGATGTCAGTTGGACGACGCAACCATCCGAACTGGTTCTCGCGTCTTTGTGTAAGGCGATCAGGAAGCGGATCATGAACGCCACACCGGCGGCGCACAATAGTTCGAGGGTCAGAATAGGCACCATGCTGAACCTCCCTGCCCAGCCTTGCGCTTTCTCAGCTTTGGCATAGGCGAAATGTTTCAAGATGATTGGAAACTTCCGCTCGTAAAACAGGAGTAAAAGGTCCGTAAAGAGTTCATAAAGACTCTCCATGAAAACTGGGCTCGCTGGACTCTGCCTCGGACAAGCCCGGCTCGGCGGTGAGGGAGCCATCCGAATGAAGGAAGCACATGCGCGGAGGAGATCAGCAAAGCTGTCAGCGCGCCATTCCAGGGCAGAAGCACTTCGTACGATTGGGCGGTCCAGCTTTTTGGGCTTGCCACTGCGATTGTGCGGATTCGGCGCGAACCGAATTTATTCGTACCGCAAGCACACGATGGGATCGAGATTCGCCGCGCGATTGGCGGGATAAGAGCCGAAGAAGAGCCCCACGCCCACCGACATTGCCACGCCGGCGATGAGCCAGAACAGCGAGACGGTTGCGGGCACGGAAGCGAACAAGTGGCGCACGATGGTGGCAATGGCGACGCCGATCAGGATGCCGAGCGCTCCGCCACTGGTGGTGAGCAGCGTCGCTTCCAGCAGGAACTGCACGCGGATGTCCGCCTTGCGCGCTCCCATGGCGCGGCGCACGCCGATCTCGCGGGTGCGCTCGGTCACCGAGATCAGCATGATGTTCATCACTCCAATGCCGCCCACCAGCAGCCCCACCGAGCTGATGATGCCGGTCAGAATCACCAGCGCGCCCGTGAGCTGGTTCCAGAGCTGGGTGAGGAAATCGGAGGAGATGACTTCGAAGTCGTTCTCCTGGTTGTGCCGCAGATGGCGCAGGCGGCGCATGGCCTCGGTTACTTCATCCACCGCGCGCTGCGGATCTCCGCCCCGCGGAATGGTGAAGGCGATGTGCGTCTCTTTCGATTCCGGGTAATTCTTTTCGAAATTTGAAAGCGGGATGACGGCGAAGCTGTCCACGCCGCCTCCGCCGAACAGACCCGGATCTTTCTCGAAGACTCCAATCACCTCATACTGGCGGCCGTTGACGTAGACGATCTTGCCGACGGGGTCGGTGTTGGGAAACAGGGAGTCGGCCAGCGCCGCGCCCAGCACCACGACGTCGCGCGAGTGCTCTTCATCGAAGCGGGAAAGGAAGCGGCCGTCGGTAACGGCGAACAGCGGGATGGCATCGATGTAATCCGGTTCGGCGCCGCGCAGGATGATGCGCTCCACGCGCTTATCACCCACGTGCAGCTCGTTGGTTTCACCGAAGAAAAACGCGCGCGTCTTGAACGGTGTGGCCAGCTCGATCGAAGGGCAGGCCTGACGCAGATACGGCGCGTAGTCGGCTTCCAGGTAGCGGCGCGTGCGCATCTTCTCCGGCAGGCGGTCCGGAGGCTGCCCAAAGGGAATGCGGGAGATGAAGTAGGTCCGCGTGCCGAACGATTCCACCCGCTTCTGAATATAAAGATTCAGGCCGTCGATGATGGAGGCGACCGAGATCACCGAGGTCACGCCGATGACGATGCCCAGCACGGTCAGCGCCGAGCGAACTTTGTGTCCGCGCAGCGTGGCGAGAGCGTTGTGCAGGTTTTCGCGAATCTCGGCCTGGGTCATCTTCGGCTCACTCCGCCCGCAGCGCCACTACGGGATCGAGGCGCGCAGCGCGCATCGCCGGATAGATGCCGAAGAACAGTCCGATCACGGAGCTGAGGACCAGCCCCAGCACCGCGACCCAGGTCTGCACCGATGCCGGGAAGGAAGTGAACTGGCGCAACGCCAGCGCGACCACGAAGCCGCCCACGATTCCGGCGGCACCGCCCAGAATGCATTGCAGCACACTCTCCATCAGGAACTGGCGGCGGATGTCGCGCTCGGTGGCGCCCAGGGCGCGGCGCACGCCGATTTCCTTGGTGCGCTCGGTCACGCTTACCAGCATCACGTTCATGATGACGATGCCGCCCACCACCGCCGAAATCGAACTCACCATCACGAACACGGCAAAGAAGGCGCCGCTGATCGAGCGCCACAGCGAGATGTAACTTTCCTTGGTGCCGAGGAAAAAGTCGTCGTCCTGGCCGGGCTGGAGATGGCGGCGGGCGCGCACGGCCAGCCGCGCCTGGTCCATCGCCTGCTCGAAGGCCCGCCCGCCAGCGGTCTTCACGTTGATGGTGAGGCTGGAGCGCGTCCCCATCAGATGCAGATACACGCGCAGCGGAACGATCATGAAGTTGTCCTGCTCCTGGCCCAGCACTGACCCGATGCGTTCCATGGTTCCGATGACGCGGAACTCCTGATTATTCACGCGCACGACTTGCCCGATCGGGTTGGTGCCGCCGAAGAATTCGTCCACCAGGGTCTGGCCGATGATGCACACGCTGCTCATCTGCTGGTCTTCCGACTCGCTGAAATAGCGGCCGAGGTCGAGGGTGCGGGTGTCGATGTCCGCCATATTGGCGGTGTGTCCGAAGAGGTTGATGTCCTGAAGCTCCTTGTCGCGATAGCGCACATGCACGGAGGTCGTTGCCGAAGCTCCAACCATCTGGCAGGCTTGGCAACGATCGCTGACCGCGCGCACGTCGTCCCACTCGATGCGCTTGAACCGCAGCGACTTCACCACCTGGTCGAAATCGGTGACTACGAACGGCGTCTTGGCGATCTGAAAAACATCGGTGCCAAGGTTGGCAATCTTGTTTTCAACGTAGGCGTTCGCGCCCTGCACGATGGTCATCACCGTGATCAAGGTGGCCACGCCCATCATCAGGCCTACGATGGTCAGAGTGGCCCGCAGCTTGTGCGCGCGCAAGGCCGCGACACTCTGCCGGAGGATGTCTTCAAGACGGGACAATCTGTCTCCCTCATTAAGACGGTAACGCGGCCAGCGCAGTTTAGCCAAGGGCCTGTGTTGGCCGTTGAACGGGATGATCGGGACCGGTCGCGGTTTCAGGGAGCGGCGTGCAGGCGCATGACCGCGCCATTGCCGTAATCGAGCAGATAGAGTTCGCCGGCGGTATCCTGGCCGAAGGAACTGACCGTTAAGTTGTGGGTGAGCACCAGCGTTTTATTCCAGTTGCCGCTGGCATCCGCGACTCCGGCCCAGACGTGGCCGCTGGAGAGGTCGCCGAAGACGTAGTCGCCGGTTAGGCCAGTGATGGCGGTCCCGTGATAGACGAAGCCTCCAATAATCGCCGATCCGCCGTTGGCATCGTGCGCGTATTCCATGATCGGCAGCGTTAGCCCGGCGGTGCTGCAAGTGCTGCCCGGTGGATAGCAGTGCGAGGCTTCCATCTTGCTCCAGCCGAAGTTGCCGCCCTTGGTGATGATATCCACCTCTTCGAAGCTGTCCTGGCCGACGTCGCCGGCGAAGAGCCTGCCGCTGCCGCGATCGAAGGAGAAGCGCCACGGGTTGCGGAAGCCGTAAGCCCAGATCTCAGGCAAGCCGCCGCTGGAAGCGAAAGGATTGTCCGGCGGAATCGCGTACTGTTTGCCGGGAGCAAAAGCCCCGTCCACGTCGATACGCAGGATCTTAGCCAGCAGCGTCTGCAGGTTCTGGCCGTTGCCCTGAGGATCGCCTTCGCTGCCGCCGTCGCCCAGGCCGATGTAAAGGAAACCATCCGGCCCGAAGGCGAGCTGGCCGCCCTTATGGTTGGAGAACGGCTGGTTGACTACCAGCAGAACGCGCTCACTGGAAGTATCGGCGAGGTTAGGGTTCGAGCTGGAGGCCGCATACTCGGAGAACACGGACTGGATCTGTCCGCTCACGTTTTGCGTGTAATAGATAAAGAAGCGGCGGTTGGTGCTGAAGCTGGGATGGAAAGTCAGCCCGAGCAGTCCCAATTCGCCGCCGGATGTGAATCCGGCTTTCGAGCTCACGTCGAGGAACGGCGTGGCAACCAGAGCGCTGTTCTGGATAATGCGGATTCTCCCACCCTGTTCCAGCACGAACAGTCGTCCCGTGGCGTCGTTGGGCGCTTCCATCCCGATCGGCGACGCCAGGCCGCTGACAAACGCCGAGAGTGCCAGCGCAGGCGGCGGGCCGGTAGGTTGGGGTTGGGGCTGTGAGGTAGTGCTCGTGCTGCCGCACCCTGCGAGAGCGAGCACCAGCGCTACCGAGAGTAGTAGTGAACTGGTGCGAACAATTTTGCCGATCACGGGACATTGGATGCGGCGGAGGTCGCGACGATGTTGGGATTCCGCGGAAAGCGTACCGTTGCAACCCCGCTTCCGGGAACCGCCCGACTCTTCTATACTCTCCGGTTCACCAAATTGCGGGCATTGGTCGAGGAGGAAGGGATGCGTGGCAGCGCGAAAGTGATTGAGCAGTTGAATGCGGCCCTCAGCGCCGAGCTGACGGCCATCGTGCAGTACATGGTGCAGGCCGAGATGTGCGATAACTGGGGCTATCACCGCATGGGCGCTCTGACCAAGAAGCGCGCCATGGAAGAGATGCACCATGCCGAAGGGCTCATCGAGCGCATCATTTTCCTGGACGGAACGCCCGAGGTGACGGTGGGGCTGAAGCCTCAGACGTGACCGCGCCGACGGAGGCACCAGTGCCTGGGTGAGCGCCGGTTTCCCGTTGGTGGTTAACACAGCGACACGCTGGGCGCTGGAGCGCCAGGTGCGGCTCATCGCTGGATTGCTCGTGCTGCTGGGCGCCGTGCTCGCGTTAACGGTCAATCCGCATTGGGTGTATCTCTCCGGCTTCGTCGGCCTGGGGCTGACGTTCGCGGGGCTCACCAACATCTGTGCTATGGCGTCGCTGTTGTGCAAGATGCCGTGGAACCGTTCCCGCAAGCTCAGGCCGGCAAGCAGCGTCCCTGACCATACCTGTTCTTTGCGAAATGTTTCGTCGGCCGGGGGTAGCGGTGAAACAATCGTGTCGTGAATTTCGAGGCGCTGGCCAACGAGCACAAGGACGCCGTCTATCGGCAGATGATTCGGGTTTGCGGAAACCGGGAAGATGCCGAAGATGTCCTGGTCGAAGCCTTGCTGAAGGCCTACCGCCATCTGGACCAACTGCGAGATTCGGCGGCCTTTCGATCCTGGCTGGCGCAGATCGCCAAGCGCGTCTGCTGGCAACTGAAGGAAAGGGAATCCTTGCTGCCGCTGCTGCAGCTTTCCGCGCTGGAAGACGAGGGCAAGCAGATATCCGGCAACGATCTGCCCATGGAAGCGCAAATAGCTTCCCGGCAGATGGCGGAACTGCTGGCGGAAGCCGTGGACAGCCTGCCGCCGTCGTATCGCAGCGTTTACCAGTTGCGCGACGTGGAGGAATTGCCCGGCAGCGAAGTGGCGCAGAAGCTCGGGATCTCCCTGGCGGCTATGAAGTCCCGCCTGCATCGCGCCCGGGAACTCCTGCGGCAACACCTGGACGCCGCTCTCGCCGGCAAAGTCCAGAAATGAATATTTTCAAACTATTTCTTAGTAATGCAGGAGGCCATCATGGAAGTCACTGTAGAACATCTGGGAGCCGTACAGTTCGAGATCAAAGCCCTGCAAATCGAGCCTCAGACGAGCGTTGCGCTTCCGCGCAGTACAACAACGCCGTGGCGATCTGCGTGGCCGAGGCCGATGACGGCTCGCGCACGCTATTCGAAAAAATGATCCAGGACGAGGAACGGCACGTCGACTTCCTGGAGTCGCAGCTTCATTCCCTCAACGAGATGGGAATCGCCAATTATCTCGCCGAGCAGTTGAAGGACGGGAAGTAACCACCTTAAGGCGCATTGACTCGCAGCAGCAGCCCACTGCCGCCGGAGAGGTGAATGCGTCCTTGCTTCGAGGCTAAGATGATCTGGCCACGGGGTTCAGTGCGTCCGGCGTGAGCGATCTCCAGATCCGAGAGCCCATAGACCCCGCAGGCATCCGAGGCAAATACCCACGTTGCCTGCGGACGATCATTGCCTTCAACTGGTCCCCGGCAGCTTGTTCCCGGCCTGGCGCTGAGCCGCACCAGCACTCCTCCGGGCACGGCCTCTCCCACAATCTGCGAACCGTTGGCCACAGGCCCTCCCTGGCCGTAAACCGCTTCGCCTCCGACCTGATTGGTATTCATCCAGGCGAAAGTGGTGCCGCGGTCGGTGCCCGTGGTGGGGACTTGCGCATCCTCGACCTCCATCAGGGAGGCCAGCGCACGCAAGTTCGTGGTGACGGGGAGTCTGCTCCCGGCAAACTTTACGGTATCGAACTGCACCGAGATGCTGGCGCCGCTGCCGGCTGCCGCCGGCGTAACGGTTATGATGTGGCCGACTACTTGGCTGCCGGCGCGAATTTTGCCCCCTGGAAGCGGGACATCCTGCATGATGCGCGCGGTGATCACCTGGCCGGGCTTGCTCTTCTGCGAGTCGAGCGAAGAGTCCAGCCGCGCCGGGAGCACGGTGCCTGCCGGGATTGCGTCCTGGGCAAGCAATCCAGCCGAACCCAAGAGTAAGGCGATCAGTAGCCATCTCATAGCCATCTCCTGAAACCCAGATTGTAAGCTCCTGCTGGTTAGATGCCGCAAACTGCCGATCAAGAAATGTCTCATCGACCTGTGATGGGCGCACTTCCGGGGTGGCGGGTCTCGTGAGAATCTGCTTTGGCGGAAGGAGAGCAGAACATGTGGCTCAAGATCCTAGGCGCCGCCGCCGTCATCCTTTTTGTGGTTTGAGTAGTTGCCGTGCTCCAGGGCTGGAGCAAGAACACAGCATCGGGCAGGTTGGTGGGAGCAGGCTTCGTGGTTCTTATGGGGCTCGCCGCATTCTGGGGTATGCGGACCCTGCTAGGGGTCGTTCGCTGATCAATGGCTGCCCGGTGGACGCTGGGTGCATCCCAACTCCAAGGGAGAACCATGGCTGCAAAGAAAAAGGGTGGACGGTGGATCGCCAGCGTCAAGACGGTGTCGACGTTCCCGCCGCCGGGACTGTTCACTAAAGACGCCACGACTATCGCCAAATCGCTGGCTTCCAAGAAAGTCTCGCCCAAAGGCCCGGGCTCCGGTATGCGGATGCTGACCTACTTCATCAATCGCGCCGGTAAAGGGCTGAGCAAGACGCGACGCGCAGAGCTAGAAAAAGCCAAGCGGCTGCTTTCCGAGCGCATCCACCACACGCGGCGCAAGGCGGCTTAGCGCCTAAGCAGCGCGCTCCCGGCTGGGCTCCCATTCCTTGCGCGCGGTCTCCGCGTCTTCCGACCTGTGCTCGCGCATCACGGCCCGCGCCAGGGCGGCGAGCTCGTGACTATCTGTAGAGGCCACCACCACGGAGCGGCCCTGCTTGAGCAACTCGCGGTAGAAGAACACGTCATCGTGCGGCGCGCCGGTATCCAGAGCATTTTCCGTGTCCTGGCCCAGCCTGGCGCCGATGGCTGCGCCGCCGATTCCCAGCAGCGCCCCAGCCGCGACCCCCGCTGCGAACACTGTCCCTACGCCTGGCACGAAGAGGCTGGCCAGCGCGCTGCCCACACCCATACCGACCCCGCCGCCTACCGCGCCTCCAACAAAGCCGCTTATGGCTTTGCCGATGCCGTCAGATTCCGCATCCGTTGTGGGCACCGCGGACAAGTTCGGTTGGTTTCCCGAAGTCAGGAACACGATGGAATCCTCCGGGAATCCAACCGCCCGCAGCCCGGCGACTGTCTCCGCGGCGGAATTTCGTGAGCTAAAGATCCCGACTACTGTCTGCACAGGGCATCTCCTTGTGGCACAAACACATTTTCCGACTGCAACGTTGGTTGGATGAACTCCGGAGCGCCCGCGTTGACTGGAGGAAGTGGAAAGTGGGAAGTGGAAAGTCGGAGGTGGGCTGGGGGAGGCTGCTTACTTACCACTTCTGACTTTCCACCTCCCACTGGTTTCCATCTCTGACTGCGGAGGCTTCCTGGGCTGCTGGCCGTGAATGGCCGCCCAGGACCAGGCATCGAGGCGGGACATCGCGCGCGCGACAGAGCGGCAGAGATAGTAGATGGGCGCAGTGACCAGCAGCAGCACACGCACTATCCAGCCCGCCAGCCACACGGTGGCCTCCCATCGGCGCGCATCATACTATTGCACTAGCAGTGGGGCAACAGGACCAAGGTACCTCCACCTGCAGTTACCTCCCGCCGTGTGCGGATGGCCGGCCAAGCCAACTTCTGCTATCCTTCCCCGACTTTCAGGGAGGCAGAATTTATGAAGAGAGCAGTCACACTCGCGTGGTTAGTCCTCGCCTTGGCGGGCGGCAGCTTGTTCGCGCAGGCGCCCCCAATGCCCAAGCCGGCTCCTGAGCATCAGAAGCTGCACTACTTTGTGGGAGAGTGGAAAAACGAAGGCAACATGAAGGCCAGCCCATGGGGCCCGGGAGGGAAGTTTACCGGCACAGATCACAACAGCATGCTGGGCGACTTCTTTCTGGTGATGCATTCCGAGGGCACCGGTCCTATGGGAGCGACGAAGGAAGTTGCCATCATGGGCTTTGATCCGAAAGAAAAGGCCTTCACCTACAACGGCTTCGACACCATGGGAATGCATGAAACGTCGAAGGGCACCGTCTCCGGCAAAACTTGGACTTGGTATTCTCCGGAAGAGGAGATGGGCGGCAAGAAAGTGAAAGGACGCTTCATCCTGAACGAAGTGTCGGCCACGTCGTACACCTACAGCTATGACACGTCCACCGACGGCGGCGCCTGGACCAATGTGATGGAAGGTAAAGCCACCAAGGTGAAATAGGCGGGGATTATGTAGGCCCAGCCGCCCCCGGCTGGGCGGGCGAAGCTCGCCCATGTGGTCGGGTGGAGCAGGGCTTTCAGCCCTGCGGAATGATTGGGCCAAAGAAGATGTCGGCTTTAGCCGCTGTGAGGGCGAACCTCAGAGGCTAAAGCCGACAACGATTGCTCCACCCCGGCAATCTCACGCCAGGTCGAACTTCAGCTCTCCCAGTTTTTCAATGCTGCAGGCGATCTTGTCGCCGGACTTGAGCCAGCCCCACTTCTCCTTGTTCACGGCAAGCCCATTGGCGACTCCGTTGAAGATCACTCCTCCCGGCGTTCCGGTGAAGATGATGTCTCCTGGCCGGAGGGAGATGCGGGCCGAGGTCCAACTAATGATCTGGCTGCAGTTGTAGATCAGGTCGTTGGTATTCGACGACTGGCGGGTTTCGCCGTTCACCCGGCACTCCAGGGTGAGATTGTCCGGATTGACCTGCTCGGCGGTGACGAAATAAGGACCTATAGGGCCAAAGCCATCCGAAGTTTTGCCCGCCATCCACTGGCCACCGGTCTCAAACTGCAGGTCGCGCGCGCTGAAATCGTTGCCGGTGGCGTATCCGGCGACGTAGGAGAGCGCGTCCTTCTCGCTGACGTCGCGCGCATCCTTGCCCATCACGATCACCAACTCCACCTCATAATCGAACTTCTTGGACACGGCAGCCGGCAGCTTGACCGTGCCGCCATGGTGCAGCAGCGCGTTGTTGTACTTGTTGAACAGCACCGGTTGCTTGGGGATGGGCATCTTGATCTCTTCCGCGTGCTTGCGATAGTTCAGCCCCACGCAGACGATTTTCTCCGGGCGCGTGACCAGCGGTCCGTACTCAATGCTTTCCGCCTTGAGGAAGGCCTTCTGAGCGGCGCTGGATTTGAGCGCGGCTTCGACCACCGCCTGCACGCTGGCGCCTTCGTCGTTCTGCAGCATGTCGTCGAGGCTGGCGGGGGCGTACATCTTCAGGGTCTCCGCCGCCAGCTTCACGTCGAGAACGCCCTTGTCGGTTCTGGCGCCCAGGCGGTACTCGCGGTTGTGCTGCATGGTCAGTAGAGTGAGTCCGCGCGCCATGCCCTTCCTGCGCTCGCCGGTCATTTTGGTTTCCGCATTCACTGTGCTCAATCCGCCCATGGCAGCCACGGCGCCGATGGCGCCGGCCCCTTTCAAAAAATTCCTGCGATCCGATTTCATCAGCGGACTCCTTATTGTTATTTGTGCATACGTGTGGCCTTTTTAAGAGCTCCCGATGATACGGCGTCCCCGTGGGCAACCGCAAGGCGAGGCAGAGTCTGGATTGGGTATCGGGTGGAGCAGACTCGGCGGGTGGAGCAGGCCTCTAGGCCTGCATAATAGAAGTGCCGGCTTCAGCCCCTGAGGTGCACCTTTCAGCGGCTAAAGCCGGGCATTCCCGCCCTGCTCCACCCACGACTTGATGTACGCCCACTAAAGGCTACCGGCGGGCGCGGCCGACCAACCATCCCAGCAGCAATCCCGTGCCCAGGGCGACACCAAAGGTGACCGCCACCGTGGTCCGTGGATGCTGGCGGATGCGGCGCACTGCGTCATCCTGCAGGTCCTGAAGGTCCTCGACGGCGCGCCGTCCGCTGCTGACGACGCGGCGGGCCGCCGCCTTGCCTTCGTCCAGCGCCGTGGTCAGAGCGGCCTTGGCGCGCTCGACGTCGCACATCGATTCCGCGAGCTTTTCTCCTGCCCGCATGGTTTTGGCAAATGCTATCTCGGCCATGTTTTCCCTCCTGTGCGATAGTCTCACAATATCGACGTTTCCCAAACCGGGTCAGTGACCGGCGACTGTGCCGCCTGTGACGGCGCAGCTATGGTCTCTAATTTGCTCCCGCACCACCGACGATGAGCTCCAGCACCACACAGGACCTGACCGGCGATATCACCGGTCATGGCCTATGTTGCAAGGCTTTAGACGAAATTCAAGAACCGCCGGAGGCGAGGGCAGTGGCAGGCACTAATCGTTATCTAACTTTTGGCATCAATGCGCTGATTCTGTGCGACGACACCCACTTCCTGAAGACCCTGGAACGGGTGTTTGCCAAGCTGGGTGTATGCAGCGAACAAACCGCCGACTACGCTTCGGCACTGACCGCGCTCGAGCTGCGCAAGATCGATGCGGTGGTGGTGGACTGGCGGGAAATCGCCGACTTGGGGCAATTTCTGGAAACCGTCCGCCAATCGAAGATGAACAAAGAATGCTTGATCATCGGCATTGCCAGCGATCTGCTGGATCTGCGCCAGGCTTTTAGCGCGGGGGTGCAGTTCCTGATTCACAAGCCCGCTTCGGTGGTACAGATCGCGCGCTGCCTGCAAGCCGCGCATGCGGCCATGATCGTGAAGCGGCGCAAACAACATCGCGAACCCGTGCGCATTGCCGCAACCCTGCACACCCGCAGCGTCCCGCTGTTGAGCGCAACCATCGTCAATTTGAGCAGCCAGGGGGCGGGGCTCAAGCTCGATCTGACCGAAAACAACAACGGCAACCGCCTCGGCGCCGGTGATGAGATTGACGTGAGTTTCATCTCGCCCGGAAGCTGGCGTGTTGTAACGGTCTCCGGGATGGTGGTGTGGGTAAATCCCCAAGGAGACGCCGGGATCCGCTTCGAGTGGACCGCCGAAAAAGCCAAGCTGGAGCAATGGGTCGCCGAACGCTTCGACAACGCCGTCGCTATGTCACGCGGCAGTTTGCAGACCGCGTAAATAACCCAAACCGCAGAGGACACAGAGGACGCGGAGGGCTTTCTTTCCTCGGCGTCCCTTGCGTCCTCGGCGGTTTTCATTATCCGCAACGGCGAGTGTTGACCCTTACCGTGACTAAGTCTTTCATGCTGGCGGGAAAGCGCTTGCGGCAGCGGGAGCAAAACACCTCCGGCACGTTCTGTAACGGGAATTGCAGTAATTGGGAGGAGACTACGCCGCTGGCGGGATGGTGGCAGTCCGGACACTCGCTCACGAAGGCCAGCATCTCGCCTTCTTCCCGCATGCGCCAGGTGGGATGGATGATCATTGCGGCCTCGTATCAGGGCACGGCTTTAGCCGTGCCGCAACCGTCCTCAAAACAATGGGGCTTTTTAGCCGCTGATCGCGCGTCGGCAGGGGCTAAAGCCGTTGTTCCTATTCGCCCATTCGGCCCGACTGAAGTCGGGACTAAATGCCCGACGTTAGGAAGTCTGCCCGCCGACACGAGACGAATGCCGTGACGTTACTTAATCTCGTTATGTACGTTGCAATTGGCTGCTGCGCTACTCGCCAGGCGAAGGAAGCAAAAATCGGACCGATAGACATTCCCAGCCATATCGAAATATTCAAAGCTCCCATGGACGAGCACTCCCCCGTCATGACCGGTGTCAAATTTAGCCTCGTCTTCACTCAGGTTGCCATCGGAAACTGCGGTAAAGAAATCGTCTTTTCCCGGAGGGAGGATGGTGCCTTTCATTTTGTCTTCCCCCACATGCAAAACTTCCGGGGGCGCGAGGATCTTGGTCGTCACTTCTTGCAGTGGCGGATTCCCGATCATGTTAGCCCGCGTCAAGAGACGGATAGCAGGCGAGCGTCCATAGTTGGTGAAGTGAGCGGTCCACGTAATTTGCTTATCCTTCTCAATTACTGCTGGCTCCAGCCTGACTATCCAAACATACGGACGCCGCTCTAGGACGGCGTTCGTACGAGCAAGCGCCAAGAACTCCTCGCCCGAAGTAGCAGAGCGCCTTGCCTCGACCGCCAGTCTGTTCGTGGCATTGGCTTGTCGGAGGGCGCTGTCAGCAACGTCTTTTGTCCTATCCGCTTGGTTCTTCGCCTGAACAGCCAACTCATGGGTATCAGTACCCCCTGCCTTCATCTCGGTGAGTTGCTGATCCATGACTCCGAGCTGTCCCTTCATTGCCTTCCATTGATACCAGAATATGCCCGCTTGAACTATGGCAACGAAAGCGATTACCCCAGTGAAAATCATCGTCAAAACTTCTGGAAGTATCCTGCCGGCGCAATTGACTTGGCGCTCGGGTGCATCGTCTCGTGTGCGGGTGTTTACGCCTCGGTGCGGGAATGCCTTGCTCATCGCCAAACTGTGCCTAGAAGAGCCCTGCCTGCCGGCTGTTTGGCCTGATGCCGAAGTGATCGTACGCCAGCTTGGTGGCTACGCGCCCGCGAGGTGTGCGATCCAGGAACCCGATCTGGATCAGAAATGGCTCGTAGATTTCTTCGATAGCTTCGGTTTCTTCGGCCAGCGCGGCGGCCAGCGTGTTCACACCAACCGGCCCGCCTTGATATTTCTCGATGATGGTCAGCAGCAGCTTGCGATCGATGTCGTCGAATCCGTGCTTGTCGACTTCCATCATCTCCAGCGCCGCCTGCGCCGTTGAACGGTCGATGCGACCGGCGCCGCGCACCTGGGCATAGTCGCGCACGCGCCGCAGCAGGCGATTGGCGATGCGCGGGGTGCCGCGAGCGCGGCTGGCGATTTCCTGGGTGCCCTCTTCGTCGATGTCAACACTGAGAATCTCTGCCGAGCGCCGCACGATCACCCGCAGGTCAGCGTGACTGTAGAACTCCAGGCGCAGCAGGATGCCGAAGCGCGAGCGCAGCGGCGCCGAGAGCAGCCCGGCGCGGGTGGTTGCGCCAATGAAGGTGAACGGCCTCACGTCCAGCGTGTGGGTGCGCGCCGAAGGCCCCTGCCCGATGATGATGTCCAGCTTGTAGTCCTCGAGCGCCGAGTAGAGGATTTCCTCCAGCGCCGGCTGCAAGCGATGCACTTCGTCGAAGAACATCACCTGGCGCTCGCGCAGGTTGGTGAGGATGGCGGTCAGGTCTCCCTTGATCTGGATGGCCGGACCCGCGGTCTGCTGGAATGCTACTCCCAGTTCGTTGGCGATGATGGTGGCCAGTGTTGTCTTGCCCAGGCCGGGCGGGCCATAGAGCAGCACGTGGTCGAGCGCTTCGCCGCGTGAGCGCGCCGCCTCGATGGCCACCGCCAGGTTGTCTTTGACTTTTTTCTGTCCGATGAATTCCTGCAGGCGCTTGGGCCGCAGCTTCAGCTCGAAAGACGCATCATCTTCGACCGCACTCGCCGAAACCAGCCGCTCGCGGACTTCAGTATCCTTGGGGATTGCCACTGGCCGGATAGTAAGCTGAAACCGTACAAATTTCCAGACGCATGGAGCATTCCTAATGTCTGTCATCCCGAGTGGCTTTGAACCGCGAGGAATCGCACACGATTCCGCGGCATTCAAGATCCGCCGCCTCGCGGGGCGAAATGCCGCCGCTTACTCTTCCTCTTCCTCGGTCACGCCGCGGGCGGCCTTGGAGGCGGTGATGATCTTCTCCTGCAACTGCGCGGGCACGATGTCGTAGTGGTTCATTTCCATGTTGAAGCTGCCGCGGCCCTGGGTCATGGCCGTCAGGTCGACGCCGTAGGTAAGCATCTCGGCCATGGGCACTTCCGCCTTCACCACAGTTTTGCCGCTCTTGTTGTCCATGCCCTGGATGCGGCCGCGGCGCGAGTTCAGGTCGCCCATGATGGCGCCGGCGAACTCGTCCGGCACTTCGATCTCCACCCGCATCACAGGCTCGAGCAGCGTGGGCTTGGCCTGTTCCATGGCTTTGCGGAAAGCCAGGCGTCCGGCGAGCTGGAACGACAGGTCGTTGGAATCCACGTCATGATATGACCCGTCATACAACACGACCTTGAAATCCACCATGGGATAGCCGGCGAGGTAGCCGCGCGCTGCCGCGTCCTTGATCCCCTTCTCCACCGCCGGAATAAAGTTTCTGGGGATGGCGCCCCCAAAGATGTCATTCACGAACTCGAACTCGCCGCCGCGCGGCAGCGGCTCCACCTTGATGCGGCAAACGCCGAACTGGCCGTGTCCGCCGGTCTGCTTCTTGTGGCGGCCTTCCACGTCGGCGCGCCCGCGGATGGTTTCGCGATAAGGCACCTTGGGCGCTTTCAGGTTGACCTCGGTGTGGTAGCGCTTCTTCAGCTTTGAGACCACGACTTCAATGTGCTGCTGCCCAGTGCCAGCCACCAGGAATTCCTTGGTCTGCGGATCGCGGAAAAAACGCAGCATCTGATCTTCTTCCATCAGCTTGTGGATGCCGTTGGAGAGCTTGTCCTCGTCGGCGCGCGTCTTGGGCTCGACCGCAAAGCTGATGGCCGGCTCCGGCAGCTTCACCTGCGGGTACTGAATAAGCCCCGCCTTGTCGCCCAGTGTGTCGCCGGTAAGCGTGTCGCGCAGCTTGGCCACAGCGCCGATATCTCCGGCATGCAGCTCCGGCACCGGCACCTGGTTCTTGCCCTGCATGATGGAAAGGTGCGCCAGCTTCTCAGCGCTGTTCTTGGTGAAGTTCTGCACCGCAGCTTCGGTCTTCACCACCCCGGAGAAAACTTTGAAAAATGAAATCCGTCCCGCGAAGGCGTCGGAAACCGTCTTGAAGACGTAGAGGGAAACCGGCTCGGAGTCCGCCACCTTGCGCTTCGGCGGCTCGCCATTGCCGGAAGTCGGAGCGCCTTCCACCGGAGCGCGCTCGGTCGCCGCCGGCAGGTAGTCGGTGATGAAGTCCAGCACGCGATCGGCGCCGATGTTCCCCAACCCAGAGGCGAACAGCACAGGGTAAATGCGCCGGTCGCGCACCGCCTCCCGTAATCCACTGACCAGATGCTCTTCCGCGATGGTGCCTTTGTCGAAGAATTCCTCCATCAGCGCGTCGTTGCCCTCAGCGATCAGCTCCACCAGCTTCTCATGCGCCGTCTTGGCCTGCTCGGCCAGGTTGCCGGGGATCTCGCTTTCTTTGCCCTTGCCGTTGCCGCCCAGGTCGTAGGTGTAGGCCTTCATCTTGACCAGATCGACCACGCCGTTCAGGTTCTTCTCGCTGCCGATGGGCAATTCAACGGGAACGACGGTTCGGCCGAATGCGGAGGTCAGCGATTCCATCACCCGGCCGAAGTCGGCGCGCTCGCGGTCCATGCGGCTCACTACGATGGCGCGCGGCAGTTGGAACTCCTCGCAGTAGTTCCACACTTTGTCGGTGACCACCTCCACGCCGCTGACGCCATCGACCACCACCAGCGCCGACTCGGCGGCCACCATCGCCGTCTTGGCTTCGTGCGCGAACAGGGTGAATCCCGGCGTGTCGAGCAAGTTGACCTTGGTCTTGCCCCACTCGGCGTAGGCTAGCGCGCTCGAGATGGACATCGAGCGCGCCACCTCTTCCTCGTCGAAGTCGGTGACGGTGCTGCCATCGTCCACGCGTCCCAGGCGTTGGGTCGAACCGGCGGTGTAGAGCATGCTGGAGACCAGCGAGGTCTTGCCGGCATGGCCGTGTCCGACCAGAGCTACATTCCGCACGTTGGCGCCTTCGTAAACCTTCACGGGTCACTCCCTTCACGCTGCGAGGCGGATCGCGCCGGGCTCCAGGCCCGGAGAAGAGTCAGGCCAAACCTATGGATGCTAGCACACGCCAAAATCAGGGCTCAATATGGGATCCCTCGCAAGCTCGGGATTTCGGCGGCGGGCTATCCAGGCACGTGAGTGCCGGGAAAATGCGACGTTGCATCCGAGTCCCGAAGGGACGGCAGAAAAAGGAAACAGGACCGCGGAACTTTGAATTCTGCCGTCCCTGGCGGGACTCACGTTCTTGATTCGCTCAGAGCCGGCACTTACGCGCCGGGCTAGATTCTGTCGCGCCTGCGGCGCTCCTGTATCTGACCCAAACGTGGTTCATTTCCCCGACGCCCTGAGAGTTCGTACTATAATGCCCGCCTTGCCTATGCGCCGTTCCACTGCAAGCGCGTTGCTGCTGCTGATGCTGGCCGGTCTGCTCGCGCCGGCCGCGGTGGCGACGGTCACAGACCCGATTCCTGCTTGCTGCCGCGCCGGCGGCCCGCACCACTGCTCGGCCATGCCGCCCATCAGCGGCGGAATCCAGATTCAGGGGCAATCCTGTCCCTACCGCAAGCCGCTGATGTTTTCAGGTTCTGCGGCGGCGCCACCCGCAAGTGGAACGGTGGCTCCTGCCGATCCGCATCCCTTCTTGCACGAGTTCTACCCTGAGCTGTTTGTTTCTGCTGCCGAGCCGCCACATCCGGGACGCGCTCCTCCCCAACCCTCACTGAAATAGGGCTCGATCGATTTCATCGCAACTCTGTGGGGGTGTGTATGCGATCCGCTATCCTTTGCGGTGCCCTTGTGCTGCTTGGGCTCGCCGCGTATGCCACGATTTTTGGCGCAATTCGAGGTCTGGTCCACGATCCCCAGCACCGTCCGGTGCAGGGCGCCATGGTGATGCTGCGCTCAAAGTCGTCCGAGTGGGCCAAGACCACCAACACCGACGCTAACGGTCAGTTCGAGTTCAGCGCCGTGCCGCTGGGTGAATACTCGGTGAGCGTGGCCAGTCCGGGCTTCGTGCAGACGGCGCACGACGTGGTCGTCGTTGCCGGCTCCGAGCCGGTCTTGCATTTCCAACTGCAGGTCGCCGCGAAGAACGAGAACATCACCGTCTCGGCGGCGCCCGAAGCCGTGCCCACCGACACCGCGACTCCAATCACCCTGATCAGCCGGCTGGACGTCGAGCGCACACCCGGCGCCGACCGCTCCAACAGCCTGGCCATGATCACCGACTACGTTCCCGGCACCTACATCACGCATGACCAGCTCCACATTCGCGGAGGCCACCAGGTGAGCTGGCTGGTCGATGGCGTGCCCGTTCCCAATACCAACATCGCCGCCAACGTCGGACCGCAATTCGATCCTAAAGATTTCGATTATCTGGAGGCCGACCGCGGCAGCTACAGCGCCGAGCTAGGCGACCGCACCTATGGCGTTTTCAACATTGCTCCGCGCACCGGCTTCGAGCGCAACAACGAGGCCGAACTGGTGACCAGCTTCGGCAATTTCTACCAGACCAACGACCAGCTCAGCTTCGGCAGCCATACCCAGCGCTTTGCCTACTACGCCAGCGTGAACGCGAACCGCAGCAATCTGGGTCTGCAGCCGGCGGTGCCGCAGATCGTCCACGACGCCGAAAACGGATACGGCGGGTTCGGCTCACTGATCTTCAACCTCGATCCATCGAACCAACTGCGACTGGTGACATCGCTGCGCAAGGACTACTACCAGGTTCCCTACGACCCGGATCCCAACTCCTTCCAGAACCAGCAATATCAAAGCAGCGGCTTGCGCGATGGCCAGCACGAAGGCGATGTGATCCTGAATTTCTCCTGGGTGCACACCTTCAACCCGAAGCTCCTGCTCACGGTTTCGCCCTTCTATCACTACAACAGCGCTAATTACGACGCCAATCCCAGCGACTTCCCGGTGGCCACCACCGACCATCGCACCTCTAATTACGTCGGCGGCCAGGTCACCTTCAGCGCAACCTTGCCGAAGAACAACCTGCAAGTTGGGCTTTACAGTTTCTACCAGAGCGACAACCAGCTCTTCGCCGCCATCTTCAACGATGGCAGCAGCCCAAACTTCACCGACCGTGAGCCTGCTACTGGTTCTCTGGCGGCCTTTTTCATTGATGACAAGTTCAAAGTCACGCCCTGGCTCACCCTCATGGCGGGTATGCGCCCCACGCATTTTTCCGCCGGCATCACGGAAAACGCCATCAGCCCGCGCTTCGGAGCGACTCTTGTCGTTCCTCGCCTGCGCTGGGTGCTGCGCGCTTTCTACGGACACTACTATCAGGCGCCGCCCCTGCTCACGGCATCGGGTCCGCTGCTGCAGTTTGTCAACAACAACAGTCTCGGCTTTCTTCCGCTCCAAGGGGAGCGCGATGAAGAACACCAGTTCGGCGTCACCATTCCCTTCCGTGGCTGGACCCTTGATGCCGACAACTTCAAGACCCTCGCCCACAATTTCTTCGACCACAGCAATATCGGCGAGTCCAACCTGTTCTTTCCGCTCACCATCCAGGAGGCGGTGATCCGCGGCTGGGAGCTGACGCTGCGCTCGCCCATGATCGCCCGCCGCGCCCAGATCCACCTTGCTTATTCCAATCAGATTGCCGAAGGCGAGGGCGCCATCACCGGCGGCCTGACCGATTTTTCCTTCTCGAGCCTTTCCCCGCTCGACCACGACCAGCGCAACACGCTGAACGTGGGCGGGTACGTGAGCCTTCCCTGGCGCAGCTTCGCCTCGACGAACGTCTACTATGGCTCGGGATTCAGTAACGGCCTCAGCGACGTTGATGGCACGCCCTACACGACGGCCTACCTGCCGGGACACACAACCGTCGATCTATCGCTGGGAAAGTCTTTTGGGGAACGCTTTTCGGCCTCGGTGAACGCCATCAACGTTGCCAATCGCCGCGTGCTGCTCGACAACAGCCTTACCTTCGGCGGCTTCCACTGGAACAATCCCCGCGAGATCTACGTGGAGGTGCGATACAAGTTTCATTACTAGGCGCTAAACCTCGTCCAGCAGCCGATGCGGCCGGGCTGCGCGTTACAGCAAATTTCATTTAAGATAGAGCGTGGCAGAGGCTCGCCAGCTCTGTTCTTTTCTATTTAAGGTCAAGAATGCATTTGCAACGACTCGCGTTTCTGCTCTTGTTGATGCTGGGCATCGCCGCGTTGTGCGCTTATGCCCGCGACACCCGCGCGCTGCGTCCGCCCAAGGGCGCTCGCGTTGCCATCGTTGTGTTCGAAGACCTGCAGTGTCCAGATTGCGCCCGCGCCAATCCGTTGCTGGAAGAGGCGGCGCGCACCTATAAGATTCCGCTTATTCGCTACGACTTTCCGCTGCCTAGCCACAACTGGTCGTTTCAGGCGGCAATCATCGCGCGCTACTTTGACACCAAGTCGCAGAAGCTGGGCGACGAGCTGCGCGACGAGCTCTTCAAGCACCAGTCGGAGATCACACCTGAAAATCTGCGTCCCTTCGTTGAGAAGTTCGCCCAGGAGCACAAGACGTCGCTGCCCTTCGTGGTCGATCCCAAGGGCGAACTGGAGCGCAAGGTGCGCGCCGATTACCAGCTTGGGCAAGCCACCGGCATCCAGCACACGCCCACCATTTATGTGGTCAGCAACAATACCAGCGGAGAGCCCTTCGTGGAAGTCGTGGACCGCGCCAATCTTTATCGCTTGATCGACGATATGCTGCAGCAAGCGCCTCCGGCTGGGCCGACCTCCACACGCGCCAAACAGTAGGTTTTCTGTGCGAGGTCCCTGCGGTGAACCTTTAGATCCAGAGATTTAGAGTCATAGTAGTAACCCTACCGTTCTTTGGTATACTGGTCTACAATGCCAAGTCAGGGATTCCAACCCGATGCCGCGGCAACCCCGGTTGGGTCGTCTCACGACCGAATTCTGGCGGCAGCCAAGCAGCTATTTGCCAGCCGCGGCTACGAGAACACCAGCACCGTGGCCATCGCGCGCCTGGCCGGCACCAGCGAATCGCAACTGATGAAGCACTTCGGCAGCAAGGAAGGTTTGCTGGAGGCCATCTTTGACCAGGGTTGGGGAAAAATGAGCTACGCCCTGCGCAGTACCCAGGAGCTGTCGGCTCCCTGGGAGAAGCTGCTCAGCCTGCTCGACCTGGTGCTCAACGCATTCGAGCGCGATCCGGAGCTGAAGGAGCTCATGCTCTTCGAGGGCCGCCGCGTGCGCAAGGAAGGACGGCTCGTGCTGCTGACTCGTGGCTACCAGGAATTCGTCAAGGCGGTGGACTCGCTGCTGCTGGAGATTCGGGCGGCGGGACAACTTCGTCCTGACGCCAATCCTCAGGCCATCCGTTCCGGCCTGATCGGCATGCTGGAAGGGCTGCTGCGCGACCAGCTGCTGGCCCGGCGGATCGACTATCCCGCTACCTACACCATCGGCAGAGATCCGGGGGCTGTTCACTTGGGTCCTCGGCGCCATGCGTCCGTGATTGAGAAAACCAGGATCCCTCGCTTCGCTCGGGATGACAGTGACGAAAAGTACTCTCTGCTTCTGTCATCCCGAGCGTACCGGGTCCCCGGTTTTGGCGCGCTGGGGTGGGGAGCCGGTCTGGAGGAAAGCAGGATCCCTCGCTTCGCTCGGGATGACAGTGACGAAAAGTACTCTCTGCTTCTGTCATCCCGAGCGAGCGAGGGATCTTGGTTTTCCGGCGATTTCGTGACATACAATCCACCCCAGGAGGAGCCAATGGGACGTGCGGTTGGGCTGCTCGGAGTGATGATCGTGCTGTGCGTGGGAGCGTGGCTCTACACGCGCCAAGCCAAGAGCGTAACGCCAGAGGGCTCAGGCAATGTGCGCGCCGTCGTGGACATCACAGGCGTACAGAACGATTTGCTGGCCATCGCCAGCGCCGAACGCAGCCAGTTCGCGCTCGAGGGCAAATATCTCTCGCTCGATGAGCTGCGTTCCAAGGGCGTGATCAACCTTCCCACTGCCGGCCGCGCCGGCTATACCTATACCGTGCAACTCGGCGGCAACTCCTTTCGCGCGGTCGCCAGCTACTCCGGTCCTCCCGCCGCTGCCCCCCAGACCATCAGCGTCGACCAGACCATGGAAGTCAGAACGGAATAGCAAAAGCAGCCACGGATTTACATGAGATGAGCACGGATCATCACGTTAGAATTCTTTCGAGCTTCCTAAGTTGCCTGACGATCCTTAATGATATCCGTGATTCTGAAATCCGTGGCCGCTCTTGATTGGCTGACCCCTGACTCCTGACTCCTGACTACTAATTATGAATATGCGGGCTCTGCGCCGGATTATGCGCGGTGCCGGTTGAGGACGTTCGCTTCAGCACCTGGACTTCAAACTCCACCGCCGCAAGTTTGGGCGGGAAGCAGGAGCGGTCGTTGCAGGCCTGATACTTGAGCTGGCCATGGACCATGTACTTGCCCGGACTGGCGCTGCGCATGGCACTGACCTTGCCCGTGATCACGAACTCTCCCGTGTAGACGTTTAACGGCTGATCGGGCGCGATGGCCAGGATCAGATCGTGGCCCGGGGGATAAGTGATCGAGCCCACGCCGATGTCGGTAGGCATATTGAGCTGCAGTTTGGTGGGGATCAGCAGCTCCGATCCTGGCTGGTTGGAGTTGATGTGATATCCGTCCGCGACTTTGAAGCGCAAGCGTAAGGCGGCGGGCTTGCCGGAACGCACAGAGATCTTGGCCACAGGCAGCGGCGTAACCCACGACGAGGTCTCGGGCGCGGTGTCGTATGCGGCGGCGGTTGCGAGCATCAGCAGCAATCCCGCGAATCCGATCAGCGCCGCCTTCATTGTGCCGGCTCCTTTGCGCCAGCGGCGCTGGCTTGCGTTCCGGGCCCCAGAGCTTTCTTGATGTTGTCCTCGAACTCGCTGCGGCCCACCAGCCCGAAGACCCGGTCCACCACCTTGCCCTGGCGGTCGATAATAAAGGTGGTGGGCAGGAACTCCACCCCGCCATAGGCGTCGCCCACCGCTTCCTTGCCAACCAGCACTGGGTAGTTCACTCCCATTTCTTTAGCGAACTTAGCGATGGTCTCTTCGCCGGAATCGTCCATGGCAACGCCGATCACCTGCAGCCCCTGCGTGGCGTACTGTTTCTGCAGATCGACGAACCAGGGCATCTCGATCTTGCAGGGCGCGCACCAGGTAGCCCAGAAATTCAGCAGCACCGCTTTGCCGCGAAAGTCGGAGAGCCGGACCTGCTTGCCGTCGAGGCTCTTCAGTTCGAAATCCGGCGCCACCGATCCGTTCTTGCCCACCGGCTTCAGCTTGACGATGCTGGTTCTTTTCCTGGCCATGTGTACGCTGGCAAACAGCATCAGCGCGACGGCTGCGGCCACGACAGCGATCACGAGGGCGTTACGTTTCACGGCTCCTCACAGCGCGAAGCGGTTCAGGAACGACAACCAGGCCGACAGAATGGTGAAATGCCGGGTGACGATCAGCGCCCCGATGGCGATCAGCAGCACACCGCTGGCGACTTCCACCGCGTGCAGGTGCCGACGGAAGCGGGCATAGAACTGGAGGAAGCGGTCGATGCCCAGCAACGTCAGCAGGAACGGCACCGCCAAGCCCGCCGAATACACGGCCAACAGCGCCGTGCCCTTGGCCACCGAATCCTCGGTGGCGGCAAATGCCAGGATCGTAGCCAGGATCGGCCCGATGCAAGGCGTCCAGCCAAAGGCAAAGGCGAAGCCCACGGCGAATGCCCCCGCCGCTGTGCTCGATCCCTTGATGCCGTGCATGCGCTTGTCGGCATAGAGCGCGTTGATCTTGAAGATGCCGGTCAGGTGCAGCCCGAACAGAATAATGACGACGCCCGCGATCCGCGTCAGGATGGGGTAATACTGCCGCGTGAGTTGCCCCACTTCCGTTGCCACTGCGCCCAGCGAGATGAACACCAGGGAAAATCCCAGGATGAACATCACCGAATTGAGCATGACCGTGCGCAGCAGGCGGTCATCGGAGGATTCCAACCCCTCCGCGCCCACGCCGGAGATCAGCGACACATATCCCGGCACCAGCGGCAGTACGCACGGCGAGAGAAACGAGAGCAAGCCTGCCAGAAAGGCGGCAATGGGCAGCGGCAGATGAGCCATCCGCGTCTATTGTACAGGCGCGGAGAACAAGTGGTGGTGCGCGCCGACCCACATCTGCCAAAGGCGGGCAGATGTGGGGCACCACCACGGAACCGAACCCCGCTGGTTAACGGCCACTCGGCCAGTGACCGCTGGTGCCTCGGCCGAGGGGTTACGAGATGGCCTGCAAGTAGCTATAATCTGCAGTAGGAGTTCGGTATGAAGACCAACGGGATCGATAAATTCCATTGTCCCTCACAGGCCCGGCCTAATCTCTTCGCAGGCGACTAGTTTCCTCCTGAATCTGGCTTGGTAGGCGCCTCGACCGAGGCGGAACACCGCACGCTACGCGTGCCTAACGACCAGGACTCTAAAGAGGAGGACCCCATGGCCACTACGATCGTACCTACTGCCGGTCCCAAGATTCGCACCGCGCTGCCCGGACCTAATGCCAAGCGCGTGCTCGCCGGGGACCAGACTTACATTTCGCCGTCCTACACGCGCAGCTATCCGCTGGTCGCCAAGCGCGGCCGCGGCGTGGTGATCGAAGACGTTGACGGCAACGAATTCTTCGACTTCGCCGCCGGCATCGCCGTGGTTTCGACCGGCCACTGCCATCCTGATGTGGTTAGCGCGATTCAGAACCAGGCTGCCGAGCTGATCCACATGTCCGGCACTGACTTTTATTACGAGAACATGATCACGCTGGCGGAGCGCCTCTCGCGCATCGCGCCCATGAAGGGGCCGCACAAGGTGTACTACGGCAACTCCGGGACCGAGGCAGTCGAGGCGGCGTTGAAGCTGGCGCGTTACCACACCAAGCGGCAGAACGTGATCGCGTTCTTCGGCGCATTTCACGGCCGGACGATGGGCTCGCTGTCGCTGACCGCGTCCAAGGTGCAGCAGCGCCGGCGCTTCTTCCCGCTGGTGCCGGGCGTGACCCACGTGCCGTATCCGAACGCCTATCGCCGCCCCGCGGGCACCGATGCGCGGCAGTATGCCATCGACTGCGCGCGCTTCATCGAAGACAAGCTGTTCAAGACCACGCTGCCGCCGGAGGAAGTGGCAGCCATTTTCGTCGAGCCGATTCAGGGCGAAGGCGGGTACCTTGTGGCGCCGCCTGAGTTCCTGCAGGAGCTGCGGCGCATCTGCGATCAGCACGGCATTCTCCTAGTTGCCGACGAAGTGCAGTGCGGCGCCGGGCGCAGCGGCAAATGGTGGGCCATCCAACACGCGGGCGTGGAGCCGGACATCGTGTGCATCGCCAAGGGCATTGCTTCCGGCATGCCGCTGGGCGTGACCATTTCTCGCGCGGAGATCATGGACTGGGTTCCGGGCTCACACGCCTCCACGTTCGGTGGCAATCCGGTGTGCAATGCCGCCGCGCTCGCGACCCTGGACGTGCTGGAGCGCGAGGGCGTGCGCAACGCCGAGCGCGTGGGACGGCACATCATGGACCGCCTGCGCACCTGGCCGGCGCGCCATCCGATGGTGGGCGAGGTCCGCGGGCTCGGGCTGATGATCGGCAGTCGAGATCGTGAAAGATCAGCGCACCAAGGAAACGGCGCACGACGAGCGCGACAAAATCGTTGAGCTGGCGTTCGAGCGCGGCGTGCTGTTCCTCGGCGCCGGCGAGAACACACTGCGCGTATGCCCGCCGCTGGTGGTCACGCCGGAACAGGCCGACATCGCGCTGGATGTGCTGGAAGAGTGCATCGCGATCGTCGAGAAAAAGTAAGGCAGAAGAACGCCACGGATTTGCGTGGATTGTCGCGGATAACTTCAAACGATCCGTGATATTCCGTGCGAATCCGTGGCCGCTTTTGTATCGTCTAACGATCGATGCACCACAAGCTCACAGCCCGCGGCTGGCTGGCTCTGCTCACCTGCGTGATGCTGTGGGGATCAGGATTCATCGGCATTCGCGTTGCGCTGGCCGCGTATTCACCCTCCCACCTGGCGCTGCTGCGCTTTCTCTGCGCCTCGGCGACCATCCTGGTTTACGCCCTAATCGCCGGCGTGCGCCCGCCCGCGCGCAAGGATATTCCCTACATCTTGCTGATGGGCTTTGTCAGCATCACCGTCTATCACGTGGCGCTCAACGCCGGTGAGCGGACGGTGACGGGTGGCGCGGCTAGCATGCTGATAGCCTCCGCGCCCATCTTTTCTGCATTGCTGGCCCGGATCGCACTCGACGAGCGCCTGCGCGCGTGGGGCTGGGTCGGCATCGCCCTCAGCTTCCTCGGGGTGTCACTGATTGCCATCGGCGAAGGGCGCGGAGTGCACTTCAATCTGGGCGCTTTCCTGGTGCTGATTGCGGCGGTGGCAACCGGTAGCTCGGTGGTCATGCAGAAGCATTATTTGAAGAGGTATAACGTCACTGATTTCTCCACGCACCTGATCTTTGCGGGCACACTCTTCCTGCTGGTATTCCTGCCCGGCTTGGGAACGGCGATCCGCCAGGCGCCGCTGAAGGCGACACTGGCGGTGGTGTACCTGGGCGTTTTTCCCGCGGCCATCGCCTACCTCACATGGGGATATGTCCTCAAACGCACCCCGGCTTCGATTGCCGCCAGTTCGCTCTACACGGTGCCCATCTTCGCCATCGTTATCGGCTGGCTGGTTCTTCGCGAGGTGCCAAGCGCGGCGGCAATCGTGGGCGGCGCGCTGGCTTTCGCCGGCGTCACGCTGGTGAACACCAAAGGTCACACGCGGAAGACCATGGACATCGCCGCCCTGGCGGCGGACCGCGGCGATTGACACGTGATCGCGCCAAACCGATTCGCAGAACTGCTATCCTGAAATCGGCCACCGAGGCACAGAGACACAGAGGCCGAATTATTTAAAACCTCTGTGCCTCTGTGTCTCCGTGGCAGGTTGATAACCCACAGGCCCATGCAGACTCTGCTCACCCCCGCTCCAGTCCAAATTCGCGCCCGGAAGCGTGTGCTGAAATGGATGATTTATGGCGTGCTGGTGCTGGCTTCGGCCGCATTTGGCGCGCTGGCTGGGCTGCTGTTTGTCTATTCCACTGACTTGCCACAAGCCCAGGAGCTCGAGCGCTATCGGCCCAGCTCGATCACCGAACTCTACGACGACCAGGGCCGGGTGATCGGGTCGTTCGCGCTGCAACGGCGGGTGATCGCCTCTTACAACGATTTTCCCAAAGTGCTGCGCGAGGCCGTGATCTCCACCGAGGACAAGGAGTTTGAAAAGCACTGGGGGGTGAACTTCTACCGCATTGTGGGCGCGGCTTGGCGCGACGTAGTCTCGGGCAGCAAGGCGCAGGGCGCCTCCACGCTGACCATGCAACTGGCGCGCAACCTGTTTCTCACTCCCGAGCGCACGTACCGCCGCAAGCTGCAGGAGATCATGCTCTCGCTGCAGATCGAGCGCCGCTTCACCAAGCCGCAGATTTTCGCGATGTACGCCAACCAGATCTTCCTCGGACACGGCGTCTACGGCTTCGAGGCGGGCGCGGAATTCTACTTCGGCAAGAAAGCCAGAGACCTGACTCTGGAAGAAGCCGCGCTGCTGGCGGGCATGCCGAAGGCGCCGAACCTGTACTCTCCCACTAACAACGCGGAGCGGGCCGTGCGACGACGCAACCTGGTGATCAACAACCTGCTGGAAGACGGCAAGATCACCACCGACGAGGCCACTCGCGCCAAGAACACGCCGCTCAAGCTGAACATACAGTGGGAGACCAACTCGCTGGCGCCGTACTTCGTCGAAGAGCTGCGGCAACACCTGGAGAAAAAATACGGCAGCGACAAGGTGCACGAGAGCGGGCTGCGGGTCTACACCACGCTGGACATGGACCTGCAGAAGACGGCCAACCAGGCGGTGCTCGATGGCCTGGCCGCCTATGAGCGCCGCCACGGCTGGAAGGGAAGCCTGCGAAACGTGGTCGCCGGCGGCGCGACGCTTGACGCCTTTCAGGATCCTGATTGGAAGCAACCACTCGAAGCCGGCAGCTACGTGCACGCTCTGGTGCGCTCGGTCTCGAGCACCAGCGCCATCGTGAAGTTCGGCCGATATCTGGCAACGATCGGACCGAGCGAGATCGCGTGGACCGGCAAACGCTCACCCAGTGAATTGTTCTCCGCCGGCGATATCGTCTACGTGAAAGTGCAGTCGCTGGCGGCGGACGGCACCGCCAAGGTCGGCCTGGAGCAAGACTCCGGCACGCAGGGCGCGCTGATCGCGCTCGATAACTCCACCGGCGCGATCCTGGCGATGGTGGGTGGACGCGATTTCGATGAATCGAAGTTCAACCGCGCGACGCAGGCGCTGCGCCAGGTGGGCTCAGCCTTCAAGCCCTACGTGTACACGACTGCGATCGAAAAAGGCGCATCGCCCGACGACGTCATCCTCGACGCGCCGGTGACGTTCACCACCGCCTCCGGTCCTTACTCGCCGCATAATTACGATGGCAAGTTCGAAGGCACGATCACGCTGCGGCGGGCCCTCTCGCAGTCGCGCAACATCCCGGCGCTTAAGCTGGCGGATCATTTCGGCATCAACGCCGTCATCGAAACGGCGCGCCGCTTCGGCATCACCTCACCGCTACCCGCGTATCTGCCGGTGGCGATCGGCGCTGCCGAGGTCACTCTGATCGAGCAGACCGCCGCCTTCACCACTTTTCCCAACGATGGCGTGCGGGTGGTGCCGCGCTACATCCGCCGCGTCACCGACTATCAGGGACAGGTGCTCGAGGAAGACTATGCCGAAGTCAGGGACGCGATCACGCCGCAGACAGCGCGCGTGATGACCTCGCTCCTGCAGCAGGTCGTGCAGCACGGGACCGCGTTCGCGGCCGCCAGCCTGAAGCATCCGTTGGCCGGCAAGACCGGCACCACCAACGATTTCACCGACGCATGGTTCGTCGGCTTCTCGCCATCCATCACTTGTGGCGTCTGGGTGGGCTTCGATGAGAAACGAACCTTAGGCAATAAAGAGACCGGCGCGCGCGCCGCACTGCCGATCTGGATGGACTTCATGCGCGTCGCGGTCGTGGGGCGCGACGACGAAAACTTCACTCCGCCGCGGCCCGCTGCCCACGCGGCCGTCGCCCAGGCCCTCGATACTACCGACCAGGCGCCGGGGGACGGCGAGACACACTAGGATTTGTAATTTGCGATTTGTAATTGGTAATTTGTGAGGCCCAAGAGCAATCACAAATTACCAATGTACAACTTACCAATTACAAATTCTCCGATTACTGTCCATTCGCCCGCTGACGCTCCGCGCTGCTCATCTGGGCGTAGAGTTCGTCGCGCTCGCGCGCCAGCCACGCATTGTTGGGCGTCATCTGCAAAGCCGAACCGAACCAGCGATAGGCGGCTACGCGATCCAGCGGCATGCAAGTTCCGGTAGCGTAGAGCGCCCCCATCTGCGTGGCGGCCGCGGCGCTGGGACGCTTCATCGCCTCGCGCAGATACGCAACGCCCGTGGTGCAATCGCGACGGACGCCTTCTCCGCGGATATATTTTTGCGCCAACACTAACAGGCGATTGTCCTCGGGCGGCGCCGCCTCGGCTGGCTTTGGACGGCTCGCGCGGGCGTACTGAGCTGCCTTCTCCGGCTTCTTGCTGGGAGCAGCTTCTTCCTCTTTAGTCTCAGGGACAGCCTTGGCCGCGGCGGCGGACTTCTCATCCGCAGCCGGCGCGGCATGATCATCGGGCTTGGACGGCGCAGGCTGCGAGGCCGCGGACTGCGACCTTGATCCCACGTCCGAAGGTGTGCCCGCACTCTGCGAGGGTTCGTTGCCGCCCGCGGAAGTGGCTGGTTGGGGCGCGGGAGCTGCTGTTTCGGGCGCGGCAGAATTCGGTGCCGACGCAGCGGGAGCGGCAGGAGCTGCCTGCGGCGCTGGCTGCGGGTTCACGCGCGCCAGCACAGCGCTATAAAGTGGCATCGCCCGCGCGCGCAACTCGCTGCGGAATTGCAATCCCACGAGCACGGCGACCACAAGCAACACCAGAACCATCCACAGGCCGCGATGGCTGCTCGGTTCCTCGTAGTCGAGAAGATAGCTGTAGCCGCTGCTCCTTGCGTTCCGGCTCCGCGCCGATGCCAAGGAATGAAGGCCCGGAGATGGTGGGCTCACGCTGAAAGGGTTCGCGTTCAGACCGCTCGCGGCGGCACCGGCTCGCTCCGACGCGGCTCGGGCGGCACCGGCTCACGTTGCACCGGTTCGCGCCGAACAGGCTCGCGTTGCGCCTCACGCTGGAATAGCTCTTCGCGCACTGGTTCGAAGTCCAGGCCAAAGATTGTGTCGGTAGAGCGAGACGCGCCCGCCTGCACTGGAACTGCTTCCCGCGCGGCGGGCTCCGGCCGCAAAACTTGCTTGACAGGTTCTGGCGGGGGCTCGAGCGGCGAGCCGCACATGCCGCAGAAACGATGTTCGTCTGGGTTCTGGTGTCTACAGCGGCTGCAGAGCACAGTAATCCCTCCAGCATTCCACTGCTGGTAATTCGATGCTGGCCGCCGCCCTTGGTGCCGCCTGCTTTGGCTAAACCATTAAGAAAAGGGTAGCTTGCTCGTTACCCTCGATGGCCGCTGAGAATGGGTGTTGCGGCCGCTGCAGCTTAAATCTTGCCTTGGCCAGCGCTTAAAAGGGCGGCTTGCGCCGCCCCGGATGGCTGCCGATGCGGGGCACGGGCCCCCGGCATCCGCTTAGAGAGGTTGAACGTTCTCTGCCTGCCAGCCCTTGGGACCTTTCACGACGTTGAACTGGACGGCTTGCCCTTCCTGCAGGCTGCGAAAGCCCTCGGCCTGAATCGCCGAGAAGTGTACGAATACATCTTCCCCATTCTGCCGGCTGATAAAGCCGTAGCCCTTAGCGTCGTTAAACCACTTAACAGTTCCTTGCTCCATACGTGTTGCACACATCCTTGTTTAATTTTGCTCTGAGTTGAATCGGGAGGTACTGCGAGGCAGATAACGCTGATCCAGCGGATGCTGCTCCAACCGCCGCTTCAATCTAAAGCACATAGAGTATACCGCAATGCCGCGGCAAACGCCAGAACGGGACGCCCCCGGATGGAACCGGCAGACCATGTCCAACCGCCGTGCCTGGGATAAATCTCGGTGTGACGGGAGGAATCGCCAAGGAAGTTGACGACGGAATGCAGCTGCTGATCGAAGCAATTGTTTCCTCTGCGACCGATGTTTCCACGGCGGGCGCCGGGCGCATTGCTGGCGTCTGTGTGTCGGGACTGTTCATGCTCACCAGGCACGGACGCGATGTCGTGCTGCCCAAACTTACAGAGATGGAGATCGTCCTCGATCGGCCTGTGTCGCTCTCTACAGCCCAGCCGCCCGCAGTTGCCAATGAAAAACCGCACTGATGAACCCCTTCCGCATCTGGTCCCACTCCCCCTTTCCAAAAAAATGTCGTTTTAAACAAGTTCCCTTTTGAACAGACCGCTCAGAGAACTTCACCCTGACTCCGGAAGAGTTTTTGGTTCCGAGGCCGTAGCATCCAGAGAGCACCCTACGATCCCACTTCAGATAACGCTGCTTCTCGCAACCGCCCTGGCGCTGGTGACAAGGGACAGGAGATTTTCGATGCGCTCAATGCAATGGCTTGGTCTTTCTCTGGCGGCGGTATTCCTTCTTCTATTCTTCTGGGGATGTACCACCACCCAGGCGCCGTTGAATCCCCCTCCGCTGAGTGCCGCCAACCTCAACCTGATCTTCGTGGTAAGCGAGGACTTGGCTTTCCAGGCTTCCGGGGACCTCAATCCCACCACGGCAAACCTTACCAGCCAGGGTTTACAGCGGGCGCTCCTCATGGCCACGTTCCTGCGACAGAGCGTGCTCGGGACGCAGAATGTCACCGGCATCTACGCGCTCGAGCCGATGACCCATTTGCAGACGACAAGCAATTATCCCGACATGGTGGCAATTGAGACCATTCAGCAGTTCGCCATTCTCAACCAGATCACTCTGTCCAGTGACATGACGGGCGGGACGCCTTATACCGGCAACAACTACCCGATCAATGCGTCCTATTCGTCAGGGTCCGTACCCAGCGGAGTTGCCGTGCCGTCGCCATACTGCCCGACTTGCCAGGGGCTCGACTTCAAAGACGCGGGAGGCGACAACGAAGCCCTGGTAACTGGTATCGTGCAGGCAAACGTCCCGGGCTTTTATGTCTTCTCGGCGCCGTGGGAGACCACCAGCGCCCTGTTGGCAAATCTCAATCAGCTCAAAGGTTATAACCTCGCTCTTCCGTCGAGCTATACGAGTCCTAACTATATCTATGCGATCTCGATCACGCCGGCGGGAAGCGCCCGCCTGGTTACTTACAACAGCAATGTGACCCCGCCTTCCACATATCCTGTGCTGCCGCCGCCGACGCTGGCCAGCACTCCATGCGCACCGACGACGCCGGCCAGCATTCAGGTGACAGGCGGTGTCGATGGCGCCGTGGTTCCGGCGGGAGCCAACACCAACGAAACCCTCTACATCGTTCGGCATGCAGAGGCGCACCCGTCGGGCTTGTGGTCCGACAACAACTATGTCGGCGCCGGGCAGTGGCGCGCGCTGGATCTTCCCAACGCGCTTCTCGGCAAAATCAGCCCCCAGCAGGTCTGGTCGGTGGACCCCGCCCAATACAGCCAAGGCACGGTGAGCGCCTCGGGGGATCAATACTGGTCGACGGCTGCGCCCCCCTTGACGGTCGCACCCTACGCAATCGCCAATAACCTGCCCTATCAACTGGTATCGAGCTTTGATCTGGGCGATGTGAACGTGGGCCATGAAACCAGTGATTTCTTCTTCACCGGCGGACAATTCTCCCATCAGAAAGTGCTGCTGGGGTGGGCGTACGTGCAAATTAATCAGGCAATGAATGCCCTGCTCCTGAGCTATTTCCCGAACGGCGGGGTCGTCCCAACGCCGCCCGTTTGGTCGGGCCTCGACTACGACAGCATGTGGGTTGTGACCCTGGACGCACAGGGCAACTTGACGGCGGACTTCTCGCAGTGCGAAGGCCTCAACTCGACGCTGCCGGCGGCGCCTCCTCAATTTTGACCAGGCCCGATAAAACCGCCTGGGAACAGGAGATTTCTCGATGCGCTCGATGCAATGGCTCGGTCTTTCTCTGATCGCACTAATCGTTCTTCTCTCTTGGGGATGTAGCACCACCCAGGCGCCATCAACCACAGCTTTGAGCGCCAGCAACACCAACCTGATCTTCGTGGTCAGCGAGGATTTGGCTTTCCAGGCTCCCGGGGACGTCAACCCCAACACGGCCAACCTCACCAGCCAGGGTTTACAGCGTTCGCTCCTCACGGCCACGTTCCTGCAAGAGCAAGTCCTGGGGAGGAAGAATGTATCCGGCATCTTTGTGCTCGAACCGATGACCCATCTGCAAACCGCGAACCTCTACCCCGATATGGTGCCGCTTGAGACTATTCAGCAGTTCGCCGTCCTCAACCAGATTACTTTGCCCACGAATGTGGGCCTGGGCCAGTTTACCGCCCACAGCTACCCGCTCAATACAGCGTATTTGCCAGGCATGCCCCTGCCCAGCGGAGTTTCTCCGCCGTTGCTGCTCTGCTCGGTGTGCCAGGGTATCGATTTCGGTGATCAGGGAGGCGACAACGAAATCCTGGTAAACACTTTCCTGGGGGAAGGCGTCCCGGGCTTTTATGTATTCTCGGCGCCGTGGGAGACCGTCAACAGCCTGCTGACAAATATCAATCAGCTCAAAGGTTACAACCTGACTCTTCCCACGAGCTACGCGGGCCCCAACTACATCTATGCGATCTCGGCCACGCCGTCGGGCGCCACCCTGGTTACTTACAACACCGATCTGAGCCCGCCTTCCACCTACCCTACGCTGCCCTGGCAGAAGCGGTTCAACACTGCATGCAAGGTACCCACTTTCCACATCGCAGTGACCCGCAGTGGTGGCGTTCCTTCGAATATCAATACCAACGAGACCCTTTACATGGTCCGGCATGCCGAGGCGCATCCCACGAGCTTTTGGGAGGACGGCAACTATATTGGAACCGGGCAATGGCGCGCCCTGTATCTTCCGATCGCACTGCAGGGCAAAATCAGCCCCAACCAGGTTTATTCGATCGACCCGGCTCAGGTTCTGCCCGCGGCCCATTACGCCTGGTCCTACGTCAGGCCGTCCTTGACCATCGCACCCTATGCCATCGCCAATAACCTACCCTATGGCCTGGTCACAGGCTTCGAGCTCTTCACTCCGAACTCGCCCCAGTTAGCCAGCGATTTTTTCTTCACCGGCGGGCAATTCAACAATCAGACGGTGCTTATGGCATGGGAGCACGATCACATCCCACCGACAGTAAATGCGCTGATCGCGAGCTATCACAGCAATGCCCCATCGGCGCCAGATTGGCCGGATGACGACTACGACACCATCTGGACGGTGACGCTGGACGGCGCGGGCAACTTGACCGTCGACAACGCGCTGTGTGAAGGCATCAACTCCGCCACGCTGCCGGCTACGCCTCCTCCATTCTGATCGTCTCCTGCCGACTACCGGCTCCCTGCAACCGATGATTCCATTTTAAGTGGGTTCCTTTTTGAACAGACTGCTCACAGAACTTCACCGTGCGTCTTAGAAACGATTTCGATTCAGGGGCCGTAGCATTCCAAGGGCAGGCCGACTATCCCACTTCACACAACGCTGCTTTCGCAACCGCCGTGGTGCCCGGGTGACGATGAAACAGGAGGTTTCTATGCGATCCATGCAATGGCTTGGTCTTTCTCTGGCCTCAGCACTCCTTCTTCTCTGCGGATGTAGTGTCACGGGTGGTACCGGCCCTCAGCCGCCCTTGGCGCTCAGCTACGCCCCCAGCACGGCGGTCTACACCGTGGGGATGGCGATCACGCCGGACAGCCCCACCATCACCGGCGGAGCCGTGACCTCGTATAGTGTGAGCCCGGACCTTCCCGCAGGCCTGAGCCTGAGCACTAGCACGGGCGTTATCAGCGGAACCCCCGCGGCCGTGACCGCCACGGCCGGCTACACGGTAACGGCTGCCAACTCGCTTAGCAGCGCCGCGGCGATCCTGACCATCACGGTGAACGGCGCGTTTCCGGCGCAGGCCATCCCCAACATGGGCCTGCAGATTACGCCGCTGGCGCCTCCGGGCGCCCTGTTCGGACCGCTGGATACAGGCCTGATCGTAAACGGCCAACCCTGGCTGGCCGGGCAAGCCGCCACCACCGTGGTCAGTCCCGATGGGAATACTCTGCTGATTCTGACCAGCGGGTACAACCTCGTCTACAACCTCCATCTCCCCATTCCGGAAGCGGGCTTCTCGAATGAGTACGTGTTCGTCTACGACATTTCGACGCCCACGCCGGTCCTGAAGCAACCGCCCTTACAAATCCCAAATGCCTACTACGGGATTGTCTTCGATCCCTCCGGCGTCCCGTCCGGCAGTTCGGGGTCCACCGGTTCGTCCTGCGATCCGTCCGCCCAGCATTTTTACGTGCCCGGCATAATCCCTGACGACCCCAGCAACCCCAACAACAGAGCTGTCCATGACTTTGTCCACGTCTTTACTCTGACCGCCGGCACTTGGGCGGAGGAGCCCAGCCTGGCCATGCCCTTAAACCACACCAGGGGCAATGGCCTTCCCGTAACTGTAGCCAGCAACTCAAATTTCGTGAGGCCCTTCCCTGGCGGGGTGGCGGTTTCGCGCGATTGCCAGACGCTGGTGGTGGCGAATTACTCCAACGACACCATCACCGTGTTCAAGGGAGGCTACCCCTGGTCGGCGGCGGGAACGGAAACCGACCTGCGCCCCGGCAAGGGCAACCCCGCGCTGTCGGGCATTCCAGGCGGCGAATATCCGCTGTGGGTGCTGGTGACGAGTGACGGATCGACAGCGTATATATCCAGCATTCGCGACCGCGAGATCGACGTAGTGAATCTGGCCGGGACGGCCGCGGTAACGGCCCGGATCCCGGTTAAAGGCCAGCCGGGCAAGATGACGATGAACCAGGCCCAGATGCTCCTGTACGCGGTCGAAGACCAGTCGGATACGGTGGACGTAATCGACATCAACCCGAGCAACACCAGCACCGTGAACACGGTCCTCGAAACCATCCCGGTCATCGCTCCTCCGTCCATCGTGCCTTCCGCGCTGGCGCACTATACCGGCGCCAACCCCAACAGCGTGACGCTCTCGCCGGATGAAACGCAGCTCTGGGTGACCAATGGCAACCTGAATAACGTCGCGGTAGTGGCGCTGGGCGGAACCAATAGCGGCGACCATGTGATTGGCCTCATTCCCACCGGTTGGTACCCGAACTCAGTGAGCTTGAAAAACTTCGGCGGCCTTGGCACCTGGGCTTACGTGGTCAATGGAAAGTCGCCTACCGGCGCGAATCCCACCTGGTGTTATAGCTACGGCCCGCTCCCCCCAACGGTGTACCCCAATTGCTATCCGGCGAATACCTACAATCCGCAGTTGATCAAAGCCGGCTTCCAGAGCTTCCAGGTGCCCAGCGCGCCGCAGCTCGCGACGCTGACGGCGCAGGTAGCCGCGAACAACCGCTTCTCCAGCCAGGAGAGCGCCCATGACGCCGCGGTCATGGCGGCCGTGCGCCAGGGCGTGCAGCACGTCATCTTCATCATCAAGGAGAACCGGACTTACGACCAGATTCTGGGCGACCTCGAAAAGGGCAACGGCGATCCTAACTTGCCGATGTTTGGAGCGGCGATCACGCCCAATCAGCATCAACTGGCGCGACAATTCGTCACCCTCGACAACTTTATGGCCACCGCCGAGGTCAGCGTTGACGGCTGGCTGTGGACCACTTCGGCTCGCGCCCCCGACGTGATCGAACACGAATGGCCGGTGGTCTACGCGGGACGCGGCTTCAGCCTGGACAGCGAAGGGGACAATCGCAATGTGGATGTTGCCATTCCGACCCTGGCGGGGCGCGTGGCCGCCGATCCCCTTCTTGTCGATACCACGCTGATGACGCCGGCGGCCGATCCGGATCTGTTGCCGGGCCAGACCGACGCCGGGGCGCCGGATGGACCGAACAATGAAGTGAATACCGGCTACTTGTGGGACGCCGCGCTGCGGGCGAATCTCACGGTGCGCGACTATGGCTTTTTCATCGATGTTGCCCGCTATAGTTCGCCCAACCCCGCCTACAGCATTCCCCTGCTGCACGACCCGGCGGCAAGTGGCACGGTCGTGGCCTATTCCACCAACGTTGCCCTCGCCCCGTATACCGACCCGTACTTCCGCGGTTTCGATCCCTCGTTTCCGGATTACTACCGTTTCACGGAGTGGGACCGGGAGTTCGATGCCAATTACGCCAGCGCTGGGCTCCCGGCGTTGAGCCTGGTTCGCCTCATGCACGATCACACCGGAAACTTCACCGTCCCGCCAATTGACCTGGTGGATACTCCGGAGACGCAGCAAGCCGATAACGACTATGCGGTCGGCTTGCTGGTGCAGAAGATCGCCAACAGCGTTTACGCGAACAACACTCTCATCTTTATCGTGGAAGACGACGCGCAGGATGGCGGCGACCACGTCGATTCGCACCGCACCGTCGCCCTGGTGGCGGGCGCCTACGTGAAGCAAGGCGCGGTGGTCTCCTCGCTATACAACACCGTCAACTTCCTGCGCACGATTGAAGAGGTTCTGGGCCTCCCGCCGCTGAACCTGAACGACGCGCTTGCCCGGCCCATGGCGGACATCTTCAACACCACGCCGAGCGCCTGGACCTTTACCGCCACGCCCTCGCTGTACCTCTACAACACTCGGCTGCCGCTGCCTCCCAAGCCGGCCGGCGCGATCGTGCCCAAGCCTGCGCACGACGTGAAGTACTGGGCGCGGGTGACGAAGGGGTTCGACTTCAGCGACGCCGATCACATCGATGGCGAGGCCTATAACCGCATTCTCTGGAAAGGGATCATGGGCAACAAGCCTTATCCCGCCACACCTACCGGATTGGACCTGCGCCAGAACCGCGACGAACTCCTCGCGCACTACCGGCAGTCGAGAAAGCAAAAAGCGGAGCAGAAGCCGAAGACGGGCACAGAGTGAGCGCGACCGGCGGCCCGGAATCGGCGGTCAAACTTGCGCTTTTGTACGGGGCAGCGGCCCGCTAGGCTGCCTAAAGGGCTGCTTTCAATGAGAGCGACACAACGACTCGACCAGGGGGGCGTCTTACCGTAACGGAGACGATACCGTTATGCTCCGTCAAATCAAATTGACGCTCCAAAGGCAGCGATAGCTGTTCTGTCCGATCCTTGCCCGGTCTCGCATTTCCATTAAGCTCTGCGGCACCTATTTTATAGCCCTGGTATTCAAAGGAAAAGCCAAGTTTGGTGCAGGCTAGGTAAAGAATTTCGGCGCTAGGCTTGGGGCGTGTGCCCTTCGGTGAATCGTGGCAGTAGGTGTTGATTCGAGCCTTACCGCCCCTCTTTAGTCCAAGCCGATCTGCTGCATCACTTTGCGTGATCTCATGGTCTTCCAGGAACTTCTGGAAGGCATCTCCGAACGCACAGGCAAAATCATTGGGCATTGTGTCAATAATATTTGACATTCTCCATTATAGTCAAATAAAATTGACCATGATTATGCCCTTGGTTACCCCAGAGATGGTGATCGATGTGGTCGATGAGAATGACCTTCCTGCCGGTCTCATCGAGAGGAAGGATGTTTTCATTCAAAGAGCGAACTTTCGCGTTGCACACACTCTTATTTTCAACGCGAGCGGAGAGCTCTTGGTTCAGCGGCTTGCGCGCACCCGCATGCGGCACCCTGGTTATTGGGGCTCATCTGTCGCTGCGTACATTTTTGCGGGGGAGTCATATGAAGGTGCGGCACAACGGAGGCTCGCCCAGGAATTAGGCATCTCCGGGCTCCGGCTCAACTACGTGGGTACGACCTCAATGGAGGACGACGGTTGTCTCAAGTTTATTGGCGTGTTTTCTGCTAACCACAGTGGGCCCTTCAGGTACGACCCAACTCACATTGACGCATTGGAATTCTTGCCACGGTCCATGATTCATGCGCTCCATTCCGACGGCACACGAGTATTCACGCCAACATTTTTGCAGGTACTCTCATTTTACGAGAGTAGAGTGTAATTACTACGGCAGTCCTCCCAGTGCCTGAATTCTCACACGAACAGCTGCTGGAGCTCTACAAGATCGCCATTGAAGAATACCGCTTTCAGGTAAGACTAAACTGGGATCGGACGGCGTATCAGCTGACATTGAACAGCGGTCTTATTGCTATCGCTGTTGGCCTCATGAAGATTGGAAGTGCACCTCTCCTGAACCTCTTTGTCGGAGGCATTTTCCTAGTTGGCCTCGCGGCCGCCGTGGTTGGCATTCAGAATGTCCTTAGGGGCCATCGCTATTACCGAAATACCATTGTCAAGAAGACGCTTCTGGAAGATCAGCTCGGCCTGACCAAGCCGGTGGAGAAGTATGAGGCCGGGCTAACGATGGGCGTTGGCACGACTACCGGCCAGAATGAGCAGATTCAGATCCTTCATAACACCGAGAGATGGTTGAGAACGTCCACTTCGGGGAACCATCACTTATTGGATTGTCTGTATCTTGATATTGTTTCTTACAGTCAACGCTCTGGGCGTGGCCGGGTCCCTTTGGCTGTATTGGCATCCCATTGTGACCTCACAGTCCGCGGACTAACCTGCCCGGCTACATTCGGTCGCCCCTTGCGGGGCTTTCTCCAAAGTCTCAGGGGCTAAAAAGCCCAACCTTCACGGTCACTGACGGCACGACCAGGGTCCGTCGGCTTCGCTCACGACGCCCCTTCACCTACGATCCTCTTCTGAACGGCGAAGGTGACGAGAATCCGAAAATCAAAGTCCCTACCCTTGGCAAAACCGGCCAAGGGTAGGGCACCCTCAAGATTTTTCCAGATAATTAGCCCTACTGGTTCACCGGAATCTTGATGATCTTCTTCTGGATGGCGTAGGTGACGAGTTGCGCCTTGTTGTGGATATCGAGCTTGCGCATCAGGTTGAACTTGTGCGCCTCGACGGTCTTCACGCTCAGGCCCAGCACGACCGCGATCTCCTTGACCGAGTTGCCTTCGGCCAGCAGCTTGAGGATTTCGCGCTCGCGCGGCGTCAGGGTCGAAATCCGCGGACGCATCTTCTGGTCGCGCACGCGGGCACGGAAGTCTTCCACCAGCTTCCCGAGCACCTGCGAGCTGAGATACTTCCCGCCTTTGTACACGTCGCGCACGGCGGTGACGAGCTGGGCCGCAGGAGTGTCTTTGAGAACGTAGCCGGCGGCGCCCACTTCCAGCGACTGCACCAGATAATCCTCGTCGTCATACATAGTGAGGAAGAGGATTTTGGTTTCCTGGCGGTTCTTGCGGATGTGGCGCGCCGCCTCGAAGGAAGATAGTCCTGACATGCCGATGTCCATCAGTACCACGTCCGGGCGTAGCTCCCGCGCCTTCTCTACGGCGTCGCCGGCATCGCCGGATTCGCCCGCAACTTCGAAATCGGATTCGCTTTCCAGCAGCCGGCGCACGCCCTGACGGAAGAGCGTGTGATCGTCGACCAGCAGGCACCTAATTTTGGGCATTCCATCCACCTTTGGCCGTGGCGGCCAGCGCCAGCCCGTGTTCGCGAGTGGGCTCGGGAGGAACGATGACCTCGATGCGCGTGCCCTTGCCGCGGCCCGAACTGATGCGCACCTGCCCCCCCAGCATCCCGATGCGCTCCTTGATTCCGGCCAGGCCGAAGGAGCGGCTGCGCGAGCTGCCGTACTTTGCTTGGATGCCGATTCCGTCGTCCTCGATCAGCAGGTGTAACTCCCCATTTTCCTGTGACATCTGGATATTTACGTTGCTGGCCTGAGCGTGCTTGGCCACATTGTGCAGCGCCTCCTGCACTACCCGATAGACGGCGGCCTCGGCCTCGGTCGAGAGGCGGCCGATACCGGGAGGCGCCGACACGCGCGCCTTCATGCCGGTGTTCCGCGCCAGGTCTTTGGCTTCCTTGCGGATGGCGGGAATCAATCCCAGCTCCTGCAATAACAATGGCGACAGGCGGGCGATGATGCGGCGGATGCCGTCGATGGTGCGGTCCACCACATCGAGCGTCTCGCGGATCTTCAGGCGCGGGTTGCGAGCGGTGACCGTGTTTTCGAGCATCCCCAGGTAGAGGCGGATGACCATCAGCTCCTGGCCGGTTTCGTCGTGGAGCTCGCGGCTGATGCGCCGCCGCTCCTGCTCCTGCACCCGCAGCAGGTGGGCGGAAAGCTCGGCGATGCGGATTTCGCGCTCGCGCAGCGCCTCGTTGATGCGGGCGCGGTCGATGGCCAGCGCCGACCGCTCGGCGATGGCGCGCAGCAGCTCGCGCTCGGTGGGCATCCACTCGTAAGGCTTGGCGAACCCGATCATGAGCACGCCGATGATGCCCTCCGCGGTCTTCATGGGCACGGCCCACCAGGAGCTGGCGCTGCGGCGCAGGGCCGGGCTCTGAATGCGCCCGTCGTGGGCGGCGTCAAGTACTACGTCGGGCTCGCCGGTCTGGGCAACGCGGCCGGAGAAGCCTTGGCCGACCGCGATGGTGAGGTCTTCGGGCGGCGCCTCGAGGCCGCGGGAGGCGGTTACCTGCAGCAGGTCGGATTCCGGATCGCGCAGCAGCACCACGCCGTTGCTTGCGCCGAAGGTCGTAATCGTGATCTCGAGCACCCGTTGCAGCATTGCGGCCAGGTCAGGTGCGGAGAGTTCGGCATCGAGCACCGCCAGCAGCGCGGCCGATTCACTTGTCTTGGCGTCGAAGTAGGCGCCGGAAACGGTCTGAAACGTGGCCGCCGAGAGCATCTCCAGCGCTGCCTTGGCTTCGCCCAGCCGATCTCCGAACAGGCTGCCAAGGTAGGGCTCGCAGAGGCTCTCGTATAGCTCCAGTGAACGCGCCACCGCGCGCGTGTCGATCTGCAACTTGGCCAGGCGGTTGCCGAAGTAGGCTAGGTTCTCAAAAAATCCCGCCAGGTTGCCGTGCTTGAAGTAGGAGCTGCCGGTGGAAACGTTGAGCCGCTCGAGGGCGGAGAGGGCGCGTCCATCGAGCCCGAGCTCGGCGCTCAGCTTCTCGCGCCAGCCGGTGGTGATGTCCGGGAAGTAGGGCTCGAGCGCATTAGCCACTTCGACAATAAGTTCGCGCGAGCTTTCTTTGAGTGGTAATAAGGCAGGCAATGCCTTACTGCTCCTTGGGCCAGAGGAAGAGAGGTTGGTGGGACCTTAGACGAACCTGGAGAGTAAACGGTCCCGAGCAAACATCTAACTACTAATCCAGCCGCTATTTTACGGGTTCAGGTAGTGGCTGTCTACCGCTTCCGTGTGAAATTTTACTTATTTCTTCTAAGGGGTTGACCTTATCAGGAGATGGGCGCTTAGCAACGGTTTCCGGGAATGGCCTTAGCAAGCTAATCATATAGAATCCCAGCATGTTGCGCTTCTCGACCGCGGGCGAATCGCACGGCGAAGCATTGGTCGCCGTGCTGTCGGGAGTGCCCGCAGGGCTGAAGATCGACACTGCATTTCTCGATCGCGAATTGTGGCGCCGGCAGCAAGGATACGGTCGCGGCGGCCGCATGAAGATCGAACACGACGCGGTGCATATTCTCTCCGGCGTGCGGCACGGCGCTAGCATCGGCTCGCCGATCTCGCTCACCATCGAGAACCGCGACTGGAAAAACTGGCAGGATGCTTTGCCCGTGGCCGCGGGTGATCCGGAAAAACACAAGGCGGTGGAGTCGCCGCGTCCCGGACACGCCGATCTCGCCGGGGCGCTGAAGTACAACTTTCCGGAAGCCCGCTACGTGCTGGAACGGGCTTCGGCGCGGGAATCGGCGGCGCGCGTTGCCGCGGGCGCCATCGCCAAGCTGCTGCTGCGGGAGTTGGGCATCGAGGTTCTCAGCCACGTGCTGGCGGTGGGCGGCGCCTCGGTGCGCGATGCCGAGATCCCCTGGGAGAAGATCCAGGCGCTTTCTGCCCGCGAGGAAGTGCTGCTGAACTGCGCCGATCCCGAGGCTGAAGCGCGCATGAAGGCGGAGGTGGACAACGCGCTCAAGACCGGCGACTCGGTCGGTGGCGTCTTCGAAGTGGTCGCGCACGGCGTTCCGCCGGGACTTGGCACCTACGCAAATTGGGACGAGCGCTTGGACGCGCTGCTGGCCGGCGCGGTGATGTCGCTGCAGGCGGTGAAAGCGGTGGAGATCGGCTCAGGCATCGGAGCCGCGGCCTCGCCGGGGTCGGCCGTACACGATGCGATAGGATATGAACCGCGCGTCCAGGGCGATGGTCGCGGCGGATACACCGGCTTCACACGCCGAAGCAATCATGCCGGCGGAATCGAAGGCGGCATCTCCAACGGCGAGGACATCCTCGTCCGCGGTTATCTGAAGCCGATTTCCACCTTGCGGCGGCCGCTTGAGTCGGTAGACTTCAAGACCCGCGCGCCGGTGAAGGCGGCCTACGAGCGTTCGGACGTGTGCGTGGTTCCGGCGGCGGGCGTGGGCGGCGAAGCGATGGTGGCGCTTACGCTGGCGCGCTGTGCGCTGGAGAAATTCGGCGGCGATTCCATAGGCGAAGTTTTGCGGAACTTTGAAGGCTACAAGAAACAGCTTAAGGACTATTGATTAGCCGCGCTGACTACTGGCGACTGACTACTGACAACTGCTCTTGATGATCTATCCCGTCGTGAAGTACGGCAACCCGGTTCTGGAGAAGTCGGCGGAAACCATCACCGTTTTCGACGATGCACTGCGCAAGCTGGTCGAGGACATGTTCGAGTCCATGTACGCGGCGCGGGGGGTTGGCCTCGCGGCGCCGCAGATCGGCATCTCCAAGCGCCTGGCTGTAATCGACATTTCCTTCAAAGAAGATCCCCAGGCGAAGCTGGTGCTGGTGAATCCGGAGATTGTCCGCACCGAAGGCAAACAGCGCGGCAGCGAAGGCTGCCTGAGCCTGCCCGAGTTTCGCGAAGACGTCACGCGCCCGATGCGGGTCACGGTGCGCGCCCAGGACGCGACCGGCAAGACCTTCGAGACCAGCGGCGAAGAGCTGCTGGCCCGCGCCTTTATGCACGAAACCGATCACCTCAATGGCAAGCTCTACATCAGCCACATCAGCGCCCTGAAGCGCGACCTGATGAAGCGCAAGATCCGCAAGCTGGTGAAGGCGGGAGAATGGTAGGAATCGGGAGATCGGGAGATCGGGTCATCGGGTGATTGTCAGGGTAGGTTTCAGATGACCCGATCACCCGATGAGCCGATCACCCGATCCTTAATTGTTCGACATGAATTGTTCGACATGGATCTCATCTTCTGCGGAACTCCCGAGTTCGCCGTTCCCACGCTAAAGAAGCTGGTGGAAGCCGGCCACAACGTGTCGCCTGGTGGTCACGCAGCCGGACCGCCCCAGCGGACGCGGGCAGGAACTCGCCGTCGGGCCGGTTAAACGATTGGCGCAATCGCTCGGGCTGACGGTGGTCCAGCCGGACAAAATCAAGAACAACCTGGAATTCCGCGCGCAACTGGAAGCGCTTCACCCTGCGGTCATTGTTGTGGTGGGCTACGGACGCATCATTCCCAAGTGGATGATCGACCTGCCGCCGCACGGCAACATCAATCTGCACGGGTCGCTGTTGCCCAAGTATCGCGGCGCGGCGCCCATCCAGTGGGCGATCGCGCGCGGCGAGACGGTCACCGGTGTAACCACCATGCGCATCGACGAGGGGCTCGACACCGGCGACATCCTGCTGCAGCGTGAACTGCCCATCGATCCCGAGGACACGGCGGTGACGCTGGCGCCGCGGCTGGCTGAAATCGGCGCCGGCCTGATGCTCGAGACCCTACATGGCCTCGCGGCAGGAACCATCGCCCCTAGGAAGCAGGATCATATTGACGCGACGCTTGCGCCTATTCTCAAGAAAGAAGACGGCCAGATTGACTTCAGCCGCACCGCAACGGAAATCCTGAACCGCCTGCGCGGGTTCCAGCCCTGGCCGGGGGCCTTCACCAGCTTCCGCGCCAAGAACCTGATGCTCCACCGAGCGCACTTGGCGGGGTATGGCATCGGCCCGCTTGTCCCCGGCGAGATGAAGGTTGCCGGCGAAGATCTGTTTCTGGGATGCGGTGAGGGAACCGCGCTTCAGGTCATCGAGCTGCAACTCGAGGGCAAGCGGCGGATGAGCGCGAAAGACTTCATTCACGGCTACCGGCCGAAGGCGGGAGAAAGGCTGGGGAGCAGTTAGTACCGAGTACCGAGCAGGGTCACATGCCAACGAAAGAGCCGGCCTACAAAGCTTTCTCTGTTTACCGAACAGATAATCCCAAGGGTTAATCCGAACTGGTCAGGCGATCAAGCGAGTCGACGCTGCGCCTCTAAGAAGGACGGCGCATAAAATTGCGGACCACAGGTTTAGCCTCGCGAACAAAAAATCCGGCAGTTTCTCTCCCTCCACGTACTTAGTCAAGTAGAACGAGCACTATGGCGGTGTGAAGGGCCCAATCCTCGGCCCGCGCCAACCACTTGCACAAGCGATGCAAAGTCCTGCATCTCCGCTGGGCGGAGAACCACGTCGGCTGTGGATTCACCCTGATTCCGAATTGGGAATAAAGGAGATAGGGGCAGCCTTCCCAGGGGCACGTGGAATTAACGTGGCCAGACAAGTGCTTTACCAGCAAGGCATGAAGCGCAAGGGGCTCATTGTCTGCCTGTTTGCCGTATGCCTGCTGGCTTTCGCCTTCCCCATCCAAGCCGCGGCGGCGAACCCGATTTTGGTCATTACCAGCTCGTCGAATCCCTATACGACGTTCCTGCCGGAAATTCTCCGCACTGAGGGATTCAATGAGCTCGATACGGCTGATATCTCAACAGTAACTAGCGCCACGCTCGCGGTCCACGACCTGGCCGTGCTCGGCGACATGACGCTGACTGCCGCGCAGGTGACCACGCTCACGACCTGGGTGAACGGCGGCGGCAACCTCATCGCCATGCATCCCGACCATCAGTTGGCGGGGCTGTTGGGCCTGACCGCTTCGACATCGACTCTCTCCGACGCGTATGTGCTGATGAGCACGGCGACCGGACCGGGCGCGGGACTGGTGGGGCAGACGATTCAGTTTCACGGTCCGGCGGATTTGTACACGCTGAACGGCGCCACCAGCTACGCCACGCTGTACTCGAGCGCAAGCACCGCCACCACCAACCCGGCGGTGATTTTGAACCGCACCGGCTCCGGACAAGCGGCGGCCTTCACCTACGACCTGGCGCGCTCGGTGGTTTTAACCCGCGAGGGCAATCCCGCGTGGAGCGGGCAGGCGCGCGATTCCGCCAACGCTCCTCCCATCCGCTCGTACAACTTGTGGTACGGCGGCTCTTCGCCCGATTACATCGACTTCAACAAGATCCAGATCCCGCAAGCCGATGAGCAGCAGCGTCTGCTGGCCAACTTGATGCTGCAGATGAACTCGGGCAAGAAGCCCCTGCCGCGCTTCTGGTATTTGCCCAAGGGATTGAAAGCCGCCGTGGTGATGACCGGCGACGATCACGGATCCTATTACGGCAGCAGCGCGACCGCTTCGCGCTTCAGCGACTTTATCGCCGCCAGTCCTTCCGGTTGCAATGTGGCGAACTGGGAGTGCGTTCGCGGCACGGCGTACTTGTTTCCCAAGGTCATCGCCACCAACTCCCTAACCAATACTCAGGTCGCGAACTACATCTCGCAAGGCTTCGAAATCGGCGTGCACGTGGATTCCGCCACCGATTGCCAGGATTGGACCACCACCCAGCTCGACACCCAGTACACCACGTATCTGGCTTCCCTGGCCTCGCAGTTCGCGAGCGTGCCCGCCCCGCAGACGCACCGCATGCACTGCGTCTCCTGGAGCGATTACGATTCGCAGCCGACCATCGAACTAAAGCACGGCATCCGCTTCGATACCACGCACTACTACTGGCCGTCGACCTGGATTAACGACCGCCCGGGACTGCTCACCGGTTCCGGCATGCCCATGCGATACACGGATCGCAACGGCAACGTCATCAATGTCTATCAGGCCGCCACGCAGATGACGGATGAGTCCGGCCAGAGCTATCCCCTGCACATCAACACTCTGCTGGACAACGCTCTGAGCGGGACCGGGTACTACGGAGTATTCACCGCCAACATGCACAACGACGCCACCGACTACCCCGGCCCGGGAGCGTCGTACATCGTCGCTTCGGCCCAGGCTCGCGGCGTGCCGGTCGTCACTTCGTTGCAAATGCTGCAATGGCTGGATGGGCGCAACGGATCTTCGTTCAATTCGCTCTCCTGGAGCGGCAACGTTCTCAGCTTTACGGTTACGGTCGGGACCAACGCCAACAATCTGAAAGCCATGCTGCCGACCAACTTTGGCTCGCTGGGATTGAGCAGCCTGCTGTTGAGCGGCAGTCCGGTAACGTACCAGCTTCAGACCGTCAAAGGCTTGCAGTACGCGATGTTCGCGGCCAGCGCCGGCAGCTATCAGGCGACCTACGGCGGCGCGCCGCTGTTCAGCGCCTCCGGCGCGATCACGCCGGGTCCGATTGGCACCGGAACCACCGTCACAGCGACCGGTCCAGTTACGGTGAGCGCCACCGCGGACAGCTACGGCAACTATTCCCTGAATGGCCTGCCCAGCGGAACCTACACGATCACTCCCAGCAAGACCGGGCTGACGTTCAACCCCGCCACACAAACCGTAACGGTTGCCGGGGCCAACATCGCAGCGGTGAACTTTGCCCTCGCGCAGACGTGTCCTTGCAGCCTGTGGATGGACGCCGTTACCCCAGGCACGCCCAATGGGCAGGATGGTAGCGCTATCGAGGTGGGCGTACGTTTCAAGTCTGACGTGGCCGGCAACATCACTGGCATCCGCTTCTACAAGAGCAGCGCCAACACCGGAACGCACATCGGCAATCTGTGGAGCAACACCGGCACCAAGCTTGGTTCCGCTACTTTCAGCGGTGAGACCGCCTCGGGCTGGCAGCAGGTGAACTTCTCCACGGCGGTGGCGATTACCGCCAACACCGTTTACGTCGCCTCCTACCATACAAGTGGCTTTTACGCCGAGGACGACGGCTACTTTGCCAGCAGCGGCTTTGACAATCCGCCGCTGCATGCAATTCTGGACGGAAGCGGCGGCATCAATGGCGTTTATAAGTACGGGGCCAGCGCCTTCCCGAACAACGCCTGGGAGTCCGCCAACTACTGGGTGGACGTGGTGTTCAGCCCCTCGAACGCGACCTACAGCCTCTCCGGCACGATCAGCGGGCCGGGCGGCGCCGGCGCAACCGTAAGCCGCACGGGCACCTCGAGCGGTAGCACGACCGCCGATGCCAATGGCAATTACACCTTTACCGGCCTAGCGAACGGCTCCTACACGATAACACCCAGCAAGACTGGCTTCACCTTCACGCCCACCAATCAGCCGGTGACGGTCGCCAACGCCAACGTCACCGGGATCAACTTCAGCACGGTGACGTACAGCCTCTCGGGCGCCGTCAGCGGCCTGGGCGGCAGCGGCGCGACTGTGACCCTGAGCGGAACCGCCAGCGCCACCGCGACGGCGGATGCTTCCGGCAATTACACTTTCACCGGGCTGACCAACGGGTCTTACACGGTGACGCCCAGCAAGACCGGCTTTACCTTCGCGCCCGCCAGCACCACCACCACTCTCAGCAACGCGAACCTCACGGGCGTCAACTTTGCCACCGTTACTTACACCATCTCGGGCGCGATCAGCGGCCCAGGCGGAGCCGCCGCGACGGTCACACTTAGCGGCGCGGCCGGCGGAAGCGCCACTGCGGATGCTTCCGGCAACTACACCATCAGCGGTGTGGCACCCGGCTCTTACACGGTCACGCCCAGCCACTCGGGCTTCGCTTTCACGCCTGCCAGCCTGCCAGTCACCGTCACGAATGCGTCGGTGACCGCCGTGAACTTCAGCACCGTGGTCGCGACCTACACGCTGCAAGGGACCATCAGCGGCACCGGCGGCAACGGAGCGACCGTGACCTTGAGCGGAACCTCCGGCGGATCGGTCACTGCCGACGCTTCCGGCAATTACACCTTCAGTGGACTCACGAACGGCTCCTACACGGTGACGCCGAGCAAGACCGGCTATAGCTTCAGCCCCGGCTCCCAGGCCGTGACGGTCAATGGCGTCAACGTAACCGGAGTCAACTTCTCCAGCTTCCAGGTTTGCCCGTGCACCCTGTGGCCTAGCTCGACCGTGCCCGCAAACCCATCAGCTAACGATCCAAGCGCGATCGAAGTCGGCGTGCGCTTTACCTCCGACGTTGCGGGCTTCATCACCGGTCTGCAGTTCTACAAAGGCGCCACCAACACCGGCACGCACATCGGCAACCTGTGGACGAACACCGGCACTCTGCTGGCAACCGCGATCTTCGCCAGCGAGACTGCCTCGGGCTGGCAGCAGGTGAGCTTCGCTTCGCCGGTGGCGATCGCGGCCAACACCACCTACGTGGCTTCCTACCACACCGATGCCGGGAACTATGCGGCTGATCAGAACTACTTCACCTCGACTTTCAACAACCCGCCGCTGCACGGCATGCAGGATGGTGGTTCCGGCGGGGCCAACGGTCTCTTCGGCTACGGCCCGAGCGCGTTCCCGACCGGTAGCTTCCTCTCCACCAACTACTACGTGGACGTCACCTTCACAGCCGCAGGCGCCTTCGGCATCTCGGGCACGATCAGCGGCGCGGGCGGCAGCGGCGCGACGGTGACCTTAACCGGGGCCTCGACCGCCGTCGTGACCGCTGATGCTTCCGGCAACTACAGCTTCACGGGGCTGACCGCGGGAACGTACACCATCACCCCGGCCAAGACCGGGTTCAGCTTCAGTCCCGCGAGCCAGAACGCTACGGTGACCAATGCCAGCGTAACGGCGCTGAACTTCAGCACCGTGACCTACACCATCTCCGGAACGATCAGCGGTGCGGGCGGCGTAGGCGCGACGGTGGCACTGAGCGGCGCTTCCACCGCGACCACCACTGCCGGCGCATCGGGGACCTACAGCTTCAGCGGCCTGACGAACGGCGGTTACACGGTTACACCTAGCCTGACGGGATTCACCTACACGCCCACCAGCCAGAACGTCACCATCAGCAATGCCAACCCGGCTGCCGTGAACTTCAGCTCGGCATCCGTCCCGACGTTTACTGTCTCGGGCACGATCACTGGCGCGATCGTAAGCGGAATTACGGTCCAACTTACCGGCGCGGCCAGCGCAAGCACTACCACCAACGCTTCCGGTGCTTACAGCTTCACGGTCGCCGCCGGTTCCTACACCGTGACCCCGAGCAGCACGGGCTACTTGTTTAACCCTGCCAGCCAGCCGGCAAACGTTACAACCGCAAACATAACTGGCCTGAACTTCACGAGCTCGGTGCAGACCTACACCCTGCAAGGCAACATCAGCGGTACGGGTGGCAGCGGCGCGACGGTCACCTTGAGCGGCCCCGTGGCTGGAAGCACCACTGCCGACACCTCCGGCAACTTCACCTTCACCGGGCTGACCAACGGCGCCTACACCGTGACCCCGAGCAAGACCGCTTTCGGCTTTAGCCCATCGGCGCAGGCAGTGACGGTCAGCGGCGCCAACGTCACCGGCGTCAGCTTCTCCAGCTTTGCGGCTTGCCCCTGCAGCGTGTGGACGAGCACGACGGTGCCCGGGAACCTGGCCAACGATCCCAACCAGATTGAATTGGGAATGCGCTTCACCTCCGATGTGGCCGGCGTAATCACCGGAATCCGCTTCTATAAGGGCACGACCAACACCGGCTACGCACATTGCCCACCTGTGGAGCAACACCGGCACGCTGCTGGCAACCGCGACTTTCGGCACTGAGACGGCCTCGGGCTGGCAGCAGGTGAGCTTCGCCACGCCGGTGGCCATCACCGCCAACACGGTGTACGTAGCCTCCTATAACACCAGTTCCGGCAACTACTCGTACGACCAGAACTACTTCACCTCGGCTTACAACAGCACCCCGCTGCACGCCGTGCAGGATGGGACTTCCGCGGGCGCGAATGGTCTGTTCCTCTACGGCGCCAGCGCGTTCCCGACCGGCAGCTATCTTTCCAGCAACTATTACGTGGACGTGGTCTTCACCACGTCGGAGAGCATCTCCGGAACCATCAGCGGTCCGGGCGGCGCCGGCGCGACCGTCAACCTGACCGGCGCGGCTACCCAGAGCGTCACCGCCGACGCCAGCGGCAACTACACTTTCACCGGCCTGTCGAATGGCAGCTACACGGTGACGCCGAGCCACACCGGGTTCACGTTTACCCCGGCCAGCCAGGCGGTCACGCTCAACAACGCCAACGGCACCGCAAACTTCAGCACGGTTACCTACAGCCTCTCGGGCACGCTCAGCGGTACCGGCGGCAACGGCGCGACGGTAAATCTGACCGGCGCCGCGACGGCGACGACCACCGCCAATGCTTCCGGCGCGTACACGTTCACCGGTTTGACGAATGGCGCGTACACGGTAACCCCGAGCAAGTCTGGCTTCTCCTTTACTCCCGTGAGCCAGAACGTGACGGTGAACAGCGCGAACCTCACCGGCGTCAACTTCAGCTCCGGCCCGGTTACGTACAGCATTTCCGGCACAGTCTCGATGCCAGGCGGCAACGGCGCTACCGTGAACCTGACCGGCACTTCGACCGCGTCGGTCACCTCCGATGCCTCCGGCAACTACACGTTCACCGGCCTGGCGAATGGCAGCTACACCGTTACGCCCACGAAGACCGGGCTTACACGTTCACCCCAGCCAGCCTGCCAGCCACCGTCAACAACGCGAATGTGACGGCGGTCAACTTCGCCACCATCTCCTACAGCATCTCCGGGCACGATCAGCGGTGCCGGCGGCAATGCCGCTACCGTGAACCTCACGGGCGCAGCCACAGCCAGCGTGACTGCCGACGCCTCCGGCAATTTCACTTTCACCGGGTTGGGGAATGGCGCCTACACGGTCACGCCCAGCAAGAGCGGGTACAGCTTCACTCCCGCCAGCCAGGCGGTGACGATCAGTTCGGCGAACGTCACCGGCGTGAGCTTCAGCTCAGCGACGGCGACCACGTTCTCGATTTCCGGCACGATCAGCAACGCTGGTGGCAACGCCGCTACGGTAACGCTGACTGGAACCGCAAGCGCAACCACTACGGCTGACGCTTCCGGCAATTTCACCTTCAGCAATCTGAACAACGGGTCGTATACCGTCACGCCGAGCAAGACCGGCTACATCTTCGCCCCGGCAAACAAGGCAGTGACGGTGAGCGGCGCCAATGTGACGGCCGTGAACTTTACCTCGACGGCGCAGTTGGCGATCGACAAGACGGCCTCGACCGACCGCAGCACGGCCAGCACCAGCCTCGTTTCGCCCGCATTTACGACTACCAGCGCCAACGAATTGCTGCTGGCGTTCGTTTCCAGCGATGCCACCGGCGCCGGGATCACCGTGTCCAACATGACCGGCGGCAGCCTGACCTGGACGATGGTGAAGCGCACCAACACACAACTGGGCACGGCCGAGATCTGGCGCGCCTTCGCCCCGGCGATTGTGACCAACGCCACCGTGACCGCGACCCTGTCGCAGAGCGTCTCCGCCTCCATCACGGTGGTCACTTTCACGGGGGCCGACGCGACGGGAACCGGCGGTTCGGGCGCAATTGGCGCGACCGGCACCGGCAACTCCGCCAAGGGCGCTCCTACAGCATCGCTCACCACCACCCGCAACAATTCGTGGGTGATCGGTGTGGGCAACGATTACGACAACGGAACCGCCCGCACGGTGCCAACCGGCCAGACCATGGTCCATCAGTACCTGGCTACTACCGGCGACACGTTCTGGGTGCAGCGGCAAACCAGCACCACGCCCACTTCGGGCACGGTGGTCACCATCAACGACACCGCCCCGACCGGCGACCGCTTCAACCTGAGCCTTTGCGAGGTTCTTCCTGCGCAATAAGCGCGCAGGAGCAGTTTGGATGAGCAAGACAGTCTGTCTGAAGAGAGTTATTGGTTTTTGGGCTATCTAAGGAGTCTTTGCCATGAGTAAGCGCGCCATCGTTTCCGTAACGCTGATGTTTCTGGCCGCTGTGCTGATTCTCAGCTCACAAAGCTGGGCGTCTTGTACTGCGCCCGCCAACGCGATTGAAGCCGAGAACTGCATTACGACCGGCTCGACCCCGCAGAGCGTGTGGGACGTCGGCACACCGCCCAACAGCGGCAGCGGCGATTCCACCATCCAGGGCTTCGGCGACAACATCAGTGTCAATGTCGGCGACACGATTAATTTCAAGGTCAAGACCACGGCCACCAGCTTTCACCTGGACATCTATCGCATGGGGTACTACCAGGGGAACGGCGCGCGGAAAATTACGACCATCACCGGCACGCCGCGCACCCAGCCGAATTGTCTAACCAACTCCGGCACTGGACTCTACGACTGCGGTAATTGGCAGGTTTCGGCATCGTGGACGGTGCCCACCACCGCGGTCTCCGGCATTTACTTTGCCCGTGCGGTTCGCGACGACACCGGCGGCGCCAGCCACATCATGTTTATCGTGCGCAACGACGCCAGCCACTCCGACATCCTGTTCCAGGCTACGGATACCAGCTGGCAGGCCTACAACGACTTCGGCGGGCAGAACTTCTACGGTTGCGGCGGCTGGGACCTCACCTGCCGCTCCTTCAAGAACAGCTACAACCGGCCGTTCCATACCCGTGACTTCGAAGGCGAATCAGTAACCTTTGTATTCGGCAACGAGTATCCGATGATCCGCTGGCTGGAGGCCAACGGCTACGACGTCACCTACTTTACCGACACCGATACCGATCGCAACGGATCTCTCATCCTGAATCACAAGCTGTGGATGTCGAACGGCCACGACGAATACTGGTCGGGCACTCAGCGTGCGAACATCGAAGCGGCGCGCAATGCCGGCGTGCACCTGGCCTTCTTCAGCGGCAACACCATGTTCTGGAAGGTGCGCTGGGAGAACAGCACCGACGGCAGCAACACACCTTACCGCACGCTGGTCTGCTACAAAGAGACCGCCGGCGACGTCACCGATCCGCTCGACAAATCTCCCACCTGGACCTGGACCGGCACCTGGCGCGATCCCACGAACAGTCCGCCCGCCGATGCCGGCAGGCCGGAAAACGCGATCAAAGGCAACCTCTTCCGCATGAACGGCGGTCAAAGCGCAACCATGCAGGTCCCCTCCGCCGACGGCAAGATGCGCTTCTGGCGCAATACCACGGTAGCCACTGCCTCGGGCACCACCAACCTGGCCACCGGCACAGTTGGCGCCGAGTTCGACGACGACGAGGACAACGGCTTCCGCCCGGCTGGCCTCTTCGAGCTCACCGCCACCTCCGTCACCGATTCCGGCAACTACCTGCTGGATTACGGCGTCACCTACGGCTCCGGTACGGCCATCAACAAGCTGGTCATGTACCGCCATACCAGCGGCGCCATCGTGTTCTCCACCGGTACCTACCGTTGGTCGTGGGGTCTGGACAATCATCACGACGATACCAATGAGGGCTCGAACACCAACCTCCCGATGCAGCAGGCGACGGTAAACCTGTTCGCGGACATGGGCATTCAGCCGGTCACGTTGCAATCCGGCTTGCTCCTGGCCACGCAGTCGACCGACCATACGCCACCCAATTCCACCATTACCTCACCCGCACAGGGCGCGACTATCGGCTCTGGGACCAAGGTCACGATTCAAGGCACGGCCGCGGACACCGGCGGTGGAGTTATTGCCGGAGTGGAAGTTTCCACCGACGGCGGCAGCACCTGGCATCCGGCCAGCGGACGCACCCCCTGGACTTATACCTGGAGTGCCTCGGGCAACAGCACGGTGACACTCAAGAGCCGCGCCGTGGATGACAGCGGCAACCTGGAATCGCCGTCCGCGGGCGTCACCGTGACTGTGGGCTCGGGCGGCGGCGGCGGCCAGAGTTGCCCTTGCACCATCTTCGGCGCTGCTACACCCAGCCTCTCCGATGAAGGCGCGGACTCGCCCAGCGAGATCGGCGTCAGATTCAAGTCCGATGTAGCCGGCCAGATCACCGGAATCCGCTTCTACAAGAGTGCGGCCAATACCGGCACGCACGTCGGCAATCTGTGGAACAGCAGCGGAACCAATCTGGCTACCGGCACCTTCGCCAATGAAACCGCCTCCGGATGGCAGACCCTGACGTTCGCCACACCGGTTTCGATCACCGCCGGCACCTACTACGTTGCCAGCTACTTCAACACCGTCGGCCACTACGCCGAGGACGATAACTTCTTCACCGCGGCGTACGACAACGCTCCGCTGCACGCGGCGCAAGATGGCGTCCCGGCGGCCGACGGCGTCTACATCTACAGCTCCACCAGCGCCTTCCCGAACCAGACTTGGCAATCGGCGAACTACTATGTGGACGTGGTGTTCACGACCACGGCCGCCACGGTTGACGTGTCCTCGGTCACCGTAAATCCCACTTCCGTGAGCGGCGGCAGCAGCTCGTCCGGCACGGTTACTTTGAACGCGCCCGCGGGCAGCTCCGGCATGGTTGTCAGCCTCTCAAGTGACAACGCCGCTGCTTCTCCGAGCGTCAGCAGCGTTACCGTCGCCAGCGGACAGACTACGGGCACGTTCCTGATCAATACGCAGGTGGTTTCGTCCGTCACCACGGCTCACATCTCGGCCAAGGATTCGAACAACGTTACGGTGCAGGCGACCTTGACGGTCACTCCGCCGCCGGCGTTGTCCTCGGTGACCATCAACCCCACGACCGTTGTGGGCGGCAATGGATCCACCGGGACCGTTACCCTGACCGAACCGGCCACTGTTCCCGGCATTCAGGTGAACCTGTCGAGCGACAGTGCCTCGGCGCAGGTTGGGGCGAACGTCGTTGTGCCGACGGGCGCGACAACGGCGACCTTCCCGATCACTACTTCGCAGGTGAGCACCGGCACTACGGCGCACATCTCCGGCACCTACAACAACGTTACGCCAACCCCGGCGACGCTCACCATCAACCCGCTGACGGTCAACTCGGTGAGCTTGAGCCCCACTGCGGTCATCGGCGGCAACTCGTCGACTGGAACTGTGACCTTGTCCGGTCCAACGCCCAGCGCGATTTCGGTCACCCTGGGCAGCACTGCCGGCGCTACGGTTCCGGCGAGTGTGACGATCAACGCCAATGCCAGCAGCGCTACCTTCACCGCCACCACCACCGGCGTGAGCAGCGCGACCACGTCGACCATCACCGCAACCTACGGGACGAGCAGCGCTCAGGCGGTGCTCACCATCAACCCGCTGACGGTATCTTCGGTGAGCGTGAATCCCACGGCGGTTGTGGGCCCCAACTCATCCACCGGAACTGTAACCTTGTCAGGTCCCGCGCCCACCGCAACCTCGGTCTCTCTGGGTAGCAACAGCGGCAGCGCCAGCGTCGGGGCAAGCGTAACGGTGGCGGCGAACGCCAGCACCGCTACCTTCCCGATTACTACCGTGGCCGTCAGCACTTTGACGCCGGCCACCATCACCGCCACTCTGGGCAGCAGCAGCGCGCAGGCGGTGCTTACTGTCAATCCTCCGGCACTCGCCTCGGTGAGCATGAATCCCACCTCGGTGGTCGGCGGCAATCCGTCAACAGGAACCGTCACGTTGACGGGTCCGGCGCCATCGACCGGTCTCACGGTCACGCTGGGCAGCACCACCGGCGCTACCGTGCCGACCAGCGTGAATGTTGCGGCCAACGCAACCACTGCGACCTTCAGCGCGACTACCACCGCCGTGACCACCACCACGACCTCCACCATCACTGCCAGCTACAACGGCGTCAACCAGACCGCGACCCTCACGGTTACCCCCAAGGCGTCGCTGGCGATCGATAAGACTGTATTCAAGGACAACAATAGCGCCTCCAAGACCATCAAGACGGCGGCCTTCACTACCTCAGCGGCCAACGAACTGCTGCTGGCGTTCATCTCCACCGACGGCCCCAGTTCGGGCACCAACACTACCGTCACCGGTATCAGCGGCGGCCCGACTTGGACGCTGGTGAAACGTACCAATACCCAGCGCGGCACGGCGGAGGTATGGCGCGCGTTCAGTACTACGGTGCTGACCAACACCACCGTTACCGCGACGTTGTCGAGCAGCCAAGGCGGTTCGATGACCATCGTCACCTTCACCGGTGCGAGCACGACTGGCACCGGCATCGGAGCTACCGGCACGGGGAACTCAGCCAAGGGCGCTCCCACGGCCAGCCTGACCACGACCGTCGCTAACTCCTGGGTCTTCGGTGTGGGCAACGATTGGGACAACGCTACCGCGCGCACCGTTCCGTCGAACCAGACGATGGTTCACCAGGACGTGGCCACCTCCAGCGGGGATACCTACTGGGTGCAGCGCATGGCGGCGGTTACCCCGACGGCAGGAACGGTGGTCACGATCAATGACACCGCGCCTACCGGCGATAAGTTCAACCTAAGCCTCGTGGAGGTCTTGCCCTCCAACTAATCGAAGGCAAGCTCCCGCATACGCCTGCCGCCGCGCCAACCAGCGTGGCGGCAGGTTTTTTTGTCCCAGGTTTCACATCCACTTGATCCGCTCGCCCCGCGTCAGCAAAGGCCATGACTTTTTCCAGCCGGGTGCGCCAGCGGAGCAAATCGATTTTTCTGATGGCTCGCATCGGCATTCCGCGGTTCCATCGCAGACGCCGACCTAGCTCCAACCAGACTGCGTCTCCAAATTTTGCCGGGCTGATTTTGCCGGAGCGCAGATGGCCGAGCGCGACCAGTCTCGGGCGGCATCGGTAACATCATGAATTGTATGCACATCGATCCCGTGCCCGCAGCTTCCGTGTTCTCGACCCGCCAGAAATGTTGTCCTCACGGTTTCGAAGCCCGCCCGTCGACGATAGATTAAATCTTTGGATGCTATAGATTTAAGTTTTCAATGTATCGCTGATAATGTCCAAAAGAAAAATGCATTGGACGGCGATGCATCGTGTCGCCTACGTTCTTACCCACAGGGCCGCACACTTCTCTTACAACACAAACTGCTTGATTGCGGCCGGGGAGGCAACAGCCATATGAAGAGTGTTGGTCGGGTAGGTGGCCTCATCGTCGCTCTCGCATGCGGGCTAGCCGTGTTGAGTTTTCCCACGCCGCTTGCGGCGGAAGAAAAGCGACAAACCGGCCGCGCCGCAGATGGATGCCGCCGCGCTGCAGCGGCTGGCCGATCTGGAACAAGAGGTCGAGCGCCTGCGGGAGGAGCTGCAGGCGGTGAGAGGGGCGTCGGCCGGTGCTGCCATCCTCAGGCCGGCCGTTTACGCCCCTCAGGATTCCCCCGCCGCTGCCCAGGCTGCTGCGGTACCTGCGGCCGCCGCACCCGCACCTGCCGCCGCGCCAAAGCCCGATCCTCTGGCTGGATTGTCCAGCGTGTTAGGAGGCGCCACGGTTGTCGGCTTGGTGGACGGCTACTACGGCTACAACTTCAACAAGCCGGAGGCGGGGGGCACGGCCCTCAGCGGCGCGCCCGGCAACTTCACCAGCCTGCGGCTATTCGATCCGCGCAACAACCAGTTCGCGCTCAACCTGGTTGAACTGGGCCTGGTGAAGACTCCCGACGCGGATAACCGCCTGGGGTACAAAGCGATCTTCGGCTTCGGCGACGCCATGCAGCAAGTCAACGTGGTCAGCGGCGGCGATCCCAGCTTCCTGCAATATCTAAAGGAAGCGTACTTTTCTTATCTCGCTCCCGTGGGTAAGGGTCTGACCATCAATGTGGGCAAGTTCGTGACGCCCAATGGCGCCGAGGTCATTGAAAGCAACGCTAACTGGAACTACTCACGCAGCATACTCTTCAACTATGCCATCCCGTTCTACCACTATGGAGTCCAGGCTGCCTACACGTTTAACCCGAAGTTCACCCTAACCGGCTACGTAGTGAATGGCTGGAATGACGTAGTCCACGATCCCAGCACCGGCTATCACAACAGCGGCAAGACCGGCGGTTTGACCTTTGCCTGGACTGCCACCAAGAAGCTGACCATCACCGAGAACTGGATGGGCGGTCCGGGGGCGACCCAGCTTGATGGCAGCCACTGGCGCAATCTGTTCGACACCGTCGTCGCCTACAACTGGAATTCCAAGTGGTCGTTTCAGTTGAACGGCGACTACGGGCGGGTGGAGAGAACCACGCTTACACCCCTCTCTTCGGTGGACTGGTGGGGCGCCGCGGGATACGTCAAGTACCAGTTCAATCCGAAGTATGCCTTCGCCACCCGCTATGAGTACTACAACGATCCCAACGGATATACCACGGGTATCTTCGATGCGAACGGGCACGGCCCGCACATCCAGGAGGTTACGCTGACCATGGAGCGGCGTATTGCCACGCACTTGATCAGCCGGCTGGAGTACCGGCACGATGAATCGAACCAGGCTTTCTTCCCCAAGGGCCAGGCGAGTAATCCGCCGGTCAGCGGCCAGAACACCATGGCCGTAGGGATGATGTTCGTGCTCGAGCCGAATGAGGCCAATAAGTAGGCAAAGGAATGACGGCAACACAAAAGATAGGGACTAATTCAGCAGGGCTATTGGCAGGCATTGCAGCCATGCTGGGAGGACTGTTTGCACTCGAAGTCCTTCCCATAGCGGGCGTATTGATCGTGCTGGCTGCCATGGCGCTGCTGCTGGATTCCCTATCGGGGTTGTGCACGGCGCGCGAACTTGATGCACCCAATCTGCAAGAAAGACAAAAGGAGAACCAGTATGGCGGCTGACGCCCCAGTTGAGATGAAAGCAACCCTCGGCTTGACCGGACTGACAATGAATGCCATGGCGCTGATCGCGCCCGGCGCGTTCTTGTGGCTCACCTTTTACATCCAGGCGACCACGGGAGTTACGTCGCCGGCGATGTGGCTGGGCATCTTTGTTGCGCTGTTGCTTTGTCTGGCGACGGCAGTGAGCTACGCTGAGCTCTCGAAGCTGTATCCCGGACCGGGAAGTTCCTACTACTTCGCCGAACAGTCGTTCCTCAACCATGACAAGGCGTGGCGCTTTGCACGGCTGGCGAAGTTCATCGTGGGTTGGGGCTCGCATCTTTATTACTGGATTTATCCGGGCGTGATGGTCGCGGTGATGGGCATCCTATGCGGATACCTGGCAGGGACGCTGTGGCCGAGTTTCATGAACGCCTCCAACCCTGGGCCGATGTTCATGATGGCGGTCTGCGTCGTGTTCTCCTTTGCGGTCGCCTATATCGCTTTCCGCGGCGTGACCGGATCCACGGCGGTTGCCATTGCCATCAACGTAATTCAGATCACGGCGTTGCTGGTGTTCTCGGTGGTGGCGTTCGGCTATCGCATGAACCATCCTCCGGGCTCGATCGCCTACCAGTTCGATTCGACCTCGGGCGCGGCCTACACCTATGAGTTCGCCACCCAGAAGCAGATGGTGGACGGCAAAGAAACCGACGTCATCGTGCGCAATGCTGATGGCGTCCCGCAGCCCGCCATGGACGCCGCCGGCAAGCCGACGCCGTTCCACATCAGCTATCCCGAGAAGGACGCGAGCGGCGCGTTCCTCTCCCACCCCAGCGTTTCCTCGGTCTTCAAGGCGCATAACTGGGGATGGGTTTTCGTTCAGGCCACGGTCGCGATCCTGATTCTGGTGGGATTTGAATCGTGCACCGCGCTGGGCGGTGAGGCGCAGAATCCCAAGCGCGATATACCCATCGCGGTGGTGCTTTCGCTGCTGATTCAGGGAGCCTTCTGTTATCTGATCGAATATTTCGCCGCCAACTACTTCCTCAACAGCGGCTACACCATGCAAAGCGCGGCCGGATCGGCAGCGCCCATCGGCGACATGATGATCGTGGTGGGCGACGCGCTGTTCGGCGCCGGGCGCGGGCGCATCTTCATGCTGGTGGAGGCATTCACGGTTTTCCTGGCCATCATCGGCACCACGCTCTCCTGCATGAACACGGGAGCGCGCGTCACCTACGCCATGGGCAAAGACCAGGAAGTGCCGGAGCACTTCGGCATGCTGCACGGTAAGAAGCTCACTCCACACCGCGCGATCTGGACCCTGGCGGCGATTTCCGCGGTGGTCGGTTGCATCGGCGTGATCATGGCGTTCGGCGATGCCGGCGCACCCGCCGACGCCGCCATCAAGGCCTTGCCGCAGGGCTTCTGGTCGAGCGTCGGCTACACCACCCACGACAAGATGGCGGCTTTGCCCAATTCACTGCTCACGGTCACGCTGGCTTCCAACTTCGGCACCTTCCTGCTGTATGCCCTGAGTTGCGTGGTCTGCATGGTCGGTTATCACGGCCATCCGAAATTCAGCATGCTGCGGCACGTCCTGATCCCGCTCTTCGGATTGCTGGCTAACCTGGCCTGCATGGCGTTTTACGTGGTGGGGCCGTTCATGGGGTATGGCACCAAAATGGAGCCGCTGTTGGCGCTGGGAATCGCCTTGGTCTGGGCGATTTACGGAGGCATCTACTTCCTCCGCGCCAGCAAGACTATGGGCCGGACCACGCTGGTGGCGAGCCGCGGCCCGGTCGGCATGATCACTTAACTGGAAACGGGCGGGCGCAAGCCCGCCCACTCTTCAGGGCACGATGTTGAGGTATTCTCAAGGGCCGCTCTTTCGGGGAGCCGGCGGGGCTAATGCCGGCATGCACCGTCCGTCGCACCACTCATTGCTGGAGGTCGAGTTCGCGCAGCTTTCCGACCGGGGATGCGTGCGCGAAAACAACGAGGATTATCTCGGTTCCTCGGTGCCCGCGACCGCAGACCAGGCGCGCGTTCGCGGCTGGCTGTTCGCGCTCGCCGACGGCGTCGGTGGACAGGAACTGGGACAGGTCGCGTCAAAGGCGGCGGTCGACGCGTTGGTTGCGGGATTTCGCGAAGCCCCGAAGGACGAACCTCATGCCGCCTTGCTGACGCGTCTGGTTCAGGCGGCCAATACGCATGTCTATGAGACGGGACGCGCCGCCGCGCCGGGCGGCGTCGCCATGGCCACCACCATCGTGGCTTGCGCGCTGCGCTTTGATCGCGCCGTGGTGGCCCACGTAGGAGACTCGCGCTGCTATCTCATCCGGCGCGACCGCGCCAAACTGCTGACGCGCGACCACACCGTCGCCAGCGAGCAACAGCGGCTAGGATTGGCGTCGACAGCCAATCGCCACCTCCTCAGCCGGTCCCTGGGAAACGATCTCTTCGTCGCCGTGGACACCAGCGAGAACTTGCTTCTGACGGGAGATGTCCTGCTGCTCTGTTCCGACGGCTTGCATGGCCCGGTAACGGCCTCGGAGATGGCCCAGGTAGTTGGCCGCCGCACGGACTTGCAAGCTGCAGCGCAGGAGCTCGTGGACCTGGCCAATCGGCGCGGTGGCAATGACAACATCAGCCTGCAGCTCATCCGGGTTCGCGGCGTCGAACGGATGGGGATGTATCGCGGGCGGCTCTACAAGCTCCGCTGAGGGCTATTTGGCGGCGAACGCGTCCAGCAAGGCCGACGCCTTGGTCACGTTGTCAACCCCGAAGACCGCCAGCGGCAGTAGCGATCCCGGCTCCAGCCCGCAGTACGAGTAATCAATGTTGACCTGGCCTTCACCGAGACGCAAGGCGGCGCGGCCCAGCTCGCCCGGGCGATGCGCCAGCCGGACGACGGCAACGTCCGTTTCCTCGAAGTTCATGTGCAGGCTGCCCAGCACCGCGTTGGCGCTGGCCGGATTATCCACCACGAACCGGGCCAGGCTCTCGCCATGCTCAACGAACGATTGAAATGCCAGAATGTTTACCCCACGCTCCCCCAGGGCCAGACAGCACTGCCCCAGGGCGCCCGGTTTATCTTCGATAGTTACCCTGAACTCCTTCGCCCTCGCCATGCGACTCGCTTCCTTCCTCTCCATTGCCGATCAAATAGACAGTGATAATATCAGCCTGCAGCTAAGCCGCGTTCAAGGCGTCTTGAACGGCGCTGTCCTATGACACCCCTCCATCCCGGGGACCAACTCGATCATTACCGCATCGACAGATTGGTGGCGCGCAGCGGCATGGCCTCCATCTTCGCCGCCACCGACCTTCTCACCAACCGCCAGGTCGCCATCAAGGTTCCGCATCCCGAGATGGAGAGCGATCCGGTTTTCTTCGAGCGCTTCCAGCGCGAGCAGGAAATCGGCGCCAAGCTCGACCATCCCGGCGTGATGAAGGTGTTCACCGATGAAGACCGCAGCCAGGTCTACATGGTGATGGAGTGGGTCGAGGGGCGGCTGCTGCGGCAGATACTGAACGAGCAGCCGAAACTCCCCATCGAGCGCGCGCTGCGCATCGCGCTGGGCATTTGCGAGGCCCTGAGTTACATCCACACTCACGGCGTGGTGCACCGCGACCTGAAACCGGAGAACATCATGGTCGATGCCAGCGACCACATTAAGCTTATCGATTTCGGCATCGCCGCCAATGTCGGCTCGCGGCGCATCACCTTCGCCAAGCTGTCTAATACCATGGGCACGCCCGACTATATTTCACCCGAGCAGGTGCGCGGGAAGCGCGGCGACGCGCGCAGCGACCTCTACGCGCTCGGCGTGATGCTCTACGAGATGCTGACCGGCAAAGTGCCCTTCACCGGGCCCAACGCTTTCGTCATCATGAACGACCGGTTATTGAACAATCCCATCCCGCCGCGCGAGCTCAATCCGGAAATCTCGCCGCAGCTTCAGGAAATCATCTATCGCGCCCTGGAGCGCGAGCCCAAGAACCGCTACGCCAGCGCCCGCGAGTTCGCGAATGACCTGCAGCATCCCGAACAGGTCGGAGTCTCCGACCGGGCAGAGTTGCACGACTGGCGACGGCGGCGCACGCCGTGGACGAGAAGGATTTTGTTTTACCTGATGCTGGCGCTGATTCCCATCGTCATTTTTGTGCTGATGTTGTTCCTGGCGCGACGGTGAGATACTTGACGGTTCTATAGAAGGGGATGTCAAGAGAAAACACTTCAGCTCGTCGCAGAGAGTGGGGTCTTCTCTGACATCCAGCCCCTAGGCGCGGTAGCGGGTGGCGTCGGCACGCTCTTCCTTCCGGATCCTGGCTCGGCGTTCTTCGCTGCGTGTCGTTGCGCCAATCAGCAGTGCGGTGGCAAAGTGCCAACCATGTCATCTGGGAATATTATCTCTCACTCCTGGGCTAGGCCATCGTGACTGAGTCATGGCATTGAGGGCCACAAATTCCCCGGGACCGTGCGCTATATAGGTGCACAATGAATGCAATTACACCCCCAGACAAGCTCCGCTTGTCTGGCACCCCAAGTGTGCTGGTCGGGCTTACCTGGGCTACCCGCCTACTTTTTCTTCTGAAAGGTGGTGTCAACCTTCGCGCCGATACTGTTCAGCAGCTCCTTGGCGCTATCGGCGTGGGATCCAGTGGGAGCCAGCGCCAGGTACTTATTGAGGTTTTCCGCCGTGCCTGGCGGCGCCACCATCTTGTTGTCCTTCAGCGTGGCTTTAGCCAGCAGATTGACGCCTTTCCAATAGTAGGCGTCAGCGCGGTTAGGATCGGCGGCGAGCGCCTTGTCGAAGGCAGCATTGGCCTCGTCGACCTTGCCCGCGTTGGTGAGGACGGCGCCCAGATTGTAGTAGTAGGTGGCGGCATTCGTGGTGTCGAGCTGGGCGGCGGTCGAATACTCGTTCGCCGCCTCCTCGGCTTTTCCCAACTTGGCGTAGGCTTGCCCCAGATTATTGTGGTAAGCGGGTTCCGCACTCTTGAGGGCGATGGCCTTCTTGTAGGCCTCTACCGCCTGGCCATAGTCCTCGGCCGCGGCCGCGCGATCCGTTCCCGGCTTGCCGCCGGCACTCACATAAGCCGCCCCCAGCCGGGCCCACACGATGGGCTGGGTGGAATCGATTTCCGTGGCTCGCTTATAGATGGAAATCGCGCGATCAAGATCGGCTTTGTCCTCGGCCGTCTTCGCCTCCGCCAGCATCTGGTTCAAGTTCTGGACTTTGGCCTGGTCGGCCTCGGCTGCCTTGCGCTGGTCCTCGATCTGCTTGCGCTGCTCGGGCGTCAGCTGCTTTAACTCTTCCTGCTTCTGTTCCTCGTGGGCCCGGGGAAGGTCAATGTCGATGACTTTTTCCTCGCCGTTGGCCGAGACATCCCGATTAAAGAGCACCTTGCCGTCCTTGCTTAAGGTGAGGTGGTAATTGCCCAGAATCACGCCGATGTTGATGAAGTTGCCGTTCTTGTCCGTCTTCATCGTGAACTTCTGGCCGTTCTCACGGTTGGACAATACGATCTCGGCATCGGGAAGCGGTTTGCCATCGCTCCCCACCACGTGTCCGTGCACCGTGACCCGTTGCGCGGAGGCAGAGAGTGAGACCACGGCAGTAAAGACGGCGAGCGCCAGGAGTGAGCAGATTGATTTCATTCCGTTGCCTCCGGCCATGAGTACCGGTAGATTTTACGAATGAGCAACCGCGTGCGGCGCATAAGCGATCGGATCGGAAGCGCCCGCCGCCGCAAATGCCCGGAGGCGCAACACGCAGCTTTCACAGACGCCGCATGCCGCGTCCTCGCGGGTATAACAACTCCACGTTAAATCGAAGGGCGCGCCCAGTTCAAGGCCAAGGCTTACGATCTCGGCTTTGCGCAAGCCGATCAGCGGCGTGACCACCTCGATGCGGCCTTCGCGCGTGCCCGCCCGCACTACCTGCGTTGAACGCGTGGTAGTACTCAGGACGGCAATCCGGATAGCCCGAACTGTCCTGCTGCACCGCGCCGATGTAGACCTTGTCCGCGCCCAGGACCTCCGCCCAACTCACCGCTACCGCCAGGAAATGCGCGTTGCGGAAGGGAACGTAGGTGACCGGGATGTTGTGGCCGATCTCGGGGCGCGGCATCGGGGACCGCGATGCGGTCGTCGGTAAGCGCGGAACCTCCGATAGCACGCAACGCCTCGTTGCGCACCACCAGGCGCTCGCGGAGTTGCAGACGGTCACAGATCGCCGAGAAAGACCGGCGCTCGCGCTCTTCCGTGCGCTGTCCGTAGCTGACGTGCACCGCGGCGGCATCGTGGTCTCGCCCCGCCAGGGCGGCGCAGACGCAGGAATCCATCCCTCCGCTCAGGAGGACCACCGCGCGGGTTTTGGCGCTTGAGGCCATGGAGAGTGCGAACGGGAGATTTTACTCAATTTGGCCGTCGGTCGTCGGTCTCGGTCGTCGGCCGCAAACCAGCGTGACGATGGTGTCCCGCATCTGCCCGGCTTTGGCAGATGTGGGTGGTCCACAGAGAGAGCAAGGCCGCCCGCACTTCCATTTCCCGCCCGAAGACCCACGACCAAAGGCCGACGACCGCCTTCACACTCCCTTCATCGACGGCTCCCAGATGAACTTATGCATCTGCAATCCGAGGCGCACTTCCAAGCGGTCGGCCAGGATCCATTCCGCCAACTGCTGTGGGTCCAGCAGACAATGCGAGGCGTCACGGGCGCCGGTGGCGTCCTTGCGAAACGCGGGCGAGAAGATGACCGAGCCCACACGCGACGCGAGCTGGTTGCGCCGCGTGAAGTCGCGGGCGAAGTCATAATCGGCGCGGTCGGCGAGCACAAACTTGATTTCGTCGCGAGCCGTGAGCGTTGCCAGGTTCTGCTCGCGGAAGGCGCCGAACTCGCCCGAGTGCGGGCACTTCACATCCACGATCTTGATGACCTGCGAGGGAACATTCTCCAGCGGGCGCTCACCGCTGGTTTCGAGCAGAACGGTGTAGCCGAGCGCAAGCAGCCGCTCCATCAGCGGCACGGTGTCGCGCTCTTGCAGCAGAGGCTCGCCGCCGGTGATCTCGACCAGTCCCGAGGGCGCCAGCCGGCGCACTTCCGCTTCCACTTCGTCCAGACTCATCTTGCGGCCGCCGGAGAAGGTGTACTCGCTGTCGCACCAGGTGCAGCGCAGGTTGCAGCCCGTCAGCCGCACGAAGACGCACGGCAGCCCCGCGTAAGAAGATTCGCCCTGGAGGGAGCGGTAGATTTCGGTGATCTGCATGACAATTTGTAATTTGAAATTTGTAATTTGTAAATTTCCGAAGAGCGTCGGCGGAGTTCGGCTTTAAAAAATTACCAATTACAAATTACCAATTACAAATCGGCGGTCATTCGAAGTACGTCGCCGTGGTCGTATCCGTCTCCCACACGGTCACGTCCTTCACGCGCACCCGGCCGTTGGTCACCGCCCGCAGCTTCGCCTGGGTTTTATCATAAAAGTACTTGGCGAGGTTCTCGGCCGAGGGATTGAGCGCGGTAAAGGGCTCTACGTCGTTGATCATCTGGTGGTCGAGGCGATCCACCGTGTCGCGCATGACGTCCTTCAGATCCTTGAAATCCAGCAGCAGTCCGGCGCGGTCCAGCTCCTCGCCGCACAACGTGACCCGCACTTTGTAGTTGTGCCCATGCGGGTTCTCGCACTTCCCGCGATAATTGCGCAGATAGTGTCCGGCAGCGAAGGTGTCTTCGACGGTGATCTGGAACATAGAACCGCTCTTGGCTGTTGGCCCTTGGCTCTTCGCTCATGGGCCTGATTTCATTGTATCGCGACGATGCCGGGCCGCGTGGAGGTCGGTGCTGTTAAATACGTCCGCGGCGAGTGCAGCTCACTTCCGCACGAAGAACTTCTCCACCTGCGCCAGATCTGTGGTCTGCTGATAGCGAGGCAGACTGCCGAGGAACACTCGTCCGTAGCTTTTCTTGAGGATGCGGTTGTCGAGCAGGCAGAGCACGCCGCGATCGTCGAGCGAGCGGATCAGCCGTCCGAAGCCTTGTTTCAGCGTGATGACCGCCGCCGGGACCTGGTACTGGCCGAAGGCGTTGCCGCCGGCTTCGTCGATGGCGCGGATGCGCGCGGCCACCACCGGATCGTTAGGCACGGCGAATGGCAGGCGGTCGATGATTACACAACTGAGTTGCTCGCCCTGCACATCGACTCCCTGCCAGAACGACGCGGTGGCGAAGAGCACGGCGTTTGGCGTCAGGCGGAATTCTTCCAGCAACGCGTTCTTGGGCGCGGTTCCCTGGAGCAACATCGGGTACTCAAGCTCGCCCTCGAGACGATGATGGATGTCCCGCATCTGCGCGAAGCTGGTAAACAGGCAGAAGGCGCGGCCTTCGGTGATCTCGAGCAGGCGGCGGATGCGCTCGGCCGCCATCGGCGCGAACTGCGGCGTGCGCGGGTCGGGCAGGTCCGGGGGCACGTATAGGATCGCCTGGCGCTCGTAGTCGAAATGCGAGGGCACCACCAGCTCGCGCGCATTCTCCACTCCCAGGCGCGAGCGGATGTAATCAAAGCCGCCGGAGACCGCCAGCGTTGCTGACGTCAGCACCGCCGTCCCGAAGTCTTCGTTCTCGAACAGCGTCTGGCGGAGGATTTGCGAAACGTCGATCGGCGTGGCTTGCAGGAACACGTGTGATGATCGTCCCTCGCGGCGGCGGTCCACGCGGCGCTCGATCCAGAAGACGGTGTTGCGGTCCTGCGATTCGAGAATAAACCCGAGCTGCACGCCCAGCTCCTGCGTGCGCCGGATCAGGTTGTGGACCTCCTCCGGCTTTTCCGGAATGCGCTGCAGCTCGGAAGCGAGCCGCTCGAGCGCGTTTGCGAGCGCCAGGTATTCGTCACCATTTTCTTCCAGGAACTCGCGTCGGTTCTCGAAAGCGAAGCGCCCTTCGCCGGCCGGAACCAGCGAGAAAAAGAGCTGCGAGCGCTCTCGCAGATGCGCGCCGGCGGTGTGGGCCGCGCCGGAAGCGATGGCCTTCATGCGCAGCGTATTCTCCACGTCGCGGACGAGCTGGTCGAAGCGCAGATTGCTGACCGAGACGCCGAAGTAGCTGGACGCGACTTCTTCCAGCTCGTGCGCCTCGTCGAAGATCACCGCCGCTGCTTCCGGCAGGATGCCGGCATCGGGCGCGCCGTCGGACGCCTGCTTGATCGCCATATCGGCGAAGAACAGGTGATGGTTGACGATGATGATGTCGCTCTCGGCCGCCCGCCGGTGCATCTCGGTAATGAAGCAGCGTTCGAACTGATTGCACTTCTGCCCCGTGCAGGCTTCGGAGCGGGCGTCGATCCGCGGCCACAGCGGGCTGTCTTCGGACATCGAAACCAGTTCGGCGCGGTCGCCGGTCTCGGTGGTCTTCTCCCATTCAGCGATCAGGCGAAAGTGCTCGATCTCGTCGAGGCCTGCAAGCGCGGGCTGCGCGGCGATGTCATACAGCTTCTGCCGGCATAGATAGTTGTTGCGCCCTTTCATGTAGCAGACGCGCAGATTGCCGTCGGCGTTCGGATACAGCGCGCGCTCGAGGAAAGGGACGTCCTTGTTGAAGAGCTGCTCTTGCAGAGTTTTCGTGCCGGTCGAGATAATGACGCGCTTTCCCGAGCGCAGCGCCGGCACTAGGTAAGCGAGGGTCTTGCCGGTGCCCGTGCCGGCTTCCACGATCAGGTGGCGGCCTTCCTTCAGCGCGCGCTCCACGGCTTCTGCCATCTGCAACTGCCCGCGGCGAAATTCGTATCCCGGGTGGGTGCGCGCGAGCAAGCCTCCCGGACCAAAGAAGGCGTGCAACGATCCGGGCACAATGGTGACAGCGGGCTGGGAAGAGGCGGTCAAGGCGTTCTCTATAATAGTCGCACGGGCTGGCGGTGTAGCGCCGCCGTCCCGGGGGCTGGGAAGCCGGCGCTACCGTCCGCAGCAATCGCGTGAAATCACCATCCATGACGCAAGCACCGGCAAAACCTCTGACCCTCGCCATCGTAGGCCGGCCCAACGTGGGCAAGTCGACGCTGTTCAACCGGATGATCGGCAAGCGCCGCGCCATCGTCGGCGACGAGCCTGGCATCACGCGCGACCGGCTGTATGGCGAGACCGACTGGCAAGGCCGCCATCTGCGTGTGGTCGATACCGGCGGAATTCTCCCCGAAGACAACGAACTGATCCCGACGGAAATCTTTCGCCAGGCGCGCGTGGCGCTCGACGAAGCCGATGCCGTGATCATGGTGGTGGACGGCCGCTCCGAGTTGGCCGCGCCCGACATGGAGCTGGCGCGCCTGCTGCTGCGCGGCGGCAAGCCGCTGTTTCTGGCAGTCAATAAGATCGACACGCTCGGGCAGGAGGCCGATGTCGAGGATTTCCGCCGCCTGGGCATCGGCGAGATGTTTCCCGTGTCGTCGGAACATGGCACTGGCGTAGCCGAGTTGCTGGACGCGGTTCTGGAAAAGATCAACGCAGAGGACGCGGAGAGGGAGACCGAGGCCGCGGAGGAAACCACAGAAGAGGTTCACGAGACCAAGGTCGCGATCATCGGCCGGCCAAACGTGGGCAAGTCGACGCTGCTAAACCGGCTCACCGGGACGGCACGCGCCATCGTCTCGCCCATCCCCGGCACAACGCGCGACGCCGTGGACGAACTGGTCGAGCGCGACGGTCTTCGCTACCGCTTCATCGATACCGCCGGAATCCGCCGCAAGGGCAAAACCAAGCTGATGGCAGAGAAACTATCCGTGGTGATGGCGCGCAAGCACCTGGAGGCCGCCGACGTAGCCCTGCTGGTGATCGATGCGGTCGAAGGCGTCACCGCGCTCGACGCCAACATCGCCGGCTACGCGCACGAGAGCGGGCGCTCGCTCATTATTCTGGTCAACAAGTGGGACCTGGTCGGACCCGGCCGGGCCGACGGCAAGAAGCCTGCCGACCGCAGCAAGTTTGAACAGCAAGTGCGCGACCAGCTCAAGTTCCTCAGCTACGCGCCGGTGCTGTTCGTCAGCGCCACCTCGGGCAAGGGGATGGAGAAAGTATTGCCGATGCTGCAAGAGGTGGCGGCGGAGCGGCGGAAGCGCATCTCGACCTCGGAGATGAACCGCTTCCTGCAGATGGTCGACTTCGAGCGCGCCTCGGTGCCGGCATCGAAGCGCGTGAAGATCTATTACCTGACGCAGGCTGCCGTCGCGCCGCCCACGTTCATCCTGTTCACCGACCGCCCGGTGAAGCTGCACTTTTCCTACGAACGCTTCCTCGAAAACCAGATCCGGCGCGCGTTCGGGTTCGTCGGCACGCCGATCTGGATCAAGAACCGCGCGCGGTGAACTTCTGCCACAGAGACACGGAGGCACGGAGAATGCAAAAGATCTCAAACTCTTTGTGTCTCTGTGCCTCTGTGGCTAACTGCCCACCAACTGTCGAACTCGCGCAACGCCCGCTCGCATTGCAGGCGATGACGTTGGGCGCGGTCTCGCACGCGCTGGGCTCAAGCGGCGGCAGCAGGTCGAAGGTGATGTTTGCCGGTTGGAAATTCTTTGGGTCGGCATGCGTGATGTAGTGCACCAGCGAGCCGAATGCCGAAGCGCGCGGCGGCGGCAGCGGTTCGGCTTCCGTGGCAAGCGCGGCAGCGTGAATGCCTGCCATCAGCCCAGCGGCAATCGATTCGGTGTAGCCCTCGACCCCGCAGATTTGTCCTGCGAATAAAACATTGGGATGCGCTTTCATCTGCAGCGTCGCCGTCAGCAGCGATGGCGCGTTGATGTAGGTATTTCGGTGGATCTGACCGTAGCGCAGGAAGCGCGCGTTTTCCAGGCCGGGGATCAGGCGGAAGACACGCTGCTGCTCGCCGAACCTCAAGTGATTCTGAAATCCGACGAGGTTGTAGGAGTCGGCGCGCAGGTTCTCGCGACGCAATTGCACCACGGCGTGCGGCTGTTTTTGAGTGCGGGGATCGCGCAGGCCCACCGGCTTCATCGGCCCGAAGCGCAGGGTGTCGCGTCCGCGCCGCGCCAACTCTTCGATGGGCAGGCAGGCCTCGAAGTAATTCAGCTTCTCCCAGTCGCGCTCCTCCACCGATTCGGCCGCCAGCAGCGCATCGTAGAAGCTGTCGTACTCCTCACGCGTGAACGGACAATTGATGTAGTCGGCGGTGCCTTTGTCATAGCGCGCAGCCAGGTAGACGCGCTCCATGTCGATGGACTCGGCCTCAACGATGGGGCTGATGGAATCGTAGAAGTAGAGATGCTGGCTCCCGCTGAGGCGCGCGATCTCGCGGGAGAGTGCGTCGGATGTCAGCGGGCCGGTACCGATGATGGTAATGCCGCCGTGCTCGTCCACCCAGGTGACTTCTTCGCGGTGCACGTGGATGCGCGGTTCGCCGGAGATCGCACTGGTGACCTTTGCCGCGAAAAGTTCCCGGTCCACGGCCAGCGCGTGACCCGCGGGGACTGCAGTCTCGCGCGCGATCTCCAGCAAGAACGAGCCGGCGCGCCGCATCTCTTCTTTCAGCAGCCAGGGCGCGGTGTGTTCGCTCTCGGACTTGAGAGAATTCGAGCAAACCAGCTCGGCCATGTGTCCGGTCTGGTGCGCGGGCGTCGAGCGTACCGGACGCATCTCGTAGAGATCGACGTCGAGCCCGCGCCGGGCAAGCTGCCAGGCAGCTTCGGTGCCCGCTAAGCCAGCGCCAATGACTCTGATCTTTGGCATTAGCAATCAGCACTCAGCATTCAGCATTCAGCAGAACCGATTCAGTCCGAGGCGGCTGATTGCTGAGTGCTGACTGCTGATTGCTCCGTCGCCAATCGCGTGAGCGCCTCGCCCGTGACCCGCATGGTGAGCCACTCCTTCATGGTCTCGGCGCCGAGCGACTTGTAGAACTCGATCGACGGCGTGTTCCAGTCAAGCACCTGCCAGACCAGGCGTCCGCAGTTGTTTTTCACGGCGACTCGCGCGAGGTGTACCAGCAGAGCCTTGCCGATGCCTTTGCCACGAAAGTGCGGGCGGACGAACAAATCTTCGAGGTAGAGACCAGGCTTCCCTTGCCATGTCGAGTAGTTCCAGAAATAGAGGGCGAAACCGGCGGGCTCGCCCGACCACTCAGCGATGTCCACGCGAAATTTGGGTTCGGGACCGAAGCCATCGCGCAGCAGGTCAGCCTGCGTGGCTACCGCGGCTTGCGGCTCGCGCTCGTACTCTGCCAGCTCGCGGATGAAGTCCAGTATGAGCGGAACATCAGCCGGGGTTGCGGGTCGTATCTTCAGCATGCGCCCTCGCAGACCCAGTATTATACGTGCCCAAAAAACGCCACGGATTCCCACGGATTTGCACGGATTCAGGTAAGAAGAAAGGAAATCCGTGTGTATCCGTGTAAATCCGTGGCTAAAGTATTTCCCGCGCGTCGCCCACGCGGCGGGTGACGCGCTCGCGGTCCAGATACTCCAGCAACGGGATCGCATACTTGCGGGTGACGCCGATCAGATCTTTGAAGGCGCCGACATCGATCTTCGGCGTCTTCTTTTTCTGCTCGGCCATCAGCTTGCGCAACCCGTCCAGCGCCTCGCGATGGAACACCAAGTCCTCGGAAACTTTGACCAGTACTTTATCGCGCATGAGCAGCGTGACGATCTTTTGCGCGCGCGCCTTGTCCACAGGCAGTCCGGCGAGGACATCCTTCAAGTAGGGAACCTTTACTCCGGCGGTGGCGAAAGCGCTCTCGATGGTTTTCTTGGCTTCGGCCTCTTCATCTTTCATGACCACGCCGCGACCGGCCAGGTGCACCAGTTCGCCAGACAGTTCGAGCTTTTTTTCCTGCACAAGCTGCGACAGAAGATGTTCAAACACGTCCGGCAGCAGGTCCGGAAAGCGGTTGCGAAGTTCCTCGCGGCTCATACCGGACGAGAGAGGATTCTGCTTGTGGAAGGTTTCGAGGGCAGCCTGGATTGAATCACGGAGACCACTCAGCGCGGCCTCGTGAAGCCATGTCTGCCCTGCGCGCTTAACGTCCGGCATCGATTCCAGCAGTGATTCGATTTCCGTACGCTGCCGTCCCGTGCGGGCGAGCGCATCAGTTAAGGTGAGCCCTTTCTGCCCGCGCGCGACCACGCGAGCATGAAGCGCCGGCGCCCTTGCGCCGTTCGCCAGGTTGGACAGCCATGCACGATATTCCGACTTCGGCAGCTTCTGGGGCTGGTTCTCCAGCACCACGCCGCCGCCAATGGTCACGACCGGCGAGAATTGCCGCAGGATGAAGCGGTCGCCGGGAAACAGCAGTGTGGGCTCCTGCAATCGCAGTTGCGCCAGAGCGCTTTGTCCGGGCTTGACCTCTTTGCCTTCATACAACACGACTTCAGCAATGGTCTCGAATGTATAGGCGTGGAAGTGCACGCGGACGCGGTCTTTGAGCGGACGTGCCCCGGTGAGAAGCGAGAGTGACACATCCAGCCGGTTGCCGGCGCGAAACATGCCGGGCGCGGTGAGGGTCATGCCCCGCGCCAGTTCATCAGGAGAGAAACCTGCGAGGTTGAGGGCGGTGCGCTCGCCGGCGGTGGCTTGCTCTGCCGCACGATTGTGTACCTGGACGCCACGCACGCGGGCCCGGCGCCCGAGCGGAAACACGTCCACCCCTTCTTCTTTGCGGACGGCGCCGGAGATCAGCGTCCCGGTGATGACCGTCCCGTGGCCCTTGATGGTGAACACGCGGTCGATGGGCAAACGGAAGACGGAAGCGGCGCTCTTCGCCGGCACTTCAGCGGCCACGCGCGCCAGCTCGCGCTTGAGGTCATCGATGCCGGCGGCGGTGAGCGAGCTGACTGGAACAATAGGCGCGCGGCTTGCATCCAGAAAAGATCCGCGCAGAAAGTCCTCGACTTCGAGACGCACCACGTCCAGCGTCTCGCGGTCGACGAGGTCGGACTTGGTGAGAACGGTGATGCCGCGCGGGATGTTGAGCAGGCGGCAGATCTCGAAGTGCTCGCGGGTCTGCGGCTTGATGGATTCGTCCGCCGCGATCACCAGCAGCACCAGGTCGATGCCGCCGACGCCCGCCAGCATGTTGCGCACGAAGCGCTCGTGCCCGGGGACATCCACAAAACCAAGGCGGATCGGCTCGCCGCCGGGGGCAGGCAGTTCGAGGTGCGCGAAGCCGATGTCGATGGTGATGCCGCGGCGCTTTTCTTCCGCCAGCCGGTCGGCGTCGATGCCGGTCAGCGCCTTGACCAGCGCGGTCTTTCCATGGTCGATGTGCCCGGCGGTACCGACGATGACGGATTTCATCCGCCAACAGTCTATCTAAAAGCTCAACGCAGAGGTCGCGGGGAGTAGGAGGACGCCCGGTTAGGGGCCCAGGAAGCCGCCGGTTAGCGGGTTCCTGAGCTTGGCCCTGATGAGTTAATCAGGACGGGATTGCCTTACTGGAAAAATGAGATGCAGGAGCTGCGGCCCGGGTTTTATCCTGCCGACTCGGCCGCGCCGATGTGCGAGAATAGTAAATAATCCTATGACATCCTCCCCCGCGGTTGCACAGCGCGCTATCTCTCCAGCTCTCATTAAAGAGCACGGCCTCAGCGCCGAAGAGTACGAGCGCATCCTGAAGTGGCTGGGACGCGAGCCCACCCTCACCGAGCTGGGCATCTTCAGCGTAATGTGGAGCGAGCACTGCTCCTACAAGAGCTCGCGCGTACACCTGAAACGGCTGCCGACGCACAGCCGCCGCGTGCTGCAGGGCCCCGGCGAGAACGCCGGCATCATCGATATCGGCGACGGCTGGGCCTGCGCCTTCAAGATCGAGTCGCACAATCATCCTTCGTTCATCGAGCCATTCCAGGGAGCCGCGACCGGCGTGGGCGGCATCCTGCGCGACATCTTCACCATGGGCGCGCGGCCGGTGGCGGTGATGGATTCGTTGCGGTTCGGACCGATTGAGGAGTCAAAGGCCGCGGGCGGGACTGGGGTCCCCGGCGCGCCCGATGTTGGCGCGCTGGGGAGGGGGGGCGCCCGCGCCACACAAAGCGATTCCTCCGCCGTTCATCGCAATCATTCCATTCTGGAAGGCGTGGTGAGCGGCATCGCGTCTTACGGCAACTGTTTTGGCGTGCCCAACGTCGGTGGCGAGACCAAGTTCGAGACTTGCTACTCGCAGAATCCGCTGGTGAACGCGTTTGCGCTGGGGCTGGTGCGGCATGACGAGATCTACTACGCGCGCGCCGCGGGCGAGGGCAATCCGGTCATTTATGTAGGCGCCAAGACCGGCCGCGACGGCATCCACGGCGCCACCATGGCCAGCGAGGAATTCAGCGCAGGCTCGGAGCAGAAGCGGCCCAACGTGCAGGTGGGCGATCCGTTTCTCGAAAAGCTGCTGCTCGAGGCCTGTCTGGAAGCCATGCGGACCGGCGCTGTGGTCGGCATTCAGGACATGGGCGCGGCCGGCCTCACCTGCTCCACCTGCGAGATGGGCGGGCGCGGCGGCGTGGGCATCGAGATCGAGCTCGACCGCGTTCCGCAGCGCGAGAGCGGCATGACTCCGTACGAGATCATGCTTAGCGAGTCGCAGGAGCGCATGCTGCTGGTGGCCGAGAAAGGCCGCGAGGACGAAGTCTTCCGCGTGTTCGAGAAGTGGGGGCTGGACGCGGTGACCGTCGGGCGCGTCACGCTGGACAGCAAGATGCGCGTGCTGGAGCACGGACGCGTGGTGGCCGAGATCCCAAACGCTGCGCTGACCGATGATGCTCCGCTCTATCGCCGTCCGATGGAGCGCTGGGAGCCGCCGGTCGAGCGCGAGATGCCGGCGTCCATTCGCCTGGGCGAGACCGCGGACCTGACGGCCAACCTCAAGCGTCTGCTGGCTTCCTCCAATATCTGCTCGAAGCGCTGGATCTGCGAACAATATGACTCCATGGTGCAGACCAACACCGTCCAGGGACCGGGGTGTGAGGCGGGCGTCATCCGCGTGAAAGGAACCAAACGCGGGCTGGCCATGGCGCTCGACGGAAACGGCCGCTGGTGCTGGCTCGATCCGCGACTGGGCGCCATGCATGCGGTCGCGGAAGCGGCGCGCAACGTGGCCTCGACGGGCGCAAGTCCGGTTGCGGCGACGAATTGCCTGAACTTCGGCAATCCCGAGAAGCCGCACATCATGTGGCAGTTCGCCCAGGTGATCGACGGCCTGACCCGCGCCTGCGAAGAACTCGAGATCCCCATCACCGGCGGCAATGTCAGCTTCTACAACGAGACGCTGGGCGAGGGAATTTATCCCACGCCGGTGGTGGGCGTGGTGGGCGTGATCGACGAAGTCGAGAAGGCCATCAGCTTCGCATTCCGCGAGCCGGGCAGGACGGTGATGCTGCTGCGCGGCACGGAGCTTGGCGATGCCACCGATGCTGAGGCCGAGTTCGGCTCTTCCGAATATGCGAAGGAAATCCTCGGCAGCGTCTGGGGCTTCCCTCCGGCGCTGGAATTGGAGAAAGAGGCGGCGCTGCAGAAGTGCGTGGTCGAGCTGATCCGGCAGGGGCTCCTCGAATCCGCACACGATTGCTCCGACGGCGGGCTGGCAGTGGCGCTGGCCGAATCCGCGTTTCCTAACGGCGTCGGCGCGCGCGTCGAACTGGCTGCGAGCGGCCTGCCGGCGGAGTTCCTGCTGTTCGGAGAAGATGCCAGCCGCATCCTGATCTCCTGCGCCGGCGATCATGTCGGGCGAATCCAGGAATTAGCGATAAAATTCGGCATCTCGGCGGACGTGCTGGGAGAAACCGTTCCCGATAAAATTGAAATAGTGGTTGACGGCCGGCCGGTGGTTGCGGCGACAGTATCTGAACTAAAGGATGCGTGGGCGGGCGCGCTGGAACGCGCGCTGCACGTGGAGAGCGCAGAAGAGTTGGTGCCGTCGGTGTCGGGAAGAAGCTGAAAGGCGGTCGTCGGTCGTTGGCTGTCGGTCGTCGGCAAATGCGATACGTGGTAGTGTTCGAGAAATCGGCAACGGAGTACAGTGCCTATCTCCCCGATCTTCCGGGTTGCGTTGCGGCTGCGAAGACATTAAGAAAGGTCCGAGAGTTGATCCGAGAAGCTGTCGAAATGCATATCGAAAGTATGCGGGAGCACGGCGAGGCGGTTCCCCAACCAACAACGCTTGCAGATTCCATAACGGTGACCTAACTATGGCCTTCGACAAATTCAAAGACGAATGCGGCGTAGTCGCTATCTACTCCAATCCTGAAGCGGCCAAGCTCGCCTACCTTGGGCTGCACGCGCTGCAGCATCGCGGGCAGGAGTCGGCAGGCATCGTTTCCACCGACGGCGTCACCATGTATCCGCACCGCTCCATGGGCCTGGTGGTGGACATCTTCAGCGAAGAGGTGCTGGAGAAACTCCAGGGCACGCTCGCCATCGGCCACACCCGCTATTCGACCGCCGGCGATTCGGCGCTGCTGAACGCGCAGCCCATCATGGTGGACTGCAACAAGGGCATGATCGCGCTGGCGCACAACGGCAACCTGGTGAACGCGCAACTGATCCGCTCGCGCCTGGAGGCCCAGGGCTCGATCTTCCAGACCACCAGCGACACCGAGGTGATCGTCCATCTCATTGCGCAGTCGCGCGAGCAGACACTGCCCGACGCCATCGCCGACGCTCTGCGCCGCATCGAAGGCGCTTTCTCGCTGGTCATCATGAGCCGCGACCGGGTGTTCGCGGTGCGGGACCCGCGCGGCTTTCGCCCGCTCTCCATGGGACGCATCGCCGGCGGCGTGCGCAAGGACACCGTCGTCTTTGCCTCCGAGACCTGCGCCTTCGACCTGATCGGCGCCACCTACGAGCGCGACATAAGTCCCGGAGAGATGGTTGTGGTCGGCCCGGAGGGCATCCACTCACGCTTTTTCGCCAGCCAGACCGCGCAATCGAGCTGCATCTTCGAGCACGTGTACTTCTCGCGGCCGGACAGCGTGATCTTCGGGCGCTCGGTGGCGGAAAGCCGCGACAAGCTGGGCCGGCAGTTGGCGGTTGAAGCTCCGGCGGATGCCGACTTGGTGGTCCCGGTGCCGGATTCGGGCGTGGCCGCCGCCATGGGTTACTCGGCGGAGAGCGGCATCCCGCTGGGCATGGGGCTTATCCGAAATCACTATGTGGGGCGCACGTTCATCGAGCCGGAGCAGCGGGTGCGCGACTTCGGCGTCAAGCTCAAGCTGAACCCGGTGCGCAGCGTGCTGGCGGGCAAGCGCGTGGTGCTGATCGATGACTCCATCGTGCGTGGCACCACCAGCCGCAAGATCGTGCGCATGGTGCGCGACGCAGGCGCAGCCGAAGTGCATATGCGCATCTCCTGCCCGCCCACCATTTCCCCTTGCTTCTACGGCGTGGATACGCCCTCGAAGAAGCAACTCATCGCGGCCAACAAGACGGTGGAAGAAATCCGCGACTACATCGACGCCGACTCCCTGGCTTACCTGTCGCTCGAAGGCATGAAGCAAGCCTGCGGCGAGAGTGAGTCTCTCACTTACTGCTCTGCGTGCTACACCGGGAAGTATCCGACGGCACTGGTGGACGTTGAGGAGATCAAGCCCGCGGAACAGCCGGTGCGGAAATAGCTCTGGTTTACCTTCGCGCCGCCACCACCCTTGGAATCCCCTGCAAGTCCGGCATGACCCGCACTTCCGCCCAGTCCTTTACCAGCTCGTGCACGGCAGCCGCGAGGGAGTATCCGATCTCGACCACCAGCCAGCCGCCGGGCTTCAGCGCTTCCCGCGCCTGCGGAACCAGCCGGCGGTAGACCTCAAGCCCGCTTTCTCCCGCGAAGACCGCCACTTTGGGCTCGAACTCGCGCACTTCCCGTTGCGCCTTCTCCGGCTCGGACTCGGGAACGTAAGGCGGATTGGAGACGATAAAGTCGTAGGTTGCCGCTGAAGCGCCGGCCAGCAGATCGCGCTGGCTGAAGATGACGCGGTGGTCGAGCTGCAGCCGATGGCCGTTGGCGCGCGCGACTTCGAGCGCTGCCGATGAGATGTCCACCGCCTCCACCCGCGCCCAGGGCAACTCGGCCGCTAGCGCCAGCGCAATACAGCCGGAACCTGTGCCCAAGTCGATGATGCGTGGGGCCTGCATCGCGCGCGCCAGCTCCAACACGGTCTCGATCACGTGCTCGGTCTCAGGCCGCGGGATCAGCACCGCCGGCGAGACGATCAGGTCCATCCCCCAGAATTCCTGGTGGCCGGTGATGTATTGTGCCGGCTTGCCGGTCGAGCGCTCGGCGATGGCGTCGTCGTAGCGCGCCTGCTCGTCAGCGTTGAGTTCGTACTCCGGGTGGGCGTAAAGATAGGCGCGATCTGAGTTGAGCACGAACATCAGCAGCGTCTCGGCATTCATGCGCGGAGAGCCGACGGCACTCGCGGTTAGCGTGTCGATGGCTGCGGTGAGGGCTTGCTTGAGCTGCATGGGAGTCGTCGGTCGTCGGCTCTCGGTCGTCGGCCGCAACGAGTTTCGCGATGGCCGAGGGCCGACGACCGAAGGCCGACGACGATTACGCGAGCGCTGCTTCCTGCTTCAGCTTCTCCGCCTGGAAGTGGTTGCCCAGCGCGTCGATGATGGGCTGGATCTTGCCGTCCATGATGTCGCCCAACTGGTGCAGCGTGAGCCCGATACGGTGGTCGGTCATCCGGTCCTGCGGAAAATTGTAAGTGCGGATCTTCTCGCTGCGGTCGCCGCTGCCCACCATCTGCTTCCGCTCCTTCGCGAGCGCCTGCTGCTGCTTCTCCAGTTCCATCTCGTAAAGCCGCGAGCGCAGCACGCGCATCGCCTTATCGCGATTCTTGATCTGTGACTTCTCGTCCTGGCAGGAGACCACGGTGTTGGTCGGCAAGTGCGTGATGCGGACGGCGGAATAGGTCGTATTGACCGACTGCCCCCCTGGACCGGACGAGCAAAACGTATCGATGCGCAGGTCCTTGGCATCGATCTTCACATCCACATCTTCAGCTTCGGGCATGACCGCCACCGTGACCGCCGAAGTGTGCACCCGGCCCTGCTGTTCGGTCTCCGGCACGCGCTGTACGCGGTGCACGCCGCCCTCGTACTTCAGCCGCGAATAAACTCCCTGGCCTTCGATGATGGCGATCACTTCCTTCAGGCCGCCCACGCCCGATTCCGACGTGGACAGCACTTCCACCTTCCAGCGCTGCGACTCGGCGTAACGTGTGTACATGCGGAAGATCTCGGCGGCGAACAGCGAAGCTTCGTCACCGCCGGTTCCGGCCCGAATCTCGAGAATGACGTTCTTCTCGTCGTTGGGATCTTTTGGGATCAAGAGCACTTTCAGATCTTCTTCCACTTTGCCGATGCGCCCTTCCAACTTGGCCAGCTCTTCCTGAGCATAGGCGCGCATGTCGGCGTCGGACTCCTCGGCGATAACCGCGTTGCTCTCCGCGATGCCGCGCGTCAGGTCCTTATATTCGCGATATTTCTCCACCATCGGCGCCAGTTCACTGTGCGCCTTGGCCGTCTTCTGATAGCGCGCCGAGTCGGAGATCACCTCCGGCGTGGCGAGGGCCTGGGTCAGCTCGTCGTACTTGGATTCGATTTGATCTAGTCTCTCAAACATTGCTTTTGGCTGTTAGCTCTTAGCTTAACCCGAAATGTCATCGCGAGCGAGTACCGCATGCCTGGCGGTGTGAGTAACCTGCATTTGCTTGAAACTTGAAACGCGAAACTTGAAACGGGTTTTTTTGCGGGCAGCCCCGCTAGGCAATCACCAGCTCGCCGCCGCGCTGCTTCTCGAGCTGCATGGCTTCGTCGAGCGCGCGGATGGCGCATTCCACCTGGTCGTCGCTGGGAGGCTGCGTCGTGATCCGCTGCAGCCACAGTCCGGGAGCGGTCATCAGGGCGAAGAGCGAGCCGCGATGCTTGGCAGCGTAGCGAATGATCTCGTACGACACTCCCGCGATCACCGGCAAGAGCGCAATGCGGATGGCGAAGCGCGCCCAGAACGTGGTCACCGGAATCAGGGTGTAGAACACGATCGAGATCAGCAGCACCGTCATCAGGAAGCTGGTGCCGCAGCGCGGATGATAGGTCGAGTACTTCTGCACGGCTTCTGGCGTCAGCGGATCGCCGGACTCGTAGGCAAACACCGTCTTGTGCTCGGCCCCGTGATATTCATACACGCGGCGGATGTCCTTCCACAGCGAGATGCCCCAGATGAACAGCAGGAAGAGCGCGATGCGGATGCCGCCATCAACAAGGTTGAAGACGATCTGATTACCGAATGCCGGCGAGACCCGCTTCAGCTCCGTGGCTGCCACCAGCGGGATGAACTTGTACATGAAGACAAAGAACCCGACCGAGAACAGGACGTTGACCGCCATCACCCAGCCGCTGATCTCGACCTTCTTGTCCTGCTCCTCGCGCGGGACCGCGTCGAGCGCGACGTTGGCCGAGTAGCGCAGGGCGCGAAAGCCCAGCGACATCGCCTGCCCCAGCGTCGCCAAGCCACGCAGCACGGGCCAAGCCCAGAATTTTCGTTTTTCCGACGGCCGCTCGATAGGCTCGGAATGCGTTGCAACCTCGCCCGAGGGCCGGCGGACGGCAATCCCCCAGGCATGCGGCGAGCGCATCATTACGCCCTCGAGCACCGCTTGCCCGCCCACCAGCGCCTCATTTTCGGCGCTTTCAAGCGCAGGCAGAAGCTGCATGGCGGCGGCCAGCCGCACGAATTGTCGCCAAAAATTCACTTCAGATTAGATGATGGCTGGGGAGTGCACGCTTCACCCGATATTAGAAGGTTACTGGGCACAAGGAGGGCTGTCAACGGAGGGATCAGCGCGATGGGATCGGACGACGACCCGGGACAATCCGCGGCGCTAGATTCCCAGCGCCTGCTGGATGGCCGCCACGATCGAATCCGCGTAGCGGTGCATCTGCTGCTCCGATTCGGCCTCGATCATCACCCGCGCCAGGGCCTCGGTTCCGGAGTAGCGCACGACCACGCGGCCATTGCCGTCCAGAGCCTGCTCGGCTTCGCGGATCGTGCGCGCCACCTCGGGGATTTCCATCAGCGGCTTCTTTTCGCGCACCCGTACATTCTTGATGACCTGGGGAAAGACCTTCAAATCGGCCACCAGTTCGGCCAGGCTCTTTCCGCTTCGCCCCACCATGGCCAGAACGTGCAGCGCCGTGAGCAGCCCGTCGCCGGTGGTGGCATCGCTCAAAAAAATGATGTGGCCGGACTGCTCACCGCCCAGCGTCGCGCCGCTCTTCTTCATCTCCTCCAATACATATTTGTCGCCCACCGGGGCGCGCGACATGCGGATGCCGGAGCGCTTGAGCGCCGCTTCGAGTCCCATGTTGGACATCGTGGTGGCCACCAGCAGATCGTTCCGCAAGCAGCCGGCGGCCTTCATCTCGCGCGCCGCCAGCAGCAGGACAGCGTCACCGTTGACGACCTTGCCGTTAGCATCGGCAAATAAGGCGCGATCGGCGTCGCCATCGAAGGTGATGCCAAGATCGGCCCGGCGCTCGACCACCGCTCGCGCCACCGTTTCCGGGTAGAGCGCGCCGCAATGGTCATTGATGTTCTGCCCGTTGGGATCGCAGTGGATGAACTCGACACTCAGGTTGCCGCCCCAGCGGGCGAACACCTCGTGCGCAACCACACTGGCAGCCCCGTGAGCGCAATCCACTACAAGCTTGAGATCGCGCGACCCTGCCTCAACATTCGCGATCAGGTGCTCGACATAATCCAGCTGCAGTTCGCGACTGCCCGGCAGGCTGGAAACGGCAGGCCGGGCCGCGGACTGTCCCCCCGATGCCTGCTCGATGCCGGCAAAAATCTCGTGCTCGATCTCGAGTTCGACCTCATCGGGGAGCTTGTAGCCGTCGGGACCGAAGACCTTGATGCCATTGTCGGTCCAGGGATTGTGCGAGGCGGAGATGACCACGCCGGCGTCGAACTTGCGGCAGCGCGCCAGATGGGCGATCCCGGGAGTGGTGATCACGCCCGCGCTTTCCACCTCCACGCCCTCCGCGGCCAGGCCGGCCGACACCGAATCGGCGATGGACAGGCCGGATTCGCGCGTGTCCTGTCCGATCACTACGCGGCGGCCCGCAGCCCGCGCCAAATGCCGGGCGAGCGCGCGCCCGATGGCGAAGGTAGTTTCAGGGTCGAGGGGAAAGGCGCCGGCCACGCCGCGAATGCCGTCAGTGCCGAACAGCTTTCTTTCAGTTTTCATCATGAAATCAAATCAAACCACCGAGACGCCGAGCTGAGCAGAAAATTGACAACCCTCGGCGGACTCGGCGTCTCGGCGGTGATCAGTTGTCCTTCAATGTTCCAGCAACCCTAAGGCGCGGTGGAAAGATTATCTCAATCATTTGTGGTTTTGTACGGACGGGTGCTGTCCCTCTCCCGGCAGCGGACCCATAACCACGGTCACGTGGATTTGCTCCGGCTTGAGCTCGCGCACCAGCGGGTCAGGAACATAGGCATTGGTGATAAAGCTGGCCGTGCCGTGCACGCCGCTCACGTCGATGGGGTCGGTGATGGCGGCTTCGGCCGCCCTGACCCGGGTTTCCGGGCCCACCACCGTGATCGTAGAGGGATCGGCGCTGATGCGCAGCACGCCGGAGCCAGGCTCGAAACGGCCGCTGACGCGGGGACGAATCTCGATCTGCCGAATCAGGCTGCGGTCGAAGCCGATGCGAATCTCCGACGGCGTCACCTGCACCACCTCGATGCTGTAGGGCACGCGCACCTGGGAGGCAGTCAAATCGTAGGTGTGCTCGCCGATGCTGGAGCCGCCCAAATTAATTACCGGGTGGACGTCACTGGCGTTGAGCTGGCGGATGCGGCGCTCCGGCCCGCGCAGCCGGACCTGCGCCAGCGGAATGCCGGTGGTGGTGATCTCCAGGTGAGGCGGCATCTGGTGGAATTCGATGGGCACGCTGTAGGCGGTCTCCACCATCGGCTCGCGCGCGACCGCGGACCACAGCAGCACGGCGCAGACCAGCGCGATGATCTTCAACAGCAGATTCTGCAGCACGTAGCGCTGGAAGAAATCTTTCACGAACGCCGCTCCCGCCCGACGTCCATCCCTTGGCGCTCAAAGCCGTTGTCCGCCGCATTCTCCGCGGTGTCGCCGATGGGAGTCGGCAGCGCCGCCGGTGGCAGGTAGCGGTGCACCAGATCGCTCAGGCGCTCGCGCAACTGGTCCGCCGTCAGCTCCCGCTCAATCTGCCCGGCCACCGCCAGGCTGATGGCGCCGGTTTCTTCCGAGACGATCACCGCCACGGCGTCGGTCTCTTCGGTGATCCCGATGCCGGCGCGATGGCGGGTCCCCAGTTGCGTCGAAATGAGAGGGTTCATCGAGAGCGGAAGAAAGCAGGCAGCGGCGGCCACCCGGTCTTTCTGCACGATCGCCGCGCCATCGTGCAGGGGCGCGCTGGGACGGAAGATGGTGGCGAGCAGGTGGTAGGAAAGCCGGGCGTCCAGCGGCACACCGCTTTCGATGTAAGTGCGCAAGCCGATTTCCCGCTCGATCACCATCAGCGCTCCCGTCTGCTCCTGCGCGAACAGGTTGGCCGCCAGCACAATATCGTCATACGACGATTCCCGCGCCTGATGCGATGAACCGGCGAAGGTCACTTTGCGTCCCACCTTGGCCAGCGCCTGCCGAATCTCGGAGGCAAACACCACAATCAGGGCGAAAATTGCGTACGGCAGCAGCGTGCTCACCAGCCAGTTGACCGTCCGCAGGTCTCCCAGCCGCGCCAGGTAAAAGGCAACCACCAGCACGAACACACCCACCAGCATCTGGTAGGCGCGGGTGCCTTTCACCAGGACGAGAAACTGGTAGATGATGATGGCCACAATGATGATGTCGAGCAGGGCAAGCACCGACACTCGTGGCCCTAATCCCCAAAGCTGGGTGAAATTGCGCAACACTGAATCTTCTCGCTGAGACCTTCTACGGAGTCCTCAAGCCGGTCAATCCATTGTAGCCCAGCTTTTTGTTGGAGACAGGGAGGAATGAAAACACGGAGGACGCCGAGGCACATAACAAGAAGACATTCCTCTGCGTCCTCAGCGGTTTTGGTTGTTGTTATCCGCGTTCACCGGTGTTCTTTTCCTTGACCGTCGAGACGATCGTCCCGCGCGCCAGGCGCGCAGTTACATCCTCGCCGATGTTCACTTGTCCCGCATTTTTTACCAGTTTCCCCGCAGAATCGAACACCAGTGCGTAACCGCGATCGAGGATCTTGAGCGGCGACATCTCCTCCAGGCGCGCGCTGCTGCGCTCCCAACGAGAGCGGCGCACCAGCATGAAGCGGCGCGTCGCCGCAGCCAGCGCGGCGGTGTGGGAATCGAGGTCGCGCCGCATGGTGGCGAGTTGCCGCCGGACATCGAAGTGCCGGATGCGTGCCCCGGCTACGTCCAGGCGGCTGCGATGCTGCCGCAGCAGGCGGTGCTCGGCGCTCACCAGGCGATAAACCAGATCGTCCACACGCTGCTGGCGACGGGCGAGCGCGTCGCGCATGCGGGCGAAGGCCGCGTGCTGCGCCCATTCCGTCAACACCTGCCGCGCCATGAGGAGCCGGTAACGCGCGCCCCGCGCCAGCCTCTGCCGCAGACCGGCAACCCGCTCCTCCAGTTGATGTCGCGATTCGATCACCAGTTCGGCGGCGGCCGAGGGCGTGGGCGCGCGCAGGTCGGCGACAAAGTCGGCGATGGTGAAATCCGTTTCGTGGCCCACGGCTGAAATTATGGGGATCGTCGAGGAAGCGATGGCACGGGCCAGGCTCTCTTCGTTGAATGCCGCGAGATCTTCGATCGAGCCCCCGCCACGGGCCACGATGATCACGTCCACGTCCCGCGCGCGGTTGAAGTACTGAATGCCGGCACGCACCTCGCTGGGCGCGGCTTCTCCCTGCACCTGCGCCGGATAGATAAGGATGGGCACGCTGGCGTGGCGCCGGCGCAGGATGTTGAGCATGTCCTGAATGGCGGCGCCGCGCGGCGAAGTCACAATGCCAATGCGCCGTGGCAGCGCCGGCAGCGGCTTCTTGCGGGCGGCGTCGAAGAGCCCTTCGGCCGCGAGCTTCGCTTTGAGCTGCTCGAAGGCAAGCTGCAGCGCGCCCGCGCCTTTGGGTTCGAGATACTCGGCGCAGAGTTGCAACTCGCCGCGCGACTCATAGATGGTTACGCGGCCCCGTGCGATCACCGCCAGGCCATCGGCGGGCTTGAAGCGCAGCAGGCGCGCCGAGGAGCGGAACATCACGATCCGCAGTTGGCTGTCACCGTCTTTCAGCGTGAAGTAAAGATGCCCGGAATCGGCGGGACGGAAGTTGGAGATCTCGCCTTCCACCCACACGTCGGTATACTCGCGCTCGAGCGCCGTCCGGGCGGCGCTGACGAGGTCGGCGACCCGCCAGACCTGGCGCGCGGCTGCGATGGCGAAGGTCAGCCCAAGCTGATCGCTGGTGCCCACGAGCGCAGTTTACAACGTCTTTTCGAAAAACCTCTCGCTGCGGATTTACGCGGATGAACGCGGATTCGAACCAACGAGACCACCGCCGAGACGCCAAGCACGCCGAGAAGCAATTTTTGTTCTTTGTCCTCGGCGTCCTCTGCGTCTCGGCGGTTTATTTCACGCAATCGGCGGCCATCGCCTGCCGCTTCCACAACTCCCACGCGCGCTGATAATTGTCGGGAATCTCTTCCCGCGCTTCCGCCGGATCGAGATAGTTGATGCTGCCGCCGAGGGCCACAGCTTGCGTCTGGAGCGTGGCATTCAGCGCCAGGTATACGCTGCGCCCGACCACGTGCGGCAGCGATGAACCTACGATTACGGCGCCGTGTCCGCGCATCAGGGCAGCCGGCTTCGCAGCCAGCGTTTCGGCCAGCGCCCGCCCGAGTGCCGGATTATGAACAAGCATCAGCATCTTCGAATCATTGCCGCGCACTTTGCGGATCTCGAACACCGGCACGCCTGCTCCCACAAAGGCGGTCATGTGATAGAGCGGGCGCAGCGCAACCCCGGTCACCCCGAAGGGAATGAGCGAGGGCGCGTGGCTGTGCACGATAGCCTGAACGTCCGGGCGCGCGCGGTAGATTTCGCCGTGAATGAAGCGCTCGATGAACGACGGGCGGGCTGCCAGGTCGAGCGGGTTGCTATCGAGATCATATTGCTGGATGTCGGCGGCGGTGACCAGCGCGGGCGCCAGCGAGCGCGAGAGCAGATAGCGGTCGCGCGCACTGTCAGAGCGAACGCTGACGTGGCCGTAGCCATCCAGGATCCCCTGCTGCGCCAGGATGTGATTGGCGACGACCAGATCATCAAGCAACGTCGAGGGAGCTTTCGAAGCCTGCGCGGTTGCGAGCGAGGACGAGATCGCAGCAAACGCCGAAGCCCCCAGTAATGAGCCCAGCAACTGCCGACGGGTGAATCGACCAGACTCCATAGCGGCCCTCCGCAGATTGTCGGGTGCGAATTATAACGGCGCGGGCTTGCTGCCTAAGTTATCCGCTCGAAGTTGTATCCCGCCGCGGTGAGAGCGGCACTGAGTTCATTGGCGTGCTTGAGGTCGCGGGCCTCCATCGTGAGGTCGATCACTGTATGGCCGAGTCGCGCGCCGTAGAAGGTGCGGTGATAGTCGGTTTCCACGATGTTGATCCGCTGCGTCGCAATCACTTCGGTCAGGCGGTGCAATGCTCCGGGGTGGTCAGGGAGCGGGATACGCAGCCGCACCAGCCTTCCGTCTTTGGCAAGACCTCGTTCGATGATGCGCGAGAGCAGGGTCACGTCCAGATTGCCGCCGGAGATCACGACGGCAGTGGTTTTCCCTGCCAGCGGAATCTTGCTGCTCAGAAGAGCTGCCACGCCGCAGGCTCCGGCGCCTTCGGAGAGCATCTTCTCGCGCTCCAGCAGGAACAAGATCGCGGCGGCGATTTCTTCTTCGTCGGCCACGATGAGGTCGTCCACATATTTCTTCACCAGCGGCAAGGTCTTCTCGCCCGCGGAGCGAACCGCAATTCCGTCAGCCACCGTGGACACGGCCGGCAAGGTGACCGGATGTCCTTCGCGCGCCGCAAGGACCATCGAAGGGATCAGCGCCGACTGAACGCCGACCACGCGGACCGCCGGCTTGAGCGCCTTCAAGGCTACGGCCACGCCGGATATGAGCCCACCGCCCCCAACCGGGACGAGCACCACTTCAATCTCGGGAACCTGCTCGAGCAGTTCGAGGGCGATGGTTCCCTGTCCGGCGATAACGTCCTCATCGTCAAACGGATGAATAAACGTCGCCTCACGCTTGCGGCAGTGCTCGAGCGAAGCTTCGTAGGTTTCGTCGAAGCTGGTTCCGTGGAGGACCACGTCCGCGCCGTGACTTTGCGTTGCCGACACTTTGACCAGCGGGGTGGTGAGCGGCATCCAGATCTCGGCCCGCAGCCCGAGGCGCGAGGCGTGATAGGCCACGGCTTGCGCATGGTTTCCGGCGGACGCAGTCACCAGGCCGCGCTTCCGCTCGTCGGGCGTAAGGCACAGCAGTTTGTTCAGCGCGCCGCGCTCTTTGAAGGCGCCAGTACGCTGCAGGTTTTCGAGTTTGAGAAAGACCGGACTTCCCGCCAGCCGGGAGAGAGCGTGCGAGTGCGCGCACGGTGATACCGCGATCGCCTTCCCAATGCGCTCACGCGCAGCCTGGATTCGAGCCAGAGTCACCGCGGACTCGGTCTCGCGAGATCTGCCAACGGAGGTTGCGTTGAGGACGTTTTGATCCATGAGCTCACCGCGGCTCGGGCACCATTGTCGGTGGTGGAACAGCAGGCTGTCTAGATGCCCAGGTAGGCGCGCTGCACCTCCGGATTAGCAAGCAGACGGCTGGTGGTATCTTGCAGCACCACGCGGCCGTTTTCCAGCACGTATCCGCGTTGGGCGATGCGAAAGGCTTCCTGCGTGTTCTGCTCGACCATAAGCACAGTTGTGCCAGACGCGTTGATGTGCTGGATGGACGAGAAAATGTCCGTCACCACCGAGGGCGCCAGGCCGAGCGAAGGTTCATCGAGCATCAGCAGTTGCGGATTGCCCGTCAGAGCACGCGCAATGGCCAGCATCTGTTGCTCGCCGCCGGAGAGCGTGCCGCCCAGTTGCCGCCGCCGTTCGCGAAGGATGGGAAACATCTCCAGAACGCGTTCAATGGCCGCGCGGCGGCCGTTTCGGTGAGCAGGATGGAAGCCGCCCATCAGCAGGTTCTCCTCCACGCTCATGAGGGGAAATATGTGGCGACCCTCGGGTACCTGGCCTAATCCCAGTCCCACGCGCTCATGAGGCGGAAGAAAACGGATGTCACGCCCGTTAAAGAGAACCTGGCCGCCGCTGACCGGGAGCAAGCCGGAGAGCGCCTTGAGCGTGGTGGTTTTTCCCGCGCCGTTGGAGCCCAGCAAGACCACGATCTCTCCCTTGGAGATGGTGAAGCTCACATCCCACAAGGCCTGGATGCGGCCGTAATGGACGTTCATGCTCCTAACTTCCAGCATAGGCTTTCCCCAAGTACGCCTTGATGACCGCGGGATCGCTGGCCACGGCCGCGGGCTGTCCCTCGGCGATCTTCACACCGTGGTGCAGCACCACGATACGATTGCAAATCGCCATGACGAAGCGCATCACGTGCTCGATCAGGCAGATGGTCACGCCGCCGGCTCGAATCCGCGCGAGCAATTCGCCGAAGTGCGCGCCCTCGGCAGGAGTCAGGCCGGCATAGGGTTCGTCGAGCAACAGCAGACGAGGCCGCGTGGCCAGCGCCTTGGCCATTTCCAGCAGCTTCAAATGCCCGATGGGTAGTTCGTTGGGCATGCGGTCCGGCCATGTCGGCGAGCCCCATCAGCTCGAGCGCTTCGGAAGCATAGCTTGCCGCCAGCGTGCGGTCCGCCGTACGCGCCAGCGCTCCCACCATCACGTTGTCTCTGATAGTCAGGCGCGGAAACGGCTTGAGGTTCTGGAAGGTGCGCACCATGCCGCGCAGGCAGATCTTGTGCGGTGGCAAGGCTGCCGACCGGCGCGCCGTCGAAGACGATGCTGCCGGAGTCGGGGCGCAAGAACCCGGTCAGCAGGCTGAAGACGGTCGTCTTGCCCGCGCCGTTGGGACCGATGAGCCCCAGAACTTCGCCGGTCTCGACGGCGAAATCCAGGCTGATTGACGGCTACCAGCCCGCCGAAGCGGCGCGTGAGTCCGGTTATCTGCAAAAGGGACACGTAATGGCTGCTCCATCTGCCCCAGAGGCAGAGAGCCACAGAGAATCAGCCCCGTTTTTCTCCGTGGCTCAGTGCCTCTGTGGCTAAGCGAATTGGTACCGTTGGCCCAATCAACCGGCGCACCCGGCTGACAATCCCTTCCGGCAGAAACAGCATGAAGATCACGATGAACAGCCCATAGATCAGCGGGTTCGCCACCGGCGACAGGCCGCGGAAATATTCCGACAGCGGAACCAGCACCAAAGCACCCACGATCGGCCCTTCCAGCGTGCCGATGCCGCCGACGATGCACACCACAATCATCTGAATGGAAATCTGCGACTCGTACACCAGGTCCGGATTGATGTAAAGCTGGTACGAGGCGAAGAAGCTTCCGCCCAGCGCCACGAAGAAAGCGCTTACGGCAAGAACGATCACCTTGATGCGCGTGGCCGGGACGCCGAGAGCTTCGGCGGCATCTTCATCTTCGCGGATGGCATTCAGGAAATAGCCCCAGCGGGAGCGAATAAAGCCGCGCAGCACCAGCACCCCAGCAACCGTCAGCGCAAGGATGATGTAGTAAAACCTCACGATTCCGCCCAGGTCGGTGAGGATGTTCAGGCCATCGCCGCCGCCCGTCAGCGAGTCCCAGTTGAATACGATCACGCGCACCACCTCCGCGAAGGCCAGCGTGGCCAAAGCGAAATAGGGTCCGCGCAGGCGGAAGGTCAGCCATCCCAGCGGAAGGGAGAGCAGCACGGCGAGAACCGCTCCCACAAACATACCCAGCCACGGGGAGATACCAAAGCGCAGCAACAAGATCGTCGATGTGTACGCCCCAGTGCCGAAGAATGCCGCGTGCCCAAACGATATCTGTCCGGTGTAACCGCCCAGCAGATTCCAGCTCATGCCGAGCAGAGCGTAGAGCAGGACCATGATGGAGAGGTGCAGGAGGAAGTGGTTGTGCACCACCAGCGGAACGGCCGCCAGCGCAATCACCGCCGCGAGCGCCAGGCCGAGTTTGCGCATCGCGGGCATCCTAGACCCGCGAGCGGCCGAAGAGGCCGCTGGGCTTGAACAGCAGAACCAGCAAGAAAATTACCAGCCCCACGGCCTCGCGATATCCGGATGAGATAAACAGGCTGGCCACCGACTCGACTACACCGAACAGCAATCCTCCCAACGAAGCTCCCAGCACGGAGCCCATGCCGCCCAGCACCACCACCACGAATGCCTTGACCAGGAAAACCCGCCCCACATACGGATAGACATAAAACACCGGCGTGAGCAGTACTCCGGCCATGCCCGCCAGCGCCGTCCCCAGTGCGAAAGCCAGCATGTTGGTGCGATGGATTTGCACTCCCATCAGTTGGGCTGCTTCGCGGTCCTGCGCCGTGGCCCGGATCGCGCGCCCGGCATCGGTGTAGATCAAGAAAAGGTAAGTAGCGGCCGTCAGCATCGCCGCCGCCAGGAACGCCCACAACAGCGAATAATTGAGCGAGATTCCGCCCACGAACAGCGAGCGTGCCGTCAGCGACGAGGGCAGCGAACGGAAGTCGGCCTTCCAGACCAACTGCGCGGCATTGGCTATGAGATAGGAGAGCCCCGCCGTGACCAGAAGAGTTCCCATCTCTCCGGCGCGGCGCTCCACCCGATTGACGATCCCTCCGTACATACCAGCGCCGAGAACGAGAAACAGGGGCAGAGAGATCAGCAACGCCGCTATCTGCCCCAGGTGGAGAAGCGTGAATGCCCAAAATGCTACGTACATCCCCAGCATGATCAGTTCACCATGCGCCATGTTGATCACCCGCATGACCCCGAAGATGATGGTCAGACCCATGGCGATCACGGAGTAGAGACTGCCGACCAGCAGCCCATTGACCATGGCCTGGATGTAGGGGGCAAGTTTCATTTGCGCATTAACGCTGAATGGTCGCCAGGGTGGAGCAGGCCTTGAGGCCTGCACTCAATCAGGCTCCGGAATTCTGGGCTTCAGCCCCTGAGGTACCGCAGCGGCTAAAGCCTAAGGCTTCCCTGCCATCATGCAGGGCTGAAGCCCTGCTCCACCCAATCCGACATCATGAATAACTAGATTACTTGTAGGTCCCCGGATACACAGGCTTGCCCTCGGAGACGTCCGGCGGCCAGACGTTGTAGAGCCGGCGGTTCTGCCACTGCGACAACACCACCTGCCCGTTCTTCAGACCGTTGTTTTGGTTGGTGTAACCGTCGAAGTCCTCAAACTTCACCGGACCGAAGATGGTCTGCAAGTCGGTGGCTAGCAGGGCGTCGTGGACATCCGAGCGCGAGAGAGATTTCGCCCGCCGCAGCGCGTCGGCCATGACGTAGACCGCGGAATAACCCTCAGTTTCGTGCTCCTTGGGATAGTGGCCAAAGCGCTTGTAGAACTTTTCCGCCAAGGCTTGCACTTTGGGGTCCTTGGGATTGCCGGACCAGGGACCGGTCGAGAACACGGAGTTGGCCGCGTCTCCAGCCTGCTCGATGAAATCGTTGATGCTGAAGCCCGCGCCGGCGCCGCTGATCATCTTGGGCGTGAGCCCCAGTTCCTTCGATTGGCGAATGATCAGCGCCGAGTCAGGAATGTTCGAAGCCAAGAAGAGCAGGTCCGGGTTCTGTGCCTTCACCTTGTTGAGCAGGTCGCGATAATCCAGGGCGAGCGGCGGATACAGTTCGCTGACCACGACCTGGTAGCCATTCTGTCCCAGCCATGTCTTGAATGGCTCGGTGACTCCCTTGCCGTAGACCGAGTTTTCGTACAGGACAGCTACCGTCTTGATGTCCTTGGCATAGTCCTTCATGAATTTCTGCAGCGGCACCGAGTTAAACGAGCTGGCAGGATTCAGGCGACACGTCCATTTGAAGCCGCTCTTGGTGATGATGTCGGCGCTGGGATGGTCCACCAGGTATGGAATATGTTCCTTCTCGGAGATCTGAGCGATGGCCAGCCCAGCTCCGCTCAAACGGCCCCCCATGATGGCAAGGATCTTGGGGTTCTCGACCAGCTTGCGAGCGGCAGTCTGGGCCAGATCCGGTTTGTCCTGGCTGTCTTCGAACACAATTTGTATGGGACGCCCCTTGATCCCTCCTGCCGCATTGATCTCGTCGGCGGCCATGTTATAGGACTGATAAAACTTAACCCCGAACGCAGCGTAAGGGCCGCTCATGGGTTGAATGGTTCCGATCAGGATGGGCTCACCCTTGGCCTCCGCCGGCGAAGCGGCAAACGCGACCGAGAGCGAGATACAGAAAAACGCCACCAGGCAAGCGGCCCGGAGCAGTCGGAGCTTCATAACGCTTACCTCCCTTTTCTTTCTATTTTTACGACGGCGAGAAGGTATTACTTACGGGAGGAGAATTCAAGAAGTTGCCGAGCCGGGCACGAGAGAAACCGTGTCGGCGCCGCAAAAACTATTCCCGCCCCAGCCAAGGGCACAGCCACTCGGTCACCTCGCAAATTATGAGGCTATTACTCGTGCTAATGTTAGCGTCACTAAATAGTGTTTATTATCAATAGTTTAACCAAGAAACCGGAAAGATAGTAAGCCTACTAGCAACCATCGTAGCGACCGCAGCATCTCTCTTCCCTGACCGCGAGTAGCCGTACTACTAGCGTCTGTCCCTTGTGGCATCCGTTGCCAACATCTCGCGTTACGCCGAGGAGCGCCCTATGAAAACGCCCAGGATCTTTCTGTTGCCTGTAGTCCTAGCCGCCCTGACGACCTTGCCTGTCTGGGCAGCGTCATTCAGCGGCACGCTTTCCGCCCCCAAGGCCGGAGGAACGTCGACACTAACCTGGAACGGCGGCCCACTGACCGGAACCAACGGAGTGGGCGGCGTTCTCACCGAGTGCACCAGCCTCACCTGCGACACCTATAGCCTCACGGTCTCGGTCCCCGCCAGCTTCTACTCTGCTAATCCCAGTTACGCCATCCACGTAGCCATCAATTGGGCCTCAAACCTGAACGATCTTGACGTGTACATCATGGATGCAAGTGGCAATGTGGTGTGCTCCTCGACGCAAGGATCTACGAACTTCGAAGACGCCGATTGCGGTGCGCTGGCTTCTGGGGTCTACAGCGTATCGGTCGAAACATCGGCGGCGGTGAACACGAGCTACTCGGGACAGATCACGCTGGCTGCCGATCCCACGATGTCCACCGGCCGGGCCCGCTACCGTCCGGGAAATTTCACTTTCAGCCAGCCATTGGTTCTCACACGTCCTGCGGGCACTTACAACTCTTCTCCCGCGGGGTCAGTGTTTTTGGAACAGGATGCCGAGCCGCGGGTGGTCCACGATAACGTGGGCAACATTTACGCAGCCGCGATCCAAGGCGTCCCCGCCGGTACCGACACCTGGAAGAGCATGGACGGCGGCAGGACCTTCACTTACATGGGACAGCCGGACGGCACACAGGCCGCCGCAGCGCTGGGCGGTGGCACGGATGTCGGCATCGGTGGCGGCGACGAGGACATCGTCATCGGTCCCAACGGACAATTGGCACTGTCTTCGCTGTGGCTGGGCGCTGTGACCGACTGCGATTCGGGCAATGGGTCAGCCACCTGGATCTGCAATCCCCTGGCTTCCAACGTGCCCGAGGATGATCGCCAGTGGCTCGCCTGGGACGGCGCCGATACCGTCTACCTGACGACCAAGAATCTTGGCGCCCTCACCGGCGGTACGGAGAGCATCTACATCGTGAAATCTACCGATGGTGGCGTTACCTTCGGCGCGCCGGTTGAGATAACTACGCCTGTGGCCGGAGTGCAGCCCGGCGACCAGGGCAACATCGTCGTCGACCCCAGCAACGGCAATCTCTACCTGGTCTTCATCGGCGCCGAGAGTAACCAGGTTTACATGGCGAAGTCGAGCGATGGCGGACAAAGCTGGGTGCTGAAGCTGGTCTATCAGGCGCCGGCGACCACTTCGCTGGCGCACGTCTTTCCGGCGATCGCCGTGGACGGCGGCAGCGGCATTCACGTGGTGTTCAACGACGGGCGCAACAGCTATCTCACCAGTTCGGCCAGCCTGGGCGCCACCTGGACCACGCCCATCCGCCTGAATAACAGCGCCGACAGCAAGACTTCGCTCGAACCGTGGGTAACAGCCGGAGACTTCGGGAAGGTGAACGTGTTCTTCTACGGAACTTCGGATCCCAACTACATGGACCCGAATGCCGACTGGAAAATTTTCATGGCGCAAACCCTGAACGCGTTCGATTGGGTGCCCACGGTTGCGCAATCGCCGGCCGTGCCCAACGTCATGCATCATGGGGCCATCTGCGTGGATGGCACCGGCTGCGCCAGCGGCACGCGCAATCTGTTGGAGTACTTCTTCCCCGACACGTACTGGATGGCAGCGCCTTGGCGGTGTATCCGGACGACTTGCACTCGGACCCGGCGACCACCGTCACGCAAGCGTGGTTCATCAAGCAAACCGGAGGAAGCAAGGTCACCGGCTCATCGAAGACCCACAACCGGTAATGGGTGCCCCACCCTTGGCTGCTTTTACCAAGGGTGGGGTTTTTTTTGTCTGCCGTCACACTACTTCCCGGACAATTCCCGCTTCACGATCTCGCTCACCTGTTTGCCGTCCACGCGCGAGCCCGCGGCGGCAAAGCGCGCCATGGTGCTCTTCATCACCGCGCCCATGTCCTTGATGGTCGGCGAGCCCATCTCGGCGATGGCGGCGCGCACGGCGCTGGTGATCTCGTCCTCTCCGGCGGCGCGCGGCATGTAAGACTCAATGATGCGAATCTCGGCGGCTTCCTTGTCGGCGAGTTCCTGACGCCCGCCGCGCGTGAACTGCTCGATCGAATCCTTGCGCTGCTTGATCAGGGTGCTGAGCACGGCGAGGGCTTCCTTGTCGTCGAGCGGCGCGCGCTTCTCGACTTCCTTGTTCTTGAACGCCGCCTTCACCATGCGCAACGTGGATAGTCGCAGTTCCTCGCGGGCGCGCATGGCGTCGGTCAAGTCCTTCTGGATCTGCTCGGGGATCGACATGTGGAAATTATACGAGGCAGAGGATTGACTCATTGGCACCCTAAAGCTCATTTCAAGATTTCGGCGATTCCGGGCGATTCCGGGCGAGCGATCAGAAGAAAGCGGTCTCGCCCTCCGGCAGCACTCTCACTCGGTCCTGGATTCCCGCACGTCTGGCTTCCTTCGCCAGCAGCTTGAGGGGCTCATCGATCGGCTCATGCGACAGGCGGAACGTGCCGTAGTGCATGGGCACCATCCAGCGGGCGCCGAGCTCAACAAAAGCGCGGACGGCATCTTCCGGGCTGGTGTGGTTGTTGCGGAAGGCGGGCGGACTGTAAGCGCCGATGGGCAACAGCGCCAGTTCCGGATGCAGGCGGCGCCCGATCTCGCGGAAGCCATCGAAATAGGCGGTATCGCCGGCATGATAGAGGGAATCATTCTGCGTGCGGACCACATATCCGCCGTAAGCGCGGTGGGCGTCCTTGATGATGCGCGCGCCCCAGTGCCGCGAAGGCACGTGCGTGATCTTCAGCCCGTCGAAGTCACAGCTCTCCCACCAGCGCAGCTCGATGATCTCGCGGAAGCCGAGGTCCTCGACCAGGTCGGTAACGTTGTGCGGCAGGATGATGACGGGAGCCGATCCCCGCAGGCGCTCGGTGTGGCGCGCGATGGCGCGCAGCGACGGCCGGTGCAGATGGTCGAAGTGGGCGTGCGTCACCAGCACCAAGTCGATGGCGGGCAAATCCCCGATGCGCAGACCGGGGCGGCGCAGCCGTTTCAGCACGAACAGCCACTGAGCGAAGTTGGGGTCAATCAGAATGGTCTTGCCGCCGGTTTGCAGAAAGAAGCTGGAGTGTCCGATGAAGGTCAGCGCCAGCTCGCCGTTGGCGGTGAGGACTGGCTTGCGGGTCTCCCCCGTTCGCGGCGTAACCGCTGAGTGCCGGATCAGACTCGTAAAACTGCGGGCTCGTTTCCTGAGAATCGGACTTAAGACCATGGGCGAAATCTACCCAATTAGACGCTGGAACGAACCTCTGCGATTCACTTGGCAGCGCTTTACCGCCAAGCTGCGCAGTGGATCCATCTCCCCAGAGCAACATCATACTCTGGGGCTTGCCCACCAACCAAGAACTGCGGCTGTACGGCAGCGCGAGATTTTCCCGGCTTTCCTTGACCCCAGGCTTGCACTGGCTTTCTAATGGCATAGTTGTTCGAAGCGGAGGAAAAGATCATGCGCGTCGCATTCCTGGGGTTGGGCATCATGGGCCGTCCAATGGCCGCCAACCTGGTCAAAGCCGGACACGAGGTCACCACCTGGAACCGGTCTGCAGGGAAGGAAGTGCCGAACGCGCGCGCCGCGGCTTCGCCACGGGAAGCGGCAGAGGGTGCGGAGGTGGTCTGGATTTGCGTTTCGGACACCGCCGCGGTCGAACAGGTGTTGTTCGGCGAGAACGGCGCCGAAAGCGCGCTGCAGCCGGGAATGATCGTGGTGGATTCCAGCACCATCTCCCCCTCGTCCACCGCTGATTTCGCCCGCCGCGTCGGCGAGCGCGGGGCTGATTATGTGGACGCGCCCGTCACCGGCTCCAAGGCCGGCGCCGAGTCCGGGCAACTGATCTTCATGGCCGGCGGCAACGAGGCCACACTGGAGAAGCTGAAGCCTCTGTGGACGGCCATGGGCAAGAGCCTGTTCCGCATGGGCGACGTCAGCCTGGGACAGGCCGCCAAGCTGGGCATGAACCTGATGATCGCCCTCATCTATGAAGGCTTCGCCGAAGCCCTGGCCCTGACCGGGAAACTCGGCGTCAAACCGGACGCGCTCATGCCCCTGATTCAGGCCTCGATGGTGCGCTCCGGCGTCATCGACTACAAAGCTCCCTTCGTGCTGCGCCGCGATTTCTCCCCGAATTTCCCGCTGCGCCTCATGCACAAGGACATCCAGCTCATGCTCGATGCCGCCAAGGAGCAGCGGGTGAAACTGCCCGGCCTGGAGACGGTGGCGGAGATCTACGAAATCGCCGCCGAAGAAGGCCACGACGAGCTCGACTACGCGGCCACTCTTACCTTGCTGGAGAAATGGGCGGGAGTCGAAGTGAAGGGCGCGGCGTAACCAGTTTCAAGTTTCAAGCCGTGGAATTCATCTCGAAACTCGAAACTCGAAACTACGTTCGTGAAGCCGACGCTTCTGCCGCCAGTTCCCTGAGTTTTTCGAAGACGTTCCTCCCTCCGCAGCCCTCTGGCGAGAGCAAGATCAGCGGAACCACGGCGGAAAAATGCGGTGAAGTGGGGCGGAAGGCGAGACTCAGCATCTCGCACTGCCGGCAGCTTAGCAGAGCATTCATCATAACGGCGACTTCCCGCGGCCAACTCCGGCGTGAGGTCAGGATGAGCGGCGTCACCGGCTGGAACGTCCAGCCGTTTCGCTCCGGATCCAGACGCCGTCGGCTGCGGCCCGACCATAGGTGGCGGCCAACTTCCAGATTGAAGCCCGGTGGGCCGTCGAGGTCGGCTTGCCAGGTAATCGAAGCTGGTTCGCGACGCCACCATTGTTGCAGCCAGCGCAGCGGCATGTGGCGTGGCGTCAGGCTCACCACCAGCGCTGGTTGATGGAACAGGCCAGGGTCCAGCCGAAGCGTCACCTTGAATAGGGCCGGTCCCAGCCAGTGGACGGCAACCACCTCTTCTGTGCCGGCAAGGGCAGACTTAATCCACCCTACCACCTGCTCACCCTGGCGACGGTTGTAGCGCCGGAAGAACAGGTACCACAGCAACGCGGCGGTCGTTCCAACCGCCAGGCAGATGGCTGCTCTCGCCCACATGGTGCCCAATAAGATGCCACAGGAGTGCGGTCAGATGTTCAGATTTTGACGACCCAGCTCGCGTCTATAATCCAGGGACTATGCTCCGAGGTGGGATCCTTATGCGTGCAATCTTTGCCGTTCTTGTGTTGTGCGTTCTTCAGCTGGCCGGTCATGCACAGGATAGTGCCAGCTCCGCCCCCGGCCCAGCGGCGCAGGGACACTCCCATGTAAGTCCGACGCCCCCGACTCCAGCGGAGATCGAGCTACAGAAGCACGCCGCCAAGCTGCGCAACCAGGAGCGCTTCGCCCGCGTCAAGAAAGATACTGACCACCTCCTCGAACTGGCCACCCAGTTGAAGAAATCCGTCGATGAAGCCAACGACCAAACGCTCTCGGTGGAAGTAATCCGCAAAGCCGAACAGATCGAGAAACTGGCCAAGCAGGTTCGGCAGAAAATGGCCGGGGAGTAGCCGCACCTGCCGCACGAATCACCCCGCTGACTTTTCAGCCTGGGCGGCGCCGTCACGCAGACGCCTTTGCTCCACCGCCGCGTAATAATCCTCGCCGCTGCCGACGCGCGGCGGAGGCCCGCCGGGATTCGCCGCCCTCACCCTTGGCCAGCAGGCCCAGCAGCAGCTCCGCCAGTCTGGACCCATCGCCATTCTTGCTCGCGGCCAGCTTCCGTATCTCAGCCCGGACGGCCTTGCGCTGCGGGCGCTCGCCTTCGGCAGCCTCCGGCTGCGGAAACTCGGCTTTGAGATTCTTGAGGTTCATGCAGGCGATCTGCAGCGAGTAGAGAAGCGCGGTGGCGCGCTTGAATTCGAAGCCATCCATCAGCAGCAGGCGCTGCACCCGCGCCACGGCGAGTTGCAGGGTGGCAGCGTCGTCTTGGACGGGCAGCCAGCGCTCGTCGTAGGTGGCGGGGTCCTGGGCGCGGTGGTGGAAATAACACAGGGCTTGCCCGCGCAGCGCAGGGGCGGCGCAGCGCTGGCTGTTGAGGCGGACGTGCTGGCAGCGCGGCGCCTGTTGCGCCGCGTGCGTCCGCGGGTGATCGGCTGGTTGTGCCGGGTCCACACTTGGTGCTGGGACCATACTTGCCTTATTTGCCAAACTTGCCTTCCGCAGGTGCTGTATCGGATGCATATACCCCCTCCCCTCCACTGTCCCCGGTCCCGTGCAGAATCAACGACTTAGCCACGGTTAACCGTGGCGAACCGTCGAAACAAAGGACTTACACGCAAAAACCGTCGAAATAAGGACTTAGGGCTGGTGGAGGGCATGTATATCTACAAGATAAACTACTTACACTATAAATATCAGTAGTCGCGAAATTTGTCAAGGGAAATTTTCGGGGATTCGCGCAAGACCCGCGCAGGGCGCGGGCCTTCACGTCCTGCCTTCTTTTGCTAAGGCGGAGGATAATTCCCCACACGAGCAAGAAACGCTCGGGTGGGCACCCACGGTTACCAGGGCCACCCGCCCTTGATGCATTAATGTTTATGCGGCGCGGATTAACGCTGGCGGCACGACGATCTCAACAAGTCCGGTCGCCACGTCATAAACGAGGCCTGATATAAGCCACGTCCTCGGCAACGCCGGAATTGCCTGCAGCAAAGCAACGTCGGCGGTAACTGCAGCGCGGGGATCGGTAACCGCTTTTTTCCTGAGTTCCCCTTCCTGTATCTCAAAATAGTGCGCCAGCATGGCGGGGTCGCGAGCAAGGCGAGTGATGCCGCAATCGGTGTGCTGAAGTACGATGAGGTGAAACTCACCGCCGCCTCCAGGAATCTCTCCGGCAACTTCCCCGATTCGCCCGAGTAGTCCCAACTGCTCCAATAACCCTGGCGTGATTCGACCGCCGATGTTACGTATCACGACGGCTTCGCCCGGTTTAATCCCAAGTACGTAAGCAGGGTCCACACGCATATCGGCACAACCGATGACGATCGCCTTCACATTTGGCAGCGCCCGCGGAAGCGAGGGCAGAAGTGTGCCCGCAGCAGACTGCTGAGCTGCAAAATCCTTGTTACGTTGCAAAAGGGAGTTAAGACTGTTCATGTGGGTTCTCCTTCGCTGAAGCGTTCTTGTCAAGCCGGCGACCGCGAGCAGGCCGGAGTGTCCGGCCGGGTCAGACCCAAAAGCGGCATCATGACGCTTTTGGCAACTTGGCCCGGCCCAGCGGATCGAAATTGAGGTAGATGCCCTCTCGATCCGACAGTCCAGCCTTGACCTGCCGAGTCAGATCATCGGCGAGCACTTCATCGCGGCCGGCTTCGACTGCACTCAGCGCTTGTCGAACTACGTCTACGGGTGTGATCTTAGGAAGGGTGAGTCCGCTCCCCATATCCGTATCGACCAGACCGGCATGCACTCCCACCACCTGCGTACCTTGCTCGCGTAAAGCCATCCGCAGCCAGTTGGTCAAAGCCCACGCGGCGGCCTTGGAAGCGCTGTACGTCCCGGCCGCCACCCAACTCAGCACAGAGAGAAGATTGACGATGGCGCCGCCGCCGTTCTTCGCCAGCACAGGAGCAAAGGCACGACTGAGGAGCAGCGGTCCATAGAAGTTGGTCTCCATTTCCGATCGGGCCGCCGCGACGGAATCGGGCGCGAGGAAACCAGTGCGGAGCGCAATGCCGGCATTATTGATGAGCAGGTTGACGTCGGTGCACTGCCTCGCGGCAGCAGCGACGTCTTCGGGGTTCGTCACGTCCAAACGAACGCGCTCAATGCCAGCGAGGGTGATGCGCTCCGGCTGGCGCGCTGCGGCGTAGACCTTTCGCGCGCCGCCAGCGACTAGTTCTTGCACAAATGCCAGACCGATTCCTCGGTTGGCGCCGGTTACGAATGCGACTGAGTCACGGATCTTCATAGGTAATGCTCCTGTCTCGACGACAAAGGCGCCAATATTAGTAGGCCCCGGTTTTAAACCATGGGACCGGGCCGGTGCGATCATTTCCCGGTGGGTTCGATTCGCCGCGAGACCGAACGGGTTGCATAACATGCGAGAAGTTCTTGGATTGCGAAACGGCGGGTGGCCCTGGCAAGCACGCGTCCCACAATATCGGGGTGCCGCAGACGAGCGTCTTTTGCTCGTCTGGGAATGTTACTTCTTTTCCCTGCGCGAGAGCATTCGCATGGTCGTGGATTTATCCCAGACAAGCTGCGCTTGTCTGGGGCACCCCACGGTTACCAGGGCCACCCGCCCGCCTCCTGATTTCACGCTGGCGGGAAGCGGCGCGATCGCCACGGGCGGTGTGTTTAGACAGTGAGCGCCGGCAGGCGCGACTGAATGTAGCCCGGCACGTAGTGCCGGGAAAGCGTTGTCACGCGTCAGTCCCGCCAGGGACGGCTGAAGTAGAATCCGCGCATGCCACACACCTACACCAGATTGCTAGTTCATTGTGTGTTCTCTACCAAGGAACGCCGGGAACGAAGAACAGCACCTCTTCGGATGATCCGATCAGCCGTCCCTGGCGGGACTGGTTCTCGATAGACCATCTTACCCGGCACTGCGTGCCGGGCTACATTCAGTCGCGCCTGGCGGCGCTTGGCTAGCAGCTGCCCCATATCTGGCGCCTTTGGCACACGAAACTGACAAGGAGAAGGTGCCAGGATGGGCCGCCCGCCCGTCTTACTCACATTTCAGCATTTCAAGCTGACGACGGAGATTTTGAAGAACGAGCGTTCCGCTAATGTTGCGTCCTTCCTTGTTCAAGCGGTGGTAGGACAACAACTGATCTTTCCAGTCGGGGTGCTGCTGAATCAGGTCCGCGTAGCCTTTCCTTAGCTTGGCCAAATCTTGGGGATAGCTGCATTGGCAGATTTCCGGCTTCCGCCCAGCTTTGACGCATGCGGTTACTTTCTCGCTTAGAGTGGCCAGCGCGTCATGGAGCGCTTCCACATTTGCGGCGTCCTTTGGAGCGGTCACTTCTATCGTGGGCAAGGGCTTGGCGGTTTGTTCAACTGCGACCCCGGAAATCGACCCCCCGCACAACACTGCCAGGACGATCATGGTGACACGGAACACCCTTCTACCCTCGGACATACGACTCCAGTGACCAAAATCCCCACCCTCAGGGGACGCTCAGCGTATGGCGTGGACGCGGACACTCAAGCCTAGCTTCTTCCATCCGGTGTCGGCGGTATAGACGGGCGCCTTGAGCGCCATTGCCAGCGCCAGGCAGGCGCGATCTCCCAGCGACAGGCCAAGATGCCGCGTTTGGAGGACCAGATCACCGGCAATCCTGGCCTGTTCTTCGTCAAAAGGCACCACTTGCTGGAGCGGGCTGATGGCATCTTCCCACGCTTCCTGGGAAGTCCATCCGCGGGCCACCAGCTTTCCCTGGACCTCCGCCAGATTGACGGCGCTGGCGACCGCCTTGGCCAGCACGCCGGAGGTCAGCTTCTCGTATCCTGATTCCTGATGAACGATGGCGAGAATCGCGGAGGCGTCGAGGACGATGCTACTCATCCCGCGTGGCCTCGCGCCGCTCGGCCAGCAGCTCGTCGACCAGGGAAGCGCCAGGCTTCAGATAGCGGCGGGCGCGGCGCTGCGCGCGCTCGATGCGCCGCTGCTGGGTCGTGATTCGCAACTCATCGTCCTGCAGCCGCAGCAGGACTTCATCTCCAACATTGATGCCCATGGCTTTGCGGAGGGCGGCCGGAATAACCACACGCCCGTTCTGGCTTACTCGCGTTCGAATTTCATTCATGGCATAAACCAAGTCAGTGACATTATATCAACATAATGACAGAGAGTAACTTGTACTCCATTTTTCTGGGAAGCTGGCACATGGCCGGGCGGGCGTCGTGTTGTCAGACGTTTACGGCGATGAGAAGTCAAAAACCCCACCCTTGGCAACACCAGCCAAGGGTGGGGCACCCTCAAGATCGTCTATTGCTCTTACACAAACAGCGGCGCCATCACCAGGGTGATGGTGGAAAGCAGCTTGATGAGCACGTGCAGCGAGGGGCCGGCGGTGTCCTTGAAGGGATCGCCGACGGTGTCGCCTACCACGGCTGCCTTGTGCGCGTCGGAGCGTTTGCCGCCGTACTGGCCGGTCTCGATGAACTTTTTGGCGTTGTCCCAGGCGCCGCCGCCGTTGTTCATCATGGTGGCCAGCAGGATGCCGGTGATGGTGCCCACCATCAGCAGGGCGGCCACGCTCTCGGCGCCCACCAGGTTGACGGGCTGTCCGCCGATCATGGGCACGCCGCCGGAGACGTGGAAGCCGGTGAAGTAGCGGAAGATCACGCCCACCGCGATGGGCATACCCACGGCCAGGATGCCGGGCAGCACCATCTGCTTGAGCGCGGCGGTGGTGACGATGTCCACGCACGAGCCGTAGTCGGGTTTGGATGTCCCTTGCATGATGCCGGGATTCTCGCGGAACTGCCGCCGCACTTCCTCGATGATGTACTGCGCCGCCTTGCCCACGGCGCGGATGGCCAGCGACGAGAACAGGAACACCATCATGGCGCCCAGCATGGCCGCCACGAACACCGGCACGTTGGCCAGGTTCACGGTGTCGAAGGTGAAATTGCTCGCGGCCGCGCCCAGGCGCGCGCGTACGAGTTCCTTCACCTCATCGAGGTAAGCGGAGAACAGCAAGAAGGCGGCCAGGGCGGCGCTGCCGATGGCGTATCCCTTGGTCAGGGCTTTGGTGGTGTTGCCCACGGCGTCGAGCCGGTCGGTCTTGACGCGAATCTCCTCCGGCTGGTTCGACATCTCGATGATGCCGCCGGCGTTGTCGGTGATGGGCCCGAAGGTGTCCATGGCGAGGATGTAGGCGCAGGTGGAGAGCATGCCCATGGTGGCGATAGCGGTGCCGTAGATGCCCTTGGCGTAGTCGCTGATCCCGGCCATGGCGGTGCCCTCGAACGCTTTCAGGCCGAACCAGTAGGAGAGCATCAGGGCGGCGCCGATCACGATGACCGGCAGCGCCGGGGTCTCCATTCCGACGGAGAGGCCGGCGATGATGTTGGTCGCCGGGCCGGTAAGGGACGCCTTGGCGATCGACGACACCGGCCGGAAACGGTACTCGGTGTAGTACTGCGTGATGTACACGAACAGGAAGGCGGTGAGGATGCCCACTACGCCCGAGCCCAGGAACCACCAGTTGTCCTTGAGCAGGTAGTGGACGGCCACGGCGAAGCCGGCGATGGCCAGCACCGTGGTCACGTAGTAGCCGCGGTTGAGGGCCTGCATCGGGTCTTCCTTTTCGTCGGTGCGCACGATGAGCACGCCGATGGTGGAAGCGATCAGACCGAAGGCGCGGGCCACCAGCGGGAACAGAATGCCCTTGAGTCCGAAGTGCGGATAGAGCGCCGCACCCAGGATCATGGCGCCCACATTCTCGGCGGCGGTGGACTCGAACAGGTCAGCGCCACGGCCGGCGCAGTCGCCAACGTTGTCGCCAACGAGGTCGGCGATCACGGCAGGGTTGCGGGGATCATCCTCGGGAATCCCGGCTTCAACTTTGCCGACGAGATCGGCGCCGACGTCGGCAGCCTTGGTGTAGATGCCGCCGCCCAACTGCGCGAACAGCGCCACGAAGGACGCGCCGAAGCCAAAGCCCACAACCTGATACGGCACTTCACGCGGCGTCGTCAGCCCTCCGAAGAAGTAGAACAGCAGGCCGACGCCCAGCAGCGAGAGGGACACCACCACCAGTCCGGTGACGGCGCCGCCGCGCAACGCGATCCGCAACGCGTTGTTGATGCTGGTGCGGGCGGCGCTGGCGGTACGGATATTGGCGCGGATCGAAACGTACATCCCGGTGAATCCAGCCAGGCCGGAGCAGGCAGCGCCGATCAGGAAGGCGATCACCGTCTTGGTAGCCAGCGGCGCGTTGCGCGGAGAGACCTTGTATCCGACGAAGATCAGAATGGCCAGCACCACGCTGAGGATGCCGATGGTCTTGTATTGCCGGCGAAGGAAGGCCTCGGCGCCTTCGCGGATGGCGTCGGAGATGGTGCGCATCTGCTCGGTGCCGGTGTCGGCGCGCAGCACGTATTGCGCAAAATAAAAGACGGTCAGCAGGGCTAGCACGCTGATGCCCAAGGCCAGCCACAGGAATCCCGCCCCTTCATTCAGGGGCTCGACTTGCCACAACATCGCCATCGCAGAGAGCCACATATGCATTAGACCTCCGGAGGTTTCAGACCTCGCGCAAACAGGAGTAGATAGGATTTATTCCGAGACGCGCTTCCACGCCAAGAAAGGAATGAGGTTTGGCCGCGCCGGGGTCCCCTGCAATCGCTGGCAGGGAACCGCGATTTATAACACACAGGGGCGGGAAGTGGAAGGTGTGGGTGCCCCACCCTTGGCCGGTTTTGCCAAGGGTGGGAATGTTGTCGCTGAATATTGATTTTCCCGATCCGGTACGGGCCTGCAGTAACGGACTGCCGCCGCAAACGATCGCTACTGCAGCACCACCTGCTGGCCCTCTTTGAGGCCGGAAAGCAACTCCGTCTTAGCCCCATTCGAGATCCCGACCTTGACCGGCACCTTGCGCTTGCCGTCCTTGGCGTGCGGCTCGGGGAGCTCAACCGAGGCATTCTTGTCCTTGTCGTACATGATGGCGCCTTCCGGGATCATGAGCACATTCTTGTGCTCGTCGAGAATGATCTCCGCATTGGCGGTCATCATCGCCTTCAGTTCGCCGGTGGCGTTGTCAATCGAGACCCGCACCTCGAAGGTGGTCACATTGTCTTTCTCCACCCCGAGCGGCGCGATTTTGGTGACCTTGCCGTTGAAGGTCCGGTCTTTGAACGATTCCACCTTGATGCGGGCGGGCTGTCCCAGATAAACCTTGCCGATATCGGCTTCGTCCACCTTGCCCTTCACGTAAACCTGCGAGATGTCGCCGAGCGTCATGACCAGCGTTGCCGTGGAACCCAGTACGAGGATGGAGCTGACGGCATCGCCAATTTCCACATCGCGGGAAAGCACCACGCCGGTAATGGGCGAGGTGATGGTGGCATAGCGCAGGTCTTCTTCGGAGCGGTCGAGCGTGGCGCGGGCCTGCTGCACCTGCGCTTTGGCCTGGATCAGCTTGGCGTCGTTCACGGTCAGTTGGGCGCGGGCCACGTCGCGTTTGTTGACGGCCATCTCATAGGACCTCTGGGCATCATCCAGCGCCGCTTCCGACACCACGCCTTCTTTGGCCATCTTCTGGGCGCGTTGGTAGGCACGGTAGAGCAAGGGCACGTCGGGCCCTTCAGCGTCGACTTTGGCGCGAATGACGTCGGCCGTAGCCGCGCGCTCATTGGCCTGAGCCGCCGCCAAAGCAGCCCTGGCCTCGCGCACCGCCGCCTGGATTTGCTCCCGATCCAGTTGCACCAGCACCTGGCCTTCTTTGACCTTGTCGCCGGCATCGGCCATCCACTTTTCCACGATGCCGCTGGCCTTGGACTTCAGTTCCACTTTGGTAATGGGCTCGATTTTGCCGGTCGCCACCACGCTCTTGGCCAAGTCGCCGCGCTCAACTTTTCCCAGCTTCGCGGGATCGATCTTGGTGCCGCCTCGGGTGAAGGCCGCCACCACCACCACTACCAGCACAATCAGCAGAATCGAGCCACCGATGTAAAAAACGCGTTTCCTCTTGCGGTTCTTGCCGTTACCGTTCGCCACCTGACGCCTCCTCGATTGCAAGGTGCGTGGTCGTGTCCCTGAAGAGTGTTACGAGGCCGACCGGAACTTAGTTCCCTGAAGATGAGAAATGCCGGCCACAGGTTCCCGCAGTGATGCCGGTCACTTAGACCGGGGCGGCGGGAAAAAGTAAGCAAACCGGTTTTCAATGACCGGATGAGCCGATCTCCCGATGACCCGATTCCCGGGGGGGCGGGAATGTTAGAATTTCCTCTCGATGGTCTCGCTGGTCGTGCTGCGGGTATTCGTGGTCATCCTGCTGGTGGCGGCCAACGCCTTCTTCGTGGCGGCGGAATTCGCGCTGGTCAACATCCGCGAGACCCGCATTCAGGAGCTAGTGGCCGCCCGCCGCATCGGTTCCCGTGCGGTGCTGAGACTTCACCATAATCTGCCGGACGTACTGGCAGCGGTGCAGTTCGGCGTGACGCTCGCCAGCCTGGGGCTGGGCTGGGTGGGGGAAGCCACCATCGCTCGCCTGGTCCAGGAGGGCTTGGGCAGTGTGCCTCGTGCCGCCCTCTATGCTCATGGCATCGGCATCGGGCTGGCATTTGCCGGCATCACGTACCTGCTGGTCACGCTGGGCGAGCTGGTGCCGAAATCAGTGGCCCTGGGGCGCGTGGAGCGCGTAGCCATCGCCGTTGCCGGGCCGCTGGACGTTTTCATCGCCATCAGCCGGCCGTTCCTTTATCTGATGAACCGTTCGGCGCGCGCCGTACTGCGCTTGTTCGGGCTTCGGCCTGTGGGTCAGGCGGCGGTGCATTCTCTGGAAGAGCTGAAGCTGATCGTTACTTCCGCCCGCCAGGTCGCGATCCTGCCCGAGGTGCAGGAGGACATCATCCACCGTGCCCTGGAGTTGGAAAATGTCACGGTGCGCGAGATCATGGTGCCGCGTCCGGATATCTTCTCCTTGCCGGCGAACCTGCCTCTTGACGAAGCCCTTAGCAAAGTTGTGGACGCCAAGCGTTCGCGCATTCCTCTCTATGACGCGGAGCACGGTCCGGAGCACATTGTGGGCATGCTGTACGTTCGCGACCTGCTGCGGCTGATCTACCTGCGCATGAAGCACGGATCGCTGCCGCCGCTCAGCCCGGGCAGCGTGCGCCTGCGCCACATCATGCGCGACGTGCTGGTGGTGCCCGAGACCAAGCCGGTCGCCGACCTGCTGGTCGAGTTCAAAGAACGCAGGCGCCACATGGCGGTGGTGGTGGACGAGTTTGGCTCGACCGTGGGCGTGGTGACCGTGGAAGACGTGCTGCGGCAGATCGTGGGCGAATTGGAAGACGAGTACGATGTCGCCAAGGAGTCGCCACTGGTCGGCCCGGAGCCCAGCGCCGCCGTGCTGGATGGGTCGGAGAACATTCACGAGCTGGAGATCGAGCAGGGACTCAAGCTGCCGCGGGATGAGGGTTTCGAAACCCTCGGCGGCTTCGTGATGGCCCGGCTGCAGCGGATTCCCAGGCGCGGCGATTCGTTCGAGTACCAGGGACACCGCTTCACCGTGTTGCAGATGGACGGCCACCGCATCGCCGAGGTAAAGATCGAGCCGGTTGAGACCAGGCAGCCGCAGGCGAGCGACTGATGCTCCGCTACACCGCTACGCGTCTGCTCTACATGCTGCCGGTGATCTGGCTCGTCGTCTCCATCGTCTTCCTGCTCATTCACCTGGTTCCGGGCGATCCCATTCAGCAGATGCTGGGCGAGGGCGCAGCCAGCGCCGACCTGCAGGCGGCGCGGCATGCCTACGGTCTCGACGTGCCCATTGGGCGGCAGTACGTAAATTACTGGCGCGGCGTGCTGCACGGAAACTTCGGGCAGTCGGTGCGCTTCAATCGCAACGTCGCGGCGGTGATCGCAGAGCGCTATCCCTTCACGCTGCAACTGACCTTTGCTGGGCTGGCAGTGGCGCTGGCGCTTTCTGTTCCGGCAGGTGTCCATTCGGCGCGCCGGCGTAATCGCTGGGACGACCGCCTCATCAGTTTCGTAAGCCTGCTGGGATTGTCGTTCCCGAACTTCGCGCTGGGGCCGATCTTGATTTTGTTTTTCGCCATCAAGCTGGGCGCGCTTCCCGTTTCGGGAAGCGGCACGTTCGCCAATCTCGTACTGCCGGCAATCACGCTGGGCGGCGCGCTGGCCGCCATCCTTACGCGCATGGTGCGCACTTCGATGCTCGAAGAGCTAGGCCAGGATTACATCCGCACCGCCCGCGCCAAGGGCTTGCCGGAGCGGACCGTGGTCTATCGCCATGCGCTGCGCAACGCCATGATCCCGGTGCTGACCGTGGTCGGGCTGCAGTTCGGCGCGCTGCTGGCAGGCGCGATCGTCACCGAAACGATATTTTCGTGGCCAGGGATCGGCAGGTTGACCATCCAGGCGATTTCGAATCGCGATTACTATCTGGTTGAAGGCTGCATCCTGGCGATTGGGCTGACGTATGTGGGGGTGAATTTTCTGACGGACTTGCTGTACTCGGTAGCGAACCCGAGGATCAGGCAATAAGGTAGCGCCGGCCTCTGGCCGGCTGTCCGCGAGGGCATCTTGCCCTCGCAGCGCGGGCGGGACGCCCACGCGACAGCCGCCGGGACGGCGGCGCTACAGAACATATGGCAACTGAAACCTGGCAACTGACAACTGGCAATTGGCAACTCACCCGCGCCGCGCGTTATAACCCGCTGGCCACCGCCGGCGTGGTGATGGTTGTCATCTTTGTTCTCTCCGCCATCTTTGCGCCCTGGCTTGCGCCTTATGATCCTGCGCACATCAATCTGCCTGCGCGGCTGATCGGGCCCACGTCGTCGCACTGGTTCGGCACCGACGAACTGGGTCGCGACATCCTTTCGCGCATCATCTCCGGCGCGCGCATTTCCATGCTGGTGGGCGTGAGCGTGGTCGCAGCATCGCTTTCCATCGGGCTGATCATCGGCTGCATCGCCGGATATTACGGCGGCCGCGTCGATCGCTTCGTCAACGTCATCCTGATGAACGCCTTTCTGTCTTTTCCTGGGATACTGCTGGCCATCGCCTTCGTAGCCTTCCTTGGGCCCGGCATCTTCAACCTGATTCTCGCGCTATCGATCGGCGGCTGGGTCGGCTACGCGCGGCTGGTACGCGCGCAGGTGCTGGCCACGCGCGAGCGCGAATTCGTGGAAGCCGCACGCGCATTGGGCGCCAGCGACTGGCGGATCATTACCCGCCATATTTTGCCCAACATGATCCAGCCGGTGATCGTGCAGGGCGCCATCGGCATGGCCGGCGCAGTGCTGGCGGAAGCGACCATGAGCTTCCTCGGTCTTGGGGTCCCTCCGCCGACGGCGAGTTGGGGCTCGATGCTCAACGACGGCCGTGCCCACCTCTTCGACGCTCCTCATCTTGTATTGTTTCCCGCCGCCGCGGTGATGGTTGCAGTGTTGTCGTTCAATTTCATCGGCGATGCCCTGCGCGATTACCTGGACCCGCGCTCCCGCATCGAAGCCGGACTGTAGAACCTCGTCCGCAACACGTATCTTCTCCAAAAGTTGCTCTGAAAATCCGCTCGGACCATGTCCTGCCGTGATCACGAAATTTTCCTCGCCACGCGACATACTGAAACTGGCAGGGTTCACGCCCATGACAGCAGGCTGCGGCAGCAGACGCCAGCCGGGTTAGGAAGAATACAAGGAGACGATTCATGAACTGGACAGGGAGACTCACGGTGGTGGCATTGTTCGGCGCGCTGGCGCTTCCGGCGATTGCGCAGTCGAATAAGGAAATCAATGCACGCAAAGAGAACCAGCAGGACCGCATCGCGCAGGGCGTGAAGAGCGGGCAGTTGACCGCGCGCGAAACCGAACACTTGGAAGCGCGCGAAGCGCACATCAACCGCCAGGAAGCGCGCATGAAGTCGGACGGCAAGTTCACCGCGGCCGAGCGCGCCAAGATCAACCGCGAGCAGAACCGCACCTCGCGCGCGATCTATCGCGACAAGCACAACGCCGCCCATCAATAAGCGGATTTGTTGAGGGGAGACGGGAAGGCCTCCGCACCAGCGGGGGCCTTTTTGTATACAATCTCAGCTCATGTCGGGACGCCTCACCCGCCTTGCGCTGCAAGCCATGGATCAATCTTCCAAGCTACTACCGCGTCCCCCGGAGCAACCACAGCATCTCCAGACGGGGCAACGCGGGGAAGAACTGGCGTACTTCTACCTGCGGCGGATGGGGTATGTGATCGTGGCGCGCAATTACCGCTCGCATCGCCGGCAAGGCGAGATTGATATGGTAGGCTGGGACAGCGATGTGCTGTGTTTCATCGAGGTCAAGACCCGCACGACTCGCGATGTGAAGCCGGCCGAGGCCGCCGTCGATGTGGAAAAGCAGCGCGACCTGCGCGGAATGGCCCGCGAGTACCTGCAGCGCAACCCTCGCAAGCTAAACGTTGCGCAGAAGGACACGCCCTATCGTTTTGACGTTCTGAGCATCTATTTACTTGATGGAACCAATCCGGTATTTACCCTATTCAAGAATGCCTTCTCGGTGTCGTAAGATAGAGGGTATCGGTTCCCGTCGAAAGGACCCACGGACTTGCCTGAACTCAGAAAAGACCCTATTACCGGCCGCTGGGTAATTATTTCCACCGACCGGGCCAAGCGGCCCACGGATTTTTCCCGCGATCAAGTAAAGATGAAGGGCGGCTTCTGCCCCTTCTGTTACGGCAACGAGGCGAAGACGCCGCCAGAGGTGCTGGCCTTCCGTCCCAACAAGAACGGCGGATCGTCGCCGGAGCGCGACAGTCCGGGCTGGACCGTGCGCGTAGTGCCCAATAAGTTCCCCGCCCTGGGGATCGAAGGCGGGATGAACCGCCAGGCGCAGGGCATGTTCGACAAGATGAACGGGGTGGGCGCGCACGAGGTCATCATCGAGACCCCGGATCACAACGCCACCCTGGCCACGCTGCCGGAGAAGCGCATCGAGGACGTGCTGTGGGCCATGCGCGACCGCATCCTCGACTTGCGGCAGGACAAGCGCTTCAAGTACATCCTGCTGTTCAAGAACCACGGCGAGCCAGCCGGTGCGTCGCTCGAGCACGCCCACTCGCAGTTGATCGCTCTGCCCATTCTGCCCAAGCAGGTGATCGAGGAGCTGGAAGGCGCCAAACAGTATTACATCTACAAGGAGCGCTGCGTCTTCTGCGACATCATCCTGCAGGAGCTCTCCGACAATACGCGCGTGGTCTCGGAGAACAACGATTTCGTGACCATGAGCCCGTACGCCCCGCGCTTCCCGTTCGAGACGTGGATTCTGCCTAAGCGGCACGAGTCCGCCTTCGAGAACTCGCCCTCGCACGTGTATGAAAGCCTGGCCAAGGCGGTAAAGGACATGCTGGTGCGCGCCGACCGGGTGCTCGAAAACCCCAGTTACAACCTGGTGGTGCACAGCTCGCCCTTGCAGGATCCCATCAACGACCACTATCACTGGCACATCGAGTTCATGCCCAAGCTGACCAAAACGGCAGGATTCGAATGGGGCACCGGGTTCTACATCAACCCGACGCCGCCGGAGGAAGCCGCCAAGTTCATGCGCGAGGCGGAGGTCACGGTCCCGCAACCCGTGGGCGCACAGAAGAATTAGCGAACGCGAAAACGATTTCGGCTCCGCTTAACCGCGGGGCCGATGTTTTTGCACACCCCGACTAGTTCCGGATGCCGTGGCGGAGTTCAGACTGCAATTGCAGAGATGAGCAGGACAATCCCAACCAGAAGCAGAACGTGCAGCACACCGCCTAGGGTATAGCTGGTGATCATCCCGACCGTCCACAGCACGACCACGGCAAGCAGAACAAACCAGAGCATAAGCGAAGACTGGGGCGCTTCTAATTTGGGTGCGGGGCAGGGGCGGCGGGTTGTCAGGCTATTTGCGTTTCCATCGGACCCCATCTTTGGTGTCTTCGAGGATGATGCCGGCGTCGGCGAGCTGCGCACGGATGGCGTCTGACGCTTTGAAATCACGGGCTTTGCGCGCGGCCTCGCGTTTGGCAATCAGCTCATCCACTGCTTGATCGTTGATCGTAGACGTAGCCGCGGCCGCATCCGTGTTTCTGCCTTCCTGCTTCGCCCACTCAAGGATGTGCTCGATTTTGGGTGCGTCGTTGTCGCGCAGGACGTCGAAGATCTGGTCGAACTGTTCGAGCACAGCGAGCATCGGGGGAAGGTCGTCGCGCTTCACTTCACCGTTGTCGGCGGCAGAATTGACTTCGCGCACCATGTCGAAAACCGCGGCCAGCGCTTCCGCAGTGTTCAGATCGTCGGCCAGCGCGGCGGTGAAGCGCTCGCTCGCAGTGTTAGCCAAGGCTGTAATCTTGGGATTCGAGCCCGGATCGAAGTTTCCTGTCTCCAGCCGGAGCTTGAAGTTGCGCAGCCGCTCGACCGAGCTGGCAGCCTGCTTCAGGCCATCGAAAGTGAAATTGAGCTGTCGGCGAAAAGGAACCGAGCACAGCAGAAAACGGATCGAAGACGGCTTATGCCCCTTCAGCACCAGGTCGCGCAGAGTATAGAAGTTGCCCAGGCTCTTTGACATCTTCTCGCCCTCCACCAGCAGGAAGCGCGCGTGCACCCAGAAGCGCGCGAAGGGTTTGCCCGTGAGCGCCTCCGATTGCGCGATCTCGTTCTCGTGGTGGGGGAAGATGAGGTCTTCGCCGCCGAGGTGCATGTCGAGCGTGTCGCCCAGGAACTTGCGCGCCATTACGGAGCACTCGATGTGCCAGCCCGGGCGCCCGGGTCCGATGCGCGTCTCCCAGGAAGCCTCGCCCGGTTTGGGAGCTTTCCACAGGGCGAAGTCGCGGGCATTGTCCTTGTCGTACTCGTCCACGTCCACGCGCGCGCCTGTTTCCATGCCGGCGAAATCCTTCTTGGAGAGCTTGCCGTAGCCGGGAAACTTGGCGATGCGGAAGTAATAGGAACCATCGTCAGCGCGATAGGCGAATCCCTTTGCGGCCAGTTCGGCGATGAAGTCGGCCATCTCGGGAATGTTCTCGGTCGCGCGCACGATCATCTCGGGCGCCTCGAGGCTCAGCGTCTGCATGTCCTCGCGAAAGGCCTGCTCGTATTTCTTGGTGTACTCGCCGACGCTGACGCCTTGCTTGGCCGCGTTGCGGATGATTTTGTCGTCCACGTCGGTGATGTTCATCACGTGCTTGAGTTGGTAGCCGCTCTGCCGCAGAAAGCGCCGCAGCAGGTCCACGAAGACGAAAGTGCGGAAGTTGCCGATGTGGCCGTAGTCGTACACCGTAGGGCCGCAGGAATACATGCGGACAAGGTTGTCCTCCTGCGGCTGAAACTCCTCCACCTTGGAGGACAGCGTGTTGAACAGTCGCAGTGCCATTGCGAAGGGGAACTGGTATGAGAACTTTCGATTGTAGGGGCGGGCGCGAAAAACGGTCAACCAAGTAACCGCGGACCGTCCCGCGAAGTTCTCTGCTCGCAATGAGCCGCGAATCTTTGCATCCACGGCCCTGGGAACTGGCATCTCACCAGTTATCTGATAATGTCCAGCTCAAGGAGGCTGACGATGGCAAAGACCGCCACCACGCAACTGGAAAAACGTGACAAAGACGTTCTGGAAATACCCACGGACCTCAGCCCTAATGGAGTTGCCGAGATCTCACGCGCCTTGCGGCAACTGCTCGCCGATGTTTTTACTCTTTACGTGAAGACCAAGAATTTCCACTGGCACATGACCGGCCGCCACTTCCGCGATTACCACTTGCTGCTCGATGAGCACGCCACGCAGATCTTCGCCATGACCGACGACATCGCCGAACGAGCGCGCAAAATCGGCGGCACCACGCTGCATTCCGTCAGCGAAATCTCGCGCAACCAACGCCTGAAGGACAACAACGAGGAATTTGTCACTCCGCAGGACATGATGGCGGAGCTTTGCGACGACAACCTGCACCTGACCCGATCCTTGAGGGCGGCCCACGAGATCTGTGATCAGCACAAGGATGTAGCGACCGCCAGCATGATCGAGGTCTGGATCGATGAAAGCGAGCGCCGGACCTGGTTCTTGACCGAGGTACAACGAGACCTCTAAAAAGAGCCGACGGCGTTTACCGCCTGACCGCCCCGTTGACGACCAGCAACCCTGCCCACGTAGTCCCTGAAAGGAGAGTCTCATGCCCCACGTTACCGTCGGCAAGGAAAACTCCGGCAACATTGATCTCTACTATGAGGACCACGGCTCGGGTCAGCCGGTGGTCCTGATCCACGGATATCCCCTGAGCGGCGCCTCCTGGGAAAAGCAGGTCACCGCGCTGCTGGCTGCAGGTCACCGGGTAATCACGTATGACCGCCGCGGATTCGGCAAGTCCAGCCAGCCAACCACCGGCTACAACTACGACACTTTCGCCGAAGACCTGCACAAACTTCTCAAACATCTCGAACTGCGTGACTTCACGCTGGTCGGCTTCTCGATGGGCGGCGGCGAAGTTGCGCGCTACTTGGGAAAATACGGATCGAAGGGCGTGAGCAAGGCGGTAATCATCTCGGGAGTACCGCCGTTCCTGCTGAAGACGCCGGACAACCCTGAGGGCGTGGACGGCAGCGTCTTCGAGGGAATCAAGCAGGCCGTCGCCGCGGACCGCTACGCGTTCTTCACCGAGTTCTTCAAGAACTTCTACAACACCGACTTGCTGCTGGGGAAGCGCGTCAGCGAGCAGGCGGTCCAGGCGAGCTGGAACATCGCAGCCGGCGCCTCGGCCACGGCCAGTCTTGCCTGCGTGCCGACCTGGCATGAAGACTTTCGCCAGGACTTGGCCCGCATCGACGTGCCTACTCTGGTCCTTCACGGCGACGCCGACCGGATTCTGCCCATTGCTGCCTCAGGAAACCGGACGGCCAAGCTGATCAAGGGCGCCCGCCTGGTGGTGGTGAAGGAGGGACCGCACTGCATCACTTGGACGCACGCACAGGAGGTCAACACTGAGCTGGTGAACTTCCTGGGACAGAAACTGGCGCGGCGCGAAGTAGCCTGAACATTAACGGGGATGCCGGCCCAAGCCGGCATCCCTGCCTCATCCTTCCGACACAACTTAACTCAGGACGGAAGAACTCCACACTGCAACTTCCTGGGTGGCTTGCCGCACGGCGTCCAGCTTGCCCAGATCTCGCCAATAATATTCATCGGCCCGAAAGGCCTGGATTTTCTCTCCCTGCGCGGCAAGTTGAAGATAGGAGGTGATGATGGAGAAGACGCCTCCTTCCAGCTGCGTGAGAAGGCGAGGGGAAATCACGTGGATGCCGCAGAAGGCCAGGGCCTGCGCGGGCTGGGAGGAGCCGACAACTTCTGGCTCCTGATCGCGGCTGGATCTCCGACCGCAAAGCTGGAGCTGGGAGTCGAAGAGCAGATAGCGGGAGGTCACGCGGTCCTGCACGGCCAGAGTAGCGAGCGCCTGATGTTGGTTATGAAGCCGCACCATGCGGTCCAGGTCAATTGTGCTGAGGACATCGACGTTGTGCAGAATGAACGGCTCCCGATGTGTTTGAATCCTCGAGAAAGAAATACGCCGCCTTTTTCAGGCCGCCGCCGGTGTCGAGCAAGGTCTCCTCGCGGGAAACTTCGATCTGCATGCCAAAGTTGTGGTTGGCTTCGAGATAGTCGAGCATCATGTCGGCGAAGTGATGAACATTCACGATCACTTCGCGAATCCCAAAAGATCGCAAGCGCGAGAGGGTGATCTCAAGCAGGGTACGCCCGGCAACTTCCACCAGCGCCTTAGGGCGATCATCGGTGAGCGGCCGCAAGCGCGTGCCTAGGCCGGCGGCCAGGATCATGGCCCTCATTCGCCCGACTTTTCCAGTTCAAGATGCCGCACTGCCACCTCCAGGCCGTTCTTGCTGCGCAAGTGCTTCGCCAATTGTTCGGCCATATAGACCGAGCGATGCTGGCCCCCAGTGCAGCCGAAGGACACCATCAGGTTCTTGAAGCCGCGCCGCTCATATTCGCTGACGCTGGCATCCACCAGCGAACGGACGTTGGCGAAAAAGCGGTGCGCGCTCTCTTGCTGATCGAGATAGTCGATCACCGGCTGGTCCTGGCCGGTGAGGGCCTTGAAGCGTTCTTCGCGGCCGGGATTGGGCAGGCTGCGGGCATCGAAAACGAATCCGCCACCATGTCCGCTCTCGTCTTGCGGCGGGCCGCCTCGGTGAAAGGAAAAGCTGAATACCCGCACCGTCAAATGCTCCGGCTCGCCGCTGCGGCGCTGCAGTTGCTGGGAGTCCACCATGCGTCCCAGCGCCTGAATCAGCGCCGGCAGCGCGATGGGCAGCTTGACGTTGCGCAGCAGCCAGCGCACGTTGTTCAGCGCGTAGGGCACGCTCTGCAGAAAGTGCGCCTTGCGCTCGTAGAAGCCGCGAAAGCCATAGGCGCCGAGCGCTTGCAGGATGCGCACGTAAACGTATGCATAGTAGTACTGCATGAAATCTTTGCGCTCGAGCTCGATGAAGCCGGCCAGCTTGGCAAGGTAACAATCGAGCAATTCCTGGCGCAGCTCCGGCGGAAGGTCGGCCTTGGCATCGTAGAGCAGAGACGCAATGTCATACTGCAGCGCGCCCTTGCGCCCGCCTTGATAATCCAGAAAGAACGGCTGACCATCCCGCAGCATGATGTTGCGTGATTGGAAGTCCCGGTAAAGAAAGCAATCGCGGCCGGCGCTCAGCAGGAACTTGGTGAAGCGCCCGAAATCATCTTCCAGCGCCTGCTCGTTGAAGGGAATGCCCGCCAGCCGGAGAAAGTAGTACTTGAAATAGTTCAAGTCCCAGGCAATGGACTGGCGATCGAAGCTGGCACGCGGATAGCATGCTTTGTAGTTCAAGTCGCGGCCGGCCTCCACCTGAAACCGCGGCAACACGGCGACAACCTGCCGGTAGGCTTCGACCACCGGAGGAGCGATCTGCTCGCCGGCGCGGTTGATCGAGAGAAATTCAAACAGCGTGGTATCGCCCAGGTCTTCCTCGAGATAAGCGCCCTGGCTCAAATCCTCGGCGTAAATTTCCGGGACCGGCAGGCCGTGCTGGCGGAAATGCCGGGAAAACTCCAGAAACGCAGCGTTCTCTTCGCGCACGTCGTGCAGAACGCCAATCGCGCTGATCCGCTCATTGGCCAGCCGGATGATCTTGCGGCCGGAACCGCCGAGCTGGCCCTGCAGCGGATCTACGCGCGCGACCGGCGCGTGGAAATGCTGCTCGAAAAGCCTCTTGAGAACGTCCATGGTGCCAGCCGTCACAAAGATAACATCGAATTTGCGATGTCAGATTCGCTGTCTTTCGCACGCCCGCGTGCCAGGCATGTTTCCTGCGACCTGCGTCCGATCTTCCGCCTCCAACATCTTATGATTTTGGCGTAGAATACGCCCCTGCTTCCGATGCCCAGGCGCAATCCCAATCGCGGCTTCACTTGACGGCGCACACCCGCCTAAGGCGCCGGTCGGTCGTTTCCATCCACGATCTCTCGATTTGAAAGGAAGCCGCCATGCTGCGAAAAATGTCGCTACTACTGTTGCTGTCCGCCCTGTTTGCCGTCTCGGCCTGGGCGGAGGATTCACGCCACTTCACTTTCCACTATGAATTCACGGTTCGCAACATTACTCCCGGGCAACAGGTGCGCATCTGGATTCCACTCGCCCACTCCGACCAGTTCCAGACCGTGAAAGTGCTCTCAACCACCGGAGACCTTCCGCTGAAGCAAGCGCGGGAGCGGGAATACGGCAACGAGATGCTTTACGCCGCCGAGGAGAAGGCAACCAAGGCGGAGTACCATTTCGTGGTCGAATACGACGTGGTGCGCAACGAGCGGGTGGTGTCGCTCAGCGGAAACGCGCACCTGGCGGCCGCGAAGTTGTCGGACCGCGAGCGACAACGCTTCCTCGAACCTGATCGCCTGGTGCCGGTAACGGGTGTGCCTGCGGAGATCGCCACCAGGGAGGTTGCCGGCCGCACGACCGACCTCGATCGCGCCCGCGCCCTCTACGACTACGTCTTCCACACCATGAAATATGACAAAACCGGCACCGGCTGGGGCCGCGGAGACACGCTCTGGGCCTGCGACTCCAAGCGCGGCAACTGCACCGACTTCCACTCGTTGTTCATCTCCATGGCGCGCTCGCAGAAGATTCCGGCGCGCTACGAGATGGGATTCTCGATCCCCACCGACAAACACTCGGGCGAGGCTCCCGGTTATCACTGCTGGGCGGATTTCTATCTGAAAAGCATCGGCTGGGTGCCCGTGGACATCTCCGAGGCGTGGAAGCATCCCGAAAAGCACGACTACTTTTTCGGCGCCCACGACGTAAACCGCGTGCAGTTAACCCTGGGGCGGGACATCACCCTGAACCCGCCACAGCAGGGCCAGCCGCTGAACTACTTCGTTTTTCCCTACGTAGAAGTGGACGGCAAGGAGTTCAGCAATGTGGTCACTAAGAATTCATTCGCGGACGTGAGCAAGGGGACAGCGGTCGCCCAGCGCTAGGCCGAGGTGGTAGTGCCGGCCTGGGTGCGGATCCGCTGCGCAGTCAGCCAAATGTAGTGCAGGCTGGAAAGGATCGTGAACACCAAGGTGGCGTAGAGGCCGATGCGGCGCGCCACTGTGATCCACGTGGCCGAAGCCACCTGGTGCAGTAGCACGAAGAACACGGCGGCGATCTGCGCTGTGGTGTTGAGTTTCCCGAAGATGCTGGGGCGAAAGTCGCGCAGCGTGTTGGTGATGTAAAGCACGCCGGACACCATCAGGATGGAAAAATCCCGGCTGAACACCAACACCGTGTACTTCCAGGGAATCTTGTGCATGATGGCGAGCACCAGAAAGAGGGTGCTGAGCAGCATCTTGTCGGCGATGGGATCCAGGTATTCGCCGAGTTGGGTGTGCTGCTTGAGCGCGCGCGCCAGCATGCCGTCGAAGAAATCGCTGACGCCGGCCAGCACGAACAGGCTCAGCGCCCATCGGTAGTTGCCGGCCACCACGTTGATCACGATGAAGGGGATGATCACCAGGCGAAGCAGGGTGAGCAGATTGGGGAAGGCGGCAAGCTGTCGATACACCTTTACTCCCCGTAGCGGCCGAAGAGATGGGCCAGCGAACGGCCGGTTTTTTCCTGGAAGCGCTCTTTGAGCGAGGGAAGGTCGCCGCTGTGCTCGTCGGCTTCCATGCGCTCCACGCGATGCATGGGAAAGAAGACCGCCGCCGGACAGGCGGGTTCGCCGGAACGCACTAAGTGCACGAAGTCATCGAATGAATTCAGGTCGAGGCCGCGCAGGCTGATGCCCGCGGCCGATATTTCCACCAGCACGCCCCAGAACTTCTCGCGCGGCTCGCCAAGGGTTAGGACTACCGCGGCGCCGGGAACGAAGACCGCATTGCGCACGGCCGCCGCCGTCGCCTGATCGTCGGGCATGGGATGATTGTCTGCATCCGCGGCCGCGATTGCAACAAGGATTCCATCAAAAACAGCGGCTGGGAAATCGGACAGTCTGAACTCAGTCGCCGATCCCGGCATCGCGCAGCAGGCGACGCAAACCTCGGTCTCCTGCTGACCCGCGCTGGGTCCCGGCAATGTTGCCGTCGCGGTCGATCACGACGTAAATGGGATACGCATTGGCGGCGTACATGGCGGCAAGATTGGTGTCCTCGTTGAGGACAATGCGGCAGGAGCGGGGATGATCCGCCAGGTACTTCTTGACCGTTTTCTTCGATTCCCCAACGTCAATGGCAAGAACCAGCAAGTCCTTCCCGGCAAACTCACGCTGGATGTCATCCACCAGAGACTGTTCGCCGCGGCAATAGGGACACCAAGTGGTCCAGAACTGTAGCAGGACAACTTTCCCCTTTACCGAGTCGTTGGTGTAGGTCTCGCCCGTGAGCGTCTTTGCCCGGAAGCGCGGGGCGGCCTCGGCATCGTCCGAGCCGGCGAAGGCACACAGCGAGGCGAGCACTACAACACTGCCCAGCGCTTGCCGCAGGATGAATCTCCGAGGTGACATTGGGCGCGGAATATACCACAGCGCTGCCGTGTAGGGGAGAGCCCGAAAGTATGGTAGGGCGCAAAAAATGTCCCACCCTTCCCAAAATCGGGCAAGAGGCGGGATACCCGCCTGAGGGCTTGGTTTATCATCGCGCGCATGTGGAACCTGCTGCAGGGAGCGCGCGTGCTCGACCTGACGCGCCTGTTGCCGGGCGGCTACGCCACCATGCTGCTCGCGGACCTGGGCGCTGAAGTGGTCAAGATCGAAGCGCCGGGAGCAGGCGATTCGACGCGCGAGCCTTCGCCCATCTTCGGCGGAACCAATGCGCTGTTCGCGCAGATCAACCGCAACAAGAAGAGCATGGTGCTCAACCTGAAAGCCGACGCGGGGCGCGAGGTGCTGTTACGGCTGGCGGAGCGCAGCGCGGCGCTCCTTGAGGGATTTCGTCCCGGCGTAGCGGCGCGGCTGGGCATCGATTACGGCGCGGTGCGCAGGCGCAATTCGCGCATCGTCTATTGCTCGCTCAGCGGATACGGCCAAACCGGCCCTTATCGCGACCGTCCAGGACACGACATCAATTACGTCGGCGAGGCGGGGCTGCTGGGGATCGACAACGTGCAAGAGCCTCGGGTGCCGCCGCTGCCATTTTCCGACCTGGCCGGCGGCATCTTTGCGGCGCTCACTATGGCTGCGGGCATGAAGGGCGCGGCCGAGACCGGGTCCGGCGCATATATCGACCTGGGCATGGCGGACACCATCGTGTCGCTGCTCACCGTGCACTTCGCGCAGATGTTCCAGGCGGGGCGGCCGCCCTCGCTGGACGACGCTTATCTGCTGGGCGGGCATCCTTGTTATGCCGTATATCGCGCCGCGGACGGCAAGCACCTGACCGTGGGCGCGCTGGAAGCGAAATTCTGGAAGTCGCTGTGCGAGGCGCTGGGCCGGCCGCAATACGTCGGGCAGCAGCACGATTCGGTGATGCGGGAGAAGATACTGGCAGACTTCCGCGCCGTATTTGCCACGCGGACTCGCGACCAATGGGTGGAGGTATTGGCCGCGGCGGATGTGCCGGTGGGAGCGGTCAGGACGCTCGATGAGGTGGTCGGCAGCCAGCAGTCCGAGGCCCGCGGCCTGTTCCGCCAGCAAGGGCCGGGGATGAAAGAAGTCGGGTTTCCCGCCGAGATCCACGGCGCGCACGAATCGCCGGACTGCCCTGCTCCCGGGCTGGGGGAGCACACGGACGAGGTGCTTGGCCTCGCCGGTTATTCAGCCAGAGAAATCGCAGACCTGCGCCAGCAAGGTGTGGTTGAGTGAGAAGGTTGAGTGAGAAAAATCCCCACCTGAGCAAAACCGGCTCGGGTGGGGCACCCGCGCTGAGCAGAAAAAATCCCACCTTCCCCAAGGTCGGGAAAGGTGGGAACGAGCGTCAGAAGCGGTTACTGTCTTTCGCGGCCGTCGGAGTCAACGTCGGAGCGAAAGCTTTGCCCGAGGATGTTGGCGACGGAGGTCAAGTCGCGCGACAGGGCGACGCGCCAACGTCCGACTGAGCTGTGCGCCGAGTCGTCCATCTTCTTGTTGAAGGTCTCCAGCGTCTCCGCGGCGCGGGTTCGCAGGGATTCGGAAACCGAGGACGCAATCTCGCCCTGGACGCCTCGCAGCCGGGCGGTGGCCTCCTCGACTTGCTGGGCGAGGTCCTTGCCGTTGCGCGCGATCAGAGTCTGCGACAGGGAGTCAGCCGCACTCTCCAGTTGGGTGCGAGCTCCGGCCACGATCTCGGCGGACATCTTCATCAGGCGGGTGTTCAGGCCGGTCTCCAGACGCTGTGCGGTTTCATCCAACTCGGCCATGCGCCGGCCCATCTCGGTAAGCTGGGTCTGCAGACGAGAGGACTCGCTTGCCGCCGCTACCTGCACGGCTTCCAACTCGCGGCGATAGGCTTCGCGCTCCTCGCCTAGGCGAACCAGCAGGCTGTCCAGGAATTCCTGGCCCTGCTGCTGCAGGCGCGAGCCGGCCGTAGCGGCTTGTTGTTCGAACTGCTCGCTGGCGGTCCGGAATTGCTGGCGAATGCCGTTTGCGGACTGCTCCGATAGAGTCTGCGCCTGTTCGGTGACGCCTTGCAGTTGTTCCCGCACCCAGCCGCGAAATTCTTCTTGCGCTTCCGTGATCTTCAACTCGATGGCGGATTGCGCCGCCTTGAGCACCTGCTCGGTCTGCTCACGGCTCTGGCGCAGGGCTTGGGTTGCCAGGTCCTCGCGCAGGCGCATCCACAGCTTCTCCTCCACCTCGGGCGGAATGTGCGACAGCGACACCTCGAAGCGGTTGCGCTGCTTCTGCTGCGACAGCCTTTCCGCCATGTCGGTCAGTTCGGCCTGCAGGGGCTCGATCATCTCGGATACCAGCGCCCGCAGCATGGGCATCTTGGGCATGGCACCGTGGTTGCCGCCGTTTCCGGGAGTCTCGGGCATGTCCGTCAACCGCATCCAGTCTTCAGGACAGGAGGGCAGTCCCCAGAAATTGCCAGGCAGATCCAGCCGCGCGGCCACCTTCCAGCCCGGCTGGTTGGCGCCGATGGGCTGGCAGTCGACCACGTGGGCCGTCGTCTCGCGTCCATCCTTGCCGCGAAACTGCAGAGGCACGCCGATGTCCAGCCGGATGGGCGAACGCAGGGCGCACCCGTGGGCATTGACCACCAGGGTTTCGCAAACTTCAAAGAGATCGGCGGTTGGCTCCAGGCTGGTGATGGTGATGGGCATGGTCATCGGCACGCGCGAACTGCGTCGCAAGGTGCCCGCTGTGTTGGAAGTGTGCATTCGCTTTATCCCTCGTTGGGGAGGAGTAATCTGTTGCCGCATCGCACTCGGATCCGAGCGCGCTTGGGGGATCCTGGGCGTGCCCGCCAGGCTGTCTAAGCCTGTGTTCTATACGTTAACGCGGACCTGGTCACCACAGCGCACCCGGAAGTGCCGTTTGGCAAGGGCGATGGGACAGTAGCGCGACCTCGCCCTCGGTAATGGGCGCGCCTGTTCCGTGACAAAGTTTGTTCCAAAAGTGGAAACGATGAGGCGGGGACAGCCGAGCCTCTCCCAGAAAGAGGGCTGGGCTATCTGAGAAGGATAGTCGTTACTTGGGCTGCTCGGTGGTGATGCCGACGTTCTTCTGGGCCAGCTTCTCGGCTTTCATTTTCTTGGTGGCCATCGTCTTATCGACCCAATCGTCGGCCGTCTTCAGGTCGGCGGTGCGAGCGTCGGGGTTGCCGCACTCCAAATCGGCCTTCTCCCGATAGAGCAGGTTCAGGTAGGCCATGGCGTCATCGTAGTCAGGACGAAGCTGCAGGGCCTTGTTGAGGTTCTGGATGCCCTCCTCGACCTTGGGGAGGTTGCGGTCGCGCAGCGATTCGCAAACCTTCTTGTCCTTCAGCGGCTCATCGGGCTTCAGCCCCAGACTTGCGCGCGCTTCCTGGCGGGGCGCGTAGGTCTGCGTCCAGTCGATCACCCCGACGGAGTAGTACTCTTCCGGATCGTTAGGATCGAGTTCCTTGGCCTTGGCGTGGTATTCCTTGGCCTGGTCGAACTTCTTCATATTGAAATAGAGCGAGGCGATGCCCTTCACACTGTTGGTGTTCCTGGGATCCATCTGCAGCACTTTCTTGTACTCGTCGATCGCCTGCTGCCCCATCTGGTTGTTTTCCGGAGTATCGGCGCCGGGGATGTACTGCTGGGCGTAAGCGGTGGCCAGGTAGAGACGAGCGTTGAGCAGCCTGGGATCGTAGGCAACGGCGTTCTTGAAGTGCTCGATCGCTAGCTCATACTTGGCATTCTTGTAGGCCTGCACGCCTTTGTTGAGCTGGTCGCGGGCCTTCAGCTTGGTGCAGCCGGCAAGGAGTACAAGCACGACCGCCAGCGCCGCCAGCGTTGTCGCTCTGGCCACAGTCTCTACGCTTCGCATCATCAATAATTCATCTCTTTCGCCCGCTTAAGCGGGCTGCGTTTCGTCGCAGTTCGCCCACGGCTTACGCCGTGGGCTACGATCTGCCGCGCGGCTTCGCGCGCTGGCGGCAAAAATCTCTTACCCACCAGCCTCGATTTTAGCGGTGATCAGCCCGACCTTTTCTACTCCAGCAGCGTGGGCAATGTCGATGACCTGGGCCACATCGGCAAACTCCAGGTCGGTATCGCCTTTGACGAACATCACCTTCTCGGCGCGCGTCTTGAAGATCTCTTCCAGGCGGCCCTGCAGGTTCCCCCAGGTAACGTCGTCTTGATTGATCTTCAGCGCGGGCTTGCCTCCGCCGCCGCCCTTCAGCACCTGTACCACGATGGTGCGATCGGCGGCTGGGGGCGGAGTCTTGGCGTTGGGAGGAGGCGGCTGGGGCACCAGCGCGTCCAGCCCTTTAGGGGTGAGCGGCGTGATCACCATGAAGATGATCAACAGCACCAGCAGCACGTCGATCAGCGGGGTTACGTTGGGATCGGCGTTGAGTCCGCCGGGCCCACCGATTACCATTGCCATAGTTCAGTTCCTCGTTATTGTCCGCTGGGCGCGGTCACCGGCGGCGCTCCCGGAGTAGTTGCCTTGCGTTGTTCGGTGAGCAGCCCCAGTTGATCCACGCCGGCGGCGCGCACGTTGTCGACGATGTCCACTACCCACCCATAGCGGGCGCGGGCGTCAGCCTTGATAAAAACGCGCTTGTCGGTACGGCTGGCTACCCGGTCCTTGACCAGGTGGGTAAGCTGGTCCGCCCCCGCCACCTTGTCGGAGCCGAAGAAGATTTCGCCTTGCCGATTGACAGCCACCAGCAAGGCATCCTCTTTGTCGGCGTCCGGCATGGCTTGGGGATTGTTCACCGTCGCCAGGTCCACGCTCACGCCTTTCTGCAACATGGGGGTGATGACCATGAAGATGATCAGCAGCACCAGCATCACATCCACCATCGGTGTGACATTGATGGTGGAGTTGACGTTCATCACTTTTCTGCCGAGTGCCATAGTTCGACTCCGCTGGCGCGCTTAACGCCGCACCGCACCGCGGCGCTTGAGGAAGTAATCGATCAGTTCGCTCGACGAGTTGTCCATTTCCACGTCGAAGGCCTCCACCTTGTTGGTGAAGTAGTTGAACATCATCACCGCGGGGATGGCAACGAACAGCCCCACGGCGGTGGTCACCAGGGCTTCGGAAATGCCGCCGGCGACGGCGCCCAGGCCGGTGGCCTTCTGCGCCGAAATCCCCTGGAAGGCGTTGATGATGCCCACCACCGTTCCCAGCAGACCGACGAACGGGGCCGTGGAGCCAATGGTCGCCAAACCGCCCAGACCGCGCTTCAGTTCGGCGTGCACGATGGCTTCAGCGCGCTCCAGCGCCCGCTTGCTGGCTTCGATGTCCTCGCCCGGAATCTCGTTCGATTCGCCATGGGCCTTGAACTCCTGCAGGCCGGCGGTGACCACTTTCGCCAGATGGCTCTTCTTGTGGCGCTCGGCAACGCGGATGGCTTCTTCGATCTTGCCCTCGCGCAACGCGCCGGCTACCGCCGGAGCGAACATGCGCGACTGCTTGCGGGCGGAGTTGAACGCCATCCAGCGGTCGATCATGACCCCGATCGACCAGGCCGACATGATGAACAGGATAATCACCACGGCCTTCGCCAAGGGGCCCATCTGGTGCCACAGGGCGACCGGGTTCCAGCCTACCACCTCCCCGCTTTCCTGAAACATCCACAGCGCGGCGCTATGGATGGAATTCGATCCGAGTGTTGCGATTTGTGCTAAAAGCATGGGTTGCCTTTCCTCCTCAGAACTTCTCCGAACGTATGTCTTGAATCCGTACTTCCCTGCCTTACTCTGCCGGGCGCCTGCCTTTCAGCGCCACTACCAAGGGCTGGAATTCGAACGCTGCGCGCTTCACTCACGCCCGCAAAACGCCTTAACCTCCGGAGAGGGTGAAGTTCACCGTGATGGTGGTCTCCACCGGCACGGGATCGCCGTTCAGCAGATAAGGCTTATAGCGCCATTGCTTAACGGCGTCCAGCGCGCTTTGCACCAACATTGGATGCCCGCTCATCACCCTCAGGTTTTCAATGGTCCCAGTCTTGCTGATTTCTGCCTGCAAGACCACAGCACCTTGGATGCGGGCCGACTTGGCGATGGCCGGATAGGTAGGCTTGATTTGGCTGATCAGGTTGCCCTGCTGGACGCCTGCCGATACCCGTACCCGGGTAGGGGTCGCCACCTTAGGCACCGCGACCGGCGTGCTGCCGATGATCCCGCCAATCACGCCTCCCATGGATCCGCCCGGCACACCTCCTGGCACTCCCCCAATCACGCCCGCAGTCGTCATGGGCGGGGGCGCCGCCTCTTCCTTAATCATAGCGATTTTCTCAGGAATCTTGGTGGGGGTGCGCAGTTGGCCATTAACAAGATCGGTTTGGACCACCTTGACCACCTTGACCGGCATGGCCGCCGGTGGCGGTGGCGGTGGCGGAGGTGGCGGGGGCGCAACCAGGAACGTCATCAGTTGCTGCCGGGGCAGCGCCTCCGTATAGATGAGCGGGATCAGGATCATTACCCCGATCAGCCCGCACTGCAACACCAGGGACAACACTGTTGTCCACTTGCGCTTGGTCCTGAGCCTGCCCGAGGATTCCAAAAGGCTGTCTTCAAACATGGTCTTGCTCCAGTAGTTTCCAACCTTAGCTTTAGACACCGCCAGCCCGCATTTTGCTCCCGGCTCAGCCCAGTTACCCCCGCGGGGTTAAACCTTGACCTTTACCTTCTCCCGCCGGCCAGCCTCGGCCGCAACCGGCAGCGCACGCCCCTTCGGTCCCCGCCATTCCTGGTAGGCCACCAACATGGGGGCAGCCACCGCGATCGAGGAATAGGTCCCAATCAGGATCCCGATCACCAGGGCAAATGAGAAGCCGTGCAACACCTCGCCGCCGAAGACAAACAGCGACAGCACGGTGAGGAACGTCAGCCCGGACGTAAGGATGGTCCGGCTCAGGGTCTGGTTGATGCTGCGGTTCACCACGTCGGCCAGCTTCTCCCGGCGCAAGATCTTGATGTTTTCCCGGATGCGGTCGAAGACCACGATGGTGTCGTTCATCGAATAGCCCACCAGGGTCAAAATGGCGGCGATAACAGTAAGCGTGATCTCCTTGTTCGTCAATGAGAAAGCGCCCAGAGTGATGAGCGTGTCGTGGAAGCAGGCCACCACCGCCGCCACCCCGTAGATGAGCTCGAAGCGGAACCACAGGTACACCAGCATGCCCGCCAAAGAATAGAGCGTGGCCAACAGCGCCTGCTTGCGTAATTGCTGGCCCACCTGCGGTCCCACGATCTCTACGTTCCGCACCGCGAAGTTGGAGACGAAGAAGTCCTGATCGAGAGCGCTGACCACCGCCGGCGGAGCCACGGCTTTCAGATCCTCGAGCGAGTTCAGCACGCCACCGCGAGTCTTGTCGCGGTAATCGACGATCTGCTGCGCCATCTGGCCGTAGCGTGTGTCGGCGTCGGTCCCTAAATGCAGCGGATCGCGGCTCAGCAGGTCGTCCTTGATGCTCTGCACGCCGCTGTTGTTGAGGTCCTGTTTGTTCGGCGGGGTATTGGTCTCCAGCGCCTGAATGATCTGGTTCTTGCCCTTATCCAGCGCCTGCTCGGTGGTCTCCTGGATATCGAGCGCGACCACGACCTCGTTATTGGAGGGCAAGCCGTAACGCTGGATACGGGCGTTGTGCAGCCCGGCGCGGTCCATGGCCTTGCGAATATCGTCGGCGTTCGGCTGCTGCGCGAACTTCACGTAGACCAGCGTCCCGCCGCGGAAATCAATGCCCAGCGGGATGTGGTGCCAGAACAGCATGGAGAGAATCCCAGCCACGCTGAATATCAGCGAGAACGACAGGAAGTACCACTTCTTCCCCAGGAAATCGATGTTGGTATTTCTAAAAAATTCCACGATTAAACCAGCCCTTGGCTTCTAGCGCTCGTCTTTTGGCTCACCCAATTACCCAATTACTCAATCACCCGATGACCGGATCAACCGATGATCAGATGCTCAACGCCTCGCCCCGTGCCTTCCGGTTCAGGATCGCGTCGAAGATCACCCGCGACACGAACACCGAGGTAAACAGGTTGGCCAGCAGACCGAAAGTCAGGGTCACGGCGAAGCCCTTCACCGGCCCGGTGCCGAACAGGAACAAGATGGCCGCCGACACGATGGTGGTCACGTGAGTGTCGATAATGGTGACCCAGGCGCGCGCAAAACCCTGGTCGACGGCCGAGTACGGCGTCTTGCCGTTGCGCACCTCCTCGCGGATGCGCTCGAAGATCAGCACGTTCGAATCCACGCCCATGCCGACCGTCAGGATCACGCCGGCAATGCCGGGCAGCGTCAGCGTGGCTCCGCTGAAACCCAGGAACCCCAGCAGGATAACCAGGTTCAGGATCAATCCTACATTGGCGTTGATGCCCGCGCCGCGGTAGTAGACCAGCATGAAGGCCAGCACCACCGCCATGCCGATGATGGCGGCGCGTACGCCCTCGCGGATCGAGTCCGCACCCAGCGACGGCCCTACCGTGCGCTCCTCCAGATAACGGATCGAAGCCGGCAGTGCGCCCGAGTTCAGGATCATGGCCAGGTCTTTTGTGGCCTGCTCGGTGAAAGAACCGGTGATGCGGCCGGTGTCGTGAATCTGCTCCTGAATGGTCGCGACTTCCATCACCTTGTTGTCGAGCACCACCGCCAGCTTGTCGCCCACGTGCGCGCCGGTGAAGTTGGCGAAGCGGCGCCCGCCATCGCCGGTGAGGACGAAGCTCACGTCCGGGCGCTGGTTCTCATCGCGACCTGGTGTGGCTTGCCGCAGGTCGGTGCCGCTCACCGCCGAGGTCCGCGACACGATGTAGTACGCTTCCTCCTGCTCGCCCGTGCTGCCGATGCTGCGTCCCTTGAGCAACACGGTATTCGCCGGAAGCATGCCGCCGTTTGCCTGCAGGGCCTCGGCTTCGCTCTTGTAGGGACCGCTGAATTCCTGGCGAATCTCCAGCATGGCAGTGGACTGGATGATCTGCTTCACACGCGCGGGATCATCCACACCCGGCAGTTGCACCAGAATCTGATACTGACCCAGGCCGTGCTCCTGGATGGTGGGCTCGGTGACGCCAAGCTGGTCGACGCGATTGCGGATGGTTTCGATGGCCTGCGTGACCGCGCGGTTTTTCAGGTCGTAGGCCACCGTAGGCTTCATCTCCAGCAGCCAGTTGTTCTCCGGCAGGGAGGTCAGGTTGTATTCGGGAAGCCGGTCCTGCACCAGGCTGCGGAGGTCGCCACTCGACTCAGGCGGGACGCCCTTAAGCACGATCTGCTCGGGATGGTTGACCGGGTCGGGCTTGGTGATGTCCGTATAGCTGAGGTTGTGGCCGCGCAGGTCCTCCTTCAGCCGCTCGACGGCGCGGTCGGTGTCAGCGTTCACCGCATCGTTCACCATCACCTGCAGGATCAGGTGGGTCCCGCCTTTCAGGTCCAGGCCGAGGTGAATGCGCTCCAGTATGGCCGACTTCAGGCCCTGGCCGCTCAGCTTCTGCGGCAGCCCGAAGATGCCGTACAGAAACACCAGCAGCACAGCAACGATAAGAAGTGCTTTGATCCAGAGATTCTTGGTCATGAATTAGTACCGAGTACCGAGTTGCGAGTACCGAGTTGCGAGCGCCCAACCTGATTTCGCTCGGTACTCGGTACTCGGTACTCGGTACTTACTTCCCCTGCTCCTCCGGTCCCGCCACCGAAACCACCGACGAACGCAGCACCTCGAGGCGCAGATTGTCCGGAGGCACGCGCAGATGAATGGTATCGTCACGCAGCGCAATGATGGTGCCGCGCAAGCCGCCGCTGGTGGTCACACGATCCCCGGTCTTGAGCGCTCCCAGCATGGCCTGCCACTTCTTCTGTTTGCGCTGCTGCGGCATGATCAGCAGGAAATAAAAAATCCCGAAGATGAGCACTAGCGGCAGCCAGAGCACGGCGCCGCCCTGGCCGCCTTGCGCCAGCATGAGATTGAGGTTGTGGATAATTTGTAGGTCCATCGCAACTTGCTTGGGGCGCGCCGGAGCGCTTCTTTCCCTTTATTTCCTCAAAGGAATGATCTGCTAGGCCGGGTCTTCCCCCTGGGCGGAAGAGTTCAGGCTGTGCGATCGCGCCTCGGATAGAAACGCTGCTAAGCGCCCAAGATCAATAGCTTGCCGCACCCGCCGCATTGTGTCAAGGTAGAAGGCCAGGTTGTGGACCGTGTTCAGCACCGCTGCCAGGGTCTCATTGGAGCTGTAGAGATGGCGCAGGTAAGCCCGCGAGTAGCGGGCGCAGACCCGGCAGCCGCAGCGCGGATCGAGCGGGCCCTGGTCTTGGGCAAAGCGCGCGTTCTTGATGGCCAGCTTACCTTCTGACGTATACAGCAGGCCGTGGCGGGCCGCCCGCGTAGGCAGCACACAATCCATCATGTCGACGCCGAGCGCGGCGTACTCCACGACCTCCTCCGGCGTGCCCACGCCCATCAGGTAACGCGGCTGATCTGCAGGAAGATGCGGCAGGGTAGCCTCGACCGTCTCTCGCGTCAGCGTGCGCGGCTCGCCTACGCTTAAGCCTCCGATGGCGTAGCCCGGGAATCCGATCTCAACCGTGCGCTCGGCCGATTCCCGCCGCAAATCAGGGTGCATGCCGCCTTGCACGATGCCGAAGAGAAGCTGGTCGTCGGCTGTCGGTCGTCGGCTGTCGGCCGCACCGAGTCTCGCAGCGGCCGAGGACCGACGACCAACGGCCGACGACATCCAGGGCACTTCCTGCTTGTGCTCCTCAAAATATCTTTTGCACCGCTCCGCCCACCTTGCGGTCATCTCCATGGATTGGCGCGCGTGCTCGCGGTCCGCCGGATATTCGGTGCACTCGTCGAAGGCCATGATAACGTCAGCGCCCAGCGCGATCTGCGCTGCCGTGGCGGTCTCCGGGCCCAGGAAATGCAGCGCCCCGTCCAGATGCGAGCGGAACTCGACCCCCTCCTCGCGCACTTTGCGCAGGTCGCTCAGGCTGAACACCTGGTACCCGCCGGAGTCGGTCAGGATGGTCCTGTCCCAGCTCATGAATTGGTGCAGCCCGCCCAGCTTGCGGATGGTCTCAGTGCCGGGACGCAAAAAGAGGTGGTAGGTATTGGACAGCAGGATCTCGACTCCTAGATCTTCGAGCGTCTCCTGCGGCACACCCTTGACTGTGGCCAGAGTGCCGACCGGCATGAAGACCGGCGTTGCAACATCGCCGTGCGCAGTGTGGAGCTTGCCCGTGCGCGCCGCGCCGCAGCGGGATTCAATCTGAAACACGTTGGACATGAATCGTCAATTCTATAAGGAAGGGAACTCGCCACAGAGGCACGGAGACACGGAGGCTAGCAGTTCTGTCCGGTCTCCGTGCCTCGGTGTCTCGGTGGCAATTTTGATTAGGCTTTGCGGTCCATGGCTTCGTTCGCCAGGCGGTCGGCTTCAGCGTTCTTCTCGCGGCGAACGTGCTCGATGCGGAACCACTGCAACTTCCGCGACAATCGCCCCGCTTCTTCATAGAGCGGACGCAATTCCGGACTGCGCACTTTGTATACGCCGTTCATCTGCCGCACCATCAGCTCCGAGTCGCTCAGCACACGCAGGGCGGGGTGCTGGTGCTCCAGCGCATAGTTCAGCGCCGCGATCAGACCGGAGTATTCGGCAAAGTTGTTCGTATGATGTCCCAGGTAGCGGCTGAACTCCGCGATGGGCTTCCCCTGCTGGTCTTCGACTACCACTCCATAGCCTGCCGGCCCGGGATTGCCGCGGGCACCACCATCTACGTGGGCTACCAAGTGCTCGGGCGTGCTTTCAGCCGGGGGTCGGAACATCTCTTGCTGTTTCTTCGGTCGAGAAGAGGAAGCCGGCGACATCCCAGCAGTCTAACCGCTTGAAACTCGAAACGTGAAACTTGAAACTCGCGCCTATCTTCCCTCCGCCAGCCGCGTAGCCAACCGCTCCGGCAGGCGGGCGGCGAGGATCTGCTGCTGCGCTTTCCCGATGTTGTACGGCACGCGGTAGAAGGTAATCTCGTAGCGATCAGGATCGAAGATGCAGAATGCGGCCCGCGGATCGCCGTCTCGCGGTTGTCCCACCGAGCCGGGGTTGATCATGTACTTGGCCTGGCTGCCAAGGTCGAGCACCCAGGTCTCGCTGACATCGTGTGTCGCTTGGTAGAGCGGTCGCAGCGTCTCCCAGCGGTCGTCGACGTAGGCGAATCCGCCCTGGATGTGGGTATGCCCGAAGAAGGTGAGGGGATAATTGCTGCGCAGCAGGGATTCCTGCGCGTCCCGCATGACGAGCAGGTACTCGTCTTCGTCCAGGGGTGAACCGTGCACCAGTTGCACCCCGTCCTGTTCGGTGCCGGCCCAGGTCTCCTCCTGGTTGCGCGGATAACGCAACGGCAGGAACAAGGGCCCGCGCGGCAGCAGTTTCAGCCACTGCAAATTTTCCGGGGTGAGGGCTTGCATGGTCCACAGCGCCGCGATGGCCGCCACGGGGTTGAAATCCTCCATGCTCATCAGCCCGGTGCAAGCTTTGTCGTGATTGCCGCGCACCAGCATGCCCCCTAGTTTGCGGGCAAGCGCGGTTACCTCGTTCGGATTGCCCCCGTAACCTACGATATCGCCGAGGTTTGCCACCTTGTCGTGGGAGGGCACCGCTTCCAGGCAGGCGTTGAGCGCCTCGAGGTTGGAATGGATATCGCTCAGAACAAGGATGCGCATGGGCAGTTAGCACTCAGTTCAAACGGGGAACAGATCATACCTTTCGCCGGCTCAAGTCGCCAGTGGTCAGTCGCCGGTCGCCAGTAGCGAGCATGCGTTCAATCACCCAATGATAGAATGAGGCCGTTGATGATCCTTCCCAACTCGTTGGTCTGATTGAGGAGTTCCGCTTCTTTTTCCCGGCTAAGATAACAGAGCACCGCCGCAATGGTTAGTTGAGTTTCTACCTCCATCAACGAGCCTGCCGCATTATGAAGGAAGTGCCGGAACTCGGGATTAGACTTCCTTCCCTGTCCCTCCGCAATATTGCTCGGGATCGAGACGGCAGCCCTCCGAAGTTGGGAGGTAAGCCCGTAGAGCTCATCTTTCGGAAAGCTTTGCGTAATACGGTAGATCGTTGCAACAAGCGCGATACCCTTCTGCCACGCAATCAAGTCCCGATACGATTGACCCAAGTGGCACCTCCGACAAAAATTCTCCTACTGGCTACTGGCTACTGGCTACTGGCTACTGGTCGCTGGCGACTGGCGACTGCCGACTGGCAACTGGACATCGCGCCCAGTGTCCGGGCTCAACCTCGAGCAGGGCTGGAAACGCCTGGGCGCACGCGGCGATGCGCAGCGCGCAGCGCGGCTCGAAGGCGCAGCCCAGCGGCAGCGCGGTTATGGGCGGGACGGTCCCGTCGATGGTCTTCAACGCGCGACGACGGTCGCTTGCGAGCGTGGGCACGGCTTCCAGCAGACCGCGGGTGTAAGGGTGGGCCGGATTTGTGAAGACCTGCTTCGCACTTCCGATTTCGACGATTGAACCGGCATACATCACCGCCACTTCGTGGGCCACCTGGGACACCACGGCGAGATCGTGGGAGATCAGCAGCATAGCCAGCCCGAACTTCTGTTGCAGTTCGCCCAGCAATTCCAGAATCTGGGCCTGGACGGTAACGTCGAGCGCCGTGGTGGGCTCGTCGGCGACCAACAGTTCCGGGCGGTTGACCATGGCCATGGCGATCATCACCCGCTGCCGCATGCCGCCGGAGAGCTGATGGGGATAGTCGCGCGCGCGGCGCTCAGTGTCGGCGATCTGAACGTCGCGCAGCGCCTCCACCGCCCGCCGCCAAGCCTCGTTCTTGCTGGCGACTGGCGACTGGCGACTGGCGAGCCCCCTGATGCGCGAGCACCGCTTCCGCTACCTGGTCGCCGACGCGCATCACCGGGTTCAGGGCGGTCATCGGCTCCTGGAAAATCATGCTGATTCGCGCCCCCCGCACGCTTCGCATCTCTTCCTCGCCGGCCCGCAGCAGGTCACGCTCGGCGAAACGGATCTCGCCCCCGACCTGTGCGTGCGGCGGCAACAGCCGCAGGATGGCCAGCGAAGTGACCGACTTCCCCGAGCCCGATTCCCCTACCAGGGCCAGCACCTCTCCGGGGCGCACTGCGAAGCTAACGTCGCGCACGGCCGGCAAGCATCCTTGGGCGGTGGTAAAACCGACGGTTAGATTGTTGACTTGTAGCAGGGGAGCACCCACCGCCCTAGTCTAACCGGAGCGCGCTCTGGCTGCCTGCATCACTGAATGCGAAGCGGGGCGCGCTCTTCCTATTCCGACCCGCATTAATGGCTGTCATGGTTGCGTTTTCCACAGGACGACCCGTCGAAAAATCGGCGCACCGCGCGACTTCAGCTCAGGGACTTTCTCACACTGCCCTGGTTTTGCGACATGCCCCTGTGGAGATTCTGCAACAAACTGAAAAATAAGCTGAACCTATAGCAGATAAAGTTGTTGACTTCGCCATTGCTGGATGTCAAAAGGTGTAGCGTTCTTCCACATTGGTTAAGCTTGCTTGTCGGTCGGGTCAGGGAAAGAGTTGTTGTTTCGGCCCTCCTCCAAGGTCTAGATTCGGCCCTCCCCCAGGAGGCCCGTGGGCGACCACGGGCCTGTCTTATGCTGGCAAGAGAAGCCACGGATTTACACGGATGTTCACGGATTTCTCACCAGATCCGTGCCCAATCCATGTAAATCTGTGGCGTTTTTTTTACAGCGGTATATTTCCGTGCTTTTTGGGCGGGTTCTTGTCGCGCTTGGTATCGAGCATCTCCAGCGCCTCGATCAGCTTTTTGCGGGTTTCGCGGGGAGTAATCACCGCATCCACGTATCCGCGCTCGGCCACGACATAGGGATTGGCGAAGCGCTCGCGGAACTGCTCGATCAGCCGCGCGCGCTCCTGGTCTTTGTTCTCTGCTTTGGCGAGTTCGCGCTTGTAGACGATGTCCACCGCGCCCTCCGGCCCCATCACCGCAACTTCGGCGCTCGGCCAGGCGTAGTTCACGTCGGCGCGGATGTGCTTCGAGGCCATCACGCAATAGGCGCCGCCGTACGCCTTGCGCGTGATCACGGTCAGCTTGGGAACGGTGGCTTCGGCGAAGGCGAACAGCAGCTTGGCGCCATGACGGATGATGCCGCCATATTCCTGCTGCGTGCCGGGCAGGAATCCGGGCACATCTTCAAAGGTGATCAGCGGAATGTTGAAGCAGTCGCAAAAACGGACGAAACGCGCGCCCTTTACGGATGAATTGATGTCCAGCACGCCCGCCAGCATCGCCGGCTGGTTGGCGACCATGCCCACGCTGCGCCCGTTCAGGCGCGCGAATCCCACGACGATGTTCTTGGCGTAGTGCTCGTGCACTTCGAAGAAGTAGCCGTCGTCCACCACCATGTGGATGACGTCCTTTATGTCATAGGGTTTGTTCGATTCCGCGGGCACTACGGTGTCCAGGGCGGCATCGGCCCGCTCAATGGGATCGGTGCAAGGCCGGCGCGGCGGATCGTCGAGATTGTTCGATGGAATGAAGCTCACGAGTTCGCGGATCATCGACAGGCACTCGGCATCGTCGTGTGCCAAGAAGTGCGCGACGCCTGACGTTTCGTTATGGGTCATGGCGCCGCCGAGCTGTTCCTTAGTGACCTCCTCGTGGGTGACGGCCTTGATGACGTCCGGCCCGGTGATGAACATGTACGAGGTTTTGTCTACCATGAGCACGAAATCGGTGATGGCGGGCGAATACACCGCGCCGCCGGCGCAGGGGCCCATGATCGCCGAGATCTGCGGCACCACGCCCGAAGCCAGCGTGTTCCGAAGAAAGATGTCGGCGTAACCGGCCAGCGACGCGACGCCCTCCTGGATGCGGGCGCCGCCGGAGTCGTTCAGCCCAATCACCGGCGCGCCGACGCGCATGGCCATATCCATGATCTTCACAATCTTCGAGGCATTGGCCAGGGAGAGCGAACCGCCGAACACGGTGAAATCCTGCGCGAAGACGAACACCAGCCGGCCCTCGATGCGTCCATAGCCGGTGACGAAGCCGTCGCCGTAGACCTTCTGCTGCTCCATGCCGAAATCGGTGCAGCGATGGGTCAGCAGCTTGTCGGTCTCTTCGAAGGTGCCTTCGTCGAGCAGGAAGGCGATGCGCTCGCGCGCCGACATCTTGCCTTCCTTGTGCTGGCGCTCGTGGCGTTCCTTGCCCCCGCCGGCTTCGGCCAATCCGTCGCGTTTCTTCAGCTCTTCCAGCTTCTGTTCCAGAGTCATGGCCGGAATTATAAGGGGTCAGTCGCCAATAGCTAGTCGCCAGTCGCCAGTCGCCAGTCGCCAGCCAGGCGGACTGCTTCGGAATCGGCATCAGGCTCGGACGCTGCAGCCAGATTGTGGCTTTGGGCTTTAACTGGCGACTGGCGACTGGTGACTGGCGACTGATTACGGATTTGCCGTATCCGACCAGCGATACTTCTTGCCGTCCCAATAAATAGCAGAAGTCGATTGCGCCTCTTCTTCAATCAGGTTGAGGGCCGGCAGCGGGTGTCTGTGGAAGGTGACCCGAGTAAGCGACAGGCTATCGAAGGGCAGGTTGATGATCACGAACTTCGCCTTGGGAGTGGCCGCGCGCCAGGCTTCTTTTCCCGCGCCATGGATCACGAGCACCAGGTTCTGGCGGTTGGGATCGGAGGTGTTGAATTGCGCGGTGACCTTGGGATTACCGTATCCGTAGTTGGTGAAGTAGGGATCAATCACCTTGTAGTTATGCGCCGCCTCATCCATCAGGGGGTTTTTGCAGCGGGCGACGATTACCGCGTCTTCCACGCCGTCGCCATCCAGGTCAGTGGTCAGGAACTCAACCCACGGCAGTGTGTCCGTCGGGGGATGCAGATACCTGACCGTGGCCGCGGAGCGTTCGGCGGCTGGTTTGAAGCAGGAGCCAAACTGCCGTTCGACCACTTCCGCCAGATCAGCGGGCGGCTGCGAATGATCGTCAGCCTGGCCCTTGGGCGCTTTCCATAAGATCCATCCCCAGGTGACGAAAAAGAGAACGATGAACAGCCAGGCAAGCCGCACCAAACGCATGATGAGAGTCTAATCGGTTCAACGCGACTGCGATGGTTACGAATTGGGCACACCAGGTGGAAATCCGGCCACTGCCATTCCGCTATCGGGTCATTCCCCGATTCGTTTTCTGCGTGGCCGGTCGCGATACCACGCAAAACCGTTCGAGCGCACCAGCAACTTAAATTGCTGAATCTGCGTCTAAGCGCGCATGCGAATGGCGGCAGTTGCGGTGTGCCTTTTTGCTCTCCTGATTCTTAGCGGTTGCGCCGGGTCTCTGGGGAGCAATCCCCAAACACCTAATCCCGGACAGCCTGCCGCTACCCAACGAGTTGCGATCGTTGTCCTCGAAAACAAGCCCTACGCGGAAGTAATCGGCAGCTCATCCGCGCCCTACATGAATCAACTGGCGCAGCAATATGGGGTGGCGACTGAGTATTTCGCCGATACTCACCCCTCGATTGGCAATTACTTCATGATGACTACGGGGCAGATCGTCTCGAACGACGATGCTTTTAGCGGCGCTGTAACCAGCGACAATCTGGCGCGCGAGATCACGGCCTCGGGCAAGAAGTGGAAGGTATATGCGCAGGGTCTTCCCGGCGCTGGCTATAGCGGAGGCGATCAGTATCCTTATCTTCGCCACCACAATCCGTTCTCGTACTTTTCGGATGTTCAGGGGAGTTCCGCGCAGGCAAATCAGATGGTCCCGTCAGCGGAGCTTTCGGCTGACATCGCGGGCACGCTCCCTGATTTTCTATTCATGGTCCCCGACGCCCAGCACGATGCCCACGATTGCCCCGTCGGCATGACTACCTGCACAGACAGCGACGAGATTGCTGCTGCTGACGCCTGGCTGCAACAGAACGTTGCTCCCCTGCTGGCGAGTGCCGCCTTCCAAAACGGCGTGCTGGTCGTGGTCTTCGACGAATCTACCGACGCAGATACTCAACACGGGGGCGGCCATGTGGCTATGATCGTTGCAGGCAGCCCGGTCAAGAGCGGATTCCAGTCCGGGACGTTGATGCAGCACGAAAATTTGCTGCGTTTCGTCTGTGATCGCCTGTCGTTAGGCACGTGCCCCGGGGCCGGTGCGAGCGCGGCCAGTGCGATGAATGAATTCCTGCGTTAGTCGAAGAACTACAGGCTCGTCGCCTTCTCCGCGATGAGCTGGCAGACCTTGCCTACGAACTCAATCGCCGGCATGTCCTCGGTTTTCTCTTTGCCTCGGGTGCGGACGTTGACCGAGCCGGCCTGCGCTTCTTTGTCCCCAACAACCACGATGTAAGGCACCTTCTGCAGCGCGTGCTCGCGGATCTTGGCATTCATTTTCTCGTTGCGGCTGTCCACGTGAATGCGCGCCCCGGCCTCGCGCAATTGCGCGCCGACCTTCTCGGCGTACTCGTGGTGCTTTTCACTGATCGGCACCACGACAGCCTGCACGGGCGCAAGCCAAAGGGGAAACGCACCCGCGTAGTGCTCGATGAGCACACCGAAGAAGCGCTCCACGGATCCCCAGAGCGCGCGATGGACCATCAACGGCTGGTGGCGCTGCCCGTCTTCGCCCACATACTCGAGCCCGAAGCGCTGCGGCAGGTTGAAGTCGAACTGGATGGTGGAGAGCTGCCATAGCCGGCCGATCGCATCCACCAGCTTCACGTCGATCTTGGGCCCATAGAAAGCCGCTTCGCCAGGGATAACTTTGTACGGAATGTTGCGGGCCTTCAACACTTTCTCCAGAGAACTGCTAGCCAGCTCCCATTGCTCATCGCTGCCCACGAAGTTCTTGCGGTCTTTCGGGTCCCAGGTGGAGAGTTCTACCTGGTATTCCTTAAACCCGAAGGTGCTCAGCACCGCAAAAGCGAAATCGATGCAGCCCACGACCTCGTCTTCGATCTGCTGGGGAGTGCAGAAGATGTGGGCATCGTCCTGGGTAAACCCGCGGACGCGCATCAGCCCGTGCATCACGCCCGAGCGCTCGTAACGGTAGACCGTCCCCAGCTCGCCCAGGCGGACCGGAAGGTCGCGATAAGATCGAAGCTGGTCCTTATAAATAAGGATGTGGAACGGGCAGTTCATGGGCTTGATGCGGTAATCCGCATCGTCGAGCTTCATGGGCGTGAACATGTTCTCGGCGTAGTAGCCCTCGTGTCCCGAAACCTTCCACAGATCCACCCGCGCCACGTGCGGGGTAAAGACCAGGGAGTAGCCGCGCTTCAGGTACTCGTCGCGCAGCCAGTCCTCCATGGTCTTGCGCATGATGCCGCCCTTGGGATGCCAGAAGATCAGCCCCGGCCCGGCCAGCTCCTGGATGGAGAACAAATCAAGCTGCTTGCCCAGCAAGCGATGGTCGCGGCGCTTCGCCTCTTCCAGTTGGTGCAGGTAATCGTCCAGCTCCTTCTTGGAGTAGAACGAGGTGCCGTAGATGCGCTGGAGCTGCGGATTCTTCTCGTCGCCCAGCCAGTAGGCGCCGGCGATGTTCAGCAGCTTGAACGCCTTGATTTTGCCGGTCGATGGAATATGCGGACCGCGGCAGAAGTCCACGAACTTGCCGGTACGGTAGAGCGAGATCTTCTCATCGGGCGCAGTGAACTGCTCGATGAAGTGGCACTTCATGAAGTCGCCTTCCGACTTGAAGCGCTCCAGGCCATCTTGCCGGGGCAGGAAATCCTGCGCATAGGGAATGTCTTTCTCCACCAGCTCCTGCATCTTCTTCTCGATCTTCTCCAGGTCCTCAGGCGTGAACGGCGTGGGCCGGTAAAAGTCGTAGAAAAAGCCGTTCTCGGTCGCCGGACCATGTCCCAGTTTGGTCTCGGGGAAGAGTTCGAGCACAGCCGCCGCCATCAAATGCGCCGAGGAATGCCGGAAGACCTGCAGCGCTTCCGGGTCTTTCGGCGTCAGAATGCGCAGCTCCGTGTCTTTTTCCAGCGGGCGCCTCAGGTCGATGAGCGTGCCGTTGGATTTTGCGACGATGGCGGCATCGGCGAGCCGCGGCGAGATCTCGCGCGCAATGTCCAGCGGCGTCGTGCCCTTGGGAACTTCTTTGGCACTTCCGTCGGGCAGCTTCACCTGGACAGTCTCAGCCATGGGGAGACCATCAGTTTAGCAGAGTACAGAATCACGCAGGCCCAGGCGGCGTGCACGGCACCCGCAGAAAAAACGCCACGGATTCGCACGGATCTTCACGGATTATCGTTTGATCCGCTTTTATCCGTGTAAATCCGTGGCTGCTTTCCCTTGGCTCGCGGGTCTGCTCAGTGGGTGGTCGCCACCGCCTGCGGACAACCGCCGAGGGAAAGAGCGCCGAGCGAATTCAGCGTCCCATCGCCGTTGATGCCGAACACCGACAACGATCCGGAATTACAGTTCGCCACCATCACGAACTTATTGGCGGCGTCCACCGCTACTCCTTCCGGGTTGACGCCGGTGAAGTAAGTGGCAAGCGGCGTCAGGGCGCCGTTCCCGGCAATGCTATAAGCATCGAGAGTTGCGTCGGTAACGTTCACCACATAAAGGTGCGTCCCCGTACGGTCAGTAACCAGATACTGGGGCGAGTTGCCGGCGGCGAAGGGCGAACTGGACGCGGCGCTGAGAGAGCCGTCGCCGTTCACGGTGAACGCGGAGACATTGTTGCTGTTCGCATTGGCAGCGAACAGGAACTTCCCGGCGGGATCCATGGCCAGCGAGATGGGCGCGGATCCGGTTGCGAAGGGAGAAGTCGACAGCGGAGTGAGGGCGCCCGTTCCGGAATTGAGGCTGTAGGCGCTGATATTGCTGCTGCCACTGTTGGTCACGTACACGAATCCCGCGGTCGCCGCGATCCCCTGCTGCGGCGTCGTCCCGGCGGGAAACGGCGAGCCCGCCACCGCGGCCAGCGCGCCGCCGCTACCGATCGAGTACCCGGAGACGTTGTTGCTGCCATCATTGGCTGCGTACGCAAACTTCCCCGAGGGATCCACCGCCACCGCGCCAGGGGCGGTCCCGGCGGGGAACGGTGAGCCACCAATGCCGGCCACCGCGCCGCTGGTGGTATTCAGGCTGAAGGCCGACACCGAGTTGCTGTTGAAATTGGTGACGTAGACAAACTGGTTATTGGGAGCGACCGCGGCCCACACTGGTTCAGATCCGGTAGCAAGCACCGGGACCGGGCCGTTGTTGAACGAGCCATCCGGACCGATCACCAGTACATTCAGGAGGTTGTTGACTGCGTCGGGAACAAAGACGAATTCCGAGCCCGCGGCCGGCGTCGGCCCGGGAGTAACCCCGTTGTTGCCGTTACCACAGCCAGCCAATCCCAAGGCAACCAGCACCGCTAAAGTTGCCGCAACCAACGTTAAGGCCCAGGCCTTCTTGCCGGCCATCATCATCCGATCTCCTTCTCTCCCTGGTCCGAACGAATACACTGATGCACTCAACACTTAACCCCTGGATAGAGTGGAAGTTGCGAAACCGCACCTGGGTTGTTCTGGGGGACGAAAAAACTCAGCCCGCAACTTCTCCCTGCTCATCTATTTAAGGAGCTATGCAAGCCCAGATACAGCTCGGGCGGGTGTTCGGCATTCGCATCGGGCTGCACTACAGTTGGATCATCATCGCCATCCTGATCGTATTTTCTTTGTCCGGACAATTCGCGCAGGTGCATCGCGACTGGAGCGTGGGAGTGGTATGGGGTACCGCAATCCTGACCGCCCTGCTGTTCTTCGTCTGCATCGTGCTGCACGAGTTGGGACACTCGGTGGTGGCGCAGAGCCGCGGCATCCGCGTGCCCTCGATCGTACTGTTCGCGCTCGGCGGCGTCTCGCAGATGGAGCGCGAGAGCCCTGACGCCAAGACGGAATTCTGGATGGCGCTGGCCGGGCCGCTGGTCAGCTTTGTTCTGGGATTCCTGTGTCTCGGCTCGGCCTATGCTCTGGGGTGGGGTGGACCCTCGTCGCATCCGGGCTCACCCGTCATGGAGATGCTGGTCTGGCTGGGCTACATCAATTTCATGCTTGGCCTGTTCAACCTGGTACCGGCTTACCCGCTCGACGGAGGCCGCGTCTTTCGCGCCGCCGCGTGGTGGGGAACGCACAGCATCGAACGCGCCACGCGACTCGCCTCGACTGTAGGCCAGGTGTTCGCCTTCCTGTTCATCATGGCCGGCGTCTGGCAATTCTTTCACGGGCAAGGCTTCGGAGGCCTCTGGATTGCCTTCATCGGATGGTTCCTGCTCGACGCCGCGCGCTCCAGCAGGGTGCAAGTGGAGATCAAGCACGCGCTGGACGGCATCAAGGTGCGTGACGTGATGGAACACAACTGTGCCGTCGTCGATGGCAGCTCCAATTTGCAGACGCTGGTAGATGAGCACCTGCTGCGCAGCGGGCAACGCTGCTTCATCGTGCAAAGAAATGGGCAACTGGCGGGGCTGATCACGCCCGCCGATTTCGGCCCGGATCGAACGCCGGATGTGGCCGCTGACCACCGTCGAGCAGGCCATGCGCCCAGTGGAGCAGCTTCGGGTGGTAGCGCCAGACGCGCCCGTCATGCAGGCGCTGGAAACCATGGCCCGCGAAAACATCAACCAACTACCGGTTGTATCCGATGGCCATCTGGAGGGCATCCTCTCGCGGGCTCATCTGCTGGAGATCCTGCGCACCCGCGCTGAGCTGAAAGTGTGAGCAAACCCATGTGGTCTGATGTGTTCTCGTTGCCCGCCTCGGCCGTCAGGGCGCGACCCCGTCGCGCCTGAGCCCGAAGGGCGATACAAGCGAGCTATGCTCGCCCGCCCAGCCGAGGGCGGCTGGGCCTACGCGTTCCTTTCCTGAAATAAGAGAACGCCAGGCGGAACACCCACACCATGAACGCCGCCGCTGCCAGGCCGGCCAGCACAAACGTCGCCGGATGAATCTGCCCCGTGATTAGCCGGCTCAGGAAAGCCAGCACGAACCACAAGGGAACAAAGACCATCGCGCCCAGCGGCGCCGCGAAGACGGCCGCAATCACCGCTGCTTTTGCCATTGCCAATCTGCACTAATAAATGGCGGAAGCGTGTCGGAGTCGAACCGACCCGAGCCGGGTAAAACCCGACTCACACCGGTTTTGAAGACCGGGAGAGTCACCGGACCCCATGCGCTTCCGCGGTCGCGTGATTTCCGGAGAGCAGCAAGGTCCGGCCCAGTTTGACCCGGAAGTCCGTGTCGTCGTGCCGGCACAACTCGCCGAGAACCTAGCGCGCGCGCTGATGCAGGCTGCCCACTCCCCTGCGGCTGTCGAGCAGCAAGCCGCATCGCCCATCGAGCCATCCGCGAAGGCCCGTTAGCGGGTATACTTATGTTGATCCCAATGGCGGTTCACGCGGTTCAATGCACGGAAGTACGACGAGTCGAGGAAAAATACCACGCACCCGCAAGGTCAACTCTTGTCGGGACAAAACGCGACGGCTTTGTCTACGCCTGTAGCTTGAGGGGTTCCAGCCGCGGCGTCTCCTACGATCAGTTCGTTTTCCCTTCCGGGCGGTCTCGGCACGCGAAAGTCCTCCCGATGCGCCCTGTTAATCCTTCGTTGAAGAAGAAGGCGCGCAAGGAGAGAATGAGCGACTTTGAACGAGAATATCCCTGGTAGCCGCTGCCCCGTCAGCGACCTCGTCTAACCCATCCTCTGCCGCCACAGACAGCGCAACGATCGAATGGCTGTCCTGCCGCCAGGAGGACCTGTGTGGCCCTACCGTCCATGTAGAAGCACGCGACGCAGAGGTAAGCGCTCGTTTCTGGGGCGGTATCGTTGCCCGCATCATACGAATTCGGACGGCCAAAATACTTGGTGATGGCTTTCTGCAAAGCAAGTATTCTTTCGTCCTTCAGTCTGAAGTGCTGTTCAGGCTTGAGGCGTTTGATGTAGCTCTTATGTACAGCCTGCATCAGTTCCAAGTCTGCGTAACTATGGCCGAAGTGCGGGGGGTGAGGCGCGAGGTAAAATGCAGAAAACAACTCACCCTTTCTGACTCTTTCCACGTCGCTGGCGTCGGCGTCGAAAATCGGTGCAACTTGAACGAAATCCTTCACCTGCACGTCACACGTCTGGCTTAGCACAAGGATGGGGCGCTTTGACAAGCGGGCAGCTACAAAATCACCATCGGGGAATGCATACCATTCCTCCCTACTTTTGTTGGAGTCCAGTACGCAAACGAGGCCCCCGAGGTTTCCGTGCTCTAAGGCCGCTTCGAACCGCCGGCCGCTTCTTGTACGCAGCAGTTGCCACCTGCTCTCCTTCGGCATGTGGAGCAGAGGCACATCGACAAGGATTTCGCCCTGATAAAGCAAATGCGGCTCAAGAGGAGCCGCCTCGTAGAAATCGTGCGCCGGATTGTTCGTGCTCGTGGCCAAAGACACAGACCTCCGCTCCGCACCGCTGGCGGACGATGCGACTCAGAAGCCATAGTCTTCGGTACGAGAGCTATACCGTTCGGGCAGCGCGGCCCGCCAGACCACGCTGTGGATTGCCTTCCATCAGCTGAGCACCCTCTCCAGGTGTTTGCCTAGCCGCCGGGTGTACGGCGTTTCCGTTCCTGGGCATGACAGGGCAACTTGCTGGAGCGGGAGTAATTCTAGGATGATTCGTGCGCTTCTGACAAGATGAAAACTGCGTGGAGGCTACTGCATGATAGCCTCTGATAAGCAGCAATCAGTGCATTTTAGGCGCAGAAACAGCCCTTCAGCACCAGTACTTGTAACTGAAAACAAAGATACTTAGCCCGATCGTTCCCTTTCGAAGACCGGGAGAGTCACCGGACCCCATGCGCTTCCGCAGGCGCGCTGATTCTATCGCACGCCGCGGATGGTCCGCGCTCAGACTGGACGCCTGCTCGTCCTCCCCAGGCGCCGGCGCGCGACTTCGAGTGCCTTGCGCTCCGCCTCTTCCCGGGTCGAGCCGGTTTCCCGCACCAGCGTCGCCCCGGGAGAGACGTTGTCCGCCTGGCAATGAAAGACGTCTCCCAGCTTGTAGGAGGTGAGGCGCAGCGGCCAGCCCTCCACCTCCAATTGCTTCTCTTCGTAGTCTTCCGGTTTCATCGTTCCCCCGCTGCTCACGCCGCGTTCGCCTTGATGGCGGCCGCTCCCTTCTCCACTGGTGCGCCCACCAGGTTGCCCCACTCTGTCCAGGAGCCGTCGTAGTTGGTGACGTTCTGGTAGCCGAGCAGGTACTTCAGCACGAACCAGGAGTGGCTGGAGCGCTCGCCGATGCGGCAATAGGCGACGATGGGGCGCGTGCCGTCGATGCCTTCGCCGCCGTAGAGCGCTTTCAGTTCGTCATAGGACTTGAAGGTGCCGTCGTCGTTCGCCGCTTTGCCCCACGGAATGTTGCGGGCGTTCGGGATATGTCCGCCGCGTTGCGCCGTCTCCGGCAATCCCGGAGGCGCCAGGATCTCGCCGGTGAACTCCTGCGGGCTGCGCACATCCACCAGCGGCAGGCGATTCCGGCTGTGCTCCTGCACCTGCGGCAGAAATGCGCGGATCGAGAGATCGGGCGCAGACGCCTTGTAGTTCGCCCGCGGATAGCTGGGCACATCGGTGGCCACCTCGCGGCCCTCGGCAATCCACTTCTTGCGTCCGCCATCGAGGATGCGCACATCTTTATGTCCGTAGATCTTGGCCTGCCAGAACGCCCAGGCGGCAAACCAGTTGTTGTTGTCGCCATAGAGGATGAGCGTGGTGTCGTTGGCGATGCCGGAGCCGGCCAACAGCCTTTCGAAATCCGACTGCGAGAGAATATCGCGCCGTAATTGGTCGGCGAGTTGCGTGGTCCAGGCCCACGCGATGGCGCCGGGGATGTGCCCCTGGCTGTAGGCGGCGGTGTCCACATCCACTTCAACTAGCCGCAGCCTGGGATCGCTCAGATGCTCGGCGAGCCACGCGGTTGTTACCAGGACCTCGGGATGAGCATAGGTGGTCATCTGTCTTCTCCTTGATTAAGTTGGTCCCCAAAAACAAAAAAGCCGCGCGTCCTTTGACGGCGGGCGGGAATCTTTAGAACTGAAGTCGGTACTCTACCCACACGCCGGCGGCGAGCTGTGACAACAACAACAACCACAAGCCGCGGGTTTAGGGCAGGTCCACATCCAGCCGTTAGGATACCCGCGAGGATTAGCCATGTCAAACCGCAAGAAGCAGGCCAGTGGCCGAAAGACGCGTCGTTTCGCCTTCGTCAAGGTAGACGTTTTCAGCTCGCGTCCGCTCGAAGGCAACCAGCTTGCCGTGTTTCCGGATGCGCGCGGGTTGCGCGATGCCGAGATGCAGGCGCTGGCCCGGGAAATGAACCTGGCGGAAACCACCTTCGTGCTGCCGCGGCCGCCAGCCGTTCAGAGTAAGCAGGGCATCAAAGTGCGCATCTTCACCGTGCAGGAGGAACTGGAGTTCGCGGGACATCCAACGCTGGGAACTGCGTTCGTCTTGAGCAAGAGCAAGCAGCGTGAGGTCGCGCTCGATTTGAAGGCGGGCCGGATTCCCGTGAGGTTCGAGTTGTTAGACGGCAAACTTTTCGGCGAGATGCAGCAGCGCGATCCAGTGATGGGCTCGTTTCACGACAAGCACGCCGTGGCCGCGGCCGCTGGCCTCGAGCCCGACGCTATCGATCCCGATTTGCCCGTCCAGACGGTCTCGACCGGCCTGCCTTTCGCCATGGTTCCGTTGCGCAGCCTGGCCATCATGCGAGAGTTAAGCCCGAGCTGGAAGCGGATGGCCGAATACGTCGAACCCACCGACGCGAAGTTTCTCTACTTCGTCACTCGCGAAACCGTGGATGCCAAGGCACGCCTGCACGCGCGCATGATTTTCTACAACGGTGAAGACCCGGCCACGGGTTCGGCCGCCGGCTGCTGTGCTGCCTGGATGGTGGCGCACGGAGTGGCCCGCCCCGAGGAGCGCGTGCTGATCGAACAGGGGATGGAAATCAAACGGCCCAGCCGCATCTTCGTGCGCGCCGGGCGCACGGGTAATGAAATCGTCAACGTGCGCGTCGGTGGAAATGTTGTTCCAGTGATGCGCGGTGAAGTCACGCTTTGAAGGGGCGCTCGCGAAACCCGGCCCTGCCACGGCGCTCGCGGTCAAGAAAATTTCCTCAGGTCCGCCGATAAACGATTCCCGTATTGGCAGGCTCGCTACTTTACACTCGCGGTCTTCTCTTCTACGATGCTGGGGCACTTGACAATTTTTTTTCGCAGCCTGCTTCGTCTGCTTTTGCGGTCCGTCCGCCCCCCGAGGACTCAATGAAGGCCAAGAAGACGATTCTGTGTGTTGACGACAACGAGCAATCTCTCTCCATCCGCAAGGTCATGCTGGAAACCCGCGGCTACCGCGTGGTCGCCTGCAGCAGCGGACATGCCGCCCTCGCGGAGTTCCAAAAAGGCGGCATCGACCTGGTGCTTAGCGACCTCATCATGCCCGGTTTGGACGGTACCGAACTCATCGAGCGCATCAAGAGCGAAGCCCCCGAGGTGCCTGCCATCCTCTTCTCCGGCAAAATCAAGGTCTACGAGAAGGACACCCGCGCCGACGTCTTCCTTCCCAAGGGAATGTTTGCTTCCGCCGAGCTGCTGGAGCGCATCCGCTTGCTGCTGATTCGTAAGCGCGGCCCCAAGCGCATTCCACGGCCGGAAACCGCAGGAGTCGCCGCCGTTTCCTGACGATTGCTATTAGTGGATCGGCGGTGGAAATGGGAAGTTTCCCATTTCGATTTCTCTTTTTCTCTCCCGTCAACCTCTGGTCGAGAATACGCATCTTTGTAAATTGAACGTTGTTCCATCCTTTACTTCACACGCAAGTCCTAGAGGAAACTAATGCGAATTGCGCTCATTGCGCCGCCGTTTGTCTCCGTGCCTCCTAAGAAATATGGCGGGACCGAGTTGTTCATCGCCCACTTGGCCGAAGGGCTGCAAGAGCTTGGCAACGAAGTCGTGGTTTACTCCAACGGCGAATCGACCGTGGGAGTGCCCGTACGCTGGCTGTACCAAAAGGAGCGGTGGCCTATCCGCGGAGGGCCCGAGGACAATCTCGCGGATTTGAATCACACCTCCTGGGCGGTAGCCGATGCGGCCCGCACCTGCGACGTGATTCACATCAACAATGCTTGCGGTTTATTGGCCTCCCGTTTCGTGGACCTGCCCTTCGTATATACCCTCCATCACCCGCGCGAGGACAGCTTGACCGAGTTCTACAGCTATTTTCCCCGCGTCAATTACGTAACCATCAGCGACTTCCAGCAAGACCGCGAGAACGGGCTGCGCCGGGTGCGCACAATCCATCATGGTATTGACCTGGTGCGGTATCGCGTGCAGGAAAAGAAGGAGGATTACCTGGCCTTTATCGGGCGCATCGCTCCCATGAAAGGCACGCACCTGGCCATCGAGGTGGCCAGAAAGGCGGGCATACGGCTGAAGATTGCCGGCGAGGTGCAACCCATGTTCCGCGCGTACTATGATCAGCAGATTAAGCCCCACGTGGACGGCAGGTTCATTGAGTACGTCGGAGAGGCGGACCTTGAAGCGAAAAACGAGCTACTAGGCAAGGCTCGCGCCATGCTGTTCCCCATCCAGTGGGACGAACCCTTCGGGCTGGTACAGATCGAGTCGATGGCCTGCGGTACGCCGGTGCTGGCATTGCCGGGAGGCTCCGTTCCCGAGGTGGTGTGCGACGGCGTCTCCGGTTATGTGTGCAGCTCGGCGGACGAATTGGCGCAGCGCGCCCGCGATTTGGCTTTGCCCGCCGCGACCGTTCGCCGCTATGTGGAAGCAAATTTTTCGCTCGACCGCATGGTACGTCAGTATGCTGAGCTGTACGAAGAGCTGGTGGCCGGCGACGACGTCGCGGAGATCTCTTCTCACGCGGTGACCGCAGGCGCCGCCGACGAACCTGGAGACGACGAACTTACGCAACAACGCGCTGTCGCATGAGCACTCTTCTTGGCATTCCGGAGAATGAACTGCTGGAGATCCCCTGCCCGCACGTCGAGCCGCGGATCGCCTACCACAACCTGGAACCACGCAAGGTCAACAACCTTACTCTCATCGACGGCAAGACGTTTCTCTCCACCACCGTTGCCGGCGACATCGCGCCCGCCGGCGCTCCGGACGTCGGCTTCTTTCACGATGACACTCGCTTCCTCAGCCAGCTCGAGCTGCAAGTCTTCGGGCGCCGCGCCGTGGTGCTCTCGGCCAGCACGGAAAAGACCTTCGTTTCGCAGATCGAGCTGACCACCGGTAACGTGACCATGCGCGACTCGCTGGACCTGCCCGAAAACACCATTCACGTGCGCCGCCAGCAGTTGCTGGGATCGGGAGTGCTGTTTGACCGCTTCGGCTTCGAGAACTTCAACCTGGCGGCGGTGGACTTTGTGGTGGAGCTCACCTTCGATGCCGACTTCCTCGACGTCTTCCAGGTGCGGGGAGCCGCTCGCCAACGCTGCGGGCATTATTTCCGTCCCGTGGTCCGGGATGGGACCCTGAGCTTCTACTATCGCGGGTTGGACGACGTGACCCGCCAGACAGTCCTGCGCTTTTCTCCCGCTCCGGCCGAGATCGTGGAACGCACGGCGCGGTGGCAACTGAAGCTCGAGCCACTCAAGCGATGGGAGCTGGAAGTGACCGTCACACCGCTGATAGAGAACCGCGGCGCGGTTGCCTCAGCCCGCGATTTCGCCGCCATTTTGCGCTCACGACGTGAGGCCCATGAGGGCTGGGAGCGCGACTCGACGCACTTCTCCAGCAGCAACGATGTCTTCAACACGGCGCTCAACACCGCCATCGGCGACTTCCACGCCCTGCAGATTCCCATGAATGGCCGGCGCATCATCGCCGCCGGCATTCCCTGGTTCGCTACCATGTTCGGCCGCGACTCGATCATCGCTGCCTACCAGTCGCTCTCGCTCAATCCGCAGTTGGCTGCGGACACCTTGCGCCTGCTGGCCGAGCGCCAGGGAATGCAGCACAACGACTGGCGCGATGAGCAGCCCGGCAAGATCCTGCACGAGTTCCGCGATGGGGAGATGACGCGCTGCGGCGAGATGCCCTTCGGCCCCTACTACGGCTCGGTGGACGCCACGCCGCTGTTCCTTATCCTGCTCAGCGAGACGTTCAACTGGACGGCGGACGAAGAACTGGTGAAGGAGTTGCTCCCTGCCGCGCACCGCGCTCTCGACTGGATCGACCAGTACGGCGACCTCGACGGCGACGGCTTTGTCGAGTACTTGCGGCGTTCGCCCAAGGGCCTGGCTAACCAGGGCTGGAAGGATTCCTGGGACGCCAACATGCACCGCGACGGCACCGTGGCGCAGCCGCCCATCGCGCTGGTCGAGGTGCAGGGCTATGTCTATGACGCCAAGTACCGCATGGCCTCTTTGTTGCGCGCCTTTGGCGATACCAAGCGCGCCGACAAGCTGAAGAAGGATGCCATCGAGCTGGCGCGCCGCTTCGAGAAAGAGTTCTGGATGGCGCAGAGCGGGTTCTACGCCATGGCGCTCGACCGCGAGAAGAAGCAGTTGCAGGTGATCTCTTCCAATCCCGGGCATCTGCTGTTCACCCGCATCGTGAACCGCGAGCGAGCGCGCGCCATTATCGGCCGCATGATGCGCGACGATATGTTCTCCGGTTGGGGCTGGCGAACGCTGTCGGCGGAAGAGCGGGTCTTCAACCCGCTCAGTTATCACCGCGGATCGGTGTGGCCGCACGACAATTCGCTCATCGCTCACGGCATGGCGCTGCAGGAATTCCGCGATCCAGCTCTGCGTGGACTGACCACGCTCTTCCAGGCGGCTATGAACTTTCGCGACTATCGTCTGCCCGAGCTTTTCTGCGGAGTGCAGCGGCGCGAATTCGATGAGCCGGTGCACTATCCCGTCTCCTGCTCGCCGCAGGCGTGGGCCTCAGGAGCGTTCTTCCTCATGCTCACCTCCGTGCTCGGCATCCGGCCGAGCGCGCCGCGCAAGGAATTGAACATCATTAATCCGGTGCTGCCGGATTGGCTCGATTTCCTGCAACTGCGCAACTTGCGCGTAGGAAACAGCCGCGTCGCGCTCGACTTTTCCCGCCGCGGCGACCGCACCTACTGCAACGTGGTCAACGTCGAAGGCGAGAAGCTGCTGGTAAATGTGGCTTTCAAGAAATAGAACTCACCCCAAGGCTACCCTTCTCAGCAGCCTCCGTGCCGGGCTAGATCAACTCGCGAACCTTATCGGAGATCGCAGTGAGAGCGATCTTCTTCCGATTCGGTTCGCCCCGGGCAAGCGACTCCGCAAAGTGAAGGGCCTGCTCAGTCTTCACTTTTGCCGGCAAGGGTGGTTCCAACGGATCGACCACCGCTTGCAGCACGGCGGGCCCGGGAGCATTGAGAAACTCCCTCAGGACGCGACTGCAGTCGCCAGGCTCTTCAACGGTGAAGCCGATCCCGCCGCACGCGTGGGCAAACTCCGCAAAATCGATGGGATGGAGATCAACCCCGTACTCGGGATTGCCGAGAAATACCATTTGCTCCCACTTGATCTGTCCCAAAGTGTTGTTCTTTATGATGACCACTTTGATGGGTAGCTTGTACTTCACGGCTGTGACAAAGTCCGCCATCAGCATCGAGAAGCCTCCATCGCCCATGAAAGCGACGCACTGGCGGTTCGGGAAGGCCACTTGCGCGGCAATAGCGTAGGGCAATCCCGGCGCCATGGTCGCAAGATTGCCGGACAACGTGTGCATCTGGCCGCGTTTGGCTTTGATTTGCCGGGCCCACCAAGTCGCGATCGTTCCGCTGTCGCAGCTCACGATGGCATCGTCCCGCAGAAGCTTGCCGAGTTCCCAGGCCACAACCTGGGGCTTCATGGGCTTGTCGGGACGCGTCGCGCGCTTCTCCATGACCCGCCACCAGTCCTTCATACCCGCCTGCGCAGCTTCCAGGAAACTTCTGTCCTCTTTGCGCTTCAGAAGGGTGATCAGCTCGCGCAGAGTGCTGCGGCTGTCGCCCACCAGTCCTACTTCGACCGGATAACGCAACCCGATGCGCTTGGGATCGAGTTCGATCTGAACCGCCTGGGCCTGCCCCGGCTTGGGCAGGAACTCGAGGTAGGGGAATGAAGTACCAACCATGAGCAGCGTGTCGCAGTCTTCGAACGCTTCCTGAGAAGGCTTCGTGCCGAGCAAACCGATGCCGCCGGTAGTGTACGGGCTGTCGTCCGGCACCGCAGCCTTGCCGAGCAGGGCCTTCACGATGGGTGCTGCCAATAATTCCGCGGTCTTTTCGAGTTCGTCGGTTGCGTCCAGCGCGCCTCGGCCTGCCAGGATTGCTACCTTCTTTCCCCGGTTCAGGATTTCGGCTGCCTTCTCCAGATCAGCTCGGTTCGGAAGGCGTGCACTGCGCGCGTACACATCCGAAGTGTGATGTGGAACATTCCGCTGGGAGCGCTGCCGCTCCTTGACGGTCTGCTCCTGCAGGTCAACCGGAAACGTGATGTGCGATACCCCGTGGTAGGCAATGGCGATGCGGCAAGCCAGATCGGTAATGTTCTCTACATGGGTTGGCCCCATGATGCGCTCATTGAATGCCGCGACATCCATGAAGAGCTTGTCGAGAGCGACGTCCTGTTGGGTATAGGTTCCGATGAGATCGTGAAATTGCAGTCCAGTAATGGCCAGCACCGGCTGGCTGTCGAGCTTGGCATCGTAAAGCCCATTGAGCAGATGAATGCCGCCGGGGCCTGAGGTAGCGAGGCACACTCCGAGCCTGCCCGTGAACTTGGCGTAGCCGCAGGCCATGAACGCAGCCGCTTCCTCGTGGCGCACTTGAATAAATCGAATCTTCTCCTGGCGAGTGCGCAGCGATTCCATAATCCCGTTGATACCGTCTCCGGGAAGACCGAAGACAACTTCCACGCCCCAGTCAATTAACGATTCCACGAGCACATCTGCTGCAGTCATAAGAAGCCCTCCCTACAGAGAAGAATCGTTCGTCATATGGGAGATGCGATCGGAGGTGTTGTGTTCACTCGAAGAGGGAAGAAATCTCCCAATAATTTCCAGCTTCGCGATTAGAGCCCGCAAAAATCCAACCCGAGCGACGAGGCGAGCAACTAACGGTTCTGATGGAGCCGCCTGCGGGCGAAGAACGCTCCAAAAAAAATCACAATCGGAGGGTTGAATGGCGGACGATCCCAACAAGAAACAAACTGAGTCGAACCCAAGCGGACAGACGAGCCAGAGCGGACAGCACGGGCAGATGGGCCGGCACGAGGACCCATCCCAGCAGCAACAGCGTAAGAACCCGGATGAGGGCTCCCAAAAGCGTCCATCGCAGGGTGGACAGGATGAGGGGCAGGATCAGGGACAACAGCAGCCGGGCGGCCAGCGACGGGCATCGTAATACCCCGGGGGCCTCGGTGACTAGTTACTGAGGCCCTCGCCTGGCCAAACTAGATCGTCATTTCTATTTTTTCTCCTGGGAGGAAACATGCCAAACGAAGGGCTGAAGAAACTTTATGTTGAAGAGCTCAAGGATTTGTACAGTGCCGAAAATCAACTGCTGAAGGCGCTGCCGAAGATGGCCAGAGCTGCCTCTTCTGAGGAATTAAGGGAAGGCTTTGAAGAGCATCTCGAGCAGACGCGCGGGCACGTGCAACGGCTGGAAGAAATCTTCAATTCGCTGGACGAAAGCCCCAAAGGCAAGAAGTGCGCGGGGATGGAAGGCCTGGTGAAAGAGGGCAGCGAAGTCATGGACGAAGACTTCGAGGGCGCTGTGATGGACGCTGCGCTGATTGGCGCCGCGCAGCGCGTCGAGCATTACGAGATTGCGGCTTACGGCACCGTGCGTGAGCTGGCAACCGTATTGGGCGAATCGGAGCAGGCGTCGCTGCTGGAACAGACCTTAGAGGAAGAGAAGGAGACCGACGAGAAGCTCACGGAACTGGCCAAGGAAATCAATCCTCAGGCGAACGAAACAGCAGAAGAGGATGAAGAGCCGCAAGATACCAGGGCCAAACGCAAAACTTCAAGACGCGTCGCATAAGCAACTCCAATGGCGGGCGAGGCGGCGCGGTCAGCGAAGAAGACTCTGCCGCCTCGGCGTCGCCGCACGAACAAGCCCAGTCTCGGAGGAGAAGGTCCAATGCCAGCAACGAAAGGCTCGAAGGGACGCAAGTCCGGCGGCAGGAAGTATGGCAAGGCGGCGGGCAAGAGCGTCGAAAGCGCCATGCGGAGACGGAAGCGGGGCACGCTCAGCTCAGGCAAAGGCGGCAAGGGCGGCAAGGTAAAGAGCCGCAAGCAGGCAATTGCGATTGGCCTGTCGGAAGCGCGCAAGAAAGGCGCCAAGGTTCCAAGAAAGAAATAGCCGCCAGTCTGACACCAGTTGACCACCACCCGGAACCGGGAGCCGGTGGTAGACTGTCTGAAGCCCGCCGCGGAGAGGTGGCAGAGTGGCTGAATGCGGCGGTTTGCTAAACCGTTGTAGGGGCTAAAACCTCTACCGGGGGTTCGAATCCCCCCCTCTCCGCCAGAATCCAGACTGGTCCTTCACTTCGCTCTAGGCGCCTCAAGTTCGAATTCCCCCTCTCCGCCAGAATCTATGTGATTCCGTGCTCCGGTTCCATAATGGGCCGTCAGTTCGAGTTGCTTTTTTTTCGCCAGCCTGATCGATTAGCCGCCCGGGCAGAATGCGTGCTCTTGTCACACCTCCGCATGACGCGGCTCGTGGCGCGGCGCAGCCGCGGTACAATTAAATCCCACTCCCCCATGAAGCGGTTTTTCCAATTCCTACTGCTGGCGCTGGTGTTGCTGGCGGTGGCTATGATTTCCGCGCTGACGGCCATGCGGTTGGCCATCCACGGACACCAGGTGCGCGTGCCCAATGTGGTGGGTGCCACCGTGGGGGAAGCACGCAAAGGGGCGCTGGCGGCCGGTCTGCTGTTCGACCGCGAAGGCGGTTTTTACAGCCGGGAGGTGCCCGAGGGACGCGTGCTGTCGCAGGCGCCGACGCCGGGCACGCTGGTGCGGCGCGGCTGGCATCTGCGCGTTGCTGAAAGCCTGGGTGCACAGCGCACCGCGGCGCCGGATCTGCTCAAGCAGAGCCAGCATGCGGCCGAGATCAACATCACGCGCCGCGGCCTCGACGTGGGAACCGTGGCCATCGCGCACATTCCCGACCAGCCTCCCGACCAGGTAGTCGCGCAGAGCCCGCCGCCGAATGCGCAGGGCGCGTCGCCCAAAATCAATCTTCTGGTGACCGTTCCGCCGGAGCCGGCGGCATTGCTCATGCCCAGCTTCACCGGCCATCCGCTCGCCGAGGTCACCAGGACGATTCAGGACGCCGGCCTGCGGACAGTTGTGGTCAGCAATGTGTCCGTTCCCGGGCTGCCCAGCGGGACGGTGCTGAAGCAGTCTCCGGGCGCGGGACAGAAAGTGACACCTGGAGCTACAGTGACGCTCGAAGTGGCGCAGTGAGAGAGTCGCCAGTCGCCGGTCGCCAGAGTAAGAGCAATAGTCCCAACTGGCGACTGGCTACTGGCGACTAAGAATGGCCGCGAAGAAGCCGTCGCATGGATGAACGCCTGGCAGGGTGCGAAGAAACTTGCCGCGGACGAGTGAGTCGAGATCATCCCAGCGAAGTTCGCCTGAGCTCTTGAGCCGCTGCAACTCGTCGCGGCAATCGAGCAGCCGTAAATCGCTGCGAGCGGCCATCACCTCGTTCACGACATCTTCGTTTTCTTCTCGTTCGAGCGAGCACGTCGAGTACACCAGGCGCCCACCGGGGACGAGATAACCGAGCGCGGAGCGAAGGATTGCGACCTGCCGGCGGTGCAGGTCGGGTAAATCGTCCGGCTGCAGCCGCCACTTGATCTCGGGATTGCGCGCCAGCGTGCCGGTGCCGGAGCATGGGACATCGGCGAGCGCGCGGTCGAACTGCGCGGCCAGCGGCAAGGCCTCTGCGTTCGCCGCGATGACGCACACATTGCGCGCCCGCACCAGGCGCCGAGTCAGCCGTGCGCGCGCCGGGTACAGCTCGGCCGCGACCACCAGCGAAGCGGGATTCAGCTCGGCCATGGCGGAAGTCTTGCCTCCGGGCGCAGCGCAGCAATCCAGGATGCGACTGCCCTTCCCGACCAACAAAGCGACAAGCTGCGAGGCTTCGTCCTGCAGATAGGCGCGGCCCTCGGCGAAGACGCGAGTCTTGGTCACGTCACCCGCAGTTACCTCACCCAAAGACACGCGACGAGCTCCGGCCACGAGTGCGCCTGGGGCAAGTTCGATGCCTTCTTTCTGCAATTCCAGTTCGGCGGCGGCATCGGCCAGGCGCAGTGCCGGCACAGGAATTTCCTGGTCGTAGCGCGCGATCTGCTTAACGGCCTCAAGCCCGTACTCCGCCAACCAGCGTTCCAGAAGCCACAGCGGGTGCGCGGTGGCAGCGGCGATTCCGGGAAGGGAATCTTCTTCGCTTTTCGCCGGACTCGGTTTAGCCGCGGCAAGCTTGCGCATGACCGCATTCACCATCGGCGCACTGAATCGCCGGCCGGATCGTTTGACCAATTCAACCGACTGATCGACGGCGGCATGCGCCGGAACCCTCTCCAGGTGCGCCAGTTGATAGGCGCCGATGCGGAGGGCGGTGGCTACTTCGCGGTCGAGCTTATGGGGAGGCAGTTTCGACCAGGGGGCAATCATGTCGTCGAGTTGCGATCGCCAGCGCAGCACGCCCATCACGATCTGCGTGCACAGGGCGCGATCAGCGGGAGAGAGGTCGTGCAATCGGTCGGAGTGCAGAAGTTCGTCGGCGAACGCACCTTGCTCGACGCGCATCAGGATGTCGAATGCGGCGGATCGGGAAGGCGAGAGCATTCAATTTGTGGAAGCAGTATGGCTAGGCCGCCAGTTCTCCCGGAGACAGTTCGTCGACGTAGCACCACATCCAGTACTCGCCCGGCTCGATGGAACGAATGAGCGGGTGGCGTGACGAGTGGAAGTGTTTGGTCGCGTGCTTGTTTTTCGAGGAGTCGCAGCAGCCGACGTGTCCACAGATAAGACAGAGCCGCAGGTGGACCCAGGTGTCGCCCAGTTTCACGCACTCCGGGCACACGTGCGTTTTGGTGGTGACGATCTTGATCTGATCGAGGTGCGTGCAATTCATCTTTTCACCCTCTCTTCTGCAGTCAAGCTGCGGTTGGGCGCATTTCCAGAGCTTCGCGATCCCAGCGGGCCAGCGTCGCGGCGGCTTCATAGGTGCTTTGCAAAAATTCCAGCAAGGTTCGCTCGGGCGTCGGCGCGTTGCGAACCTCGTCGTACATCAGCACGAATTCTTTTAACTCGGGATGATAGAACGCCGCCTCGGGTTGGACCTTGCGCGTAGCCAGGCCGGTCGGCTCCGGCGCAGCATAGGCATAAAAAGCCGGGCCGTCGATGCCCGATCCGCCGGGCCACCATCCCGCGCTGATGACCTCGTGCGAATACGCCTCGCGGGTGATGGCATCGGCGCCTGGACGCTCCGGAGCGCGGCGGCCGGAGAAGCGCGTGACCGCCAGGTCGAAACTTCCCCAGAAGAAGTGCACTGGACTGCTCTTGCCCAGAAAGCGTGCGCGGAACTGCTTGAAGATCGAGTCGCACGAGGCAAGAATCCGCCAGCAGCGATGCGCCGCCTGCGCATCATAAGCCTTGTACTGCCGGTCTTCCGCGAAGGGAACCGGATCGGGAACTTCTGCCGGCTTCGGATAGATGGCAACCTGAATGTCGAGCGAGCGCAGCGCGGCCACGAACTCGGAGTAGAAATCCGCCACCGTGCGCGGCTCCAGGGCGAGCACTTTGCGCCGCCCATCGGAACAGTCGATGAGCAACTGGTGGTCGATGAGGTCGAACTGGATTTCAAAGACGCCGTTGCCGTAAGGGATCGGCGAAGTGGTCAGGCCACGGGCGCTGACGTAAAGCGGCACATTCCACCAGTGGTTTGTCTTCGGTGTGAGTTCCAAACGTACCTTGCCGACGATCTGCGTCCACATGTGCAGGTTGTGGTAGGTTGGCTTCCATTCATTAAGCGGCAGCGCCGGCCAGGCTTCGGACAGGGAGGCGGAAGTAGTACCAGATGCGCTCATATGGCGACTCCCGGGCTGGGATGATGTGGCTAATCTATCATGTCGTACAAGCGGGTTGCCTGGCCCTGCTCGGGTTTGCTATGGTGCAGTCTCGGCAAAGCGAAAGATCCATTCCGAGCAGCTATAATGTCCGCGTGAGCATCAGAAACTGAAGCTGTATGGATATCGAGAAAACAATTGCCGACGTAGAGTGGCTGGAGCGTATCCTGGCGCTGCCTGACACCAGAGGTTTTCAGGCAGCCGACCGTGAGGCTGCGAACCGCAGGCATGACGATATCCTTGCTGCCAATCCCTGGTTCCGCCTGTGGAAGGACTTCGGGGTCTCCACCCGGACATGGTCGGGCCCATCGTAGCTGACCCGCTCCTCTAAAATGGCGCAGCATGTCTGCCGGCGCCTCCCTCGAGCCCTTTCAGGACGATACTTCCGACCCTCGCGTGCGCGGGTTTCTGCATCGCCCGGAGTCTCCGAATGGCGATGCTCTTGTGCTCACTCACAGCGCGGGCGGAAACTCCAGGTCGCCCCTGCTGATCGCCGTGGCTGAAGCCTTGGCCGAATCAGGGCTGACCGTGTTGCGCTGCGATCTGCCGTTTCGCGAGATGCGTCCGCATGGGCCGCCGGGCGCAGGCAGCGCGGCGCGCGATCGCGAAGGACTGCGGCAAGCGGTAATGTCGCTGCGAAAAATCGTCTCCGGGCGAGTGTTTCTCGGCGGACACTCCTACGGCGGACGCCAGGCCAGCATGCTGGCCGCCGATGACCCTGACGTAGCCGCCGCCCTGCTGTTGCTTTCCTACCCGTTGCACCCGCCACGACGTCCCACGCAATTGCGCACTGGGCATTTCTCCAGGCTGCGGCTACCCTCGCTGTTTGTTCAAGGAACGCGAGACGAGTTCGCATCCGTCGAGGAGATCACCTCAGCGCTGCTATTAATCCCGGCGCGTACCAAGTTGCTGGTGATCGACGGCGCGGGCCACAGCCTGGCTGCGCGCGGTGAACTAGCGGAGGTCGCGGCGAAAGTAAAAGACGCCTTCCAGGAATTCCTCGCCTTCTACAATTCAGACGCATAGACGCAAACACAAGGTCCCTCGGCTCGGGATGACAATCGAGGAGGCGTTGCATGCAGGGCCGAAGCCCGGTTCCACCCGCAAGAGCTGGACGTCGCCGGTGAAGCATCTTTCGGCATCCTCCGCAGGCTGCTCGCAATCGAAGGTGAAGCAGGAGGCCTCATGCGCTGGCTGGTTTTGCTGTTGCTGTGTTTCCTCGCCATGTCCGTTTTTGCCGCCGATGGCAAGCAAGTTTCCTACAAGAGCGGGAACGAAACCGTCAGCGGAATGCTGTACGCGCCTGCGGGCCAGGGGCCGTTCCCGGGGCTGGTGGTGATCCATGAATGGTGGGGGCTGAACGACTGGGTGAAGGAGCAGGCATCGAAGCTCGCCGACCAAGGTTACGTCACGCTGGCGGTGGACTTGTATCGCGGAAAAGTGGCGGCCACTTCCGATGAGGCGCACGAACTCAGCCGCGGACTGCCGCACGACCGCGCCGACCGCGACTTGCTGGCCGCCGCTGAATATCTGCGATCGTTGAAGAACGTGGCGCCCACGCGCGTTGGCTCCATCGGCTGGTGCATGGGCGGAGGATATTCGCTCGACCTGGCGATTGCCGATCCAAAACTGGCAGCCAGCGTGATCAACTACGGACATCTGGCCACTTCGGCGGACAGTCTGAGGAACATTCACGCCGCGATCCTGGGTATCTTCGGCGGGCAAGACCGCGGCATCCCGGTGAGCGACGTAAAGAACTTCGAGCAGCAGGTGAAGCAGTTCGGCAAGCCTATCGAAGTCGTGATCTTTCCCGATGCCGGGCACGCTTTCGAGAATGCCACTAACAAGACAGCTTACCGAGCGGAGGACGCAGCTCAGGCGTGGACAAAGACGATCGTGTTTCTGCGGCGCACGCTGCAGGAGGGTAGTCGTTAGGCAAGCGCTGCCGAGGCAATGATCCCGGAGAACCTAGGCGACGGAGGTACGATCGCCAGTCTACGGCCAGCGCTTGCTGCTGTCGCCGTTGGAGGGTCCTGCGACCGGCAGGACGTCCAGCATCGGCTCTTCCAGGTTCACGCCGGCAACATCGACGTGGCGCTGCAGCGATTCCGCCGCTCGCGCTGACTGTCCCTGGCCTTCGTCTTCCATAATGCGCGCCGCCACCTTCAGCATTTTGATCTCGCGGGTCAGCTTCTCGATCTCGGCTTCCTTTTCACGCAAAACGTTCTGGATGGTTTTCATGAGCCCCCTCGATCCCGACTATAAGCGGGGCTATACCGCTGTGGGACATGACCGAGGTGCAGCGTCCCCTGGAAGGCCGGCCGGCCCTTTTGGCATGTCTTTCCCATCGGCTACTTGATACGATGTTGGCATCCCCCAGTGTATCTTGACGGGAGAAGTAACGAATGGGCCCGGCCCACGGACCAGCCACATCGGAGTTAGAGCAGGCGCGCACGGCGCCGGAGTTCGGAGCGCACACTCCGCTGGCGGAGAAGCTGCTGGCAGTGGCCATCCGCGCGCAAAATTTCACCGGCTCGAGCGGTGTCGCCATTGCGCTTACCGAAGGCGCGGATATGGTCTGCCGCGCGAGTTGGGGCACCAGCGCGCCCGACGTGGGCGCCAAGCTCAGCATCGATCACGGCTTCACCGGGCTGTGCGCACGCACCGGCGAGCCGCTTCGCTGTGACGATGCGCAGAGCGATCCGCGGGTGGATCCGGAGGCTTGCCGGGCACTGGGAATCAGCGCCATCGCCGTGGCTCCTGTGCGTCGCGGGCTGAAAGTGGTGGGCGTGATCGCCGCCTTTTCCGATACGCCCAACGCCTTTACCGACAAGCATCTCCTCATCCTCACCACGCTTTCCGAAGTCATCGTGGAACTTCTCGACGAGACCCAGGCGGCTTCGCCCGCGGGCCATGCGGCGGACCAGCACGGCCTGGAAGCGGTCGCGCCGGCGGCAGTGGCGGTCCTGGATCAGGGAGTTGTCGCGCCGACCCAGGGGGTGGAGTCGGCAGCGGTATTCGAAGATGACCTCTTTTCTGAGGTAAGCGGGCCACCCGCGAAGATGCCGGCCGAGGCGCGGGATCAGCGAAAAACGCCGGCCGGAGCCTCGGAAACCAGATTTGAGCCCGCCGTGGTCGTTCCGCCGCCGCGGCAGTCTTCTGCCATGCCTGCACCCCCGCCGGCGTACGACGGCGCTGCGGACCTGTTCGAGCTTCCGCGCAAGCAAAAAGACGACATTGCTCCGGTACCCGTGGCGCAAGATCGCGGCGAGAAAGCTGGGACCACCAGCTCTGTGCGCCTCGTGCCCTTGCGGCAACCCTCCACGGATTCTGTTCCCGAGCTGACCTTCAGCGGCTACGAATCCCTGGCGGCGCCTCGGCGCTGGTGGCTGGTGGCGGCGATTCTGATCCTATTGGCTCTGATCGGGTGGGGCGGCTGGCGGTGGTATGCCGGCAGAAGCGCCCGCATGGCCGCGGCGGCCGCTCCGGCGCTGTCTCCGACTTCCGCGCTCCCAACCAGCCAGATGTCCGAGCTGAAGCCCGCGGACTCCACCCCGGTCGAAACCAAGCGGAGCGCGTTCACTCCGGCGCCGTCGACTGCATCCCCGGCGAAGGCGGTAGCAGCTTCCGAAGTGCCCGATGATGTAACCGTCCGCCACGTCCCCGAGGCGGTGATCGAAACGGACGCGCCGGTCCGCCGGCCCACGGCAGGGGGCAAGTCTCGCGCGCAGGTACCCGAAGCGCAGGCCCCACAGTTGGCGTTGTCATCTCCGGAACTGCCGGTTCTGAGCAAGCCCTCACCCTCAATTGTTGCGGCGCCGGTATCCCATATGATTCCGGCGCAACTGGTCACGCGCATGGCCCCCGCTTATCCGGAAGCGGCTCGCCGCATGAACATCTCCGGCAAAGTGGTGTTGAAAGCAACCATCACCAGGACTGGGAGTGTAGGCAACCTCGAGTGGGTAAGCGGCAACGAGTTGTTCCGTCCCGGTGCCCTCGCCGCCGTCAAGCAGTGGCGCTATAAGCCCGCCACCCTGAACGGCCAGTCCATCGAGTCCGAATTGCAGATCGTTCTCCAGTTCAAGCCTCAGACAGGCCACTAAGAGCAACCCGCCTCTGTAGCATCGGTGCGGAGATGTCGTGGCATCGGCTCTTCTGCTACAGTAAACGTCTTTGCCGGGTGGAGTTGCTGCATGAAAATCGCCAAGGACGTTGCGGAACTGATCGGAAACACCCCTCTGGTATACCTCAACAAAGTCACCGCCGGCTGCCAGGCGCGAATCGCCGCCAAGCTGGAAAGCTTCAATCCCTGCCACAGCGTGAAGGACAGGATCGGCGTCAGCATGATCGATGAAGCCGAGCGCCAGGGAAAGATCACGCCCGGCCGAACGGTGCTGATCGAGCCCACCAGTGGCAACACCGGAATCGGGCTGGCGTTCGTGGCCGCGGTCCGTGGCTATCGGCTGATTCTCACCATGCCGGACACCATGAGCTTGGAGCGCCGCGTGCTGTTGCGTGCCTTCGGCGCCGAGGTGGTGCTGACGCCGGGCGTCAAGGGCATGCGCGGCGCTTTGGCCAAGGCCGAAGAGATTCTGGCCGCCACTCCCAACGGTTTCATGCCGCAGCAGTTCGCCAATCCTGCGAATCCGAAGATCCACCGCGAGACGACCGGCCCCGAGATCTGGAACGACACCGACGGCAAGGTGGACATTTTGATTTCGGGCGTGGGTACCGGCGGCACCCTGACTGGCGTGGGCGAGTACATCAAGCCGAAGAAGCCGAGCTTCCGCATCGTGGCCGTCGAGCCATCGGAAAGCCCCGTGCTTTCGGGCGGACAGCCCGGCCCGCACAAAACCCAGGGCATCGGCGCGGGATTCGTCCCCGAGATTCTGCGAACCGATCTGATCGATGAAATTGTCACCGTGAACAACGACGACTCCGTCGCCATGGCTCGCCGGCTGGCGCGCGAAGAGGGACTGCTGGTCGGGATCTCATCGGGCGCCGCGGTGGTGGCGGCCGTGCGCGTCGCCCAACGCCCGGAAAATGCCGGCAAGCTGGTGGTGGTAGTAATTCCTGACTTCGGTGAGCGCTATCTCTCCAGCATCCTGTTCGAGAGCCTTCAGAAGGAAGCCCGCGAGATGGAGGCGGTCGCGGTTTAGTGCCTAGTCGCGGCTGGAGGCGCGCGGGTCCGGAACTAGGAGGTTCTAGTGTCCAAGTGGAAAGACTCTTCGTACGGCACAACCGGATAGCCCTTCGCTTTCCACCCTGCCAGCCCATCTTTGAGGAATTTCATCCGCAAGAAATGCTCGGCTTGAGCTCGATCCAAGACGCGCCGGCTGGTTTCATCGCCTGGGCAGGTACAGTAAACGACCGAGTCTTTATCTCTGGGGATGAGTGACGGGTCCTGAAGCAGGTCTTTGGGTGGAATCCTGGTTGCGCCGGGAATCATCTCGGAGTTGGCCAACAAGTCCAGCGGCTGCCGAACATCGTAGAGAAGCACCTTCTGGCTTGAGGCCAGCAATGCATGCAGGCCCTCTGGGGTGATGCTGTGCAACTCCAGCTCACGCGTGTCTTTCCTGCGTTTGATCCAAATTACGATCACGAAACCGGCCATTACGACGCAAACGGCAATCAGGGTGAGAGGCATCCGCGTTTCTCCTCAACAGTCCTAAGAGATTCTTCAAGGGAAGGGAAGGATTCTTCCCCGACAGTCACTTTTGGGATTTAGTAGCGCTGGTAGCCCATCAGCATAAGTGTTCGCTGCGAGAAGGGCACATAAAGCAGCGCCGCCGTAGCGGCGAAGGCCAGCCCGATTCCGAGTTGGTGAACGGCGAGAAAGGGCGCCAGGGCCCAGAGTTCGTCCAGCGGAAAGATGAAGGGAAACAGCTTGCGGAATTTTACCTGCAAGCTTCTGGAATCGAAGCCCACGGCCGCCAGCAGATAGAGCCGCGTGGGAATGCCGACTGCGGCCGTCACCAGCACCAGAGCCACGATCCAGTACGAACGCGAGACCATCGGCGCCACAATCTTTTCGATGGAGCCCAGCTTCGCCAGCGAGATCAGGTAGAAGCAGACATACATCACCTGAATCAGCGCAAACAGCACGCGCACCATGTCGCGCGAGACGCTCGGCAGCTCGTCCGGATGCGTCAGCAATGACGAGCGGCTGGCGGAGGTTTCGCTCGGCGCTTGCGGGGAAGCTGGGACCGCCGTCGGCTCGCCGCCCGCGATCTCGACGGGCGCGATAAAGCGGTAGCCGCGGCGGGCCAGCGTCTCGATGAAGCGGGGATTCGAGGCAACGTCGTCCAGCGCATCCCGCAGCTTGTTCACCACCGTATTGAGGCTATGGTCATAATCCACAAACGTATCGTCCGACCACAGCGCCTGCCGGATTTCTTCCCGCGTGATGATCGTCCCCGGCCGCTCGAGAAGCAGCAGCAGCACCCGAAACGGCTGCTCTTGCAGCTTCACCTTGCGACCGTTCTTGCGCAGCTCCCCTGCGGCCGCGTCGGCCTGGTAGAGACCGAATCGGAAAATGCGTTTTTCGCCGCTAACAGGCTGCATGGCCACGCCGGAGGAGCTAAGTTTACACGGCGCGCAGGGGCTCGCAAGTTAGCAGGCCGGGGAGATTAGTTGTGTAAATGCCTGTTCTCGACAGTCATGCCCGGTTGATTCGTATATCCTCGTGCCCATGAATCCAGACTACCTGTGGCTTACAGGCGCAATGCAATTGCTGACCTTTTTCGTCGTCGGGCCAGTAGTTGCCGTTGTGATCGCGTATGCGGCATGGCGAGGAAAGCCGGAGAACTTCAGCCCTCAACGGTACGGAATGGTGTGCGTCACGTCCGGCGTGATTGCTTCTCTTCTGCTGGGATTCGCGAAGTGGATCAACGCCAACGTCAGAACCCCACAATATTTCCTACAATTGGCCTGTGTCTTGGTTAGCGGTCTATTATTTGGCGTCTTGATGGGGAGCGGCTTCTCTGTGCTTCTATGTTTGTGGCGTTGGCACAAGGCAACCCGACTCGGCGATAACCAGACAGAACGATAGTTGGCGAAAAATCGCCTTATCACTAACTGACCCCGGGTCGCGCCGTCCACCCGGGCTCGCCCGCACTCGCGCCGACCGAAGGCCACCACTGAAGTGATCCAGGGGGTGAATTTTCCCGCGGCAAGAGCTACCCGCAAGTTAGCAGTCCGCCTAGTCCCTTGTATCTCTTAAACTTATCGAATGACCTTGGCTTGATGACGTTTTATGCGTAGTGCATTGCAATGCCGCGCCGGCTTGCGCGACAGTGTGCTCCAGCAGGAGGTAGACATGCGCCAGCGAATCCGCGCGACGGTCATGGCCCTTGCACTCGCCTGGCTGCTGGCCGCTCCCGGGTTGGCGCAATCGGTCGAGCTCCAGCCGGAGACGCGCTCTGCCTTCGATCAATATGTTGCTCAAGCAGAACAAAAGATGCAGGGCGACCTGCGCCCGGGCGGGCCATTTCTTCTGCCCGACGAGTGGCCGGCCGAGCGCCGCGACCAGGCCTATCAGCGGCTCCGGCGCGGCGAAATGATCATCGAGCATGTGGACGGGACTTCGATCATGTCCAAAACGCAGATTCCGCACGGGCTCATCCACCACTGGATCGGCATCGTTTTTATTCCCGGCGCAAGTCTCGCCGGAACGCTTTCCCTCCTGGCGAACTATGACCACCATGCGGAGGTCTATTCACCCGACGTGCAGCGGTCGCGGCTGGTGCGGCGCGAGGGCAACGACTTCCACGTCTTCATGCGTCTGAAGAAGCACAAGATCGTAACCGTGGTCCTCGACACCGAATATGACGTGCACGTTGCCATTCTCGACGCACACCACGTCTATTCCCAGTCACACAGCACGCGCATCGCCGAGGTGCAGAACCCCGGCGGGAAAGATGAGCGCGATCTGCCTCCCGGAAATGATCACGGATTTCTCTGGGCGCTCGATAACTACTGGCGCTTCTTCGAGGCCGAGGACGGCGTCTTCGTCCAATGCGAGGCCATCTCGCTGACCCGCAACATCCCAACTGGCCTGGGCTGGCTGATCGGACCGATTGTTCAGAGCTTGCCCCGCGAGTCGCTCGAATTCACGCTCGTCACCACCAGAAAAGCGGTTGCCGCACAGGCGATTGCCAACCGCAGCCTTCGCTGACGGAGGAACCGATGTTTACAGCCGAGCTAAAGCCCGCCGAACTGCACAACGCGTCTTTCAACAGCGCGCGGCGAGTCCAGGAGAGTCTCTCCTCCGGCCTCGAGAAGAAGATTTTGCTGTGGCTGGCCGCGCGCACCCCGCGCGGCGTCAACTCGGACCACCTCACGCTCGTGGGCTTTGCCGCGCAATTCTTGGCGGGAGCTTCCTACGCGCTCGCCGGCAGGAACAAATATGCGCTGCTGGCCGCCACATTCTTCATCGCCCTGAACTGGCTGGGCGATTCCCTCGATGGAGCCCTGGCGCGATTTCGCAATCAGCAGCGCCCGCGATACGGCTTCTACGTGGACCACATCATTGACACCTTCGGCGCTGGCTTCCTCATGTGCGGTCTGGCCATCTCGGGCTATCTGCATTGGGGCGTCGCCGTTGGAATGCTGATTGTCTTCCTGATGCTCTCCATTGAGGTCTATCTGGCCACTTACACGCTCGGACACTTCCAGCTTTCCTACTGGATATTCGGCCCCACGGAAATTCGGATTCTGCTCGCCATCGGCAACATCACGCTGCTTTACCGGCCGACGGTTCATGTTGTTGGCCATGCGTTCCGCCTGTTCGACGTGGGAGGCGTGATCGCCATCGTCGCCATGGGAGTGATGCTGGTTATCTCGACGGTGCGGCACACCGCTCTGCTCTATCGGCAGGAGCGGATTCGGTGATGCCTGAGCTTCGTATCACCGGACGACGCTGGCTGAAGTTCAACCTGGTCGGCGCCATCGGCATCGTTGTGCAATTGGCAGTGTTGGGAATCCTGAATGGCGTCCTCAAGCTGGACTATCTTCCCGCTACGGCTCTGGCGGTGGAAGCGGCGGTGCTGCACAACTTCTTGTGGCACGAGCGCTACACCTGGGCGGACCGCGCCAGCCTCACCCGCCGGCAAGCGCTGCTGCGCCTGCTTCACTTCAATCTCACGACGGGCGCCATCTCAATCCTGGGAAACCTGCTGCTGATGCGGATGCTGGTTGGCCAGGCGCATTTGCCGTCACTGCCAGCCAACCTGATCAGCATCGCGGGTTGCTCGCTCGTGAATTTCCTGGTCAGCGACACCTTTGTGTTTCGAACTTCCGAAGAAACCACCGATCGTGGCTGAGATCGAGCGCGCTACAAATCACTCTCGCCGCGCCTGCTCGATGATTGACTCGACGATTGCCATCGTGTTTCTGACCTTGTTTTCGTTGAAGTGCTGCAACTCCGCCGTGAGCTTTGCGCCGGCGCCTAAAGCGGCTTTCCCCAGCGCGGATTTCAACTTCATCCATGCACCGGGAAGTTGGGAGGCCGCCTCGACCGCCTTTGTATCTCCCAGTTCGCGCGCAAGAAAGTAGGCAAATGCCTCGAGAGCCTTGTGATGGACGCTGGAGTCTTCCCGTTCGAGAGCCGGGCTGGGCGGCACAAGGTCGGTGTACGGAACCCGGATGAATGCCGGCGTGTCGTCCCGCCTTGCATCCCGAAGCGCCACCGAAATCGATTTGGCATTGGCGGTGCGCTGCCCCAGTGTCGCAAGACCCAGGCCCCATCTGTCGATGAGATAGCGAAGAACGCTGGTGTGGTCGAACTGCGTCGTTTCCACCCTCCTGCCGACCCAGGGCGAAACCAGCAACGCCGGAACACGTACGCCTAAACGGTCAAATCCGAAAGTGAGGTTCGGATTGTCCGGGTCGATTTTTGCGCGAAGATCGTCAGGCGGTGTGGCAGCGGGGGGAGAAACGTGATCGTAAAAGCCGCCGTGTTCATCGAAGTTGATAATCAGCAGCGAGGCTTCCCACAGCTTCGGGCTGGAGCGGATGGCGTTGTACACATCCGCAATCAGCTTTTCGGCTTTAAAGATATTGTGGGGAGGATGATCGTCGTTCTGATCGGCGCCGAAATATTTTGGTTCGATAAAACAGAAAGATGGGAAGGTCGGCTCATCGGAGCAATCGGCGAAGAAGCGGTCGATCCTGCGATAGTGAATCAGGTTCTCGGGGTGTCGCTGATGCGCCAACAGCAGCGAACTGGGAAAATCATAATAGTAGACCTTCCAGTCAACATGCCCTTCATCGAGGCGGTCGAAGATGGTGGTTTGCGTCTGGTTGAAGTAGGTGGCGAGCTGCGGGTGCTGCCACCCCTCGGGCATCAATGCCTGACCATTACTGGTTCCGGTAAGCGCGAAAAAGCGGTTGGGCCAGGTTGGCCCGGGCAGCGAGGCGAACCAGTGATCGCAGATCGTAAAATTCAGCGCCAGCGTGTGGAGGGCCGGCAGGAATGCAAGCGGATAGTAGCCCATGACTTCCTGCCGCTGCTGCGGTGTTGCCTTGGGATAATTTCGAGCAAAGTCGAGCACAAAGCCGGAATTATTGTTTTGAAGCTGTTCAAGAACGAACCGCACCTCGTGCTTTGGGTCGGGATCGACTTGCTTGGCTTCTGTGGGCTTTTGCTCATAGCGCAGGCCCTCGGCATCGAGATTGAAGAAGGCCGGCTGGCCTGGAGCATTTAAACCATCCAGCTCGGGATAGACCTGCCTGAAACAGCCCAACATTCGATCGAACGACTGATTTTCCAGCAGCAGGTAGATCACATGTCTGATGTTGTCCATCACGTAACACCCATTCTTGGAATTCGCTGGAAGCGCTTACTCAATCGCTTCGAGTTCTGGAATCGCTCACTGATCTGAACATCCACGCGCTCCCTAGTACACCTCTCGGCTTTGTGCTGTCGCCTTGCCGGGGTAGGAAAAGCGCGGCTCGGCGCGAACGTTGCCGACGATCAGGTCCGCGACGTACTCCCCGACTGCAGGCGCGTGCTTGAAGCCGTGGCCTGAGCCGCCGCCCGCGATCCATACGTTATCCACGTCGGGGTGGCGGTCGATCAGGAAATCACCATTGGAAGTGTTCTCATAGGAGCACACTCGGGTTTCCGCCAGCGGCGAATCGCGCAGCTCGGGGAAATATGTGCGCAAGTGCTCCCGCATGGCGCGCACGCTGCGCGGGCTGACCAGCCTGTCGGCGGTCTCGGGATCGAACCTGGGCCCGTGGGCGTCAAAACCAATCTTGATTCCCCGGTTCTCGACATCGGGCACGCCATAAATGTGATCGGCATAGCTGTACCACGCCGGCATCAGCGCCGGCGTATAGCGATGGTTGCCGGGCGCGAGGGAAAAGAAAAAGACTTCCTGGCGGGTGGGAAAAATGCGCTTGCCCACGTTGTCTGGAAAGAGACGCGGTAGCCACGCGCCGCAAGCGAATACGAACTCGCCGGCAGTGATGCGGCGGCCAGTGTTGGTAACCACGGCATCCAGCCGCGAAGCAGTGGGAGGCGGCTGAACGGCTTCTGCGATGTACTCGACTCCGCCGGCGATCGCCTGCGTTGCGACCGCCTGCACCGCACGCCGCGCCATGAGCACCCCAGCCTCCGGCTCGAACAGTCCCCAATCGATGCCGCGCAAGGAGAACTGAGGAAAGCGCCTGCTCAATTCCGCACGCGACAGCTTTTCGCAAGGTACTTTCAGCGTGCTCAAGGTGCTCAGGCTCTCTCGCGGATAGCTGTCCTGTTTGCGCGCCAGCCATAACATGCCGGTGCGCAGAAAACATTGTTCGCCGGAGCGCCGCTCGAACCCGCGCCAGAGCTTCATCGATCGTAGGGCGAAGCGCGTGTAAAGCTCGTCCGGACCATAGGCCATGCGCATGATCCGAGTCTCGCCTCCGGAGCTGGAGCGGCTGTGGCCCGGGCCGTAGGCATCGAGCAGCGCGACCTTCTTTCCTTGCCGGCGAAGGTGATAGGCGGTCCAAGCGCCGAAGGCGCCGGCGCCGATTACCGCCACGTCGTATTGCCGTCGCCGGTTCATTGGCTGTGCTGCTCTGCTTTCTGCCAGACGAGCGTCGCCGTGACCAGATCTTCGATCGCGCACCCCAGGTTCTTGAAGACCGTGACTTCGTCGGCCGAGGTCCGTCCGGCTTTTTTGCCGCTCACGATCTCGTGCAAGTCGGCGACGACGTGCTCGCGGCCAATCACGCCCTCGCGCATGGGGATCAGCAGAGTCGCCGGCCTCGACCAGACGCGCTCTCGTAGCTCTCGACCACGATACGCGCCCGCCGCATGGTCTCGCTGTCCGCCTCGCGCTTGTCAGGCTGAAACGCGCCGACCAGATTCAAGTGCGTGCCGGGCCGCAGCCATTTTCCGTCGAAGATGGGGGTTGGCGACGTCGTGCAGGTGCAGATCACGTCCGCCTGCGAGGCGCACATGCGGGCGTCGGCCGGTTCGACCGCCACGTCGAGCTCTTTCGATATCGCCGTCGCAAACGTCCGGCTGCGCTCCGGGCTCGAACCGCAAACCAGGATGCGCTCGAAGCGTCGCTCCGCGGTCAGAACCTCTATATGTGAGCGCGCCTGCCTTCCCGTACCGAACACACCCAGGATCTTCGAATCGTGGCGCGCCATGTGCCGGGTGGCAACCGCCGACGTAGCGGCCGTGCGCACGTCGGTCAGATAGTTGGCTGCCATCAGGGCGCGCAGCTTACCGCTGGCTGGATCGAATAGAACGTAGGTCGCTTGCAATCGCTCGCGCGGCATTCTCGAAGAACGAGACCAGCTTGGTGCCAAGCCCGGGGAGGGCGCTGTCGGAGCAGGGCATAACGAGCAGCACGCCGCGGCCTTGCACCGGCACGTGGGTGCGGACAGGCATCACGGCGGTCGAGCGGTAATCGCGCGCGAACGCGGCTTCGATGGCGTTCACCACCTCGGCGGGCTCAAGCAGCGAGCGGACTTCCGAATCGGTGAAGACTCTCATCTTCCATCTTCAATTGCTTCGGCGATTGGGAGGCGGTAGCATAGCACTGCAGGCGATGGAGTTCGCCTTTAACCGCCCACCGTGGCTGATGACTCCTACGAATCTCACGTAGGAGTTTTTCTGTGCTAGAAAATCTCGTGTATCTCTCTATCGGCGCGGTTCTCGGGGCGATGGCCCGCTTTGCCTGCACGCACCTCTCGTCGCAGCTCTCGCACCATCACGGGTTTCCCTACGGAACGCTGCTGGTCAACGTGCTGGGATCGTTCATCGTCGGATATGTGCTCACCTGGACCGCTGACCATGACCACGATCATTGGCGCCTGTTCGCGGCCACTGGATTCTGCGGCGCGTTTACCACATTCTCCGCGTTTGCGTATGAGACGATCGGGTACTGGCACGAGCGACAATTCCTGCAATTAGGCTTGAACGTCGCCCTGAACAATGTGCTCTCGATTCTGGCGGTGGTGGGCGGGATCGCCGTTCGCAACGGTCATGCAAGCTGATCGACTAGGTATTGCCGGGCGCCTCATCCGCGAATCAGGAAGAGCAGCCCCGCTACCACCAGCACCGCCTCGATGATGGCGACGAACACCTTCTCCGGCAGCCGATCGACAATCAGCTTCCCGAGGAAAGAACCACCGATCATGATGGGGCCCAGCCCCAGGCCGATGAGCACGCCGGATTGCGTCAGCACACCGGTTTGGCGATACGCAAACAGCTTGGTCACGTGCATCACGACAGTTGAAAGCGCCTCCGTGCCGATATACGCCGCCTTCACCAGACCGTACGCCAGGAAGAACGGAGCCATGATCGGTCCCACGCTCCCCAGCAGCGCTGAAAGGAAGCTCGCTCCGGCGCCGATCCCGGCAAACGCGGCGGCGGGAAAAGGCTTCGGCCGCTTCGGACGTGCGTGACGCCAGACGACGACCAGCAGCAGGAATGCGCCCAGCAGGCGCGTCAGAAAGTGTAAAGGAGCTTTCGCGAACAGATATCCGCCGAGTAGTGCCATGGGGACGGCGCCCACAGCAAACCAGCCGACGACGCGCCACTCCAGCTCTCGCCGATTGAACCAGACGCGGCTGCCGTTGCCGATCAATTGCGCCACCGTCAGAATCGGTATGGCCTCGCGCACGCCGAACGCCGCAACCAGCACTGGGAGCAGCACCGCTGCGCCGCCAAAACCCGTTACCGCCGCCAGCGTCGACGCCACCAGCGCTACCAGCGCGAGCACGATCCACTGCAAGATGGCGGGCGTCAGCAACACGTTTGAAGATCAGCCACAGAGGCACGGAGGCACAGAGTTATGTGGGATGTCATGGTGGCTCTGTGCCTCCGTGGCAAGATTTGAAGACTTTACTCCCGCTCGAACAGCTTCTCCCACTGCTCGCGGGGCGCGGGCGGCAGGCCGGCGACTTTGAGGTTCTCGGCCACGTGCTCCGGCCGGCCCATGCCGATCAGCGCCACCGCCAGGCCGGGAGCGGAGCGCGCGAACTGGATGGCATTGGCGGCGCCACTGCCCGCGCCCATCCGCTGCTCGATGAACGCCGGCAGGTCGCGCGCGAGCTGGCCCTGGGAGAGCGTGGCGCTGCCCACCACCATCACACCGGCGCGCGCGGCCGCATCGAGCAGCGAAATATTTTCTTTCTCCCAGGTCTGGTTGCGATAGGCGAAGGCCTCCGGCATGCCGAGATTGAACGGCAACTGCACGAAGCGGAAGTGGTGCTGCTCGCCGCCGGCCTCGCGGGCGACCTCGACCGTATCGGCCAGGCTCATGGCGTCGCGCGCGGCCGGCGGAACGCGAAATGCATTCCAGGTCGCCACGCCGTAGTAGCGGATCTTGCCCGCCTGCACGGCCTCTTCGAGCATGCCGAAGGCCTCGCGAAGGCGCTGGCGGAAGCGCTCCCGCGGCACTTCGCCCAGTTGCGTTTCCGGGTTGTGCACGTAGAACACGTCGATGGTCTCGATCCCGAGGTTGCGCCGCGAGCGCTCCAGTTGGTCGGCGAGGTAGCTGGCGGACATGCAGTGCATCCCGCCGGCCAGGTCGGCAGAGTTCAAGATCCCTTTGTCGACGAATTCCGCGCGAAAGTAGCCGCCGGGGTTGGGTGGGACCTCGCCGTCAAAGGAGAGATATCCTGCCTTCGTGCAGACGATGACTTCATCGCGCTGCAGCTCTCCGGCGGCAATCATCTCTCCTAGAGCGGCGCCGATGCTGCGTTCCGACCGCTGATGACGATAGTTGATCGCCGTGTCCAGCAGGTTGATGCCGGAAGCCAGCGCCAAACGAACTGCGTCGGTATAAGCGCGGTCGGCCTGGTCGCTGGGCTCGCCAAGATAGGTTCCGAGACCGAGGGAGGAAATCCAAAGCTCGCCGGGACCGGTTGCCTCACTGTGCTGGCGGAAATTTCCGGCCTGACCCAACACGGGAAAGCGGTCGCGATAGCGCGCGGTGCCTACGGGTGTGGCGAAACCCTTCAGCATAGCGGGGCTAGTGTAGCAGGCGAGGCCAGAACCGGCAGGACTGCCGCAAAGCTCGGCGGTCCTTTCCCAGAGCTGCACTGCAATTCCGGCTAGCAACCCCTCGCTGGCAGGCGCATCTCTGTACAATTAGCTAGTACCGAGTACCGAGTGGCAAGTAGCAAGTACCAGGAAGAAACACCTGACTCGGTACTCGCGACTCGGTACTCGGTACTCAGTCGAGAGGAGGGGATTCATGAAGAGCTTCCTGGTCGGTCTAGGGATTGGCATCGGATTGGGCGTGCTGTTTGCGCCCACGAGCGGCGAGCAGACCCGCAGCAACATCCGCGACCGAGCAAACGATCTGGCAGACACCGCCCGCGAGACCCTGGAGCAGGGGCGCGAGCGCGTGCGTAACGGCATCAGCGCCATCCGCGCCTCGGCGGAGGCGGCGACGGGAACCGAGAGCAGCCGTCCCACCGGAAGCATGGGAACGACCTACTGACAACTCTTATCAAAAGAACCACCATGGGTGCCCCACCCTTGGCCGGTTTTGCCAAGGGTGGGTTAAAACGACCGGTTGCGACATGCTTGCAGACCAATGCGAGACGAAGTAGTCCCAAACCTTGGCGTGGGTGGGACACAGCCTGTTTGATAGAGGTTGCTTCAAACCACCTTGCAGCCTGGCCGGAGCCAATGTCTGGTACCCGACAATAGCTGGCTCGCACTGCCCGCCGCCTCGCGTTCCTTGACACTCTTTCGCCCCCACCCTTATGCTTAAGTTTCGGCTTGCAGAAGATAACGCGCCTGGGCGTGCCATCGCGCGGCACGCGCTTCGCGGATCCAATGGACGGCCCGATGTTGATCAGTATCCGCGAATTAGAACTCCACGAAGTCACGTTTTCACAAGAGTTTAGACCGGAAGCGATCGACTTCGGCCCGGATGTCCAGCAGCACGCTCCACTTGCCACCCAGGGGCGGGCGGAGTTGGTGGAGGAGCATCGCGGGCGCGGGAAGTCTCTGGAAGATATTCGGGTGGTGGGCGATTTTTCGACCGAGCTTGAGTTGCGGTGCGCGCGCTGTCTGGAGCCGGTGCTGCGGCACGTGGCCGGCAACTTCGACCTGATCTACCGGCCGCTGGGAGCCGATGCCGGCATGGCGGAGCGAGCCATTGGCGGCGCTGAAGCCGAGATCGGCTACTACCAGGGCGAGGGCCTCGTGCTGGAAGACGTGCTGCGCGAGCAGGTACTGCTGGCGGTCCCGCTGAAGGCGGTATGCAACGACGCCTGCAAGGGCCTGTGTCCGCACTGTGGCAAGAACCTGAATGTCGAGGCCTGTGACTGCCAGCCGGTCCAGGAGCCGCGGTGGCAGGCGCTTCACGAGATTCGGAACAAGTTGAAGCATTAACAAACGAAAGAAGGGCTGCCACAGATTTACACGGATCAATACGGATCAGAAAATGCGGGTCTAGCTATGTGGTGATCCGTGCAAATCCGTGGCGTTTTTACAAAGGTTTTTATGCCCAATCCAAAACGCAGACATTCCCAGGCGCGCACCAGCAAACGCCGTGCTCATGACCATCTGGCTACCCATTCCCTTTCTGAATGCCCCAATTGCCACGAGCGCAAAATGCCGCATCGCGCTTGCCCCAAGTGCGGGTACTATAAAGGCCGGGAAATCCTGGAAGTCGAGACCGAGAAGTAGGCCGCTGGCCGTTCTTCTTACGGCGGTGCGGTCCTGCGGATACCGATGCCGACCGTCATAGCCCTGGACGCGATGGGGACAGACCGCGCGCCCAGGCCAGAAATCGAAGGCGCAATCCAGGCCACGCGGCAGGACGACATTCACGTCCTGCTGGTCGGCCGGGAAGCCCACTTGCGGCAGGAACTGGCGAACCATCCGGCCGCTGCCGACCTGCCGATCGAAGTTGTCAACGCCACCGAAGTGATTGGGATGCGCGACAAAGCCGCGCAGGCCATGCGCGCCAAGCGCGACTCCTCCATGCGCGTCGGACTGCGGCTGGTGCGCGACCGCCGCGCCGAGGGCTTTGTCACCGCCGGCAACACCGGCGCCGCCATGGCCACCGCCAAAGTGGTGCTGGGCGCGCTGCCGGGCGTGGATCGTCCTGGCCTGGCCGCGGTCTTTCCGACGGCCACCGGTTCGGCCGCCATCATGATCAACGTCGGCGCCAACGTCGATTGCAAGCCTCAAAACCTGGAGCAATTCGCGGTGATGGGCGAGATTTACTTCCGCAGCATCTTCGGCAAACAGCGCCCGCGCGTCGGGTTGCTTTCCATCGGCGAGGAAGAGACCAAAGGCAACGAGCTGACGTTCCAGGCGTTCCACCTGCTGAAGGCGCTGCCCATCAACTTCATGGGAAACGTCGAGGGGCGCGACCTCTATAACGGCAATGCCGACGTCATCATCTGCGACGGCTTTGTCGGCAATGTGGCGCTGAAGGTTTCCGAAGGCGTCGCCCAAACCGTGCGCTACATGCTGAAAGACTCGTTGAAGGCTACGATTGCCTCCAAGGTGGGATCGATTCTGGCGCGCAACGCCTTCAAGGCTTTCAAGAAGCGCCTGGATTATTCCGAATACGGCGGCGCGCCGCTGCTGGGCGTGAAAGGCGCGTGCATTGTGTGCCATGGCTCCTCGAACGCCAATGCCATCAAGAACGCGCTGCGCGTGGCCGCGGAGTGCGCCCGCGCCGGCATCACCCGCAAGATCGAGCACGAGCTGGCGAACCTCAATCACAACGCCGTGCTCACCCAGACGACATGAGCCTCGCGTTCCTTTTTCCCGGACAGGGATCGCAGTCCGTCGGCATGGGCAAAGAGCTGGCGGCCCGCTATCCGGTGGCGCGCGAGACCTTCGCCGAGGCTGACGCTGCGCTGGGATTCAAGCTCTCCGAACTCTGCTTCGCCGGTCCGGAAGAGAAATTGAAGCTCACGGAGATTACCCAGCCGGCGATCCTCACCGTATCCGTGGCCGCGTTCCGGGTGCTGCACGAGAAGGGGATCACACCGGCCTGCGCGGCCGGGCACAGCCTGGGCGAGTATTCCGCGCACGTGGCCGCCGGGACCTTAAGCTTCGAAGACGCGGTGCGGGCTGTGCATCATCGCGGCCGCTACATGCAGGAGGCGGTGCCGGTGGGAGCAGGCGCTATGGCCGCCATTCTGGGCATGCCGCTTGCGGAGCTGAGCCCAATCTGCGCGTGGGCAGCGCACGGTGGCGTCTGCGCGGCGGCCAACATCAATTCTCCCGAGCAGATCGTGATTTCCGGCAACGCGCGCGCCGTTGAGCGAGCCGTCGAGCGGGCAAAACAGCGCGGCGCCAAGCGCGCCATTCTGTTGCCGGTCAGCGCTCCCTTTCACTGCGCACTACTCGAGCCTGCGCAGGAAAAGATGGCGCAGGACCTCACCCAATTCCCGTTTCACGAGCCGCAGTTTCCGGTCGCCTGCAACGTGGATGCGCGACTGGTGCGCACGGGGGAAGCCGCGCGCGATGCCCTCATCCGCCAAATCACCGGCACGGTGCGCTGGGACCCCTGCGTGCGACTGTTGATCGCACACGGCGTCAGCACCTTCCTCGAGGTCGGTCCGGGCAAGGTTCTGTGCGGGCTGCTGCGGCAGATCGACCGCTCCAAAATCTGCTGGAACGTGGAAGACGCAGCCTCGCTGCACAAGACCATCCATCACCTGTCCAGCGCCAAGGCCGGCGCGGCCGGCGTGCCGGAGCCCCGCAGCGCTGTCCGCTGAGCTTGACGTGCCCTGCCGTGCCGCACCCTGACGCGCCGTCTTGACAACTCGCGTTCCCTCGGCCAGTATCGGGCGCTCCGAATCTCTGGGAGGCAAGCCATGCTCAAAGAGTTCAAAGAATTCGCCGTGCGCGGCAACGTCCTGGATATGGCGATCGGCATCATCCTGGGCGTCGCTTTCGGCAAGATCGTGACCTCGTTTGTTGAGGATGTCCTGATGCCGCCGCTGGGCCTGGTCATCGGCAAGGTCGACTTCGCCAATCTTTTTTACAGCCTGACGGGCAAGCACTTCGACAGCGTCGCCGCGGCCAAGGCGGCGGGAGCGCCCACGCTCAACTACGGCATCTTCATCAACAATGTGCTGAACTTCATCATCGTAGCGTTCGTGATTTTCCTGCTGGTGCGGCAGGTGAACCGTATGAAGCGGCAGCCGGCCCCCGCGCCTCCGAGCACGCGCGAGTGTCCTTATTGCTGCGCCGCGATACCGCTCAAAGCCACTCGCTGCAGCTCCTGCACTTCGGAAGTGCCGAAGCTCGCGAGCGCGTAGAGAAAGGCTCAGCGCATTGTCGGCGCTGCTCGCGCGCCGCCGTAGCGCTGCGTGGCATAGCCGACGATCAATCCCACGATGCTCCCCGGCAGGATGATCTCGAAGTAGTGGCCATGCTCCATGAAGTGAGCCACGCTAAAGGCGAGCAGGAATCCCACCGCCAGCCCGAACACGATCCCCAGCGGCAGTGAATTCACTTTGCGCGCGAAGAAACCGATGGCCACGCCGGCGATGATGCCCTTGATCGTTGACCCAACCACGATTCCGGCAAGCTGCACCCGCGCCTCCGGAGTGAACCACGCAGTCAGTCCATCCAATACTCCCAGGACGGCCCCCAGCAGGATACCCAGCACGATTTTGTTCATCGAGAAATTCTCCTCTGATTGAATTTCGTCCCGCTGAGGTTCTTTACAACGAAATCCCAGAATCCTTTTAAGGACTAGTGGCGGAGCACCAGCAGCAACACCAGTCGCATGAATAAGTAAGCTGCGATCAACAAGATAGCTACCCGATACCGCGAAAACAGCCGCTCCGCTCGCTCCAGCAGGTTCTCCCTGTATGCCCGCACCGGGAGCCCGTCGAGGTAGCTGGAAACATCCGCCGCCAGTTCCTGCACGCTCGCATACCTGTTAGGCGGATCCATCGACGTGGCTTTCGCGCAGATGGCCGCCAGGGCTTTTGGGACGCCAACTTCTGCCGCCAGGAATCTGAGAATCGCCCCCAGTGAATACACGTCGCTGCGCGCGTCCACGAGCGCCACGTCGCCTCGCGCCTGCTCGGGCGACATGTATCCTGGCGTGCCCAGCACGGTTCCGTGCGCCGTGCGCGCGCCTTGAGTGGACTCGTCTTTCATCCGCGCAGGCGCCTCCGCAATCGTTGTGCGCGCATTAGTTGACGGCACTGTCTTCGCCGCTTCTGACAAGATCTTCGCCAGCCCCCAGTCCATCACCAGAACCTCGCCGAACGGACCGACCATGATGTTTGCCGGTTTAAGATCGCGGTGCAGGATTCCACGAGAGTGCGCAAACGCCACGGCATCGCACATGCGTAGAAACAGCCGCAGCCGTTCCGGCAGAGACTCGACTGCGGCGATGTGCGCGTCGAGCTGCCTGCCTTCCACAAATTTCATGGCATAGAAGACGCGACCATCGCTCAGCTTGCCCACGTCGTGCACGGGAACGATTCCCGGATGCTCCAGCCGGGCCAGCACTCGCGCCTCGCGCACCAGCCGCTCCTCGAGTTCGCCGCTGGCATCGGGCAAATCCAGCGCCTTCAGCGCCACGCGCCTGCCCAGACGCTCATCCTCGGCCGCATACACCACGCCCATGCCGCCGCGGGCCACACGCTCGAGCAAGCGGTAATGCGTCCCGCTGAGGTCGGGATCTTCCGCGCCGCCGCGCAGGCGCTCCACAGCCCGGTCGGAGATAAACATCACGGCGCCTCTCGTCCGAAGAGGGAGCGGGCTTCACGGCGAAACTCGGCATCGCTCGCGCACATCTCGCGCAGACGTTCGAGCGCGATTCGGCGGAATTCGCGGCGCGCCCAGGCCAGGGCGTTGGTCACTTCGCTCGCCGTCATGCTGAATTTCTGCGCCAGTTCCGCATAGCTCGCATACGCGCTCTCTTCTTCCAGGTCATACTTCTCGAACAACTGGTACGCCGTATGCCTGCCATTGGCGGCACAGAGCTGCCGCAACTCTTCAACCGCCAGTCCAAACAAGCTGCGCACCCACTCCTTCTCAAAAAACATCTCCAGCGATTCGGGTGATGCAATCTGCGCGGGATCGAGAACTCCCGCCCCCAGCTCACTTTCGGCGGCGGCGAAATCAAGCGCCACGTGCAGAGCGTTGCCGCCGCGCTTCTGCCGGCGCGCTGCCTTGTCTTGGTTGATGACGAAGCTCTCCACGCACAGCCGCAGAAACGTCCGCAGCCGGCTTTTTTCCGGATCGTACTTCGCCAGCAGATCGCGCTCCAGCAGGCCGGCAAAAAATCCCTGGGTCAGGTCCTGCGCATCCTCGAAGCCGCGGTTCCATCGCAGCCGGATGTACTTGAACACCGGCTTCCAATATGCCGCCAGCAGTGTCTCCAGAGCACGCGCGCGTTCGGCAGGGTCCGGACTGCGGGCGGCCTCGATGGCCGACCAGCGCGTGGCCGGAAAATGCCCGCCTCCACGGCTTTCTGCTTCTATGTTCACGATGAAGTAGCCGCCGCTCAAAACGGCGAAAAGGTCAGCGTCTTGTCTTTCTTTTCCACCCAGATGCGGGCTTTGTCGGCGCGCCCGTTGATCGTGACCTGCACCACCACGCCGGTGCCGCCGTTCTTGGGCCGCGCAACACCGTCGATCTGGTGCTGCTTGATCGTGCCCCACTCTCCGCTCGGTCCCCAATCCATCTCAAATGCGCCGAAGGGATAGTTCTGGTACTTGCCGGGATGCTGCTGCCAGTCGGGATCGTGCATCCAGATGCCGTAGGCTTTTTCGTAGTCCTGATGCTCCAGTGCCACAAAGAACTTGTGGACTACATGCTCGTAGGGCCAGTTGCGGAAGCGGACGTACATCACCACCGCCAGAATGACGGCAATGATGACAACGATCACCACGCGCTTTCGTCTTTGTTCGCGCGCGGGATCGAACGCAGGCGCCTGGAAGAGCGTGGACATGCGCGCTGCTATTGTACCAACCGGCGGAGGGACAACCATGGCCGAGGGGGGAGCAGGGCTTTCAGCCCTGCATGAAAGCGGGTTTCATTTACATTCGGCTTTAGCCGCTGACAGTACCCCTGAAGACTTGCTCCACCCACGGTGCAACTTCCAACTTGAGCGAGAATGCGCGGGCGCTTGCGGGAAAATGCTGCATAGAGCTTGGCGGACTGGCCGCTTCGTTTGTCGTGTGTCCGTAACTTACTGAAAACACAATGTAACATGGTCCGTCTCCGGGCAGCATCAAGTTGGCGCGGAACGTGCTTTTACATCAATGGAAGGGATCCGGATAGCCGGATCGTGTGCTGATCCTATGCGCGTCGGAATAGAAAAGAGGCAGGGACACCTGCCCAACGGCAGCATCAAGATCGGCGCCGTCGCCCAGCATTTCGGAGTTTCTGTCGATCTGCTGCGGCTGTACGAGCGCGAGGCCTTGTTGCTCCCTATCAAGTCGTCGCGCGGTACCCGCTACTTCACCGAACACGACTATCCTTGGATCGCCCTGATCCTGCGACTGGTGCGGGAAGCCCGGCTTAACTTGGCCGGCATCCGCCACCTGCTCGCGAGGTTGCCGTGCTGGCGGATGCGTAACTGCGGCTTCGAAGAGAAGAGGGGCTGTCCGGTGATCTCGGACGAATCGCGTCCTTGCTGGAGCAACCGCGCCACCTGCCCGGTGGTATGCGCGCAAGATTGCTACTTCTGCCAGGTGTATCGCTCCGCGCCCAACTGCGAGAACTTCAAGGCACTGCTGCCGGCGACGGTGACGGTGACACAGCCAGCCACCCAGCCTGCGGCAGACTAACCGTCCAGCTCAAATCCCGGCTGTGCCTCAGCCCGTCCAACAATTATGATTGTGCTAGTGTGAGACAATAAGCAGACTGCCAAGCCCGCGCGGTCGCCTAGGAGTGTCTCCAGGCATAGGGGTGCGTCGCGGCCTAACATGCCCATTACGGAACCAGCCACGAGCGAACGCTCGGAGGAACTCGAACGTTATTCGGACCGGCATATCGTCCCGGTCCTGGTGGTCGAATTCAACGATGAGCGCACGCGCAGCCGCTTGCGCGAAGCCGCTTTGCTCTCCGTTATCTTCCACCTGCTGCTGTTCATGACCGTCCCTTCGCTGCTCCGCTATTCGCTGGACCGGAAGGTCAAGGTCTGGACCGCGCAGGAACTGATCAACCGCGACCGCGAGCTGACCTACTTGGCGATGCCGAAAGACAGTCAGCGGGTGACGAATCGGCCGAAGACCGACGTCATTTCCGACAAGGATCGCATTGCCATGTCGCGCCATCCCACGGTGGATCAGAAGACCCTGCAAGAACTGCGCGACAGCTCGATGCAACACCCTGGACCCATGGCGCCGCCATCGCCTCCGGCGCAGGCAGCACAAGCGTCGCCGCCATCGCCTCCGCAGGCCAGCCCGCCTAATCAAATGGCGAGGCTTCAGCCGCCTCCCTCAGCCGCCAATGTGCCCAATGCCTTCGCCAAGGCGCCGCTCTCCGCCGGCTCCGCCATCGAGCAAGCGGCTCGGGAGAGTGCTGCCCGCCGCGGCATGGGGGGCGGCGGTGGCGATATCGGCGGCAGCGGCGGTTACGGCAACGGGCGCGGCAGCAACGTGCAGGGCAATCTCGAGATCCTGAGCGACACCATGGGGGTGGATTTCGGCCCCTATCTGGAGCGCGTGCTCCACGACGTCCGCCAGAACTGGTACGCCGTCATCCCTGAAGTCGCGCGCCCGCCGCTCATGAAGAAGGGCAAAGTCTCGATTCAATTCGCTATCCTCAAGGACGGCAGCGTGGCAGGAATGAGGCTGGACGGACCTTCCGGCGATGTCTCGCTTGATCGCGCCGCCTGGGGTGGCATCACCGGCTCCAATCCATTTCCGCCTTTGCCCCACGAGTTCGGCGGCCAGTACCTGGCTTTGGTTTTCCACTTCTATTACAACCCCGACGCCAGCGAGATGCGAAACCTGCGATAGCATGCAGCCGGCGCGCCAGCAGACTCTAGGATTGATCCTGATCGCACTCTTGATCCTGATCTTCACCGTAGTCCGCTTCGCGCGCGTGTTGCACTGGAGCTTCCACTGACTTGCCCGCTTCCTCCGAGCCGCTGCTGGTAGCTATCGTCGGACCAACCGGCAGCGGCAAGACCGCGCTCTCGCTGGCGCTGGCCGAAAGCTGCGGCGGCGAAATCGTCAATTGCGATTCGGTGGCGCTCTCTCGGGGATTCGAAATCGGCACCGCCAAGCCCTTGCCTGAAGAACGCGCTCGCGTACCCCATCATTTGCTGGACATTGTCGAGCCCACGGCCGCCTTCAGCGCCGGCGATTACGCGCAGGCGGCGCGCCGAGTGGTGGCGGAAATCGCCACCCGCGGGCGCTTGCCCATCGTGGTGGGCGGAACCGGACTCTACCTGCGCGCGCTCCTGGAAGGGCTGTTCGCCGGACCAAAACGATCGGAAGAAATGCGGGAGCGATTGCGGGAGATCGCTGGCGACAAGGGATCGCCTTATCTTCACCGAATTTTGCTGCGGCTCGATTCGGCGGCCGCGGGCAGAATCCATCCCAACGACGAACCCAAGCTGATCCGCGCGATCGAGGTTTGCCTGGCGTCGCGACAAAAGATGACCGAGCTCTGGCAGCGCGGGCGCGAGCCGCTGCGCGGGTTCCGCATCCTGCGCATCGGCCTGGACCCGGAGCGCGCCGCTCTTTACGATCGCATCAACCAGCGCGCCCGGCGGATGTTTGACTTCGGCCTCGTAGAGGAAACGGCGGGGGTGCTCGCGCGCTACGGCGTGTCGGCACTGCCGCTGCAATCGCCGGGCTACAAGCAGGCGCTGGCGTTGCTGTGCGGAGAAATGGATCGCGAATCCGCCATTGCGGCGGCGCAGCAGGCGCATCGCAACTACGCCAAGCGGCAGATGACCTGGTTTCGCCGCGAGCCCAATGTGCACTGGCTGCGGGGCCCGGGTGACGAACCGGAGATCCAGGCGCGGGTCGCGGAAATTGTCAAAGAGCACCTGTAGCTGGTTTGGCGGCAGGGCGCACTCAGGGTGGAGCAGGCCTATTTAGAACAATCTCTCACCTGGAAAGCGATTGTCATGCCGATGCTAAAGCCCTGCTCCACCCAGCGCCGTCCGGTAACTGACAACGCCTGCCGGCTCTGCTATAACCCACTCATGCCCAAGCGCGTTGCCATCGTTCTCCTGTTGCTGGCAGGCGCCTGTCTGGGCGACGACAAGCTGCAGCGGCCTGTGCCGGTCCGTCTGACCCACGAGGGCGACAAGTGGGCGCAGAAGACGCTGCGCAAGCTGTCGCTGGAGGAGAAGATCGGGCAGTTGCTGATGATCCGGGCGCAAACCGAGTTCTTTAACCGGGCCAGTCCCGCCTACCTGCAGCTCCGCGATACCATCCGCCATTACCACATCGGCGGAGCGCTGCTCACCGTGGCTTCGGAAAGCGGAGCGGTATTCCGCAACCAGCCGTACGAAGCCGCCATGCTGACCAACCAGTTGCAGCGCGACTCCGAGCTGCCGCTGATCTTCGCCGCCGACTTCGAGCGCGGACTGGCCACGCGCTTCCACGGAACCACCGGCTTTCCCGCCGCCATGGCCTTTGCCGCCACCGGCAACCCGCAGTATGCCGCCGAGATGGCGCGAGTGGTGGCGCAGGAATCGCGCGCCATCGGAGTGCAGTGGAATTTCTTTCCTGTGGCCGACGTGAATTCGGCGCCCGCCAATCCCATTATCAATACGCGCGCCTTCGGCGAAGATCCGCAGCAGGTGATCCCGTATCTGCGCGCCTATCTGAACGCCGCGCGGGAGAACGGACTGCTCACCACCGCCAAGCATTTCCCCGGTCACGGCGACGTCGAGACCGACACGCACCTGGGGCGGGCGCGCGTCGGCTCGGACCGCGCTCATTTGGAGAGCGTGGAGCTGCCGACGTTTCGCGCCGCCATTGAGGGCGGAGTTGATGCGGTGATGATCGCGCACGTCACCGTGCCGGCGCTCGAGCCCGATCCCAATCGCGTGGCTACGGTCTCGCACGCCGTGATCACGGATACGCTCAAGCATGAGCTCGGCTTTCAAGGGCTGGTGGTCACCGACGCCATGGACATGAACGCCATCACGCGGCTGTTTCCGCCAGCCCGGGCTGCGGTCGAAGCGGTGAAGGCAGGCAATGACGTGGTGCTCATCCCCGCTGATCTCAACGCTGCCTACAATGGGCTGCTCGCAGCCGTACGCAGCGGTGAACTTCCCGAGGCGCAGATCGATGCTTCGGCGCTGCGCGTGCTGCGCGCCAAAGCTGCCGTGGGATTGAACAAAGCTCGCCAGGTGGACATCAATGCTTTGGCCGAGATCATCTCTCGCCCCGCCGACCTGGCGCTGGCGCAGCAGGTTGCCGATGACGCTGTCGCCCTGGTGCGTGATAACGGCCGCGTTCTTCCCCTGCGCGATGGCGGAACTCCAGCGCCCTCGCCTGCGTATCAGACATCAGCCGCAGCGGGAAGCGGTGTGCTCGCGGTGGTGATTTCGGATGACGTGCGCACCGATGCCGGCCGGGTGCTGGAGCGGGAGCTGCACGCGCGCATTCCGGGGATGAACATTTTCTACGTCGATCCCCGCATCGCCGGCGGCATGACGGAGCAGGTGTTGGAGGCGGCCGAGCGCGCCCAGACGGTGGTAGCGGCGGCCATCGCGTCGCCGTCAGGAGGCAAGGTGCTGAGAGTTCACGGCGTGCTTACTGGTTCCGTGTCGCTCGACGACGCCACCGCCGCGCTCTTGCACCGGCTGCTGGAGCACGCTGCCTCCAAGACGGTGCTGGTCGCCCTAGGGAACCCGTACCTGGCGGCGCAGTTCCCGGAGGTGGAGAATTATCTGTGCACTTTTTCCAATGCGCCGGTCTCGGAGATAAGCGCGGCGAAGGCTCTGTTCGCTGAGATCCCGATCCACGGTCGCTTGCCGGTGACAATTCCCGGGATTGCGGCGCGCGGCGCCGGCATCGAGCACCCGGCGCTGGCGCAAGGAGGCCGTCCATGAAACCCGTAGAAATATCATGCCGAGCTTTTTTTGCGATGGTGCTGGCAGGGGCGCTGCTCTGCGGCTGCAAGGTCCATAAGCAGGGCGAAGGCGCAAACAAGAAAGTGGACATCGAGACCCCGGTGGGCAGCCTGCACGTGAACACTCAGGTTGATCCCAAAGACACGGGACTTGAGGTCTATCCGGGCGCGACCCGCGCCGAGGACGAGGAGAAAAAGCACGCCGCCAACCTGTCGCTGGACAGCGCGGTAGCGGGAATGAAACTGGTGGCCATCAAATACCGTTCCGACGATCCTCCGGACAAGATCCTCGATTTCTATCGCAAGCAGCTAAAGGCGTATGGCGATGTGTCGGAGTGCCACGGCAGCATGAGCTTCGAGCACGGCGAGATGCGCTGCACCGGTTTGAGCAAGGACACCAATCTGGTGGCTGGAACGGAAGACCGTCACCGCGTCGTGTCCGTAAAACCCGAGGGCAAAGGTTCTACCTTCGCGCTGGTCTACGTGCAGACCCGCGGGGAGAGAGGAACGCAGTAAGAAAACGCCACGGATTTGCACGGATCACTACGGATCCGAACTGCCCTAGGATGAAATCCGTGCGGATCCGTGTAAATCCGTGGCTGCCGTTTCTCCGCCGTTTGCGCATTTCCCGGCCGCTCTTGTAACCTGAACAGAAGTGGATCATTCCTGTCACCGCTGCCGTGCGAGCGTGGAGGACGGAGTAGCGTTCTGCCCACACTGTGGCGCTCCTCAGATTCGCGTCTCGACCGCCAGCTTTCCCGAGCCGGCAGTTGCGACGGCCTTCCCTCCAGGCACGGCGGACGAGGTTCAACCTCCGGCCCAACCCGTCAACATGGCCCTCGCGCCGGCCGGAAAGATGGACTGGCAGCAAGGCGCGCGCGCCGCGGCGGTGGCCGGACTGCTGTTGGCATTGGCCATATTTGTTGTGTCGTTCATTGCCGTCGCCGTGGGATTGGTTTTGCACCTGGGACAGGGCCCGATCGGCCTACTCTTATTGCTAGGGAGCTGGGCTTGCATGCTGGCGGCGGGGGCAGCGGCTGTCCGGTTGTACCGGCGGCGGCGCCCGGAGGCCGTCATTAGCACCGGCATGGGAGCCCGGCTTGGAATCTTGAGCGGCTTGCTGGGCTTCCTTTTTTACAGTGTTCCGCAGGCTCTTCGCCTGGCCTTGTTTCACTCCGGCGCCGCTATACGCGAGACCATGCAGAAAGCGGTCGAGCAAGCGGCTACGCAGAGCCCCGACCCGCGAGCCCAGGAAATGATGCGTAACTTCATGTCCCCAGGGGCTTTAGCTGCAATTTTCACCTTCCTCGTGGTGCTCTTCTTCCTGGTCTTTCTGGTCTTTTCCAGCCTGGGAGGAGTGATCGGCGCGGCGATCTGGGGAGACAAGCGATCCTCGTAAAGGCTGATACCTACCGGGATCGGCTGGATCGCCGAAATCGCCGGCATCGCCGAAATCGCCAACCCCGATCCAGGTCACGGCGATTCCGGCGATCTTGTTTGCGCGCTGACCAGCGCGTAGAATGCAGCTTCTTTTCCGAGGTCTGCCATGAGTTCGAAACTCCAGACCGGATCATCGCCGGTTGAGGACAAAGATCTGCTGATGTCCGCCTCCGAGATCCAGCGCACGCTGGTGCGGCTGGCCCACGAGGTGATGGAGAAGAACAACGGAGTAGAGGGGCTGGCGCTGATCGGCATCCGCCGCCGCGGGGTTCCGCTGGCACAGCGCATCGCCAAGGTGATCAACCAGATCGAGCACGCGCAGGTTCCGGTCGGCAGCCTGGACATCACCCTCTACCGCGACGACCTCTCCACCGTCGGACCCAAGCCGCTGGTGCAGAAAAGCGACCTGGAAATCTCGGTCGATGGTAAGAACGTGGTGCTGGTGGACGACGTGCTCTACACCGGACGCACCACGCGTGCGGCCCTCGATGCCCTGTTCGACCACGGACGTCCGTCGCGGGTGCAACTGCTGGTCTTGATCGACCGCGGACACCGCGAGCTTCCCATCGAAGCCGCCTTCGTCGGCCGCAAAGTGCAGACCAGCGACACCCAGATCATCGAAGTCAAGCTCAAGGAAGTCGACAACCTCGAGAAAGTGCAGTTGGTGGAGAGAAGCGAGCGCGGCCCCACGCGATGAAGAAAAGCCGGTCTTTGCTCGGCATTGAACAGCTCGAGCCCGACGAGATCAACCGCGTGCTTCGCCTGGCGCGACGCATGCACGGCGCTCGGCCGCGTCCTTTGCTTCGCGACCGTCGCATTGCGTTGCTCTTCTACGAGCCTTCCACCCGCACCCGCGTCTCGTTCGAGTTTGCCGCCAAAGCGCTGGGCGCCATGACCACGGTGGTGCATGCTACCGCCTCCAGCATCGAAAAGGGCGAGTCGCTGGTGGATACCGGGCTGACCTTGCGTGCGACGGGCGCGGACGCGATTGTGATTCGGCATCCTTCTTCCGGAGCGCCCCACTTGCTCGCCCGCAACCTCGATATTCCGATAATCAACGCCGGCGACGGCCTGCACGAGCACCCGACGCAGGCTTTGCTCGATGCCTACACCATCCTGCGGCATAAGAAACAGCTTCGTGGACTGAAGGTCGCCATTGTCGGCGACATTTATCACAGCCGGGTAGCGCGCTCGAATATCCACCTGCTCAGCAAGCAGGGCGCCCAGGTAACGCTGTGCGGGCCGCCAGGATTGCTGCCCGAAGTTGCCGCCAGCCTGGGGCCGCGAGTGCAGGTAACGCGGCACATCGAAGAAGCGTTGCGTGGCGCCGACGTCGTGATGGTTCTGCGAGTGCAGAAAGAGCGGCTGGCGGGCCTACCGCTGCACATGGACGAATACATCGCCGGCTACCAGGTCACGCCGGAGCGCATGCGCATGGCCAAGCGTGACGCCATTCTGATGCACCCTGGGCCGATGATCCGGGGCGCGGAAATTTCCGGCGACCTGGCCGACGCGCCCGCCTCGGTAATCACCGAGCAGGTGGCCAACGGAGTGTGCGTGCGCATGGCTGTGTTGCTTACCGCACTGGGAGCCGCGCGATGAAGGTGTTTTCACCGCGGATTTACGCGGACAAACGTGGAGGGAAACTCCAGCCCGAGGCGCCTTCTAGCGCGCGAAGCGCGCGATAGAACGTAGCCCACGGCGTGAGCCGTGGGTGACAGTGAAATGAAATCCACAGCCCGCGAAGCGGGCGGCAGAGTTCCGCCCAAAGCAAAAGGGACGGCACGGACAAGAACAATTGACGCCAAAAGACAAATCCCGAGCTGCCGCCTCGCTCCTGATCAAAGGCGGCCGTGTCATCGATCCGGCCAGCAACGTCGACGCCGAGATGGACGTGCTGTTGCGTGAAGGTCGAGTCGCCGAGGTGGCGCCACGCAACAAGCTCCGCGGCTCCGCCGACGAAGCCTTCAATGCGCGCGGATTGATCGTTGCCCCCGGCTTCATCGACCTTCACGTCCATCTGCGCGAGCCCGGCCAGGCGTACAAAGAGACGATCGCCAGCGGCACGGCAGCGGCCGCTGCCGGCGGCTTCACGACGGTCTGCTGCATGCCCAACACCGCGCCCGTCGCGGACTCGCCGGAGATCATCGCCTGGATCACCGACCCGGCGCGCGGCGCGGTGGTCAATCTGTTTCCCATCGCGGCGGCAACGGTCGGCAGCCAGGGCGAGCGACTCACCGATTTTCGCGCCCTGCAGCGCGCCGGAGCCGTGGCCGTAACCGACGATGGCCGTCCGATCCTGCACGAGGACATCATGCGCCAGGCGCTGGCTGCGGCCGCGCAGCTCGGTATCCCGGTTGTGCAACATGCGGAAGACACACACCTGACCGCCGGCTGCTCGGTGAACGAAGGCGAGGCCTCATTTCGCCTTGGTCTGCGGGGGATGAGCGCAGACTCCGAAGCCTCGGTAGTAGAGCGCGACACCCTCCTCGCCAAGCAGGCCAACGCGCACCTGCACGTGGCGCACGTCTCCACTGCGGCGGCGCTCAAGCCCATCCGCCGCGGCAAGCGCAACCACGTCAACGTCACCTGCGAGGTCACGCCGCACCACTTCAGCCTCATCGACGAGAACATCGCGGACTACGACACGCGCTTCAAGATGAACCCGCCGCTGCGCTCCGCCGCCGATCGCGAAGCGCTCATCGTGGCGCTGGGCGACGGCACCATCGATGCCATTGCCAGCGATCATGCGCCGCACGCGCACTATGAGAAGGAAGTGGAGTTCGACCGCGCCCCCTTCGGCGTTACTGGCCTCGAGACCGCGCTGGCCCTGGCACTGACCAAGCTTCACCGCGAAAAGCGCCTGCCGCTGGCGCGCATCGTGGAATTGTTTTCGTCCGGACCGGCGCGCGCCCTGAATTTGCGCGGCCGCGGCAGCCTGGCCCGCGGCGCTCCCGGCGACGTCACCATCTTCGACCCCTCGCGGCGCTGGACCTTCGACGCCTCGAAGTCTCTCTCCAAGTCGCGCAACACGCCTTTCGACGGCTGGCAGTTCACCGGCAAGGCCGTAGCCACCATCGTGGGCGGACGGTTTGCGTATCGAGCGGACTAGTGGATTTCTGAGCTAATTAATCGTCAAGTTAAAGGTTGCGTTGCCGTTCGAAGCCGGGCTAGTCGCAATCCCCACCGTTGTCGTGCCGGTTACGGTCACATTCACGGCGCCACTCTGAGATGCTACCGTACGAGTATCTCCCGAGTAGTGCGCACTGATCGCATGTGTGCCTACGCTCAATGAACTGGAGCTGATCTCCACTTCCCCATTTGCCAGCGCCGCGGCCGCTCCCAAGGGTGCCGTTCCGTCAAAAAACTGGACCGTCCCCGTAGGATTGCTAATAGGAGAAGTGACTGCGGCGGCAAAAGTGAGCGTCGTATTCGAAGGAACCTTGGTCTGAGATACGCCAACTCGTGTGGTTGAAGCGGCCTGTGCGGGAGTGGGCGTAATGACGCTGTTGCTCCCCCCTCCGCCGCCACAGCCGATGGTAAAGCTCAGGAAGCATACAAGCCAAAGGAATAGCGTGCCACGATGGCGGCTTCGTCCGGGGACCACGAGGAGGAACATGCCGGCCAGCCCAGCGCTCGCGCTCAGCATCCACCACCCGCTCTTACTCGGCCCTCCACGCTTCTTTGCGTACTCTATCGTCCCGGGCGATATGCTGGCTATGGTGCCCGGCGCTGAGGGCGCCGCTACACTTACCGCCATTGATTGCTGCACAGCCGTGCTCCCAAGAGTAACGGTGAAGGTGCCGCACGTTACGCCAGGCGGCAAAGCTGCCGCCAGACAGCTTACCGTCACTTGCCCTGTGAATCCTCCGGTCGGGGTTATCGTCACGGTCGTGTTCGCCGACCCGCCAGCAGTCACCGTCAGGGACGAAGCGGTGGCGACAGGCGCCGGGCTGGCCTGCGTAACTGTGAACAGGATCGGAGCCGTTGTCGGAGAAGAAGCGTAATTTGTATCTCCGTTGTACTTCGCAGTGATGCTCCAATTCCCGGCCGTGTAGAGCGCCTCTGCCCACGCGCTCGCAGCAGCGAAGCCAGCGGCGGAGGCTGGAATGCTCGTCACTGGGACATTAAAGCCCGGAAGGCCATTGCCGGAGAACGTTACGGTTCCACTGGGACCAACCGCACTGTTGCTCTGTGTCGAGACGGTTGCCGTCAAGAGCACTGGAGTTGCAGTTGTAACCCCGGAGCTGGGGTTGGCAGTCAGTGACGTTGTCGACTGCGCCTGGGTCACGGTTACGCTCAAGTCCGCGGAACTGGGATTAAAGCTGAGATCCCCCTGGTAGGCTGCATGCAAGGCGTACGGAGTCGCACCCGCCGCAAGCTGGATGGGCAGGTCTTCTGTGTAACCGAGGCTGTTTAGAAAGAAAATTCCGGCGTCCAGCAATGCTCCATTTGCAGTGATGGTCACGCTGCCCGCAGGACAGCCGGTGCTGCACAAAGGAGTGGCGTGGAAGCTGTCGGCAACGTTGGTGACATCAGCCCGCAGGACGTAGGGGGAACCGTAGGTGACGGTAGTTGTGTTGTACTGCGTGCCACCAGTCGATGGCGTCGCGAGGTGTAGGAAAGTGTCGCTCGCCTCTGCCGTGACAATCACCGACACCGGGCTTGAGTCGCTGGCATCAAAAGTGCCGTCCCCCGCGTAATGGGCATCGATCCCATAGGTGCCAGCCGGGATTGACTTGATGGTTGCTGAAGCGGATCCGCTGCCATTGAGGGTGAACAGGCCCGGCACGCCCGGAACGGCTGGTACCACGTCGTTCGTGCGCAGTGCTACGTCGCCTGTGGGAGTTCCGTCCGGGCTGGTGACATGGATGTTGACCTGTACCGGCGTACCGTGGGTGAGCGTGGTCGGATTTAGGCTTAGGGTCGTAGTGGTGGGGCTGAAGCTCGTATTCCAATTGTTAATTAGATTGGCCACATTCACCGAACCCAGACCCGAAGCCAGATCGTAGCCGAGGCCGCTCTGATACTGTTTCGCGGGGGTGTCGAAATTCGGTTCTCCCGGCACGGCATTGTTTCCACTGGTCACATCGTTAAAGATGCAATTGGTCGCTGGCAACCCTGTAATGCTGGAGCCATTGCAATTCGAAAGATTCTCTTTCGCCGCCAGGCCATAGAGCACGCGATTAATCTGGCCGAGCCGTGGAACGGATGGAGGGCCAGGGACGTTTACATTCACCATGGCCATAATTCCTCCGAACGCCTGTGCCGCGACGGAGGTTCCACCAACACCAACAAAGAAGAAGTTTCCTAGCTGATCCGGGTCGCATGAGTGGGCAACGCAGAGCAAGTAGGGATCGTTGAATAACGCAGATGTCAGTGCGACATCGGGAACGTCCCGCTTGCCGTCGCTTGGAATGCCGGTAACTCCCGATTGCCACGCAGGCTTGCTAAAAAACTGGCTCGCACCACCGCCGCCCGCAGCAATGTTTGCATTCTCCTGTCCACATTGCGCGACGGTACAGCTTTCGTTCCAGACATTTTCCGGAATGTACGAAAGAGCAGAGGTAAAACTGCCGGGGCTGCTGTCGGCAGGGTTCCAGTACAGGGAATCGTTACCGTGTTCGTTGAACTCAGTTCCGCCCACGGCCACATTGAATGGGGTCGACGCAAGGACGTTGACAGAGACAGGTCCCGCCGCTTGGGTTTCGGTAGGGTCATCACAACCGGCAGAACCACTATCTCCTGTGCTAACGATGTAGGTGATGCCCTGTGCCGCAGCCTGCTCGGCGAGTTGAGAAATGCCGGCGGCCTGGGTGCTCGTGACGTTCGCCTCACACGTCCCGAAGCTCTCCGTCATGATCGCACCCGAGTTGTTATCGATGATGAAAAGCTCGGAAAGGTCTATGCCATCGGTGGCCTCGGTGGATGCCGATACCACAAGATAGACGATTGCCCCCGGAGCTACAGCTCCCGACCACGTGGCATCCAATACGGCTTCAACTTCTTCGCCGCCGCCCAGATCTCCGGGATCGGGACCGTCGAGAATCACTTGGACAATGGTGGAAGGCAGTCCAAAAATAGATCTGAATTGGTTGACATCGCTGACGTCGATGTTGGAACGACCCACCACGGCGATCGTTGTTCCAGCACCCGCTGGTGGTCCCGACCCGACAGGCGGGTGCAGGATTGGATTCGTGTTGTAGATGACGGCGAAATCTCCTGGCGCCAGGGCATGGGAGGAACCAAACGTTGCCTGCGGGCGTTCACCCGGCACGAGCTTTGCTGGAATCTTTTGCTGCAGAATCTTCACGTGCGGCTTTTTGCGAAAATTGTGCAGGGACATAAAGCCCCGCACCACCGGCGCGAGCGCCGCTGGAATCTGGGGATCGCTGGCATTGGCCCAGTGCTCCTGGCCGTTGACGACAAATTTGTGTATCTCGGTACGGAAGGCTTGGCGTAACTGCGCGGCGGTACCGGAGAATTCGATTACCGTCCTGCCGGCGGCCACGCGGCTGACGCGGAAGCCTTGCGAACCGAGCCAGTTGGTAACGGCCGCGATGTCGGCGTCCGCGGGACCGAAGCGCTGTCCGAATTCTTGTGGCGTCAGCCACTTGTGATACTGCGGCGATGACTTGCTCTGCTGGTCCTCCAGCAATTTCTGCAGCTCGGCCTCCTGGTCAGCTCCGCGCTGGAGGAGCAGGAGCACGCGCTCCATCGGCAAATCGTCCGGCGCAGCGCCACGGTCGAACTGCGATTGGGCCAGCGGATGCGTGTTGCCCGCGAGCCGCACCTGTTTCTGCTCGTCTACCGGCTGCGTGATGCGCGACTGCACGGTGGATTGAGCCATGATTCCACTGACAGAAAGAAGAACAAAGATAATGGTGGTCGTCGCTTTGCCCTGCATCGCCAAAGCTCCTTCTCAGCAGATTCGGGGGATAAAAGGCGCAATTCTGACCGGTCAAAGAGGTGGGCACAATAAAAAAGCTGTTTTGTTCTGTTTTCAGAACAAAAATCTGGATTGCGCAGTCATGATTTAATGCACCGCTGTAGGTGAGCGAGGTGACGCTATGAGCCAAGCAAACGCAGGCAGCGTGGAAGTCCTGTTGTTTGATGTCTTTGGCACGGTCGTCGACTGGCGGACCAGCCTGCAGAAGTGGTTCCAGCGCTTCGGCCAGGAGCACAACCTGAAGGCCGACTGGATTGAGTTGGTGGATGACTGGCGAGCCGCCTATCAGCCCTCATTGGCGCGGGTGCGGAATGGCCAGCGGCCTTATGTCACGCTGGACACGCTGCACCGGGAATCGCTGGATACGCTGCTCGAGCGCCATGGCCTGAGTGGGATTCCGGAGAGTCATCGTCAGCAAATAGCGCGAGCGTGGCGCTGGCTCGATCCTTGGCCGGACACGGTCGCGGGACTCACGCGCCTCAAACGCAAATTCGTGATCGGAACACTTTCGAACGGCGGCGTTGGCCTGCTGACGGACTTGGCTAAGTTCTCTGCTACGCCGTGGGACGTGGTTCTCTCCGCCGATCTCTTCAGGCACTACAAGCCCGATGCGGCGGTCTATCAGGAGGCAGCCGAGCTGATGGCGCGTCCGCCGAGCGCGCTCATGCTGGTCGCGGCGCACAACTATGATCTCGAAGCCGCACGCTCCCACGGATATCGCACGGCATTTGTTGCACGTCCTGCCGAATACGGTCCGCGAAAGACGTCGGACACGGCTGCGCCGGGGCAGTGGGACTATGTGGTCACGAGCCTGGAGGAACTGGCGGAAAGGATGGGGGCGTGAGTTCACGCATTGTCATACAATCCCCATCCGCTTGCCCACCTTGCGCAGCACCTCCAGCGCCTGCTCCAGCTCGTCGCGCGTGTGAGTGGCGGTCATGATGGTGCGCACGCGCGCCTTGCCTTCGGGCACGGTGGGGAAGGCGATGCCCGTGCCCAGCACGCCTTCTTTGAACAGCTCGCGTGAGAACTCCATGGTGCGCGCGCCGTCGCCGATGATGATGGGCGTGATCGGCGTCTCGCTGGCAGGCGTGTTCACGCCGCCGATATTGAATCCCAGCCCGCCCAGCTCTTTCTTCCAGAAGCGAGTGTTCTCCCAAAGTTTCTCGATGCGCTCCGGCTCCTGCTCCAGCACCTCGAAGGCAGCGATGCAGGTAGCCGCGACTGACGGCGGATGGGAAGTCGAAAATAGAAACGGTCGCGCCCGGTGATAGAGAAAATCGATGAGGTCGCGCGAGCCGCAAACGTAGCCGCCGAGCGCGCCGATGGCCTTCGATAGCGTGCCCACCTGGATGTCCACGCGACCGTGGACTTTGTAGTGGTCGATGGTGCCGCGGCCGTTGCGGCCCAGCACGCCCGAAGAGTGAGCGTCGTCCACCATCATGATGGCGCCGTACTTTTCGGCCACGTCGCAGAGCGCGGGCAGGGGCGCGATGTCGCCGTCCATCGAAAAGACGCCGTCGGTGATCAGCAGCTTGTGCCCGGGCTTGTCGGCAACTTCCTTCAGCAGTTCTTCGGCATGCCTCGTGTCCTTGTGGCGGAAGACCTTGATGGTCGCTCGCGAAAGCCGCGCGCCGTCGATGATGGAAGCGTGGTTCAGCTCGTCGGAGATGATGAAATCATCTTTGCCGAGCACGGCCGACACGGTGCCCGCGTTGGCCGCGAAGCCTGACTGAAACACCACCGACGCTTCCACACTCTTGAAGCGCGCGATCTTTTCTTCCAGCTCCATGTGGATCTTCATGGTGCCGGCGATGGTGCGCACCGCGCCCGAGCCCACGCCGTACTTGCGGGTGGCTTCAATGGCCGCCTCGCGCAGCTTCGGGTGCGTAGTCAAGCCGAGATAGTTGTTCGAGGCCAGGTTGATGACCCGCTTGCCGTCGAAGGTGCAGACGGGCGCCTGCTCGTCCTCGAGCACGCGCAGGCGAAAGTGCGTGCCCTTCTGCTTGAGCTCGTTCAAGTTGTTCGGAGAGATAGGAGAGCTGCGGGCGGGAAGAAGTCTCGGTGGCCATAGCGGGATAAGTGTAATACGTCGTTGGTCGTTGGTCGTTGGTCGTTGGTCGTTGGTCGCTGCGAGCGTCGGCTGCACCAGTGTTCGGCCGACGACCGAGGGCCGACGACCGGCGACCTTCCCTTGACCATTCCTCATATATGACCTATAGTCATATATGGCTATGAATCCGAGTTCTGCATCCGCCCCCGCCCCTGTGGCTCCCCCGGCCGGCCGACGCGAGCGCCGGCGCGCGGAGACCAAAGAACGCATCTTTCGCGCCGCCCTCCAGCTCTTCGGCGAGCACGGCTTCAGCGCCACCACGGTCGAAGACATCACCGAGGCCGCCGACGTGGGCAAGGGAACCTTCTTCAACTATTTCCGCAACAAGGAAGACGTGCTGGGCGCGCTGGCCGAGGTGCAGCTCGACAAATATGCCCACGCCATCGAGGCGGCGGAGAGCGGCGCGCTCAGCCCGCGCGAAGCGTTGCGCGAGCTGTGGCTGCGCCTGCCCGAAGAGCCGGGACGCAGCCAGGCCCTGGTGCGCAGCCTGATGGTGGTCTTCCTCACCAGTTCGGCGATCCGGGAGAAGATGTCGCGCAGCCTGAAGCACGGGCGGGAGATGCTGGCGCGGCTGTTCGTGCTGGCGCAGGAACGTGCAGAAGCAGGCAGCGGCCGCCGTCCGCACGAGCTGGCACTCGCATTCCAGCAGAAGCTGCTGGGCACAGTGCTGGTATGGACGCTCGATCCGCCCACCCCGCTGCGGCCCGTGCTGGAGGCCAGTTTCAAAGATTTCTGGATCGGCGCCGGTGACCGAGCCGCCAAACCCAAGCGAAGTGCGCCGCGCCGAAAGGAACGCCGGTCATGAAACGAAAATTGATTCTCTTGCTGCTGCTGGGGGCTGCGGTGGCCGTGGCCGCTGCCTTTTATCCGCGGCTGTTCCACAAGAAGCAGGAGACGAACACGCTGGATCTCTCCGGCAACATCGAGGCGCACGAAAGCGTGGTTGGGTTCAAGGTGCAGGGACGGATCGTCGAGCTTCCGGTGCAGGAAGGGCAGTGGGTGCAGGCGGGTACGCTGCTGGCGCGGCTGGACGGCGACGATTATCGCCGCCAAGTCGATATGGACGAGGCCGCGCTGCGGGTGCAGCGGGCGCAACTTAATCTCGGGCTGGCGGGAACGCGTCCGCAGGAGTTGAAGGCCACGCAGCAGTCGCTCATCGATGCCAAGAGCGATCTCGATCAGAAGAAGCTGGACTACGATCGTGCCGAGACCCTTTACCGGGAGCGAGTCGGCTCACAGCAGGAGCGCGACCAGGCGGAAACCAATCTGAAGCGGGCGGACGCGACCTATCGCCGCGCCCAGCAGATGTACGACGAGGCGCGCGAGGGCACGCGCCGTGAGCAGTTGCAGGTGGACAGCGCTACCGTGGGGCAGGCCGAGCAGAAGCTTCGCATGTCGAAACTGAACCTCGAGTACACCGAGCTGCGGGCGCCGACGTCGGGGGTGGTGGTGGTACGCGATGCGGAGTTGGGCGAGGTCGTGGCGCCGAACACGCCGGTCGTCACCGTCGCCGACCTGGATCACCTATGGTTGCGCGCCTACGTGAGCGAAACCGACCTGGGCCGCGTGCGCTGGGGCCAGGAAGCTACCATCCGCACCGACACTTTTCCGGGCAAGGGCTACCGTGGACGCGTTTCCTTCATTTCCGACAAAGCTGAGTTCACGCCCAAGAGCGTGCAGACCTTCAAAGAGCGGGTGACGCTGGTCTATCGCATCAAGATCGATGTCGAAAATCCCAATCACGAGCTGAAGCCGGGCATGCCGGCCGATGCGACGATCGACCTCCACCCCAACGAAGCAAAACCGGCGTCGTTGGGGACCCCGGCGGCAAAGCAGTGACTGCCGAAGCTCAGCCTGCGATTTCTCTGCAATCGCTCACCAAGAGTTTCCCCGGCGTGCGCGCGGTTGATGGCCTGAGCTTTGCGGTGAGCGCAGGCGAAATTTTCGGACTCGTTGGCCCGGATGGCGCTGGCAAGACCACCACGCTGCGTATGCTCGCCGGCGTGCTGACGCCCGACGCGGGAACCGCGCTGGTCGCGGGATTCGACGTGACCCGCGATCCCGAGGCGGTAAAACGCCACATCAGCTACATGCCGCAGCGCTTCGGCCTCTATGACGATCTCACGGTGGATGAGAACATCCGCTTCTATGCCGACCTGTTCGGCGTCTCCGCGGCGGATCGCGAGCGGCATGCTGCGCGTCTGCTCGCCGCTGCCGGCATGAGCGAGTTCCGCGCGCGCCTGGCAGGCAAACTCTCCGGCGGGATGAAGCAGAAGCTCGGCCTGGTGTGCGCGCTGGTGCACACCCCCAAGGTGATTCTGCTGGATGAGCCGACCACCGGCGTGGATCCGGTCTCGCGCCGCGATTTCTGGCGCATCCTTTATTCCCTGCTCGCCGAGGATGTTGCCATCCTCACCTCGACCGCCTACCTCGACGAGGCCGAGCGTTGCCATCGTGTCGCCCTGATGCATCAGGGGCGGCTGCTGTTCTGCGACACGCCGGCGGCGCTGAAGGAGCGCCTGCGCGGCGCAGTGCTCGCTGTTCGCTCGTCGGAACCGCGCGCGGTGCGGGACCAGTTGCAGGGCGCGCCCGGAATCTCCAGCCTGGTGATGACTGGCGACGGCGTACACCTGGTAGTGGACGATGCCGCGAAGCGGGCGCCGGAGCTGCGCGGGCGCCTAGTGGCATCGAAGACTAGTTTTGAGAGCATCGAGCCGGTCGCAGCGTCGATTGAAGACCTGTTCGTCGACGCGGTCACGGGAGGCCGGGCTGCGTGAATGGCAATGGCCATTCCGTCGTGGTTCGTGAGCTGGTCAAGAAATTCGGGGACTTCACCGCCGTTGACCACATCAACCTGGAAACCAGTCGCGGCGAGGTCTTCGGATTTCTCGGACCGAATGGCGCGGGCAAGTCAACGACCATCCGCATTTTGTGCGGCTTGCTGCGGCCCACGTCGGGGAGCGCGACGGTCGCGGGATATCGACGTTGCGCAGCAGCCGGAAGCGGTGCGGCAACACATCGGCTACATGTCGCAGAAGTTTTCTTTGTATGACGACCTGCGGGTCATCGAAAACCTGCGCTTCTTTGCCGGCCTCTACAACGTGCCGCCCGCGATGGCGGAGAAGCGGATCGGCTGGGCGCTGGAGATGGCAGGCCTGAGCGGCCAGCAGCGTCTGCTTACCGGCACGCTGCCCGGAGGATGGAAACAGCGGCTGGCGCTGGGATGCGCCGTGCTGCATCAGCCTCCCATCGTGTTTCTCGACGAGCCCACTTCAGGCGTCGACCCGATCTCGCGGCGGCAGTTCTGGGAGCTGATTCACCACATGGCGGGCGAAGGCGTGACGGTGTTCGTGACCACGCACTACATGGAGGAAGCGGAGTACTGCAACCGGCTGGCGCTGATCGAGCGCGGACGCATCGTGGCGCTGGGTACGCCCAGCGAGCTCAAGCAGCGGTCGATGAAGGGCGAACTGCTGCTGGTGGAGTGCGCGCCGCTGGGACGCGCGGTGGAGCTGGCGCAGCAGGCGCCGGGCGTGCTGGATGCGGCCGTCTTTGGCAACGCGCTGCACCTGGTGGTCGAGAAGGCGGACACCGCGATTCCTGCTCTGCGCGAGTATCTCAGCCAGCGCGGCGTCACGGTCACTACGATCGAGCCGATCCGGCCCACGCTCGAAGACGTCTTCGTCTCGCTCACCGCGGGACACAAGGAGCCGGCATGAGCTGGCGGCGGATGGTCGCGGTGGCGCGCAAGGAGCTGATCCAAATTCGGCGCGACTCGCGCAGCCTGGGCATCGTGCTGGTAATGCCGGTGGCGATGATGCTGCTGTTCGGCTACGGCGTCTCGCTCGACATGAAGCACATTCCCGTCTGCGTCTTCGACCGCGAGGGCAGCCAGCAAAGCCAGGACCTGCTGAAGCGCTTCCAGTCTTCCGAATACTTCGAAGTGGTGGGCGCGGTGGACAACTATCCCGCGCTGGTGAAGGCCATCGATTCCGGCCAGGCGCGCATCGGGCTGGTGGTCCCGTACGATTTCTCGGAGCGGCTGCGGACCGGCGAGACGGCCAAGGTGCAGGCGATCGTCGACGCCACCGACGACAACACCGCCAACCTCGCGCTCGGCTATACCGACGCCGTGGTGCGTGGCTTCTCCCAGCACGTGCAACTGGACTGGCTGCGGCAGCAGGGGCGTGTGGAGCCCAAACCGCCGATCTCCGTGGACGCGCGCACCTGGTTCAACGAGGACCTGGAGAGCAAAGCGTTCATCGTGCCCGGCGTGCTGGCGCTGGTGATGGCGGTAATCGGCGCGTTTCTCACCTCGCTCACCATCGCACGCGAGTGGGAGCGCGGCAGCATGGAACAACTGATCTCCACTCCGGTCACGCCGCTGGAGATCATGCTGGGCAAGCTGGCGCCATATTTCGTCATCGGCATGCTGAACACGGGGATGTGCGCCGCCATTGGCATCTGGTGGTTCGAGGTCCCCTTTCGCGGAAGTGTCACGGCGCTGTTCGCCAGTTCGGCGCTGTTCATGATGGTGGTGCTGGGACTGGGGTACGTCATTTCCGTAGTTGGCAAGTCGCAATTGGCGGCGAGCCAGATGGCGCTGGTGGTGACCTTCCTGCCGGCATTCCTGCTCTCCGGATTCTTGTTCTCCATCGACCAGATGCCGGCGGTGATCCGCGCGCTTACACATGTGATTCCGGCGCGCTATTACGTAACCATTCTGAAAGACGTTTTCCTGAAGGGCTCCGGACTGGGCCTGCTTAAGGGCGAGCTTCTGGCGCTGGTATTGTTTGCCGCGGCGCTGATGCTGGTGGCAACGCGAGCATTCAAGAAGAAGTTGGGTTGAGAGGACAAATGCTGAACCGGCTTCGCCAAATGCTGATCAAGGAATTCCTCCAGGTCTTCCGCGACAAGCGGGCGCTGTGGGTGCTGATCGGTCCGCCCATCATCCAGATGCTGATCTTCGGCTATGCCGCCAACTACGAGATACGGCACGTGCCCACGGCGGTCCTCGACCTCGACCACAGCCAGGAGAGCCGCGACCTGATCGCGCGCTTCGCCGCCACGCCCTACTTCGACTTGCGCGCAGCAACTCACCAATCGCGAACAGATTCGGCAGATGATCGACCGCGGGCAGGTGGTGATCGCGCTGCAGGTCCATCCCGGTTTCGCGGCCAGGTTGCGCAAGGGCCAGACCGCGCCGCTCGAGGTGATCGTGGATGGCACCAACTCCAACACCGCGCTAATTGCGCTCGGCTACGTGAACCAGATCGCCGATGGCTTCGCGACCGATTATCAGCGCGATGCCATGCAGCGCTCGTCGCCGTTCCTTCCTGCCCGCATGCCAGTGGTCGAACTGGAGCAGCGCCCGTGGTTCAATGCCGACCTCGAGAGCCGCTGGTTCTTCGTGCCGGGAGTGATTGGTAGCCTGCTGCAGGTGATGGTGATCGTGCTCACCGCCTTTGCGGTGGTGCGCGAGCGCGAGATCGGGACGCTGGAGCAGATCATGGTCACGCCCATCCGGCCGCGCGAATTCATCCTGGGCAAGACCCTGCCGTTCTTCCTGATCGGCCTGTTCGATGCGGCCATGATCGGCACCGTGGGCACGCTGTGGTTTCACGTTCCGTTCCGCGGCAGCCTGGCCGTGCTGGCGCTGGGTATGGTGCTGTTTCTGCTGTGCATGCTGGGGATCGGGCTGCTGATCTCCACGGTTTCCGCCACGCAACAGCAGGCCATGGTGACCGGCTTCTTCTTCATCATGCCGGCCATTACATTTTCCGGCTTCGGATTTCCCATCGCCAGCATGCCGCGCGTGGTGCAGTGGCTGACGTACGCGGACCCTCTGCGCTATCTGCTGATCGTTCTGCGCGGCACCTACTTGAAGGGCGTTGGCCTGGATGTGCTGTGGCCGCAGATGGTCGCCATGGCCGGGCTGGGAACCGCCCTGATGACGCTCAGTGTGCTAAGGTTCCGCAAGTCGCTCGACTAGAATATTGCCGCCGCATGGAAACAGCAGATGTGGTCATCGTCGGCGGAGGCATCGTCGGCTCCAGCATCGCCTACCACCTGACTGAGTCAGGATGCACCAACGTACTCGTAATCGAGCGCGAAACCCACCAAGGTAAGGGCTCCACCGGAAAGAGCATGGGCGGAGTGCGGGCGCAGTTCGCGACTCCCGTCAACATTCAGATGTCGCTGTATTCCATTCCTTTTTATGCCGGCTTCGACGAGCGGCTCGGACATCCCGCCGGCTATAAACCGCAGGGATATCTCTTCGTCGCCACCAGCGAGCGGCATCTCGGATATCTGCGTACCAACCAGGAGAAACAGAAAGCGCTCGGCCTCAAGACGGCACGCATGGTGAGCGCCGACGGGATCCGCAGCATGTTTCCGCAACTGCGCTCGGATGACGTTGTGGGCGGCAGCTTTTGCTCAACCGACGGCTTCGTCGATCCCTACAGCGCGATGGTCGGATTCATGGCACGCGCTGCGGAGTCAGGCGCGCGGCTGTGGCGCGATGCCGAAGTAACGGCCATCAACCGCGACGGGCAAGGCATCACCGGCGTTGAGACCACGCGCGGGCCGGTCGCCACGCGGACGGTCGTCAATGCTGCCGGGCCGTGGGCGGCGCAAGTCGCAAAGCTTGCCGGCGTGGACTTGCCGGTCGAGCCGCTGCGGCGCATGCTGGTTCCCACCGAACCGTTCGACCAGTTCCCGCACTCGGCGCCCATGATCATCGACATGTCCAACGGCTTCCACTTTCGCCCGGAGTCGCTGGGCTTTCTGCTGGCGTGGAACGATCCCGAAGAAACGCCGGGCTTCAAGACCGACTTCGAGCCAGGATTCATCGAGAAAGTGCTGACGCGCGCCGCCGCCCGCGTGCCCTGCTTTGAGAATCTGGCGGTCAACCCCAAGCGCGCCTGGGCCGGCCTGTACGAAATGACCCCCGACCACCATCCCATCCTGGGCGCGGTGCCCGAGGCGCCTGGATTCTTCCTCGCCAACGGCTTCAGCGGGCACGGCGTCATGCACGCGCCCGCGACGGGCAAGATTCTCTCCGACCTGATCCTGCATCAGAAGTGCGACCTGGTCGATACCAGCCTGCTCGCACTCGCACGCTTTCGCGAAGGCCGACTGATCGAGGAAACGGCGGTGCTGTGACTGGCTGTTCGGTGATCGCACCGATTGGGTGGAGCAGGGCTTCAGCCCTGCATTAATCGCGCGCTTGTGCCGCTCGGCTTTAGCCGCTGAGGGGTCTTTCCTCAGGGGCTGAAGCCCGGAGTCCAAAGGGCCGTGTCAATGCAGGCCTGAAGGCCTGCTCCACCCGGCTGAATATACTGGTCCTGAGATGTCCACGCTGAGCGCAATCCTCCACCAGCTTTGTCCGCGCTGCCGTATGGGAAAAATCTTCCGCGGCTCGCTTCTTCGCGGCTTTCCGAAGATGCACGAGCGCTGCCCGATCTGTGATCTCAAGTTCGAGCGCGAGGAAGGATACTTCCTGGGCGCAATGTACATCAGCTACGGCATCGGCGTGGTGATGATCTGCGCATTCGCAGCCGGGCTCTGGCTGCTAACCAGGTGGTCGCTGCAGAAAGTTGTGCTGTTGGGCATACTGATATTTGTCCCCTTCGCGCCCGGCATCACGCTGTTCTCGCGCGTGTTGTGGATCTATCTGGACCGGTCGGTCGATCCGGAGAAAGGTCAATAGTCAGACCGGCTCACGCCTCAGGCCGCAAGTGCAGAAGCTGCGCCCGCTCATGGAAACCAATCTCAAATGCGGCAAAGATGACGCTGCGTCCCAGGATGTTGCGAGGCACCCGCGCTGCGAAAAAGCCGATTTGCCCGGCAAAGCGCGGACCTGCGACTACCAGCTGAATCTCCAGGTCAAAAAGGTAAATCTCAAAAGGGCCGCCAAAGGTTCTGATTACTTCACGGTTTCCCGCCCTCACGTCGTCAATTCCAATCAACTCTGCATACTCCGGGCTGAAGACCGTATATGGCGAGCCGGAATCGAAGATCCCCACCGCAGTAATGGCTAATCCGCCATGGTAAAGGCGTACCTCGACCGCGGGCTGTACCCCTCCCATATTGGGCACTGCCCTGTAAGGAAGTGACACCGGATAATCGACAATCGGCATCCTAGATCGCCACGAACGAGGACTCCTCGTCGGTGGGTACGTAATATACGAACGGCGAATATATTTGCTGATCTTTAACCACACTACGTATGACTGCGAAGTCAGGGCTATGCACCAACAGATGGCACCCTTGAATCAGTAGCCATTCGCCTTTGTGGCGACCGAGTTCTTGGGCATTTTGCACCAGCCAATCCATCTCGACCGATTCTGCGTTGATGGTTGTAGCGGGCGTTTCCTTCGGCGAACCCGCCTGCTGCCTCGGCTCGCGTTTCGCGTTCTGCTCCTGGTATGCGGTGAGGCTTGCCAGTCCCAGCTTGCTCAGCACCTTGTGACCCGGATCGCGCTTGCCAGCGTAAATGTCTGACAGGAAGGGTTCGGAAATGCCGAGCTCGGCCGCAAACGCCTTCTGCGTACGGCGTCCCTGCCGCTTACGCATCCGTGCAATCAACTTCTCTCGGCTTAGCAGCTTGGCCGGGGGCATCGTTGTTATATATTAGCTAATTAGCTAATATATTGTCAAGAGTGCGCGTGGGACGCCTGTCACATCGGTCACGCCATGGCGCATCGTCAACCCCCGTGTAGAATCGCGCTATTGATGTCTTCCCCCGCAACGAACTCCACGACGAGGCCGACCCCGCCGAGCAAGACGAAGCGCTTTGCCTTTCTGGTGGCTGCCGGCATCTTCCTGAGCCGAGTGGCGGGATTGATCCGTGACCGCGTCTTCGCCCACTACTTCGGCAACTCGGACGCAGCCGATGCCTTCAAAGCCGCTCTGCGGATTCCTAATTTCCTGCAGAACCTGTTTGGCGAGGGCGTGCTCTCGGCGTCGTTCATTCCCGTCTATGCGAAGTTGCTGGCGAGCCGGGACGATGAAGAAGCGCGGCGCACCGCGGGCGCGGTTGCGGCCCTCCTGGCGCTCAGCACTTCGCTTCTGGTTCTGCTGGGCGTGCTGGCGACTCCCTACCTGATCGATCTGATCGCTCCCGGCTTCTCTGGCGAGAAGCGCGAGGTCACGATCCGGTTGGTGCGGGTCCTGTTTCCCGGGGTGGGATTGCTGGTCTTCTCCGCCTGGTGCCTGGGGATCCTGAACAGTCACGGCCGCTTCTTTCTCTCCTACACCGCGCCGGTCATCTGGAATGCGGCGATGATCGCCACCATGTGGGGATTCGGCCGCCGCTACGCGCAATATCCGCTGGCGGAAGTTCTGGCCTGGGGATCGGTGGTGGGCAGCGGTCTTCAGGTAGCCGTGCAGTTGCCGGTGGTGCTGCGGCTGCTGAAAGGTTTGCATCTTTCGCTGCGTTATCAGACAGAAAACGTAAGGACCGTAGTGCGCAACTTCGCTCCGGTGTTTGTCGGCCGCGGAGTGGTGCAGATCAGCGCCTACGTGGACGCCCTGCTCGCGAGCCTGCTGCCCACGGGCGCGGTCTCCGCGCTGGCCTATGCGCAGACGCTTTACACCCTTCCCGTGAGCCTGTTTGGGATGTCGGTTTCGGCGGCCGAACTGCCGCAGATGTCGGGCGCGCTGGGAAGTGAAGAAGAGGTAGCCAGCATTCTGCGCCGGCGGCTGGATTCCGGTCTCCGTCAGATTGCGTTCTTTGTGCTGCCGTCGGCGGTGGCGTTTCTGGTGCTGGGAGACGTGATTGTCGCCGCGATTTATCAGACCGGCCGATTCATGCGCGCTGACGTTCTCTACGTCTGGGGAATTCTGGCCGGATCGACCGTCGGCCTGCTTTCATCGACCCTCAGCCGCCTTTATTCCTCGACTTACTATGCGCTGCGTGATACCCGCACTCCGCTTCGGTTCGCCATCATACGAGTCGTTCTGACTACGGGTCTGGGATATCTGTGCGCGATTCCTCTGCCGCGGGCATTGGGCATCGAGATGCGATGGGGCGTGGCCGGCCTGACAATCTCAGCGGGCGTAGCCTCGTGGATAGAATTCGTGCTCTTGCGGCGGGCCTTGAATCGCCGCATCGGGCGAACCGGGCTGCCGGCGCAGCATCTGGCCAAACTGTGGATCGCGGCGATCGTCGCGGCGCTGCTGGCTTGGGCGATCCGGCACTTCTGGGGACACCACTCGCCGGTCATCCTCGCGGCGATGGTCCTGGGACCGTATGGAATGATCTACTTCGGCGCCGCTCACGTTCTCGGCGTGGACGAGGCGGCTGCGCTGTTCGGAAGAGCGCTGGGAATTGTGCGGCGGAGATAAGTCTCGGTGCCGTAGATTCAGCCAGCGGGCGTCGCCGTGGGCTACGTTATGACGCGCGCTTCGCGCGCTGGCAGCCTACATGATCCGTGAGGCCTCTACCGCCCAACGGCCGTCGGCCGATGACGGGTGCTATCCCGCACCACTCTCATCTCGCGCCAGTCATAGCCGAGCTTCCTTCCGCAGTCGAGGCAGACCACGTAGTGGCTGGGGCCGGCATTGCCGACAGGCATCCAGTCGGCGGATTTGTAAGCAGTATCGTATTCCGCGGTAAATGGCTTGGACAGTTTGCGGTGGGAGCAAGCGATAAAGAGGATCTGAAGGACCTTTTCTAACATCACCTTGGCCGGGCGAGCCGATGCTCGCGAACATTAAGGTCCTCGCTCCCGCCCATGGGGCGCGGGAGCGAGGGAACTGGTAGTACACCCGTGCTTTCGCCGCGGGCGTGGCGCTCGACCCGTACCTTCTTACTAAACGCGGGCCATGGCGGGGCTTTTGTCTTCCGTCGCCGCCGGAACTTCCTTGGCATCGCCGTTGGCCTTCTGGCCGGGCTTGCGGATGTCGATGCCGCCCTTGAAGAACGCGCCATCTTCAATGGAGATGCGCTGGGCGACGACATCACCGGTCAGCGAGCCTTCGCTGCGGATGTCCACGCGATCGCTGGCCACCAGGTTGCCGCGCACCTTGCCCAGCACCACGATCTCGCGGGCATTGATGTTGGCGGCGACTACGCCGTTGCGGCCGACGGTGACGCGATTGCCGGCGAGGTTGATGGAGCCTTCCACCCGGCCGTCGATGTAGAGCGACTCTGAACCCGTCACCTCGCCCTTAATGACCAGGGACTTGCCGATGGTCGCTTGCTCGGCGGAGTTGATGACGGCATTGCGTGGAGCGGCGGCCGGCGTAGGCTCGGCCGGGGACATGCTGGGCGTGCTCGGGTTCATGGGCTTCTCCGGTTGTTGGGGAGTTGTTGGCTGATTAGCGGGCTTCCACATGGTTCTCTCGAAATCCTTTCCTTAAATTCACCGACGCGCTTTGGGCTCCCCACCAAACCCGGTTGGTTCGCTGGGATGGTTTTGCCCTTTCCTGCTGTTTACGCTTGCGCTTGCTTACGAACAACTAAAAACTTCATCTACCGGATGAGGAACAAATCAGTCGCGCTTAGGTCGCCAAACCATCCATTCCTGACGCGTCGGCCCCGGAAAGGAGAGTAGCTGGAACGACTGCTTGCTTAGCGAGCGCGCCCGCCGCCTCCGGCTGGTACAACTTCCGACTGCGGGCGATTTCATTATTCCTGCCCGGACAGTTCTGTTATATCAGGCGAAGCCCCTAGCAGGAAATCCATTCCCGCTTAGGGTACAGTTACCTAAGGCCTAGAACAGCGGTTGAGCCGTCCCGGACCTGCCGGAACCATGGTTTCCGATCGCGCCATCCTCGAACACATCGAAAGCCAGCCCCGCAAGACCGCGGGATTCAAGCAGCTCGCGCGCGAGTTGGGCGTCCATGGCGACGAGCGGCGAGAGCTGTCGCAGCGTCTGGATGAGCTCGTGGCGCGCGGTGAACTGGTGGAGACGCCCGGCGACCGCTACGCTTTTCCACAGGCCGCCGGCCGCAATCTGGTGATGGGGCGGCTCTCCATGCACCGCGACGGCTACGGCTTCGTGATTCCGGAGGCCGAGGACGTCAAGCGGCGCTTGACTGGCGACATCTTCGTGCCGGCCGTCGCCATCGGCACAGCTATGCACGGCGACCGCGTGCTCGTGGAAATGGGGGCGGCGCGCGATGGCCGCGCCGAAGGACGCATCGTGCGCGTGGCCGGCCGGGCCCACGCGACCGTGGTCGGGACGTTCCACTATGGAACGCGCTTCAATTATGTGACCCCCATCGACGAGAAGATCACGCAGGAGATCGTGATTCCAAGTACCGCCGCCGTCCCGGCGGCCCAAGCGCGGGCGGGACGCCCGCGTGACAGCCGGCAGGATGCCGGCGCTACAAATCGTCATCGCGTGCTCGGCCAGGAAGCTCGGCGTCGCACGGAGTTTGACGATCTGGAAAACGTGGTGGTGGACGTCGAGATTACCGACTGGCCCTCGCCTACGCAGAATCCGCGCGGACGCGTGGTCGAGATCCTCGGCTACGAAGAAGATTTCGGCGTGGATGTGGAGATCATCATCCGCAAATTCCACCTGCCGCATCGCTTTCCGGCCGAGGTGTTGCAAGAAGCCCAGGCAGTCGAGAACATCATTCCTCACGGCGAGATGCGCCAGCGCCGCGACTACCGCAGCCTGCCCATCGTGACCATCGACGGCGAGACCGCCCGCGACTTCGATGACGCCGTCCACGTCCGCCGCCTGCCGAACGGAAACTACGAGCTGCAGGTGCACATTGCCGACGTGGCGCACTACGTCACCGAAGGCTCGGCGCTCGACCGCGAAACTCGCCTGCGCGGCACATCGGTTTATTTCCCCGATCGCGCCGTGCCCATGCTGCCGCTCGAGCTCTCGACCGACATCTGCTCGCTGCGCCCCGACGTCGACCGGTTGGTGATGTCCTGCGTGATGGAGATCGACCACCAGGGCGAGATCACCGGCTACGAGCTGCACCCGGGCGTCATCCGCTCGGCCGAGCGCATGACCTACACGAACGTCAACCTGGTCCTCGAAGGCGACGAGCCGCTGCGCCAGCGTTATGCGCGGCTGACCGAGAGCTTCGAGCTGATGCGCGAGCTGGCGCTCATCCTGAACCGCAAGCGAGTGCGCCGCGGCTCCATCGATTTCGACCTGCCGGAGCCGGTGATCGAGTTCGATGAAGAGGGCATGATGCGCGGGGTCACGCGCTCCGAGCGCAACATCGCCCACCGCCTGATCGAAGAGTTCATGCTCTCGGCCAATGAGTGCGTGGCCTCGTATCTCGAGCACAAAGGTGTGCCGTCGCTCTACCGCATCCACGAGAAACCCGACCCAAAGAAAGTCTTCGAGTTCGAAACCATCGCCACCGGCTTCGGATATTCGCTCGGCGTGGGCGCGCTGCCGGTGCGGCGCATGGAGATGCGCGCCGAGCGCCGGGCACGGCATGGCACCGGCCGTCCGGCGCACGTGATCGAGCTGCCCGAGGAAGTGCACATCACCCCGCGCATGTACCAGAAGCTGACGCAGAAGATTGCCGGCAAGCCGGAAGAGCGCATCCTCTCCTACCTCATGCTGCGCTCGCTCAAGCAGGCCCGCTATTCGGAAGAAAACGTCGGGCACTTCGCGCTGGCCGCGCCCACGTACACGCACTTCACCTCGCCGATCCGGCGCTATCCGGATCTGATCGTCCACCGCATTCTGAAAGAGGTGCTCACCGTCGAAGATGGCCGTGGCGTGCCCGCGCACAGCGAGACGCCATCACCGTGGTCGAAAAGAAGTGGTAAGTGGGAAGTGGAAAGTGGAAAGTCGAAGAGCACCGTATCAGGGCACGAGCGCAGAGGTCCGCAAAGGGAATCGTATCAGGGCACGACCCTTCGACAGGCTCAGGGCAGGCTTTTAGTCGTGCCGAAAAGCGGCTTAAAAGACAAGGGGCTTTAGCCCCTGAGGTGATCTCCGAGGAAGAGCTGCACGATATCGCCGAAGAGTCCAGCCAGGCCGAGCGCCGCGCCGACGATGCCGAGCGCGAACTGATGGAGTGGAAGAAGATTCGCTTTATGCGCGAGCGCGTGGGCGACGAGTTCGAGGCGCTCATCGTCAGCGTCACCAAGTTCGGTTTCTTCGTCGAGCTGATGGACATGTTCATCGAGGGCCTGGTGCCGATCGCGACGCTCACCGGCGACCGCTATACTTACCGCGAAAACACCAAGCAGATCATCGGCGAGCGCAGCAAAAAGAAATATTCTCTCGGCGATCGCGTGAGGGTGATCCTCGACCGCATCGACCGCGTGCAGAGAAAGCTGCAGTTCGCGGTGCTGGAACCGGAGCCATCACGTGCGCAGAAGCGGCATCGCTAGCGAGTACCGGGTTGCGAGTACCGAGTGCGGGCAAGGAGGCAGGATGGAACGCGTCACCGGAATCGGCGGCATCTTTTTCAAGTCGGACGATCCCAAGCAACTTTACGAGTGGTATGAGAAGCATCTCGGCATCAAGTTCGATCCACAGTACGGCGCGATGTTCGAGTGGCAGCAGAAAGACGGCAAACCCGGCGCGACCGCGTGGAGCATCTTCTCGCGCGAGAGCAAGTATTTCGATCCCAGCCGCGCCGGCTTCATGGTGAATTATCGCGTCGACGATCTGGACGCGCTGCTGGAAACGCTGCGCGCCGAAGGCGTGTGGATCGATCCCAAGCGCGAGGACTACGACTACGGCCGCTTCGCCTGGATCATGGACCCGGACGGCAATCGCATCGAGCTGTGGGAGCCGCCGAAAGGCAGTACCTAGTACCGAGTACCAAGTACCGAGTGTTAGGTCGCAGCTTTTGAGTAGTCAATCGCGCCTGGATTCCCCATCGGAGCGAAAGACCAATTTATGGGATGACTCGCCAGTGCCAAGTATCTTAGTAGCTAGTTTGCAACTGGAGCCTGCGGCTGCATTTGACAACCCTCTAACCTTCTGGGAACATTTTTAACCCGCTGCAGAGCAGGCTGGGAGGGGCCGGCCTGTGCCGATTTTCTGCCTTCAGGCGGCTACGTGGGGCGCCAAGTTTGAGAAAGCTGGGCAAGTACGAGCTTCTCGGAGAGCTGGGCCGGGGTGCGTTCGGAATCGTGTACCGCGCCCGCGATCCCATGATCAACCGCATGGTCGCGCTTAAGACCATGACCACCGGCATCGCCGACAATCCCAACTTGCTGGAGCGCTTTTACCGCGAAGCCCAGTCGGCTGGGTTCCTGCAACATCCCAACATCGTAACCATTTATGAAATGGGCGACGAGGCCGGCACTCCCTTCATCGCCATGGAGCTGGTGGACGGCCCGAACTTCGATGAACTGATCACGCGGCGCGCCCAACTCCCGCTGGCGGTGAAGGTGGTCTATGCGCTGCAGGCCTGCCGCGCCTTCGATTACGCCCACAAGCGAGGCATCGTTCACCGCGACATCAAGCCCGGCAACGTGATGGTGAACAAAGAGGGCACGGTCAAGGTCGTGGATTTCGGCATCGCCCGCATTCTGGAAGCTTCCAAGACGCAGACGGGAACGCTGATCGGGACGTTTGCCTACATGGCCCCGGAGGTTTTCCACGGCGAGCATGCCACCGAGCGCTCGGACATCTGGTCGTTCGGCGTGCTGCTCTACGAGTTTCTGGCCTACAAACAGCCCTTCGTGGGACAGTCTCCGGCGTCGCTCATGCAGGCCATCTGCCTGCAGGAGGCGGTGGCGCTGCGCCAGGTGGCGCCGGATTGCCCGGAGGACCTGGAGTCTGTGGTGCACCGCATGTTGCGCAAAGCCGAAGGGGAGCGCTTCCAGACCATGGAGGACTTGCTCCTGGAGTTGGACCCGATCTGCCGGCGTCTGCAGTCTGAAACCGCCGCCGCCATGCTCGATCAGGCCCGCCAGTTCATGGCGCAAGGCGAAATTCGCCGAGGCGCGCGAATCGCTGCGCGATGCCTCGCAGGTGGATTCCACGAACCTGGAGGCGCGGGGGCTTTCTGAAAAAGTCAACGCAGAGCTGAAGCGGCTGGCGGTGCGAAAGCAAGCGCAGCAGCACGTCGACGAGGGACGCCGCACTGCTGCGAGGAAGGCAAACCCCTGGAAGCCACCGGGGAAGCGGACAATGCCCTGCATCTGGATTCGAAGTTCGAGCCCGCGCGCCAGCTGCAGCAGGACATCGAGCGCGAGCTCCAGCGCCGGCGACTCGGCCATCAGTATCTGGAATCGGCCATGCAGCGCCTGGTCGAGGGGCTCCCCGAGGAAGCCGAGGCCCTGCTGCTCAAGGCCAGGGAGGTTGATCCCGCGAGCCCGCAACTGCTGGAACTAGAGGAACAGGTGGTGCAGGAGAAGCAGCGCCGCCAGCAGCGCGGACGCCTGCTCGAAGGCATGCAGCAGGCCCGTGCGTTGTGGATTCAGCGCAAGTACGAAGAATGCGTGGCGGCGCTGACCCAATTACAGCAGGCATTCCCGGACGAAGACGATATCCCGCGCCTGCTGGAGACCGCGCGCGAGGACCAGGCGGAGCAAAACAAGCAGGACCGGCTCGCCCAGGCTCGCGACCTGTTAGTGGCGCGACGCTACGAGGAATGCATCGCCCTGCTGCAAAAATTGCAGCAGGAATTCCCCAGGGACGACGAAATCCAGAGGTTGCTCGAGACAGCGCGCGCGGACCAGGCGGAACAGAGCCAAGCAGGAGAAGACTCACCGAAGCTCGCAAACTCCTCTCCGCCCGCCGCTATGAAGATTGCCTGGCGTTGCTGGCCAAGCTCCAGCAGGAGCTGCCGGAAGACGAGGAGATCAGCCGTCTGCTCGCTACCACTCGCCAGGACCAGGCCGAGCATGATCGCAAAGAGCGCCTGGGCGCCGCCCGGGACCTGGTTGCGGCGCAGCGCTTTGCCGACGCGCTGGCGCTGCTGGATTCGCTGCTGGCGAGCGATCCCAAAGACTCGGCAGTGCTCAAGCTGCGCACCCTGGCACAACGCGAACAGGAATCCCAGGCGAAGTCCGAGGCGCTGCAGCGGGAGTGGGACGTGCTGAAGAAACTGGTCAATGAGCGCGCTTATCCCGAGGCGGTGACACGGGCGGAGAACCTGCTCCGCCAGTTCCCTGGTGAAGCGGCGCTGGTGCGATTGCTGGAATTTGCCCGCGAGCAGCAGGCGCAACTGGAAAACGACCGCCGGCTGCGATCGGCGCGCGAGCAGGTGCAGGAGCTGATGCAGGCAAATCGCTTTGCCGAAGCGGCGGCGGCGGCGCGTGCCGGGCTCGAGTCCTTCCCCGGCAATGCGGATCTCACCGCCGCGCTGAAGCTGGCTCAGGCGCGCGAAAAAAAGGAGATGGTCCGGCAGTTGATCGAGCGGCGGATTCGCGAAATCAAGATCAAGATCAACCGCGGGCAATTGAGCGACGCCAAAGAACTGGCGCAGGAAACTCTGGCTACTCTGGGTTCGGATACGGATGTGCACCAACTGCTGTCCTCGGCCGAAGTGGAATACGAGGCGCGAGAAAAGAAGCGGCGGCAGGGGCTGCAACTCGACAACATCCGCGCCATGATGCGGGAGAAGAAGCTGACCGCGGCCACCAGCGCTCTCGATGCAATTATCCAGAGCGGGGACTTCGACGCGCTCGACCCTCGTCTTTACCAGGTGGCAGACGAGATCGCGGCTTTCCGGGAAAATGCCGGGGCGTCAACCGCGTCGCTGATCACCGAAACCCCCGCAAGTTCGGCCAAGGAGTATGCCATCCTCGATGGTCCGCCTTTGCCGACAATCGAAAACAATTCCGGTGTTGCAATGCCGGAAGCAGCGCCACCGCCGGCGCCGGCACCAAAAGCGCAGCCAGCCCCAGTGGCAGATTCGCGGTCAGAGCTGACGCCGGCGGCCGTCGCCCAGGCGGCCCGCCTGCTGGCGCCCCACGTCGGGCCGATCGCGAACGTTCTTGCCAAACGGACGGCACAGCGCGCCGACAGCCTGCGCTCCTTCTACCTGCTGCTGGCCGAGTATGTGGAAGGCAAGAACGACCGCGCCAAGTTCCTGCGTGCCGCGGGCTTTCCCGAAGCCTGAGAGTCATCAGAACCCCCAACCTGTACAATGCCAACGGCGCCGACCATTGAGTCCACCTTACGCCTGATGCAAACGGGGTAGAGTCATGCCCGTATCCATCGACTGGCCGCGATCGCGTCCGCCGTCGCGGCGTCGCCTGCCCCTGCTTCTTATTCTTATCGTTCTGATAGCTGTCATGTTCGGAGGCCGGTCGGCGTTGTCGTATTACGTCGACGCACTCTGGTACGGATCGCTCGGCTACGCCGAGGTCTTCTGGAAGACCCTGCGGCTGCAATCGACAATATTTACCGTGTTCACCGGGGCCACATTTCTCATTCTGTTCGGAATCTTCCTCGTACTGAAGCGGGCCTACCTCACTGAGTTGGAGGCTGGCAGCACCATCTTCATCGGCGGGCGGCCGGTGAGGCTGCCGGTCGAAAACATCCTGCGCCTCATGGTGCTCGGTATCTCCCTGGCGATTGCGCTGGTGGCCGGGGCCGCCATGAACACGGACTGGCAGACGCTTGCGCTCTATTGGAACGCGCCACCCGCAGCCGGCGCCGCTGGCGATCCGATCTTCGCGAAATCGCTGAATTTCTATCTGTTCACTCTTCCTGCCTGGCAGCTCCTCAGCGGCTGGTTGCTGGCGCTGGCGGTGATTGCCTGTGCCATGGCCGTTCTGTTTGTCATCATCAGCGGAGGCGCCCGTCTGCTCGGCGGACGCCGCGGCGGCTATCTCCCGTCGCCGTGGCGCGGCTTTTCGATCACGTTCGCGTTTTTCTTGCTGATTTTGGCGATGCGGGTTTATCTCGGCCGCTTCGAGCGCCTGTTCGAGGACCACACCATCTTCGCCGGGGTCACCTATACCGACGCGCACGTGATACTTCCCGGCTTACTCGTGGTGTGCGCTGCGCTCGTCCTGGGGGCGCTGATCGCAGCCGCGAACGCGGTGTCGAGCCCGCGGGTGCGCTGGCTGGTTTTTGCGATCGTGCCCGCGCTGGCATGTTATCTCTCTGTTCAAATCGTCGGGTGGTACGTCAACAGCTTTATCGTCAAACCTAATGAACTGGTTCGCGAGCGCCCTTACATTGCCCATAACATCGGCCTCACCCGCGAAGCGTACGGATTAGGCCGGGTGGTGCAGCGCGAGTTCCCGGCAGAAACGGGCGTTGAGGCGATCGAGCCGGCGGCAAATCAGGCGACGCTGCAAAACATCCGGCTGTGGGACTGGCGCGCCCTGCAGGACACACTCCGTCAGATTCAGGAAATCCGGACTTACTACGATTTTCCCGATATCGACATTGATCGTTACGAAATCGACGGAGCGCTGCGCCAGGTGATGCTGGCCACGCGCGAGCTGAGCGTCGACAAGCTGCCGGAGAGCAGCCGCAACTGGATCAACGACAAGCTTATCTACACGCACGGTTACGGCATCACCATGAACCCTGTGAACGGGTTCACGCCGGAAGGGCTGCCGACGCTGATTCTGAGCAACATGCCCGTGCAGAGCACGGTGCCGAGCCTTAAGGTGACGCGCCCGGAGGTCTACTTCGGCGAGCTGACCAACACCGACGTGTATGTGAAGACGCGGCAGAAGGAATTCAACTATCCGCAAGGCCAGACCAACAGCCTCACCTCCTACGAAGGGAACGGCGGCATCGTTCTCGGCGGTTTCTTGCGCCGCATCGCCATTGCGTTCGACCGCGGCGATCTCGCCAAGCTGCCGTTCAGCGATGACGTTAACCACGAGAGCCGGCTGCTGATGCGGCGGAGTGTGCGTGAGCGGGTCTCGACGCTGGCGCCCTTTCTCACCTACGATCCTGACCCGTACATCGTAGTCGGCGACGACGGCCGGCTGTCGTGGATCATGGATGCATTCACTACCTCCGACAGCTATCCATACTCGCGGCACTACCATCTCGGCGACACTCCGATTAATTACATGCGGAACAGCGTCAAGGTGGTGATTGACGCCTATGACGGGACAACGACGTTTTACGTAATCGACGCCGAGGATCCGATTCTCGCCGCATACCGCCGCCTCTTTCCCAGCCTGTTTAAGGACGTAGCAGCGATGCCGCAGGGGTTGCGCAAACACCTGCGCTATCCGGAGTTGTTGCTGAACCTGCAAGCGAACGTCTACGGGCTGTATCACATGACCGAGCCGGAAGTGTTCTACAACCGTGAAGATCTGTGGACGGTTGCCAGCGAAGTCGGCACCAATCAGCGCGGCGAGCAGAGTACGCAGGCGATGGAGCCCAATTTCGTGCTCATGAAACTGCCGGGCGAATCCGGCATCGAGTTCGTGGAGATCCTGCCGTTCACGCCATCGAATCGCAATAACCTGATTGGCTGGATTGCCGGCCGGAGTGACGGAGCCCATTACGGCAGCTTGGTGGTCTACGACTTCCCCAAGACCCGGCTGGTGGACGGGCCCCTGCAGGTGGAGGCACGCATCGATCAGAACGCTCAGCTCTCCGGGCAGTTGACGCTCTGGAATCAGCAAGGTTCCCATGTGCGGCGCGGCACCTTGCTGGTGATTCCTTCCGGACGCGGGCTGCTGTATGCGGAGCCGATTTATTTGCAGGCGGAGCGGAGCCCGATGCCGGAGCTGCGTCTCGTGGTGCTTGCGCTGCAGGATCGGCTGGCGTATGGACCCACCTTCGAGTCGGCCATGGCGGCGCTTTTTGGCGGAGCGACGTCGTCCACCAGCGCAGCCGCTGCCTCGAACGAGCCCGCGCGCCGTCCCCAGCCCGCTGCCGCAGTCCAGCCCTCAGCGGATCTCAACTCCCTCATCGCCGACGCCGCCAAAGACCTTGCCGATTACCAGCGCCTTACCGCGGAAGGCAAGCTCGCCGAGGCTGGACAGAAGCTGGAACACTTGAAGCACACTCTCGAAGAACTCAATCGCCAGCGGAGATGATCGAAGTCGCTCCCTTTGTCCCGAGAACTAAACCTCCAGCATCTTGATCGCATGCACCAGGCTCTTGCGCATGCGGTTGAAGGCTTCCGCCAGGTCCGCGATCTCATCCTTGCCAGGCGGCCGGAACTCCGGCGCGTCGAGGTTCCCCAGGCTGACCTCATTTGCCAGCTTGGAGAGCTGATTCACCGGCCGGACGACGAGCAGAATAAGCATGGCGTTGAGTGCCAGCATGATGGCTACGAGGACGACGGCCAGCGAAATCAAGAATCCTGCCAGCGCCGTCTTGGCGCGCTTGATGGGCAATTGCGTGGGCGCGGATACGATTTGCGCCGTCAGGATATCGTTCAGCTTCCAGCCAAAACCATTGGCGCTGCCGTAGCGCTCGATCAGCGTCGCCGGTGCGCGCTGCGGGGTATCATGGCACTCCAGGCAGCCGGGGATGACGAGCTTCAGGGGGCGCGCAATGTAGAGCACTCTGCCGTTGGGCGTGTCGCGCTCGCCCATCAGCTCGGCCTGCTGCGGTGATTGCCGGAAATAGCGGACAATGTCGGCTTCCCAGTCGCTGGCGCGGTTGATCGGATTCGTCGGATTCAGGGTCGCCTCGCGGTAGGAATAGTCGGGGTACTTCTTGCGCAGTTGGTTGAAGTACTCGTTTGCCGAATAAGCCGGCACCGACTGCGGCAGGAAGGAATACTTCATCTGAGTTTTGAGCAAGGGATTGATCTGCGTGGCCGTGTAGGCGCGCACCGCCAAGGCGGCTTCCATCATGATGCGTGCGTTCTCCATGATTTCCTGGTTCGCATTACGCCGCAGCAGGCGGTTCGAGACATAAGCCGTGGCCAGGAAGCCGATGGCGAACACCAGAAACAGCACCAGGTTGAATTTCACAATGAGTTTCATGTTGTTTTACCTCCTGCGCGCAGGGTCGGAATCCTCTGCTGTCGCCGGCGCCGTCTTAGGATGGTTCTCGGGGTGCAGAATGGGGTCCCACTCGGGGTGATCCTTCACATGCGCTTCCAGTTCCTTGCGAAATTCGGCATCGCGCAGGCGCGGCTGGAAGCGCTCCACGAAGCCCCTGCGCCACGCCACCGGCATAGTCAGCCAGGGCTGGATCTCAGAGTAGTTCGCCTCATGATCGCGCTTGGGAGCTGCCGGCTTGGGGAAGCGGGCCAGGCGAGAGGGCAGCGTGTCCCGGAATGGACGCGGCATGCCGTCAACAAAGGCGGCATCGGGGCGCGGATTGCTGACTACGCCCTTGCCCGCCCGGCGGGAGAGAAACGTTCCGCCCTTCACCTCGTCGGGCTGTGCCAGGCGGCCTTCCGGACTTACCTTGGCAATAACGGCTGCGCCGGATTCCACGTAAACATCTGCCCCGGTGCCCTCGACGTGCATGACCACAGTTCCGCCCCGAGTCGTCGCCGCCAACTGCGGGCTGGCATAGCAATAGGCGCCGGCATTGGGGCCGGTCTCGCCCTTCAACCAACCGCTCAGCAACACTAACTCGGACGCGTCTCCGCGCTTGCTGCCGCTTCCCGCGGAATGGAGCAGGTATACGCGCGTCGAGGGACCGAGCGCCGCCACCGTCCCGCCCACGAATTCCACTTGTGCGAATCCGCTGGGGGATGTCTCGAGAATGTCGCCGCCATGCAGGCGGACGCCTTCCCCGCCCTGCATCGCAGCGGTCCCCCGGATCACGCGCAGGGGACCTTCCACCAGGGTGAGCGTGGCAATTTCCTGCGCCCGCGCCAACGGCTGCAGCAGGGACAACAGCAGCAACGCCAATACGGCATGTGTGGGAACTATTTGCATATCTCGGCCCAGCATATCTAGGCCGGCAAGGGGGTGGCGGACATACTAGTAATGATCCTCCTGCCGCGTCAAGAGCAACGGTGGGCCGAAATGCGGCGAACTCTGGATTGCCGCCGCCCTGGGCGCTGCCGGTAACAGTGCGCCGGCGGCAGCAATACTTAGCTCTACTTTGTCCGCTACGTGCAGAAACAGGTTGCTAGGGTTTTTCAGTCCCCAGGAGACGTAGGGGACTGTGAAGTGCGTGGTCGCGCGCAGTTCGTTCCCCGTGGCCTGTGCCTCGAAGGACAAAGTGATGGGGTGGTCGACGCCCTGCAATTTCAGAATTCCTTCCACCTGCACCTGTGATTCGCCTCGCGGCAGGAACTTGCCCGTGACGCGCAGGGGCGTGAAGGTAATCTCAGGGAAGCGCCCGCTCTGGAGCACATCGCGGTGCATGTTGCGGTCGCGCTTCTGGTTGCCGGTTTCCCCGCTGGTTGCGTCGACCACTACCATCCCGCCGGCAGCGCCGCTCGCGGGATCAAACTGGATGGCTCCGCTCTTGACGCGAAACGAGCCGTGCACGGTGTGGAAGGTGGCTTCCAGAATAAAGTTGACCGTGGTCTTTTGCGGGTCGATGGTGAAAGTGGTCTGCTGGGCGGCGGAGGGGGCGCCCACCGCCAGCGCGACCGCCAGCACAGCCAGCGTCGCTCCCAACAATTCTCTCTTCATTGCTAGTCCACGATGCTCGCGTCCGGCCCCTGCTCCACAAAATCGCGCAGCTTTCCGCTGTCTGGTGAATCTTACGCTGTGGCATGGCAGAAATCGCTGCCTTACTAGCGAAGCACGGATACGCGGTCCTGGCGCTGCTTGTTTTTCTGGAGGCGGTGGGATTACCGGTGCCGGCGGCACTGGCGCTGGTGGCCGCCGGAGCGGCCAGCGCGTTGCATCATCTCAGTCCGGAGCTGGTCCTGCTCTGCGCTCTCTCGGCGATGTTCCTGGGCGATACCGTGCTGTTCCTGCTCGGGCGTTCTTCGGGATGGGCCCTGCTGGGATTGCTCTGCCGGATTGCGCTCAATCCCGAGTCCTGCATCCTGCGTTCGGCGGAGTCGTTTTACCGCCGCGGCAAGACCACTCTGCTGTTCGCCAAGTTCGTTCCCGGCATCAACACGCTGGCGCCTCCGCTGGCCGGCAGCATGCGCATGGGGTACGGCCAGTTCGCGCGCCTGGACTTGATCGGCGCCAGCCTGTACACGCTTGCCTACACGGGCATCGGCTTTTTGTTCAGCGACCTGATCGTGGCCATCGCCAAGGGAGCGGCCACCGTCGGGAGGGTAGTGGAATGGCTACTGCTGGTGGTGTTGATCGGCTATGTGGCCTACCGCGCCTATCTTTACTGGCAGCACCGGGAGTACCGCATTGTGCCGCGGGTGCAGGTGACGGAGCTGGCGGAGAGGCTGGCTGACTCTGAAGGCACCAACGTGGTCGTGGCCGATGTCCGCAGCCACGGCTACTACGATCCCGGCGCCACGCGGATCAAGGGCTCGATTCGCCTCGAGCCCAACAACCTGCTGGCGACGGTGAAAGAGTGGCCGCACGACAAGCAGATTTATCTCTACTGCACTTGAGTGCGGGAAGCCACCAGCGCCCGTGTGGCGCACATCCTGCGGGAACAGGGTTTCGATGCCTACGTGATCCACGGCGGCCTGCGTGCCTGGACTAAGGGCGGCTTTCCCTTGGAATCGGTGCCCAGCGAGGACCTGGTGCTGCTGCCTACCTTCAGTAAGCGGCCTACTTCGCCTTCGGTTCCAGGATGATCTCGCGGGTCAGACGGTCGCCGATAATCTCCCGCCAAGTGGAACGGTCCTGATACCCCTGGAGCATCTTCTGGTCGTTCAGATCGAGGGCCTGCATGGAAACGGCTTCCATCTTGTCCTCGTTGGACTCCATCGAAGCCAGATCCTTGAACTCAATCATCAGCATCAAGTCCCAATCCGTGGGACTGTGGGATTCGGCGCCGATAACCTTGTAATCGAGGATCAGCCCAGCTTTCTTGAACGCCTCCTGTTCCTGCTTCCAATCCGTGGCTAGGAATTCCATGTACTTAAGACCAAGTCCCGGCTTGGTGTGAACGAACGTGATGGTCCACACTGGACCGTCATGGAAGGGACGTGCAGGCGGCGTGGCGGCTGGGGTTGCCGCCTTCGCTTGCGCCAGAACCATAGCCGGGAGCAGCACGGCGGCCGCAAGCAGAAGGACCGCAATCGGCATTTTCTTCATGATTTTTGTCTCCTCTATTATTACTCACATCTCAAACAGCATAAGGCCTTGAAGGGATCATCCCAACTCCCCGGCCGCGCTTGCCTGGGCTATCGGCGGCGGTGCGCCCAACTTCCGGCGGAATTCGCGCTGCAATAGCAACAGGTTGCTCATAGCCTGAACCGTAACCGTGGCCACCGAGAGATACCAAACCTGGCGGATGGTGAACCCCGGGCGCATCGACAGCGCCATCGCTGGCGCGGCGAAGATCAGCAGCCGCAGACAGGAACTGCCCAGCGACGGCCAGGTGTTGCCCAGCGCCTGGAACATGCTGCCGCTGGTGAAGATCAGCGCCATGGCCATGAAGTTCCAGGAAATGATGCGCAGGTAGTCGGTCCCGAAGGCCACCACCTGCGGCTCGCGCGAGAACAGTCCGATTAGGGCCGAGGGAAAAGTCTGGCAGACGAGTGTAAGCGCCAGCATGGCGGCCACGCCGATGCCGGCTGCCGAGTAAAACGTCTGCCGTACGCGTTCCGGCTGGCGCGCGCCGAAGTTCTGCCCGGCCACCGGCGAGGCGGCGAAGCTGATGGCCATCACCGGCAGAAACATGGACTGCATCAGGCGTCCGCCGATGCCGAATCCCGCCTGCGCCGCCGCCCCGAAATCCCGGATGATCCAATACACCAGGCCGACGTACACACCCATCAGCGCGAACTCGCCGCCGGCCGGCAGCCCCACGTTCAGCATCTTTGTCCAAATCTTGACTTGCGGAGCCCACATCGAGCGGTCGAAGGAGACGTATTTCTCCAGCTTCAGGAAATACGCGGTAATGGCGAGCACTCCGAAGGCCATGGCGATGAACGTAGCCAGTCCCGCTCCCTTGACTCCCAGCGGATGGTGCGTGCCCCAGCCGGCGATCAGCACCGGCGCCAGCACGATGTTGATCACCACGGTGATCACCTGCACGATCATCGTAGGCTTTACGATGCCGGTGCCGCGCAGCGCCGAGGCCATGGAAATCAGCGCGAACTGCAAGCCCAGCGCCGGAACGAAATACAGAAGATACGCGGCGCCATCGCGCATGGTCTGCGCATCCGCCCCTAGCCAGCCGCAGTACGGTACGCGGAAGGCGTAGCCGAGAATGATTACCGCGGTTCCCACCAGCAGCGCCAGGACGAACGATTGGTTGAACACCATCTGCGCTCGCGGCTGGTCTTTCTGCCCGGCGGCGTGCGAGATCAGTACGGTCGTACCAACGCCCAGCATCTGCGTGAGCGCCAGCACCACCAGCATCAGGTTGCCGGCCAGGCCCACGCCCGCGATCGCCTCTTTCCCCAGCCGCGAGACGAAGTAAAGGTCTACGAGATAGTACAGAGTCTGGAAGACCATGCTGACGGCCATGAACACCGCCAGGTGCAGGACGTGCCGCGTGACTGATCCTTGGGTAAGGTCCCTCATAATGAATCACGTAGGCCCAGCCGCCCTCGGCTGGGCAGGCGAGCGAAGCTCGCCTCCATCTCACCCCTAAGCTGAGTCGCGATGGTAGATCAACTGCCGGTCCCCGTCCACCGACCGGTTTGAACCTCCGCAGCTATTCCGGACCACCATGCGATAGACGTATCGTCAAATCGCGGACCTCGCCGTCGAATGAAATCGGGTCTCAGTTCAGCCCTGCGGCAGCTTGCCATTCCCAGTGGCGTGCTGCTGGCAGGCAGCGCCTTCCTGCTGCCGTGGAAGCTCGCTGCCGTCTTCGCGCCACCCGGAGGCGAGTTCATCGCGCTGACCATTGCCGCAGCGGGAGCGTTGCTGGCTTGGCGCCTGCGCACACCCCGCCTCATGCTGATGCTCGTGCTCCTGCTGGTAAGCGAGCGGACGTGGATGTGGGCCTCCCATGAGCCGGCGGTCCGTATCGCGCTGGCCGTGCTTCTGCCCCTCAACGTTGCCCTCCTATTATTGGTAGACGATGCGTACATCGATTGGGAAGCATTCGCGTGGTGGGGCGCACTAATTGCGGTGCAGGCGACGGTCTTGGCGGTGATTCTGGGGACGGACTCAGCCTCGGTCCTGCGTCGCCTTGGGCGTCCTTTGATCCCGCAGATTGTGCGGGGTAGCCGGCCTCCCCAGCTTGCCTGGCTGCTATTCCTGGTGTGCGCTGCCGCTCTGCTGGTGGCCTTCCTCATTACTCGCAAGCCGCGAGAGAGCGGGCTGTTCTGGTCGCTCTGTGCCTGCTTCCTGGCAGTCAGCGCAAACTCTTCGCGCCTGGCGGCGGGATATTTCGCGGTGGCCGCCATCATTGCAAGCGTAAGCGTCATCGAGACTGCTTACCTGGTCGGCTATCACGATGAGCTCACCGGCTTGCCGGCGCGGCGCGCCTTCAACCAGGCCGTGGCCGCTCTCGATGGGGAATATGCCATCGCCATGCTGGACGTCGACCACTTCAAGCGCTTCAACGACACCTTCGGCCACGATGCCGGCGACCAGGTGCTGCGTCTGGTGGCGGCAAAGATGATGGACGTGGGCGGCGACGGCAAAGCGTTTCGCTACGGCGGCGAGGAGTTTGCCATCATCTTTCGCCGGAGCACGGCGGAGGAGGCGCTGGTGCACGCGGAAGTGCTGCGCAGCTCGATTGCGCAAACCAACTTCGCAGTGCGCGGACCGGACCGCAGCCGGCGCCGCCGCACGGAACGCCGCTACCGGCATCGTCCGCGCAAGCTGCGCAAGCAGCCGGTTGACACGCGCGTAACCGTCAGCATCGGCGTGGCCGAGCCGGCCGGGGCAGAGACGCTGGTTGAAGATGTGATTGAGGCCGCCGACAAGGCGCTCTATCGCGCCAAGGATCGCGGCCGCAACCGCGTTGAGGTGCACGCTGCGCGGCGTACCCGCGAAGTCGTGGCTAATTAGATGGACTCCACCTAGCTTGTGATCGCGCTGGTGCGTGAAGGGGCACGCCTTTCAGGCGTGCCGTAAAGGGCAGACAAATATTCGGCTTTAGCCACTGAGGGCGTTCTTTCAGGGCCTTAAAGGCCCATCAGCTAAGAACACTAAACGGCACGGCTGAAAAGCCGTGCCCCTTCACTGGTAATTCATGAACTGCTGGACAGAAGTTGCAGCCTCGGCGCGTCGCGTGAAAGAATTCCCACTCGTACACTTCTCTCCTGCTCGTCTGAGGTCTCTATGAAAATCATCGCTCGCCTGCTGATTGTTTGTGTGTTCTGCTCGCTTGCCGTTCTTGCCGACGAAGAGGCTGGACATCACCATCACGATTCTGAGGAGCAGCTCGGGACCGTTTCCTTCCCGACGTCCTGCGCCCCGGCGGTGCAGAAGTCCTTCGAGCGCGGCGTGGCCCTGCTGCATTCATTCTGGTACGACGAAGCCGAGAAACAGTTCGCGCAAGTGGCTGCGAAAGACCCAAAGTGCGCCATGGCGCACTGGGGCGAGGCGATGAGCTTCTATCATCAGCTCTGGTCACGGCCGGACGACGCCACGCTGAAGCGCGGCTGGCAGGAGGTCCAGAAAGCTCAGGCAGCGCGGCCCAAGACGGCGCGCGAGCGCGAATACATTGCCGCCGTGGCCGAGTTCTATCGCGATCCGGCTAAGCGCGAACATCAGGCACGCGCGCAGGCATACTCGCATGCGATGGAGAAGGTCTACGCCGACAATCCCAAGGACCTGGAAGCAGGCGCCTTTTACGCGCTCTCGCTGCTGGCCGCCGAGCCTCCGGAGGATACCAGCTTCGCCAACCGCAAGCAGGCCATTGCCATCCTGAACAAGCTCTTCGAGCAGGAGCCGAACCATCCTGGCCTCGCGCACTACATCATCCACAGTTGCGACAAGCCGCAACTGGCCGCGCTCGGTCTGGATGCGGCGCGCCGCTATGCGCGCATTGCGCCCTCGTCGCCGCACGCGGTTCATATGCCGTCGCACATCTTTGCCCGCCTCGGGCTTTGGCAAGAGGACATCCAATCCAACCTGGCCTCCATCGCTGCCACGCAGCGCGCCACCGGCATGCATATGGGCGGCGAGGCCCATCAGGTCCACGCCATGGACTTTCTGCTGTACGCCTATCTTCAGGTGGGCCAGGACGCAGATGCCAAGAAGCTGGTGGACAAAGCGAGCACCTTCGAGCCCGGGGGTGACGATGATATGGCCTTCTACGTGGATTACGCCCGCGCCGGATTTCCCGCCACGTACTACGTAGAGATGCGGCAGTGGTCGGAAGCGTCCGCGCTCGAGCCTCCCACCGACATGGCGCCGATCAACAAGGCCTCCGCCTATTGGGCTCGGACCATCGGCGCGGCGCACCTGCACGACGCCGAGGCCGCCCGCAAGGACGCGCAGCAGTTCGATGCTCTGCTCGAGCTCGTCCGCAAAGGCAAGTATGGCTACGTCGTCGATGAGTTACAAGCCGGTCCGCGACGAGGTGCAAGCCTGGCTGGCATTTGCGGAGAACAAGAATGAGGAAGCGCTGCGCCTGATGCGCGAGGTCGCCGACCACCAGGACGCGCGCGGCAAAGGCGAGGTGGAAATTCCCGCGCGCGAGATGCTCGCCGACATGCTGCTGGAGTTGAACCGTCCCGGCGACGCCCTCGTCGAGTACGAAAAGGCGCTCAAGACCGATCCCAACCGCTTCAACGGCCTCTACGGCGCGGCCCGCGCCGCCGAGCTCATGCAGCAGACCGAAAAGGCCAGCTCCTACTACGCGCAGTTGCTCAAGAACTGCGATAACGGCGCGCATTCCGTCCGTCCCGAACTGGCGCGCGCCCGGAACTTGGTGGCACGGAACTGAGTGTCTCTACATAGAAATAATTGATGGCCGGGATAAGAATTTTTGATTTCCGCCGTCGCCTGCTGCACGATAAGACTTGAGGTTTAACCTCCTGCAGCCGATGCCCGCGGTGCAAGCCGCCGGCGTGCTTTAGGTCTGCGCGTCCCACTAACAAACGGGTATTACGAGCATGAGGGCAAAGATGTCAGTTGGGGGCGTTGTTGGCAGGGCCTTGCTGGCGCTGGCGCTCCTGGCAGTGTTGACGACGGTCTCCGCTGCTCAGGGCGGCGCCGCATCCACACCCGACCGGCTGGCCAAGCTGGAGAAGGATGTTGCCCAGGCCCAGAGTTCCGCCGACAATGCCTGGATGCTGACCAGTTCCGCGCTGGTCCTGATGATGACCGGTCCCGGCCTGGCGCTGTTTTACGGCGGACTGGTGCGCAAGAAAAATGTACTCAGCACCATGATGCAGAGCTTTGCGCTGATGGCCATCGTCACCGTGCTCTGGGCCATTCTCGGCTATAGCTTGTGCTTCGCCTCGGGCAATAGTTTCATAGGCGGCTTCGAGCATCTCTTCCTGCGCGGGGTGGGCGCGGCGCCGGACGCCGACTATGCCGCCACCATCCCGCAGCAAACTTTCATGGTCTTTCAGTTGATGTTCGCCATCATCACCCCGGCGCTGATCACGGGCGCCTTTGCCGAGCGCATGAAGTTCAGCGCCATGGCGTTGTTCATGGTGCTGTGGTCGATCATCGTTTATGCCCCCATGGCCCACATGGTGTGGGGCAAAGGCGGACTGCTGAATGCCAGCCTGGGCGGGCGTTTTCCCACGCTGGATTTTGCCGGCGGCACCGTGGTGCACATTACGTCCGGCGTTTCTGCGCTGGTGTGCGCACTGTATCTTGGCAAGCGCCTGGGATATCCCAAGGAATCGATTCTGCCGCACAGCGTGGTGCTCAGCTTCATCGGCGCCTGTCTGCTGTGGGTGGGATGGTTCGGTTTCAACGCGGGCAGCGCGCTGGGCTCCAGCAGCCTGGCAACCAGCGCCTTCGTGGCCACGCATTTCGCCGCCGCTGCCGCCGTGGTGGGATGGGGATTGGCCGAGTGGCTGCGCAACGGCAAACCTAGCGCGCTGGGCGCGATCTCGGGCGCGGTCGCTGGGCTGGTCGCCATTACCCCGGCTTCCGGGTTCGTGGGCCCAATGCCCGCATTGCTCATCGGCTTTATCGCCGGCGTGTTCTGCTACCTGATGGTCGCCAAGGTAAAAGCGACCTTTGGCTACGACGACAGCCTGGACGCCTTCGGCGTGCACGGCGCCGGCGGGACTATTGGAGCGTTGCTGACCGGGATATTCGCCGTCAGCGCCGTCAATCCTATTTTTAAAGACACTGCCGGGAATCCCATGGCCGTCGGCCTGCTCGAAGGCAACGTGCGCCAGTTGCTGAATCAGGCACTGGGCGTGGCGATCGCTTGGGGCCTGGCGATTCTTGGGACACTAGTCATCCTCAAGGTGGTCGACGCCGTGATCGGGCTGCGCGTAGCGCCCGAGCACGAAGTCCAGGGGCTGGATCTCTCGCAGCACGGCGAGGAAGGCTACAACCTGGAGTATTGAAAGGCAGTACCAAGTACCAAGTACTCAGTACCAAGTGTCAAATGCCGTACTTTCCCACTTGGTACTTGCAACTTGGTACTTGGTACTTGAACGAGGTGTCATGACCAAGATCGAAGCAATCATTCAGCCCTCCAAGTTCGAAGCAGTCAAGGAAGGGCTGCAAGAGATCGGCGTGGACGGAATGACGGTCACCGACGTGCGCGGGCACGGCCGGCAGAAGGGCCACACCGAGGTCTACCGCGGGCGCGAATACACCGTGGACCTGGTGCCCAAGGTAAAGGTCGAAATGGTGCTGCCCGACGATCTGGCGGAGAAGGCCATCAGCGCCATCCTGAGTTGCGCCAAGACCGGCAAGATCGGCGACGGCAAGATCTTCGTCTCTCGCATCGACGACGCCATCCGCATCCGCAACGAGGAGCGAGGCCAGGGGGCCTTGTAGTACCAAGTGCCAAGTACGAAGTACCAAGCACCAGCAATAAGTTCACTTGGTACTTGTAACTTGGTACTTGCAACTTGGTACTTGGTACTTAACAACGACCATGTCAGCCGCCGCCATACCGAATCTGAAGGATCTGTACCTCACCCAGTCGGGGCAGATCCGCGAGCGCTTCCAGGAAACTGGCGACGGCCTGGCGGCAGTGCGCGAGCGCACGGCGCTGGTGGACGCCATCGCTCGCCAGCTTTATGCCGCGTTCGTCGCCCCCGACCTGCAAGGCCCGGAGCGATTCTGCCTGGCGGCGCTGGGCGGCTTCGGACGCAAAATGCTCTTTCCCGGCTCGGACGTCGACCTGCTGTTCCTGTTCGACGACGCGCGCGCCGAGCAGCAGTACAAGCAGGCGATTGCGAGCATCTCGCGCGAGATGTGGGACCTCCGTCTGCGGGTGAGCCCCGCCACCCGCAGCCTGGCGGAATGCGGCCGCCTGTACCGCGACAATCTGGAATTTAATATGTCGCTGCTCGATTGCCGCTATCTCGCCGGCGACGCGCGCTTGTTCGCCCGTCTGCACGACGAGGCACTTCTGCAGCTGGTGATTCGCGAGCGCCAGCCGCTGGTCCAGAACCTGGCGGAGCTGACTCGCGCCCGCCACGCCAAGTACGGCCACACCATCTTTCACCTGGAGCCCAACGTCAAGGAAGGTCCGGGTGGACTGCGCGACTACAACGTTGCTTGCTGGCTGGCGCTGATCACCGCCATCGAAAAGCGCCGCGCCTGGCCGCCTGCGGAGCAGTTGCTGGCGCAGGAGCTGCGCGACGAGGGCCTGCGCGCCTTCGACTTTCTGTGCGCCGTCCGCTGTTTCCTGCATAACCGCCAGGGGCGCGACGACAACGCACTCAGCTATGAACTGCAGGCCGAGGCCGCCGCGGAAGGCATCGGCGCCAAGCACCACGGCGCCATGGAACCGGCGGACTGGATGCGGCTCTACTTCCGCCATGCCCGCGTGGTGGACCGCCTCGCCACCCAGCTGCTCGACGATGTCGCCGAGGCACGCTCCGGGCTCTATCGGGCGTTCGAGGATTGGCGATCGCGGCTCTCCAACGCCGATTTCCAGGTCAGCCACGGACGTGTGCTGCTGCGCCAATCGACTGCCCTTGAGGACGCCTCCACCGCGCTCTCGCTGTTCGAGTTCGTGGCCCGCCACGGACTGAAGCTCAGCCGCGACGCCGAGCGCCGCCTGGAAAAAGCGCTGCCACACCTGCGCGAGAGTCTGCCGCGCTTGCCGGGAATGTGGGAGCGCCTGCGCGTGATCCTGAGTTTGCGTTATGCCGCTGATGCCTTGCGCGCGCTGCATCGCACCGGGCTGCTGACGGTGCTGCTGCCGGAATTCCACGCCATCGATGCGCTGGTGATTCGCGACTATTACCACCGCTACACGGTGGACGAGCACTCGTTCCTCACCATCGAAAACCTGCATCGGCTGCGGCAGCCGGAAGATCCCTGGGACAACCGCTTCGGCGAAATTCTGTCCGAAACCGAGCGCCCGGAATTGCTCTTCCTGGCGCTGCTGGTGCACGACATCGGCAAGGGCATGCCCGTGGGCAATCACATCACCGGCAGTCTGCAGGCGCTGGATCAGATCCTGGCTCGCCTCGAGCTCGATGCCGAGGCCGACGACATCGTTCGCTTTCTGGTCTCGAATCACCTGGAGATGTCGATGACGGTCTTGCGCCGCGACATTTTCGATCCGGAGACGGTGCGCGGGCTGGCCGCGAAGGTCGGCACTCCCGAGCGCCTGAAGATGTTGTGCCTGCTCACGTACGCCGACATCAAGTCCGTGAATCCGGAAGCGATGACGCCGTGGAAGGCGGAGATGCTGTGGCAGCTCTACGCTGCCACCATCAACCGCATGAACCGCAGCCTCGACGACGACCGCCTGCGTCCCGAGCAGATCGAGCTCGAAGGCATGCGCGCCCCGCATGCGGGCGCTTCCGAGGGGCTCAACGAGTTCCTTGCGGGATTTCCCAAGCGTTACCTTTTGACGCATTCGCCGGCGGAGGTGACCGAGCATCTGGCGATGGCCACGGCGCTGGCCGAGGCGCCCGCCCAAGTATCGCTGCAGAAGCGCTCGCACCTGTATGCCCTCACCCTGGTCACGTCTGACCGCCCTATGCTGTTCGCAACCCTCGCCGGCACGCTGGCGGCCTGGGGTATGAATATCGTCAAGGCAGACGCATACTGTAATCAGGCGGGAGTTGTCCTCGACACGTTCCACTTCACCGACCTGTTCCGCACTTTCGATTTGAATGCGTCGGAGATGGAGCGCTTTAAAAACAACCTGCTCTCGGTGCTCAGTGGCGACTTGAGCTTGGCGGCGCTGATGGCCGGCCGCGCCCGGCCGGGCGGCACGCGACCTGCTAAAGTGACCATTTCGCCCCGGGTCACGTTCGATGATCAGTGCTCCTCCCACAGCACGCTGTTGGAGTTGGTGGCGCAGGACCGCCCTGGGCTGCTGTATCACGTGAGCTCCAAGATGGCCAAGGAAGGATGCAACATCGAGGTCGCGCTCATCGATACCGAAGGACAGAAGGCGATCGATGTTTTTTATTTGACCGCGGACGGCGCCAAGCTGGATGCAGCCCGCCAAAAGGCGCTGGGGGCAACGCTGTTGCAGGACCTAGGCTGATGATACAGGCCCGCAAACGGCATTAGCGCGCGAAGCGCGCGGTAGAGAGTAGCCCACGGCGTAAGCCGTGGGAGAAACGTGGAACAAAACACAGCCCGCGCAGCGGGCGAAAGAATTGCAGCATAGCCGCCACAGGAAAATATGGATTTCGACGTTCTCACCACCTTCCTCGAGGTCGCCAAGCAAGGGAACTTCTCCCGCGCTGGGCAGAAGGTGTTCCGCTCGCAATCGGCGGTGAGCGCGCAAATCCACCAGTTGGAACAGGAATACGGCGAGAAGCTGCTCGACCGCGCCGGCAAGAGCGTACAGCTCACACCCGCCGGCGAGGTGCTGCTCGATTACGCCCGCCGCATGCTCACCCTGCGTGACGAGTCCATCCGCGCCGTGGCCGACCAGAACGTCACCCCGCGCGGCATCCTTGCCATCGGCGCCAACGAAGCCACCTGCCTGTACTGCCTGCCGGACGTCTTCGGCGAGTACTCGCGGCTTTATCCCGCGGTGCAGATCAACATCTACCGCAACTTCAGCCGCAAGATCGTAGAACGGATCGAAACCGGCGCGCTCGACGTGGGCGTGGTCACGCTGCCGGTGCGCTCACCAAGCCTGAAAGTCCACTCCATCTTTCGCGATCACCTTGTGGTGATGGTCCACCCGCGGCATCCGCTGGCCAAGCGGACGGAAGTTTCGGTGGAGGAGATCGCGCAGCACCCCCTCATCTTCCCCAAAACCGGCTTCACCCGCCAGCTGCTCGACAAACTCTTCCGCCCCTATCGCGAGCAGTTGCGCGTGACCATGGAGCTGCCCAGCGTGGGCATGATCAAGAACTTCGTGGCCGCCGGGCTGGGCGCCACGTTGATCAGCTCCACTTTTGTCCAAGATGAAGCCCGGGCCGGCCAAGTGGCGCTCATCCCGCTCAAGGGCGTCGACCTGTGGCGGGAACTGGGATTGGTCTACCGCAAAGACCGCAGCCTGCCCCGCGCTGCCCAGGCGTTTATCGCGCTGGTCCGGCAACGGACGGCGGCGGCGGCACGGGCCGGCTGAGTCGCCCGATTCAGCGCCACCTCTGAAGGAGCGCAGCTTCAGCCGCGCCGCAACGCTGTTCCCCTCGCTTAAGATTGTCATCCCGAGCGAGGGAGGGCCCCCCGCGTTTTCTCAAGCGCGGGAGACCCGAGCCGAGGGACCTGCTGTCGTCTACAATGAAGGCCTCGCCAATTTGGCTCGGAGCTGGCTATGACCTGGCAGTTTGCGGACGCAAGAAAGCACCTCACTGAGGTCGTCAATTGTGCCCTCGCGGAGGGGCCGCAGCGTGTCCGCCGACGGGGCGACACCGTTGTGGTTATCGCGGAGCGGTACTACAAGAAATTCGCCAGCAAGCGCCCCGACTTCAAGGCGTTTCTCATGGGTGACGGCCCGAGCTTGGAAGGGCTCGATCTCAGGCGCAGCCATTCCCGGATGCGGGTCGGAAAACTGTGAGGGCTCTGGTTTAGGAGCCGTACCTTCCCACCATAAACTCCCCGATGGCCCCGTACGCCCTCTGCAACACGGATTCTTGCGGCAGGAAAACGATCCGTATATGCCGCGTGCCGACCTGCTCTCCGAATCCTCCGCCGTGGACCACCAGTACTTGCTTTTCCACCAGCAGCGCCTTCACGAAGTCGAGATCATCTTCCGGAATGTCGAGGCGCGGGAAGGCATAGAAGCCGCCTTTGGGCGCGACGCAGCGGACACGCGCGGTCGAGTCGCACCACTTGAGAGTCAGGTCGCGGCGTGCCTGCAGCTTGGTGATCATCCCCGGCAGGTGTTGCTGCATGCCCTCGAGCGCCGGCCGCACCGCGTACTGCACCGGATGATTGGCAGACAAGCGCGAGCGGAGCAGCTTGTGCATGCCTTCGATGTAGGACCGCAAGGCCCCTGCCGGCCCGCTCACCACGCACCAGCCGACGCGCCAACCGGTAGCGAGAAAGCCCTTCGACAACCCGCCGAAGGTGACCACGGGAACATCCGGCGCGAGCGTCGCCATGGGCACGTGCTGTGCGCCGTCGAAGGTCACGCGGTCGTAGATCTCGTCAGCGAAGATGACCAGGTTGTTCCGCCGCGCCAAGTCGGCGATCGCCTCCAGCGTCCGCCGCGAGTGCACGGCGCCGGTGGGATTATTGGGATTGATGAGCACAATCCCGCGCGTCGAAGGCGTGACTCGGGCGGCGAGGCTTTCGACTTCGGGCTCCCAGTCAAGCTCTTCCGCCAGGTCGTAAGGATTCCGCGCCGCTCCGATCTTGGCCAGCACGGCGCTATAAAGCGGATATCCGGGGCGCGGAACCAGCAAATCATCGCCTGGGTTGAGCAGAGCGGTGAGGCAAATGTCGACGGCCTCACTCACGCCGTCGGTGATGAACACTTCCTGAATGTTGCGAATGCCTTTGCGTTCGGCGTCGGCGCGGATGGCCGCGAGGGCCTCGGGCACGCCGAGAGCTGGGGCGTAGCCGTTCTTGCCATCGCGCAGGGCCTGAACCACCGCGTCCACGAGTTCGGGAGGCGTGCTGAAGTCGGCGTCCAGAGGATCGCCGATGTTCAGCATCAGGATGTTCTTGCCCTGGCGGCGGAGTTCGTCCGCCACCGCCGCCAAGTCACGAATGGGCGAGCGCACGTGTTGCAGGTTCTTAGCGACGAGGACTTCGAATGCTTTCGCGGTAAGCATGAGTTCGGACCTTTAGAAAATCACTCAAGACGTGGTATTCAATCGTACATCTGCCGGCGGACTAGCTGCCGGCAACAGCGTGTCCTGCAATTTCCATGTACCGTTTTGGTAAGCACGCAGGGTACGCACGGTGAAAGGAATGCCCAGCGGCTTGTAGGCGCGTGTCAGCAACTCCCGCACGGCCTCCGTGTTTTTCTCTGCCAGCGCCAAGATGGACGGCCCCGCGCCCGCCAGGCACACGCCCAGCAGATCAGGATGCTCCAGCTCGAGAAGCTGATCGAGGCCCGGCACCAGCGCGCGCCGGAAGGGCTGATGGCAGCGGTCGCGCAACGCTTCGCGCAGCAGCGAATACTCACGGCTGGCGAGCGCTTGCACCAGCATCGCCACGCGCTGCAGGTTGAAGACCGCGTCCTCGCGGCGGATTTGCGCGGGCAGGGCGCGACGGGAAGCCGCGGTATCGAGCCGGAAGTCCGGGGTCAAGACAAGAATATTGAGCGCCTCGGGCCACGGCAGTGAGAGCGCGATCACCGAGCTGTCCGGTAATGTGCAGCTTGTGGTCAGGCCGCCGAGCAGCGCCGCCGCGGCGTTGTCGGGATGGCCTTCCAGTTCGCAAGCCACGTTCAGCAGTTCCTGCATGGGACATGGACCGAACCACGCATCGTACAGGCGCAGTCCGGCTACGGTGGCGGCTGCGCTGCTGCCCAGTCCGGAGCGGCTGGGGATCTCGCTGCGCACTTCAACGCTGAGAGAAGGGAAATCCACGCCGTCGCGCGCTGCCATGTAGCGGAAGGAGCGCTCGATGAGATTTTCTCCATCGAGCTCGAAGCCGCCGAAGTCGAACTGCAGCTCGTTCTTTGCGTCGCCCGGCAACTTCTTTGCGCAGAGGTGAAGGTAGAGCTGCAACGCGACCGCCAGCGCGTCGAGCCCGGGTCCGAGGTTCGCGACCGATGCCGGCACCGCAATCTCGACCGGCTCCGATCGCACTCGCATCGCCATAGGTTTACTTGCCATGGTTCTAGTCCGCCTGAACTTCCGCCGAAGAGCGCGCGGCCCTTGTGTACCGCGAGCGAGTGATGTAATCGGTGTCCTTGAGCACGTGCCCGGTAAGGATCGCGACCACGCTGGCATCGCGGGCGACGGTGCCATCGCGCGCCAGCTTGCGCGCGCCCGCCAGCGCCGCCGCCGATGCCGGCTCGCAGCCGATGCCGTCGCGTCCGATCATAGCCTTGGCTTCCGCGATCTCGTCATCGCTCACGTCGATGGCCAGGCCGTTGGTGAAGCGCAGCGCCTTCAGCGCCTTCTTCCAGGAAACCGGCGCGCCGATGCGAATGGCGGTGGCCGCGGTGCGCGGCTCGCGGACAACCAGCAGTTCGTCTGAACCTGACTGCCAGGTCTGCACCAGGGGATTCGCGCCCTCCGCCTGCACCACCACGAGGCGCGGAACTTTGTCGATCAGACTGGCGGTCTTGAGCTCGTAGAGAGCTTTGCCGAATGCCGACGTGTTCCCCAGATTTCCGCCTGGGACAAAAATGTAGTCGGGCGCATTCCAGCCCAGTTCTTCCAGCAGCTCGAACATCACCGTCTTCTGGCCCTCAAGGCGAAAGGGATTGATCGAGTTCAGGAAGTAAATCTCGGGGCCGGCTTCGCGCAGCACGGCTTCAAGCGCCTGGTCGAAGCTGCCATCGACCTCGACGATCTCGGCGCCGTAATCGAGCGCCTGCGCCACCTTGTTGGCCGAGACGGCGCCCGCGGGCAGATAAACGCGGGCCGCCATCCCGGCGCGCGCGGCGTAAGCGGCCATCGAGCCGGCGGTGTTGCCGGTCGAGGCGCAGGCCACGGTGCGCGCTCCCTGATGGCGAGCCTCGGTGACGCCAGTCGTCATGCCCAGATCCTTGAAGCAAGCCGTCGGATTCCAGCCCAGATGCTTGAAGCGAATGTCCGCGAGCCCGGCCCACTCGGCGGTCTTGATCCCCGGCACCAGCGGCACATTGCCTTCGCCCATGGTGACGATTTCCCGCGGGGCATACTCGGGCAGGAACTCGCGGAAGCGCCACACCCCGCTGCGGTCGCGGGGATCGCGCGAGCAGCGCCGGTTCCACCACATGTCCTTGAGCACCTGGGCGCTGAACATGAGCGGGCCGGCAGCGACCTCCAGCAGCTCGCCGCAGCGCGGACACTTCAACGCGCGCTCGTGCAGATCGAGCTTGTGAGCGCAAGCTTCGTTAATGCATCGCAGATACATTCTATTCCTTCAATGCAACAGGGGCAGGCTCAGGATGGGCTGCACCATGAAGTCCAGGCCGCGCAGCTCACCGAGCGCCACTTCCACCAGGGCATTCGCGCATTCCTCAACCGTGATCACAAACGGCAGCCGCTCTTTCGGATATCCCGGCTTCTGATGCACGGCTTCGATGCTGATCGCGTGCTTCGCCAAAATGCCGGAGACGGCCGCGATGATTCCCGGGCGATCGTCCACCGTGAAGCGCAGGTGATGCGGCGCGCTGAACTCCGAGGTTACCGGAACTTTCTGCGCCGGACCGGAATGCCAGCCGTTCATGCGGCCTTCGGCGATGGCGATCAGGTCAGAGACCACGGCCACTGCCGTAGGATCGCCGCCCGCGCCGTGGCCAGAGAAAACGGTTTCGCCGCCGAATTCGCCGGTAGCCATCACCAGGTTCTGGCTGCCCTGCACTCGCGCCAGCGGCGACGCCAGCGGCACCAGCGCCGGCTGCACCGATGCGTAAAGCCGTTCATCCTTCAATTCTGCCGACGAAACCTGCCGGATCGTGCAGCCGAGATCCCGCGCATAGAGGAAATCGACGGCTTCCAGCGTGGCGATGGAGCGGGAGGCGATGTCGCCGGGCCAGACGTCGCAGTTCAGTCCGACGCGCGCCAGAATGGCCAGCTTGGCGCGAGCGTCGAAGCCCTCGACGTCGTCGGTGGGATCGCTCTCGGCGTAGCCGAGTTTCTGCGCTTCGCGAAGCGCCTCGGCGAAGCCCACGCCGCCTTCATCGATCTTGCTGAGGATGTAATTGCAGGTGCCGTTCAGAATGCCGGCGACCTTGAAGAGACGGTCGCCCGCCAAACCTTCCTGCAGTCCGGAAACCACCGGCACGCCGCCGGCGACGGACGCGCCGAAGGCGAGCTGGCATCCCTGCTGCCGCGCCAGATCGAGAAGCTCCGCACCCTGATGGGCGATGAGTTGTTTGTTGGCGGTGACCACGGACTTGCCTGCCACGAGAGCGCGGCGAACCCAGTCGCCAGCCGGTTCCAACCCTCCCACTAGCTCGACGACGATATCCACGGATTCGGCGAGCGCATCTTCGAAATTCTCGCTCCAGCGGATCTGGCTGGAGAGCCAATCCACGCGCTTGCGTTCCACGTTGCGGTTGACGATGTGCGTGAGCTGAAGGCGCGAGGGACTATTCGACAGAATGCGCGCCACCGAGCGGCCGACTGTCCCAAATCCCACCAGCGCGACGTTTTTCGGCTGCACGTCTGGCACGGCGGCAGGCGCTGAGGCGTAGCTCAAGCGCTCCCGAGGGTGAACGCGGATTTTCGCGCGTGCTCATCGCTCAAACTCCGTGTCCGTATCCCACCTCAACCAAGGGGACATATTCCAGCCACTTGGCGGAGCGGGGATGGGTACCGCGCGTCAACTGCTGGTAAGCCTGTTGCATACCACGGGTGAAAGGGCCGGTCTTGCCGCTGCCGATGCGGCGGAAATCGATCTCGCGCAGGCCGGCGACTTCCGCCGCCGTGCCGCAGACAAACACTTCATCGGCGAGGTAAAGCTGGTCGCGCGAGATGGGCTCTTCCACCACTTCGACGCCCAGCTCGAGCGCGAGCGTCAGGACCGTGTCACGAGTGATGCCCTCAAGGATGGCAGCGCTCGGTGAAGTGAAAAGCACGCCGCGCCGCACCATGAACAGGTTCTCGCCGGTACACTCGGCGACGTAGCCCTGCGGGTCGAGCATGATGGCCTCGTCGAACCCCAGGCGCAGCGACTCCGTACGCGCCAGCACCGAGTTGGCGTAGTTGCCGGCGATCTTGGCTTTGGTCATGCTGGCGTTGACGTGGTGCCGCGTGAACGACGAAGTATTGGCGCGGATCCCGTTCTCCAGCGCTTCCTCGCCCAGAAACTTTTCCCACTTCCACACCGCGATGCCCACGTGCGGCACGCCGCTATCGAGCGAAAGATTCCATCCGCCTTCGGCGAGATAAATCAGGGGACGGATGTAGCAATCGGGGAAGCCGTTGGCCGCCACCGTGGTCTTCACCGCGTCGGTCAGCTCGCGCAGCGTGTAGGGCAGTTCCAGGAAACCGAGGATGCGCGCGGAATCCACCAGCCGCTGCATGTGGTCGTGCAGGCGGAAAATGGCCGGGCCATTCGCCGCCGCGTAGCAGCGGATGCCCTCGAATGCCCCGATTCCATAGTGCAGGCCCGGGGTCATGAAGTGCACGGTGGCGTCCTGAAAGCGCACCAGCTTGCCGTTCATCCAGATGAAGTCAGATTTAGGACCCATGAGCGCTCACTCCAATGTGTGTGTCGGCTGCAGAGAGATAGCTTGCCACGCTTCCGGAAAACAGGTCTCTGTGCAACGCGCGCACCGCGGCCGGCACGTCTGCGTCTTGAATCACGAACGCGATATTTATTTCGGAAGCGCCCTGCGAGATCATACGCACGTTCACCCCAGCGGCGGCAACGCTCCCAAAGACGCGCGCCGCGATGCCCTGCAGGCCGCGCAGGTTCTCGCCCACCACGCTCACGATGGCTTGCCGCGGCTCGCAGCTCACCTGCGCAAAGCGCTCGAGATCGGCCACCAGCTCGGCCGTGGCCGAGCCGCAGTCGACCGCCAGCGAAATGCTCACCTGCGAGCTGGCGACAATGTCCACCTGGCACTCGTGGCGGTCGAACACCGCCAGCACTTCGCGCAGGAAGCCGCGCGGAATCCAGGCGCGCTCGCCGGCGACGTTCACGATGGTGGTGTTGCGCTTGGCGGCGATGGCACGCACCGGCCGCCCATTACGCGCCACATGTGCGCGGATGCAAGTGCCCGCGCCCGCGGCATCGCGCGAGTTCAGCACGTAAACCGGAATGTTCTTCTCGATGGCCGGCAGCAGCGTGGCCGGGTGCAGCACCTTGGCGCCGAACGAGGCCAGCTCCGCGGCTTCCTCAAAGCTGATTTCCGGAATCAGCTCCGCTTCGGCGCAGAGCTTGGGGTCGGTAGTCAGCATCCCGGGGACGTCAGTCCAGATCTCGATGCGCGTCGCGCCCAGGGCCGCGCCGACGATCGACGCGGAATAATCGGAGCCGCCGCGGCCGATCGTGGTGGGCGTGCCATCGAGGGTCGCGCCGATGAATCCGCCCATCACTACAACCGCATGCCTGCCCAGCAGCGGCCGCAGCCGGGACTCCAGACGCGCCTTGGTGGCGTCGAAAAGCGGCACGGCACGAGTGTGAGCGCCATCGGTGATGAGGCACTCGCGCGCGTCTACCTGCTCGCACGTGAGGCCGCGCGCCGCAATGGCCGCACTCACCATCTCGCTTGAAAGCAGTTCGCCGAATCCGAGCAGATGGTCGCTGTTGCGCGGGTGAAAGTTCCTGCTGAGGGTGCGATGCGGGTCAGCAATTCTTCGAGCTGGTTGAAATTCGATTCCAGAAGGGGTTGAAGCTGGGAGAAATGAAGATGATTGCCGGAGAGCAGTTCGGCAGCGGTGCGATGGTGACGCTGTCGCAAGGCGCGCGCCGACTCCAGCGCCAGATCGCGATCGCCGGCGGCGGCAGCCTGTCCGGCGGCCAGCAGTTGGTCGGTCACGCGGGCCATCGCGCTGACCACCACCACGGGGTCTTCCGCCGCGCGGCTGCGCACAATCGCGGCCACCCGCTCGATGGCCGGCGCATCCTCGACGGAAGTGCCCCCAAACTTCATCACAATCATTGCCGCACCTTCATAGCGGGAAGCTCCCGCAGAACAAAAAACCCACTCGCCTCTTGGCGGTGGGCTTGGGAGCTTGGTTTTGAATCCGCTCGCTCAAGTCCCCCTGCCAGAGAGACGAATAGCTGTAGCCGCCACCATCATAACTAGCCGCCGCAGCATGATCGAACTCTGGCCGGACTTAAGCATCGTAATGAGATAGTGTAGCGTCACTTCCAGGCTTCGACCTGCAAAAATTCTAATGCAAACGATCAAAAAAGCTGAATTACAGGGGGACGTGGCCGGCGGGCAGGCGTCATTGTCCCAAAACGGGGCCCGAGCAGCCACGGAGGCACAGAGACACAGAGGAAGAACAATCCAAAATCCTCTGTGGCTCCGTGTCTCTGTGGCTATTCCGGCCAACCCGCCCTATCGCTGGACCGTATTCAACCCAAAATGGTGGCGGACGTCGGCGCCCTTGATCCAGAAGATTACATCCTCGGCGATGTTGGTGGCGTGGTCGGCGACGCGTTCCAGGTTACGGGCGATGAGCAGCGCATCCAGCGCCTGCTGCAGGGCGTCGGGCACGCGCTGCATATGGTGGAGCATGGCAATGTGGATCTCGCGGTTCATGTTGTCCACCACGTCGTCCATTTTCAGGATTTCCTCTGCCGATTCCGGACGAGCATCGATGAACGACTGCAGAGCGCGCCGCACCATGTCGCGGGCCACTCCGGCCATGCGCGGGATATCGGCCGGCAGCTCCACTTCGGGCAGCTCGAGCGAGTGCTGCACCCGCTGCACGATGTTGACCGCCTGATCGCCAACGCGCTCCAGGTCGGCGTTGATCTTCATGACCGCGGTGATGAAGCGCAAGTCGATGGCCATGGGCTGCTGCATGGCCAGCAGGTCCAGCGCCAGTTCGTCGATTTCGCGCTCCATGGTGTTGATGGCAGGCTCGCCCTCAAGCACCAGGCGGCACAGTTCGCCGTCCCGCCGCCGGTAGGCCTCGACCGCGCGCTCTACAGCCTGCTCGGCCATGCCGCCCATGGTGAGCAGCTTCTGCTTCAACTGATCCAAGCCTTGATGAAAACGCGTGCGCACTATCCAAACCTGCCTGTAATGTAATCTTCCGTCCGCTTGTCGGACGGATTGGTAAAGATCTTCTCCGTCTTGTCGAACTCGATCAGTTTCCCCATGAGAAAGAAGCCAGTGTACTCCGCCACGCGCGCCGCCTGCTGCATGTTGTGGGTGACGATCACGATGGTGTACTGCTCCTTGAGTTGGAATATCAGCTCCTCGATCTTGCTGGTGGAGATGGGGTCGAGCGCGGAGGCGGGCTCATCCATCAGCATCACCTCCGGCTGCACGGCCAGCGCGCGGGCGATGCACAGCCGCTGCTGCTGGCCGCCGGAGAGGCTGGCGCCCGACTGCTTCTTGAGCACGTCTTTGACCTCGTCCCACAGGGCGGCCATGTGCAGCGAGCGCTCCACCACTTCATCGAGCACGCGACGGTTGTGGAAGCCGTTCAGCTTCAGCCCGGCGGCCACATTGTCATAGATCGACATGGTGGGAAAAGGATTGGGTTTCTGGAACACCATGCCCACACGACGGCGCACTTCCACCGCCGAAGTCCCGTTCCCGTAGACCTGCATGGACCCGATGCGCACCTGGCCTTCGAGGCGGGCATCACGCACCGTCTCGTGCATGCGGTTGAGGCAACGGATGAAAGTTGACTTCCCGCATCCCGATGGCCCGATGATCGCGGTGGCGTGATTGGCCGGGACATCCATGGCGATGTCGTAGAGCGCCTGGGTGGCGCCGAACCATGCATTGAGCTTTTCGACTTGGACGCCCACGCCCATCGCTTAACCCGCTCCCTGGAACATGCCGCGGCGCGCCACCACACGCACCGCCGCCACCGCGCCTACGATAAGCGCAATCAGCACCAGGGCTCCCGCCCACGCCAGCCGATGCCATTCATCGAAAGGCGAGATGGCGTAGGTGAAGATCTGCAGCGGCAGCGCGGCCGTGGGCTGGTTGGGATTGAAGTTCCAGAATTGATTGCCGAAGGCGGTGAACAACAGCGGCGCCGTCTCTCCGGCGATACGGGCGAAGGCCAGCATTACGGCTGTAATCACGCCGGCGCTGGCGGTGCGCAGCGTGACCGAAAGCGTGGCCCGCCAGCGCGAGACTCCCAGTCCCCAGGCCGCTTCGCGCACCGTGAGTGGCACCAGCAGCAGCACTTCTTCGGTGGCGCGGGTGATGGTGGGAATCATCATAATGCCCAGCGCCACCCCGCCGGAGAGCGCGGAAAAATGTTTCTGGGTCAGCACCACCAGGGCATAGGCCACGATGCCGATCACGATGGAAGGCACGCCATTGAGCACGTCGGCGGTGAAGCGCAGCACGGTGGCGAAGGTACCGCGGCCGTACTCGGCCAGATAAATGCCCGCGCCAATTCCCCAGGGCACTCCGATCAGGCTGGCGATGCCCAGAATCATCCCCGATCCCACGATGGCATTGGCCACGCCACCGCCCTGCTCGCCCACGGGCACGGGAAGACGGGTGAAAAACGCCAGGTTCAACGACCCAATACCACGCACTATCAGGTAGGTGAAGATGGCCAGCAGCGGCGCCACCACACACACCGCCATGAGCACTGCGAACCCGGTGGCAAAGCGGTCGGCGAGGGTACGCCTCCAGTCTAGCAAGCGCTGCCGGGATGCGCTGCGCTCGGGCGGGGTCCCCGTCGCGCCCGCTTTTGGCGTGATGGGGCGGTCAGCCACGGAGCCTCGCAGGCATGCCACGTGTGACCGACCACACCAGCAGACCGGCCAGTATGTTGATCACAATCGTCACCAGAAACAGTCCCAGTCCGATCTCGATCAGAGCGCTTAAGTACAGGTCGCCGGTGGCCTCGGTGAATTCGTTGGCGATCACGCTGGCCATGGTGTAGCCGGGCGCAAACAGCGACCTCGCGATCTGTGGGGTGTTGCCGATGACCATGGTAACGGTCATGGTTTCGCCCAAGGCGCGGCCCAGTCCGAGAATCACGGCGCCGACGATGCCGGTGCGGGCATTGCGCAAGACCCCCACCCGAATCATCTCCCAGCGCGTCGCGCCCAGCGCCAGCACCGCTTCCCGCTGCTGCTGCGGCACCGCGGTGAGCACTTCGCGGGTGATCGAGGCGATGATGGGAACGATCATGATGGCCAGGATCACGCCCGCCGCCAGCATGCCAATGCCGAAGGGCGGACCTGAGAACAGGCTCGTCCAGCCGAAGTACTTCGCCAGCCAGGGTTGCACGTGCAGGCGCAAAAGCGGCGCCAGCACGAAGATCGCCCACAGCCCATACACCACGCTGGGGATGGCCGCCAGCAGCTCGGTCAGAAATGAGAGCGTGCCGCGCAGCGGCTTGGGACACATCTCGGTGGTGAACACCGCCACGCCGAGCGAAAGCGGGATAGCGATCACCAAGGCCACCAGGGAAGAAACGACGGTGCCGTAGATAAAGGGCAGCGCTCCGAAATCACCGGCGACCGGGTCCCAGTTGGTTCCCTTGAAGAAACGCCAGCCGAAGGTATGGAGCGAAAGCTTCGACTGCATCACCAACTCGATGACGATCAGCACCACAATAGCCAGCAGCGACAGGCCGCAGGCCAGCATGGCAGCGGCGAAGATCTTGTCCGGAACTTTGCTGGTGGTGGCCGGGATCAGCGGAATGGTGCGGCCGCCGGCAGTGGCCGCGGCTGGCTCGCGCTGCGGTTGTTGCGGAAAACGAGCAGCTTCCACCAAGTTACGCATCCCGGGCGTCAGGCTAGCAGGCAATTGTTACAGTCTGGTTACAGGGATTCCCGGAGCCACGGATCGCCACGGATCAATCACGAATCCAAAGCATTTGATCCGTGAGAATCCGTGAAGATCCGTGGCGTTTGTCATCCTTACGGCAAGTAATACCGGAAGGAAGTGAGGATAATGTTGTTGAGGGCGTGCGGATTGAGAGCGCTGTTGGCGTTGGTGCAAAGGCCGGTGTTGATCGCGCATCCCCACACGTCTCGAAGCACGTAAGCGTACTGCGACCCGAACTGCAGGCGGCCTTTGGGTCCGTTGTAGACCTTGTACCAGAAGCCGATGGTGCCCTCGACCACACTGCGGGTGTCCGCCGCGCAACTGCCGCTCGCCGGGTTGAAGCCGGTGGAGTTGGGCGGGAAAATGCCGCCCGCGGGAGCGGAGGGGATGGCTTGGGTGTTGCAGGCAGTCATATTGCCGTTACCCGGGCCGTAGCCGATCAACTGCGTGCCGTTGCGGTAAATCGTGCGCTGGTCATATTCGATGCCGCCGTTGGTGTAGATGTCCCAGTGCGGCGAGTGCCACTCCAGGGTGACCAGCCCCTGATACGAATGGATCGGCGCCAGCGTCGAATTGGGGCGCAGCGTGATATCCGGCAAGGTGGAAGTCCCGTACCGGCCCACGCCGTCGCCGGCCAGAGCATGGATGCCGATGTCCACGTGCTTCTCGTAAACTGACCAGCGGGCGTTGGCGCCACCGCCGCCGGCGGTGCGAGTGTCGTTGACGGCCGGAATAGCCGTAGTCGCGCCGTAGATGCGATCGCGGAAGTTGCGGGCGATGCCGAAGATCTCATAGTGCCCGAATCCGGGTTCGAAGGCCATTTTGACCACGAAATCCGGAGTCTGGTTGAAGCCATAGGTAGCGGTCGCATTGTACAAGCCGCCGCCCGTTCCGACGTTGCCCAACACGAAGTTCGCCGGGATACTGCAGCTTGCGGAGTTGGGAGTGTTGCTGCAGCGGGCGGAGAAGAGCGGCTGCGCATTTTCCACCGAGGCGCCCAGCCAGACCTTGTTGCCGAAATTCTTGGTCACGCGGAAGCCGAACTGCCGCGTCCAACTGAAACCGACGGCGTACTGCGCGTCGATGGTCATCGGCAAGGCTTCGCTGCGGTTGTCCATGCCTTTCTTGGTTTCCGTTACCAGGCTCCACATCTGCCCGCCGGTTAACGTCCACCCGTTGGTGAACGCCGCCTGCCCCCAAAGCTGGCGCATGCGGTTGGTGTAGCTGTTGCTCTGGTTGTTGTTCGAGGTCACGCCCGCAGACAGCCAGTCCATCTCATAGTAGCCGGTGAGCTTGGCTTCCTTCATTTTGCCTTCGACCAGCAGGCTGAGGCGCGACTGGCGGCCGGAACCGTACCACTCTCCGAGGTGAGCAGCATCGGCGCCACTGAAGGGGATAGCACCAAAAGGAGTGTTCACGTCGGACGCCATGGCCTTCTGCCGCCACACCGATTCTGCCGCCAGGAAGCCGCCGGGCGTAATGGTGACCCCTTTGTAGTGCAGGGCCAGCGGGCTCTCGAACATATCGCCAACCCGCTTCTGCTCCTCCTGCATGCTCACCGCCATATTGGTGGTGTTGAGCTTGATGTCCGTGACCGTGTTCTGCAGTGCGCTCACCGCCTGCATACTCTGCGTGCTCGATGCAGCGGCCGCATCCGCGCTGCTGCGCGCCTGGCTGGCGGCGTTCTGCAGGTCCGTGATCTGCTGATCGCGGCTGTGCACTGCCTGCTGCAGTTGCTGGATCTGTTGCTGTTGTGTATCCATCATCTGCCGCAACTGGCGCACCTCGCCGGCGAGTTCTGCCGTTGCCGACGGCGCGGCCACAACTTTCTTCTTCGGCTTGGGCTTGGTTTGTGGGTCGGGTGCGCTGGTTTGCGCCAGCAGGCTGAGGGACAGCAGGAGCAACACGGCGATGATGCGCTTGGCGTTCATGAGTTTTTTCTCCACAGAATGGCGTGTCATTTTTGAGACCGCGGCCACCTTCATAGCTACCTTACTGAATCGTCGCGACAGCTTTTTCCTCTCTTGCAACGACTTCCTTTGGCAACGGAGCATAAGCAAGGGCGGAGGTCATCTTCTGTCCATCGGTCAGCATCCAGGCAAGAAAGCCCTTGAGTATGTCGCGCTTGGTTGCGTCTTTGATGTTCTGGGGGATCAGCAACCAGGTAAAGCTGGACACGGGATAAGCATCTTTGCCGGGTGCGTTGGTGATAGAGACCCGGAAGTCGTCTGGCACCTTGGCTCCGGCGGCCGCTGCCGTCACCGAGGCCAAGTCCGCTTTCACAAAATTTCCGGCGCTGTTCCGGACTCTTCCGTAAGGCATGTGGTTCTCGATGGCGTAGATCAACTCGACATAGCCGATCGCACCTGCCATCTGGCGGACCATGCCGGCGACTCCCTCATTGCCTTTGCCACCCAGCCCTACCGGCCACCTGACGGAGGTACCCTTCCCCACCTGGCTGTTCCACTCCGGGCTGATTTTGGAAAGGTAATCGGTCCAGACGTAAGTCGTGCCGCTGCCGTCAGACCGGTGAACCACAATGATGTCAGCGTTCGGAAGGTTGACGCCGGGATTGGGCTTCGCAATCGCGGGATCATTCCACTTTCTGATGGTGCCCAGAAAAATACCCGCCAGCGCCTCCGGCGTGAAGTTCAGCTCCGCAGTGACGCCTGGGATCGTGTATGAAGGAACATCCGCGCCAAGAACCGTGGGAAAGTGGAGCACCATGGTTCCGCGCTTCTGTTTGAAAGCTGCAATCTGTTCGTTATTCATCGGGCCATCTGTGGCCCCAAAATCGACTGTGCCTTCTGTCACCTGACGGATACCGCCACCCGAACCGATGGACTGATAGTTGATCTGAATGCCGGGATGCATGTTGTGATACTCGTTGAACCACTTCGAATACATTGGGTAGGGGAAAGTCGCCCCCGCCCCGTTGAGGGTTTGCGCCCAGCCGGCATTGGCCACCGCCAGGCACAGTAAGAGTGGCGCGAGGAATCTTTTCACTGTCAGTTCTCCCTGTTGTCCTGCCAGTATTTGCCGCAAGAAAATGGCGAATGATTAGTAAGTTCTGTGTGTTACAAGACGGTTACAACAACATGAATATGAGGTAAATATTGTGGCGGTTGGCGGGCGTCAGGGACCCTTGTACCAGTTTGTGCAGATCAGCAGCAGACGGAAGTGCGCGGCCGCCCACGGTCTTCGAAGTCAAAAAGAGGAACTCCCGCGTTGGGAGCACAGCGATGGCGGGATCGTTTAGTGATCTACGGCCTGCGGGATCCGCTCTGAAGCCGCCGAGGGCAGGGCCCAGTGGGCGACGGTGATGCGGTCTGCTGGCGCAGGACTTGCATCATTTCCCAATTGGAAGCGTCCGACCAGCCGCTGCAGGTCGACCGCCAAACTGGACAACTGGTCGCAGGCTTTGGCCGCTTGTTGCGCGCCCGCCGCGGCCTCCGACACCAGCTTGTTGATCTGATCCATGTTGCCGTTCACCTGGTCAGTTGCCGACGATTGCTCGGCGGCCGCCGTGGCGATGTGGGTCACCATCTCCCCCACATGCTCGGCTTGTTTGGTGATCTGTTTTAGGGAATCTCCGGCACGGGAAGTTACTTCAACTCCCTTTTCCACCTGTTCGGTGCCGGATTGCATCTTCTGTACGGCAGCCCGGGTGTCGGTCTGAATCCCATGGATCATCTCCGCGATTTCTTTCGTCGCCTGGGTAGTGCGTTCCGCCAGTTTGCGGACCTCATCCGCGACCACTGCGAAGCCACGTCCCTGATCGCCGGCTCGTGCCGCCTCGATCGCCGCATTCAGGGCGAGCAGATTCGTCTGGTCCGCGATATCCTCAATCACGTTGACGATCTTTCCGATCTGGTCGGAGCGGTTCCCCAGTTCCTGCACCTTCTGGGCGGTTTCGCGTACTGAGCCGGCGATGGAACGCATGCGGTCCAGACTGCCTTCCACGGTGGTGCCTCCGTCATGAGCGGCTTGAGCCGCTTGCCGTGCGGACTCGGCGGCGCGGCTGCAGTTCTCCGAAACCTCATGCACCGTCGAGGACATTTCCTGCATGGCCGTGGCCACCTGGTGAACCTGGTCCTTCTGGATTTCGGCGCCGCTGGCGCTCTGACTAGCCGTAGCCGAAAGCTGCTGGCTGGCACTGGCCAGATGGTGGGCGCTGCGGTCGATTTCCTCCAACGCCGTGCGCATTGCCTCCACCACCCGATTGAGGGAGGCGGCCATGGCGCCGAGCTCATCCTTGGTCCTGACCTCCAGGTGTTGGGTCAGATCGCCGCCAGCGACCGCCGCCAGAACGTTCATCGTCTGTCGCAAGGGGCCCAGGATTGCGCCAGAGATCAGAAAACCAAAGACTCCTAAGATCAAAGCACTGCCGATGGACATGGCGAGGCCCACCGAGATCAACTTCTTTCCTGATCTGCGGCTAGCTTCGTAGCTTTCCTTCACCGCGTTTTGCTGCTCAGGGATGAGTTGCTCCAGCGGCTTGACCACCCCCGCCTGGATAGTGGGCCAATCGTCTTCTAACAACGAACTCAGGGCTTTTTTGTCGGAGGTGGAATAGGCATTCGCCAGCTTTTCAGAAAATGCGAGAAACAGCGGCATGTTTTTGTCGATCTTTGCTGCCAGTTCCTTGGCGTGCGGGGTTACCAGATTGCTCCCGGTTTTCTCCTGGAAGATGGCCCACTGCTTGGGCAAATCGCTGACCGCCTCCTTGAGCTGATTCGAGGAACCCACTGCCGGCATTTGATCCAGCAGAACCCCCGCCATGCGGAATCGAACTTCTTTAAGATCTCGTTCCATTTCCTGGATGGCGGCGACCGGCTTCACCTGGTCTTCGTAGACGGTGGCTAATGCGTGGATACCCTGGCGCACGCTGTAGATATCAACCGCGGTGAGGCCCGCGAGAGCCAGCGCAGCCAGAGCTGCTGCCGTCCACATCTTGGTTCTAAGAGTGCCTTTGGCTAACATGCGGTCTTCCTTCCGGGCGAATCGGTTTGGTGTGGCGCGACTGCGGACGTCCTGCGCATTCACTCGATGGGATATCCCGCAGATTTCCATGCGGGAAAGCCGTCGCGGAACCAATACACTTTCTTGTAGCCCGCTTGGGCTGCAGCTTTGGCTCCCTTGTAGCTCTTCCAACACTCCGCGCCATTGCACGCAAAAATAATCGCGGCATTCTTGTCGGAGGGCAGTTTCGAGATGTCAAAACTGTCTGCCGAAGGGTCGTAGCTTGCGGCTTTGGCGCTCTTTTCCTTATAGGGGATACTGACCGCGCCCTTGATGTGAGCCTCGGCGTATTCGTTGGCCACGCGAGCATCGATCATCTCTGCGCCGCTGGCCATGAGAGCCTTTGCCTTGGCCGCATCGACGCGGGTGACACCCGGGAGGCTCTCTGGCGTCTCGCCGGCAAAAGCCGCGCTACTCGACAGGGCGGCCACTATGGCCAGAACCAACATTGATTTGCACAAAAAAACGGACATCTTCCTCATGTTCACAGGCACCTCGCGCAGAAGTGGAATAGTCGTGGAGATATATCGGCCGTTGGCACGAAAAGGTTAAACTTTCGGTCGTATCCCCGCGCCGGTTTCTGCAACAGGGACTGCTCAGCTCTATTTCCCGGAAAGGCTCGGCATCAAATCGGAACGGCTCGGGCGGCACCACCTGTGAGGCACACGCACGGCCGTGCAGCAGGAAGGGCTGGGAGGCAGTCGAACGGCTTTCTCAATTGGTGACGAATGGTGACGAGCTGCACCAATTGCGGGAAGGACTGCCCATGCCTACCGAGCAAATTCAGTAATTTCGGGCAGAAAAATGGTAGGCACGTGGGGACTCGAACCCCAGACCTCTACCGTGTCAAGGTAGCGCTCTAACCAACTGAGCTACGCGCCTACAGCACTGCATGATTCTAGCAGAGGAGCAAACCAGCTAGCATCTTGGCAGGTGCGGTCACCCATCTGTTGATTTTCAGAGCAGCGAGTTTTTTCCACAGCAACTCCTTGTCCCAAAGCGGGTTTGGGGCGTTGCAAACGACGGCGGTCGGTCCGAAGCACAGCTCATGATCACCGTTCTGATTTTCAGAATGGGAACGAATCTTCACCATCTGATAAAAACCCTTGACAAGTATCTCCCCGCCTCGGCAAACTCGGACGCTGAATCTGCAAGCAGGTATGGGATTGCTTCCAGATGAAGCAAGTGAGTGCTCACACCCGGAACGACGGCCCCTGGCTCGGCAGTCGCGCCAAGAAGGTCAACCTCTTCGGACGTTAACCGACCTCCGACATCCCGGCAAATTCCGCCAACCAAGCGGGCCGTTAACCTAGCAAGAACTTTCAGCAACTTCCACAATTAGAACGGGTTATGTCGCATTATGCCCTGTAAGTGACGGGGCGAAGCTGCGGCAACAGGAAAGTTTCATGTCAGCAGGCAGCATGATGAGTGCCGCGGTCCAAACCGTACGCCCCAACTCCATCCCGGAACCGCTTGCCGGTCGCGCGTTCCCTCTGTCCGCGACATTATTGTCGTATCGTGCCTCCCAGTTTCGCTGGTATGCCGTCTACACCAAGTCACGTCACGAGAAGCGGATCAAGGAACAATTGGATCGCCGATCCATCGAATCGTTCCTTCCTCTCTATGAAGCCGTTCATCGCTGGAAGGATCGGCGAGTGACGGTCAGTCTGCCAGTCTTTCCCGGCTACCTTTTTGTGCGGATATCCCTCCCTGAGCATCGCCTGCCCGTGGTTGCCGTTCCAGGCGTGGTAAGCCTGGTGGGAGCGCTTGGTTGTCCCACCCCGATCGCAGATCAGGAGATTGAAGTTCTGCAGGTTTGTTCCACGCGCGGCCACAAGATGGTCCCACACCCCTATCTAGCCGTAGGAGGGCGGGTGCGCGTGCACAATGGTCCGCTCAGCGATTTGGAAGGCATTTTGCTCCGTCGCCGGGGGAAGTCCCGCCTGATTCTTTCCGTCAAACTGATTGCCCGTTCGGTTGCCGTCGAGGTGGATGTCGCGGACGTAGCTCCGGTCCGCGCCGCGTAGCAGCTGGGCCGCAAAACACGCCTGAGTATGCCGAAGCAATCGAGCACTCTCCGAGAGGCTGTGATGTCTATACCTGCCCGCAGAGTTTTGCATTCCCGCGCCCGAGTTCTCAAAGCCGCTACTGCCTTGTTTGCGGCCAAAGGATTTCACGAAACCTCCACCCGGGAAGTCGCGCGCAAGGCGCGGGTCAATGAGATCACCATCTTCCGCCACTTCAAGAGCAAGCAGGAACTCTATCTGCAGGTCCTGAACGGCAAGCTGGGGATGATGGTGCCGGAATCGCTGATCCCGCTGTTGCGCTCCTCCGGCGACAGCGAGGAGGTATTCCTCTCACTGGCGGAGCACCTGGAACAGCTCCTGGATCCGGTGTTTCTGCGCTTGGTGTTCTATGCCGCTCTGGAGAAACCGGAACTGCTTAAGAAGTGCTACACCCCTCGCCTGATGTCGTTCCACGAGGTCCTGGGGGAGTACATGCAGGAACGAGTTGAGCGCGGCGTTCTTCGCAATGTGGATCCGTTGCTGATGGGCAGAGCGCTGGTCGGCATTTTTGCTTACCACCAGATCCTCTCCCAACTCCTGGGTGTCGGTGATTTCCCCGAAGCCAAGCTGCCCAATGCCTCCAGAACCTACGTGGAGATTTGGCTGCGTGGCGCCCTGAGACCGGATGCCGGCCGACATGCCGCGGAAGAGCCAGTGGCCGAAGCCGCGGCCATCAGGGCACGTTTCTGAGGGCCGCTACTTTGACCGATCGTGGACAGATCGTGAGTTTGATCCGTATGGACGACTGCGCCGCCGGCGCAGACTTACCTTGAGCCGGGAAGCGATTATGCATGCCGCCAAACTAACTTTCATCGCAATCCAGCGTAGTGCTTGGCTCGTCCTGCTTCTGGCGATTTGCTGCTGCAGCGCAGGTTGGGCCCAGGAAGACGATTCCCAGAGCTCGTCGGCGGATTCCAGTGCCACGGACTCTACACGCACCACCGGAGCCAGGAAGAAGAAGAGCTCTAGCGACAGCTCTTTTGACAGCTCATTGGCGGATGAATCCGGGAGAACATCCGCGGAGGGGCCTGCCCTGCCCGCGGATCGCCTGATTGAAATTCTCCGGCAACAGCCGGAGCTGCTCGACAACCTCAAGACGGCGGCGGCGCAACGGATGCAGGATCAAGGCTTGGCGGTGCCGGAGTCGGAGATCACTGACGATGCGGTGTTCGACCGCATTGAGCGGGACGCGTCCTTGCGGGTTACGCTGACCCAACAACTGAAAGATAAAGGATACTTGACGCCGGATGACCTGGAAGCGCTTGGAACCTCCAAGACGGAGGCCACGAGTCCGCGCCAGCGCAGAAAGCCCGCCAAGGAAAAAGAGCCCGAGATTAGCGGCGACCAGAACCAGCCCCAGACAACCGACCGGCCCAATCCCTACCCCGGCCTTCCGGCCCTGCAGGATTTATATCGGCAGCTGCAAAACCAGAAAGCCAGCCCGCAACGTTTTGGGGCGGACATCTTCCGCAACGGAACCGGCAACCTGGACAATCTGCCGATGGATCTGCCCGCCGGGCCGGACTACGTCCTGGGCCCGGGGGACGGCCTGGACATCAACACCTGGGGGAGCGTCTCGCAGCGCTTGACGCGCACAGTGGATCGGCAGGGGAAAGTGGCATTGCCGGAAACCGGCGATGTTGTAGTCGCTGGGCTCTCGGTGGCGGAAGCGAAGAACACCATCGAGCGAGCCTTGCGCCAGCAGTTCCGCGACATCAGCGTGGAGCTTTCGCTGACGCGGCTGCGGACGATTCGGATCTATGTTGTCGGAGATGTCCTGCGGCCCGGCGCCTATGACATCAGCTCTCTCTCTACGCCCTTGAACGCTCTGTATGCCGCCGGTGGGCCGACGGCGCGAGGTTCCCTGCGCACGGTGCGGCATTATCGTGGGGAGCGCCTGGTGCGGGAAGTTGATCTTTACGACTTGCTGCTACGCGGCGTGCGTTTGGATGCGGCGCGTTTGGAGCCCGGCGACACTGTCCTGGTGCCGCCCGTGGGCCCCCAGATCACGGTCGCCGGCATGGTGCGCCGTCCCGCCATCTATGAATTGAAAGGGCCTACCGAGCTGTCGGAGTTGCTGGACTTGGCCGGCGGCGTGCTGGTATCGGCCACCTTGCGACAGATCAACGTGGAGCGCATCGAAGCCCATGAGCGCAGGGTCATGTTGAGCGTGCAGTTGCCGCCGTCCGGTGATCGAGCCGTGGTACAGCAGGCACTCGGCAACTTCCACGTTCAGGACGGCGATCGCGTCCTCATTTCTCCGATCCTGCCTTACAGCGATGAGACCGTCTACGTGGAAGGCCACGTGTTTCGTCCCGGCAAGATCCCGTACCACAAAGGGATCGAGATCAAAGACGTGATCCGCTCCTACCAGGATCTTCTGCCGGAACCGGCCGACCACGCGGAGATCATTCGCCTGGAGCCGCCTGACTACCGCCCCACCACGATCGTCTTCAGTCTGGGCGAGGTCTTGGGAGGCGAGGATCCCATCGAGCTGCATGCCTTCGACACCATTCGCATCTTCGGCCGCTATGAGATTGATCCGCCCAAGGTGTCCATCTATGGCGAAGTGCTGCGGCCGGGAAAATATCCGCTGGCTGACAAGATGACTGCCAGCGACCTGGTGCGGATGGCGGGCGGATTCAAGCGGAGTGCGTATGTCGCAAGCGCCGACGTCAGCAGCTATGTGATCCAAAACGGGGCCCGGGTGCGGACCCAACATCGAACCATCGAGATCGCCAAAGCCCTAGCCGGCGATCGCTCCGCTGATCTCGTGCTCAAGGCCGGTGACGCAATCACCATTCACCAGTTGTCCGGCTGGAAAGAGATTGGGGCCTCGGTCACCATCAAAGGCGAGGTCCAATACCCGGGCACCTACGGCATCGAAGAAGGCGAAAAGTTGAGTACGTTGCTGTTGCGGGTGGGAGGATTTCGCTCCGAGAGTTATCCGGAAGGCGCCGTGCTGGAGCGAGTGCAAGTCAGAGAACTGGCGGAAAAAAACCGGCAGGAGTTGATCCAGCGCATCGACTCCGCGGCCATGACGCCAAAGCTTGGAGCTGGGGCGGAACAGGCCGCTATGGGGCAGGCGATGTTTCTGCAGCGGCAACAGATCGTAAAGACCCTGAAGACCCAACCCGCCAGCGGGCGGCTGGTGATCAAGATTTCTTCGAATGTACAGCAGTGGCAGAACACTCCGGCTGACATCGAGCTGCGCGCCGGTGATGTGCTGACCATCCCCAAACGGCCCAACTTTGTTCTCGTCAGCGGACAGGTCTACAACGCCTCGGCGATCACCTACGCCCCCGGCAAGAACGCGGAGTGGTACCTGCGTCAGGCGGGAGGGCCCACCGATATGGCGAACAAAAAGGATATCTACATCATTCGCGCCAACGGCTCGGTGATCGGACGCGGAGGGAGTTCTGGATGGTGGACTGGCAGTGTGCCGGCCACCGTGATGCATCCCGGCGACACCGTAGTGGTTCCCGAGAAGATTCTCGATTCCCGGCGGCTTCTGGAAAACAGCTCTAAATTCTGCTCAGGTCATATCCTCGGTGGCCATCGCGGCGGCGGCCGTGCACTCGTTTTAGAGGTTGACTTGCAGTATGTGGGAACCTGTTAAGCGTGGAGCACTGTTGTTGCTGCTTGCCGGCACGCTCCTGCCGGTCATCGGGCAGGCTCAGAGTACCCCCAGCGATTCATCGGCCGGCGACAACGATAAGGCAATCAGGCTGCGGCAGCAGATCGAGGAAACGCGAAAGAAACTGGCGGACCTCGAAGGGCAGTTGGCCGCCGAGGAACAGAAAAAGCAGGAAGAAGAAGCCGCCGCGGAAGAAAAGAGGCGCCAGCAGCAATTAGCGGCGGAAGAAAATCAGCCACAGCCGGCGCCGGGAGTGCTGCTGCCGGCTGGCGCCGAGGCTCCACATCATTCCATCGAGCGCACCTTCGCCCTCAACATCGTCTCCGATCAAAAAGCTGTCTGGACAAGCCCGCTGCACATTCGCTTGAACGACTTGCCTACGCTGTTTCCGTTGTTTGCCGTGACCGGGATCACCATAGCCAGCGACACTTCTATCGAGAAACGCTTGCCCCACAGCCAGACTCTGATTCAGCGCAGCCAAAGCTTTTCCAATTACGGCCTTGCCTCCCTGCTTGGCGGGGCAGGAGGCTTGTATCTGTGGGGCAAGACGACGAAGGACGATCATGCCCAGGAAACCGGTTTCCTGGCCACGGAAGCGGTGGTCGATAGCCTGCTCGATGCCGAGGGCATCAAGTTCCTGACCGGACGAGAGCGCCCGCTCCAGGGCAATGGGCGAGGCGCATTCTGGCAGGGCGGCAACTCCTTCCCGTCAATCCATGCCGCGGCCGCCTGGTCAGCGGCGAGCATCATTGCGCATGAGTATCCCGGAACGCTAACCCAATTGCTGGCCTATGGCGCGGCATCGGGCGTGAGCGCGGCAAGGATCATCGGCCGCCAGCACTTCACCTCCGATGTGCTCGTGGGCGGCGCGCTCGGTTGGTATTCAGGCTGGCAGGTCTACCACGCCCACCATAGTCCGGAGCTGAACGGGGCGGAGTGGGGAACCTTCGAGCGCAGCCACGAGCCCATGAAGGCTCGGGACATGGGTTCGCCCTACGTACCGCTGGATAGCTGGGTTTATCCGGTATTTGATCGCCTGGTGGCCATGGGCTACGTGCAAACCGGATTTGCCGGGCTCAAGCCCTGGACCCGTATGGAATGCGCACGCCTGGTGGCAGAGGCCGGAACTCTGATCCAGGAGCAGGGTTTGGAGGGCGGAGAAACGGTCCGCCTGTACCGCGAATTGACGAACGAGTTCGGGCGCGAAGTCGGCTTGCTGGAGGGAGGAAGCAATCTCGGGGCAGAAGTGGAGTCGGTTTACTCGCGCTCGACGGTGATCTCCGGCCCGCCGCTGACCGATGGCTACCATTTTGGCCAGACCCTCTACAACGACTTTGGGCGGCCGTACGCCGAAGGCTTCAATCAGGTCACCGGAGTTTCGGCACGCTCCGAAGCCGGACCGCTGGCCTTTTACTTCCGCGGGGAATACCAGCACGCGCCCGCTCCCGCCGTCGTTCCGGAGAATGTCCGGGCTGCGATCGCCAGCAACGATCTCGTTCCCCTGCTGCCGGCGGCGGCCCCGGCGGAGGTCAACCGTTTCCGCCTGCTCGATAGCTATGCAGCTCTCAATGTACGAGGGTTGCAGTTTTCGGCGGGCCGGCAAAGCTTGTGGTATGGGCCCGGACAAAGCGGCCCGCTGATCTGGAGCAACAACGCCCAACCTATTCCCATGGTGCGCATCAGCCAGAACTCGCCGGCGGAGCTTCCAGGCATCCTCAAACGACTGCTGGGGCCGATACGTACGGAATTCTTCTTCGGGCAACTGGAAGGCCAGCATTTTCCACCGCGCGCATATATCCACGGTGAGACCGTGGCCATCAAGTTCACTCCCAATCTGGAGTTCGGCTACACCCGGACGGTAGTGTTTGCCGGCACGCCCCAGCCGCTCACTTGGGGAACGTTTTTCGACAGCTTCGTGAAGCTCAACTCCGGTAACCCCAATCCGCGTGTAAAGCCGGGGGAGCAGAGCAATAGCTTGGAATGGAGCTACCGGATGCCCGGCGCCTTGAGGAAGTGGATGATCCTCTATGGCAACGCCATGGAGGAAGAATATCCCATTGCATTTGCCGCCCCCAGGCGAGCGCCCATCGACACCGGCATCTACCTGCCCAGATTGCCCAAGCTTCCCAAACTCGATTTGCGCCTGGAAGGGGTCTACACCAACGTTCCTTCCGCCCACAATGTCGGCGGCGGGCGATTCATTTATTACAAAGCCGAGTATCCCGATTACTACACCACCGACGACTACCTGATCGGGAACTGGATTGGGCGGGAAGGAACCGGGGTGCAGGCCTGGAGCACGTATTGGCTGTCGCCGCGCAGCACCGTGCAGCTAAACTTCCGCCGGGCGACGGTATCGCGCGACTTCCTTGAAGGCGGCGAGTACACCGACTTTGGCGCCCGCGCCGACCTGTTGATCCGGCCGCAGCTCAGCCTGAACGGTTCCGTGCAATACGAGCAGTGGGACTTCCCCTTGCTTTCCCCGGCGAAGAACTCCAACTTTACGACCTCATTGCAGTTGACCTACTGGCCCAAAGGAAGGACGCGATAACTTGAAACGCAACGCACTGATTACGGGCATTACCGGGCAGGATGGATCTTATTTGGCCGAGTTCCTGCTTCATGCCAACTATCGGGTTTTCGGTCTGGTGCGGCGCAGCAGCACGATTAATTTCGAGCGCATCGCTCACCTGCAGGACAAAATCGAGCTGATTCCGGGCGACCTGCTGGATCCGAGTTCACTCATGGCGGCACTTGAGCGATCTCAGCCTGAGGAAGTCTACAACCTGGCATCGCAATCCTTCGTGCCCACCTCGTGGAGCCAGCCGGTGTTGACAGGAGAGTTCACCGCCCTGGGCGTTACCCGGTTGCTGGAGGCTATCCGCGTGGTCAATCCGCGGATCCGCTTCTATCAGGCGTCCTCCAGCGAGATGTTCGGCATGGTGGAAGAATCCCCGCAAAATGAGAAGACGCGCTTTTACCCGCGCAGTCCCTATGGGATCGCCAAACTGTACGGCCACTGGATGACGGTGAACTACCGCGAAAGTTACGACATGTTCGCCTGCTCGGGAATTCTCTTCAATCACGAGTCGCCGCGGCGGGGGATTGAGTTCGTTACCCGCAAAGTCTGCTATGGGGCGGCGCGCATCAAGTTGGGTTTGCAGGACAAACTCAAGATGGGCAACCTGGAAGCAGAGCGGGACTGGGGCTTTACGGGCGATTACGTCAGGGCCATGTGGCTCATGCTGCAGCAGGAACAACCACAGGACTATGTGGTGGCGACCGGCGTTTCCCATTCGGTGCGCGACGTGCTGCAGGTCGCCTTTAGCCAGGTAGGCCTGGATTATCGCGATTATGTTGAGCTCGACCCGCAACTGACCCGGCCGGCGGAAGTTCACCGTTTGCGCGGAGATTACTCAAAGGCTCGCCGCGAACTGGGATGGGAGCCGGCCGTCTCCTTTGAGGAACTGATTGCCATGATGGTCGAAAGCGATCTGGCCCAACTGGGAAGAGAATTGCCGCGTGCCCACGCCGGAGCGATCAGCTAGTCCTGGAGGCTTAGTTGCGGGCGCTTATCAGCGGAGGAACCGGGTTCGCAGGCGTTTACTTAGCCGATTTTCTGGCGCAGCAGGGCAAGGAGGTATTCGTCTTATCTACGAGCCTGCCACAAGCGTCGAGCCTGGGCATCACCTACTTTAAGATTGATCTTCGCGATTTCGCCTCCTTGCATCGCTGTTGTGAGGAAGTCCAGCCCGATGAGGTCTATCACCTCGCGGCAATAAGTTCCGTCTCCGGTTCCTGGAACGATCCGAGAACTACATTCGAGGTCAACGTACTCGGCACCTACAATTTAATGGCAGCATGCCTGCCGTTGGCCTCCCAACCGCGCTTTCTAAATGTGAGTAGCGGACAAGTGTACGCCGTGGCCGCCGAAGGACGGCTGTCTGAGGATTGTCCTGTGCGCCCTGCCAGTCCCTATGCGGCCAGCAAGGCCATGGCAGAACTGCTGATATACCAATTCCCGCCGAGCCAGCAGGAGCGGGTAGTGACGGTGCGTGCGTTTAATCATTCCGGCCCGCGGCAGAGCGCCGAGTATGCCCTCTCCGATTTCGCCCGCCAGATTGCCGAAATGGAAACAGGGATGCGCGCGCCGGTCCTAACCACCGGCGATCTGGAATTGGATCGCGATTTCACGGACGTTCGAGACGTGGTGCGTGCCTACGTCCTGCTGCTGCAGCGTGGACGTGGTGGAGAGCTTTACAACGTCTGCTCCGGCGTCGCTCGTCGCCTCGCCTCGGCTTGTGCGGTTCTGCAATCGTTGACTTCCGTACAGGTGACGATTCGCGTGGTCCCGGAGAAGGTTCGCCCAGGCCAGCCGCAGCGGATATGTGGAGATCCGGGTAAACTCATGGCGGAGACCGGCTGGCTCCCTACTATCCCATGGGAAACCATGCTCGGCGACCTTCTACAGCATTGGCGTGAGTGTGTTCATCAGAAAGCGCAGATGGTTCGATAGGCAGCAGCGCGGTTCCATGAATAGCATTCTGAACTCTATCGGTATGGAAAATGGCTGACACTACGATTCAACGGCCCCAGAGCGTCGACCTGGAGCCTGAACTTCGCGTTCTCGCTGCCGCCGATGCGGACCGGCTCGCACGCGAGCGGTTCATTGCCCACTTGGGGCTCATCTGGCGGCAACGCAGCCAGGTGTTCCTGGTTGTGATCGGTGGGGCTCTGGTCGCGACGCTGATCGCCTTTCTGATCCCATCGCGCTACACCTCCACCACACGCCTGATGCCGCCTGACAATCGCTCAACCGCCGGTGTGGCCCTGGCGGCATTGGCGGGGCGCGCCGGGTCGAGCGGGGGGACTTCGCTCTTGGGGGACCTGGGGAGTGATCTTCTGGGCGTCAGGAGTACCAGCGAGCTGTTTGTTGGGGTACTGAGGAGCCGCACCGTCGAAGACCGCCTGGTGGATCAATTCAACTTGAAACACGTGTACTGGGACCGGCGTATCGAGGATGCCCGCAGGCACTTGGAACGCCGTACCGACATTACGGTGGACCGCAAGAGCCAGATCGTCGCCATCAGTGTCACGGACAAGGATCGCTACCGGGCGGCCGCCATGGCTCGCGTGTACGTTGACGAGCTGAACCGGACTGTGGCCGAAGTGAGCACGTCGGCAGCCCGCCGGGAGCGAGTCTTTCTCGAAGGCCGACTGAAAGAGGTCAAGCAGGATCTGGAATCGGCGGAGAAGGACTTCAGCCAGTATGCCAGCAAGAACACCACCATCGATGTCAAAGAACAGGGCAAAGCCATGGTGGAAGCTGCCGCGAACTTGCAGGGCGAGCTTATTGCCGCGCAGTCCCGACTGCAGGAGATGAAACAGATCTACACCAGCAACAACGTGCGCGTGCGAGGATTGCAGGCGCGGATTGCGGAGCTGCAGAGCCAGCTCAACAAAGTGGGCGGCAAAGGCGAAGGCACATCCGTTCCTTCGGGACAAGGCAACGAGTCGATCTATCCTTCAATCCGGCAACTGCCTCTGCTGGGAGTCCCGTGGGCGGACCTCTATCGCCGGGTGAAGATCCAGGAAGTGGTTTACGAAACCTTGACCCAGCAATACGAACTTGCGCGGGTGGAAGAAGCCAAGGAAATCCCTACGGTCAAAGTGTTGGATGCCCCGGATGTTCCCGAGAAGAGGTCCTGGCCGCCGCGCATGTTAATCATTGGCCTCGGCACTTTTCTCTCCCTGTTGCTCGGCATCGGCTGGGTGCTGGGAGTAGCGAAATGGCAGCAGACCGATCCCAGTGATCCCGGCAAGGCGCTGGCCGCGGAGGTCATTGCCACCGTGACGTTCTAGTAAGCTGTTCCCTCGGAACGGATCGAGGCCGGGGTCTGTGATCGAAGATAGTCATCGCCACAGATGAGGTTTTGACAGGTCGGGCGCCCTTTCAAACATTCTGACCAGCTCTCGCTGCGACTCCTGACAGGCCGTCACGGCGCGGTACCGGCATCGCGCGTGGCGCGCATACAACCATCATGCGGCTGACCAAGATTCTCCTTAAATTGATGTTAATTCTGATACCGCTCGGGCGCGTGCTCAATATAGAACTGTTCGAGTCGGCCGCCAAGGTGGTCCCGTTCTCCCCGAACGACGCGCTTTTGACGCTGTTAGTACTATGCTATGTAGTCCGGCGGTTTTACGAGAAAAGGAAGCCCTTTGAAGGCATAGTTTATGGCCGCATGATCGCCCTGTTCCCGCTGTGGGCGTGCATCTCGCTGCTGGTCAACATGCGGTACTACCATCTCGCTCTTGCCGACGTCGCATTCAGCAGCCTTTATTTGATCCGCTGGTGTGAGTATGCCATTTTGTACTTCATTGTCACCGACGTTCTCAAGAGCGGGACCAGCGTTAAATCTATCCTGTGGTGGTTGGTGGGAGGAGCACTGGCTTTCAGTGCTTTTGGGATCCTGCAATCCATCTTTTTGCCCGACTTTGCTTTTATTCTTTACCCAAATGCCCGTCCTGTAATCGATTTCGATCCGCAGGGCCATCGCCTGGTTTCCACCTTCCTGGATCCGAATATAGCGGCCGGGTACATCCTGATTTTTGCCTTGATTGCGCTTTCTTTTGTGCTCCATCGCCGGCGGTATTGGTGGGGGATCTTCTTGTTCCTGTTCACAGCTCTCGCGCTTACGCTTTCGCGAGGAGGGTTGCTCGGCTTCGTAGTAGGTTTCTTTATACTGGCTATTCCGCGGTCGGTGTCGCGAAAGCGTGTGCTCGGCGTGCTGCTGGTGCTGGTATTGCTGGCGATGATCTTGTATCCGTTCCTGCAGACGCAGATCGAAGAGCTGCAGCGGGTCAGCATCGATGATGCTTCGGCGATGACGCGCGTTGAAGACTGGCTGCTGGCCTGGAACATCATCCGCGAAAACTTAGTCTTCGGTATTGGGTTCAATACCTTCGGATTTATTTCGCCACAGTACGGGGCGAATCGAGAAGGTGCGACCGCCTTCGGTCTGGCCGGCGATCCGATGGTGATTGTTGCACTTTCGGGCATCATAGGGCTTGCCATCTATAGCTATGTGGTGTGGAAGGTGCTTGCCGGCTTGCATGCCGTTCGCCGGTCATCCTCGGAATGGGACCGAGCATTCGCGAGTGGATTGCGGGCAGCCACGGTAGCAGTGTTAGTTAGCAGTTTGTTCACCACGCTCATCTTGTATCCACAAATTATGGCCGTGTTGTGGGTGTTGTGGGCTCTGGGAGCTTCATACGAAGCGCAAAAAGTCCAACCTGTGCCGGTTTTTCTTACTAATAGTCCTCAAACCGCACAGGCGTGAAGGGGGACGGTTGAGTTTCCCCGCAGTTGACTCAGCTCGCTTCCGCGATCGGTCGTGGGTTCGGTCAGAGAGTCGGGGCACTTCGGGACTGAGTAATGGAAACAAACGAGTCATTCGAACTCAGGTCTCTCGTAAGTATGGGGTTGACGGGTGTGGCCGCCGGCGCCACGGACATGGACCACATGGACGGCCCCAGCGCGGCCTTTAACTATATCCGTATTGCGAACCTGGTGGATTCGTATGTGCGAGCCGGCAATATCCAACCTCCAATCCTCGACTGGGGATGCGGCTATGGTCAGGTTTCATGGCTGCTAAAGCGACGGGATCTCGGCGTGGTATCCTGCGACCTCGAGCAACGCCCGGCAAGGCAGTCGATTGAGACCCTCCGCCAGATCGACGTGAGCTATCTACGAGATCCCGTTCGATTGCCTTACGAACCTGGGACGTTTGGCGCGGTTCTATCGGTGGGTGTTTTGGAGCATGTCGGCGATATGGCGGGCTCAGTCCAGGAAGTCAGCCGGGTGCTGAGGCCGGGTGGAGTCTTCTTTGTTTTCATGCTGCCCAATCGCTTTTCGTGGGCGGAGTTCATCGCGGACGTGCGTCACCGTTCCGCACACCCGATCAAATACACGCCGAGAGACATCGAGAAGCTCCTACGCGGTTCCTTCATCATTGAAAAAATGTGGCGGCGCAACTTTCTCCCGCGTAATCTAGGTGGTTTGAGTCCGCGGGTCAAAAACGCCTACGGCAGGTATTACCGGAAGATCGAATCGCTCGATCGAATGCTGGCTAACGTGCCGCCGACCTCGATCGTGAGCGGAGTGATTGAAGTAATAGCCAGAAAACTCTGAGGTCTTGTCACTATGGGAGCACACGCAATCATGCAAGCGGAGGCTGGATGGCGGCAGAGATCGTAATCGACGCACGCTTTGTCAATACCGGCCTGGGCACATACACGTACAACCTGATTGCCGGGCTTGCCGCCGAGCACAAGCCCGAATTCATGGTTCGGGCAATCGTAAATCCCCGGAATGCCGAGCCGGTTGCGGCGATCTGCGAGAGAGTGGCGGTTGTGAATACTCCGATTTACAGCCTGGGTGAACAGCTTGAGATCCGCCGCGTGGCGTCCGGGTGCGACTTGCTGCACGTACCGCACTACAACGCGCCTCTTTTGTTCCGCGGCTGTCTGCTGGTTTCCATCTGCGACCTGATCCACATCATGGAACCGGCATTTCGCCGGACCCTGGCATCCTGGCTGTATGCCCGGCCCATGCTGAATCTTGCAGCCCGCAAGGCCGAGCACGTGATCACCCTCTCCGAATATTCAAAAGTGCAAATCGTCGAACGTCTGGGCATCGCCCCGTCAAAGGTCTCGGTAATCTATTGTGGGGTGGGACCGCAATTTCGTACTCAGGATCACCAGCAGTGCGCCGACCGCATTTCGCAGGCGTTCTCCATACAGAAGCCCTATCTGTTATACGTGGGGAACCTGAAACCGCACAAAAACATCGCCAGGCTTCTTCGCGCCATGACACTGCTGCGGGAGCGCAAACAAGGCGACATACAACTGCTGGTGGTCGGCGATGATGCGGTCTGGAAGCCGGCGCTGGTCGAGGAGTGCCGCCGGTTGGGCCTGCAGGAGATGGTCAAGTTTGTTTCGTTTGTCAGCGAGGACGTGCTGCCGGTTGTGTATGCCGGCGCCGAACTTGTGATCCAGCCTTCGACATTGGAAGGTTTCGGGCTGCCGGTTCTCGAGGCGATGGCCTGCGGCACGCCAGTGGTATGCTCCAACGCGGCCTCGCTACCGGAAGTGGGCGGTGATGCCGCTGAGTATTTCGATCCTTACAGCGTGGAAGACATGGCGGGCGCCATTGAGCGCGTTCTTTCTTCGGGTACCCGTCAAGCTGAGTTGCGCCAGAAGGGACTGCTGCAGGCTACCCGCTTCCGGTGGGACGAATGCGTGCGTCAGCATGCGAAGATCTATCGCGACCTTCTGGCACTGAACTAACGTAAAGACCAGCGATCTCTGTCTTTTCACCTTCAACACATTGTCCTGGCGAGAATAACGAGACGATGACTAATTTGCGGTCTATGGCGGGGCAGGATGGACTCCGGGTCGCCCTCGTGCACTACTGGTATGTGCGTCGCCGCGGAGGGGAACGGGTGTTGGAAGTGCTCGCCGACATGTTCCCGCAAGCTGACATCTTTATGATGTTCATGGACGCCTCCAACCTCACGCCGTCGTTACGGCGCCATAAGATCAGTACCTCATTCCTGCAAAAGCTACCCGGCATAACCCGCCACTACCGCAAGCTGCTGCCGCTATTTCCGTTGGCGTTGGAACAGTTAAAACTGGACGATTACGACCTTGTGATCAGTTCCGAGTCCGGCCCCGCTAAGGGTGTGCTCACGCGCGCTACCACCTGCCACATCTGCTACTGCCACACCCCCATGCGGTACATATGGGACATGTACCATCACTATCGTTCTGCTTCTCCGTGGGGCCGCGCGGGACGTTCTTTGTATTCGCTAGCTGCCCACTACATGCGCAACTGGGACTGTAATGCCGCCGCGCGAGTGGACCACTTTGTTGCCAGTTCAAGGAACGGGGCGGCACGGGTTCGCAAATACTATCGGCGCGAAGCGGACATCATCTATCCGCCTGTGGAGATTGGTTCGTTCTCCCTGAGCGAGAGGACTGAGGACTTCTATCTAGTGGTGAGCCCGCTGGTTTCCTATAAACGTGTCGACCTTGCCATCGCCGCGTGTAATGCTTTGCGCCGGCGCCTGGTGATCATTGGACAAGGAGAAGAGCTGCCGGCCTTGCAGAAACTGGCCGGGCCGACGATATCTTTTCTGGGTTTTCAGCCTGACGGGGTGGTTCGCGAATATTTCCGTTCTTGCCGTGCCCTGCTATTTCCTGGAGAAGAAGACATTGGCTTAACTCCGATTGAGGTTCAGGCGAGTGGCCGGCCCGTAATCGCCTATGGCCATGGCGGAGCGCTGGAAACGGTCGCAGGGTTTTACCCAGGAGAGAAGCTCTCGCCCGAGACGAGCAGCGGAGTTTTCTTCGCCCAGCAGACACCTGAGGCCCTGGGCGAAGCGATGCTCGCATTCGAAGCGGCAGAGCAGCAGTTCGACCCAGCCTTTATCCGAAAGCAAGTAGAGCGTTTCGACGTGGCTCACTTCGAAGCGCAGTTCGGCGCCTTCGTTGCCGAAAAGACGGCGCAGTTCAATCAACCGGCAACGCGCCCGGAAGCATGCGCCGCCCTTTCGAGCTAGGTCACCACCAACCTCGCTTTGCCCGCAATGCTAACTGAATCGACGTTCCTGCCGGATCTGCACGGCCGATAACCCGGAACCAGCGCTTGCAAGCATAGTTTGTGATCCGCCGCCGGCTAAATTACGTGATGTTCTACGTGCGGTTGCTTACGCTGCTGCTGCCTTTCGCGGCCTTCGCCACCGCCGCTTACATTCGCTTCGCCTCTGGATGGTTAGTGCCCCTGCGAGGCGATGTTGATCCGGGAGCCTATTTCCACCTGCTGCTGTTCGCTACCGTCGTCTGGGCCGTGGTCAGCGATCATTTTCGCTTGTGCCACGTCGATCAACTTTTCGCCGCGGGCGGTAAGACGCGCCGATTGCTGGGCGCTTGCGCCACCACCTATGCCAGCATCCTGACGGTCACTTTTTTCTACCGTAATGCGAGCTATTCGCGGCTTTTTATCGGCATCAGCGCGGCGGCCTTGTTCGGCTGGGCAGTTCTATTGCGTCTGGGAATCCGCGTAGCCCTGGAGCGAAGTTGCAGGCGTGGCAGCCATTCCGTCCGGGTCCTGATCATCGGCACGGATGAAGGCGCGCAGCGAGTGGCGCGGCGGCTGATCGATGGACAACTTATGCCCTGCAGTATCGTGGGCTTCCTGGCTCTGCCCGGGCAGGATGCCAGGGTGCCGCGATACCCGACCTTCCGGCTGGAGGACATACCCAGGCTGGCTTCCGGCAACGGTATCGACGACATTGTGATCGCGATCTCCCCCGACCAGTTCGGGCAACTTCGAGACATCGTCGCCAGAGTCGAGACTCTTTCCGTACCCACGCGAGTGGTTCTCGATTTTGGAGAAGGCATTTCCCTGCGGGAAACGCTGTTCGATTTTGGCGGCATTCCGATGCTCGATCTCCGCGCAACTCCCGCCGATACGGCCAACTACTTCGTGCTCAAGCGCATGTTCGATGTGGCCTTCTCTTTGGCCGTCATTGCGGTGACGTCCCCGTTGATGATGTTGATCGCTCTCGCCATCAGGCTAAGCTCTCCCGGGAAGGTGATCTTCACCCAGGAACGCATCGGCCTGAGTGGTAAGGTTTTCAAGATCTATAAATTCCGGACCATGCGCGCCGGCCCAGCGATCGAAAGCGATACCCGCTGGACTACTCCAGACGATGAGCGGCGCACGCGGCTGGGGGCCTGGCTGCGGCGCTGGAATTTCGACGAATTGCCGCAATTCTTCAACGTTCTCAGAGGCGACATGAGCGTGGTCGGCCCGCGTCCGGAGCGTCCCTTCTTCGTCCAGAAGTTCTTGCAGGAAGTGGCCGCTTATGGCTCGCGGCATTACCTCAAGGCGGGCATCACGGGATGGGCCCAGGTCAATGGCTGGCGCGGGGACACTTCCATCGAGAAGCGCATTGAACATGATCTCTATTACCTCACCAACTGGAGCCTGACCCTGGATTTGCAAATTATTCTGCTTACCGTATTGCAGGGGGTATCGAGCAAAAATGCGTACTGAGGTTGCTCTTCAGTAGGCGAGGCGGGTGGAACGGACCGCAAACGCTGCGGATTCGAACAGGGAACCACGAATAACTTCATGGCGGACGTAACGGAAAAGGAAGAAAAGATCGGAACGGCTGCGCCGGCGCCCGTCGATGGCGTCCGGCTCGCGAAGAACGCGGCTTTTAACTTCGTGGGTCAGCTCTTGCCATTGCTGGCGGGAGTTGCGTTGATCCCGTACATCGTGAGAGGTCTTGGCCCGGAGCGCTTCGGGATGCTGGGAATCATCTGGGCGATTCTGGGTTATTTCAGCCTGATGGATTTAGGTATGGGCCGCGCAACAACGAAATTTCTTGCGGAGTGGCTGGCGCAGGGAAAGACACACCAAATTTCCGGGATGGTCTGGAGCTCCATCATTCTCCAAATCCTGCTCGGTGTGGTGGGCGGAGGCATCATCGCCATTCTGACGCCAGTACTGGTGGATCGGGTTCTCAAGACGCCTGCCTCTCTGGTGGTGGAAGCACGCACGGCATTTTACATTCTGGCGGCGGCGCTGCCTGCGATTCTGGCGATGAACGGGCTGCGCGCGGTTCTTGAAGGTTGCCAGCGTTTTGATCTCACTAACCTATTGCGCATTCCGTCGAGCACTTTAATTTTTGTCATTCCAGCAATAGCGATTGCGGCTGGACTGCGGTTGCCGGGGATGGTGTTGTGGATGGGCATTTCCCGGGTAGGGTTTACATTCGCGCACGGGTTCTATTGCATGCGCGCCTTACCATGCCTGAAAACGAGGCCCGTGCTCCGTTCCAGCGTAATTTTCCCGCTGCTGTCTTTTGGCGGATGGGTAACCGTTTCAAACGCCGTCAGTCCGATACTGTTGTGGATGGACCGATTTATGATCGGCTCTCTGCTTTCGGTGGCGATGCTAGGCTACTATACCGCCCCTTTTGAAGTCGTTACCAAGCTGTGGCTGATTCCTATGAGCTTGATGACTACGGTTTATCCGGCATGCAGCGCACTCGGCACAGAGAGGATGAGAGAGCTCCAAATTCTCTATTCGCGGTTGATTAAGTACATCTTTTGCCTGCTCGCGCCTATCACCCTGGTTTTGGTTGTTTTCGCTCGTCCGATCATGGCGGCGTGGCTCGGTCCGGAGTTCGCAGAAAAGAGCGTGGGGCCGCTGCAGATCCTCGCGGTCGGCGTGTTCATCAATTGTTTTGTGCATGTTCCATTCTCGTTTTTGCAGGGGCTGGGAAGGCCGGCCCTGGCCTCCAAGTTGTTCCTGCTCGAACTGATTCCGTATGGCCTGCTGCTGTGGTGGATGATCGAACATCATGGAATCGCCGGGGCGGCGGCGGCATGGTCGATTCGCGTAACCATTGAGGTATTGTTGCTTCTGTGGCTGGCGCGGCGAGTGTTCTCGCTCTCAAGTGCTATGGACAGGAGGATGTGGACGGCTCTCGCGGCGCTGATCGTAACCGGAATGGCAATCTACGTAACACACTTTTTCCTGCGTCGCGCCGTTCTGGCTGACGTCAGCGCGTGCGCGGTCTGGATGGCGGGATTTGCCTTCGCCGTATGGAAGTGGGTTTTGGATCAGCGTGGACCGGGCTTCAGCTCTAGCAGTCATGGATCCGTTGCAGCGCCTGCTCGGGAAATCTTTTGGGATCGCAGAAGCGGATTGAGAAAGTAACTGGCGGAGTCCGGGCGTGCCCAGCCTAATTGCAGGAAATAATCATTATGAAGGTTCTGATCGTCAGTAATTTCTATTATCCCAATGTCGTCGGTGGAGCAGAGAAAGTAGCTCAAAACTTAGCGGAGGGACTGATAGCTCGGAACCACGAGGCAGTGGTGGCAACGCTGAACCCACAGAAGGGCTTAGAGACTGTCGGGATCAATGGTGTTCGAGTCTACTACGTGCCCCAGAAAAACTTTTATCCTTTGCTGGCCCAAAATATTCGGCCCGTAATGAAGGGACTTTGGCATGCTATGGACACCTACAATCCCTTCATGGCCGCCTCGCTGCGACATATCCTGGACGTCGAACATCCGGATGTCGTGAACACCCATAACATAGCTGGCTTTTCGTCGTCGATCTGGCGCGCGGTAAAGAAACATCAACTTCCTCTTGTTCACACGGCCCACGATTATTACCTTCTCTGTCCCCGCAGCTCGATGCTACGGAACGGGAAGAACTGCTACGATTCCTGTGTCGATTGTCAAATGTTCAGTTGGCCGCGGAGGCAAGCTTCTCGGTTTGTGGACGTGGCGACGGCTGACAGCCGCTACACTTTAGACGCGCACCTCCGCCGTGGATACTTCGTCTCAGCCGAAGCCATGCCGGTTTATAACTGTTGTGAACCTGCATCGCAAAACTTGGGTCCCGCGAGCGATGGACATCGGCCTCTCCGGTTCGGTTTTCTCGGCCGCCTTCATCCCATTAAAGGTGTCGATTTGCTCCTCCGGAGCTTTCTGGAGCTTCCAAGCGGGCAAGCGGAGCTAATCCTGGCAGGGCGAGGAACTCCAGACTACGAACGACAGTTGAAGGCGATGACAGCCGATCGCCCAGACGTCTGCTTCTTGGGCTTCGTGTCGCCCGAGGTTCTGCTCCGCCAGGTTGATGTGCTGGTCGTGCCCAGCTTCTGGAACGATTCCGCGCCGGTCGCGATTTTAGACAGCCTGGCTTACGGCGTACCTCTGATCGGCTCGCGCCTGGGTGGCATACCCGAGCTTATAGACGAAGGCACAGGGTGGCTCTTCGACCCTGGCGCGCCGGGCGCACTGACGCAGCTGTTGCGAAACGCGATTGCCTCCCGTTGTCAACTCGTGGCGATGCGAGAACGTGCACGTGAGCGAGCCCGCTTGTTTTCGACCGAGGTCATGGTAAACGGATACCTGCAAGCTTTTAATCATGCTATCGAAAAAACGGCAGAGAAAGAACGGCCCCAGAACCTTTCAAACGCTTTATGCGGGCTCCGCCAACCGTGACTAGCCGCAAGAGGGGTTGAGTAAGTGGGAGCCAAAGCTGCGCTCAGGATTAAGATAAACCGGATACTCGAGCCGCTAGGCTTCCAAATCAACCGATTCGAACCCGAGACGACGGCCCGGCGAATGCTCTCGCCGCAGGTCCGAATTCGTCAATTGCAGTGCTTACGCCGCCAGATCACCGCCGCCCTCGCGGATTTCCCCAATCTGGGACTGCACAATGTCGCAGACCAGGAGATTGCGTTGTTTCTCGGCTCACTGGCCAGTTGCCCTGTACGGCAGCAATCGGGGGGAAGCGGTGTCAATGCGGCGCTGATTTTGTGGGTTTTAGCTCGGGCGATTCGCCCAACGCTTATCATTGAGAGCGGCGTGTTACGTGGCTTTACGAGTTGGGTATTGAGACAGGCCGCACCCGAAGCCGAGATTCATTCGTTCGACATTTCCCTCTCTGAACTGCATTCCCGCACCCCAAGAGTCCACTATCATGAAACCGACTGGATGGCTGTGGATCTCGTGACCCCAGTTGCAGATCCTTCTCTCGTGTTCTTTGATGACCATGTGGACCAGTGGCGGCGCATCCGCGAAGCTGCGGGCCGCGGTTTCCGGTATCTGGTCTTCGATGACAACCTGCCTGCAAACGCATTACACGGGGATGGCAACGCAGCTTACCCAACGGTGGACATGCTCTTCGACGACGAACTGCCCGACGGAGAACTCATCGATTGGCAAACTGAGTGTGGACGCTTTTCGTTCCGTTACGACCGATCCTTGGCCTTGGCCACGCGTCGACTGGTACGGAACTGCATGCGCCTACCGTCCTTGAATCTCTGCACAGGCTATTTGCCGGCCAACCTGACCTTGGTCGAAATTGAGCGATAGGTTCCCAATGGGCCGCGAGTTCCACGCGACCGTCAGCAACGGCCGATTCAAGTTTGCAGTTTTCCCCATTTTGCGGAGGATCGATGCAACCCAAGGTCTGGTTGCTGTCGTTTGTGCTGGTTCTGTCTGCCGTTGCCATGGCGCGCGACGAACCCAGGCTGGAAGCCTTCGGCGGCTACTCCTGGCTAACCACATCCTTATTGCAGGACACCGGTTTTTTACAGGCGAGAAAGGGCTTGAGTGGCTGGAATAGCTCGCTGTCATGGAATACCACGCACAACCTGGGATTCGTCGCCGAATTCAGCGGATTTCTCGGAACCCCGAGCCAGGATGGCAGCAGCGTCCGAACGCGATACTATTCCTTCCTGGTTGGACCGAAGATTACCCATCACAACCGCTCCGACAAAGTCGAGATCTTTGTGCATCAGCTATTCGGCACCAGTCATGCCACCCTGGCCTCCAATACCCGCTCCCTCACGGCTTCCGGCTTTTCGTTGGCCGCGGGCTTCGGCATGGACTTTGTCGTCCGCAAGCATATATCTCTTCGCCCCGTGCAGGTCGATTACGCCATCAGCCAGCTGGCTCCCCACTCGCAAAATCAGTTTCGAGTGTCGGCCGGTGTCCTCTTTCGGTGGTCCTTTACCGAGCGGGGCATTTCCTGTCCGAAATGTTCGCAGGACGCGTCTCCGGCCGCGGGAGGTCCTAGGTAACGGCCTGGAAAATTTCTAGAGATTTTATTTCCGCGAAAGGACAAGCGCCTCCAGGCGCTTTTTTTGTGCCTGGAGCTGGAGGGATGCTAAGCGGAACATTGCTTGGGTTCGAAAGAAAGTTTCTTATAACTCGCTATTGTTCTGATTTCAGAACAAGCAAGTAATCTGTAGATAGGAAAACCGTCAGTCCCAATTCCCACCGAATCTGCCGCATAGAGTCCGCCTGTTCCGTTTTCCGAAAAACATTCCTCAGTCACAGCCGTCTTCTGGAAGCGGGCGTATCACGGCCCATCTCGGCAGCGGGATGGAAGTCCGCGTGGGCTGGCGCAGCGCTGCTCTGGAGGATTGTCATGGCTCGAACGGGAAGACTGGCAGTGGCGGCGGTGGTGATGCTGATCGTGTGCGCTCCCGAGGATTGGGCACAGGCCATCGACCGCGTGCTGGCGCCGGTTAATCCCCGTCAAGTGGTCGCGCTGGGCGGCCATCATCCCTCGTGGGCGCAGCCCGAGGTTGACGCCGGGGCAGTTCCCGCTGAGTTGCGTCTGGAGCATCTCACCCTGGTTCTGGCTCGGCCTCCCGCGATCCAGCAGGCGTTCGAACAATTTCTGAAGAACCAGCAGGACCCCGCTTCCGGCGACTATCACCATTGGCTGACCCCTCTGGAGGTGGGTGAACGATTCGGACTGACAGTGCACGACATCTCCGCCCTTAAGCAGTGGCTAGAGTCGCAAAACCTGCAAGTTGACTCTGTCTCGAACAGCCGGGTCCGCATCAACTTCAGCGGCACGTCGGCTGCCATGGCCGATGCCTTTGGTTCGGAGTTGCACTATTTTCTCGGCAACGGCAGGAAGCGGATCTCGATCGCGGGCCCGCCGAAGATCCCGGCGGCGCTGGCTCCGGTCGTTGCCGGCATCCATGGTCTCTCCAGCACCGAGTATCATCCACTGTACAAAAGCAGGGTCGGCCGCCTTGCTGGCACGCCCAATCTGACATTTTTCATCGGTGACCAGCCGGTTAATTTGATCGTTCCCGCCGACTTCGCTGTCATCTATGACTTGAATCCGGTCTATGCGGCCAACATTACCGGCGCCGGCCAGACCATTGCCGTCATCGGCCGTTCCCGCATCTACGACGCGGACATTGAAAACCTTCAACTCACGGTTGGTATGCCGGTAAAGGATCCGGTGCTGATCATCCCACCGGATGGCTTCGATCCCGGCCCACCGGAGACCGTCCCGCCGGCCGGTTTCGCCCCCTCGGTTGACCAAGGGGAAGCAACCTTGGACGTGATGCGGGCCGGCAGCACCGCGCCGGGCGCCACTGTTGACCTCGTCGTTAGCGCGTCCACCCTCACTACCGACGGCATTGCCATAGCGGCTCCGTACGTGGTCGACAGCACGCCGGTGCCGGCGAAGATCATGAGCCTCAGCTTCAGCGCCTGCGAAAACGAGGCCAGCCAGCAAGGCGTGGCTTTTTGGGACAACGTGTTCAGCCAGGCCGCTGCAGAAGGCATCTCCGTTTTCGTTGCCTCCGGCGACTCCGGCGCCGCCGGCTGTGAAGCCTCCTTCCAACCGCCTTCCAGTTCACAAATCCGAAGCCCGAATGCGCTCTGCTCATCCAGCTACGCCACTTGCGTCGGGGGAACCGAATTTGCGGACTCCAATAACCCCGGCCAATATTGGAGTCCGGACAGCAATCCCGTCACCTTTGAATCCGCTCTCAGCTATATACCGGAGGGTGCTTGGAACGAGCCTGGCAACGCTCTCGGCCCACAAGCAGCCAGTTCTGGGGGAGGGGTGAGCGCTTATATTCCGACGCCTCCCTGGCAAACCGGCCCGGGAGTGCCCGCCAATCGCATCGGTAGATACACCCCGGATGTGTCCTTCAGTGCGGCCGAGCATGATGCTTATTTTGGCTGTTTCGCCGCCGGGGGCGGCGATTGCCTCACCTTCTTCGTGGATTTCTCCGGTACGTCGGCCGCTGCGCCCTCGATGGCGGGCATCGCCGCGCTTCTCAACCAGAAGATGGGGGCGGCGCAGGGCAATTTGAATCCCACGCTCTACAACCTGGCGGCGACCTCAAACGGCGTCTTCCATGACGTCACCGTCGACTCGAGCGGCGTTGGCGTTTCAAACTGCAACATCCTTACGCCCAGCATGTGTAACAACAGCACCCCCTCCAGCTTCAATCCCAGTGGCGAAGGGCTGCTCGGCTACGTGGTGGGTCCGGGTTACGACGAGGTCACCGGCCTGGGATCCCTTGACGTCGCCAACTTTCTCGCAAGCTGGAGTACGGTGGGCGTCAACACCGCCTCCACCACCACGGCCCTCGCCTCCACCGTCAATCCCGCCCTTGTAGGTTCCACGGTTACGCTTACCGCGACCGTTACCACCACGGGCTCTAGCAAACCTACAGGAACAGTGGCCTTTCTAGATGGCCCGTCGACCTTGGGGACGGCAACGCTGACTACGGCGGGGATTGCGACCCTGGTGACCTCCAGCTTGGCTTTAGGGCAACATTCGCTCGCGGCCATGTATGTCGGCGATGCCAACAATCCCGGGAGCACGTCAGCGGCCCTGGCCGAAACCATTCTGTCCGGCAACGCCCTGCCGACGCTGGCTTCGCTTTCGCCGTCCAGTACCTACGCCGGCGGCCCAGCGCTTACGCTGACTGTCACCGGCTCGAACTTCATGCCTGGTTCCACCGTGCTCTGGAACGGTCACACTCGCCCCACCACCTATTTCAGCGGTGGTACCCAGCTTCAGGCAGCCATCAGCGGCGCAGATATCGCCGCCGCCGGAAGCGCCTCGGTGACGGTGAGCAACGGCGGTCCGGGCGGCACTTCCAACTCCGAGAACTTTACCGTGTTGGAAGCCTTCAGCGGCAGCGGTGGTTTCCTGAGCATGTTTTTGAGCGGCGCCAGTCTAGGGAATTCGGCGCTTTATCAGAGCAACGGCTTGATCGGTTTGAACACGACTACGCCGGCGGCGGCGCTGGACGTGAATGTAACCACCAGCACCGGCGCTGCGGCGCTGAACACGAATGCGGTCTATGCCAACGCCTCGCCGGTCAATGGCGTCGCTACCTCGATGAACATGAACTTCATCGATAAAAGCCAAGCCACGACGCTCTCCAAGCAGACAGCGCGCATCATCTATCAGCGCGACTCGTCGGCGACAGGCGGGGTCTCGGCCTTTGACACCATCTTCACCATGGGCTCGTTCCTGTTTGCCGATGCTCCCTACCAGCTACGAGGGTTGAGCGTCGAGGGACCGGTGATCGTTCCGGGCAAGACGCTGGGCAACTTCACCGGCCTGCTGATCAGCGCCCCATCGGGCGGCGGGACGGTGAGCAGCGCCTATGCCATCCTGACGGCTCCGAATTCCGGAAATGTGGGGTTGGGGACGCTCTCGCCCGCTACCGCACTCCAGGTGGTAGGCGACGTCCGCGTGGGCAACTCCGGCAGCAACGGTTGCCTACAGAACTTCTCCGGCGGCGGGCTGGTCGGCACCTGCACTTCGGACGCGCGGCTGAAGACCAACATACTTCCCTTCGCGCCGGTGCTGGACAAGCTGGTCCGGCTGCAGCCGGTGCATTTCGACTGGAAGATGAGCCAGTATCCGGAGTATCGCTTCGGCGCCGGCCGCAACGCGGGATTGCTGGCGCAGGACGTAGAGAGCGTCTTTCCGGAGATGGTGACGACCG
>CAVTEQ010000006.1:0-418150 GCA_963733935.1 uncultured Acidobacteriota bacterium
GGGCGCCCTTTTATGATGCAGCCCACGGCAAGGGCATCATCCACCGCGACATTAAGCCTGCCAACATTTTTGTCACGGAGCGCGGGCATGCCAAGATTCTCGACTTTGGACTAGAGCGTGTTTCAAAAATACCTCCGAAGCGTGATCCAGAGGCAAGCGAGGTAGAAGAAGGCGTAGTAGGTGGAGAGCAGATGCTCATGACGAACCAGCAATCGGCGGAACTGCCCGAGCCAGGCGTTGGTTCGCTCCACGATCCAGCGCCGCTTGTAGCGGCGGAGTTTGCGTCCGTCTTCGTACCGCCTTTCCTTGTTGTTGCTCCGGTAGGGTGCAATCAGTTCAATGCCGCGCTGCTGCAGCCGCTCGCGCAACGGGTCCGAATCGTAGCCGCGGTCGGCAATCACGCGCTCGGGCTTTTGCCGTGGGCGGCCTTTCGGCCGGGGGACGCGGACTTCGGCGAGCGTGGCTTCCGCAAGCGTAACTTCACTCGGAGAGGCACTTTCCAGCCGAACTCCCAGCGGAACACCTTCACCGTCTGCCAGTACCATCCACTTCGTTCCCTTGCCGCGCTTGGTTTTACCGACGGCGAAGCCCCCTTTTTGGCTGCCGCAAAGCTGCCGTCGAGGAAGGTTTCGTCCCATCGCAGCAGTCCTTCCTCGTCCAGTCCTCCCAGCAGCGCCCGCCAAGCATCGAGCCAGACGCCTTCCTCTTGCCACCTCTGCAGCCGCCGCCAGCAGGTCGAGGGCGAGGGGAACTCATCCGGCAGAAATCGCCATGCTGCGCCCGTTTGTAGAATCCACAGTATGCCCTCGTTGCGAATGATGGGCCGAGCTGTGGGCGCTCGGATTACGGTGGAGGTCGGCCGGGAGCTTTGCCTGCGCACGGGCAGCAAGGCTTTGCTAGGCGGAACAATTTCCAACCTCGGCAGCCACTACGTAATTGCTTTAAATGCGGTCGCGTGCGGCGCGGGCGACAACTTGGCCAGAGAACAAGTTGAGGCTTCGACTAAGGAAGATGTTCTGAAGGCCCTGAGCCGAGCCTCTTCCAGGCTGCGCACCAAGCTTGGAGAGTCGCTCCCGTCTGTTCAGAAATTTGCGGTTCCAGTTGAAGCCACGACATCTTCCCTCGAAGCGCTAAAGAACTACAGCATGGGTATCACAGTGATGCGCGAAAAGGGAAACGCACCAAGCATCCCCATGTTTAAGCGGGGCCAAAGCGGCGTACCAGGACTTTTTCGCTCTCTGGAAAAATGCTGACCCCGACATCCCCATCCTGAAGCAGGCCAAGGCGGAGTATGTGAAGTTGCAGTGAAGCCCTAATGTATTTTTCGTCGTGCAAAATGCGCTAAAATCGCCGCCGTGTTGGAGTGTTGTTATGGGATTGGATACGAAAAGCCTGGGAGAATTGGAGCAATTGGCAGCCAACCTGCGCCAGCAGATTGTGCTCCATCCAGAGCATTCTCGACTGGACAGTGCCGAACTGAAAGAGGTTGAAGAATGGATTGCGCTCCGGCGACAGGAGGAGACCTCATCGTGATCATGCGACTTGAAGCACCCGCTGCTAGCAAGACGAAGTACGCGAAGTTGCAGTGAGGCACTGATCTAGGAACGCGCCAGATCCGCACCACAGCCAAAACAGGCTGGCGCCGGCTACGCGCTGAAGCCGCACCGAGCCGGGAGCTTCGACTGCAGGGGGATCTGTTTGCTTCGATCGGCGCCGGCGTTCATGATCCCCCTCGAAGGCTGCTCATGCGCCGGATGCAGACCTGCGGTGAATGGGTTGCGGCGGTGACAGGAAAGCGGTGACGGATCAAAGAGGGTTCAGTCGCCGCGCTCGATCTTGCGCTAAGGCGGGCCCTTCTCGTTCGCGACCAGCCTCAATTCCTTCGGTGCGATCCTCGGCGTGCTGATGAGCCACCCGCAATTCCGCTACGACTTTTCTTTCGGCTTGCTTACCGTTCTCGTACATTGCCCGGACAATCCTTACAGGCCCCGCACGCGCACCCGCCACTACCCACGCCACGTTAAAATCGCGAAAAAGCGCCTTGAACCTCCAGTCTCCGAGATCCGGCACCCAGACCTCGAAATGCTCGGTTACCGGTTGTGCCAAGAGTGCTGACATACTGAGTTTTCAATTTAGCGTCGCCTCTCTACCGCGGGAAGGTCGCGTCCGTAATGCTTTAGTTACCGGCGTTACATTGATGTATTGCGATTCCTCGGCGCGATCCAGACGCGGCGGGAGGTCGACGGGCGCGTAGCAGCCTCACTGGAACGCTGGAATCGGTTCGGAGGCGCCGCGAGCGGCGGAACTATGCTTCGGCGATTTCTTGGAGGTAGTCGCCAACGACCGTTGGATCGCCAATCTTTCCGCCGGGAACTACCATGTCCAAACCTTCCACGATGAACAGCTCGACGTTCTTGTACTTCCCGCCGAAAGCATTTTTCTTTAAGGACGAGGCCGCCAAAGCATTGCGGGAAATAATTACTACGGTTGGCAAGCGTGGTGGTCCAGGAGAGCAGGTACGGTGTGTTGTATCTGTCTCGATGCTAACAGAAGGCTGGGACGCGAATAGCGTCACGCACATCCTCGGTGTCAGAGCTTTTGACAGCCAGCTGTTGTGCGAGCAGGTTGTGGCTCGCGGGCTCAGACGAATGAATTACCAGCGCTGCTTATTGGCGAATTGGCTGCAGGCACTGAAGAACGATCATCGCATGGTTCTGATCGCAGCCGCGGACTTGATTCCTAGTGTCGTTAGCAATGACGTCCCCAGCGGTCTGTGGGCCAAAAGGACGCACTCCCAGAACAACGCTCTTGGGATTGCTTTTTAGGAGATGAGCTGCTATAAGCGCTGCCGTTTAAGAAAGCTCTGCCCGGAGGACAGTATGAACAAAGAATCCAAGAATCCACAAGACATTCTGCGGTGTTACATGTACATCCTTCCGATACCGTGGCCCAAGAGGGAGGAATTCCGCAAGTGGGTGAAGAATCTAAATCGCTTCACCCGTGATTTCCCCGCGAGCTGCAAGGGGTGTACGTTTGCACACGTTTACGAACCAATAATCGGGGCAGACAGTGGCTTTCACATCCACTTCGAATTTAAGACTTTTGCTCAACTTGACGAATTGCTGGCCTCGCGCGGAATGCAGCAATTCCACGCGGAACTGAAGCAATTTCTTGATCCATGTCTCCGCGGAGAGAGCTCGGTACTGCAACGACTCGACTAAGCGGCGGACTCGGTAGAAGTCTCAGTCGACGTCTCGCATCTTGAAATATGGTCATGCTCGGCGTACCTTCGCTGTTCCGCAGGAACTCCTCGTAGCTGCGCCGAGCATTGGCAGCATCTCCCGTCGCTTCGTAAGCAATGCCACGATAGTAGGAGGCGATGAAGTAAAACGTTAGCCCGTATCCATCAAGCAAAGATTCACCGTGCCGCTTCAGCACCTCTCCGTACTCCCCAATGGCATCACTCCACCTACCAACTTTCAGGTAAGCCTGCGCCAGCATGGCGTGCGACAGGCTTGAATTCCACGTCACGGAAGCGCTCCGTAGAGGATCAACAGCCCCCGATGAGTTACCAGTAGCCAATAGGCGTGCTCCCCTCAGAAATTCCGAGTAAGCCTGATGGCGGGGACTGTCCGCTGTAATCTGTTTTCTCAGGGCACGCTGCAGCCGGATGATTTCTTTCGGTTGCCCAGCGAGAGCATAGTAGGCCGCCAAAATTGCACGCTCTTTCGGAACTAGATCGGGAAGCCCCTCCGCCTGTCGCCATTGCTGAAGTGCCAGAGCAGTCTTGCCTTCCAGCAGGTAGAGGTGTCCCAGTGTGGTTCGGGCCATGAATGAGTCGAATCGCGGGTTGTGCTGCGTAGCGTCTTTGACAAGCGAGAATTCGGCTTTCGACCACTGACCGCCATTTAGCAAAAGTAAGATTCTGTTTTCATCGCCATATGTCTGCGCCTCGGGACTGCCTTTCAGCAACACGTCTACCAGTTGCTCCGCTTTCTCTGACTTGCCTTCAGCCGCATACGCCAGACTCAACAAGCGTGTGATCCCCAGTGTGTCGCGGTTCTGAGCCTGGGCAGCCTCCAAGACGCCGGCAGCTTCAGAAAACTGATTTCGTGACAGCAAGACAAGTGCCAAGTTGTTGCGGGCCATGATCGAAGCATCCAATTCAACCGCCCTTCGGGCCATTTTTTCAGCGGAGTCTAGATCCATTGCAAGCAGATAGCAGATCGTCAAGTACTGGTAGCCGGTTATGTCATTTGGATACGACTTTACCAGAGCAAGTAAATTCTCGATTGCAACATCGTACTGCTCGCGAAGCATATAGTATTGAGCAGCAATCACGTACCACTCCGCCTCTGTAACGCGCTCTTTTCGCATCCAGGCCTGGTCGAGAGCCTTTCGCGAAAGATCCTTCTGTCCCTCGTTGGCATAAACAGCACTCAAGCGCGCATATGCGAGAGCAAAATCAGGGTCTTCCCGGATAGCTTCTTTGTAGAGCGCCACCGCCGCCGCGAAGTTTCCGGCCAGATGTTCCTGGCGCCCGATAGAGTATTTATGAAGGGCGTCTAGAGAGCCACTGGTGACCCGCTCCAGAGGCCGGTCAATCGGATCGTCATTTTTTCTAGATTCCCCAACGGAGCTGCGCAATCGGTTGGCTAGCTCATTCAGCGCGGGAAGAATCTGGGCGAAGCCACGCGCCTCGGCCTTTGCCGAATAAATCTTCTCTTGTTGAAAAGCGTCAAGGAGGTTGAGTGACAGGATGTACTCGTCACCAACATTCGCGATTCCTCCGGCGACCATCAGCGGAATGCCTTCGCGCGACGCGATCTGCGAACCGGTGCGACGATCCACACGGGCCGTAGCCGCTTGCCCGAGTTTCGGCAGCACGAGACGCACTCTCTCTTCAGGGAACACTTTGAGTTGGGTAGATTGTTCCAGGTACGCCGCCACCGCAGTGCTTAGCGAGTGATCGAAGACCGGATTTCCTGTATTGTTGTCGAAATCGAGCACAAGCACCCACCCTCGCCTCTCCACAGTTCGAGTCGTGCGATTGTGCAGCACGAACAACGTGGCAACTGTAGTGACAGCGGCAAGGACAATCAAGAAAAGCACCAAGACAGTTCGGACGCGACGTTGCTTCGCTGCTTGAGAACTCGATCTGGATGGTACGGGAGCATTCCCAGTCTGCACCCTGCGCAAATCTACGAGTAGGTCATCTGCAGTAGCGTAACGCTCAGTTGCACTCTTAGAAAGCATCTTCGTGATTATTCGTTCTAGCTCCTCGGGCACAACTGGAGCCACTTCGCGCAACGGGCGAGGAGACTCATTGAGAACGCGATTGGCCGTCGCGATCGTTTTCTCCGTCCAAAATGGATGCCTTCCAGCGAGCATCTCATAGAAGACAACCCCCAGAGAGAAAACGTCTGCACGACCATCAGACTGTTTCTCGAGCAATACCTCCGGTGCCATGTATCCAGGCGTTCCTGCACATCCACCACAAATGCTATCGGCAGTCGCTACGCTGTCGCCCACAGGATTCAGCTGCTTTGCTAGTCCAAAGTCGAGCAACTTTACGTTTCGGTCAGACGTTAACATGATGTTTTCTGGTTTTATATCCCGATGGACGATCCGCTTCCGGTGAGCAGCACAGAGCGCAGAAGCGCATTGCATTGCTATCGTGAAGAATTCTTCAAGCGGAAGAACGCCGATCTGCAAGCGGTGGCGCAGCGTCTGGCCCTCAACGAATTCCATTATCAAGAAAACTTCTTCCTGTTCCTCGATAACGTCGTACACCGCGGCGATGTTTGGCGACGCCAATGCCGAAGCCCTTTGAGCTTCTTTCAAGACTCGTTGGCGCGAAAGCTTATCGGAGCGGAATTTTGCCGAGATGCGCTTCAGTGCTACAGGCCGGCCCAGTTTCCGATCCTCGGCTCGATAAACCTCGCCCATGCCTCCGCTGCCGAGCAGCGACCGGATTGTGAACCGGCCTACAGTACAGCCAGTCAAATCATCCGGAGCACTGGCCTGCACACCCTCTCTCGTGGGTTCTGTCACAGCTTTAACCCCTCACCCTTGCGAGGCCGTAATCGTACTCCCTACTTACCAAATTTAGCCATCCGGACTAACTTCGCCAGATTCTTCTAAGGGCCGACGATTATTATCCCGCCCGACGACCACTCTGCCAATCTCCCGATTTTCCGATGGGCTTTTTGGTCGTCTCGAGATCGACCTCGCTCTGAGACAGTTCCTCGACTCTGGACACTCTCAAACCACAGTCCTCGAGGAGTCGGATGAGATCTGTAGAGTCGCTTCCCTCTGGGTCACTCAGCACGACTCTGTAGTACGTTGGGGCTGGCGGCGCATCTTGAATAGCCATGTTCACCTCGTCGCAACAATCAACTCGCACTTCGCAAGTTCAAAAGTGTACTCTCTGGCGGGACGCCCGAGCGCACTGGGGAAAAGCCGAGGTAGACTACACCATGCGAACTACGGTTGACATCCCGGATCCAATCTACAGACGCCTCAAGTCGGCCGCCGCGCTGCGGGGCTGTTCGGTTAAAGACCTGATCCTGCGAGGTGTCAGCCTGGAGCTTGAAGCGTCAAAGGGGAGACGCAGGAGGAAGCCGATCAGACTACCTATTATCGACTCCAAGAAGCCTGGCTGGCTCCAGCTGACTAACCGTAGGGCGAATGAAATCCTATTTCCCTGATATCAACGTTTGGGTGGCCCTGGTGTACCGCGGCCACCAGCATCACCCGGTGGCCGCCTCCTGGTTCGAGCGCCTCAAGAGCGACACAGTAGCTTTCTGCCGCTTGACACAGGGCCTGTCCACCAAGTCGATGATCGCCAAGTCGGCTACCACAAAGTCGGTGCAGGACGACGCGAACCTGGGTGGAACTCCCAAATAGTTTTGGCCAACTCTTCCGAGTAGTGGGTGCAGTTTGGAGGGGAGGGAGCATTCGCAGGTATGCCACAAGCGCGCGGATATCCTTCGCGAACAGTACCGCGCCGGGGTGTCGCTGAGGCCAAAACTAGTTCTCACCACTAATCGTGGGAGGACGGACAGTGGACCGCCATTAGCGATTACTTGCGATATGGCGATTTCAGGAAGTGGGCGGGAGCGCCCGGTGCGATTTCTGGGCGGCTACGCGCCCGTCCGCCATGCTTGCGGCAAGGCCCACTCACAACGGGCAGTGATGAGCTCATGCACGCGATTCTGACCACTCCTGCCAGCGTTTGCGTGACGCACCGCCCTCGGTATACACTCCCACGCGCTTCGGGGCGAGAAGAGAATTCCGAAAAAGAAAGCCTGCTTTGCCCGCACCGGATGGTTTATTTCGGTTCGTCCCGTTTGGGGCCCTCACTTCGCAGGTAGCGCAATGGCCAAACCCTGGATAAAACGGCTCGGGAGAATCCTAGGTTATGTTTTTCTGGGTCTGCTGGTACTTCTAGCTGTCGGAATCACGTTTACGATCGGCTGGCGGCCGATCATTGGGGCAAAGTCCCGCCCGCTCACCTCACGGGAGTTCGAGCCCACGCGCGAGCGACTGGCACGCGGCCAGTATCTCGCTGACGCGGTTCTTGCCTGCTTTGCATGCCATTCGGAGTTTGACGAGAAATCCAATCCCCCGGCCATCACGTCCAAGAAGGGCATCGGAGCGGTGTTCTTGCAGAAAGGGAAATACCGCCTGATCGCCCCGAATATCACACCGGATCCGACTAGCGGGGTCGGAAACTGGAGCGACGATGCGTTGTCACGCGCGATCCGCGAGGGTATTGCCCTTGACGGCAGCGCTCTGTTCCCGATCATGGGCTATCCGCATTTCCGGAATCTTTCCGATGAGGATCTGGCTTCGGTCGTGGTCTATCTGCGTTCTTTGGAACCTGTTCACAACTCTTTACCGAAAAGCGTGCTCCCCTTTTTGCTGAAGCGGGCCGTGCTCGGCGGGCCTCAGCCGATCACCGCGCCGGTGCCCGAGCCGGATGTGTCGGATCCCGTCAAGCGTGGAGAGTACCTCGTCAAAATTGCCGGTTGCGGGGACTGCCACACGCCCGATAAAGGAATGCCGCCCCACCCTGTGCCAGGTCTTGAGTTCGGGGGTGGTACGGTTTTCGGCAAGGTTGCGAGCGCGAACATCACGCCGGATCCATCGGGCATTTCGTATTACGATGAGGCGCTCTTTATTGAAGTCATGCGGACGGGATTCGCGAAGGCTCGCCCGATCAAGCTGCCCATGCCCTGGCCGGTTTACAAGAACATGACCGATGACGACTTGAGGGCTGTCTTCGCCTATCTACGCACACGCAAGCCCGTCCACCACTTGGTGGACAACACCGAGCCACCGACGCTGTGCAAGGTCTGTGGGCAAAGGCATGGCCTCGGCGACCGCAATTGAAATATCGTTAGACACTGAACGCATACGCGCTGCGGTCATCTTTAGGCTGGCAACTTCGCCGTCGGAGCCGGACCCGTTCCGATCCGGCTCCGTGACTTGGGCGATGGCACGACTAACTGCACCGAACCAGCACCATAACTTCGGGTGGGAGGCGCCGCCCGGAGAAATGCTCTGTGCGGAGTGCTTCCGAGTTTCCCGTCAATCGCTGACAATCTGCACCAACGCCCGAAGCCACAAATCTGGGAAGGTGTCGGTGGCTCAGCATAAGGTGCCTCTTCGGCGCCAGCGAGCAAGGATTGGAGCGAGACCTTGTAGACTTGGGCGGCCCCACATTTCATGCGTCCAAACAATAACCTGCGCCTCTACCAATTCTGCCGTCCATTCGTAGTCGTCGTGTTCTTATCGTGCAGTCTATGTCTGGCACAACAGGCGGATAAGGAGATCTCTCGGCTACCTGACGCTCCGAAGCAGAGCATCCCCGAGATGAAGGGCTTCTTTGCCCGCTGGGCGGAGTTTTACCGCCACGACTGGTCGGGGACGACTGGTTCCTCGCCAGCCCAAGAGCGGCGGGGCTTCCGTCGCCACTCGATTCGCCGCCATTCCCAAATGCGGATTGGTCGTATGGCAGTTCCCCGGTCGTTGGCGAGCCGGACACAAACAGCTATCCGCTGATGACCGCAATCAAATAAAGGAGATGGCTCCTTGGGGGGTGCGGAGTAGGTGGAAGAAAAGCAACACCGCGCCTACAGGGGCACGGACGCGAAAAACCCAACTGCCGATATGCAGACGAACACAAGGGCAGACTGCAACGGGCGTGGCGTTAGCGCAGTGGTTGGCGTGAACTGGGGTTTACACTAACTGAGAAGTTGCACTGCTCCCAGTGCAGGGGTCACGCCACCTTTTCCGTCGCAGACCGAAGGCATTCAGTGACTTGGAGGATGACCTTTTCGTAGTCAGCGGTCTTGGCCCGCTCCACATGAATGCGAGCGCCTCTTACGCCCGTTTCTTGCGCCAACCTCGTGAACTCATGTTGAAGGAAGTCCTCCACTTGTTTCGGCGTCAAGAATGCGAGAGAGACTGTGGCGGAGTGGCCCGTCGGGGTTTCGATCTTTAACGAGTATGGATATTCAGGCTCTTGGGTTTCCGGCGTCATGCGACACCTCCTTTGACGTGTAATGAAAAGGCGACCTTCGCCCGAGGACATTGCGGCCACTGTGCAACTAGGCGCTCAGCCTCTCCAGAGGCTGGATGTCGACAACCTTAACTGAGGTTTCCGATGGTGACGTCGTGAACAAATTGTCCAACAAGAGAATCATCTGCCCTGCTTCGTGCTCAATGCGCTCAGCTTTTTCCTGACCTTGCCGGGGCATGAACCCTCCATAAACGTCGAGCAAGGCGTTGGCATGGCTCCGCATCTTTCCCACCAACTCGCGAACATCATGAAAAATCGCGGACGTAACTTGCTCGAGTTGCAGGCTCGTTGCTTGAAGCTGTTCTGAGCTCCGTGTGTACTGGATTTCCAAGCGCTTGCTATAGCGGTCATATGCAAGTAAGGCAATGACTGTGATAGCGAGCAAGATGCAGCTCGCCAAAGCCATTTGTCTGATCGCTCTGCTGACGCTCTCTTTCATCTGCTCGTCGTACCGCGCAACATTTCTGGTTTGCGCTGATGACAATGCAGTGAGTGTAGTACGAGCTTGATTCATTAACTCCTCGCCCCGGTTGGAGCTCACGATTTGGAAAGCCCTGTGACGGTAACCGAGTTCACGCAGACGGATGGTTTCTTTCATCTCTGCGATCTTTGACTCCGTCACCAACTCGAGTTGAGCCTCCGGCGTTGCCTTCCCCGCGACTGTCGAACGCAGGTTGGCGAAATGGGCCGCCAGCCTTCCATTTGCCTCGTTGTAAGGAATCAAGTAGTAGGGATCTCCGGTGAGCAGGTAGCCTCGTTGACCGGTCTCCATATCCTGGAGATCTACCACAACATTGGAAATGTCTGCCTGGATTTCCAAGGCCTCTAGGCGCTGTGCAGTAGCCTTCTGGATTAGCTTCAGGTTCCTGGAGACAAGATACGCATTCACCCCTATAAGCCCACACAGCACTGGAATCATTATTTGCAGCGCAATCTTTCGCAGAGTGTTTCCCATCAGACCTCCCGCAACGCACTGGGTTTCACGCATTCGTCCCCTCGAATGATGCCGAGAGTTCTCTGGGAAGGCTTAACCCTTCCCTTTTTGTAAGCATTGTGCGATCCATGCTCCCGCGCTGTTTCCCAGATGGAGAAGACTTATGGGCACGCGGGAAGGCTGACGAGATTCGTAGGGACTGAAGCGCGGGGATCGTTACGTCCTCCAAACTGATTACCTGGACAAAAGTTGGCGCGGAACGAAGTCGGACTGCTGGCGTACAAGAACTCTAACTGCGAATTACACATCAGGGTAGTAACACGGCGAACACCCCCTAGGCGGCGGTTCGATTATCATCTTGCCGCTTCCGTTCGAGTTGTTCAAGCTTCGCCGTGAATTCCCTCGCCGTAAAGCGGCCTGATCGTCCCCTTCCGCTTTTTGGTCTTGGCTTTCTTCAGCGAGCAATAGCAATTTGCGGAGCGCCTTTCCTGTGCGGTGCCGGCGGAGGCGATTACAGTGTGCGTGCATGCGGGTAGACAATTCTCCGATCAGCGAGTGCCATCCTCGTAGATCCTGATAATTAGGAAATACATCATCGTGGATGTTTTGCCCGCTGTTCGTGTCAATGCCATTATTACGCCATTGGCAATTCGCCGCGTTTGTTTTGGCAGAGAACAGATCTTGTCATCAAGTTGATTCTCATTTCCGGTGCGGGCATGTTCATCGCTCTCAGTCATTGCGTCACTCGTTCGTTTTCCAAGTCTATCAGTGGCCGCTGGAAAACCGCCCCAAACATCAGGGCGGTTGTGGTCAACTGGATTCAACTTTACGGTCTTCCCTTCAAGTTTTGTTTTCCTACTTCTTTGCTGCTGACGTGGCCTTTAGCTCTATTTCAATCATTTCGTATTCTTCGTTACTGAGATTCTCCACCGCGTGTTTTATGGCTGTGCGGTAGACTACCTCTCCAGCTTTGCGCGTGCCCTCCCGAGCAGTACCGTCTCCGCTGGTGACTTTGGTGTGGCCGTCGGTTAACGCGACCAGCACCATCGCAGGATGTTCGTGCATGGGGGTGCTTTCCTTCGGCCCTAAGTGAAAGCGCAGCACGCGCACTTGATCATTATCGACTTCCACTTTGTTGTGCTTCGGGTCTACCTGTACCGGGTCCTGCGCCATTGCCGGTGTAGCGGCCAGACACACGAACGCAATCGCCAAGAAAAACAATGCTCGACGCATGGAAAACCTCCTTGTGCTTTGGCAGAGATCTACTGGGGCCTCTAAAACTGAATCACGCTCTGCTGTCCGCCGTGGATGGGCTGAGTAAACAGCACTCTCACTTCCGTGACGCCCGTCACCCTACCACGCACCGGCATGAAATGGAAGGAGCAGGAGCGACCATTGCAATCCAGAGTTGTTCTCGCAGTATTGCGCTGTTACCATTCTTTCCGAAAGGATGGTGGCATGAACATCGATACGATTGTTGCTGAACTGAAAGCGGAACGCGACCGCATCAACCGTGCACTCGCGGCAATCGAAGGTTTGAATTCAACCGGACGCCGCAGGGGAAGGCCACCGGGTTCAACCAATGCGCCAAAGAAACGCGGTCGGCGGAAATTGAGTGCGGCTGCCCGTAGAAAACTGTCGCGGTTGCTGAAGCAAAGATGGGCGCAGGGAAAAATGAAACGGAAGAAGGCGGGGTAGCGTTTCTGGTGGGCCATTCCAAGTGAGCAACGGACATTACCCGTCACCAAACGTCGCGTACCAAGGAGTGCACGCCCTCATTGGTTACGGCGCAGTGGTAACCGCTGCCTTCAAACTCCACCATTGGACTTGGGGATGTCTAACCGTGCTGGTGTTCGGGCTAATCAAAGAGTTCATTATCGATATCTTCGGCAAGGAACACGATTCGTTCATGTCCAGCTTGCAGGATTTCACATTCTACATAGTGGGTGCAACGGTGGGGATTATTGTTGTCACGGTTGTGAATTAGGGGACGGACCTACAGCAAACGGAGCAGGTGGAGCATGGTCTGGACAGCAGCCTGAACCATAGACCACGCGACGAAAATGGTGCATAGGTAGACCGCAGCGATGATGAATATCCCGGCAGCTACGATCCGTTTCCAAGCCACGCTGATATCCTAGGCTTCTGACGGAAAACTGTACATCAGCCTGCAGGATTTCACGTTCTATACGGTGGGTGCGGCGGTGGGGATTATTGTTGGAGTCGCCGAAGGCTTTGGCCTTTTCATTAGGTGACTATCCCTCATTCGTTACGTATTGATTACCCAAGGGTCATTGAGGGTAAGGCGATCCGCCAGCAGGTGATCGCCTTCTTTTCCGATAAAAACATGTGGCAGGTCGTTCACGTCATCTGCGGTCGGAAACTGGCTGGCGACATCGGGAGCCAAGACGACGACGTTAGTACCGGAGGCATAGCGCCCCGCATGTTTGCCGCGTACGCCCTCGCTGAAATCGTACTCCGGCCGCATTGTGGAGCTGCGCGCCTTTGTCCTAGTTTGCTTCTTCATATTGCCTTCGTTCATTCCGGGTCGCTAGTCGCGCGCTGATGAGTCGGATCCGGTTGCCTCGCTCCGTGTACGATACCACGAGCAAGCGCCCGCGGTGTGACAGACCGATATCGACAAAACGCATTTCTGCCGTAGAGTGATCGGGATCAGAGATCGTGATGGACAGCGGGTCGGCAAACACAGTGGTGGCTTCGCGAAACGACACGCCGTGCACTCCGACGTTCGATGCGGCTGCATCCAATCGCCGCGCTGCTCCACGATGCCATGGAAGATCAGGGCGGCCTCGAAGCCTGCATTATTCTCCTTTTCTTCGCTCATGATTTCTGTCATAATAGGGCGAGTGCATGGGCGAACAATTGGCGATAATCCGAACCGGTCCACGCAACCGCACATAGAGTATGGATATGAAGAAAATCGTCGAGCGTAGGATGAGGAGCGGAGATTACCAAGGAAAGGGGACCCTCAGGCAGTTCGGACGGTCGTGTCGGAGTTCGCGAGAGAGCGCGTCCGGACCAGGGGTTGAAAAGTGCACCCCGGTTGCACGCCCCAGGTCCGCTGAAGCATGGGGTTCTCTCCGAGTGCGCCGTACTACCTTTCTTGATCTGCAATTCGACGTAAGATTGCGTCCGAGCGGAGCACCTTCCCGGCTGTTCCACGCGGACGAAATCTGAACCAACGTGCCTTGGGCCGGACGCGGAGAACGCGGCGCAGCCGCCAGTCCACCAGAGATCCTCCAGCGCACCTCGCGGGTTTTGATCCTTCCGGAGGCTCTGGACGAACGGCGAACGCGCCAAGCTGTCGGCATTCCAAAAGCCTTGCAAAAGCATGACCGAGGCCATCGTAGGCTCGTCCGCATTGCTGATCTCAATGGTAACAGCATTGAATTCAGCTATCACAATGGCGTGCTCACCAAGATAGAAGACAATCTTCACCGAACCATTGCACTTGATCGAAACCAACGTCGCCTCGTCGAACGCATTCGATTAGAGGGCTCCCATCGTGCAGCGCAGTATAAATACAATGAGGCGGGCGAACTAATTTACAGCGAAGACGCCGACGGCAATAAATATGCCTATCGATATGACTCTCATGGACGTCACAACCTCGTGAGCATCTCCGGAAGCGCGCGAAGGAAATAAGATTGGAAGTGAAAAGGAGTAAGCTTGAAAGCTAAGCCGGTTTTCTTTCAGAGGTCGTTTGCGTCATTGGCGTCCACCGCACGCAGCGAGGGCGCCTGCGCTGTCCTGCTGTGGTTTGGCCGAATGGCCTCAATCCCGCCGTGCAAGTCCCGCCGCGGGTGGTCTAAATGACCGTGCCGCCAGTCCTAGTATTCCTTCTGCTCCTCGGCCCGGCGCTGACCAAAACTCGCAATGCCCTCGGTGAGCTTCCGCTTCCCAGCGGCGGTAATAGGCATCTTCGTCAGGACTCCAGCGATGATAAACGCTAGGCACAAACGGAGGACTGTTCGCCGGCCATGAAGCCGTGGATCGTGCCATCCGAATGCCGGAGGCTCTGCCGGATCTGTTCCACGATCGCCTTGTGGTTCCACTTGGGAGTAACGGCATACGCGCCGCGAGCGCATAGGAACTGCGCCTCAAAGGATGACGAGCAGCCGACTGCATCACAATGCAGGGGATACGTTGGTGCCCGACCTGGAGTTGCTTCAAAAGCTCTCCAGTTTTCACTTCCGGAGGATGATCCCCCACTAGCACCGCGTGACGCTTGCTATCGAACTTGGGCTGGCGGCGCCTTCCCGGTGAAAATGCGGGTATGGTCTCCGTGGACTGGACGCTTTGGGATTGCGGCTAGCTCGTCGCGTTGTTCGACGCTGCGGCAGACAACCTAAAGCTTCTCAATCCTGTCCCCAGATGTGGACATCCCGCTTCGCTGCGTGTACAACAACCGGGACCAAAAACGTGAAGGAGAAGCAAGATGGAGAGATTCGCGCTGCTTCTGGGATTGCTAGCGATAAGCTCGACGATAGGCTTGGCGCAAATGCCGTCCGTCGAACAAGGAAAGCCGTTCGTGGTCGAGTACTATTACAAGGCGAAGTGGGGGCATGCGGACGAGTTACTGCGCCTGTTCAAGAAGAACCATTACCCCGTCCTGAAAAAGCAGGTGGAGATGGGGCGCATGATCAAGGTCTGGATGGAGCAGCCCCGCTACCACGCAACCGAGGACGGGCGCTGGGATTACCGCGTAACCATCGCCTTCAAGAACGCCACGGCTGCCAACGAGCCGTTCGACGAAGACGCACTGAAGAAGCAATTGTTCCCGGACCAAGAGACATTCACCAAGGAGGAACAGCGGCGGTTCGAAATCCTCGACGCACATTGGGACGTGCCGGTGAAGGCGGTCGATTTGGAGGGGAAGTAGGACCGGGATGGAGATGCCTCAACGCGCTGGTTGCTGGAGTCCTTACGCGGCGCACCATCTCAAAACCGGGCTGCCGCTCACAAGAAGTGATCCGTCTCGATGCCCCATGCTTGTAACAGAGGCTCGGGGATAAACTTGGAGTTCTTGTTCCGCCGTGCCCACTCCCGCAGACGCGTGGAGTGCAGGTACTGGTCGGGCTGTAGTTCGAATTCCTTCACCGCTTCCTCAAACGAGGTCACCGTAGGACCTACCGCGCTGAACGGCATCGGTTTACCCCAATTTGGATTGCCCTTTCTACCCATACTTTACCTTTTCACTTTTGTGTGCAACTTCTTTAAGGGGAACTCGGTCGGTGAAAGTTATCCCGAACTGTCCTCTGAAGCGCCTCAAATCACCTTGCCAGACTCAACTCTGTGCTGGTACTCGTCGATGGCGTCATTCCACTGCCGCAATTCCGTTTCGGTTAGCCGATGTTTGTTACTCTCTGTCACGATCTTCCCGATGCGCTTGAAGGCATAGATAAAAACCGGATCGATGCCTGCTTGGGACATGGTCTCAATCATGGCCTGCTCGTACTGTTGCGGGTTCTGCGGAACAGGTTCGTTGGCGTCTGGGTCAAAGAAGATCGGTTCGTCCGGGCAAGGGTCGCGGCCAAACTTCTTGCGAAAGGCTTCGAGCTGGCATGCGATGGTCTCAGGTGTTTCCGCATGCAAGGGCATGCACTTGTAATCGTGCGGCATGGATATTTTCCCAGACGTTCCCTCACTCCAATCCTACACAAATGGGCTGAACAAAAATGCGAATTCGACCCGAGCAGAACTGAGTATCTGAACACTAAAGACCGGCTTTAGTCACATGATTATGAAATTGCACACTCGCATACTCATGGCAGCAAGGGGCGATGCCGTCCGACATGAAACGCTCGTCCGATCTGCCATAATCTCCTCATGTGTGGGCGCTATCGACTTTCGCGTCGAAAGCAGATTGTTGAAGAGCACTTTGCCAGCGTCTCAGGGGAGGAAGACTGGAGTCCCCGCTACAACATTGCGCCTACCCAGCCCGTTCCGGTCATTCGCCGGAATCCGAAGGAACTCATCCGGGAATTGTCGCTGATCCGCTGGCGCGCTTCCGCCAGATCGCCGAACCAGTGGGCATCGAGGCATTCGGCCCGTAGCGTCCCGTTGAAGCTCTCCACGTACGCGTTGTCGGTCGGTTTGCCTGGCCGGGAGAAGTCGATCTTCACCTGGTTGTGGTACGCCCACAGGTCCATCACCTGGCTGGTGAACTCGCTGCCGTTGTCACAGAACAGCATCTGCGGCATTCCTCGCTCCTCGGCGATCTGTTGCAGCACTCGCACCACGTCATGGCCCTTCAGGCTCTGGCCCACTTCGATGGCCAGGCATTCCCGCGTGTATACATCCACCACCGTCAGTGCCCTGAATCGGCGACCGTCGGTGAGTTGATCGGCGACAAAATCCAAACTCCATACCTGATTCGGTCCTTCCGCCCGCGGCTTCTGCCGGCTGTGCTCGGAGACCGTCCGCCGCGTCTTCGGCCGCCTCCGCAATCCAAGCCCTTCTTCGCGGTAGAGCCTGTACACCAGCTTTTGCCCACCTGCCAGCCCTCACGGATCAGCAACACCCGGATCTTGCGATAGCCGTACCGAATCCGCGCCTGCGCCAACTGCCTCATGCGCAGTCGCAACTCGGTCAACGGATCGCGGATGCTCTGGTACCGATGAGTCGCTCGCGGCAGCAGAACCACTTCGCATGCCTGCCGCTCGCTGACTCGGTACGCGCCGCACAGGTACAGAACCACGGGGCGGTGCCGTGAGGACTTCACCAGTTTTTTCGCAGCACGTGCTGCAGCATCGCGCGATCCAGCGTCAGCTCAGCTACCAGTTTCTTCAGCCGGCCGTTCTCGTCCTGCAGTTGCTTCAACTGGCGGACCTGGTCGATCTCCAGCCCAGTGAACTGCTTCTTCCAGCGGTAGAACGTCTGTTCGCTGACCCCACCCGCCGGATCAGCTCCGCGACCGGCATCCCCATCTCCGCCTGCTTCACGATCGTTACGATCTGCTCGACCGAGAACCGTTTCCGCTTCATTCGGCAAAATCCTCCTTCCTCGGATTTTGCCGAAAACTCGCTCTCAAACTGGATTAACTATTGGGGAGCCGCTCATTAAGGGGTGCTGTATCCGACTGTTGGGCGCTTAAAGGCTGCCGCAGCCCCCAACAAAGCAGCAGCACCAGAATCTGAGGGACAGAACGGAAGTACTTCGCTTTGCTGCGCGACGGATCTCGATTACCTGGAGTGTGCAGCTTCATGACGCTTACCTTCATCAGGGGCGATGGCTTACGAAGCAATGACGCGCCGACGCTTCTGCCTCAATCTTTCCAACGAAACGATGAAAAGACTCAGGGTGGCTGCGTTCGCGACCAGAGCGATGTTGGGATTGATCGCGAGCGGCAGGAGCGAGCTGAACACGCCAGCCAGTGCAAGGAGCACCGGGATCCAGAGGTGCTTTTCAGATAAAGCTAGGTAGCTGAACGCCGCAATGGATCCAGTCCAGACGATAAGCAACAGCAGTATCAGTTGGCTGGGCACGTCGCACCTCAATTCTCAGTGACAGTATCAGCCTTTGGGAACTTGAAGACTGGTCAGAATTGACCGTGCCGGAAGGTCTCGATTGAACCAATGTAAAATTACTTTACAACCGTGACAATAATCCCCACCGCCGCACCCACCATGTAAAACGTCGTCCAAACGTTGATGTGAGATTCCGGTTTCCGTCGCACCGGCGCAATACCATCATCAACGTTCTTCCCGGCCCGCGCAAATAGAAAGGTTGGTTCTGTACAGCATCGACAAAAAAGCCCCGATTACTCGGGGCAGAGGGCGCTATCAGGAGGTCACAGCAATCGTATCGTTACAGAGGTGCTGCTGTCGGTCTCGAATCGGACATAACAAAACTTTTCATGCTACGTGGTGCGCTGGAGCAAGATCACCTATCAGAAGTGACCAGTAGCTGGTGCAATTCAGCATTGTGCCTGTAGCCAACTACTCTGCAACGGCCAGAACACCGCTTGCCAAACCTGCCACACGAGCAACGGCACGATTAGAATCAAATCTCTAAATCTCCCAGTTCCGCAACTGTCTGGCCGACATGTCGCTTGAACAACAACGCGAGTCTTTCAGCAAATCTCCCGTCTTCGAGGAAGATGTCACGGGCGTAGATTCGACCTGCATAGCTGGTCTTCAGGGTGACATTCGGTTGCCACCTTCCACCGCCGGGATAAAGGTACACAGCCTCCAGATCACGTCGCCTGTCATTCGCCTGCCGACTTTGCCAGCCATGCTTGCGCATCGCGTCGTTGAGTCTGGCCTCCGCCCGTTCAATGCGCTGCTGGCACTTTGCCCTATCGTCCGCCTGCGAACGTGGCACCGCGACAAACAACAGAAGCACACACAGCGTTGCAGCAGCGACCAGCGTTCTTCCGAGTCTTGTGTAACAACTGAGGCGCTTAATCCCGTGGGAACGCCAATTGCCGCAAGAGCTTTTGGAAGCGTGGGGCGGAGCGCATGCCGTCGAGCCGAGGGTCCACACCGAGAAACGTGATCATCCAAAAGCGATCATCGTACGCTTTCTCGAGATAGGACAGTGCTTGGTCCTGGTCACCGAGTCCGGCGTAAATGAGTGCGGTATGGTAGGGCGAAACATATCTATGAAGTGACATCTGCTGTAACTGTTGCAATACCTGGGTTGCCGCCTCTTTTTGGCCAGCGACAGCATACACGTGACCCAGTGCCCCCGGTCTGCAGGTTTGAGCTGGAGAAGCAGCCACAGCCGTCTGAAACTCGCGAATCGCCTTTCCATACATCGCCTTCTGTTCATACGCGTGTCCCAGGTCCGAGTGAGCCACACCGAAACCTGGGTCAAACTCCAACGTCGCTTGAAGTTCAGAGATAGCCTGGTCGGGGCGCCGCGCAAAGAACAGATACCAGCCGCGATCGGCCTTTATGTTGAGGGACACCGGGTCGAGGTGTTTCGCCCGCTCCATCTCTGCCAAAGCATCTTCAAATTTGCCTTGGATAAGGAAATACGTTGCCAGACCGTCATGGGCGATGGCGTTGCTGGGATTCAGTTCGATGGCTCTTCGGAACTGCTTTTCGGTCCCACGCCAATCGTGTTCATAAAACATATTCACGAACCCAAGTTGGGTATGGGCTTCACTCTGCGTCTCGTCGATCTCGAGTGCTTTCTTGGCTGCCGCCTTGCTCGACGGATACGCTTCGCTGGGCGGCAGGTAACAAAACGCAGCCAGGACGCTGTACCCGTCGGCCAGGCCCGCGTACCCTTGCGCGAAGCCCGGATCTCTCGTGGTCGCGTCTTGGAAGTACTCTATGCTCTTCTTGGCGCCTTCTACCGTGTACTTGTTCCAGAAGTATCGACCACTGTCCTTGCGCGCGGCCAGTGGAGCGCCCAAGTCAGTGCAGTTGAACGGGGAAGGCAAAGTGGTGCGTACCTGCCGCGTTGGGAAGATCAGTTTCCGAGCTGATCGGCTCACAAACTGACAGCCCGTTTTTCACCTTCCAAAATAATTTCCTGTAGTCTGACAGCATTAAGAATGCAGCACGGTTTTTCTTCGCTCAAACACAATTCCATTTCCCCGCAAACATCGCTCAAAGGTGTCCCCTTGGGCTCATGCTTGGCGTTACGAACGTAACGTTGGGTCTGTAATTGGATTCGACCGCATCCGCTAACGATTTATGCTGTCGAGAGCCTGGGCAGGCTTATCTTGGTCCAGTACATCACGCACCTTCAGCCCCAATTCTATCGGCGTAAACGGTTTCTCCAGGAACGGTAGGGCAAATTCGTTCCTGTCCTGATGGGCGACGATTTCCGCAGTGTATCCGGACATCAGCAGCACTTTGATCTCTGGATGGAGCTGTTCTACCTGGCGGGCGAGTTGCCGGCCATCGAACCCAGGCATGACCACGTCGGTGAGCAAAATATCTATGTCGCCGGCCCTCTCGTTAGCAAGGGCCAAGGCGTGAGAAGCATCCCCCGCCTGCAGAACGGTGTACCCAAATTGCGTAAGAATCTGGGCGGTGAGCCAGCGCAGCGAACTATCGTCCTCAACGATCAGAATGGTTTCCGAACCTCCATCAACCTTGCGCCTGGGAGAGAGGATGGCCGGTTTCGCCACGGCCTGTTCCAGCCGTGGAAGGTAAATCTCGAAGGTCGCGCCGCGGCCCGGTTCGCTGAAGACGAGGATGCTTCCTCCACTTCGCTTAACGGTCCCGTAGACAGTGGCGAGTCCGAGGCCGGTCCCCTTCCCTACCGGTTTGGTGGTGAAAAAAGGCTCGAATATATGCCCCGCCGTTTGCTTGTCTAACCCAATGCCGGTGTCGGATACCCTGAGCCGGACATGCGGGCCGGGCGCCATGTCGGGATTTTCAGCGGCAAAGACATGGTCTACCTCGACATTGCTAGTTTCGATGTGGATGACACCGCCGCCCGGCATGGCGTCGCGGGCATTCAACGCCAGATTGACGATCACCTGCTCCATCTCGCCGGAGTCGGCCTGGATGACACCCACGTAAGGATCAAGCGTGGTGAGCAAGCGGATGTTTTCGCCGATCAGTCCTCGAATCATTTTTTCGATGTCCGCCACTACCTCGTTTAGGTTGAGCATAGTGGGCTGCAGGATCTGTCGGCGGCTGAAGGCCAGAAGTTGGCGCGTAACCGAGGCAGCGCGCTGCCCCGCTTTATGGACTTCCTCCGCGTAGCTGCGCAGTTTGTCGTCTTGAATTTGGTCGATAATGAGGCTGCTGTATCCGAGAATGGCCGTCGCCGAGTTGTTGAACTCGTGGGCCACGCCCCCGGCCAGGCGACCGACGGCCTCTAACCTCTGCGCATGGCGCAACTTGTGCTCCAGTTCCCGCCTTTCCGTCACGTCGCGTGTAATCCGGGAGAAGCCCCGCAGGTTCCCTCGTTCGTCCCGCAGCGCGGTGGTCACGCTGCTTGCCCGAAAACGTTGGGCATCCTTCCGCACGCGCCAGTTCTCTTCCTCGAACCGTCCGCTGGCGGCGGCCTGTTCCAGAGCGTACTGCGGCGTCTCGACGTGTAGGTCCTCGGGAGGATGAAAACGGCCGAGACTGCTGCCGATCACTTCCTCGGCGGTGAATCCATAGATGCGCTCCGCTCCTGCGTTCCAACTCACTACCAGCCCCTGGGGATCGAGCATGAAGATAGCGTAATCGTTGACGCCTTCCACCAGCAGCCGGAAGCGTTCTTCACTCTGCCGCAACTCGTTCTCCGTCTGTTCGTGCATCCCGATCCGCGTCAGCAGTGCGGTGGTGACCTTCTCCAGTTCGGCGGTGCGCTCGAGGACACGCTGGTCCAGTTCGGCGTAGGCGCGTCGCAGTTCCTGCTCATGACGCTTGCGGTCGGAAATGTCGCGGATGGAGCTTACAACCAGGGTGCCGCCCTCGCCTGCTATCGGATTGAGGCTGATTTCCACCGGAAATTCGCTGCCGTCGCGCCGCAAGCCGTAGAGCTCCAGTCCTGCCCCCATGGGGCGCAGCCGAGGCGTGGAATAGAACTCACCACGGTGCTGGGTGTGGGCATGGCGAAGACGCCCCGGCATGAGCGTTTCCACCGGCTGGCCGATGAGTTCTTCCCGGCTATAGCCGAACAGGTTCTCGGTCTGTGAATTGGCCAGCAGCACGGTGCCGTGTTCGTCCACAATCAGCATCGCGTCCGGGGCCGACTCCAGCAGGGCGCTGAACAGGCCCGGAGCATCAGTGGACTTGTGGAAGGCTTTTAGAAGATTGTGCTCCGGGAAATTGGGGCCATCCGGCACTTGCGCCTCCCAACGGGATTCTCGTCGATCGAAAGCGCGGGTTCTTGACAAAAATCGGCGACCTTCTGTAGCAACTCGCTAGCAGGTCCGACCAGAGAGTTGGGACTTGGCAGCGGCCCGCCGTCATGGGAAACTATTCCAGCCAATCGTGCTTCAGGCAAAGGTCTGTTCGAACTCTTCAAGCTGTTCATATCCGGCACAAATTAGGGGGAGGGCTGTTTTCTGCGTTTTCCCGTCCGAACTTGAGGGACGAAATCGCGTTCCATTCGGCAGAATTGTTCTGATAACTTTTGCGTAGCCGCGCCACACAACGAAGCTAGCATCGCCCGCGGTGAGAATCAATTCTTCTTTAGTAAAGATGCGCCTCTATTTGGTGAAGACGATTTCCCGGGTTTGACGGTTGCTTCACTATCTCCCCACGCTCGACACTGTATGCCACGGAACATGGGCTTATGAATCGATCTCCGCAGGACCGGCGCCAAAACTTTGCCATGACAGATGTAGAGAGCTTGAGCAAATACAGGGTGCTGTACAGATCAACCCGAGGTTCTTCGGTTGCAAGCCGGGCCAGCACCGGGGATTCCCGACCCCGGCGCTATCGTTTTCGTCGTTAGAATCGCCAGCTTGCTGCAAAACTGTCTGATTGATAGCTTCTCCGCTTCAGTAAGGGACACAAACTCGAATCCGTGGTGGGCATCTACTCGGTACCGAACGACGGCCCAGGGCAGGGGGGCAGTCAGGTGGCTCGGAAGCGCGAGTTGCAGTTGCACCACACTGCCAACCGGGATTGGCTCGGGCAGGATTCCGCCCAGTCCGCCTTCGGCAATGACGAGGCAACTCCCGTCAAGGTCTCGCTCTTTGTAATTGAGAACTCTGAACATCAGGTTGGTGCGGTACCGAGGATAGCGGCGCTGTTCGGACCATCCGTGAGAAGGCACATCGGATCGCAAGTCAGGCTGCAGAGAGGGACTGCTCCGCAGCTTTTCGGCAAAATCGGCTGCCCCCAAAGGCCGGCTGAAGTAGTAGCCCTGAATTTCGTCGCAATTATGTTGTCGTAGGAAAGACATTTGTCCTTCGTTCTCTACGCCCTCGGCGATGACCTTCAGGTCGAGGCTCTTTGCCATGTTGATGATCGCGCCTGTGATCGCGGCGTCATCCGGATCGACCGTGATGTCGCGCACAAACGAACGGTCGATTTTCAACTTGTAGACGGGCAAGTGTTTCAGATAACTGAGGCTGGAATATCCGGTCCCGAAGTCGTCGATTGACAATTTCACCCCCATCTCTTTCAGCTCTTGCAACACAGAAAGTGTTACGTCAGCATTGGACAGCAGCATACTTTCTGTAAGCTCCAGTTCGAGGTATTGAGGAGGGAGACCGGTTTCGTGGAGCACTCTTCCGATGAGTTCGGGGAAATTCTTCTGGCGGAACTGGACGGCGGAGACATTCACGGCGACGGGCAGCGCGGGAAGGCCTTGGTCTTGCCATTGCCGAACCTGAGCACAGGCGGTCCTGAGTACCCATTCGCCAATGGGGATGATCAGGCCGCTATTCTCTGCAATCGGAATCAGCTTGTCGGGTGGGACGAGACCAAGGCGTGGGTGCTGCCAGCGCAGGAGCGCTTCCGCCCCGGTGACTTTCGCGGTGGCCACACCCCGCTGCGGTTGATACATTAAGAAAAGTTCTTTCTTCTCTAATGCCAGTCGCAAGTCGTTCTCCAAGGTCAGCCGTTCAACAGCCCGAACGTTCATGTCCTGCGTGAAGAACTGAAAATTGTTCCGTCCATTCTCCTTGCCGCAATACATGGCGGCATCCGCATTCTTGAGCAGGGCTTCGCCGTCCGTGCCGTGGTCAGGAAACACGCTGATGCCGAGGCTGCAGGTAACACTGAGCAAATGACCTTGGATGACGAACTTGACGCTCATCGCCTGCATGATGCGACTGGCGGCTACCGCGGCGTCGGTTACGTCCTTTAAAGCAGTCAGCACGACAACGAACTCGTCTCCGCCTAACCGAGCCACCGTGTCTTGTTCACGCGCCCAGTTCTTCAGGCGCTCTGCGCACTCGTTCAGAAGACAGTCGCCAATCGAGTGCCCGAGCGAGTCATTAATGGTCTTGAAGCGGTCAAGATCCATGAACAATAGGGCAACCTTTTCTCTCCGCCGGCGAGCGCTGGCCAGTGCCTTAGCTAATCGGTCCTGAAAGAGAAGCCGATTGGGCAAACCCGTGAGAGCATCGTAGTACGCCAGATGGCGGATTCGTTCCTCAGCAACTCTGCGCTCTGTGATATCGATGAACGCGACCGCCGCCCCAACTATGTGTTCTGCTTTCCGCTGTGGATAGGACCAGTATTCGGCAGGAAAGCTGGTTCCATCCGATTTCCATAACACTTCGTCATCAACATGGACCCCTTGCCCGCTCTTGAACGCCTGGAAGATCCTGCATTCCTCCACAGGAAGCTTGGTTCCATCTCGACGGGAGTGATGGATCAGGTCGTGCATGTTCTTGCCGAGCAATTCATCGGGGTGGGCATAACCCAGCAGGCGGAGACATGCAGGATTGCAAAAGGTACAACGACCCTCGAGATCGATACCATAAATCGCCCCGGCCGTCGATTCGAAAATGAGGCGGAGTTCTTGCGTGCGCTCCTCCACTCGCCGCTCCAGTCCCGCGTTGAGCTCGCGTACTTCACGCTCGGCGAGAATGCGCGTGCTCATCTCCTGGGCCATCTTTCGCGTTGCGAACAGTGCGATTGAAGTTGCGATCAACACTGCAAACACAATCAGCAACAGAACAAGAGCACGGGCTGTGGCGTAACGAGCCCTGCTCTCTTTGGCCGCTCTGTCCACCTGGTCCATCTGGAACTGCACAAAGTTATCCCAGGCAGAGTGATACTTGAACAAAGCCGGCGTTGTCTCCTCGACCATGAGGGCACTAGCTGCTTCGTACTGGTGTTCATCAATCAGCAAATGGAGTGCCCCCAGGTAGCTCGCGACATACAGCGCTCTGGCGTCCTTAACGGCAGCCAACAATCGTTTGTCTTCTGCTGAATCGCACTGACTCTGGATTTTGGTTATTAATTCTGAGACTGTTTGGGTGTTCTCAGCCCTACTCTTCAGGAGTGGGTCGATCACCCGCTTATCCTTCAGAAGAAATATTTCCATTGTGATACGGCTGTTGCGGCTCGAGTATGCCAGCGCCTGGCGGGACAAATGCAGCGTGGTCCATTGCCTGCCAATCACATCGTTCAGGTTGGCGTTGATTTGGTTCATGCGGCTAAGGCCCAGGTATCCGATCCCGATCAAAATGGCAACCAGGAGGCCGAATGCTGTCCCTAATCTCAACCCAATTTGCCGACTAGTCAGAATGAGCAACCTCACTGTTTGGAGCGGTAAGCACACTATGGAAGTGAGTCGTTTCGTCAGACAATGCCTGAGGGGATAAGCGAAGCGCCGCCCCACCCCTGCAGAAAAGATCAGACTAGAACGATCTGTGCTCTACGCGTGTTGTGTGTAATTAGGATTTCCCCGACAATAGCATCGGCATACGGTAAAGATCCATCGCGTGTTAGTAAAGATAGGCTTTACTTTAGCGAAGACAGACTGTTCCAAAGAGGAAACACGGGCTCGACACTACTGTAGGTGGGCATTACAGGTTCAATGGTTTTGTCGAAGTGGAATCCCTATTTTCTCAGCCATCCTAACCAGGTCAGCCAAGGAGTTAGCGCCCATCTTTCGCATGAGTTGGCTGCGATGGACCTTGACACTTGCTTCGCTGGCTCCGATAGCGCCGGCTATTTGTTTGCTGAGGAAACCGGAAACTACCCAAGGCAGCACCTCTCGTTCGCGGGGCGTTAGAGATTCGAAGTGGTGCCGCAACACAGCGATTTCTGTATCACGTTGCCGCCTGCTGCGGTCTCGTTCCAGCGCGACGTGGACGGCATCGAGCAGGTCCTGATCGCGAAACGGCTTGGTGAGAAATTCGACCGCTCCCGCTTTCATGGCTCGCACCGTCATAGGAATGTCGCCATGCGCGGAGACAAAGATGATTGGAATGTGAATGCCCGCTTCGGCCAGCTGACGCTGGAAGTCGAGCCCGCTGATTCCGGGCAGTCTGATGTCGAGGACAAGACAGCTGGTTACGTTCGGAAGCTTGCTTTCCAAGAACTCGTGGGCGGACCCGAACGGCTCTACCTGCAGACCCACCGATCCGATGAGGCGTTTAATTGCGCGACGAAACGATGGATTGTCGTCGACAACGAACACCGTGGCTTCAGGCTTGTTCATGACACTCTGTCCCCACTGATTGTTGTTGGCAGGATGAATTGAAAGAGCGCACCGTAGGACCTTGGTACGGCCCACAAACGACCGCCATGGGATTCGACAATGGAACGGCTGATCGACAATCCCATTCCGATACCCTGACGCTTTGTCGTAAAGAATGGTTCAAAGATGCGGTCAGCTTGCTCCGGATCGATTCCTATTCCGGAATCCTGAACTTCGATCAGCACGCCATCGGCGCTCTTTGCAGATCTAATCACAAGCTCTTTTGGCCGATCAGTGACAGTTCGCATCGCTTCGATTGCGTTCATGACCAGGTTGAACAAGACTTGCTGCAATTGCACTCGGTCGCCGACTACAGGTGGCAGATCACTCGATAGGTCGAGCCTGAGAGAGACGTGATTTCGGATCGCCTCGCTGCGCACCAGGGTAGCCTCTTGAACCATTTCATTGATATCCAATTCCACCCTATCTGCCGTGTTCTTCGTCAAGAGCGCGCGAATTCGCGAAATGACATTGCTGGCCTGGCTTCCGTCATTCACGATCTCGGCAATCGCCTCCCGTATTTGCTGTAGGTTCGGCGCTCCACTGTCGAGTTGGCGCAACGCGAAACTCGCGTTTGTCACGATCGAGCCCAGGGGTTGGTTGACTTCATGGGCAATTAAGGCAACCAGTTCTCCCATGGATAGGACGCGAGCGATGTGAGCAAGTTCCGCATGGGCCTCCTGTAACGCAGCTTCGGTGCGCTGACGGTTGTCCATTTCCTGTCGCAGCATGTCGTTGGTCGCAGCAAGCTCCCTCGTCCTCACGACGACCCGTTGTTCCAGGTCTTTTGCCTGCGCGGCCAGCCGCCGCTCGGCTGCGCACGTTAACACAGCCACGCCGAGGACCATCAACGTGACAATCCCAATCCCGGCGGTACCCAAGGAAGAGATGTCTATTGCGTGGGATAGGTCGGGGGCCGCAGCGGTGGGGAAAAAACTTGCAGAAGCCATGCCGGTGTAATGCATCGCAGAAACCGCGGCGCCCAGTAGCAGGGCACTCATTGCCTTCCGCGAAGGCGTGCCCTTGGTCTCCTCCCGCAAGTCAAAGGCGAATACCAGTGCGGCAAGTGAAAAGATTACCGCAAGCACGATGGACAAGGCGACGATCCGTAAGTTGTATCGACAGACCGCGGCCAGGCGCATAGCATCCATGCCGATGTAATGCAACCCAGCGATGCCGCCGCCCATGGTGACACTACCGGCGAAAGCGCGACGGTGGCCCATTGTCTTCCGACTCACCACATACAAAGCGAATGCCGAGCTCAGAATACTGGTCAGGAGTGCCGCCAGAGCGGTCGGCCAGTTGTAGCTGATTGAAAAAGGCAAGTTAAAGGCCAGCATGCCAACGAAGTGCATCGACCAAATGCCCGCCCCCATCGCCACCGCCCCACCGGTGAGCCAGACCGATCGCGCCCAGCCGCTCGCGGCGGTCACCCTTCCCGCAAGATCCAGCGCGGCGTAGGACGCGGATACTCCAATTAACACAGATAGGGCTACGTACGGATAGTTGTAGGAGCTGGCTAGAGCCGCGCTTTCAGAGATCATTACAGTCGATCTCCTCTGCCGGTTTTGGGGGAAGCCCCAAAGTCGCCTCGCAATAGTGTACGCCTGCTCAACCGGAAGAGGCACGGTTGATGCCATGGTGGTCCCGGGCTTCGTTTTCGCGGGAAGAACGCCCAACTTTTCCGGGCGACTTCGCCTCCGCTCCCTAAGTCTGAGGAAGCGCGTCTCGCCATTCTCGAATCGAAGGCTCCTGAAGGCTCATTCGCGGTCGTACCTTGCGCGGACGACAAATCCGGCCAAGTGACAATTCGCGAGCAAGAAGTAGACGTTACCTACGAAATCTGGCGGTTTGAAATGAACGGCAGCGTGTTCGCATACAAACTCGTAGGCGGATGGGCCTCCGGAAGCGGAAACCAGCGCGTTCATTTTGGTACAGCCACCAGCCTCTTGTTTTATGACCCGGACGGCTGTGGGCGGTTCAAAGTGATGCGGGACGCCGATGGCGATGGGCCCTTCACGCGAAACTTGCACACCGTGGTCTCATCCGGTACCGGCTCGCGCCCCAGATCAATCCCCACAAACTGCCGCATCACCGGCGAGTCATACAGCGCTTCTTCCACCGCCGGATCCGACAGATTGAACCACTGCTGGGTCGCCTCGAATCGCTCCCGAATACCGTGGGGCGATACCGTCCAGGCCTCGAATGGGAGGACGTGCAATTCCTGCCATGTTTCGCTGACGCCTGTCCACGCCAATTAGGGGTGAACTGCCACGCGGGGTGAAGTTTCGGCCAAGGCGCTCAAGCGGGCAATCGCATCTTCTTCAGGAAGGCGGCGTAGCGCGGGTCGCGCTCCAGGTTCTTCAAATGTGAAGGCGCGGTCTTTTTTCGTTCCGCGGAAACGCATCACTGCGCGCATGGCCACGTCCTGCTTGCGAAGGCGAGTGAAATCACGCCCGAGAATCGGTTCCGGTGTGGCCCGCGAAGTGGCGACGACGGCGAGGCGTTCTGCGAGATCTGGGGTCTTGGACTAACGATTGTCACGGCAACTGGAACGCTTCCGCTTTGGTGCGCACGCCCTGAAATGCACACGTCCGACGGCACAGGCGTTGCTCATCGTGCAGCTGGGCGCTTCGCACAGCAAGTCAGCGCCGGCCAAACGTGTTCCCGCTCGCAAGTTGTCTTTATGCCAGACGGCTAGCGTTTCCATGCTCAGGTTGTCGCGCCCGGCGTGAATCGTAAATCGATCACGGACATCCCATGTTGAAGTAAGGACGATACCTCATGGCGACGGATATTAGGCCGGCGGTTCCGCCCGGCTCCGAACAACCTCCTGCGCGCACCTGGCGAGAGCGCTTAAAAGCGCTTGAAAATGTCAGACCGCTGCTGAAGATGGTGTGGCAGACAAGCCCATCCTTGGCGCTGATCTCCATCATTTGCCGCTTGGTGCGAGCCATCCTGCCGGTGGCAACTCTCTACATCGGAAAGCTCATTATTGATGCGGTTGTTCGCAGCGTACGTGGCGGCCGAATAGACGCAGGGTACATTTGGAAGCTCGTAGCAATTGAGTTGGCGCTGGCGGTGCTATCTGACTTTCTCGGCAGGACCGTGGCGTTAGCTGACAGCCTGCTCGGCGACCGGTTCACGAATCGCGTGAGTGTTGACCTCATGCGGCACGCCTCGACACTCGACCTGGCCCACTTCGAGGAGCCGGAGTTTTACGACAAGCTGGAGCGCGCTCGCCGCCAGACGATGGCCCGCATGCAGCTGATGTCCGAGGTGATGGGAACGGCACAGGATCTGGTCACGCTGGCTACCTTGACCTCGGCACTCCTGGTGTTCTCCCCCTGGCTGCTGTTGATGCTGGTTTGCGCCGTGCTTCCCGCGTTCCTTGGCGAAACGCATTTCGCATCGCTCAGCTATTCGTTGCTCTATTCTCTTTTGGCTGCTCACGTTTGACTTACCTTCTTTCCCGGAGATAGAGCGGAGACATGGTTGTGTACCGCCACCAGTTGTGGGGCATTGTCGGAGGAGGTCGATATCTCTGCGCGCTTGGAATTGCTCAGCGCGTACAGCACCAGTTCAACCCGGTTGGAGATTCCGAGCTTGTCGAAGATATGGAACAGGTAGTTCTTCACCGTGTTTTCGGCGAGGTTTAGTCGTCGCCCGATATCGCGATTCCCGAGTCCATCTGCGACCAGACGCACCAGGTCTTCTTCCTGCGCCTCCGGGGCCCGTCGCCCGCATCGTGATGGGTGGGTTGACGCGGCCTGCGTGGCCTCCGCCGCTGGCGAGAGCTTTATTGTCGGGTCACTTCTGGGGGTTGAGGGTGCGCTTGCGGGCACATTCAGCGGCGACCAGGTGCGGACACGTTTGGTGAAGACCCTCGGCACGCCCGATTATGTTGTGGCTGTTTTGGAAGATCTCGTGGCCATTGGCGGCTCGCTGTGACTGGAAATCATGGTCGACGACGAGCATCTTCGTGCCGGACTGCAGTTCGCACACCCACGGGCGACAGGTGTTTATGCCCGGCAACCAGCCCCATTATGCAACTAGATACGTAAGAACGACCACACCGATCTGCATTCTTTAGGTTAAGATGTTGATTACGAGTCCCGTTTCTGTTGCGCTGAGCAACACCCGCAGTCCTGCTTGCTGGTTTCTTCTCATTCTCAACTGCGAGTATCGAGAGAGGGTGAGGAATGGACAGGCCGAATCGAATTGCGGACGTTACTCACCAGCTTCTCGACTCTTGGCTCGAGGAACGCGAAAAAGATGCACGGGAGGACATCAGGCGACAAGCGCAGAGAACCGCTGGAACTGGCTCGGGCAAAGGGCAACCCGCGAATTTTATCTCTATTGCGGAGGACATGACGGAGCGCAAGCAGGCAGAGGCGAGGCTGCAGGAGAGCAACACTCGGAGGGAAAGGCGCTTCCGCGCTATCTATCAACATGCTGGGGTGGGCATCGCCGAAATCGGGGCAGATGGCCAGTTCCTGAGGACCAACCCTGCCTACGCTGGCCATAAAGCAGTTCCTCCATATCTCATACAATATCATACATTCGCATAATTCAATGCGTCAAGAGATATATTGGCCAATCTCATTCGTTCTCTTACAATCCCCACGAATGAGGAAGAATGCCCCGCTCGCGTTTCGGATTTCTGACGACCTTAAGAGTGATCTGCAACAGATTGCCGAAAGCGAGGCACGAAGCGTCTCGCAACTTTGTGAAATTCTGCTGAAATTGGGGGTCGAATCGTACAGGAGGGATGGCCCAAAATACCTCCAGCGGTTCCTATCCCGCCGTAAGGAATCGCCCACCTAGACGATAGATGGCGCTCTGTAGCAGGGCCGGCCCTTGAGGGGCGAGGTTTTCTACGCCCGAGCCGACGCAGCATCTTGCGGTCGACGCCAACTATCCCCTCCGCGGGCAAATCCGCCGTTTGCTTTTCATTGACTTAGCTTGAGCTGCCGCCCTACCATGAGCGCTCTCGTTTCCCCACTGCATTCATGATCGGCCAGACCATCTTGCACTACCACATCGTCGAGAAGCTGGGCGGCGGCGGGATGGGTGTGGTCTACAAGGCCGAGGACACCCGCCTGCACCGCTTCGTGGCCCTTAAGTTTCTGCCGGAAGAGGTTGCTCGTGACCCGCAGGCACTTGCCCGCTTTGAACGCGAAGCCCAAGTTGCGTCTGCACTGAATCACCCCAATATTTGCACGATTCACGACGTTGGCGAGCAGGATGGGCGGGTGTTCATCGCTATGGAACTGCTCGAAGGGGAGACGCTCAAACACCACATCGAGGGCAAGGCTCTAAAAGTAGAGCAGGTGTTGGAACTGGGCATCCAGATTGCCGATGCGCTGGATGCGGCCCATGCCAGGGGCATCATCCATCGCGACATCAAGCCCGCTAACATCTTCTTGACCCATCGGGGCCAGGTCAAGGTACTGGATTTCGGGTTGGCTAAGCTAGGCGAAAACCGCAAGCAAGCGGCGGAAATCACCGCCACAGCTACCAAAGAGCAGTTGACCAGCCCAGGCTCAGCTGTGGGTACGGTAGCTTACATGTCGCCCGAGCAGGCTCGCGGCGAGAACCTTGATCCGCGCACGGATGTGTTTTCGTTCGGTCTAGTGCTCTACGAGATGGCTACCGGGCAGAGGGCGTTCGATGGCAGCACCTCCGCGGTGATTTTCAACGCCATCCTAGAGCGCGCACCATTGGCGCCGTCCAAGTTAAACGCGGGAGTCCCTGCCAAGTTGGAGGAGATTATCGACAAGGCACTCGATAAAGATCTCAACATGCGCTACCAGACCGCCGCGGAAGCGCGTAACGATCTGAAACGTCTGAAGCGCACGCTGGATTCCGGACAGACCGCGGGAGCGGCAGCTGCTTCCAGCGTCGGTACCGTCACCGTGGCGGAAGCGCGCGAAGGGGGCACCAGGGTCGTCGGTTTGCCTAGAACGAACCTTTCCCGATGGGTGACTGTGGCAGTGATTCTCATCATGCTGGCCGTGGCGGCAGTTGCGTTTTTCCTAGGCCAGAGAATCGCGAAGACACCCATGCCTCGATATCACCTGCTCACCTTTCGTCGAGGTGTGATTCGCACGGCAAAACTTGCTCCCGACGGGCAAACCGTGATTTACAGCGCCGCTTGGGAGGGCACACCCGTGGAGGTTTTCACCACACGCCCGGAAAGTCCAGAGTCGCGCTCGCTGGGACTTGCGAAAGCCGAGATTCTGGCGGTCTCGCCTACCGGAGAACTCGCGGTGCTGCTCAACAGCCGACAGATCAAGTCGATGGCTTTTACCGGCACACTTGCGAGAGTGCCGTTGGTGGGTGGAGCTCCGCGCGAGGTTCTGGAAAACGTCCAATGGGCGGATTGGTCTCCCGATGGTACAGGTCTCGCCGCTGTGCGCGAGGTGGGGGGGCGCAATCGCCTGGAATACCCGATCGGGAAGGTCCTTTACGAAACCGGTGGTTGGATCAGCAACCCAAGGTTCTCTCCCAGAGGCAACTCAATCGCGTTCGTGGATCACCCGATACAAGGCGACACGATCGGTGCAATTGCCCTCGTGGACCTTGCGGGAAACAAACGAATGCTTTCAGGCGTGCAGACCGGGGGCGCGATGGGTCTGGCATGGTCTATGGGCGGCGACGAGGTATGGTTCACGGCCGTCCAGGTTGGAATTGATCGCGCGGTGATGGCCGTCAACCTTGAAGGGCGGGAGCGGATGGTTGTGCGCGTGCCCGGCGATTTGACTCTGCAAGACATAGGGCACGACGGCCGGGTTCTGCTAACACGTGACAATTGGCGTCGTGGGATGACGGTGCTGGCTCCTGGCGCGCAATCGGAGCGAGACTTTACTTGGCTTGACTGGTCATACCCGTCGGACATTTCTGCGGACGGCAAAACCCTGCTGTTTGTCGAACAGGGGGAGGCGGGCGGGCCCACCTATGCGGTTTACCTTAGAAGAACGGATGGTTCCCCTGCGGTCCGTCTTGGCACGGGCTCGGCGTTGGCCTTGTCGCCGGACGGAAGATGGGCACTTTGCACCCGCCCCGACACGCTCACGGATCTCTTTCTCCTACCCACGAAGGCCGGGGAGTCCCGGCCCCTTCCCCACGGTCCCCTGAGTCAAATCAATAGCAACCGCGCGGTATGGTTTCCCGATGGCAAACGCATCCTGTTTTCCGGTAACGAGGCGGGCCACGGTGCGCGGCTATATGTGCAAGACCCGAACGGCGGAGATCCGCACCCCATTAGTCCTGAGGGAACTGACGTGCTCACGTTTACAGTGTCGCCGGATGGTCGTGCCGTTGCAGCCGTCGGTCCGGACGGCAAGGGCTATCTGTTTCCTGTTCCCGCCGGCGAGGCTCGCCCGATTCGAGGTTTGGCCGAGGGAGAAGTGCCAGTTAGCTGGGGCCAAGAAGCCAATATCCTTTACGTCTACCTCCCCAGCGACCTCCCTGCCAAGGTGTACCGCTTGAATCTCAATAACGGCCAGCGGACACTCTGGAAGCAACTTATGCCTCCGGATCCCGCGGGGGTGGAGTATGTCGGCCCCATCCTGCCCACTCCTGACGGAAGGGCTTACGTCTACGGCTATCGCCGGATGCTCTCTGACCTCTATGTAGTGGACGGTTTGAAGTAAGGATCAGGTAGGAGAGATAGCTGGTGCTGTTGCAGGCACACCGAAACCAATGAGGCTGGTCGTGAGCCAATTGCCGAAGCGTATACCGATTTTCTTGACGCCTTTCACCCTTCGGATACCCGCCGTCAAATCCGGACTCAGGAGCCCGCAGTCGGCAGAAGGGGCAAGCCTTCACTTCAAGCGTTGGGCGCTGGGTGAAAAAGCAGTTCTTGGAGCAGATCGCTTGCTACAAGGGCTCAGGACGAGCACGATGACTACCGAGTGTGAAGAATCCGGCGAGCAGTAGCGCCCAAGCCGCTCCCAGCGAGATGCCGCTCACGACGTCAGTCGCATAATGAACGCCAAGGTACACGCGTGAGGCACCAACCATGATAAGCACCGCCAACACGGCCAGAATAATTGCGGCTCTTGCGCCCGAGTGTTGTACATAACGGCCTGCGACGATCGCGATCGTCAAGTAAAGCGCGGAGGTTGAAACCGAATGTCCGCTCGGGTATGAGAAGCCTGACACTACGATCAACTGCTGGGCCTCCTCTGGACGAATTCTTTCGATGATGTTCTTGGTTACGAGCGTCAATATTCCTGCTCCCGCCGAAGCCGCTAACAATTGGAGGGCGCCCAGTCGGTCGCGCAACACCAGCAACACCAAGAGAGTGAAGGCAGAGAACAATACCACCAGGGTGATCGATCCCAGCGCTGTTACATCCATGGCCGTGGTCGTAAGCCAGGGGGTTCGCTTTTTGGCCACAGCAAGCAAGATCTCGCTGTCCATGGCCCCGACCTCTCCTTCAATCAACTCCCTTGTAATGCGGACGAACATCCCGAATGCGAGCGCGGCCCCGCCCAACCACAGAGAGAGGCGCCCAGCACGGGCTGAGAACAGAGTGCGACTCATGAATTCAACCTCGGGAACAACTCACGAATCATCAGCTACTTGCCATCGGCGTATCTGTGAACAAAAGCTGGAAGAGCTACGAACTCCTGGCCTCATCGTGCCGCCGGCGGCTCCTGGCCGGTGGGAATTCCGACGATGTAGCGATAGAACGCAACAGCCCGGTTGACCGCGGAAGACTCATTTCCCGCGATCAGCCCGTTGGCGTTCTTTCCTGTGCGCACGATGCTGTAGTAGCGCCAGACGTTATCCGATTCGCGATCCAGAAAGTACATCGACCGCAACTCACCCGGGTGAAAAATAGGTATGAAGTGATAGCGCACCGTGCCGACGTTCTCGACATCGAAGACGAGCCGGCTCGTCGAAGCCTCGACAATGTGCATTCGGTAGATGGCTTTCCCAGAAAGATTATCGACCTGTTCGAAGTAGAGCACGTTGCCTTCCTTCATCTCATCGGACGTGAAGTCTTCGCGGCGTTGACCAGGCTGCGAGTCGGTCAGAGCGTAGGCGTCCAAAATTAATGTTTGCCACTGCTTGTGAGTGGTCGACCAGTAGCGCATGCCCGCGAGTTCTGAAATGGCCCCGATGTGGCGAAGCAAGCCTTCAGCTTCCGAGGTTTGACGAAATCGCGCGACGGTGGTTACCAACGTTGTAAAGCCCACCGCAGCCCAACCGGTGCACGCGGGCGGTTTCCAGTCGCGGCCGAATTCAGACTTGCTCCATGACTTCACGACGGCCGAATCATCCAGACCAGGATAGGGCGGAACGGGTTCCTTTCCGCATGGCGGCTGCGGTCCTGATTGCGAATAGCCGAGCGCTTGGCAGAGCAGCATTGCCGACAATAAAAACCAAACGCGGGGCCGGGGCCAAGTCCGGATATGCATCTGATGACGCGGATCTGCGCGCATCTGGCCTGCATAGTTGTTGCCCAGGGCCTGGGTCTGGTGCAGAAAATGCATTCGAACAAAACTTGATCGGCAAGCAATCACGTCGTGTCCCCAACAACCGAGCGATCTCTTCTGCCTAGCTACCTCAAGAGAGTAGGTCAGGCCGATTGGTGTGGCGGGACACCTGCCCTCTTGAGACACTATAGATTCACTCACTTTCTCTGGCAGTACTGTGCAGAATGGCTCATGTCGTGAGCGGTGACACGCGTGCTGGCGCACGTGGGGGAGTATTCGGCTCCTTCATTGGCCAGTATATCCTTCATGCGCATTCTCCCTTCTTCCGTGATCAATTGTCACCGAGTGGCCAAAATTGGACAGCCTGGAGGGAGCTAGCTCTGGCACACTCTGGCCATGACAACGAAAACGATTTCGGCATACCTGGAAGACGAGCGACAAAAAAATAGCGACACTCAGCTGCGGATGGAAGAAGAAGCCGCGCGCATCCAGCCGCTGAACCATGGCCACCATCGCGCCGGGAAACAGCCCAAGCTGGAATTGCCAGCTGCGGTCCAAGCCGCAACCAAAGCGAGAAAAACTGCGGCACGAGTTCGGAAAAAGCCACCCACTGCGCGAAAGACGGCGACGAAAGCCCGCAAGGCGGCGTGACGCCCTGTGCCCGCAGGCAGGACATGGCGGCCTCTATGGGCTCGCCGATTGCCCCTCAGGTCCGGATAGGCGGTGAACCAGGAGAGATCGGGTCGATCCTTGCATGATCCTTGCGGGCTGAACCTGGAGCAGAGCTTTCACGCGACGGGTGGCAACGTGCTGGATCGATTCGTGGCGGAGGCTGAACGTGGGTATCCCTGCGCTGAATACATCGTGGTTCATCGTGAGTCTCGCATTGTGCATGGGAATAGGCACACCCTCGCATGCACAGGGCATCAACCCAGCCCCGCCAACCCCTATCGACATGAAGAAAGTCGAACTCGGTGGGACGCCCTGGAATCCACAATGGGACCAGATCATCGAGAAGGCGCTGCCGCCCGAAATGCTTTCTTCGCAGGTTCCCCGGGGCGTGCGTCGATTCTGCCCGCGATTTTACGAGATGGGCGAAACCGACAAACGCACATTTTGGGCGTACTTCTTCCAGGCGCTTGCAGGTGCAGAAGCTGGACTGAATCCGAATACGAGCGTCCGTCATAGCGAGCCGGAGGGTGCCATAGCCGTGCGTAGTGAAGGATTGCTGCAGCTTGCGTACGCAGACCACAAGCGTTACGGCTGCGATTTCAATTGGCAAGTGGACCGATCGCTAAAAGCGAACGATCCGGCTAAAACCATCCTCCAGCCGAAGAACAATCTCGAATGTGGAGTGAAGATTCTGTTCAACCAGATAATCGTCCAGCACAAACCCTTGCTGAGCCGGTCAGGGTACTGGTCGACGTTGCAGCCCGACGGGAAGAGCTTCCGTGTATTCGCCAAGCAGATGACAAATCCCCCAGCAGCATGTGGTCTGTCCACCAAGTCGATGATCGCCAAGTCGGCTACCACAAAGTCGGTGCAGGACGACTCGAACCGGGGTGGAACTCCCAAATAGTTTTGGCCAACTCTTCCGAGTAGTGGGTGCAGTTTGGAGGGGAGGGAGCATTCGCAGGTATGCCACAAGCGCGCGGATATCCTTCGCGAACAGTACCGCGCCGGGGTGTCGCTGAGGCCAAAACTAGTTCTCACCACTAATCGTGGGAGGACGGAACAGTGGACCGCCATTAGCGATTACTTGCGATATGGCGATTTCAGGAAGTGGGCGGGAGCGCCCGGTGCGATTTCTGGGCGGCTACGCGCCCGTCCGCCATGCTTGCGGCAAGGCCCACTCACAACGGGCAGTGATGAGCTCATGCACGCGATTCTGACCACTCCTGCCAGCGTTTGCGTGACGCACCGCCCTCGGTATACACTCCCACGCGCTTCGGGGCGAGAAGAGAATTCCGAAAAAGAAGGCCTGCTTTGCCCGCACCGGATGGTTTATTTCGGTTCGTCCCGTTTGGGGCCCTCACTTCGCAGGTAGCGCAATGGCCAAACCCTGGATAAAACGGCTCGGGAGAATCCTAGGTTATGTTTTTCTGGGTCTGCTGGTACTTCTAGCTGTCGGAATCACGTTTACGATCGGCTGGCGGCCGATCATTGGGGCAAAGTCCCGCCCGCTCACCTCACGGGAGTTCGAGCCCACGCGCGAGCGACTGACACGCGGCCAGTATCTCGCTGACGCGGTTCTTGCCTGCTTTGCATGCCATTCGGAGTTTGACGAGAAATCCAATCCCCCGGCCATCACGTCCAAGAAGGGCATCGGAGCGGTGTTCTTGCAGAAAGGGAAATACCGCCTGGTCGCCCCGAATATCACACCGGATCCGACTAGCGGGGTCGGAAACTGGAGCGACGATGCGTTGTCACGCGCGATCCGCGAGGGTATTGCCCTTGACGGCAGCGCTCTGTTCCCGATCATGGGCTATCCGCATTTCCGGAATCTTTCCGATGAGGATCTGGCTTCGGTCGTGGTCTATCTGCGTTCTTTGGAACCTGTTCACAACTCTTTACCGAAAAGCGTGCTCCCCTTTTTGCTGAAGCGGGCCGTGCTCGGCGGGCCTCAGCCGATCACCGCGCCGGTGCCCGAGCCGGATGTGTCGGATCCCGTCAAGCGTGGAGAGTACCTCGTCAAAATTGCCGGTTGCGGGGACTGCCACACGCCCGATAAAGGAATGCCGCCCCACCCTGTGCCAGGTCTTGAGTTCGGGGGTGGTACGGTTTTCGGCAAGGTTGCGAGCGCGAACATCACGCCGGATCCATCGGGCATTTCGTATTACGATGAGGCGCTCTTTATTGAAGTCATGCGGACGGGATTCGCGAAGGCTCGCCCGATCAAGCTGCCCATGCCCTGGCCGGTTTACAAGAACATGACCGATGACGACTTGAGGGCTGTCTTCGCCTATCTACGCACACGCAAGCCCGTCCACCACTTGGTGGACAACACCGAGCCACCGACGCTGTGCAAGGTCTGTGGGCAAAAGCATGGCCTCGGCGACCGCAATTGAAATATCGTTAGACACTGAACGCATACGCGCTGCGGTCATCTTTAGGCTGGCAACTTCGCCGTCGGAGCCGGACCCGTTCCGATCCGGCTCCGTGACTTGGGAGATGGCACGACTAACTGCACCGAACCAGCACCATAACTTCGGGTGGGAGGCGCCGCCCGGAGAAATGCTCTGTGCGGAGTGCTTCCGAGTTTCCCGTCAATCGCTGACAATCTGCACCAACGCCCGAAGCCACAAATCTGGGAAGGTGTCGGTGCTCAGCATAAGGTGCCTCTTCGGCGCCAGCGAGCAAGGATTGGAGCGAGACCTTGTAGACTTGGGCGGCCCCACATTTCATGCGTCCAAACAATAACCTGCTCCTCTACCAATTCTGCCGTCCATTCGTAGTCGTCGTGTTCTTATCGTGCAGTCTATGTCTGGCACAACAGGCGGATAAGGAGATCTCTCGGCTACCTGACGCTCCGAAGCAGAGCATCCCCGAGATGAAGGGCTTCTTTGCCCGCTGGGCGGAGTTTTACCGCCACGACTGGTCGGGGACGACTGGTTCCTCGCCAGCCCAAGAGCGGCGGGGCTTCCGTCGCCACTCGATTCGCCGCTATTCCCAAATGCGGATTGGTCGTATGGCGGTTCCCCGGTCGTTGGCGAGCCGGACACAAACAGCTATCCGCTGATGACCGCAATCAAGTAACGCGTCCGTGCCCCTGTAGGCGCGGTGTTGCTTTTCCTCCACCTACTCCGCACCCCCAAGGAGCCATCTCCTTTGAATGCCTTCGGTCTGCGACGGAAAAGGTGGCGTGACCCCTGCACTGGGAGCAGTGCAACTTCTCAGTTAGTGTAAACCCCAGTTCACGCCAACCACTGCGCTAACGCCACGCCCGTTGCAGTCTGCCCTTGTGTTCGTCTGCATATCGGCAGTTGGGTTTTTCGATAGTTTGGAGCAGGCCTGCGCCACACCAGTCAATGTTCTTCTTCCCCGAAGACCAGCGATTTGTCTACGAGGAATTTTTTCCGCGCGTGCAGCGCGAGGGCAGGGTGGAGGTGGAAGTGCGCTTCCGCCACTTCAAGACCGGTGCAGCACTCTGGATGATCTACAACGTGTTCTACATCAAAGACGACGACGGTCAACCGATTGGCTTGGCTACCGTCAGTCGCGATATCACCGCGCGAAAAGAGTTCGAGGAAATCCTGCGGGAGAGCGAAGCTACTATGCACGCTCTTCTCGAATCGGCCGCGCAGGCCATCCTGACGGTCGACCCGCACGTCCTACTAAACCCCGGCCAGCTGGATTGACATAGAACGGTTTGAAAGTTCATGTCGCACATGCCGACGAACTCCGAGCTATGGTCGGCCAGCATGACAAACTTCCGCAGATCCTCCTCGGCTTGTTTCCTCGCTGTTATGTCTTCCAAGAAAATAAGAATTCCTTCCGGCAGTCCGTCATCGTGGCTGCCCCAAGGCACGAACTCGCGCCGCGAAAAAGTGATCCTACCGTCGGCGCGATCCCAACGGTCCTCTTCGACTCGCACCGTTTCTCCAGCAAGCGCGCGGCGGTGCATCTGCTTCCAGCGCTCAGGAATGTCGGGAGTGATTTCGTAATGCGACCGGCCCAGCATGTGCTCACTATCGAGCGAATAGTACGAGCACCAGCGGTCGCTCACCAGCAGATACCGCATGTTCCGGTCAACCATCGCAACCCCGACAGGCGTGTGCTTTACGAAGCTATTCAGCAGATCAGTCTGCGCCTGCAGCAAGGCCGTCCGGTTTTGCAGCGTGTTGTACATCTCGCGAAGACCAAGAATGGCTCATGTCGTGAGCGGTGACACGCGTGCTGGCGCACGAGTATCCGCAACCCTGGGTGCAATTTCTGGCTCACGGTACCGCCGCTACGGTTTCTGTGACACGCGTGACTGGCTTGAAGTGCTTCTCGGCAGACGGAGCCGTGGGGGAGTATTCGGCTACTTCATTGGCCAGTACATCCTTCATGCGCATTCTCGCTTCTTGCCAGAGTGTGCCAGAGCTAGCTCCTTCCAGGCTGTCCAATTTTGGCCACTCGCACGAACATGGCGTCCTACATGGCGATCTAAAACCCGGGAACATCATGGTCGTCACACCCAAGGGACAGGTGAAAGTCCTTGATTTCGGCCTGGCCCGGCGCTGGCGAGTGGGTGATGCGGAGTCGACCGATTCGTTGACGCGCCAGGGGGCGGGCACCCTTCCCTATATGGCGCCTGAACAATTCAGGGATGCTGCGGTCGATTTGCGTAGTGACATTTGGGCGGCTGGCGTGGTGCTCTATGAAATGGCAACCGGCCGCCGGTGCTTTAATGAGCCTAGTCTCGCAACATTGATGGAAGCAATCCTCCGTCGCGAGCCCTTGCCGCCTGCATCGGTGAACCGTGCAATCAGCCCCGGCCTCGACCGGCTCTGCAGGAATTCCTGCTTTTGCACGGCTGGCAGAAAGTGGAAGAGCCGAAGCATGGAAAATGATCTTGGGGTCGCCGTTGTCGATGTGGGCCCCGGCCAGAAAGTCGGCACAGATCATCTCCAGGCAGTAGCCACGTGATTTATCTGAGCCCAGCATGCTGGGCGCCTGACCTCGCGCGGAGCAATAACTGTCGTCCGACTGGCCGGTTACTCACCCATTTAGTATGTGCTCCAACTAAATTCGTCCAAGTGGGCAGTGTAGGTGACGCTAGAACCCGAGTAGGTGACATGCGGAGCTTCGCTTGCCAAATGAGTGTCATAAATCACATGTCCGCTGCCGGTAAAGGTGAAATTGTTGCCTACAATCGCGCCGTAAAGACCAGCGTTCCCTCCAACGATGACGCTCGCGTGCGGGGCATAGACAGTGGCAAACATGTTGCTTCCGGCGTTTAGATTAACCGTTTTTGTTCCGCCATAAACAAATGTCAGGTTATTGGGATCGCCACCATTATTGGCCACAGTACCGCCATTCACGTACAAGGGTGTGGCTGCATTTGAGGCGTTAAAGATATTGATTACGACGGAGCCGTTCGATGGGACAATAAGTTGTGCTCCGTTGGAAATGAGCAAAGTATCGAAATTGTAGATGCCCGCCTGCAGAGTAACGACCGCGCAGGAACCGAAGTTTGTCACTCCATAATTGCCGGCCGGGTTCGGGGGCACGGTGATAGCACAGCCTGATCCACCGCCGCTACCGCCATTGCAAACGCCGTTAAAGCCGCTGCAAGCGGAAGTATTGCTGGCAACGCTAGGCATCGTCGGGTCCGGAAGCGAAGAGGGGTTCGGCAGAGAGGCAGGCATGTTGGAAGTCACTTGCGAGCAGGAGCTGGTCGAGCTATTGGTGCAGCCCACCGCAGATCCGCTGTTATCTTCATTGACGGACCACATGGTGGAAGGGCTGCTGCATGCCGTCCCATTGTTGATGCCACCGGCATTGTGACAGTTGGGCGCGTTCGACCATGGCTTGCACGAAATGCCGTAAGTGGCTGCCGCGCCCGCGTTGTAGTAAGGAGAATAGACGTTTCCGTTGATGTAAGCGCCATTGGTAAGGCTGACGTTTCCAAATGAGGCCACGCTCCCACCCGTCCCCAGCAACGTAGGAGACGTATTACCGGCATTCCCGGGCGCGGTGGAGTTGTAGGCGTTGGTATATTGTCCGCCACTCATACTGACCACGCCGCAGCCGGTGCCGGTCGCTAAGATTGCATAGTTGAAGTTCGGTACGGTTTGTGAGCTCGTAGTCGCGGCTGGGACATCGGCTATGATCTCGACTACCTGCACCTTAGCAGTCCGATATCCACCGACAGTGCCTTGCGAGATGAGTTTCCATTTGGTCAGCCATTGGGGGCCTCCCGCCACGGTTACCTGGGTGGCGGAGAGCAGTTGTGCGGCGACATCAAAGCTGGCGCCCCCGTTGATCGCCGTGAAGGGGCTGCTGACGGCGTGGAGAGTAGTCTTGAAATTGTTATCTAAGGTGCTGCCACCACTTATGTTGCCGTAGGTATCGCTGATCGCACCCATCGTCGTGCTGGCGAATACAATCTTTGACGGCGTTGATCCCCCAACATAGAGCGTGGGAAAAACGTTTAAGTTGAATTGCGTGGCGTCGGTGAGATTAGACGGCGGCGTCCAGTTCTGGATGATCCAGTTGGCCGCCTGCTGGGCTCCTGCTTCCGCTACATACCGTGCCTGGGTCACCTGGCGGTAGTTGGCAGTCGTCCATATCTCGGTCTGGGTGGAGAAGACGACTCCGGCTGCGAGTATGGAGATGATCGCCACACAGAGTAAGGCAATGATGAGAGCAACACCGGTCTCGCCGCGGCGCGAACTCATGCGATGTTTCCGTGTCAGGCATGGTGTCTTCATGGCAGGGTCCCGGGATTTGGCTGCAACTCATTTGCGACGGTTCCGCTGGCCTCGTTAAAGGCCGATACTATGTTTCGCGGCTGCATATTCAAGAACGACTTGGTCACGGTAATAGGTTGTCCCGTCTGGGGATCGTTCATCGTGGACTGCGCGGTGAGCGTGATCCCGACGCTCATGACTACGCTCTCCGTGGTTCCTGCAACACTGACGGTTGGGAAGGGCGTAGCCGGATACGTAAACTGGCAGGCAGTGACGTTGTCAATCAGGTTGATGGCCGAGATCTGGCTTCCGGTGGTGGCATCGTACAAGGTCCGCGTAAACGGACCAGGAAACGTGCCAGGGCAAGCGTAGATCACGGCAAGCAATGAATTTCCCGCGCCATTCAGATCACCAAACAGCTCCAGCTGTGCCGCGCTAGAGCCGCCGGACGGCGGAGGACTTGCGAGCCCAGGAGGCACGATGCCTTGCGGGTATGACCCCATGCCATAAATAGGCGTTGGATAAACCGTGCTGCTGATGGTTTGTGCGTAATGGGTTTGTGAAAACGTGGCCTTAATTTGGGCGGGCGGGCCGGCAGTGACGTCGACAACAGCAACGTCCTCGCAGTTGGACGCCGTGTAACAGTCCGGGCCAGGGCCGGTATCAATCCGCAGGTACTCGCCTTTATAAATGCCGGCCACGGTCGTGACCTGTACCCACTGTGGGCTGGCGTTCGCTGATATGCACTTCAACGGCGTACCCGAGCAGGCGCTGGCTGCGACCGTCGCCAAGGCTGTGCCCAAACCATCCGTGTCCACGCCTGATGGCTGGAGTCCAGCCTGGCTGATCTCCTGGGCCATCAGCTCCAGCGCAGCGCGCACCTTCTGCTCGAGCGCCACCCGAATTTCGGAACCACGATAGTTCTTCTGAAAATGACCCAAGCTGCCTATTATGGCGCCGGAAATCACCAGAAATACCGCCAAGCTGATCATCAGCTCAAGCAGGCTGAACCCGATCTTATGCTTTTCGCGTTGCTTGAATTCCAACATTTGTCCTCGTGACAGTTACATCGAGCCTTTCTGTGATACCAGTGTGGTGGAAGGTAGAATCACGCCATTTGCCTCAGCAATTTTCTGTACCCCGACCGTGATGGTCTTAATCTGGTGGGGGCTATTGTTGTCATCTGCAATCAACCATTCTCGTTTGTAGGCGGCGTTGGTGGATGATGGACTTGGGGTTCCGTCTCCCGCAATATAATCGACATAGTGGCTGGCAGGGGTGGCCGGATTAATACTGCCGCCTGCCGTCAGTCCTACGCCGCCGCTGGACGCAGTCGGGTATTGGGTTGGATCGCTGGCAGTGTCCGAAAAGGTTAGCGTCATCAGTTGTTCCATCTTGTCCTGCGCGTACTCGGTGGTGCGAGTTCCGTGATCCCCCTGGGTCGAACTAATCAGCATGGAAGAACCGAACAAGGCGCAAACGCCAACCGCGGCGACAGTCAGGATCACCGTCGCAAACATCATTTCGAGCAGCGTAAATCCTTGCTGGCGTTGACTCGCTATCTTCATATCCAAACCGTCCATTCCCCGGCGGCTAGTTAGTTGCCAGTTGCCAGGTAGAACCGTTGAGGCTGTAGACTGCCGGCCGGCCGCTCACATCCACCGTGACCGCCATGCATACATTGTCTGGACCCAGAAGATACAAGGCATAGTCGGAAACGAAGTTTCCCGCGGAGTTGTCGACGATGGGCAGACCGCGCGAATTGAAAATGACGGCGTATGAAATTGATTGAACTTCTGAACCTTCGTAGGGAGTCTCAGCCGATTGTCCTCCAGCGCCAGCCGCAACTCCCGAAGGTGTTCCGAACGATACCCCTTCCGAGAGCAGCACTGCTTGTGCGCTCTCGGTGGTCCAACCGGACGCGCCATACTGCTTCGTCTGAAGTGTGCACGTATTCGTCGCATTGCTGCACGCGAATTGGACCCGGGCAAAGTCTGCGGCAGCGCGCATACGCGCAAGATTTAACTGAGCAAGGATTTTATCGGCGTCGTTTCTGATGTTATAAGCGCGCGTCAGGCTAGTGTAGAAGGGAAGCGCAAATGCAGTTATCACCATAGTACAAGCCACAACCACCAGCAGCTCTACCACGGAGAAGCCGCTGGTGTATCCCCGTCGCAGTTGGGGACGCATTTTATTGGTTGGCAACATACCTTCAGCTAACCGCCCACATTGCCGCCTCAGATACGGTTACACTTTCCCTAAGAGATTGTAGTTTGCATCCCCAAGCGGGCCAATCACGAACTTGGGCAAGACATGACGAAAGTGCGAAAGCAATCCATAGGAACCACATTCACGTAGCCAAAGGCGTAGCGAGATTACTAGGGTAATGTGGAAATCGCGCTGCGTCCTATCCCAAATTGAGATTGTGGTAATCGACCGGCCGGGCGGAATGTAGTGCCCCTCCCTGCATGAACAAAACCAAGCCAGAAGTTGCGTCATGCGGGTCCAGAACTATCAACAGGCCGTCGCCGTCGGGCGTGCGAGTGCGTCCATCCACCCAGTTGGCTGAGGCGAATCGGTCTTTGCGAACCACACCCGCGACTTCTATATGCCTGTAATTAACATCGCAGGCTATCGCGTTCCCAACCAGCATAACAAGACGGAACGACTGGTCGTCTCTGGTCAGCACATAAGCTACATCGTGCCCATTGGCCGTTCCCGAGAAATCCCCCAGCAAGTGGCCGGATGGAGTCTGGGCCTGCTGGCGCAGCCACTGCACCGCGAGGGGATCGAAGTCGTCAGCATCGGCCATGCGCCAACCTCCCAAGCTATGAATGCGGCTTGCGTCCTGCGGTGGCACGGTCTCGGTCTGCCTCCGGGCTGCAGTCGCCCGTGTGGGTGGAGCAACCCCGGGAGGAGAGCCCGTCGACAAGAGTGCAGCCAAAGCTACCACCGCTGCGATCGCACTGGCGCTGCGAACCAGCAGGTGTCGATTGCGCTTCCCCTTGTGGAACTCCCCCATTTTGCCGCCTGGGAATTCCTGCGCCCTGGCAACGAGCCTGGCCATAGCCCGGATCTGCTTCAGGCAGTGCGCACCCTGCGCAGAGTTGGGCAATGTCAGCTCGATGAGTTCCACCTGCCGCGCCATCATCGAAACATAATTACCGCTGGACCAGCACAACTGCTGCAAGTCCTTGATGGCGGTTTCGTCGTCGAGAAACCATTCGGCTACATCGGGATCGTCAGCAAAGGCGCCGAAGCACGCATTCAGATAGGGATCTCTCATCCTGACCGGGCGCCACTCTACGTCCGTGGCTTCCCTCTTTGGCCGTATGCTGAAACTGAGAGGCAGCGGCGGAGTCAACATTCTTACGATCAATGCGGGTCTGTAGTCGTCGTTAGAGATGCGGGCCTCGACGGAAAAGCTGCCGCTATGGATTCCGCTGATCACCAGGTCGTTTTCGCTGCGGCTCACCTTGCCCTTCAACATCTCCGCAACATAGCGGACTTCAGCGCGAATGTCGCGATAACCAACGAACAGCCGCCAGTCTGTGAGAACCGAGATCACAGGTATGGCAACAACGATCATCAGCAGGATGATTACGACGATTGTGAGTGTGAGTGTAAGGTCCATTGATGTTAGTCACTGTCCACGAACAAGTGGCGAATTCATCTCCTTCGGGCAGCAACAATCATGTAGTTGGCGCTGGTTACGAAGCGGCCCCACGCTACTGATGACATAGTGATTCCATCCGCTCAAACCACCATTGCAATGCTAGTTCCTGACCCTGTGTAGCCGAAAGTTACGGCGGTACTCACCAGATTATTCGTCTGCACATATAATTGGGCGTCAACCGGGTCCAGTTTGCCTAGGGAGCGCCAGATGCGAGCAGCTCAAGCAGCCTGCGAAAACCGGATGCCGCTACGCGCCGGAAACCGGGCGGCTTCGATGCAGGTACCGGGGGCTTGTGGCCGCGGGTGAGGACCGCGTCGCTTCTGGCAGATCCGGGAAATCACCTGGAAGAGCTTAAAGGCAACGTCGTGAATCGCTCGGTGGCATGCGTGGCAAAGGTGATGAGGTTGTCCTCCGCGTCCTCCCCCTGCCGGCTCCTGAACTGACGGTGGTGGACCTCCAGATTCGTTCCTGCTCCGCATTCCTGACTCGCCACCTGTCCCGCTGCAGCACGCGTATGCGCATCAGCGAATATGCACTGTCATTTCGTACATTCCGATCATCTCTGCCAGTTCCGCCTCGTTGTGCGCCAGCGAATCAGCCCGCTATTGCGGAGGGCAGGGTGTCCAGTACGAGATGGAAGGCTGTTTAGGAAACGACCGTGGGTCCTTTGCCGTTCTCTAGGCTTCCTCACCGCTGCTCACTCGGCTGGGATCTTTGATGTATACTATACACATGAAACGTACGAATCTTGTGTTGGACCCAGAGCTGCTTGATCGAGCTACCCGCCTGCTAGGGGTGAAGACTTACTCCGCCGCGGTCAACCTCGCCTTAGCGGAGGTCCTCCGCCTTCGCAAAATTCAGAGTCTCCCTCAGTTCTTTGGCCACGGGCTTTGGCAGGGAGACTTACAGGAAATGCGCGAGGACAGGGTCCAAGGGCGTCGCCACGGCGAAAGCCGCCCGCGAGGCCGACGATGATGCTGGTCGACACCTCAGTCTGGATCGAGTTGCTGAATGGGCGGCAGGGCTCAAGGGTTCCGGAACGGGAGTTGTTGAATTTCGTCACCTGCGGACCCGTCGTACAAGAGGTCCTGCAGGGCCTGCGCAACAATCCTGCGAGCGACGACTTTCGCGAGGCTTTCCTGGCGCTGCCGCTATTGAGTGATCCGCTGCCAGGCACGTCATTTCTATCGGCAGCCGAGATTTACCGCTTGGGGCGAGCGAAGGGCTACACGATTCGCTCCTCGACCGATTGCCTCATTGCCGCCATCGCGATTGACAACCGCATGCCGGTCTGGCACAAAGATCGGGACTTTGAGGCAATCGCGCGATATACGAGCCTCCGTACCACACGCCTGAGGTAAATGAGTGGCATCACTCTCTCGGGCACGGCCGTTACTGGGAACCATGTCTCCTTTAGCAGCCTTTCCAGAATGTTTCTTAGCCAGACGTTCTGCCGCGCAGGGTACGCCTCTCCCGATAGGTGTGAATTGCTCTGGGGCACTCGGAGCACAGAGTGATGAGATTGCCGTCCGAATCATCGCCCAACTGGCTCCTCCGCTGGTTGTGGTGGACATCGAGCCCACTCAGCGAGCCGCAAGCTTGGCAGCGCTTGAGGATTTCCTGGTGCAGCCTGCGGTAGGCATCGGCACCCAGCCGCATCCCGCGGCGTTTGGCTGGGAACGGCTTCACGCGGCCTCCGCTACCTGCTGTAAGAATTCCTGCTTCTGCGCGGCTGGAAGAAAGCGGAAGAGCCGAAGCATGGAAAATAGCAGGATCTTGAGGTCGCCGTTCTCGACGTTGGCCCCGGCCAGAAAATCAGCGCAGATCATCTCCAGGCAGTAGCCACGCGACTTGTCCGATCCGAGCATGAGAGCAGCCGTATCGATCGCCTGTTCGATCACGGGCGCCTGACTCTTATAGACCTTGAAATAGATCAGCTCGCTCGGTTCTGGTTCCTGCGACGATCTGCTCAGGTCCACTCCTCCCTTAATGTCTGCTTGTCGCCATGCATTGGCGCGGTAGTAACGTGCATCGCCCAAGAACAATCGCGACGCAGGAAGTGACAAGGAAACGATAAACTGTGAAGTTGATATCTCCTCAGTTCACACGGCGCCAATTCCTGCGCCTCTTCAGTGTGCGGCAGCGGCGGGAATCGCCACCTGTGCCGTCGATGCGACTTGGTTTGAGGCGCGTCGCCCTATCGTGGCTCGGCTGGAACTCACAGTTTCGCGCTTGCCCAGGCAGCTCGATGGACTGACCATCGCCCAGCTGAGCGATTTACACTTTGATTCACACAGCAGCGCAGATCTGATCCGCTCGGCGGTCGCGATCACCAACGGACTGGCTCCCGATCTGATCGCCCTGACCGGAGATTACGTCACCGTGTCCCCATTCAGCAGCAGGTTCCATGCCAGCGAGAACAGCAAGCCCTGCGCGGCGTTGCTCGGGGAGTTGCGGGCGCCCCTAGGTGTCTTCGGTGTTCTTGGCAATCACGATGAGAGCGCCGATGCGCGCGTCGTCACGCGCTCACTGGAAGCGCACGGTGTGACCGTTCTACGCAACTTCAATCTCCGGATTGAGACACGAGGAGAGCGCCTGTGGATCGCTGGCGTGGACGACGTGCTGGCCGGAAATGCCAAATTGGGTCAGGCTCTGCAAGGAATACCCGCCGATGGTGCCACCGTGCTCTTGGCCCATGAACCGGACTTCGCTGACTCAGTGGCTGGCCAGGCAGTGGACCTGCAGCTTTCAGGACACTCGCATGGTGGACAGGTTCGATTTCCGTTGCTTGGTGCCGTTTACCTGCCGCCTATGGCACGCAAGTATCCGTATGGACTGAATCAGATAGGTCGGCTTAAGTTGTACACGAACTGCGGGCTGCGGACCATCTTATTGCCGGTGCGCTTTGGCTGCCCACCGGAGATCACTTTACTGACACTCCCTTCCGAACTTGCATGATTCTTACACGCCCTGTGCATGACCGGTTTCGCGGTCACAATCGAAAACCTCAACTAGCATTGAGAGCAGGTCTGTCTGCTAGTACCGGCGGTTTCCCACCCCAGGGGCCGCCGGTTTTGTATTTGCCCACCTGGCCCCTCGCCTCCGCCGACTATGCGGTCGCTTTCACCGCGGCCGAGATGGCACGGTTGCAGTCCATCTTGCAGTTTTGCTCGGGGCCTCTCACTCCCAGATGATTGCGGCGGGAGGAAAAACTGCGTATCGGACGTGGAGGAACTTCGGTCGCCCTCGGTAACATTCGATTTTGAGCCCCTTCGCCGCTGCCTTCGGCCCTTGCCCTGTCCGATGCCCCAGCAGACTCTCCTAGACCCCTCAGAACGCGTTTAACGGCCTTTTTAGTTGACTTGACCAACTGTCAGTTAGTTGCTATGATGCTGTATTATGGGCTTGGGCATCAAGGCAGCTAGCAAGAGCCTGAAGACGGTGAGCGAGGTTTTGAAACACCGCCGCCAGGAACTCGGACTGCTTCAGCCGGATATTGCTAGAGCCATTGGCGTGAAGTCTGCGGACTTTATCAGCCTGGTCGAGAGTGGCCAGCGAAGCATGGACCTGAACCGTATACCCGCCCTGGCCCGGGTGCTCAAGCTCAATGCCAAGGACCTGGTCCTGCTGGCTATCCAAGAACAGTGGCCCGAAGCAGCCGCGGTTCTCAAGGCCGGCCGCACGAGTCCCGGGCTGAAGACTCTTTCCCAGGAGGCTGAGTTGGCTAGCAAGATCTCCAGATTGTCACTGGAGACCAGGCGGCTCATCTTCAGCCTCGTTGATCACCTGTTATCGCTGGAATCCCCCTCCAAGCGCTTTGGAGGAAAGTAATGTCCGTCTACAAGCGCCCTGGTACGAAGTACTACTGGACTAAATTCGAGCTCAACGGTAAACGCATTCATAAGAGCACCAAGACCACCAATCTAACCAAGGCGCTGCAGTGGGAGGCGGCGCTCAGGACGCAGATGCAGCGTGTTCTGGTAGGTCTTGAACGTGATCCCATGAAGAACACGACGCTCAGAGAATTCCGCCAGCGGTTTCTGGATGAGATCAGGAGCCTTCATACGGACCGACCCGATACCCAGGACTTCTACGAACGCCAGTATGACGAACTGCTGGCTTATGAAGGCTTCGAATGCCCACTCTCCGAGATCGACGAGGAGAGCGTTGATACCTCCTCCCGCCGAGCAATGACTTCCGCAAGAAGGTCTTCAGGAAACGAACCGCGGTGCCGGTCCAGACGCTCAAGGAGTTCTTGGATCTCCATGACGACTATCAGAGTAACACCTGGAAGGAATCCCTGAACTCCTGCTTCCGCTTACGGTTTACGAGGCGGCCAACGGAATGCGCAACAAGATGGGTTCGCTGGACGAGCACTAAATCGCCTTTGCCAGTCTCATACGTGCGCTGTTAGGATACCCGTCCGAGGAGCCATCATGGACACCAATAGGATTCTTGCAGAACTTCGTGCGGAGCGTGACCGTATCGACCAAGCCATTTCGGCACTGGAAGCCGTCAACTCAACTGGAACCCCGAGGGTAGGTCGTCCGCCAAGAGCGACACAGAAGGTACGCAGGCGTGGACGGATGAGCGCCGCTGCCCGGAGGAAACTGTCCCTGCTGCTGAAGCAGCGCTGGGCACAAGGCAAGATGAAGCCAGTCAGAGCGTCGAAGCCGGTGCGTAGGATGAGTCGTGCAGCACGGAAGAGGATTGCAGCGGCACAACGTGCCCGATGGGCAAAGGTTAAAGCCCAGCAGTGAATTCGGCCTTTGGCCCTCATCATGACAACTCAGCACTACTGCCGTTCACGCAACGGGGATCACGCGTCTTTAGAGTTCGAATCCCAACGCTGCGTCAGCCAGTAAGCCATCCATCTGTGACCCGCTCCGAGGCGGGGACCTCTCGCCGCTAAGCCCGCCAGGCTAGCCTGCCTTGGAAGTTCCGAGCACCACAACGCCTTCATCGCGCTTTTGGTCGCTGGTTATGCTGGCCGTTGGCGTGACGATGGGTCTGGGCATCCGGTGAACCGGGAAAACCGTTTACGTGGCGCAGCATCTTAAAACCAGGTGCCGTTCACAAGGACTGATTCATTCTAAGCCCCATGCTTGTAACAGAGGCTCAGGGATGAACTTGGAGTTCTTGTTCCGCCGTGCCCACTCTCGCAGACGTGTGGAGTGCAAGTACTGGTCGGGCTGTAATTCGAGTTCCTTCACCGCCTCCTCAAACGAGGTTACCGTAGGAACTACCGCGCCGAACGCCACCGGCTTACCCCAATTTGGATTACCCTTTCTGCCCATACGTTATTTTTTCCTTTTGTGTGCGACTTCTCAAGAGAACTCGATCGGTTAAAGTTGTCCCGACCTGCCCGCTCTTGGGCGGCGACATCTGAGCAATACCGCTCACGACAAACCGGCAATGTAAATGCTCATCCAGCCCAGTTCCGGCGCTCAATGATGACCGGCGGCTCATACGAATAGCCGCGCACCAGTCGCCGTTGTTCGCGCTTGGTCGTCCACAGGAGCACTGGGCCGACAAGACGCGATATCCATTTGGTGAAAGATCCGAACTCGTCTTCGATGTCGCGGCGAAGGGCGTGTACACGCGCACTGATCTCCGCATTGCTCTTCTTCAGGCGGCGCTCCATCGCCCATAGTGCTCCGCCGTAGCCCTTCCATAGATTCCTCGCTTCCCACTCAAATCGCTCGCGAATACGCGGGTCAGGATGGTTCTTGTGCCGCTTCCAGCCTTGAAAGGTGGTTAGACAGACACGGTAAAGACTAGGACCGTTTACCTCAAAATCGCGGCAAAATGCCCAGTCGAGGAATTTCTTCGAGTCGTCGCGCGAGATCGCCGCGTGTTGGAAATTAAACTTGTACTGGCCGTGAATGTCGGCCAAATCGACATCTAGCATTCGTCCCTGTTCCAGCATTTCCGCGTGCAGTGGCGTACCGGGAACTGGCGTGTAGAGCATGAACTGATGAAAATCAGTCTGGTGGGCGACGGCGTGCTCGATCTCTTCCTGGATGTTCTCCGGGGTGTGGTGCTCCAGACCCACAATGGTGGAACCTAGCAATTTTATGCCGTGCTGCCGCAATTCGTGCGTCAGCTTCAGAGTGTCGGAGCCCTCCAGCTTCCTGTACCGGGAGTGCGGCGATTCCAATCCCATCCACAACCAGGAAATGCCCAGTTCGACTAGTTCCTCCATCGTGTATTTGCGGAGGGCATTTACTGAAGAGAACACATAAAGCGACCAGCTCTTGTGGTGCTGTTTCAGCAGTGCCAGCAGTTCCATTGCGCGCGGCCGGTTCAGCAGGAAATTTTCGTCCATGACAAAAAAGGAGCGAACGTTCATGGTGCGCTCCATCTCGGACATGACCTCGAACAATTCCTGTCCTGTCTTATAGAAGTTGGTGAACTTACCCTTGCCGCCGAAGAACGAGGAGGTGGTACAAAAGTTGCAACCCATGGGGCAGCCGACCGACGGAATTATGGTCGCGGCAGAGTGGCTCGCTTTCTCTGGCGCCTTGAACCCCATCACGCGCAGGCCGAAGCCCGACACGATGTGGGGATGCCGAATGGGCGCTTCCGGATTCTCGCCCAGATAGCGACGCATCCAGGCAATGCCCTCGCCCTGCACGATGTGGTCAGCGTCAATCATGTGCTTCAGACCCGGGATTGCCGCAACGTGTCCGCCCACAATGATCACGGATTGGGGCGAAAGCTCCCGCACCATGCGACACATCTCACGCACTTTGCCCACATTGACAATGATCGAAGAGATTCCCACGATGTCGTAGGCGCCGCTGACCAACTCGCGTGCGAAAGCCGCACGCGTGGGGAAGTCCAGCACCGTGGAAGGTGCAGAAATGTTCTTTTGAATCATCATGATGCCCCAAGAACGGTGGAACATCCGCAGGGAGAACGCTCCTTGCGCACGCGTCACCTGGTTTTGATACAGCTCCATGGGGTTGATGATGCGGCTGCCGAATTCGTCATCCCGAGCATAGGGTCCAAAGACCGATGCCAGCAATACACGCGCGTGCGTGCCTTTTGCGTGTTTTTCCATCAACGTCTGAGGTGGCAATGACGACGGAGTTGGTACGGAGACCTCGTTAGATTCCATATGTAATTTTGCCCGAAAGCGGGTGACTGTTGCGCCTATCGCCGGCAGCACTCACCCACAATCCTCGACAGCGATCTGTCGCTCTTGCAGGCGTCAAGGATCTCCACAGGTCACCTATGTAGTCTCCTCCCAGAAAAGACAAATAACAAGGGCCATTGGTCCTTCGTGTGGATCAGCAAACTTCTCCGCTCCCGTTAAACAAGCGGGCTAAGCAAATGCGCCAGTCAGAGCACAAAAGGATGCCCGACGACACTGTTTCATGCGGCAATTCCCCAAATCTGTTCAAAAGTGCACAGGTAAAGGAGGGGACGCTGAGGATCAGCTTGACGGTCGGGTTCGTTTGGGGATCGAGGTCGACGGGTCGACGAGGAGCACCTTCGTGCCGAACTCTGCTGCCTAGACTGGCGCCTTCCACGCGCGAGGGCAGTTTGTTCGTTCCAGGATAAAGGCACCTGCGAAGCAGGATTAAGCGGACAAGTCGAGGGCCACGCGCTAGTAGATTGGCTCAAAGCCGAATCAGCAGTCCTGAAAACCACCATCCTTGCGCCCCTCTGGCATTCCCGTCAGGCTCGCGCACGCTCGGAAGAGACCCGTCCGATCTCCTACGACTCGGGCTACGAGCATAGTCTCGACCACCTGGTTTTGCACCAGGTGCTCTAGCTAGTGACCCCACATAAACACTGCACTTTTTGACTACTGCAGAATACGGCACCATCACAAAATCAACCACAGCAATATGACGGAAAAACCCGCTGCCCCTATACCACATCGCCAGGAGTGTTCGCGTCCCGTCCGGCAATCGACCGGATCAGCGCTTGGTCTCGGACAGCTGGAGGTCCAGCCCGGCACGTTCTCCGTTGATGAGGACGATCCCTGAATTCAACAACAGCTGCCCGCTGCAGTCGTACTGCGCATAGCAGCGCATGGCGCTGAAGGGCAGGAAGAATTCCACCGACAGCGACTTTTCCACGGCAGAACCCTTGACGGTGGTGCTGAAATCCACACCATCAAAGCTGGAATCCTGCTGAAAGTAGGCGAGTACGGGCCGCACCAGATGAGAGATGTGCTCGTCAAATGCCAGCGCTGCCCCGGCGTACCGGCTGACGGGCTGTTTCTGGTCTAGGGTGGTGGTCATGGATAGTTGCAGGTAGGCTCCCTCGTGGAAACCTATGAACGCGGGGGCAGCATACGAGACGAAATTTGCCTGCGATGCCAGGTCCCTGAGGACGCGCCCCACCACCTCCTGGTGGGAGGCGTCGAGCGCCTTCAGCGTACTCGGCGTGATCAAACGGACGGGCATGGCGGGCGGATTGATCAGGGCCTGCGAAACCGAAGCCTCGGCGGCGGGAGCGGGCTGAGGAATCGCTTCTGGCGCCGGCTCGCGTTTCCCTTTGGCATGTTTGTTCCAGTCGGCGGGCACGGGATCATCGGAAAGCCATAGCGTCATGGGCTCGCCATTAAGGTAGGCGCGGCCATCCAGCAGCGCCGCCTGCTGTGCTTCCACATCCGTGGCGCTTACCAGCTTCTTGGCGGCCGCCCGCGGCAGAACCACAACTACGTTCTCAGAATTCTCCGCCTTGATGCCCGATACGGTGCCCCGGATGTGATGAGAGACTTCCAAGGCAAAACCCTGGAAGTCCTGGTCGGCGGGGAATTGCGGCACGGCGGCCTTCAACAGCGGGAGCATGACGTCGAGGAATGTCTTCCGGGCGCGCGCATTGCCATCCATGGACGGAGTCGCATAGGAGGCGTAGTAGTTGCCGGTGATCTGCAGCACCGTCTGGTTCTCGAACTTCGCGAAGCGGATGGAGCGCTGGTCGAGTTGCCGCTGCTTGGCCTCATTCACGTCCAGCACGCGGCTGAAATAAAAAGGATAGGGGAACTTGAGGGTCTCGATCTGGGTGGCCACCGCCTGCAACGTTCCGGTATAGCGCTGCTGCAGCGCGCGCAGCTCGGGGTCCTTGATCTCCAGCGGAGAAACCACCTGCGCCATGCCCGGCGCAGTCGCTGCCAGGACGAGCAGCAGTCCCCACAAGCCACTAATTCTTCGCATACACGACACCGGCCGAATGGTAAGGCGGGTCAGCAACCGCCCGGATATAGGAGATCAGCGCCTGAATGTCAGACTTTGAAAGCGTGTATCCGAACGAGGGCATCTCGGGCGATCGGCTCAGCGCCGGGCCGCCATGGCTGATGATGGCCACCAGATCGGCGTCGCTCATCTTGTTGAGCGTGTCGCCTTCGCTGAAGGCATGCGGCTTGGTGGTGAGATTGTCGTAGTTGGAGACGCGCTCGCGAGTAGATTCCGGATCATGACAACGTGAGCAATATTGCAAGTTGAGCTGACGGCCGAGCGTCTGCTGGTATCCCAGCGCGATCTCTTCCAACTTGAGCTCGATGGTCTTTCCACCGGCGTCGGTGGTGGTGGCGCGGATCGCATAACGGCCGCCTACGCCGCCCAGGGCCACCACGGTCGAGAGCTGGCCGCTGGAGTCGGTCAATCCTGAAGCCGGATTGAAGCTCACGCCTGCGGGGCCGCGAAAGACAACCGCTGCTCCGGTGACGGCATTGTTCTGCGCGTCGTTGACCTGCACCACCACGGGCTGGTCCAGAATCATGCCTGCCTGCGCTACCTGCTTACCGCCGCTCACTTCAACCATAGCGGCTCCGTGAGCAGTGGCTTGCGGGGCCGGGGGAGTCTTCGGCCGGCTGCAACCGGTGAGTACGACCATGCAGCCAAGAATGATGATCGCGCGCTTCATTTCTTCCCTGCCTGCTTCGCGGATTTCTGCGCCATGAGGAATGCGGTGAGGCTGCGCGCCTCGGTGTCGCTCAAGTGCTGATCGGGCTCGAGCGTTCCCGGCCTCATCGCCGGCGGGTTCTTCAAGTAGGCATACACCCAGGCGGCATTCAGGCGCGCGCCCACGGCCCAAAGCGCCGGCCCGATGTATCCCTTGTCCTTGTGGGGATCGACGATGTGGCACGACTGGCAGGCGTACTTGGAATAGAAGAGCTGCCGCCCCTGTTCGACCATATCCGGCGTGAAGCTGGAGGCGGGCATCGAGTCGCGGTCGACGGCCGGCGTCTGGTAAACCACCATCATGTAGTCGGTCAGGGTGTTGATCTCATCAGCCGTGAGATTGAATCTGGGCATGCGTCGGATAAGCGCCGGGCGCAGCGTTTCCGGGTTGCGCAGAAATTCCGCCAGCCACGGACGCTGCACCGCGCTGCCCTCCCAGCTCAGGTCGGGCGCCATGTCGCCGCCACGGCCGTTGATGGCATGGCAACTGAAGCAGCGCAGGTCGGCCATGAGCTTTCCCGCCTTGCCGGCCGGACGGTAGTTCGACTCGTGCACCGCCGCGGTGCGCAGCGCGGGCGGCTGCGTCTGGGCGCGCTCGGTCAAGGAGAGCAGCGCGGTGGTGATGGCCGTGCGTTGCTGCTCGGTGAAGGTGTATTGCGGCATCTTCAGGCCGCTGCCGAAAGCACGCGGGTTGCGCACTTTGGCGTCGATGTAGTCCGGCAGCGTGTGCGGGATCCCTTCCGGAAACGCCAGCACCGCGAGCGAACGGCTGCCCACGCGGCTGAGCTCGGGCGCGAAGTTCTCCGGCTTCTTGATGCCGTTGATCTCGTGACAGGAGGCGCAACCGTATTCCGTGGCCAGCGTCTTGCCGTGCTGGATCTGCGCGGGAGTCGCTTCCGACAAGTGCACATTGGCCAGCAGGTCGCTGTCGGTCTTGGCCTCAAGGAAGCCGGCGAGCGTGGCAATCTGCTTCGGATCGAAGCGGTAATGCGGCATCTTGGTGTCGGGATCGTAGAGCGACGAGTTGCGCAGCCAGGCTTCCAGCCACTCAGGCTTGGCTTTGCTGCCGATGCGGGTCAGCTCCGGCCCAAGATCTCCACCGACCAGCGCGCCCGCGGCATTCTGCACCGCGTGACAGGAGGCGCAGAAGCTCTCTCCGTAGAGGCTGGCGCCGGTCGTGGCCTCGGGACTGGCGGCTCCGGTTTTGGTGGCAGGCTGATTGTGGATCGCCGGCAGCGGGGTGCTTTGCGCCATGAGGAACGCCGAAACGTCGCGCGCGTCGTCGTCGCTGAGCTGGAAGTTCGGCATGGTTGCCGAGGCGGCGTAAGCCTGCGGATTCTTGACCCAGGCGTAGATCCACTCGCGCGTGGTCTTCTCGGCGATGTGCTCGAGCGACGGCGGATCATCGCTTGCCATCATGCGCGTGCCGTCGGGCTGCATGACCGTATGGCAGCGCACGCACCCATAACGCGCTATCAGTTGACGTCCGAGATTCAGTTGCGGCGTTCCCAGCATGGGCCCGAGGTGGCACTGGCCACAGGACGACTCCAGGTATCGCGCCGGCAGCATGGGCTGTTCCCACGCCTTGGTGCTGCTGTGCGCTTCTTCAACGGTGGTCGCCGGGCCCTGACCACGGTGACACACGACGCAGCCGAATTCGGTGAGCGAGTGCGGAATCGGCGGATGCGGCCGGTAAGGCTGCAGGCTCACGTCGGACAAACTGGCTTCCTTCTGCGCCACATGGCAAGTGGTGCAGCGGTCCACCGCGCCCATCTCCGGCAGCCAAATCTGCTTGAATCCGGGTGAGAAGTGGCGTTCCAGGGTAAGGGCGTCGGCGCGGGTGCGTACCAGCTTGAGGTATCCCTTCTGGTAGTGCCGCCACTCGCTGAAGATAGTTCTTCGCGGGCGCGATGGCCAGCATCGCCAGCAGCACCAGGCTCATGGAGCCGAAGGCGCGCGCTGGATCGCCGAACAGCTTTCGCCACAAGGAACGGATTTTATCCTCCAGGGACACTCAGCTCAGCTCCTCCACGGCCAGACCCAGGACCAGCCTGGGCCTCGGAAGAACGTGCCAATCGCGGTCAGCACCGCCGCTTCCGCCAGGAACCACGTCATGATCCAGAAAGAAAGCGGCTTGGAATACAGCCAGCGGCGCATGCGCGACGGCAATTGCGGCGAACTCCGCGCTGCCATGAACATGAATGCCGCAACCACCACCGTGGGCACGAGCGCCACCCACACATCGAATATCGCCAGGAAAACACACAACGCCAGGGCCACGACCGCGACGACGCGCAAGCGCCTGGCGCCATCCCGCGCCCACAGGCTTTCCGCCTGAATGTTGATGTTGAAATAGGGAATGACGATGAGCCCGATCACCACCAGAGTCGGTATCAGAACGCCCGCCACCACCGGCGGAAAATAGTGGAGCAATTCCTGCAATCCCAGGAAATACCAGGGCGCTTTGGCGGGGTTGGGCGTGTGCATGGGATCGGCCAGACCTTCGAGTGGCGCGTCCCACGCCAAGGCCAAAGCCACCAGCGCGATGGTCAGCAGTTCCACGGCGACGGCCACACGGAAGAACACTCCCGGGTGAGTCATCACCTGGTCTTCGTCCGCGACTTTCACCTGCGGTGAGGTGCGCCGCGTGACGAACGCCACCCGCACGGGCGCCTTGCGCGCGTTGGAATCGAAGCCGGCGGTGAAATCTTTGGGGTCGCTCATCGTTCCCCTTCTTTCTCCGCGACGTTGCTGGGGGTACCGGCATACAAACCGCCGTCCTTGCGGATGCGCCAGAAATGGATCGCTATAAAGAAGATCGCAGTCAGCGGCAGGATCATGCAGTGCAGCACGTAGAAACGCAGCAGCGCGTTAGCGTTCACCAGGTTGCCGCCCAGCATCAGGAAACGGATATGGTGCCCGAAAACCGGGACGGCGGAGGCGATGTTGCTTCCCACCGTCACCGCCCAGTAGGCAAGCTGGTCCCAGGGCAGTAGGTATCCGGTGTAGCTCAGGAACAGGGTGATGAGCAGCAGGACCACGCCGATCACCCAGTTGAATTCCCGCGGCGGACGATACGCCCCGCGATAGAACACCTTGAACATGTGAGCGAACACCAGCAGCACCATGGCGTGCGCCGACCAGCGATGCAGGTTGCGCAGAAACACGCCGGAAGAGACCACGAACTGCAGGTCCTTCATGTCGGTGTACGCCAGCGGCACCGACGGGTGGTAATAGAGCATGAGCAGAACGCCGGTGATCACCAGAACCAGGAATGACCCGAAGGTCAGCGCGCCCAGATACCAGGTCACGCTGAAGTCGAGCACGCGCTTGCGCGCCTTCACCGAAAACAGGTGGAGGAAGACATTGGACTGCACCACTAGCGCGTGATGCAGGTTGCTTTGTCCCGGGCCGCTGCGGAAGATGGAGCGCCACACACGGCTGTCGCGCAGGTCGTCGAGGTAGGTGGTCAGCGATTTCGCCATCAGATCCTCACGAACTCGCGCGCGGCGATCAGGTTCGACCGATCCACCATGAGGTCGCCTTCGTCGCTCAGCCACATGCGCAGCCAGGGCAGTGGCCGGGGGGCAGGGCCGGTGATCTTGGTACCGTCACGGTTGAACTTGCTGCCGTGGCACGGGCAGGCAATGATGCCCAAGTCGGGCTTCCACGCGGTCAGGCAGCCGAGGTGGGTGCAGACCGCAGACAACGCAAAAAATCCCTGCTCTTCACGGACCACGAAGATCCCGGTCGCGGGGTCGAGCGTGACGGAATCCGGCGGGTAGCCTCCCGGCTTGCCCGCGTTCACGATCGGTGACGGCTCGTAGAGCACGTTGGGCGCAAGATACTGGTACGCGAATACCGCCGTGCCTAATCCCGCGACAGCCAGGGATCCGAGCCCCACGCGGACGAAGAACTGCCGCCGGTCGAGGGCTTGTTCCCCGCCTTCAGATTTTTCGTTCTTGCCTTCGTCTGCCATAAAACCGGACCTCGGGACGGTTGCGCGCGAGCGTCATGTTCCGGCCGGAGCGCTGGTTGCCAGATTGATCTGCACCAGGTCCATCGTCTGGATGGGAATCAGTCCAGTCGGCTCCGCCGGGATCAGGTTGAAGGACTCCATGGTGATGGTCCCCACCGGACAGCGCATTGCGCAAAGCCCGCAGCGGATACAGCGCGTCTCGTCCTTGAGCATGGCCGAACCGGTGATCACGCCCAACTCCTCCGCGGCAATGTCATTGAGCTCGACCCCAAACAGTTCGCGGTTGCTGCGGATTGCGTCCGCTACCGGAGCGAAGTCGATGCGGTCGAGCGACACCAGGCTGAGGCACTTTTCCGGGCACACATCAACGCATCCTCCGCAGAGGATGCACTCCGAGCCGTCCACCCGTGTGCCTTCGAAGACGGTGTTGACCCAGCAGCGCAGACAGCGCCGAGCCTCGGCCATGGCGCTCTCTTCGTCGTAGCCAATTTCGACTTCGGTGATGCCGGTGCGCCGGTCCACCGGCAGCATGGGAATGGGCGGCCGGCTGATTTCCATAAAGTCGTGGAACATGCGATGCCGGTTGAGCACCTCAACCTCGACCGTGGGCTCGCGATGCTTGAGGCCGCGGAGGTGCTCGTCGATCGCGACGGCAGCGCGTTTGCCGTCGCCGACGCTGTCGATAATCAGCCGCGGCCCGAATACGCAATCCCCGCCGGCAAAGACGCCGGGGGCGGTAGTCATGAGAGTGTCGCGGTTGACCGCGATCAGGCCGCGAGGCGAGATCTGCACGCCATCTTCCGGACGCAGGAAATCGAGACGCGGCGCCTGTCCGATGGCCATGATGATGGTGTCGCAGTCGAGTTCTCTCTCGCTGCCCTCGTGGAAGGTAGGACTGAAGCGGCCCTGTTCGTCGAAGACCCGCTTGGTGTCGAGGGTTTCGAGGCCGGCGACCTTGCCGTCGCGGCCGATCACGCGCTTGGGGCCGAAGCCGGGATGGATGATGATGCCCTCGGTCTCGGCTTCTTCGATCTCCTCCAGCGCCGCCGGCATCTCGTTCCGCGGCTCCAGGCACACCAAGTGGACTTCGCGCGCGCCCATGCGCAGCGCGGAAAGCGAGATGTCCACCATCTCATGCGCCGCGACCGCAGCCTCGTTCTCCGCGCTGGGCACAACTTCGTCGGTGGCGCCGTGTTCTTTCAGCACCTCGCGCGCCGCCGAACGCGCCACGTCCATGGCCACGTTGCCGCCCCCGATCACGATCACCTTCTTGCCGATGGTGAACTTGTAGCCGAGATTAACGTTGAGCAGGAACTCGATGCCCTTGTGGACACCATCTAAATCCACGCCGGGAATAGTGAGGTCGCGGCTGCGGTGCGCGCCCACCGAGATCAGCACCGCGTCAAAGCCCTGCCGGCGCAGTTCGGAGACGGTGAAATCGCGGCCCGCGGCGGTGTTCAGCCTCAAGGTGATGTCGCCGGTCTCGAGGATCTCGCGCACCTGCGCTTCCACCACGCTGCGCGGCAGGCGATACTCCGGGATGCCAAGGTACAGCATGCCCCCGGCGACCGGGGCAGCCTCGAAGATGGTGACCGAGTATCCCATCAGGGCCAGGTCATGCGCCGCCGAGAGCCCCACCGGTCCGCCGCCGATAACGGCGACCTTGAACGGCAGCTTCTCGATCCTTTCCGTGCTGGGCGGCAGCGGGTGCTTGGATTCCGGCCCGTGGCGCTCCGTGAGGAAGCGTTTCAGCGCGCGTATGGCGATGGGCCGGTCGATCTCGCCGCGCCGGCACGCGGTCTCGCAAGGGTGCGCGCAGACGCGGCCGCAGATGCTGGCCATGGGGTTGGGATCGCGGGCATACCGGTACGCCTCCTCGAAGCGGCCTTCAGCGATCAGGCTGACGTAACGCCCGGCATTGGTGTGCGCCGGGCACGCCATCATGCAGGGAAAATTCGTGTTCAGCCAGTCGCGATCGACTTTTTTATTGACGTACCGGTTCTGCATCGTGGCCCTTGTCCCCTGGGTTGGATCACTTCGTCAGCGTGAAGTCCTGGGTGGTATCTCCCTTCACGGTGACGGGCTTGGATTGGGTCTTTGTGCCCTCATGCCAGGCCACCACCGTGTAGCTGCCGTCGGGAACGTCTTTGATGTGGAACGCTCCGCTGGCATCGGTCTCGGCGAAGTAGGGCGTGGGAGAAACCACGATGTAGCCAGACATCTCCGGGTGAACATTGCAAAGCAACGATGCCGCGCCGGGATGATCGAACTTCCAGGACTTCTTCTCGCCCTTGGGCCAGGTGCCGAGGTTGTGGCCAGCCTTCTTGTCCCCGCCGATGGAAGGCCAGAAAACGTTGTGCTGCACGTTGTCGCTGTTCAGGAAATCGACGGTGGTTCCTTGCTGCACCACCATGATGTGCGGGACAAAGAGCAGCCCCTTCTGGTCCATGACCGGGTGCTGGGTGGGCGCGGGGAAGGTCTTGCCCGCAATGGTGTCCACGTAGACTACCGATTTTCCGCTGACGCCGGAAACTTTTCCCGAAATGCTGCCTGCACTGGCCCCGAGAGCCAGCGCCAACACCACCGCAAGTGCGACAGAGAGATGTTTCATAAGTTCCATGACCTCCTAAGGTCGGCAATTCTGTAGTTCATTAATAGACAAACTCCAAACCGGCCGTTACCGCATTGGTTCGGAACGGCTGGACCGGCAATCCGGTCGTACCCAGCGTGACCGACTGTTGCGGCCGAATCTGGTATTCGAACGACGCTTTGATGTTGGCATGGATCAGGAACTGAGCGCCCGGGGTAAATCGGTTGCGCGTTGTATTGAAAGGGAATGGAAAATTGGTGGCGCCATTCAGCAGGTCCGCGGTCGAGTGGACCGAGTCCCAGCGCATGATCAGCATCATCCACGGATACACCATGTAGTCAGCCTGCATGAATCCGCCGCTGAACGTGGCAGGCACACCGCTAACGAAGCCCGTAATGACCGTATTAGGCGCAAGCGGCAGAGGCAGAAGCGTTCCCGTGCTATCGAACGGCAGCAGGTTGTGATCGCGGCCATACATGAACAGGCCATAGAGATTAAAGACTCCGTGGTATCCGAAGTCGAAATCGCCGCCGAGACGGTAGAAGGGCTCGCGCGCGGTGAGCGTCCCGTTTGTCCCGGTGAAGCGCTGCACGCTGCGTCCATAGAAGTCATACACACCTAGCCGGATATAAGTGTGGTCGCGCGGGCCCGTGGGTCCGGCAGCCTGGATGGAGTGGCGGCTCTCCTTATTGCCCTCCAGATTAAAGCGATAGGAGAGCCGGCTGTAGATGTCCTTGAAATTGGAGTCGGAGAAGAAGCCCACACCTCCGTTGTTGCCGCCGGTGGCAGTGGGAACAAAGGTTCCCGTGTCGATCGGGCCGCCGGTGTTCTGGTTCACAATCGCCACCGAATAGTGGTAGCCACCATATTGGTGGCCACCGGAGAACTCAATCCCCTGCGCGGCGTCCGCCAGGGCAAAACCATTGTTCACGTTTTGTTGCGGAAACAGGGAGTTCATGGCGCCGATGTTGGCCTCGGTGTAGATGTCGTAAGGGCTGATGTTGTAGCTGCGCGCCTGGGTGAACGGCAGGTCGAGCTCGAACTGTCCTGCTCGGAAGGTCAGCGCGTCCTTTGGCAGGTGCATGAAGCGCCCGATATTGACAAACCTCAGGTAGCCGTCGCCCAGCCCGCCATTGGCGTTGGCGCCGGCGATGCTGATGTCATCGTCCACCCAGAAGGCAATGTCGCTGCCAAAATTGCCCGCCGTAAAGATGCTGAAGAAACCGGTCTCAAAGTCGGTGCGGGGAACAAAACCCGTTCCCGGCGGGGTGACGCCTCCGCCGGTGAAGTTACCGCGGTTCTTTCCCACCACCTGGAAGAAGTTGTTCATGCGCAGCCCAATCGGCGGCAGCCCGGGGATCGAGCCCGGCCAGATGGTTTTGGGCCAGAGTTCGGACTGCGCAGGTGCGCCCAGCAGTACCGGCGGGATCTTCAACATCGACTCGTCATCGGTGGGGAACTTGAATCCCGCGTCCTTGAAGGCCTTGCCAAAATCGTTGAGCTTGGGGAAGTCGACGTGGCAGGTGCTGCAAGACGTGTTGTACTGCCGTGAAAATGCCGGTATGGCATCAGCGCGTGGCGGCGTGGCCAGCAGAACGATGGCCACGGCCAAGATGGCCATCAGGCCGAAAAAGACTGTTCTCCAGCACTTAGACATGTCGCACTCCTCGTAATGAAGTGTCAGGGCCGGCTTTCAGCAGCCGGATCACGAGCTCGTTTCACGGATAATCCGTGCGAAACGGCTCGACCCGGGAATCGCGGCGATCAGTTGGCGCCGCTGTGCAATTCACGCGACCAGTTTTTGTCACGGAAGGAACAGCCATGTTGGGAGTTAGGAAGAGGAGTGTATCCCAAGAGCGCCAGGATCCGGAACCAAGGCTCTTAGGTCTGATCCGCGCTGACGTCACGGCACGACAACCGCACTGTCGCGAGTGCGGCTCGATGGAGTAGTGCCTATCCTCCCCAGTGAGTAGCCATTCCATAGTTCTGCCGAACTCGCGCGCAATGCTCAGCAAGATCTCGGCTCCGACCTCGACTTTGCCCCTCATTTCTGGCGCTCCTCCGGATTGGCATTGAGGAACGCGAACAGGTCGCCTAGGTCGTTCTTCTCCAGCGTGGGCCAGGGGATACCCAGGCTCTGGGTTCGGCGATACATCTCCGGGCCGTGGCGCCACAACGCGGTCGCCAGCGCTACCGAATTCATGTGCCTCCCGCGGCCCAGCGCGGGGCCGAGCGAAGTACCCTGAGCTGTGGCGCCATGGCAGCGACTGCATCCACGAGCGGTGAACAGGCCGCGGCCCGCCGGCACCGATCCGTTGGGCTCGAAGTAGCGCACGCTATCGAAGAAGGCCATCAGGTCCGCCATCTCCTGGCCCCCGAAGACAGGACGCTGAATGCCTCTTAGTGTCATCGCCTGATCCATCTGCGGCGAGTGGTTCCACATAACCCCGGCAAACTGCACCATGGTGAGCGGGGATTGGCGGCCGGCGGCAAGCTCGGGTCCGATATGGCCGCCCTGGCCCTGCACCGCGTGGCAGACGATGCAGGATTTGCTGTTGAACACCTGCCAGCCGTGCTTCGGATCGGCGGGAAGCAGTTTAGATTCGGAACGGGGTGCGCCGACCACTTCGCGCATGTAGGCCAGCAGATCGTTCATCTCAGTCTTTTCAAAGCGCGGCCACGCCAGCCCCACCTTGTCGATGTTTTTCTCCATGGCCGGCGCATGGTTCCAAAGCGTCTGCGCCCATTCGATCGGTGTGTCGACGCCGGAGATCGTCGCCAAGTCCGGTCCGATCTTGCCGCCCTGGCCGCGGACAGCGTGGCACCGAATGCAGCCCTTGGACTCGAACAGATGCCGCCCCTGGGCTGGGTCGCCAGGCTCATCCATGTAGCGCACGATGTAGAGGAATGCGAACAGATCACTGACTTCGCCCTCGGTCATCGGAGCGACTCGCAGGTTTTCCTGCTGCATCAGCTGCCACATAGTCGGTGCGTGGTCCCACATGGTGGTGACCAACTGGCCGAGGTCGTCGTGGCCGGAGGTCGTTACCAGGCCCAGATCAGGGGCCAGATGCCCACCCGAGCCGCTGATCGCGTGGCAGTGCGAGCAGGCTTTTGCCCTGAACAGGTCAGCGCCAGCAACAGGATTGCCCTCCAGAAACGACTGGATGTGCCGATGTTTCTGCCGCCAGATCAGCACACTGCCCAGGAGCACCACGGCGATGAGGGCCGCTGCCAGCCAGAATGTCGGTCGGCGCCACATGGGAGCCTCCGTGGAGAGCATGTCCGAGATTTAGTTGAAAGTGGCGGCTCTCGTGGATGCTCACCTTACGCCACGGGCTGCTGCGAGTGCAACTCCGAATTCAGTTTCCTGGCCAACGCCGGGAGTTCTCGCCGGCCCTCATCCGGCGGAATTTCCCTGGACTAGTTTGTTTCCGAAGAGGTCAAGACTGTCCTCCCCACTAAGTAGCCATTCCCATGGTTTTGCCGAACTCTCAGTTATCTCCTTCACCGCACGTGAATCGCCCTGACAGGCGCGGGCGACCACTGCGCTGGCGATCACCCCAGGATGGGTTCTGTCGAATTTGTCACCTGAGATCGTTGTTCCGCGAAAACCCGACGTCCTGGCGCTTGCCCTGAAGCACACCCACGGTCGCTACGCCTCTTTTTGGAACGCTTCTCACACATCCTCAGGCCACGTCTGGCAGGGCCGGTACTATTCCTGCCCGCTCGACTCCTCGCACCTGTGGGCGGCGCTACGCTATGCGGAACTGAACCCGGTGCGGGCGGGGCTGGTCACCCGGCCGGAGGAGTGGATGTGGTCCAGCGCCGCCGCCCACTGCGGAATGGCACAACCCGACGGTCGCGCTCGAAATGAACCTATGGCGAGGGCGATGGAATGCTTCAGGGTGGCGAGAGTATCTCGCGGAAAGGGATACGCCAACCCAAATCGCCGCCCTTCGCCAATGCACGCACACCGGTCGGCCGCTGGGGACGCCGGAATTCATCACCGCCCTGGAAAAGGCCACCCAGTAACATCTTCAGCGATCAGAAAACCACTTTTCGACGATTCTGTCTCGCGCTTCAGGCGCTTGAGATCCGTTCGAATGTCCGAGGCGTGCTGATAGCGCAGGTCGCGGTCTTTCTCCAGCGCCTTGCTGATGATTTCTTCCAGCTTCGGTGGAAGGTCGGGATTCAGCCGCACTGGAGCCACCGGAGCGCGGTTCAGGATCGCCTCGAAGATCGTCGCTGTGCTGTCCCCGCGGAAGGGCAACTGGGCCGTGGCCATTTCATAGAGGACGGCCCCAAACGAGAACAGGTCGCTTCGCGCATCGAGTTCCTTCGCCCGCGCTTGCTCGGGTGACATGTACGCAACCGTGCCCATAGTGCTGCCGGGGCTGGTCAGATGTTCCTCGCTGACGGCTGTCGCCTCCGTGGCGTCCGCCCACGGCTTGTGCTTTGCGGCCACCACCTTGGCTAGTCCGAAATCGAGCACCTTAACCTGCCCGCGCTTGGTGATGAAAATGTTGGCCGGCTTGATGTCGCGATGGACGATTCCTTCGCTGTGCGCTGCATCGAGCGCGTCCGCGACTTGAATGGCAATGTCGAGCAGAGCCTCAGTGTCCAGCGGACGGCCCGTGATGCGGTGCTTGAGCGTCTGGCCGTCGAGAAACTCCATGGCGATGAACTCCTGCCTGTCGATCTCATCCGATCTCGTAGATGGTGCAGATGCCCGGGTGATTGAGAGCCGACGCGGCCTGGGCTTCGCGCTGGAAGCGGGCCAGAACTTGGGCATCCTTGGCTACTTCGTCGGGCAGGAACTTCAGGGCGACGAAGCGGTGCAGTTTTACATCTTCCGCCTTGTACACCACACCCATCCCGCCGCCGCCCAGCTTCTCGACGATGCGAAATGGTCTGGCCGATCATGACTGCAGCGGAGGAAAATGAGAGGGCTGATGGTAGGGCGACAGCTCACTCTAAGTCAATGAAAAGCAATGGCAGAACTGCGACCGACGGGGATAGTTGTTGCGAAATCGCGATATCACAAGTGTCGGTAATCTGCACCAAGAGCAGTGCTCCCGCCAAGAAAACCCGCCAGGCTTCGGCGCTTTGCTCGCGGTCCAAAACCGGCTTCTGGGTCTGGCCAGAGCAGGCCCTCGCATTTCAGCTGCATCACGGGAGAGGGGCGACCCAGATCAGGGGTTGCGCGTCACAATCTCCTGCGACCTTTGGCGGTTTTCTTGGCTGCCCGCTTCGACGATTTCGCTGCGCTCTTTGCTGCAGGATCTGGAGGCCCGCTGTGCCCCCGGCACCTTGCCGATCCGAGGATCTCTGGCGACAACAAGCTCGCAGGCGAGCGTCGTCGATCTTGGAGAGCACGAACAGCGCCCGGCGACGATTTAGTTTGGGCGGCATCGGCGGTTCTCTAGAAATCAAGTTGGTCAAGCCAACCAAGGTCGCCTCCCGGGCGCCGGAGGAGCTTCGCGTCAACCAGGTCCTGTTTTCCCAGGCAGAGACCGAGATGCGAGCAGCTCAGGCAGCCGTTCTGCGGAAACCGGATGCCGCTGCGCGCCGGAAACTGGGCAGCCTCGATCTGCCGAATGGTGCTCGCAACCATAGCGCCAAATTTGTCGCGCTGTTCCTGCGTGATGGTGGCGCTCAGGTACTGGATCTCCACCAGCCGCTTGCGCACGAAAACCACGAACCCGACATGGGGCTCTCCGGTGATCCAGGAGTAGCAGACAAGTTGCGGATCGAGAGCCAGCAAGCCTCCCGGCTGATCCGGATAGCGGGCACCGCTGGTCTTCCAGTCGATGACCGAGCGCTCGCCATCAAGTTGGCCGATAGCGTCGATGTAGGCGACGAACTCGTTTCCCTTGCCGATCGGGCGGCTGAATTTGATCTGCAAATTGCGGCGGGGATTCCGGATTCGCACCTGGTCATCCTGGACAAATCGCGTGAGCAAGTGGATCCCTTGCTCTCGGAGCAACGAAGCGAAATTGCACGCCGCGCAGCGCAGGCACGCTGGTCGAGAAAGCGGGTAGATCAGCCCACGGAGAGATGAGCGTCTCGAGTTCCTTTCAAATCGCGCAAAGAATTGCGCCCGTACCTAACCGCGCCGGCAAACATAAAGACTCAGCAAGTACATTTAGAGCCTGTAACAAAACCCTACCGTAGGCTCGAAGTTGCCAAATGTCCGGTTTGCCCGTTATACGGCCATGTGTGGATGCCGATCCGGCAATCCTAACTCCCCGCACGTTCTGTTGACTCGATTCTGGTGCAGCACCGGATGTTCCGAAAACTAGGGGGAGGAATTCAGCTCGTTCACGGCACTGCTCGTGGGCGTTACTCTCGCCCGCTCTCGATGCTGCAAGTGACTGTCGGGCTGCAGTCCTCATAAGGCGCGTCATCACTTGGTTCCCTCACGCACCGCCCGAGCCCGTTCCGCAAGTTGCCGCAGCAGCAATCTCGCGAAGAGGCCACAGCACTGAAACTTGCCCCCTTCGTTCATCAGCTCCGTGACGAGATCTTCACCCTCCTGGCTGATGATCGTCAGATTTTTCAGATCGACGACAAGGTCACGACTTTCCAGGTCCGCTTTGGCCTGGTCATATGCAGTTCTGAGTTCAGTCGTCCAAGGCGAGATGAGCTTGCCTTCGACAACCAACCTTCGCTGGCTCGGTCTGTCAATTGTGGAGATCCTCAACATGCAACGTCCTCGCCCTTGGGCATTCGTCCCTTCTAACGCTTACGCGATCTGACGAGCGGTTGCCTCAGAGGCCACCACCGCGTGACGCGCCGAGTGCAGCGCCCATGAGGTCATTACGAATCCAAGTAACACCAGCAGGACAAGGATGTTGGCGACCGGATCGCCACTGACCGTATGAGAGAGGGCAGCGCCGGTCAGGGTGAAGAACATCCCCGCATACGCCCACTCCTTCAGTCGCGGATGCCCGGGTAAGAGGATTGCGGCGGAGCCGAGCAGCTTCCAGACACCGAGAATTGTGGCGAAGTATGCCGGATAACCCAAGTGGATCAACCCGGCGATGACCGCCGGTACACGCAGCAGGTCTGAAGCAGCGATTATGGTAAGCGCGAGCACTGTGAATCCGGTGCTCGCCCAATAGAGGACTTTCTTGCCCTTAGTCGTCGTGCGAGCCGTTGTTGTAACCGGCATATGCCATCTCCTTTTTTCTTGCTACGCGCAAAAAAGGGCAAAGCGGGTGCCAAACTCAATAGGCTGCAAGATCATGGAGTTCCAGCCTGGGGGTGGAACAAGCTCGGTTGACAGTCAAAGCTGTCAAATCACGTTTTTGACAGGTAAGGACGAAGGAGGTGGTGGCGGGTTACCGATCATCAGGCATACTGCCGCGGATCAATTCCGAGCTTCTTGATTCGCGCAATTAGGGTCGTGCGGTTGACGCCCATGCGAGCGGCAGCGCCGTCCGCGCCGCCGACCTTTCCCTTGCTTTCCGTCAGTGCGCGCACGATCTCTTCGCGCTGCTCCTGGGTAAATTCGTCGTCCGCAACATCTTTCCTGCCGTTCAGAGCGCTGATGGTTTCTTTCACAATCCGGGCAATGGCGTCCCTAGTGGCTGGTTGTTCGGCGGCGGCTGTGGGTTGGGTCTCTGCACTCGCCTTTCGCAGCTCTGACAGCGGCGCTTCGAGCGATTTCCCGCGCGTCAGGATCGCGGCGCGCTCGATGAAGTTCTCCAGTTCGCGGATGTTGCCCGGCCAATCCCAGGCCGTCAGGCCCTTCATCACGGCGACCGGGACCGAGTCGATCCGTTTCTGCATTTGTTTGGCGAACTTCTGGACGAAGTAGCCCACCAGCAGGGGAATGTCCTCGCGACGCTCGCGTAATGGCGGGATGCGGATGGGAAAGACATTCAAGCGATAGAACAGATCACTGCGGAATTCGCGGTCCGCAATCATCTTCTCCAGGTCACGGTTCGTCGCCGCGATCAGCCGCACGTTTACCTTGCGCGTGTGGGTACTGCCCAGGCGCTCAAATTCCCGCTCCTGAAGGGCGCGCAGGAGCTTGGGCTGGATCTCAATCGGGATGTCGCCCACTTCGTCGAGGAACAGGGTCCCTTTGATCGGCCAATTCCATTCGACCGACCTTCTGGCTGATGGCGCCGGTGAACGCACCTTTCTCATGCCCGAACAGTTCGCTTTCAAGCAAACCAGTGGGAATGGCCGCGCAGTTAAGCTTCACGAATGTCCGCTCGTTGCGCCGGCTGCGATCATGGATCGCTCGTGCAATGAGTTCCTTGCCTGTTCCGGTTTCGCCCAATAGCAGCACCGTGGAATCGCTGGGCGCGACCGTTTCGACCAGTTGCAGGACCTGCCTGATCGCCGCACTGCTGCCCACGATCTGCTCGAAGTCCATTTCGCTGCGGATTTCTTCTTCGAGGTAGAGCTTCTCCTGGGCGAGCTTTTCTTTGAGCTGCACTATTTCTTCATACGCCAGCGCGTTGTCGACGGCGATAGCAATTTGTCCCGCCGCCTGACTGAGGAAATCGACCTCGTCCTGCGTGAACATGTCTTCGCTCACCCGCGCAAGCGACATGTATCCCAGTGCACGGCCGCGATTCACGAGGGGTATGAAGCAGACCGTCTTGAGGCCTTCTGCGGCCGCGCGCGTAGAAGTCACTCGCCCGCTCACTGGTTTCAACGTAGCCAATGCACGCTTCGGCGGACTGTCGTCGGTCGGAGTGACAATCTGCTCTTCCTTGAAGAACCCCTTGCTGCCGGGAAAATCCAAAGCGTGGAGGCGGAACGTTCCCGGTTCTGCGGCTGGCAACGCAATATTCGCGGCATCGCAGTGCATCACCTCACGCACGTTCGACGCGACTGTATGTAGCACCTCCTTTAACGTCAGGTTCGAGGTGATGCTGTTCGTCAGCTTGAGAAGGAGTTGAAGCCGATTGTTCTGCTCTTGCAGGCGTGCAGCTGCGGCTCCGCGCTGGTGGGGTTCATCGCCCCGATCGCGCAGAGTACTGCCTTCAGGCGTTGCTGCATGTCCGCCCATGTTAGCCGGTTGAAAGAGCTAGCCCGCCCTGGTTGTTGGGAAGTTTATCGCAAGATGAATCTATGCGGCCACACTCAATGCACACAGGGTCCCGGCGGTCAACAAAGCCCCGCCGAGAATGCCGTAGATCGTTACGCTTCGCTGGGCTCCCTTTCGAGAGAGCTGGAACGAGGCGGAGTAAGCGCCCAACGCGAGCATGTCACAAATCACCGCGACCAGGAGCCGCTGGCCGCTGCCGAATCTCATGACGGCTTGGCCCAAGACGAAATGACTTGCGACCGCTACCGTTGAGGCGATCGCCACGGCCGCTGCAACGGCTTTACGCCTGCCGCCAACGCTGCTCGGTTCCGTGGTGTGGGAACCCAATTTGTCGCCGAAGTAATGATTCAGCGCGGCCATGTCCGTTCCCGCGCGCAGGCAGATTTCTCTCATGGTTGCGCGTTGCAAACCGAATTCCGCGAACACCTGACCGGCCGCCTCGATGAGCTTCGCTCTTGTTACATCCAGCGATCTTTGGTCGTTCGTCATGGCGACGCAATCTCCTCGTCAACTACTTTGTTCATCGAACAGCAAGCTAGTTGGCCGCCGTTGCAGCGCGGATTACCGGGCGTCGCCAAGCAAGACCTGCCAAGAGCGCGCCAAGGGCGACGGCACCAGAAATGGCTATTAGGCTGAACGTGCCGTCCATTTTGGTCACCATTAAAAGGAGGATCCCGAACACGAGTGTGACCCGAAACCGCACAGAGGCAAGCAAAACGGGGTCATGAAGATGGTGCTCTAAGCAGGCGGAAAATTTGTCCGGAGTTTCTTTGGCGATTTTGAAAATCGCATTAACCCGCGGACGAGTGAAAACTATGCCCGTCAGCGCAATGGCAACCAAAGCTGCTAATGCTGCGAAAATCCAGGTTTGATCCCAACCTACTCTTGAAGCCAGGTAGCGGCCTGAAAGGAAGACGACACCGATTGCTGGTCCGTAAAACATGGGCGCGATTTTTGCCAGGTTAATCCACGGGTCTGCGTGGACGCGATCGAGACTCTTCCGCAAATAGCTGACAGCCAGCCATTCAAGGGATAATCCCGCGAAGAGAAAGAATGCGCCCGCGATGTGACTGAACAAAACTGCCGCGAACAAAGTCATGCTGCACCTCCGTGCCGCGTTCCTTCGGCTTTCATGGTGTCGAGCCGCTTTCGCATCCGACAAAGGCAACTGCCATGCCAAAACGTGCTGGCGGCCAATTTCGTGCAAAACAAGGCTGATGGGCAGTTTCGATCTACGAACGGGTGTTGAAGGTTAAAACTGTCAATTGCTCCCTTGACAGTGGAAGGGATCGGCTGCCGCGTTGCGGTCCCTACAAGCCACCGTAAGACTCGTCTCTCATTTCAGTTCCGCACGTTAAGGCTAGTCACCTGCTTCGTGGCAACATACCTGCAAGTGGTATTCAGCATGGATGAAAACGTTAGTGTCCAGCGCGAGGACGCCGATCAGTCCTTACGACAGCAGAATGATCGCCTGCAGTTGCTGCTGAAACTGACCAACAGCATCACCTCGAACCTGGAACTTACGGAAGTGCTGAGGGCAATTGCTGCAAACGTTCGCGAGGTGATGCGCTGCGATGCGGCGACCATTTTGCTGCCGGGAGCGGAACCAGGAACTTTCCGCAACCATGCAGTCGCCTTTCCCGGGAGCAGGGGATTTCTCAGGGAGGAGCAGACCGTCACTCCGGGAGAAGATAGTCCAGCGAAGGCGGGCGTTCGAGACGTTGAAACCGGTGATCTCCTCGAACCCTCTGGGTAGCCATCCCTACAGCCATGCACGTGAAATAGCGACACGTGAAGGCCTTAAGGCCGCCTGTTTCATACCGCTCGTGAACCGCGGACGCGCGCTCGGAATCCTGGTGCTGGCACGTGCGACCGAGGACGCGTTCACCGAAGGAGACGTTGAGTTCCTCAGCCAGGCTGCCGGTCAGATTGCCATCGCCATCGAGAACGCGCTTGCCTACCTGGAGATCTCGCAGCTCAAAGACAAACTGGCCCAGGAAAAGCTTTATCTCGAAGAAGAAATCCGCAGCGAGATGCATTTCGAGCAGATCGTGGGAAACAGCCCGGCCATCAAGCAGGTCCTGCAACTGGTCGAGACGGTGGCGCCCCGCGATTCTACGGTTCTGCTGCTCGGCGAAACCGGCACAGGAAAGGAGTTGATCGCTCGCGCCATCCACGACCGCAGTCGGCGGAAAGAGCGAACTTTTGTAAAGCTCAACTGTGCTGCGATTCCAACGGGGCTGCTGGAAAGCGAATTGTTCGGTCACGAAAAAGGCGCGTTTACGGGCGCAATCAGCCCAAAAATCGGACGGATGGAGCTCGCCGATCAGGGAACGCTGTTCCTGGACGAAGTAGGCGACATTCCCGGTGAAATCCAGCCGAAGCTGCTCCGCGCTTTGCAGGAGCGGGAATTTGAACGCCTGGGTAGTACGCATACGCGAAAGGTCAACGTTCGCCTGATTGCCGCGACCAACCGCAACCTGGAGAAGATGGTCGCCGACCGTGAATTCCGAAGCGATCTCTTTTGCCGCCTCAACGTTTTCCCGATTCGCATCCCGCCGCTGCGGGAGCGTCCGGGCGACATTCCCCTGCTGGTAACTTACTTCGTCCAGAAGTTTGCCAAGCAAATGCAGAAGAGAATCGACGCGATTCCTGTTGCCGTCATGAAGGGCCTGACGGCCTGGGATTGGCCGGGCAACATTCGCGAACTGGAGAACTTTATTGAGCGCGCCGTCATCCTGGCGCGCGGCCAATCGCTTGAAGCACCGCTTGGAGAGCTGCGCAAAACCGAGTCCGAGGAGCGGACACATGCCAAAGCCCAGCTTGCCGAAGACAGTATTGCCCGCATTGTGAAAGAAACGATCAGTGCTCTAAATGGCAAGAAAGATCGTGCTGACGAATTTGCCAGGAAACAGCGTTGGGAAATCGTGCGCGCACTCACTGAGAGCAAGGGAAAGGTCGGCGGCGCAGACGGTGCTGCCGCTCGCATGGGCATCAACCGCACGACCCTAATTGCGCGAATCAAGAAGCTCGGAATAAACCCCAGACAGTATGCCTGACACCAACTCTGTTCCTCCCGTTGCACCCAATACCTCCCAAAGCGCACATCCCTCCCAAACCGCACTCTCGATGTCAATCGCCCTTTGACAGCATTGACTGTCAACAGTGCTTCTACCCACCTCGGCGTTGAAAACTAAGGACTTCGCGTGCTCGGACGTTTGGCACGCGCGCTGCCTTTCAGACGCATGAGGCCGGAAGGAGAAAGAGCCATGAAAATCAGCTTGGAAGGTGTGAGCCTGCATGTCGCGGATGTCGAGAAATCGGTCGCGTTCTATTCGAAATTGCCGGGCGCGCGGCTGATCATGCACCGCGTAGGTGAGTTCGCAAAGTTCAGGGTCGGTGACGGACACATCCAGGTGGCTGCGATTCCGCAAAGCGAGAAGAGCTTCCACATCGAGATGAACGCCCCAGACCTGCACGTGCTGTACGACGACCTGAAGGCTGCCGGCATCGAGCCGGACGAACCGCCGACAAAGCGGTCTTTCGGCAGGACAAATTTCCGGGTACACGATCCGGACGGCAACATCCTGGAGTTCGACACGGCGGAAACGGAGTCGACGCGGTGAAAAGCATCCTCAAACTCGCATACAAGTTGCTGGTCAACGACAAGGCGAAGTTCACTGCACTGTTGGTGGGCATCACCTTCGCCGTCGTCCTGATGCTGCAAGTGACATCAACGTTCATCGGCATGATGAAGAGGGCGTCCGCCACCGTGTACAACATCGGCGCGCCGATGTGGATCATGGATCCCGCCGTCGAAAGTGCTGGGAGTGCGATCGGCATGCCCGATTACGTGCTCGACGCGGCGCGCAGCATTCCGGGCGTCAGCTACGCCGTGCCTGTGTATACCGGTAACACCTTAGCAAAGCTCGACGACGGAACCTACCAGGCTGTTGCGATCGTCGGTCTTGACGACAGCAGCCTGTACGGCAGACCGAAGCTCCTCGAAGGGAAGATCGAAGACCTCTACGGCGAGAATGCCTTCGTCGTACTGAAGGACGGGGATTACCCCAAGCTGGAGAATCCTCGCGTCGGGACCGAGTTCCAGGTGAACGACCACCGCGGCGTGATCGTCGGGATCGCCCAGGCCACGAGCGGCGGACTGTTCGGCACGCCGACCCTGTACACAACGTTCAACCGAGCCCTGCAATACCTCCCGAATCCGCGCTTCACCATCTCGTACGTGCTGGTGCAGACCAAGAGCGCCGCCGATATCCCGAAAATCAAGGAGCAGGTCAAGCAAATGGGATACATGGCCCTGACGAGAGACGAGTTCGTCGACCGCACTTCGAGCTTCTACATGTGGAAGACGGGATTGGGGATCAACATCATGATCATGGCGGCCATGAGTTTCATTGTCGGCCTTTCCATCTCCGGTCAGACGTTCTACACCTTCGTTCTGGAGAACATCGACAAGTTTGCCGCGCTCAAAGCCATGGGCGCAAACAACCGCGAACTGGTGTTGATGATCCTGTCCCAGGCCGGGTTCACAGCGTTGGTCGGCTATGGCCTTGGGGTTGGCCTGTGCTCGTTCATGATCACGATGGCGAAGATGCGCCTGCCGGATCTTGCGTCGCAGCTCGCTTACACGAACCTCGCAATGGGGTTCTTCATGGTGGTTCTGATTGCCGGGGTGTCGAGCTATTTCGGAGTGCGACGCGTGCTGAAGATCGAACCGTTTGAGGTTTTCCGAGGCTGACATGTCATCGATAGCGATTCACGCAACTGATATCCAAAAGTGGTTCGGCGAAGGCGACGCCAGAACCGTTGCACTACGCGGCGTCAGCCTGGAAGCGCACTTCGGCGAGATGCTGTACATCGTCGGGCCATCTGGCAGCGGAAAGACGACCATGCTCAGCGTCCTCTCCGGCGTCCTGCGGCCGGACACCGGCACGGTAGCGGTCGAGGGCACCGACATATGGTCGCTCTCGCCTGACCAGCTCGCCGAGTTGCGACTCCACAAAATCGGCTTTGTCTTCCAGGACTTTCACCTGTTCCCGCGGCTGACCACAGCGGAGAACGTGGCGATTCCGCTGGTCTTGAGGAAACAACCCTGGGACGAAGCCGTTGCCGCAGGCCGCAAGTACCTGGACATCGTCGGACTCACCAAGCGCGCCGACCTGCCTCCCGTGAAATTGAGCGGAGGCGAACAGCAACGCGTCGCCATCGCACGCGCCATGACCGCACAGCCGGAAATTCTCGTCATGGACGAGCCCACAGCGTCTCTCGACGGCGACACCGGTCACGGGATCGTGACCTTCGTGAAGGAGCAGATCCTGAATGAGAAGCGGTGCGTCATCGTAGTTACGCACGACAACCGGATCTATGACCTGGCAACACGGATCTTGAGAATGGAAGACGGTCGCCTTTCGGCCATCGTCAATGGAGAAGCATCATGAAAAAAGTACTGTTCACCTTGTCTGTCTTAGGTCTGATCGTCGGCGGGCTAGTCGCTTACCTCGGCGGCAAAACGCCGCCCCCATTGCCGCCGGCTTTCAGTCCTGCGGCGAATCCGTACAAAGACGGCATTTACGCCAGCGGCATACTTGAAAGCAATCAGAGCAGCGGGCAAAACATCAACATCTACCCCGAAGTCTCCGGGACAGTGAAGGAGATCGCGGTCCGCGAAGGCCAGGAAGTCCACAAAGGCGACCTGCTTCTGCAGATCGATGATTCCATCCAGAGGGCCACGGTTGAGCAATTACACTCGCAATCGATGGCCGCATTGAGTGCTCTCGAAGGCCTGCGCGCGCAGCCCCGTAAGGAAAATCTTGAGGTGTCGGAAGCTCAGGTCGCGGCTGCGCAGGCGTCGCTAAAAACGGCGCAGGATACTTACAACAAACAAAAGACGGCGTACGACCTGAACGCACGGGCCATCGGAAAAGACGCACTGGACAGCACTGCCAACGCCGTCGCTACCGCGAAAGCAAACCTCGAAGTGGCCCAGAGGCAGCTCGACCTGATGAAAGCAGGCGCGTGGACATACGACATCAACAACCAGGACCGTCAGTATCAGGCCTCACAAAAGGCATACCTGTCTGCCAACGCACTGCTTGGCAAGTACGCCATTCGAGCACCGAAGGACGGCAGAGTGCTGGCGATCAGTCCAACGGTCGGCAGCTATGTCTCCGCGCAGGGCGCTTACGACAGCTACACGCAAAGCAATGTGCCGGTGGTGGTGGTGGGCAGTTCCGAGGCCGAGCTGAACGTCCGTTGCTACGTCGATGAGATCCTGGTGCCCCGCCTGCCGGCGCCTTCGAAGATCAAGGCGCAGATGTCAGTACGCGGATCGAACGCCAAGTTCGAGTTGGAGTACGTCCGAACCCAGCCGATCGTGTCTCCCAAGATCGAACTGTCGAATCAGCGCCAGGAGCGCGTCGATGTCCGGGTGCTCCCTGTCATCTTCAAACTGAAGCCGGTCAATGGCGCGAATCTGTATCCCGGCCAGCTGGTCGACGTGTACATCGGAGAGTGATATGCAACGCGAAGGAAGCCTTGTCGTCAACATCCTGCTTGCCGTGGTCGTGATGTGCTCCTGCGCAGTCGCAGAGGACAAGGGCCGGCCTAGCGTGCAAGCGCCGACGGCCTACAAGGAGCTGCGCAATTGGAAGCCGAGCGAACCCGGCGATCAGCTCGGCAAAGGAAACTGGTGGGAGCGATTCAACGATCCGGAACTCAACCGGTTGGAAGAGTCGCTCAACATCTCCAACCAGAACGTCGCGGCGGCGATAGCGAACGTCGAGGCCGCGCGCGCAATCGTGCGCCAGTCTCGGTCGCAATACTTTCCTCTCGTGACGGCAGGTCCTTCTTTCGCGCGGTCACGCGTGCCGGCTGACCCCAATGGCAGGACGGTCAGCACCTACGCAGCGACCGTCGACGCTTCTTGGGAGCCTGACGTCTTTGGTCGAGTCAGAGCCGCGGTCAGGGTCGGCAGGTACGGCCTCCAGGTAAACATTGCGGACCTGCAGAACGTGCGCCTCTCGGCACAAGCGGAGCTTGCGGTGGACTACTTCGGACTGCGGACGCAGGACGATCTCCAACAAATCCTCGATGCCACTGCGACCAGCTACCAGGAGGCGCTCGATGTGGCCCGCGCCCGGTATACTGCCGGCCTCGATTCCGACGAAGCAGTCGCGCAAGCCGAGACGCAACTGCAGACGACGCGCGCTCAAGCGGTGAACGTCGGCGTTCTTCGCGCCCAATATGAGCGCGCCATCGCAGTCTTGACCGGACAGGCGCCTTCGAACTTCGTCCTGGCCCCACAGGTAATCGCGCTCAATCCACCTGCGGTTCCCGTTGGCATTCCATCCGAACTGTTGGAGCGCCGTCCGGACATCGCTGCCGAGGAGCGTGCCGTCATGCAAGCCAACGCTCAGGTCGGCGTGGCCAAGAAAGCTTTCTTTCCCACACTCCTGCTCACCGCGAGCGGCGGATTCCAAAGTACGTCGGCTGCAGATTGGTTCAATTGGCCGAACCGCGTCTGGTCGGTCGGCACCAGCCTCGCCGAGACCATCTTCGACGGCGGATCACGCCGCGCGACGGTGCAGCAGTTTCAAGCGACGTACGAGGCGACCGTCGCCAATTATCGGCAGACCGTGCTCATCGCGTTCCAGCAGGTGGAGGACAATCTCGCAGCCGTTCGCATTTTGTCCGACGTAATCCATGAGCAGGACTCAGCAGTCGAATCGGCAAGAAGAACACTTGGAGAAGCCGATGTTCGATATCGTTCCGGCATCGATCCGTACCTGAACGTGATCACCGCCCAAACCTCTCTCCTCAACGCTCAGGAGGCGGCTTTGACGTTCCGGCAACAGCAGATCACGGCAAGCGTGAACTTGATCAGGGCCCTGGGTGGTGGATGGGATATTTCCCAACTCTACTAACCTCGCGCTGCGGCACGGGGTTCAAAACTCAACTCCAAAAAACAAGAAGGAGAATTCAAATGAATACCGAGATCACAATCCATCCGAAGCTGCAGCATTGCGGGCTGACAACAGGCAACCTCGACGGCATGCTTGAGTGGTACGGCAAGGTGCTGGGCATGACCGTGAACAAGCGCGTGGCGGCGCCTGCCGGAACACCGTTCAAGACTGTGGCATTTGCCAGCAACGATGAGGTCAATCACCGCCTTTCGTTCTTTGAAACACCCGGTCTCCCGAACGATGCTGACAAAGACCGTCATGCACGGGTGCAACATATCGCTTTTGAATACGAGACACTCGACGATCTGCTCGGCACCTACATCCGGCTCAAGAAACTGGGCATCCCGCTACTGTGGGCCGCGGACCAGTTCATTCAGACGGCTCTGTATTACGAGGATCCCGACGGAAACATCATCGAGCTGAACGTCAACAACTTTACCGACGACTGGACAGTTACCGAGCAGCTCAAGCAATTGCCTTCCCGCCTGCACATGAATGTCGATCCGGAGAAGATGATCGCGGCGCGCAAGGCAGGTGCCTCAGCTTGGGAGATTCATGAACGCGCCGTGGCCGGAGAGTTCAGTCCGGCAACATCGTACGCTCTGCATACAAGCCGCTGGTAATCGTCAGGAAAGCAGGCGTTCTGGGGTGAAATCCAAGACTACCACCGCTGCGCGCGTTCTTCTCGGGATCGTGTTCTTCAAATACCGTGAAGTCAACTGTAGCCGGATGGCCTACATCGACGAAGGCGACGGCGACGCGATCGTATTTCAGCACGGCCAGCCGACATCGTCATATGTGTGGCGAAACATCATGCCGCACTTGGAAGGAATGGGACGCCTTGTTGCCTGCGACCTGATTGGCATGGGCGGTTCGGACAAGCTCGACCCGTCGCTGGGGCCGGACCGCTACAGGCTCGCCAATCACCGGAGGTATCTCTATGATTTATGGGATCAGCTAGATCTCGGAAATCGCGTACTGCTCGTTCTGGACGACTGGGGCGCAGTACTTGGATTTGATTGGGGCCGCCACAACAGCGAGCGCGTGCGAAGCATCGTTCACATGGAAGCCGTCCCAGCCCCTTTGGACTGGCCGGACATTCCCGAAGAAGCGCACCCCCTATTCAAAGCGCTCCGCTCGCCCGAAGGCGAGCGACTGGTGCTGCAAGAGAACATATTCATCGAGAAGATTCTGCCGCAAGCGGTCCTGCGGCAGTTAACGGGAGACGAACTGAATACTTACCGGCAACAGTACTACGACAACCATCCGATCTTGTTTTCAGATGGAGAAACTAGCCTCAAGCAGGGAATTCGGTTCGCTGAAATGCTGGCCAATGGTTACAACAGGTTGAAAGGAGCACTGCTTTCCTGGACCGCGATTGATCTTGCGGCTCTGCAGTCTTCCATCAAAGCGCAGGTGCCGGCTGCGGTTGAGGAACAAGTGGCTCGCGCCAAGGCCAAGACGCTCCGCGCCCTCGGTGAATGGAAGGAGGCCTGCGAAGTCGAGAAACCATACGTTCTCGCTAACTTTGAAAAGCTTCGCTCCTCTCGCTCGGGGGGGGCAGTCTGCGGGTGACTAGCTAGCAAGTACCCGGGGGCAGCTTGTATTCCAGGAGAGAGGGTTTTGCTCACTGGGACCTTCGAGCGAGTGGGTAAACCGAACTCCGGCAGTTGGATATTGCTCGGGAACTTGATACCGGCATCATGGCGGCCGAATCACCTGAAGTCGGGTGATGACGCAAACCCAAAAAGCCCCAAGGGGCGAACTTCTGAGGCGAAGACATACCTTTCGGCTTAGGAAGTTGCCAGATTATTTGACAATCGATTATAGCGGCCCGCCGGTCGCACTGCCCTCTCGTTTTCTTTGCGTGTCACGCAAACCACGAAAACTAAATCAGTTCGACCGGCGACCGCTGCAGCCCGAGCATTTTGCGAAATCTTGCCCGCGCAATAGGCATTAATCATCGCGGGCTTACGAGGTACGCGCGCGGGAGGGAGGGAGGACAAGCTAGCAAGTACCCCGGGGCCAGCTTATGTCTGCCGAGTATCAATTCATGGGCGGTCCCGGACGGAGGTGTTCGCCCTGTGGGGCATAACCGCGCGTGCAATCAGAGTCATCGCCGAGCTGGCTCCGGCGCCGGATATGATGGACCTCCAGCCCGGACAGCCATGCTTCATTCCTCTTCGTGTTCTGGGTGCAGCGGCAGACATCCACGACCTCGGCCAGCGGGACGGTGGTCACCATCAACGACACGGCGCCTACGGGTGACCGGTACAACCTGAGCCTTTGCGAGGTGCTGCCGGCGCAATAGCTGTCAACGGTCCTGTGGAGGAAGGAAGGCCGGGGCGGATGCTCCGGCCTTCCTTGCCTGCAACCTGCAACGGCGAGATCCAATGATGGTCAAAGTCCTGCTATCGCCGATTACGAAGCCATAGCGACTGGACTTGTGAGCGGATATCCCCCATCCAACTCAGGGGACATAGTCAACTTTGGCGGAGCGTGCTTCCCGAGCAAGGCCTACGCAATCGCAGCCAAATGTCTCAACAACACCGCAGTCGGTTGCCCTTTGGTGATGAACGCATCCACGGCCGATGAGGCGCGTTCGGGCACGTCGATCTGGCCGGAAAGCATGAGGATGGGGACTTGCGGATGTGTGCGCCGGATCTCGCGGGCCACTGCCTCTCCATTCATCTCCGGCATACCGTAGTCCAGGATCACAAGTTGGATGGGATGCTGCTGGAGGAGCCGCAGGCCGATTCTGCCGCTGCTGGCCGTGATCACCTCGTAGCCGGCGGCCTTTAGGATGAGCTTACGGGCATGAAGGCCCCGGCGGTGATCGTCAATACAAAGAATGAGCTTCTTGCGGTTGGACTGCGGCGACACCTTGGCTGGGGATGGCATCGTACGCCTACCTCTTGAGAACAATTACCGGGCAACGGAATGAGGGTATGTTGACACTGCTTGGTGGGAAGTCAATGCCCGAAAATGGGGCAGTCCGGTAGCCCTGCTTCCCTGCCCTAGGTATTGAGATTCGGTTATGAGGTTCAGCGCGACGCCCTGACGTTCAAAGTCCCCCTCTGAAATCTCTTGGACGGGCGTACAATGCTTGCCTTTTAGAAATCAAGGAAGGAAAGGCTGAGTCACTCGCTCGGACGCTTGTGGCAGCTAAGCACACGGTATGCCCAAAAGAAAATCATATCGAGACCTGACCGAAGGAATTATTCGACTCCAGCCAACTCTTCGAGAAGCGGGAGCCACAAGCTGAGCGGCGCCCGCCAGCTAGGCAAGGTGGGGTCGCATGAACATGAAGATGACCGGCAAGGACGACGGCGAGCGCTTCCAAGGCGGCGCGCACAAGTATGCCGCCTATCTCGGGACGCCTGAGGGGCGTTTGCGCTCCGACTTGGCTTTTGCCAACTTGGAGGATTTCCTTCCCCCGCGGCCGGCCAAGGACTCGTTGTTTGCACTAGATCTCGGGTGCGGCACGGGAGCGATGGCGGTTCGCCTGGCGCGACTTGGCATTCACGTCACGCTGCTCGATTCCTCTCAGGAGATGCTGGAGATCGCGACGCGCAGTGCACGGGAAGCAGGGGTTACCGAAAAGATCGTATTGAAACACGGCGACGCTGACCAAATGGCGAACCTGTTCCGCGCCGGATCGTTCGACCTGATTCTTTGCCACAACATCCTGGAATATGTCGATGACCCAGCTACTTTGTTGCGCGGCGCGGCTCGCGCGTTACGCGATTCATCGGCGATACTGTCCGTCCTCGTGCGCAATCAGGCAGGCGAGGTGTTGAAGGCCGCTATCCGAGCGGGTGATCTGGCCGCAGCGGAAAATAGCCTAACCGCTGAGTCGGGACAGGAGTCTCTCTACGGAAGCAAGGTGCGACTATTTAGGTCGGACAGTCTGCAAGACATGCTGAAAGCGGCATCGCTGGCCATGATTGCCGAGCGGGGTATACGCGTCGTTGCTGATTATTTGCCGCCACGAGTTTCTCGCATCGAAGAGTATGAGAGGATTTTTGAGCTGGAGCGCAAGCTGGGCAGTCGACCAGAGTTTATTGCAGTCTCCCGCTACATACACTATCTTGCGCGTTGCTCAGTTCTCGAGGGTCCCGCTTGAACAACGCTACAGCCCAATCTTCATCCACCACACCTGGCGTCACGGCGCCTGAAGCCTCGATTTCGCTCGGGCTCGGGCTCACCAATGAGTGTAACCTCAGCTGTGCCTTCTGCTACCGCGATCCGACTCGCGCCGATCGTCTCTCCCTAGATCAAGTGAAAGCGGTCATGGAACGCCTGCCCGTGCGCTCGGTGAATCTCGGCACCGGTGAGAACGGCATGCATCCAGAGTTCAAGGCAATACTGGCGTACTTGCAAACGAAACCGATCAAGCTGACCATCACTTCCAACGGTCATAGTATTGCCGGTCTGGAAGACAATGAACTGTCTGCCTTCCACAACATCGAGTTCTCTCTCGATTACCCGACACAAGCGGAACAGGATGCACAGCGCGGGCATGGCAATTGGGCGCTCATCCACCAGCAGGCAGAACGGTGCGTGAGGCTTGCTATTCCTGTAACCATCATTGCCGTCATGATGAAGTCGAACTACTTGCGTCTAGCGGATGTGGCTCGAATAGCCAAACAGTTTGACGCTCCCTTGCGAGTGAACGTGTACCAGGCCGTGCGATCGGACATCTATGCACTGAGCTACGAACAGTACTGGGAGGGATTCCGACGCCTCTTTGCGGAGACGGACGTGATCGCCATTAGCGAGCCGCTGGTTCGCGCAATGGCGGGGCTCCCACCGCTCCGAGCAGGATGCGGCGTAAGCACCGTACGAGTGACACCAAGAGCCACAACCCAGCCCTGCGTTTATTGGTCAGGTTCGGGTGAGCCGCTGTCAGATTTGATCTGTGCCGGGAGCGACATCCTGAGCTCAACACCCTTCCAGCAGGCCCGGACTCTTCCCGAGGCATGTCAGCCCTGCGCATTCCGGGAGTCATGCCATGGAGGATGTGCCGGACGACGACACATTCAGGGCGCACTACCTCAGCCGGACTGCTACTGTCCGATCATCCGCGGGGAACGACCGACCTTGCAGATCCGGATGGCCGCGAATCGCGATCTCCCCAAGCTGAGCAGTTCGTGTACGACTATCGTGATCGCTCAGTAGTCCAATTCTTCCCGAAACATCAGCAGGTCGTTTATTCCGCTTTCACCCAGGTGTCCGAGCCCGCCAGCTTAACCGCCACGTCCGTCAAAGTGAGGTGCATGGGCTTGCCGTCGGCGGTGCCGCGGTGCTCCGTTGACACCAGCAGAGGACCTGCCTTTTTGTAGCCTGCCCAACTTGCGATGACGAGGCTTGGCTTCGCACTCCCCCCGTGGTGGAAGACCAATTGCTGGACACGATTGTCTTTGCCGATATAAAGGTCCCATGTGTCGCCGGGAGTATAACCACCCTCCGAGGGATACTTCACCGAGACTAGCTGGGCCGAGCCATTGCCCTGCGGCAGCTTGTGCATTCCCTGATCAGTAATGGTTGCGCTTGTGTCCCAGTAAGCATGAAACAGGAACAGAAGCCAATAATTGTCGTTGACGAAACCGGGCTCGATGTCGTCCTTCACATTGGCAGGCTGGCTGCTCAGTGCAGAACGAACGTACGTAGCTTTTACGGGCTTGCCATCCTTACCTTTTCCTTCATAAGACACCTTGCCGGTCTTGGGCTCCCACTCCCACGCGCGGGAGAGATTCAATCCAGGCAACTGCAGGTTGAAGGTGTAGCGGATTGCTTCGATTTGCCCGAACGAATCAAGGCCATAAGTCTTGGCAAGCTGTTCGGCGATGGGCGGGCGTGTCTGCGCCCAAGAGGTTGCAACAAGGACCAGCACCCCAAAGACCAGCAGAAGGCGTATCGCTGTATTCCAGCGCGAATTTGTCATGGAGGTCCTCCTTCGTGGATTCAATGATGGATTTGGATGATGGGGAGGGGCTCCAGGATACGGAGAAGTACGTCAGCAACACCTTGGTCGCGCATCCAGACCCAAGGCGGCTAGTCGGTTGAGCGCTGCGGCGCGGCCGGTCGAGTGATTCGGCGCAACAGGATGATCGCAGCGGTCATTGCGACGGATCCGTATTCCAGCAGCATAATCCAGCCGGGAACTAACCACGGACGCCCAACTGTACGCAGATGCCAAACGATGTACGTGGGGATAATGCTCACCGTCCAGATGATGATCGGCAGCGTTGAGATCGACGCCATGAACGGGAGCAGCCAGAGCAGGTACCAGGGATATACAACCGGCGCACATAGAAGCGATGCTGCCATTGGCCAAGCAAACGCGTCCAACGACCATGCCGCGGAAGTTCTTCTCAGCCACACTGCGGTGAGCAGGCCTCCGAGGACTGCCAGCCCAACTGCAAGCTGGGGAGACGCCACTCGCTCGAGGGCTGCAAACACCGGATCATTAAAACGGAAACTCTGGACATACCTGCCGAGCGAGCCGATCGGAATCTGCCCGCGCTTGAGAAATGGTATGTATAGGAGTCCAAACACGACTGCTGCCAGTGCACCGTCGCGCATGCGAATCCGCTTCCAGTAGAGTGGCAGTAGTACGATCGGCAGCAATTTCACCGCAACAGCCAGTCCAAATGCCATGGCTGCCACGGCACGCCAGCGTCTCAGCAGCGCGGCCGCGGACACCAACAGCAGCAACACGCCAACAATATCGATGTGACCGCTGCCCGCAACTTCGGTCGCCAGCAGCGGATGCCATGCATAGGCCAGCACCCAGTGCACTCCCTGCCCGGTGCGGCGCAAGACGTCGAGCAAAATGAGAACAATGGCCCAATCGCAAACTACAAATGCGACTTTCAGCGCAAAGACAGACTCATGAATCGCGGTTACGGCACGGAAAAAAAGCTCGGCGCCTGCCGGATAAGGGCTGGGTAGATCCGGATGGTTCAGCGTGCGCGTCTCGGTTGTGTGCAATGCTTCGAGCGCAGGATCGTTGGGAACGACAAGATAGGGGTTATAGCCGAGCCGCTGCACGCGGCCATCCCACAAATATCGATGAATATCATCGTCGGAACCCGACGGCATCCGCAGGAATACAACCTGCCACAGAGCAGCCAGCGCCAGCCCCACGACGATGACGCGCCGGGGGAAACTGGGGGTGAGGAAGAATTCACGAATCGCAAGGAGGTACGCAATGCTGGCAGCGCCCAGCGGGATCAGGAACGACGGCGCACCCATCCTGCTGAATTCTCGCGAGCAGATCGCCAACGCCACCAACAGAATGGCGCCGAGGCCGTACAGCCTGTGGGAGGGAGTAAGCTTCACAAGTCGGTTGTGCTGGTCCGCAGTTGCGCTATCGCTTGACCCCACTCTTTCAGCCAGTCCGCCGTTCGCGGCGCGCGGGCTGGAGCAAGTTCCAGTTCCGCGGCCAGCCGAATCAAGTCGGCTGCCACGTCAATGTCGTAGACGGAATCCGTAAATGCTACGGAAAGCTCCAGCGTGCAAGCACGTCCCAACAATGACTCGAGCGCACTCCTGGTGCCCATGCCATCGCCCTCGAAAAGTGTCGGATGGGAGGCCTTCGCTCCTACGAGATAATAGCCTCCGTCGTCTGTCGGCCCGACCACCACATCATGCGAGGCGAGTGCATCGAAGGCGCCTCGCAGAAGAGATGCCGACAGGTGCGGGCTGTCGCTGTTGAACGCGATGATGCGCCGCTGACCAGCCACCGCGAACTGCGCAAACACAGAGGTGAGGCCTGCAGCAAGCCCCTGACCCGTCTGCGCGACAACCCGCACCGTATCGCCCGCCAAGCGAGCTAGATCGTCTACATCCGAGCCAGGGCACATAACGGCAATCTCGACACTGCCAAGCGACTGCGCTAGTGCCATTGTGTCGTCGAAAAGACAGCGATAAAGCGAGGTCACGGCAGGCGGAGGAAGGCAATCTGCCAACCTGGTCTTGACCATCCCCGGCCTCGGAGCTTTGGCCATAATGACTAACATGCAATCCGATCTGCGTGGGCGCACGTTGGTCTGACGAGAGGATTTCATAGGAGATCGCTGGGCCAGGACTCACGCTGCCAGTGGCATTCCGGCCCGTCGGCGCCGGAAATAATAGCGCAGGATCAGGCTGATAATGAACCACGCCGCTCCAGCACTGCCCTTCACCGTACCGCTGATCTTCGATTTCCCGATGCGGGGATAATAGCTGACCGGCACCTCGACAATGCGGAATCCCTTTAGAGCCCCTTTTAAGATCATTTCAACCGCCCAGCCGTAGGTGGCCTCTTCGAGTGCAAGTTCACGGAGGACATCGGCGCGTGCCGCGCGGAACGGGCCGAGGTCACTGATCTTCACGCCAAATAAAAGCTGGATCAGGCTGGCGGCGAGCCGGTTACCAAAGGCAGCATGCCACGGTAGTGCCCCGGGGATGCGTTGCACCCCGAGGCGCGAACCCAGTGTGATATCCGCGCGACCGTCCCTGATGGGAGCGAGAAGAAACGGTAGTTCAGCGGGTCGATCACTGTAATCGCCGTCGAGGAACACGACGATATCGGGTGCATCGGCCATGGCGAGCCCTGTAAGACACGCACGGCCATACCCGCGGCGAGGTTCATGGACGACGTGTGCTCCCATCTCCGCCGCGATCTCGAGTGTGCCGTCAGTGGAGCCGCTGTCGACAACCAGGATCTCGGTGATGAGATCGGCCGGAATATCGGAGAGAACGCGGCGGATGGCGGACGCTTCATTGCGCGTAGGAATAATCACCGAGACTCGCATTGCGCCTTGGCTCCCAATCACCACCACGGAGAGGACGGCTGCCGCCGCGCCAGCCACGCGTCTACACCCCGCGACCTGCCCGCGCGCCCCACGGCGAGCGCAAGAGATGCAAGCACCGGAACCAGCAGTTCCCAGATCCACGCGGTTCCCCACTCGGAAACCCAGAGGCTTGCAAGGTACAGGAACGCGATGAAAGCGGCCGGGCGCGTGAGCAGGCCGATCACCAGGAGGACGCCGAGCGAGATTTCCGTTACCGCCTGAGCTGGCGCCGCCATCGCGGCGTGGCTCGCCGCCAGACCCATGACCGCTTTCCACGCGGCCGGCGCATGACCCTGCTTGATGTAGTAGTTGATGAGGCCCGCGTAGCCCGCGGGACTGTAGAGGCCTTTGCCCAAATTCTCGAAGAACACCCACACGAACATAGCGCCGACCGTCAGCCGAACGATCGCCAGACCGTTCGCTGCCTGCGGTTGGCGAGCCACTCCAGTTACCTCATCTCGCAGTGAGCTTGCATTCGTTGCCATGGTGAACCTCGCCCCCAGTGGATGCTATCTCAGATTGGAAATATTCGACAGGCTCAAATCTTCCGTCAGCGAAGCTATGGGAACTGCTTATCGCGAAAGTGCCCTCCTCCGCGGGCCTGACCGCGCGCGTTCGCTGCTGGTAAGTTGCAGGCCGCTCGTGGACTTTTGTTGAGCCCGTCGGTTTTGGGGATTTCGAGTGCCGGGATGGGAAATCCCTTGTAGCTGCGTGCGATTACCTGTCGGAATTCGGGGCTGAGGTGATTAAGTTCGAGGGGCAACGGGGACTTTCCCCAGAATTTACGCGCTCTTTCCCGTAATGCTCGATTTTGCTTACCAGTCAACCCGGCGCAACCCTCTGACCAGGTCGAAATGCGGGTCTCGGCTCATGATGGAAAGGGTATGTTGGCGGCAGAGTGCCGCAATCCAAACGTCATTGGAACGGATCGGAGTACCAGACTCTTTGAGTTGACCACGAAGCTCCGCGTACCAGATCGCAGTTTCCTCACTGACCTCGAGCACGTCGCAGACTGAAACCATCTCCTCCAACCAGCTCTCGTACTCACGCTGATGTCGCGAATGTGCAATTCCGAAGCGATATTCGCCCAGAACGATAACCGGAATGGCAACGCGAGCGGCACGGGAGAATTGTTTGGCCGCCTTCCGCTCCCCTTCCGCAATCGCAGAGAGAGCGTTAGTGTCCAGAATCAAGTCCATTCCTCCGGCTCAATTCTCTCGAACTCCCGCTCTATCAAGCGGGTGATTCGGCCCGTCTCTTTGCGCAAGTGCTGCAGCCTCCCCGCGAGCTTCATCCTCGCTTTTCCTCCCGGCGCAGATTTCGCCGCGAGTTTCTCTGCCACCGCCTGACTGATAAACTCGCGCAGCGGGACTCGCTGTTTGGCCGCCCGCGCTTTGGCACGATGGAAGATAGCATCGGGAATCTCCAAGGTCGTCTTCATGATTCTATGATCCCATACTTATGGGAGCAGGACGACTGACTTGCTTTTTCGACTTGTCCAATGGCATTAAGCATGAGACGAGACTAGTAGCTCCGTGCATAGCTCCCAGCCCTCCGGCAGCGTCTGGCATGTTCACGAGCAAGCAGACCCGGTTCTCTTGACGCGCTCATGCCCGCCGCCTACCATGCGCTCGCATGGCTTTGCTCGATGCTCTGCGGTCTCCTCTCGACTTTTTGCGAAGCAGGCTTCCCATCATCCCGCACCTCGATGTACTGGCAGCCGAGCAGGAGTGGTGGAAGACCGAGGGCATCGCCATCTCCGGCACAATCGATCGCGCCGGGACGCCATGGGTTCGCATGTTCGACCCGTCGGGCCGGCGCGTCGATGAAATCCTCTACTCGCGCGAGTACCAGACCATGCTGCGGAAGGGCTACCGCTCGGGCGTGGTCTGGCGCGCGCTGGAAGAAAAGTCGCTCATCCCGACGTATCTGTTGATGTACACGATTTCGTTCTACGATCCTGGCGTTTGTTGCCCGTATACCGTGTCGCTGGGCACGGCTGTCCCGCTGGCCAAGTACGGGAGCGCAGAATTGCAGGCGCGGTTTCTGCCTGAGCTTTTGCGCAAGGACGATTCCGTGTGGCAGGGCGCCACCTGGATGACGGAGATCGGCGGCGGCTCCGATCTGGGCGCCGGCGTTAAGACCATTGCCCGGCCCGCGGCCGATGGCTGGCTGCTGACCGGCGACAAGTATTTTGCCAGCAACGCCGCGGCGGAGCTGGCGGTGGTGGCGGCGCGTCCGCAAGGAGCTCCGCCGGGCGTGCGCGGGCTGGCGCTCTTCCTCGTGCCTCGCTATCGCAAGAACGAAGACGGCAGCCTCAACCGCTTCATCCGTCGCCTCAAAGACAAGATCGCCACTCGCTCCGTGCCCACCGGGGAAATCGAGCTGCGAGACAGCGAAGCCTATCTGCTCGGCCCGGCGGACGCGGGAATTTATCTGATCCTGGAAGTCCTGAATCTTTCCCGCGTGGCCAACAGCGTGGTGGCTGTTGCGCTGGCGCAGCGGGCCATGGCGGATGCGCTCGCCTATGCCGAGTGCCGCACCGCGTTCGGCAAGCGCATTCTCGAACATCCGCTGCTTCGGCGCCAGTTCGATGACCGCCTGAAATCGCTTCGCTCCGCGTTTGCCCTGGCGTGGGAATCGGTTCGGCTGCTCGACCAGGTGTGGATGGAACGGCCGCCTTACTCCGATCGCTATCATCTTTTCCGGCTGGTGGCCCATCTGGCCAAGTACTGGACGGCCGAGTTCGCGGTGGATACGGCGAAATGGGCGATGGAAGTTCACGGCGGCCTGGGCACGCTGGCCGAGTACGGCGCCGAACGCTGGCTGCGGGAAGCCATGATTCTCGCCATCTGGGAAGGGACCTCGCACCGCCAGATCCTGGATGGACTGGAAGTGATGGAACGCAAGCAGGCCCACAAACTGCTCTTCGCGCACTTGGGGGAGATCGCGCCCGCCGAGGAATTGCAGGAAATGGAATCAGAGATCCAGCGGCTCCTGAATCTGCCGCCCGATCAAAAGGAAGCTGCGGCGGAAGCGGTCTTCAGGCGGCTCGCGGTTCTTTCCGCAGATCAGCTTGCACGGAAGGATCCGCAATAAACAGGTGGGGCACTAATGCGTTGACGCGCTGTTACCGTCTTCCAGCACGCCTTCGGGCTACGGCAGCCAGACGCTCAGCCATGCACAGGTAGGTTGTCGAATTAAAGATAAGCCCAAGGTGTGTGCCACTGACCTCAACGTCCACCTTGGGGTCACCCGTCCGGCAGTAGCGCCAGTCGACGATCCCGTCCGCGCGGGTATAGATGGCGGTCTGCGCCACAGATCTCGGCCATTTCCGGCGGAGAGATCGGCCGAAGGAGCATGCGCACCGGCTGGTCGCGCATCCCTGCGGCGGATTCGGGTACTGCCCGCGGATCCGGTGGCGCACCAGGTTGGCCAGCGTGAGCACCAGTGGGTGCGCTACGAGTCCCCGGAAAGGAGAACCCAGAGTGGTGACAGAGGCGATGCGGTCTGGCGTTCGGACCGCCGCGGAGCGGGCGAAGATCCCGCCCATGCTATGCCCGACCAGGTGCACCCGCTGTCCCGTCTCCAGGTACGCCCGGTCAATGGTCGCCGCAAGGTTTCGCGCCAGCACATTGGGGCAGTCGGCAGCCCAGCCCATCCCGGAGAAGTAGGCACGGTAGCCGACACGGGCGAGCCAGCCGTACAGTTCAAACAGGATCACGTCCGTTCCCAGTAAGCCTGGGATGATGACTACAGCTGTTCCATCTCCGGCAGGAACCCCCAGGCCGTAATACACCGGAGACAGCCGCAGCGCGGCAAATTCCATGAGCAAGAAAGGTTCAAAAAGAATAGGCAGCGGGGAAGGAATCTCTTCATGAGGAAGGAAGCGAGGCTTCGGGGAGTTTTCAGGTTCGCCGCTTTGGGGATCATCTCAGTCGGTTTTTCTGATGTTCCTGCGCCCATTATCCGCTCGCGATCAAGTGGCGATGCAAGAAGTTTGCCGGCTTTGCACCCGAGAGTACCCCATCTTTCGTGTCTGCCCATCGACGAGAGACGAGCCAAGCCATTGAGTGGCAAGAGACAAATGATGAACGCACAAACACGATTCGCCCATTACCCTTCCAGGTACCGCCGCTCATGGAGGCCTGGCCCGAAGGAGGACTTCGTGGCGCAATCAGCGCGTCTTGTGACAAACGTCACACATGCGTTACCGTTTCGGTTTGAAAATCATCTCGGGAATGCATCCCACGAGAGAACTCATGCGCAGCCGTGCAGCAGTAGTTTTTTTGATTTTAACCTGCTTCGGGTTAAGCCTCGACGTGCGGTGCAGCGATCAGAATGCAACTCCCGGAACACTGCCGCAATTCAACGCGGTTATCAGCCATATCGCGGTTCGCTCCACTCCGGATGCTGTGATAGTCGAGATCACATCCAGCAAGCTGGTCAGCCCCGAAATTCAGACCCTGTCCAATCCCGAGCGTTTGGTGTTTGATTTCCCCGCATGCCAGCTCCTGCATCCGAGCGAAAACATTGCCGTCAACCGAGGCCCGGTGCTCGCGGTGAGGGCGTCGGCATTCCGTCTGGATCCGCCAACTGCGCGCGTGGTCGTCGATCTGAAAGAGCCGCGTAAGTTCGAGATGCAGTATTCAGGCAACACCCTACGCATAAAGATAAGCGCTGCCGGGGACGCCGCTACGCTGCCAGGAGCGGCGAAGGTGGACCGGGCCATGCCAGAGCAGGCGAAATTAGCTTCGCCTCACTTAGTGCCAGGAAAGCCGGGCGTCCCTCGTACTCCCAGCAGCACGCTTATGGGCTGCTGGCGAAGGCCAGAACGCTGACAGTTTCTGATCTGCAACCACTAGAAGACAGGGCGGAAGCGGGCGATCCCGAAGCCGAAACCACTTTGGCGCTCGCGTACCACGCTGGAGTGCTGCTGAAGGCTGACGACGAACAAGCGCTTCGCCTGTTGCACAAGGCCGCTGACAAGAGGTTCGTTGGGGCGGAAGAGGCACTGGGCATTTTCCATGAAATGGGTTTTGGAATGCCGCCGAACGCGCCCGAAGCGCTCGTCTGGTATACGAAAGCGGCCGAGCATGGCTCAATTGATGCTGCCACGAGCATTGGGCTCATGTATGCCACCGGGCGAGGCGTACCCAAGGACCAAGCAAGAGCGTTGCAATGGTTTCGACGAGCCGCGGAGGCGGGTGACGCAACCGCACAATTGAACCTGGCGGGAATTTATCACCGGGGAGAGGGTGTCCCTCGTGACGATAAAGAGGCCGTTCGATGGCTCACGCGCGCGGCTGAGCAAAACTTTATTCCCGCCATGTTGGAGCTGGCCAAAATGAACATGGGTCCACCCGGGACGCCGACGGACATCAATGCGGCGATCCATTGGTTCGAGCGCGCCGCTGAGTTGGGCGACGGGGTAGCCCAAGCCAAACTTGGGGAGATTTTTGCGGAGGGCTTTGGCGTCCAACCTGATTACGAAAAGGCGGTTCAGTGGTTCCGCAAGGCGGCCGAGCAGGGACAACCGGAGGGAGAGTTTGGATTAGCCGCTCGTTACTGGCTCGGGCAGGGAGTTCCCGCCGATCCCGAGCAAGCGTGGCATTGGTTCACACTGGCCGCAAACCAAGGGCATGCTGGCGCGCAATACAATCTGGGAGTTATGTACGAGCGAGGTCAGGGCGTCACGGCCGACCTCCAGATCGCAATCGGATATTACGAAAAGGCCGCGGACCAGGGCGTCGCAGAAGCTCAGTACCGGCTTGGCCGATTACTGGCCAGGGGAGATGCCTCTCAGCCAGACAAGGTAAGCGCCTACAAGTGGCTCGTTCTCGCTCAGGACAAAGTGAAAGAGAGCGCCAATGCAATCGCCGAGTTAAAGCAATCGATGTCGCCCAGCGAGATTGCCGAGGCGCAACAGCAGGCCGACGCCTGGCGAGCGAACCACACGCGCCAGCCAGCCGGACGCTAAGTGCATGTTCGGCCGCAATCGGTTATCTTAAGGCTCGCAAAGGAGAGTGCGATGGCAGAACCGAGCTACGATGAACTGAAAGCCCGGCTAGCGGAACTGGAACGCAAGACCGTGCGCACAGGCAATCTGCAATTCAAAGTTGGGGAAAAAGGCGGCGTCAGCGTGTACGGCCTCGGACGCTTTCCCGTGACCCTTTACTACGAACAATGGGTGCGCCTTCTGGACGCCAGCGCAGACCTGCGGGCGTTCCTTGAATCCAACAAAGACAAGCTCAAACTGAAGGAAAAATAAACTCTCTGCGCGCGGTCGCCGTCTCGGGTGTTCTTGCCCAGCCAGCTACGCCTGTTCCAACACCGCGAGCCCCGTTCCAATCGCTCCCAATCGGGTGTGGAACTGTCCCCAGAGCTGTGTGATAAGACACACCCTAGAGTGATCGTCGTCACATCCTCTCCCCGCAAGCCTTTGTAACCTCAGGACATTGCCATGGGGGTGCTCTGGATATCCAACTGCACAAGCCCTGTGGGAGGTCTTATGGCTGCAAAGGCTCGTTCAACCCGGCAGCAGCTTTGGCAGGTCCTGGGTTCTGTTCGCACCGGCATCATTCTATTGATTCTTTCCGGTCTGGCCGTCCTGGCAGGGACGCTCATCCTGCAACGGCCCATCACCGAACCCGCCAAACTGCATCAGGCCTATTCGCCCGAGACTCTGCGCTTGCTGGACGCGCTGCGGCTCACCGACGTGTTCCACAGTTGGTGGTTCGTTCTGCTGCTGTCCTTTCTGAGCGCCAACATCGTGGTGGCATCGGTCGACCGCTTTCCGGCGGCCTGGCGTTATCTTTCGCGTCCCTTGCGCCGCGCCGAACCCCACTTTTTCGCCTCGCTGGCCATGAAGCAGTCGATCCCGCTGCGCGGCCAGGTGGACATGGAAAGAGTGGAGCTGGCCTTCCGCCGCGCCGGATGGAAGCCGGAATACGTCAGCGACGACCGCGGCTCGGTTTCCCTATTCGCCGAGCGCTTCCGGATCGCTCGCATGGCGCCGTTTGTGGTGCATGCCAGCCTGCTGCTGATCCTGGCGGGTGGGATCATCGATTCCATCTGGGGATACAAAGGATTCATCTCGCTCGGGCAGAACGAAAGCACGAACCAGCTCGAACTGGGCGACGGCACTCACAAAGCGCTGCCCTTTGCTATCCGTTGCGATGGCGCCGGCCAGGAGAACTACACGGATGGCACCCCCAAGCGCTGGTGGTCGAGCCTGACGGTCCTGGAAAACGGCCGCGCGGTCCAGCATAAGGAAATCGTGGTGAATAGTCCCCTCACCTATCGGGGTCTGCGCTTCTACCAGGCCAGCTATGGCGCCACGGGCGACGTTGCCGGCGTGAAGCTGCTGGCCACGCCTAAGGACGGCGGAGCGAAACAGGAGTTCTGGCTGAAGCTCGATGAAGCCGCGCCCTTGGGGAACGATGCTTCCATCCGCATCACTCAGTTTGTCCCCGATTTCGTCGTGGTGGAAAACCGCATTGAGAGCCGCTCCGACCAGCCCGTCAATCCTGCCGTGCAAATCAGCGTGCAGTCCAAGCAGGCAGGCGAGAAGAAGCTGTGGCTCTTTCCCAAGTTTCCGGAATTTACCCACAGCAACGACACCGGCTTTGATATCCAGGTTGAGGATTTGCAGATGGGCTACTTCACCGGTTTGCAAGTCTCGCACGAACCCGGGCAGTGGGCGGTGTGGGCAGGTGTGCTGCTGATGGGAGTGGCCCTGGCCTTGGTGTTCTACTTCGTCCACGTGCGTTTGTGGGCGCTGCCCGTGGAGGACGGCCAAGGACGCCAGGTGCTCTGGCTGGGGGCCTCCGCGAGCAAGAACCGTGAGGATTTCGAGCGGCGATTCCGCACTCTGGTGGACGCCGTTGAGCAAGATCTGAAGTCGCCGGCCGCAGCCGCAAAATCGCGGCAGGCTGAGCTGATGTTGGTTAAGTAGGGATTGGAGGATAGCAATGGCACGAGTGCGAGTGATGGAACAACGCCCCGCGGCCGCCGCAGCTTCCGGTGGCAACCTGCTGCTGGGCCTGGTCGCGCTGGGCACCGTCTTCATGCTGCTGATGGGCCTGTTGGGAACCATCAAGACGGGAGTCGTGTTCAATGAGGCCAACCTGCTGTTTGCGGCGCTGACTTTTTACGCGGCGTCCACGGTGCTCTATATCGGATTTGCCGTGACGGGCACGGAGCGCTTCGTGCGCTTCGCCTGGCTCGCGACTTGGGCAGGATTCATCAGCAACACGCTGGCGGGAGCGCATCGCTGGTACAGCGCCGGGCATGCGCCGTTTTCCAGCGTTTACGAGATGCTGCTGGCGTTCATCTGGGCAGTGGCCGCACTGACGCTGTTCGTCCAAAGCAAGTATGGCGTCAAGGTGATCGGCACTATCACCATGCCGGTCGCGGTCGTCGGTGTGGTGCTGATGCAGTTGTTGCCTTCGGAAGTGCACCCGCTGGTACCCGCGCTGCAATCCACGTGGCTGCACATCCATGTGACGCTCGCGATGCTCTCCTATGCGGCCTGCGCTGTCAGTTTTGCCCTGGCCATGATGTTCCTCATTCAAGATCACATGCGCACGGAAAACTTCCTGGCGAACACAAGTGCTCTGGTCGCGCTGGTTTACGCCGGCGCGTTGAGTCGGTTCGCTGGCGGCGGGTTGCAAGTGGTAGCCCAGAACCCCGAGACCGGCGGTGATCTGATGATCCAGCGCGGCATGCCGCTGATGGTGGTCATCCCAGACCTGGGATGGTTGTTTGCGCTCGTGCTTGCCGCTCTGCTCGTCCCCCTTGCCTGCCATGCCTGGGCGACCTGGAAGCATGACGACCGCGCCTACGCCTGGGCTGACCGCGCTTTCGTGGTTGCCCTGCTTTTGCAGGTACTGACGACTGCGGCCTTCATTCTGCGGGCGCGCGGCGCGCAATACGCCTCGCCCATGGCCGAGGGTGCTCTTCACAACGGCTCTGCGTAATAGCCCCTTCATCCTGGCGGGCTTGCTCAGTGGCTTGCTGGCTTCGGTGCTCTACCTGATGCTGAGCTGGCGCCGCGAAGGCTTGCAGCAGATGCTGCCCTCGGCGGATACGCTCGATCGCCTTACCTACAAGACCATCGGCGTGGCTTTCCCGCTGTTGACTCTGATGATCGCGGCCGGCGCGTATTGGGCCAACCAGACCTGGGGATCGTACTGGAGCTGGGATCCCAAGGAGACCGCCGCGCTGGTAACCTGGCTCGTCTATGCCGGCTATCTGCACATGCGCATCGCCCGCGGCTGGCGCGGACGCCGCGCCGCTTACTTCGCGGTGCTGGGATTCGCCGTTGTCATGTTCACGTTCTTCGGTGTGACTTACCTCCTGCCAGGGCTGCACGCCTACGCCTGATGGCCGTTACGGGGCCGGCTGACTGGCCGGCCCTTCTTTTTGACCCGGCTTACTCTGGGAATAGACTCAAGACGTGAGGCCACACGTGGGCTTAACGCCCATCAAAGTAAGCATTGCGAATCCTGCCAGGCCAAAACGGGCGATCGATCTCACGTTCCTGGTGGACTCGGGCGCTATTTATTCCGTCATTCCCGCCGCGCTGCTTCGGAAACTGGGCGTGAAACCGCACTCGAAGCGCACCTTCATCCTGGCAGACGGTTCGGAGATCACTCGGAAGATCGGCGATGTCGCGTTTCGTCTGGACGGCCGCCAGGGCGCTGCGCCAGTCATCTTTGGCGAAAAAGACGACAGCACCTTGCTAGGCTCGTTTCTCTGGAGGCGCTCGGCATGGTGCTCGACCCGATGAAGCGCGAGTTGCGGCCCTTACCGATGGTCCTGGCGTAGCCGAGCTCCCCAATAAGCCGGAGTTAGCCCACTGTGTCTGCAATCACGGCCTTTTGTGATTGCGGTCACACCGTACCTCGCCCTCCCGCGCCCATAATGGGATGTAAGCGGTGGGGTGTCTCGACTTATGCGGTGGCGCGTCAATTGGCGGCTGAAAGCCATTCTGCCTGTTCTGGTAGTGCTGGCGAACGGGCTGCTGGTGTTCGTGCTGGTAACGCTATCGTTAGAAGAACAGGCGCGATACCAGGTACGGCTGGTCGCCGTGGCTGGGGCGGTAATCATTGTTGCCGCGGTCATCGCGATGATTTCTTTGCTGCTGCAACATCCTCTGCACGAGTTGCACGACAAGATCGCGCTCGTGCGCCAGGGCGACCTCAACGTCGAGGTGAACTTCGCCAAGCGCAACGACGAGATCGGCGACCTGGGCCGCGATTTCAATGACATGGTCCGCCAGCTCCGTGAGAGCCGCGAAGAGATCCAGCGCCTTTACCGCACGCAGATGTCGCGGGCTGAACACCTTGCGACTCTGGGCGAGCTGGCCACAGGTCTCGCGCACGAGATCCGCAACCCGCTGGCCGGAATCGCCGGCGTGATGGAGATCGTCGGTCGCGACCTGCCCGAGTCGAGTCCGGCGCGCGAGGTGCTGAGCGAAGTGCAGCAGGAGATCCTGCAGATCAAGCGCATTCTCTCCGACCTGCTGGAGACCGCGCGTCCCAAAGCGCCGGACTTCCGCCCATCCGACCTGAACTCGACGGCGGAGCACGCGGTCTCGCTGGCGCGACAGCAGGCGCTCTCGCGGCCCATCGACATCAAGCTTTCGAAGGCCCACGAGCTGGCGCCGGTTGAGCATGATGCTGGTCAGATCCAGCAGGTGCTGCTGAACCTGCTGCTGAATGCCCTCCAGGCGATTGATGACGCCGGCAACATTCGCGTGCGCCTCGCGTCCGAGGATGGCTTTGCGACGGTCGCGATTTCCGACACTGGCCGCGGCGTTCCACCGGAGCACCTGGCCAACATCTTCCGCCCCTTTTTCACCACCAAGAAGCGGGGCACAGGCCTCGGACTCTCGCTGGTGTCCCGCATCGTCGAAGGGCACGGCGGACGAGTCGAGGTCGCAAGCACTCCGGGCCAGGGCAGTCAGTTCGTGGTGTGGCTGCCGTTCCGCCATACCGAGGCCCCAAAACGAGCATCCTGATTTAGAGTAGATACTATGGCGGCCGAAACCGTCCTCGTCGTAGACGACGAGAAGCTGGTGCGCTGGTCGTTGCGCCAGAAATACGAAGAGTGGGGCTTCACGGTTCTCGAAGCGGAGAACGGCGCGGCCGGTCTGCGCCTGGCGCAGAGTAGCAGTCCCGACCTCATCCTGCTCGACGTTCGCATGCCCGATCTTAGCGGCCTCGAAGTGCTGCAGCGGCTCAAAGAAACGGCTGACGCCCGCGCGGTGATCATGATCACCGCCGACCCGCAACTCGACGACGTGAAGGCCGCGATCAAGCTCGGCGCCTTCGACTTCATCGGCAAACCCATCGACTTCGACGAGCTGCACGTCACCACGCAGAACGCCCTCGAAGCCACGCGCCTGCGCAGCGAGGTCGAATCGCTGCGCAGCGAGATGCAGCGGCACGTCGGCTATCGCGACGTGGTCGCCACGTCGAAAAAAATGTCCGAGCTGATGGGCTTCGTGCGCAAGGTGGCGGCCAGCGAAGCTTCCACCGTCCTGATCCAGGGCGAGAGCGGCACCGGCAAGGACCTGATCGCCAAGGCCATCCACTACCAGAGCTCGCGCCACGACAAGGCCTTCGTCGCCATCAACTGTTCGGCCATCCCCGAGAACCTGATGGAAGCCGAACTCTTCGGCCACGAGAAGGGCGCCTTCACCGACGCCAAGGCGATGAAGAAGGGCCTCTTCGAAATCGCCGATCGCGGCACCCTGTTTCTCGACGAAATCGGCGAGCTGTCGCCCTTCCTGCAAGCCAAGCTGCTGCGCGTGCTCGAAGACCAGGTGATTCGCCGCGTCGGCGGCGTCAAGGACATGCAGGCCGACGTGCGCGTGATCGCCGCCTCCAACCGCGACCTGGAGCGCGCGGTGCAGGAAGGCCACTTCCGCCAGGACCTGTTCTATCGGCTGGCCATCATCAGCATCTACATTCCGCCGCTGCGCGAGCGCAAAGAAGACATTCTCCCCCTGGTGGAATTCTTCATCGAGCACTACAACAAGAAGTTCCGCAAATCGATTCGCGGAATCGGCGACGACACGCGCCGTCTGCTGCTCACCCACGACTGGCCGGGCAACGTGCGCGAGCTGAAGAACTCCATCGAGCGCGCCATGATCCTGGAGGAGGAAGCGGTCCTTCGTCCTATGTACCTGCCCTTCTCCGTAGCGCAGCAATACGCCAACATGACGGCCTTCGAGCACATGTCCCCCAGCGCCGCTCCGGCGAGTGCTCTGCCCAACGGACGCAGCCTGCCGCGGCTCTCCATCCCCGACGGCGGCACTTCGCTCGAAGAGGTCGAGCGCGCGCTGGTGGAGATGGCCTTGCGCCAGGCCAACGGCAACCAGACCCATGCCGCCAAACTGCTCGACATCAGCCGCGACGCCCTGCGCTACAAGATGAAGAAGTTCGGCTTCATGCACGCGGAAGAAGAAGAGGCAGCACCCCAGCCGGAGCCGTAGCCGGCGAACCATATCTCACAAAATGAACTTTAGGGTGCCCTACCCTTGGCCGATTTTGCCAAGGGTGGGGCTTTTCCAGCGGACGATTCGTACTATGCAAGCTCTTGCACGTAGCTGGCTTCCTCCACGAGCTGCGTACTTCCACGTGCTTAACGAATTGAAACCAAATGTGTTGCTGCAACTTGCCACGGAAATTCTGGCAAACAAAGTGCTCCATCCAGGGTGAACGACGCACGTACTGTTTCCGCCAGACCCAGGCTGAGCAATTCGTTCCGCGCGACTTACGGTACGACCACGAAACCACGCCGGCTGCCGGAAGCGGAGAGGCCGAATACCATGAAAACTGTTTTCTTGATGCTGCTGCTCTTGCTGAGTGTCGGAGCTTTCGGGCAATGCTGCCAGTACACCAATGCAACCACAATTGCACCCGCGCAGATGGGCACCACGTGGTCATCGCCTGACCATCCGATGCACGCATCCCGCCACAGCTTAGCCTTCGAACAGGACTTGAAAGAAGTCGGCGGCGTGACGATGGGGCAAGGCGAACGTCCGGCATGGGAGGTTTACAACGTAGAGCCGATCTCGCTGGGCGACGCGGCGCGCGATTACCGCAAGCAGCATTTGATGGCCAAGAAAGCGCAGATTGTGTGGGAAAAGATCGGAAACTGAGCATCTGAGGGTCAGCTACGCCCCGGCCGGGCCCACGCGATTAATACGCCTCGGGCACGAAGTGCTGGGTCGACATCTTTGGCCGCTTGTAGTCCAGCGCCTGGCGCGGTGGCAGATCGAGCTCCACGGGCGTCATGTCGTGGTACGGAATCTGCCGCAGCAGGTGCGCGATGCAATTCAGCCGCGCCCGCTTCTTGTTATCGGCATTCACCACAAACCACGGGCTCTTCTTGGTGTCGGTGTGGGCAAACATCACATCCTTGGCGCGCGAGTAGTCCACCCAGTGCCGTCGCGACTGTACGTCCATCGGGCTGAGTTTCCAGCGCTTGATGGGATTGCTCATGCGCTCCTGGAAGCGTTTTTCCTGCTCCTCATCGTTCACGGAAAACCAGTACTTGATCAGAATCATGCCGGAACGGATGAGCATGCGTTCGAACTGCGGACAGTCAATCAGAAAGTCCTGATATTCCTCCTCGGTACAGAAGCCCATCACGTGCTCGACCCCGGCGCGGTTGTACCAGCTACGGTCGAAAAGCACGATCTCACCTTTCGCCGGTAGTTCGGCGACATAGCGCTGAAAGTACCACTGGCCGCGTTCCTTTTCGGTGGGCGTGCCCAGAGCCACGATGCGGCAAACGCGCGGGTTCAGGCTCTGGGTGATGCGCTTGATCACTCCGCCCTTGCCTGCGGCATCGCGGCCCTCGAACAGGACGCAGACGCGCAATCCCTTCATGCGCACCCACTCCTGGAGCTTGATCAGCTCCCGCTGCAGGTAGGCGAGCTCTTCCACATAGTCGTATTTCTTCGAGGGTTTATGCGGCTTCGCCCGCCCGAGCAGGTTCCAATACTGCTCGATCTTTGCCGTCTCTTTGGCGTTGGTCAGGACTTCGCCGTTGATCTTCTGCTTCTTGGAGTTTTTGCCCATTCGGTTCTTCAGGGACACGAATCTCGGGCCCGGCAATCGCTACCGGTCCGGAGGCGGGCAAACTAGCGGGAAAATATTTCTGCAGTATTACGGGAGTGTGAATGTTTCGTGAAACCGCCGGCGAGTTCCGCTGCCTTTAGCCTTTCCCAGCCTTGATGTCGGCGATCGCGCTCTGCACTTTCTGCACCTGGTCGGGCGGCAGGTTGGGATTGTTCTTCAGGATTTTCTCCCAGGCAGCCAGCGCGCCGGCCTTATCTTGATACGCGTCACGCCGCACGATTCCCAGGTTGAAGAGCGTATTGGGATAGTTAGGCGAAGCTTTCAGCACCTGGTTGAACTGCTCGATGGCCTTGTCGGGAAATCCGGAATAGAAGTATGCGGTGCCCATGTCGGTGCGCACGTCGGGGTCGCCGGGACGAAGGTCCAGCGCCTGCTGATAGTAGCGGATGGCATCCGACCAGGCCTTGTGGTCGTAGTAGACGTTGCCGAGTTTGACCAGCGTGGGCACGTCTTTTGGATTTGCTTTGAGCGCGTCCAGCAGAGGTTGCGCTTCAAGGCTGAGCGAGGCCGCTGACGGCGCCGATTCGGTGGATGACGTGGCGGCTGGCGCCGGCGGCGGGGGCGGGCTCGTCTCCGGCGAGGACGATCCGCGGATCAGGTACCCGCCCACCAGTCCAACAAACAGACAGACCATCCCCAGCAGGTAGGCTTCTCGCGTGCTCCAGGTCTTGGGGCTTGTTCCAGACACAATTCACCGCTTGACGTGGCAATATCTTATCTTGTCTGGCAAAGTTGCGCCTTGCTCCCGTTATGTTTAGAGGCGTCTCATCTGCCGATGTGTTCTCCCTCGGGCACCTGCCCGAATCCCGGCAGACTGTTCGGCGCGGTTCTGAACAAAACTCCTTTGGGCGCTTAGGCTTACGGCCACTCCGACTTGGCTACACGGATGCAAGAGACACAATCGTGAGAGAGTGAAATGGGAAACCTCAGAAGCAAACTCGAAGGCCCAAGATGCGGCCCGGGGCGATTCATCATCGTCATTCTGTTCATACTCACGGCTCTTGCCCAGGCACAAACCACGGGTGCGTTGTATATCACCTCGCCCGCGAGGGGCGCGCAGGTGGAGGGCAGGTTGGTGACGATTCAGTATGAATTGATGCCGGGAATTTCGGTAAACGGCATACCGAAATTCCGGGTGCAGCTTGATAGACAACCCCCGGTGCTGACCAGCGACCGCGAATGCATCCTGAACTGGCTTTCGCCGGGTTGGCACACCGTGACCGTCTGGTTGTTGGACGCGAATGATACCCCCATCTATGGTGCGCAGGACCAGGTGCAATTTAACGTTGAGCCTTACGGTCCATGACTGATACACAACTCACTAAATGATCGGGGAGGTGCAATGGTCGGCGTGAGTGAAAATGCCAGCTCGGAAGTGTGTGATCGCCTCAAAAACCTGGGCTATGGCGAGGGAAGTCATATCCAGTTGTACGGTCAGCGGTTTGAAGTTGTCTCTGAACCACGTCCGGAAGAGGACGGAATCTCAATTTGTGTGCGGGCTGAAGGCGAAACCGCGGTGCGGTTCATCAAGCTCCCGGTGACCATCCTCCAGGCCGCCCAGGAGTTCGGCAGCCGGACGGCTTAATCGTCGGGGAACCAGGCAGCCGGGTGCCCCGGAGCCTGCCCCGAGCGAAGCCGGAGGGCTGGTTTTGCTTGGGTGGGGTAGTTCGGCCCCTTGTTGTCCTACGCGCTGTTCTACTCCTCCGGGGCCCCCGGCACCTCGTCCCTCAGCTACAATCTCTCTATGCCGACAGTCAAGCGCGTCGGTCCGCACAGGATTTACTTTTATAGCCATGAGCCTAATGAACCGCCGCATGTACATGTTGATCGGGATGAGATGTCGGCAAAGTTCTGGCTAAATCCAGTGGGACTGGCCAGAAATTACGGCTTTCGGCCGCGCGAACTGCGGGAATTGCTTTCGATCGTCGTACAACATCAGGCGGAATTGTTGGAGGCATGGAATGAGTACTTCGGTGGTAGCAGCGGATGAGAGGGTGGCAGGCGTGGAATTCTCCGAGGATTCACTGACCGTCAGGCTAATGGACGGACGCTCAATCTCCGTGCCCCTGGCCGCGCCGGCGCGCCCGATAACGTTCTTTACCCCAGCGAAGCCGCCGGGTTCGCGCCCCGGTGTTGGGCGCTAACCTGGGCGAAGGAATATCCTTTCCGGCCCTCCCACAGATTTCCATTCACGATCGCGAGCCGTCCATTCGGATTCGATCTCTACCGCGCCCGTTTCTCGCAACCGATAGTGACGATGGCTGCTCCACTTCCATTCGTCTTCCATTCGTCCAGGCTCGCAACCAGTCCTCGTTTCACCGGGTTCCTGTGCAGGTAGCGCAGCCATGAGACGAAACTACACCGCACCCTTACGAAGGTAAAGGACGGCCCAGGTTAGCGCCCAAAACCGGGGCGCGAACCTGGGGCACCGGGCTCCATCAGCGCAGCAGCCTGCTTGCCGACCTTCTTGAGCGCCACTTCGAGGCCACGAAGCTCCTCGGGGCTCAGTTCAGAGAACACTCTCTTCATCTGCCCGGAATGCTTTCGGAAGGCTGAAACAATAAGGTCCTTGCCGCGTGGGGTGAGGGCAACGATCCGAACGCGCCGGTCTTCGGTGCTCTCGACCCGGCTGACCAAGCCTTTCGCGACGAGACGGTCCACGGCAATGCTGATCGAACCTGGTGTGAGATCGACGATCGGGCCTATCGTATTGACGGGCAAAGGCCCCTTATGGAGCAGCACCTCCAACACGCGGAAATCCGAGTCGCCAAGTCCAGTTCCTTCGATTCCCGCTGCTGCGTAGCGCGTCAACGCGCGCGTCGCCTTCAACATGACGAGCCAAACGTGCGATGTCTCATGAACACCGTGGGCCATAAGATTCTGAATCTTCCCGAAGTATACACCATCAACTATATTGACATCAATATGATTGGCTGCCATGGTTAATGGCTGCCAACCGAAAAGGAGAACCCGGTTATGAGAACCGTTTCCGCAATCGCCCGATATCTGGCGGGCGTGATCTTCCTTGTTTTCGGCCTGAACGGCTTTCTGAACTTCATTCCCCTGCCCCCGCCGGGGGGCATCGCGGGACAGTTCATGGGTGCCCTCTACGCCTCGCATTACCTGATGGTGATTTTCGCGGCTCAGGTCATCGCGGCGGTACTTCTGCTGGTCAACCGTTACGTACCGTTGGCGGTGGCCGTGCTGGCGCCGGTGATCGTCAACATTCTTTTGTTCCACGCTTTGATGGCCCCGAGCGGGCTTCCGCTGGCCCTCTTCGTGGCTGTACTGTGGGCGGTGATCTTCGTCGATCTGCGACCGGCCTTTGCCGGGTTGTTCCAGTCGCGCTTGCAGCCACGGGCCTGAGGAGTTCATGGCGAGCAATCTGATTTCTGAATCGACGAAGGCCGTCGTCCGGCGGTGTACCGAAGCTCCCCGGTCCCGCGCCGAAGTCCGTCGGGCACCTAATGTCCGCGAGTATCTCCGTTGCTATGCAAAGAAGGTGAAGGAACGGAAAGACAGTCCAGTGACGATAGCTGCTCCACTTCCATTCGTCTTCCATTCGTCGGGGCTCGCAACCAGTCCTCGTTTCACCGGGTTCCTGTGCAGGTAGCGCAGCCATGAGAGGGAACTACACCGCACCCTTACGAAGGTAAAGCGCCGCCCAGGTTAGCGCCCAACACCGGGGCGCGAACCTGGGGCACCGGGCTAAATTTTTGATTCGATCCATTTCGCCAGTAGACCGCGCAGGAACTCTCCCGCTTCAATGCGATTCATCGGATTTTGACTGGCCGCGCGTCTCAGGTGGGAGTGCGCGCCGGGGGATTTTCTATCGCCGTAGTTAACGCTTTCCCAGAAGATCGCACAATCTTGATCTGATGCCCATTGTCGAGTTACCACCTCCCGAAGTCCTCTCCTGATATCCCCCGTACCCAAGTCGAGCAAGAGTGCTTCCGCGATCCTTCGGAGCCGTGGAAAGTCCCACTCGCCGAGGAAATCGTTGAGATTGATCCTTACCGTATCGTCGCGCAGTGCAACTTCCACACCGCGTTCGAAGACGCCGGGGCCAACCAGGCAGACTGCGGAAGAATAGACAATAACCTCCTTGCTCGTGACTAAGAGAAAACCCCAACTGCCGCTTGAGAGTTTCCAGTAAACTCCCGTAAGTTCAATCGGCATCGCCGTCGAGCGACGAACTCTCATGACCGCCGAAATTGCTTTGAGAAGATCGCGGGATTCCTGAACCACCTCTTGCGGCGTTGATAGATTATCCAAGACTTCCGATTCGAGAAAGTAGGCTCCTCCTTCATGGACAACGCGGGTCTTTCCTTGCAGGCAATTTACAAGGTCTTTCAGGTCTGCGTCCTCGCCCTTCAGTCGAACGCGCCAAGGTGGAGCAGGATTCGCGTTCGCGATTTCCGCCATGCTGCGATTTTAATTCAGTTGATAAGAAGGGTGGGGAACAGGCGAAGTTTTGTCCGGGCATCACATACCCGTGTGATGCATTCGCTGTAGTTGGCGGGCGGCCCAGGTAACCGCGGGTGCGCCGGACAAGCGCAGCTTGTCTGGAACAAGACTGCGCGAGCGAACTTTGCCACCGCCGCTGGATTTTCTCTTGACAAGTTCTATTTATTTGAGTTATTATAAGATCAATGTTGTTCACACAGAGCTAACTTATTGCAGATCAAGATTTTGCCTCTAACTCCTTTCTCATCATGGTCCCCGGGGAAGGGTATGGCGTAAGTTGATGATTCTATTAAGGGAGGGGGGCAGGGGTGGGATTGGCGAGGCGGTAAACATCCCCGACAGAACAGACCGGGAGCATCCCCTGGCGACGAGGAACGATTCGTTCCGCTTAGAGAGCGACGGCTCGCAGTTCCTCGGGAACCAGGTACACGGAACCGCTCTGGACGCGGATCAAGCGCCGCCGCTTGAAGTCCGACAGGAGCCGGCTGACGGTCTCGCGCGAGGCGCCAATAATGCGTCCAATCTCTTCATGGGTCATGTGGAAGGGCACGCACGCCCCTTCCGGGCCGGCTACGCCATGTTCACTCGCCCAATCCAGCAGGAGTTGCGCCAGCTTGAAAACTGGCACCCGACAACTGTCAACTGATACCTTATTCCAGCCATGTTCCGGCTTGCCCGCTACCTGCGCGTTGCCTTCTGGCGTGCCTTTCAGCACGACGCCTTTGCGGTGGCCAAGGGAGCGGCGTACTCCGCCATTCTGACCCTGTTTCCTACGCTGCTGGTGGTGGCCTCCGCGCTTGCCTCCGTGGGAAACCGTGCGGTCTTCCGCGAATTCATCCGTGCGGTCACGCGCATCGTGCCGGAGGGAACCGGCGGCCAGGTGCGCAACCTGATGGAGAAGCAGCATCACCCTATCGGCATCCTGATTCCGACGGCGCTGCTAACATTGTGGACCGGCTCCGGCATCTTCATTTCGTGGATGGAAGGCTTTCGCAACGCTTACCGCATGCCCAAGAGCTGGGGTCTGGTGCAGGAGCGTTTGATCTCCTTCTTGCTGGTATTCCTGACGTTTGTGCCCATGCTGTTTGCCACCACGCTGACCGCTTTCGGTAACCAGATCGAGACCTGGCTGGCGTTTCAGGCTGGGCATGATATCGGCCCGTACATCCTGCTGCTGTGGACCATGAGCCGATGGCTTATCGCCTCCGCCACCAGCGTGCTGGTGATTCTGCTGATTTACCACTGGGGCGTGCCGCGCATCGCTCCCTGGCACTTGTCGCTGCCGGGCGCGCTGCTGGCCACCGGCATGTGGTTTCCGGCCACGGTGCTGTTCGGCTGGTATCTGCGCCGCTTCTCCACCTACAGCATCATGTATGGCTCGCTGGGCACGGCTATGGCGTTGCTGGTGTGGCTGTACATCATTTCCGTCATTATCCTGGTGGGCGCTGAGTTCAATGCTCTCATCTTTCCCAAACGGCTTACCGGCGCGCCGCTGGAGCCTGACTTGCAGCGGGAACTGCAAATGTACTGAAGGAGCACCCCCGACCGGGTTGACCCGAACATGGCCTCCGCTGAACGCATCGTTCCGCCGCGTCGCGCCAAGATTGTCTGCACCATCGGGCCGGCGAGCAACTCGGAGAGCATGATCCGCGAGCTGCTGCGGCTGGGCATGGACGTTGCCCGGCTCAACTTCTCGCACTCGACGCACGAAGAGCATGCGCGCGTGATCGAACGCCTGCGGCGCGCGGCGGAGAAAGAAGGGCGCACTCTGGCCATTCTCCAGGACCTGCAAGGCCCCAAGATCCGCACCGGACGGCTGAAGTTCCGTACCCCGGTGATGCTGAAGCCGGGCTCACGCCTGACGATTACGCCGCGTGATGTGCCGGGCACGGCGTCGATCATCTCCACCAGCTATCCTCGGCTGGCGGAAGACGCCAGCGCGGGCGCGCGCGTGTTGCTCTCCGATGGCCTGATCGAGCTGCGGGTGAAAACCGTTCACGACGGCGACGTAGAGTGCGAGGTCGTTAATGGCGGAATGCTCGGTGAGCACCAGGGCATCAACCTGCCGGGCACCGAGGTCCGAGTCCCCGCGCTGACCGAGAAGGACGAAAAAGATCTGCGCTTCGGTCTGAAGCAACACGTGGATCTGGTTGCGGTATCGTTCGTGCGCCGCGCTGAGGACGTGCTCATCGCCAAGCGCTTCATCAGCGCCGAGGGTTGCGCCACGCCGGTGATTGCCAAGCTGGAGAAGCCGCAGGCCATCGACCGCCTCGAGGAAATTCTGGAGGTCGCCGACGGCGTGATGGTGGCGCGCGGCGATCTGGGCGTGGAAGTCGCGCCGGAGAAGGTGCCAGTGATGCAGAAACACATCATCCAGCGCGCCTCCGAGTGGCGCAAGCCGGTGATCACCGCCACCCAGATGCTGGAATCCATGATCGAGAACCCGCGGCCCACGCGTGCCGAGGCCAGCGACGTGGCCAACGCTATCTTCGACGGCAGCGATGCAGTCATGCTCTCCGCCGAAACCGCCAGCGGCCGCTATCCGCGCGAAGCCGTCACCATGATGGGGCGGATCATCGCCGAGGCGGAGAGCAATCTCGGCGCCGACATGTTGCAGCGACGGCGCCACGACGCGCGCCGGCTATCCATTGCCGAGACCATCTGTGAATCGGTGGCGCACGCGGCGCACGACGTGGAGATGCGCGCCATCGCCGTTTTCACCGAGACCGGGACCACGGCTCGCCTGATCTCCAAGTATCGTCCGGCTGCGCCCATCTATGCTTTTACCGCTTTCCCGCAAGTGGCCAACCGGCTTAATCTTTTGTGGGGCGTGTGCCCGGTCCTCGAGCCCGCGGCGCGCACGGGCGATGACATGGTGCGGGCAGCCGAACGCGAGCTCTTGCGCCGCCAAGTGGTGGCGGCGGGCGATGTGATTGGGGTAGTCGCGGGAACGCAGATGGCTTCCGGGTCCACCAATTTCATGCGGCTGCACGTCGTCGGGACACAGGATCAGGAAGCTGGCGGGGCGGCCGCCAAGTCGGGTGTTGGCTTGACGGCCCGCGGCGAACGGCGGCGCGTTCCGCGGATCAAACCCCTTCCGGAGCGGAGAAAGAGATAAACGCAATGTCGGAAAGCAGCGAAGTCATGGCCATGGCCGTGGTGGAAGCCTTCGACGGACACGAAGAGGAATGTCTCCATCTCCTGCGCGATTTCTACGCCGTGCTGCGGCGCAAGCAGTACAGCCGCGACCTGCTTTACCGCGACCAGAAAAACGCCGGCCGCTTTATTAATATCCGTTACTGGCGTTCCGCGGAAGCGGCCGCCGAGGCGCAGGAAGATCCCGATGTGCATCGCTTCTGGAAGCGCCTGAGCGAAATCGCAGAAGTCACGTCAGTCTACGAGCGGCTGGAGGACGTCACGCCGCACGACTCGATCGCCAAACGGCAAGGCTAGGAAGCGCTTCCACCAATCCGCTCAGTCCTTCGCCTTCTCCACCACCACCGCCGTGCCATAGGCCAGCACCTCGGTCACGCCGTTCATGATCTCGGTAGCGTCATAGCGCATGCCGATCACCGCATTGGCGCCGAGTGCTGCGGCGTGCTCGAGCATCAGGTCGAAAGCGTGCCCGCGAGTCTGCTCGCACAGCTTGCTGAACAGCGTGATGTTGCCGCCCAACAATGTCTGCAGGCCGGCGCCGATGGTCCCGAAGATGGAGCGCGAGCGCACCACGATCCCGCGCACCACTCCCAGGTTGCGCACGATGCGGTATCCGTCTAGCACAAAGGCGGTGGTAACCATGTGATGGGCGAGCATGGGCCGGGACGGTGGAGGCATGGTGGCCATGTGTTTTTCCTTCGCGCCTACGGTAACACAGTGGAATCGGGTCATTGAAAGGCGATTCGCAGATCACCCGATCACCCGATGGCCAAATCACCCGATTAACGACTGACTTCAATCAGCGGCTTGGCTGCTGGCAGAACCTGCCCGATGCGCGCGGCCGGGACGCCCGCGGCAGCCAGGGCACGCTGGAGGTCGTCCGCATCTTCAGGCGCGACTGAGATCAGCAGTCCACCGGCGGTTTGCGGATCAAACAGCATGGTCTTGATGTCGTCGGGGATGCCGTCGTCGTATCCCACCATGCACTCGGCGAACTCACGATTCGCTTTCAGACCGCCGGGGATGTAGCCGGCGTGCACACATTCGAGGGCGCCCGGTAACAATGGCACCGCCGAGGCCTTGATACGCAAGCTAACGTCCGAGGCCCGCGCCAGTTCGCGAGCATGACCGATCAGTCCGAAACCGGTGACATCGGTGAGAGCGTGGACAGCGAACTTAGCTTCGCGGGCGGGGGCGCCCGTGCCATGTGAGTTTTCGGTGATCACTTCCGCTGCAGCTTTATTCAGCGTGGTCATGGAGCGGACGGCGGCGTCGATCCAGGCGGGCTCGGCTTTGCCGCGCTTGATGGCGGTCGAGATCACGCCGGTGCCGAGAGCTTTGGTGAAGAGCAGCGCGTCGCCGGGCTGTGCGCCGCGGTTGGCGAGCACGCGTTGCGGGTGGATGGTGCCGGTGACCGAGTAGCCAAACTTCATCTCCTCGTCGCGGATGGAGTGGCCGCCAACCACGGTGCATCCGGCCTCGACCATCTTGGAGAGCCCACCGGCCAGAATGCGCTCCAGTACGTCGAGATCGCCTTTCTCCGGGAAACAGACGAGCGCGAGCGAGCTGAGCGGGCGTCCGCCCATGGCATAAACATCGCTGAGCGCGTTGGTGGCGGCGATCTGCCCGAAAGTGTAGGGATCATCCACAATCGGGGTGAAGAAGTCGACAGTCTGCACGAGAGCGGTGTCGGGCGCGATTAGATACACCCCGGCGTCGTCGGCAAATTCGAAGCCGACCAGAACATTCGGGTCCTGTTGCCGGGCTAATTTCCCAAGCACCGCGTCCAGCGCCGCCGGACTCAGCTTGGACGCTCAACCCGCCGCTTTGACCGCCTCGGTCAGCCGGACCGGCTTTGTCTCGGTCATGAAGGGATTCTAATTCACTGGGGTATACGGGTCATCGGATGGATCGGCTCATCGGGTCATCTGAGAGCGCAGCCGCCTGTATCAATCACGCGATGAACCCGAATGACCCGATTGTTAGGCCGTGCTGACGCTCGCGATCCGCACTTCCGGATATCCCTGGTTCCAATCGGCAGAGATGCTGCCCTCGATGGTGAGGCGGAAGTCGGCGCTGGTGCCGGGTTTCAGCGGCGCGCTGCGCAGGTCGAGAATATTGCGGTCCGGTCCCTGAAATACCAGCACGCGGATGGGAATCTGTTCCTTCTGCACAACTTGTCCCAACGAGTTGCGAAAGATGATCTCCGCAACCGCTCCGGTGACGGTCTTGTCGCCGGTGTTGCTGATCGTGCCTTCGACATAGGTGACGGTACCGCCGACGAAGTTCTGCGCGGCGGCCATCTTCACATTCGAAACCTGAAGCTTGGCGACATAGGGATTGGGCGCGGGAGCGGCGGAGCGGCTGCCGCCACCCAGCCAGACCAGCAGACCGATCAGGATGGCCAGCACCGCCACTCCGGCTACAATGGCGCGCCACGGCCCCGGCGAATGGTCAGGAGTGGTGGGAGAGAATGGTGTCTCCGAGGGCTTCTCGCCAGCGGGCATGGTGTTGATTCTACTCGGAAACATCTGCCACAGAGACACAGAGGCACGGAGATTCTGAGTCTTTTCGCCTGTGTCTCTGTGTCTCTCTGGCTATTCTCCAGCTACGGTCATGCCGTCGATGCGCAGCGTGGGCGCGGCGGTGGAGCTGCGGAACTCCAGGTCGCTGGCGATCTCGGAGATGTTATTCAGCATGTCGCGCAGGTTGCCGGCCACGGTGATCTCCTCGACTGGGTAGGCGGGCTCGCCATTCTCAATCCACACCCCGCTGGCGCCGCGGGAGTAGTCGCCGGTGACCAGATTTACGCCGAAGCCGAGAAATTCACTGACGTACAGACCCTGGCGCACGTCGGTGAGGAGCTTGCGCGGCGGCCGCGTGCCGGGCTGAAGAAAGAAGTTTCCGGAGCTGATGCCGGGGTTGCCGGCCAGTCCGCGAGCGCCGTTGCCGGTGGTCTTCAGTCCCAGCTTGCGGGCGGTGTAGCTGTTGAGCAGATAGGACTTCAGCACCCCGCGCTCGATCACGACGGTACGCTGCGTTGGGACACCTTCATCGTCGAAGGGGCTGGTGCCAAAGCCGCCGGGCATAGTGCCGTCGTCGATCACGGTAACGTTCTCCCCGGCAATGCGCTCACCCAGCTTGCCCGCCAGAAAGGATGCGCCGCGATAGATGGCGTCACCATTTACGGCTTGGCCGATGGTGTCGAGCAGCGAACGCGCCACCATGGGATCGAAGATGATGGGCACACGCGCCGTCTTCACCTTGCGCGCTCCCAACCGGCGCAAGGCGCGCTCGGCGGCAACCCGGCCCACGTGCTCCGGAGATTCCAGTTTGCGCAAGCTGCGCGCGGCCGAGAACCAGAAGTCGCGCTGCATGGGGCAGTCGTCCATTTGCGCCACCGGCACCGCAGCCAGCGAGCAATACGAGCTCTTGTACTCGCCAACGAATCCCAGCGAATTCACCATCACTTTGCGGCTGTGGGTGGCGTCGAAGGAGCCGCCTTCGGAATTGCGGATGCGGGCATCGGCCTGGAGAGCGGCCGCCTCGGCGCGGCGCGCCCAGGCGATACGCTCCTCGGTGGGCAGCGAGTAAACGTCGTCGAAATAGAGCTGGAGGTCGCCGGAAGCCGAACCCAGCAGCTCGGGCTCGGGCAGCCCGGCATGCGGATCTTCCGACGTGAGCTGCGCCAGTGCCAGCGCCCCTTCCACCAGTTGACCCACGCCCTCGGCGGAGAAATCGCTGGTGTAGGTGCTGGCGGCGCGCGTACCGAAGAAGACGCGCAGGCCCATGGCGTGGGAGCCGGCTTCCTTCAGGGTCTCGGTCTCGCCCATCCGGACTACGGTGGAGAATTCCGAGCCATCGTGCACAACGGCTTCCGCGGCGGTCGCGCCGCCGCTCATGGCGCGGCGGACCACGTCGTGGGCCAATTGCTTGAAATCAGTTTCGAGTTTCGCGTTTCGAGTTTCGAGATCCGCGCTTAGCATTAAGAGAACCTATCACGGAGGCGCCGAGAAAATTGAAATCCGCGTTTATCCGCGTACATCCGCGGCAAAGAAGTTTTACGACTTGGTCCCGCCCACGGTGAGGCGGTCCACCTTCAACGTGGGAATTCCAACACCGACAGGAACGGACTGGCCGTCTTTGCCGCAGGTCCCGATGCCTTCATCGAGTTGCAGGTCATTGCCCACCATGGAGACACGGGTAAGCACATCGGGGCCGTTGCCGATCAGGCTGCAGCCCTTGAGCGGCGCGGTAACCTGGCCGTCTTCGATCAGGTAGGCCTCGGAGGCGGAGAAAACGAACTTGCCGTTGGTGATGTCCACCTGCCCGCCGCCGAAATTCTTGGCGAAGATGCCGTATTTCACCGACCGCAAAATGTCAGCGGGATCGTCTTCCCCGGCCAGCATATAGGTGTTGGTCATGCGCGGCATGGGGATGTGCTCAAAGCTCTCGCGGCGGCCGTTTCCGGTATCGGGAATCCCCATGAGCCGGGAGGAAAGTTTGTCGCTCAGGTATTGCTTCAGGATGCCCTTCTCAATGAGCACGGTATTCTGCGTGGGCGAGCCTTCGTCGTCCACGTTGAGCGAGCCGCGGCGCGAAGGCAGCGTGCCGTTGTCCACCACCGTGCATTTCTCGCTGGCCACGCGCTTGCCCAACAGCCCGGTGAACGCGGAAGTTCCTTTGCGGTTGAAGTCGGCTTCCAGACCGTGGCCGATGGCTTCGTGCAGCAGGATGCCCGGCCAGCCCGGTCCCAGGACCACTTCCATCTCGCCTGCGGGAGTGGGACGCGCGTCGAGCTGGATGATGGCCTGGCGAGCGGCTTCGGCGGCGAAGTGCTCGGGCGTCTTTTCGGTGAGGAAGAAATCGAGAGCCACACGGCCGCCCCCGCCGGCGGAGCCGCGGGCGGAGTGGCTGTCGGCGCCGTCCGCGCTCTTGGCGATGCAGAAGACGTTGATGCGCGCCAGCGGCTGAACGTCCGCCGCCAGGGAACCATCGGATCCGACCACCAGGATATGCCGCAACTCATCCGCATAGCTGACGCGCACCTGGGTAATGCGCGGATCGTAGGCGCGGGCGGCCGCGTCGGCGCGCTGCACCAGCTCCAGCTTGGACGTCATCTCCGCATCCACCGTCGGCGTGGCGGGATAGAGGCTGCGTTCCGCCTCGGGCCGGAAGCCCGTGATCGGCGTCTTGGAAGGCCCGCTGGCGATCAGCGCCGCCGTGCGGGCCGCGTGCAGGATGCGCTCCGCGGTAAGTTCGCCGCTGTAAGCGTATCCGGTGCGCTCGCCGGAGATCACGCGCACGCCGCAGCCGGCAGAAATCCCCTGCGTGGCCGACTTGACCATGGATTCGTCGACACTGATCGAGGTCGTGTACTGGTATTCGAAGTACAGGTCCGCGAAGTCGCCGCCGGCCGAAAGGGCCGCGGCAAGGTACCGCTCCAGGTCCGATTCGCTCAGGCCATACCTTTGGAAGAAGAACTTGCTGTTTGGCATCTTTTAGGATTGGATGCGGGAGGGCAGAAGAAGACCCAACAACCCTCCAGACTTAATTACCAAAATGGGCGTTTGTACGTAAGTACCTTAGCAGAAACCACGTTACTACTCCAACCATCAACCGAGAACCCGTGGTGCATGTCCTTGGGTCGCGCAGGCGCCTGTCCGCCTATAATCGCCGGGCTATGGAGGCGGACGCTATCACCCGGGCGCTGCAGGACTTCCTCGCCGAGTCGCCCGCGGCCATCGTGGTCGAAGGCGGCGAGGCCATCTTCGACTTTGCCACGGCGAAGTACGCCTGCGCCACCGAGCACGGCAAGTGCCTGCTGCACCTGTGGTCGGATGAGCGGAACACCGTGCGCCGCGTGCTCGATAGCGAGATGAAGAACGGCGCCCTGCGGCTGAAGGTTCAGCGCTTCGGGCAGACGCGGCCGGGCGTCATGGAAATCTGCCGCAACCCCGACCGGCGAACCCCCACCGCGAAGAAGGCTGCCCGGGCCACCTACCAGCGCCTGCTCGAGCGCGTGCTCGCGCGCAGCTTCTCGGACTTCACTCCGCGGCGAATGAGCACGGCCGCCGACCTCGAGCGCTCTTTTGGCCCGGTTTACACACGCGGCGAACTGCGAAAGGGGAATTCGTGCTGGGCGGTGTTGGGGGTAAACGCGCAAGAGACGCAGGGTGCAGTTGACTCCAGCGTGACTTTCGGCCTGCTCTGGCTGGAGGCGTGCCGAAGCCAGTCGCGGGCGGTTGTGGAAGGGCTAAAGCTCTTCGTTCCAGCCCGCCGCTCCGCCATTGTTCGTGAACGCATGGCGCTGCTGAACCATCAGGCGGCCAAGTTTGAGCTTTATGAACTGAATGAAGATGAAGGCTCAATCGAACCCGTGGATTGTCGCGATCGCGGCAACATCGCCACCCGGCTGGTGCGCTGTCCGGATGAAGAGCGAGTGCGGGAGCGGTTCGCGACAGCCATTGCCCGCATCACGGAGCTGGCGCCGGAAGCCGAAGTTCGCGTGCTCTCTTCAACCGAGCTGGGATTCCGCCTCCGCGGGCTGGAGTTTGCGCGGGCGCAACTGGCGCCCGGTCCGGGCTTTCGAAACGTGGAGCAGATCGTCTTCGGCGCCGGTCCTTATCAGGCGACCTTGACCGACGAGAACACCGCCGAATTTGCCGGATTCGTACGCGCGGTCCGGCAGTCCCGCCGCCCGGATGCTCCGCACACGAGCCCACTTTGGCGGATGCAGCCGGAGCGCTGGCTGGAGTCACTGGTGGCGCGCGACGTAAACGCGCTCGACTCGCGGCTTGATCCGGCGTGCGTCTACTCGCAGGTGCCGGCGTTCTCGGCGTCCGACCGCGCGATGATCGATGTGCTCACCCTTACTCGCGAGCGGCGGCTGGCGGTGGTCGAACTCAAGGCTGACGAGGACATCCATCTGCCGCTGCAAGGCCTCGATTACTGGGCGCGCGTGGAGTGGCACCGTGCTCGCGGCGAATTCGAGAAGTTCGGCTACTTTCCCGGAGCCGAGATCGCGCCCACCCCGCCCCTGCTGTTGCTGGTCGCCCCCGCCCTGCATGTGCACCCGGCTACCGATACCCTGCTGCGCTATCTCGCGCCCGAGATCGAGTGCGAGTTGATTGGGATCGGCGAGAAATGGCGCGAAGGCATTCAGGTGGTGTTCCGGAAAAGGCGGCAAACCCTTTCCGCCGCGGATGCACTCGGATGAACGCGGATCAAAGAAAAACATTACCGCCGAGACGCAGAGGGCGCCAAGATGTTCCATCGAGTTCCAGACAAGAAGTGCCGTTCTCGGCGCTCTCGGCGACTCGGCGGCAAAAATGTTTTCCTAAGAGCTGCCCTCCCGCGTTCTCGCCAGCCAGTACTCCCGTGCGGCCGTGGTCATCGGGTCGGTTTCTGCCTTTTCGCCGCGGAAGACACGCGAGATGCCCCGCACCAAACGGCGCAATGGTAGCTCGCCCTGACTGTCGGCAAAGAAGATCTCTCCGACTTTCACGGAGCGGTAGTACCAGCGCTTCAGGATGGCCAAATTTTCCATGATTTCGATGGCCGTAGACCGCGCCTTCTGTTCACTCTGCGCCAACGCCTCCTGAACGCGCGACTCCATTGATTGCGGCTTGCCTTCCTTCTGTTGCACGGGAAAAAGTACGGGCTCAGCCAAAACACCGTGCTGGAAACGGAAGAGCGCTACCGCGCCGGCTTCGGCGGCGGGCTGCACCACCACTCCGGCCAGGCGGTCGAGGGGGCGCACGATCTCCGGCAGACGCGTTGCCGCGGTGATCTTCTCGATGCGCGCGTGCAGCGCCGCTGCCTGCTCAAATTGCAGGTCGGCGGACGCCCGCTCGCGCTGCTCCTCCAGCTCTCGCAACAGAGACTGGCCGCCGCTATCGAGAAAGGCACGCACCCGGCCGACTTCCGCCCGGTATTGCTCCTCGGTGCAGCCGGCAAAACACGGCGCCAGGCACATCTTCATCTCGGAATAAATGCAGCCCGGATAGGCGGGGTCGGGATGGATCTCAAAATCGCAGCGGCGGATCTTGAACAGGTCGAGCCCGTCGCTCAGGAACTTCTCGGCAGCGGCGCGGGTGGGGAACGGTCCGTAGTAGACCGAATCGCCGCGCAGGCCGGTGATGCGCTGGCGTGACGTAGGCGCGCGGCCAGGGATTATCCAGGTTGAACTTCACCAGTGGCGCGAAACGCAGGCGGAGGCGGTCGCGATAGCGTTGCGGGAATACCTGCCGCAGCGTGCGGTAGAGCAGCAGCCCCGATTCGAAATCTGAGCCGGTGAGCGTGTATTCGACATGGCGCACGCGGTCCCGCAAGTTGAGGCGACGCACATGCTCCTCTGGCGCGGAGAGCAAACGCGTGAGCCGTCGCTTCAGGTTGCTGGTCTTCGAGACATAGGGCTCGGCTTGAGGGTCTTCGGCGCGCAGCAGAAAGACCGCCGGCGCCGCCGGGATGGCGGCGAAAGAACTCGGCATCGCGCTCGGGCAGGAACTCAAGCGATTGCACAGGGGAATTTAACCACAGAGCACGGAGGGATCGGGAAACGGATCATCGAGTCATCTGGAACTCAAAGGACAGGCCGCATATTCTTACGATTCGTAGACTTCACGCCGATGCGCGATTCGCGTTACGCTGACGACCTTCGTTGCGCCGCTGATGATGTATACCACCCGCCAGTCACCCACCCGGATGCGCCATTGGTCCTTGTAGCCTTTCAGCTTTTTGCATCCTGCGGGCCGCGGGTTGTCCGCCAGCGCGAGAATCTTGCGATCTATGCGGGTGAACAGGTCATCGGCCAGCGCATCCAATTCCTTTTGCGCCGACGGCTTGATTTCGAGAAAGTATTTAACCACGCGAGCGCGTGCGCTTCAGGCGGTGGGCGCGGTATTGCTCGTAAGGAATGCCCTTTTCCTTCCGGCGCGATTCAGAAACCAGACCGTCCCAGAAGTCCTCCCAAATGGCCCTGTGTTTCTTCAGGTCGATCAGAACACCGACCTTGCGGCCCTTCTCGTCGGTCACATACTGGATTCCAGTCATGCTTTCATTCCCTCATGGGGGCGGTTACCGCAAGTTCTTCCTTCAATCCTGTCCCCAATCATATCCGTTTGTTGAGCAGAACGCACCAACTCGGCCTTCATCCTCAGCAGACTCATGGGTTGAGAATCGCCGGCGCAGAGCAAAAAGAATGTTGGCGCCGCTGGCGCTCTTACGGTGGACTTTTTTACTTTCCACTTTTGACTTTCCAGACAATCTGCCGCAGCATACCCAGCCAAACCTCAGCATCACTGGCCTGCACATTGAGGCGACGGACCAGTCGGCGCAGTTTCTCGTGAGTTGAAGCCGCGGTGCTTGGCTTTACATAGCCGCTGGCGCGCAGCGCGTCGAGAAGCATCTCGGTGATTCTCTCCATGGCACCGGCAGTCGCAGGGTGCAGTTTCACGGTGGGTCGCGCTGCTTTCGATTCGCGCACGAGTTCATACAGACAGACCGCCACCGCCTGCCCCAGGTTCATCGAGCCGTGCTCTTCGGACGTGGGAATGCGCATCAGCCAATGACAGTGGCTGAGGTCGTCGTTTGACAGGCCGCGCTTCTCGGAGCCGAACAAAACAGCGATCCGATCGGATGCGAGTTGCCTGCGGATAAGCCGCGCGCCATGTTCCAGCCGTCGCAGCGGGTGGTGCAATTCCCGGTCGCCTAGCGCGGTGGTTCCAACTACCAGGGCGCAGTCGGCCACCGCTTCCGCAACCGTCTTGTATTCCTCCGCGCTTGCCAGCAACGCCGAAGCTCCCACCGCGGAACGCGCCTCGCGAAAGGCCACGTGGTACGGGTTCACCACTCGCAGCCGGGAAAACCCAAAGTTGCTGATGGCGCGAGCGGCTGCCCCGATGTTGAGAGGATTGCGTGGAGACACCAGAACAATGCACAGACTGTCAAGTTCAGCCGGAACAGGCAAACCGATCACCGGAAACTGGCGCTCTTCACGTTCTGACGGAAGTCCTGGCCCGTGATCTCGATCTTCTTACACATTTCGTGCAGGCGCGACCACATCCGTTCGCCGATGCGGTCGCCGAGGGTCAGTCTTCGCGCGCGGCTCGCTTAGCTTTGAACCGGTCGATTGGTTCGTTGTCAGGTTTCGTGGGAGGGCGGGGAAGGTCAGGGAAGTTGGTAGTGATCATCGTGGTCCGCTTATCGTTGTAGCGGGTGTTCAGCATATGGCTAACCGTGTCCCATACCCAATCCGTGGGCTTCACCGCACCCAGTTCGTCCAGCAGCACGACTTCAGTCTCGAAGATAGGCCGCAGTAGCTCCATTTCCGTAGTCTGCACCGACGGGTTGTAAGAGTTCTGCACCTGCTTGAGCAGGTCGCGATAGTCGCAGAACAGGCAGGGAACGCCCTTTCGCAGGAGTTCTTTCAGCACCGCGACGGCCAAGATGCGTCTTGCCGACGCCAACTTCGGCGCCCACGAAGAGCAGTCCGCGCCCATCGTTCCCCAGCGGGTAGCCAGCCGCGAATTTCTGGGCGATCAAGTTTGGCGGCCGCCAGCGAGCCATGCGCGCCGCGGAAGTCGGTGTTGAAATCGGAAAAATCACAATGTTCGTAGCGTGCGGGAATGTGTGCCTGAGTGAGCAGGCGCTGGACACGGCCAGAGAGAGCGCAATCGCAACGCGCGACCTGCCGCAGGTTGGTGTCATTTCCCACCTCCTTCCAGCCGGTGCCGCCGCAGAGAGGACAGAGAGTTTCAGTGGCCTTCACAAGACCTCGCGGGAGAACTTCTCTGGACTGTAGCGCGCCCCGTCCGCGGCCGCAACCGCTGAAGCCTGTGGAGGAGTGTGGAAGACGCAGCCGCGACACCAGCTCCGGAACTGCCACACAAGCAGTGCAGAATCGGGCCCCGTCCGGCAAAATTCCGGCAAAGCCGCATTCTGTGCGGTTTTCCACTAATCCTTTGCTTGACAACCCTGGACAACACGGGCTAAAAACGCCATTGACTCTACGCTGCCTGGGAGGCAGACCACATGAACAAGGCTGATATCGTCGACCGGATTGCTGGGGAAGCGGGAATTACCAAAACCCAGGCGTCCACAGCGCTGGATTCGACCGTCAACTGCATCACCGCGTCCTTGAAAAAGGGCGACCGCGTGACCCTGGTGGGGTTTGGGACGTTTGCAACGTCGCAACGCAAGGCCCGCACCGGTCGCAATCCCCAAACCGGCAAGCCTATCAAGATCGCTGCCAAGAGAGTTGCCAAATTCACCGCCGGCGCTGAACTCAAAAAGGCAGTCAACAAGAAGTAATTGTTCCCCTAATCCTCTGGCCGGCCCCGCGCTCCGCTTGAGCCGGGGCTTTCGTATTTTGGCCATTTGTGATTTCTGATTTGTGATTTGCTATTTGCGCGGGCGAACTGGCAATCACAAATCGCGAATCGCAAATTCTCCGGATTGCTGCATCCGCAGCCAGTCCTGTAGAATCAATATCCTCAAAGGAAGGTTGCGACGAGTCCATGAAGGCCGCTATTCATCCTGTCTACCACGAAGTGCGCGTCACCTGCGCGTGCGGGAACGTCTTCACCACGCGTTCCACGCATCGCGGCGACCTCCACCTGGAGATCTGCTCCAATTGCCATCCGTTCTTTACCGGCAAGCAGAAACTGCTGGATACCGCCGGACGCGTGGAACGCTTCCGGCGTAAGTACGCCAAGACGGAGAAGAAAGCTTAAACCCGCTCCACGCGCGGGCACGCTCCAGTCGCCTTTTCGTTCCGGGACCAATCCGATACAATGGCGCGCCAGTTTCGGCGAAGAGGGATTGGTATGCGCAGAATCGTATGGTTAATTGTGGCGTGTCTGCTGGCGGCCGCCGCTGCTGCTCAACAGCCCGACTTTTCCAAGGTTGAGATCCAAGTCACCAAGGTGGCGGGAACGGTTTACATGCTGCAGGGGTACGGCGGCAACATCGGGGTTTCCGTCGGCGAAGACGGCATCCTGATCGTCGATGACCAGTTTGCGCCGCTGGCCGATAAAATCAAGGCCGCGCTCAAAGGCATCAGCGACAAGCCGGTGAAGTTCGTCCTGAATACCCATTGGCATTTCGACCACACCGGCGGCAATCCCTATTTCGGGGACACCGCGCCCATCATCGCGCACGAGAACGTCCGCAAGCGCCTCGCCAGCGGCGGCACTATCAGTGCTTTTAAAATGGAAATCCCGCCTGCACCCAAGGCGGCGCTGCCGGTCATCACCTTCGACGACAAGGTCACCGTCCACATCAACGGCGAAGACATCCGAGCCATCCACTTCCCCAACGGCCACACCGATGGTGACATCGTCGTCTTCTTCCCCAAGTCCAACGTGGTGCACATGGGCGACGATTTCTTCTCCGGCATGTTCCCCTTCGTGGACCTCGATAGCGGCGGCAGCGTGAAGGGCCTGATCGAGGACGTGGCGCAGATCATCCCCATGCTCCCGCCGGACGTGAAGGTCATCCCCGGCCACGGGCCGCTCTCGACGCTCGATGACCTGAAGAAGTTTGCGGCCATGCTGCGCGGTACATCGGCAGCCGTTGCCGCTGCCATGAAGCAGGGCAAAAGCCTCGATCAGATGAAGAAGGAAAATGTGCTCGCGAGTTACGCTGACTGGGGTAAAGGAATGCTCAAGCCAGACCAGTTCACTGAAATTATCTACAACGATCTAAGCGGGAAGAAGACGGGCGTACTTTTGAAGCACAATTAAAAAAACCAGCCACGGATTCACACGGATCTTCACGGATCATGTTGCGATCCGTGTTCAATCCGTGAAAATCTGTGGCGTTTTTACCCCGCCAGTTTCTTTTCCAGCAGCTCATTCACCAGCGCCGGATTGGCCTGACCCTTGGTCTTCTTCATCACCTGTCCGACGAAGAAGGCTTTCAGCGTGGTCTTGCCGGCGCGATACTGCTCGACCTGTTTCGGATTCTCCGCCAGCGCCTCGCCGATGGCCTTCTCGATGGCGCCCGCATCGCTCTGCTGCGGCTTCTCTTTCTCGTACACCTCGGGAAAATCCTGGTTGCGCTCGAAGCTAAGATCGTAGAGCTCTTTGAGCTGTTTCCCGGTGATCGCGCCCGCTTCCACCAGGTCCGCCGACATGGCCACGCCCTTCATGGAAATCGGCGACTGCTCAAGCTCCAAGCCCTTAGCCTTAAGCCGTCCTGCAAGCTCGCTCTGCACCAGATTGGCCACGCGCTTGGGATTCTTGGCCGCTTTGGCCGCCGCTTCGAACTGCGCGGCGAGCGAACGTGTTGCGGTCAGGACGTGCGCATCGTACTCGGTGATTCCATACTGCTCGACGAAGCGCTTGCGCATGGCTTCGGGAAGCTCGGGCAGCTCGCGCCGAATCTTCGCCTGCCACTCTGCGTCGACCACCAGCGGCAGCAGATCGGGTTCGGGGAAGTAGCGATAGTCGTGCGCGTGCTCCTTGCTGCGCATGCCGTAGGTCTTGCCTTCGGCGGCGTTGTAGAGGCGCGTCTCCTGCACGATCTTGCCGCCCGATTCGAGCACGCCGATCTGCCGCTCGATCTCGTACTCCAGCGCCTGCCGGATGAAACGAAACGAGTTGACGTTCTTGACCTCGGTCTTGGTGCCGAACTCCTTCTGCCCGCGCGGACGCACGCTCACGTTGGCATCGCAGCGCAACGAGCCTTCTTCCATGTTGCAGTCGCTCACGCCGGTAAACAGAATGATCTCTTTCAGGCGAGTCAGGTATTCGTGGGCTTCATCCGGCGACGCGATCTCGGGCTCGCTCACAATCTCAATCAGCGGCACGCCGCAGCGGTTCAGGTCGAGATAAGTCTTGTCGGCGGAATCGGCAAAGCCGTCGTGCAGGCTCTTGCCCGCGTCTTCCTCGAGGTGCACGCGGGTGATGCCGATACGCTTGGCAGCGCCGTTCGTCTGGATGTCGATCCAGCCGTGCTCGGCCAGCGGCTTGTCGTACTGCGAGATCTGGTAGCCCTTGGGCAGGTCGGGATAAAAGTAGTTCTTGCGCGCGAAGATAGAGGTCTCGCGAATCTCGCAGTTCAGCGCCATGGCGGCGCGCACCGCGAACTCCACCGCCTCGCGGTTCAGCACCGGCAGCGAACCGGGAAGGCCAAGGCAGACCGGGCAGACGTTCGTGTTGGGCTGCGCTCCGAAGGCGGCGGAGCACGAGCAGAAGATCTTCGTCCGGGTCAGCATTTGGACGTGGACCTCGAGCCCGATTACAGGTTCGTATTTGGCGCGCGCGCCGACCGCAGATTCCGACGTGGTTGCCATAAAAGCTGATTATAGAAGACAGGCGAGCTTCGCTCGCCCGCCCAGCCGGGGGCGGCTGGGCCTACGTGATTCTAGTCAACCCATGAGAACACCGTGGTGCGCGCCCGGCCGTGACAGTCGGCGCCCAAGCCTCCCGAGCTTCGCGGCGATCCGCAGCCAGGTCGAGTGACCGTGCAGTTCGTCAATGTACTGCCTGCGGAGATTGGTCAACGCCGCACACTCAATGTCCGAGATTGCTCCCGCGCCTTGCTGGAGCACGAAATCCCACGCCTCAAGGGCGTAGTCGTGGAAGCCCAGCAGGCCGGCGAGGACGCAGAGTTTCAACACGCGCTCTTTGCCGGTACTGCCGGCAAATGGCGGTAGTCCCGCAAGAATAGAGGCGTCTCCCCACAGGAGCTGTCCGCGGGTGAGCAGGTCATGCGCCATCGCGGCGCGGCGATAGCGATTGCGCGACAGGTCGAAGAGCACGAAGCCGAAGCCGCGCAGGTATTCGTCGACTGCGCCGAACAACGGCTGGCCTTCGTAGATGGCCGAGAACTCGACTTCAATTTGCAGTCCAGCCACGCTGCTCGCGAGGAAGCGGTCGGCGCCGGTGAGAATCTCGAGCTCACTTCCCTGGGTGTCAAGCTCGAGAAAATCAGCGCTGCTCACGCCCGCGCCGGGCAGAAAGTTATTCAGCGAGACCGTCTCCACCGTGCGCTGCTCGATTACTTCGACCTGCCGGGCACAATCGGTGAACTGTCCGAAGAAGCCCGCGTTGGGTTTGAGCAGAGAGGAACAGGCGGGCTCCCGCGTCACATACAGGGTGCGAGTTTCCTCGCGCACTCCTACTGCCGCCTGGTAGTAGGTGTGTCCTGGAGGAGGGTTGCGGGAGAGGCGCGCATACGCCTCCGGATCCGGCTCGAAACCCAAGAAGCGGGCCCTGGGCAAAGCTGCAGTCAGGCGATTGCGCGCTTCCCCGCGCGCCCCGCACATCACGTAGACGATCTCAGGGACCAGCTCGGCCAGCGCCGACAGGCTGCCAAAAGCTCTCGCATCGATGGACATGAAGAAAGCAGGATATCAATACCGGCGCTGAGAGACATCAGGCGTGTCTCTCCATCAAGGATTGCAGAACGGGGCCCGACCTTCAGGAGGTTATGGCGTAATCCGCGATGCCACCAGCTTGTAACGACCGGAAACAGAATCGAAGAGCAGCAGCCCGCGCACGTGCAGCGGAGTTCCCAGAACGATGGTGCTCAGCCCTTTCAACTCGGTGCTCGACTGCAAGATGAAATCGATGCTGGTGACACCGGTCAGCAGTTGGAGCGCGGAGTCCCCCGTGGCGGGCAAGGTCAGGGTGTACTGATTCCCGGTCTGCGAGTTGGGTGTTCCACTCAGGGTCTGAAGGTTAAGCTTTATCTGAGCGACGACGGCGCCGAAGGTGCTGGTGGTACGGACTTCCACCCTTTGCCCTACAGCCAGATTTGCGAAAGACGAAAACGCCGGCGTGAACGGCAGCCCGCTGAGGCTGGCTTCGTCACTGGGCAGGATAAATGTAGTCGTGCTATCCGCATTGACGGTAAGCAGCGTTCCCGGCACGGGCGCTCCTGAGCCAGCGGAATTCTGTACGGCAACGATGAAGCTATTGGGCGTGGAGCCGGATCCCGCGGTACGGCTCACCACCACGCCTTCCGCCTCCAGTTGGATCCCGACCTCGGCTTCCACTTTGCTGGCCAGCAGCGTGTTGTTGCTCTCAAACGCCGCATTCACTTCCACGATGTTGCCCACCGCCAGGCCGGCGAAACTGCTCACGCCCGCGAATTGAGTATTGCTATCGACCACGATGGTAAGCGCCGTTGCCACCTGGTTCACCGCCAGCACAAACGAATTACTGCCCAGGCTGGTAATCACGCCCGTCGGGCCGTGCACACCGCCGTTGCCTTCTTCTTGTTGGCTAGCGGCGGGAACGGTGCTGGCGCTGGCCGTCATCGTCGGCGTAAAGCCGCTGCTGGTAAGCGACACGATCGATTGCGCCAGATTAAGGTCCAGGTTCAGTGCCACGGGGGTGGTTCCCACCACCAGGTTTGGGCTGAAGGTAACTGAAACGTTGAATGTGCCGGTGAAAGTGGTGGTCGCGGTCTGCCTCGACAGATTTACGTATGTTGCCGTGACGCCCGACATGCTCACGGTCGCTCCCGTGTAAGTGCCCGGGGGAACTGTGACCTGCGAAAGCGGCTGCGCTGTTGCTTGCAGGTGGGAGACTTCCACCGTGGTGGCGGCGGGCAGAACTCCGGCCGTCGCGCCCGTGCTGCTGGTCAGGACGATGCTGTTGATCGTGAGTTGGAAGGAAAGCACCTGGTCGGCGGGCGCATCGCTCAGGCTCACCTGCAGGGCGGTTTCAGAGCCCCCGACCTGGCGCGAGCTGGTGCTACTTCCGGCGCCGCATCCGGCCTGGCTGATGATTGCGAAGGACAGAAGTAACACAAGGAAAGGACTTAGAATTGCTCTCACAACCCGTACGTTAGCACAGCGGGATTACGCCGGAGGTGCGCTTTCAAGCACCAGCAAAACCGGAAGGCCATGTCGGGAGTTGGTCCTTTGGATACCCATTTCTGTTGCAGCCTTACTTCGCCGGCTCCCGGTATCTCTCGAGCGAAATGTCGAAGAAGATCAGCTCCTGGCCCTGGCCGTTACGCAGACCGCTGATGTAAAGGTGAGCCCCCGCCAGCGGGTCGTCGATGCCCTCCACATCAAAGAACAGAAAACCGGCCTGGGTGGCATGCGCCTCCACGGCCTTGGCGGCGAAGCGGGAATCCTGGACTTCTTGTGCCTCTTCCTTTTTCACGCTGGCGTGAACCTTTTTTCGCGGAAAGGGCAACGGACTGGCGGACGGCTGGTCACCCTTCATGGGCTGGTGCGCGATGCGGCGATAGATGTCGTCCTCGGTGGCGGGGTGCAGCTTCACCCGCCTGGCTGTGACCAGCTCCACTTGCATGTCGGTCAAAGCGACCGGCTGACCGGCGTCATTGGTAATGATCAGGAGCACCGGCAGCAGGTCTTCTTCCTTGTACTTGATGCGGAAGACGGGCTGGGTCTTCTCGGCGCGGTCATAAGGATCAGCCGCTACCGTGACCTTTTCCTTCCCGTTGGTGTCGTGCGCAGGATAGGTCTTCGCGTCGGCGGCCTTGGGCATGACGAAGCCCTCTTTAGCCGCCACGCGCTGACAACAAAATGCAATTACGACCACGAGGATGATTGTCGTGATGCGTCGCCACATGTTCTCGATTATCGCCCGGTTGGGCGCCTCCGTCCAAGCCAATGACGCAATGAATCAATGGCTCAATGAATCAATCCTGGAGTGGCTCAATTTACAATCACCTCGCATGTATCTCCTATATAACTTGCTGCTGGGGCTCGCGGTAATTGCCGCCGCGCCCTGGTGGCTGGCGCGCATGCTCACCCAGGGAAAATATCGCGCCGGGCTGGGTGAACGCCTGGGGAGGGTACCGGCGCGGCTGGGCCCCGCCGCAGGCTGCATATGGATACACGCGGTTTCGGTTGGAGAAGTGTTGGCGGTCAGCGGATTGGCCAGCGGATTGCGCGAGCGGTTCCCGGACCGCCGCGTGCTGATCTCCACCACCACCGCAACCGGACAGAAGCTGGCGCGCGAACGCTTCGGGCAGGACAACGTCTTTTATTATCCGCTGGATTTCGGATTCGCCATCCTGCCTTACTTGCGGGCCCTGCGGCCGGCCCTGATTGTGCTGGCGGAAAGCGAGTTCTGGCCGAATTTCCTGCGGCTGGCACAGGGCAGCGGAGCCCGCGTTGCGGTTGTAAACGCTCGCATCTCAGATCGTTCCCTGCCACGCTATCTGCGGCTGCGCGCCTTGTGGCGACGCGTGCTGTGCCATATCGACCTGCTCCTGGCGCAGAGCCAGGAAGATGCGCGCCGTCTCACGTCGATCGGGGCGCCGGCGGATCGCGTTGGCGTGGGAGGAAATCTGAAGTTTGACGTTGCTCCTCCGGGAACGCTGCCGGCGATCGAGATGCTGCGCCGCCTTCTGCGGCCGGCAGAAGCCGTCATCGTGTGCGGCAGCACGGCGGAGGACGAAGAGATCATCGTGCTGCGGGCATTCTCGGCGGTGCTTGAAAGACATCCGCGGGCGGCGCTAATCCTGGCGCCACGGCACCCGCAGCGCTTCGAGGCTGTCGCCGGGCTGATAGCCGCATCTGGCCTGAAGTTCTGGCGGCGATCCCAACTTGCCGGAAACGAATCGCTCTGTGGATCTGTGCTCCTGCTCGACAGCATCGGCGAACTGGCCGCGCTCTATTCGCTGGCATCGATCGCCTTCGTGGGGGGCAGCCTGGTTCCGCGCGGAGGCCACAACATCCTCGAGCCGGCGCAGTTCGGAGTGGCCACGCTGGTCGGGCCGCATACAGAAAACTTCCGCGATATCGTCCGCATCTTCGAGCAGAAGGGCGCGGTAAGAGTTGTGAGCGCCGAGCGCTTTGGCGGCGAACTACTGCGGCTGCTCGACGATCCCGGCGCTCGCCAGGAGCTTGGGCAGCGCGCAGCGGACGTGGTGCGCGAGCAGCGCGGCGCGACCGGCCGCACCCTCGATGAACTCGAACTAAACTGCTGGCGACGGCCGCCTCGCGCCGAGGCGCGATGAGCCCGCCGGAGCACGGTCACGACATGAGCATCGTCGTCGATCCTGTTTGGCGCGGCGGTGAGCGCGCGCAATGCTCTGTACCGCCGCGGCGTGCTGCCGTCCCGTCGCCTCGAACGGCCGGTGATCAGCGTCGGCAACTTGTCCGTCGGTGGGTCGGGAAAGACGCCGTTCGTGCTTTTACTGGGCGATCTGCTGAAGCAGCGTGGCATCGCCTTTGACGTGCTCTCGCGCGGCTACGGTCGCCGGACGCGAGGAGTTGCGGTCGTCGATCCCGGGGGAATTTCCCGCGACTTCGGCGACGAGCCATTGCTGATCGCCCGCAAGCTGCAAGTTCCGGTGATCGTTGGCGAGGAGCGCTTCGCCGCCGGGCGTCTCGCGGAAGAGCGATTTTCCTCACGCCTGCACCTGCTCGACGACGGCTTCCAGCACCGTGCTCTCGCGCGAGACTTCGACATCGTGCTGGTGACGCCCGAGGACGCGCACGACCGCCTGCTGCCCGCCGGCCGCCTGCGCGAACCGCTTTCGGCGCTCGCCCGCGCCGACGCCGTGGTGCTCACCGGCGGCGCTCCAGAAGACATGTTCCCGCTCGATGGCAAGCTGGTCTGGCGCGTGCACCGCACCATCGTGCCCGGTGATCTCCCGGCCCACCCTCTGGCCTTCTGCGCGATCGCTCGCCCCCACAACTTCTTCGTGCAACTGCGAAATGCGGGCGTCGATTTGGCCGCCGAAGCCAGCTTCCGCGATCACTATCAGTACACCGAAACAGATGTGCGCGAACTGATGGCCGCAGCCGCCAAGTCCGAAGCCGACGGCTTCGTCACCACGGAAAAGGATGCGGTCAACCTGGGCGGCTACTTCTCGTCTCTGAAGCCCCTGGCGGTCGTGCCGGTGAGGATGGAGCTGGCGGACGCGCAGCGCGCAATCGACACAATGTTCGGAACCATCGGTCGGCGACGCGGAGCACCAGTGTAGCGCCGGCGTCTCGCCGGCTGTCGTGAGGGCGTCCCGCCCTCGCCCTGCCCAACCATCCGGCTACCGCGCTCCCGCCGCGCATGAGAGAATCATTCGTCCCTCATGCACAAGCTCACCAAGCACGCTGAGCGCCTGCTCCGCATCGTGGAATCCTTCCCCAAGATCACCGTGACCGTGCTCGCCGATCTGGTAGCCGACGAGTTCATCTTCGGCGAAATCTCGCGCGTATCGCGGGAGGCCCCGGTGCTGATCCTCAAGCACCGCGAGCGCATGATCGTGCCCGGAGGCGGCGCCAATGCGGTGTACAACCTGGCTGACCTGGGCGTCACCGTGCTGCCGGTGGGGGTGGTTGGCGACGACGAGCCCGGCCGCGCGCTGCTCGATTGCTTCCGCAGGAAGAAGATCGCGCTCAGCGGCATCCTCAAGCTGAAGGGGCATACGACGGTCACGAAGACCCGCATCCAGGCCGGACACACGCACACCCAGCGCCAGCAAGTGGTGCGCGTGGACCGCGAGTCGGCGGAGTTACCCGACGCCGAGGTGCGGCGTCGGCTGGCGGCGCTGGCCCGCGAGTATGCCGAAGCCTCGGACGCGCTGCTGATCTCCGATTACGGCTACGGCGCGGCCACGCCGGAAATGCTCACCGCCGTGCGGGTCAAGCGCGCGCTCGACGGAATTCCCATCACCTTGGATTCCCGCCATCGGCTGCTGGCGTACTCGGGCGTTACCGCCGCCACTCCGAATCAGCCCGAAGTGGAAGAACTCCTCAACACCCAAATTGGCAATGACGGCGAACGCTTGCGCTCGGCCGGCAAGACGCTATTGCAGCGCATGAAGCTGGGCTCGTTGCTGATCACCCGCGGGCGCCACGGGATGATGGCCTTCGAGCGCGGCCGCAAGCCGGTCGAGATTCCCATCTACGGCAGCGACCAGGTAGTGGACGTCACCGGCGCAGGCGACACCGTGATTGCGGCCTTCACCGCGTCGCTGGCTGCCGGCGCTTCGACCGAAGAGGCGGCGCGGATCGCCAACTACGCCGGCGGCATCGTGGTGATGAAACGCGGAACGGCCACGGTGAGCCGCGACGAGCTGGCGAAAGCAATCCACGAGGGCGGCGGCTAGTACGCGAGGAAAAGCAGGTCCTTCGCTGCGCTCAGGATGACAATGTTTCTGGTGGAATCCCTCCATGTCTCCGTGCCTCCGTGGTAAAACTGGACACGAATGTCTGCTGACAAAGTGCTCGACCGCGATGCTGTGCGTCAGCAAGCGGCGGCTTGGCGGCGCGCGGGAGAGCGCATCATCCTGACCAACGGCTGCTTCGACGTGCTGCATGTCGGTCACGTTCGTTACTTGCGCGGGGCCAAGGCGTTGGGCGGGCGCGTGGTGGTGGCCGTCAACGACGACGCCTCGGTGCGCGCGCTCAAGGGCGAAGGACGCCCGCGCATGCCGGCCGCCGAGCGCGCCGAGATCGTGGCCGCGCTCGCAGATGTGGACGCGGTGGTGATCTTCTCCGAGTTGGACGTGCGCGCTTTGCTCCGCGAGTTGCAGCCTGACATTCATGCCAAGGGGACCGACTACACGGCCGAAACCGTGCCCGAGCGCGACGTGGTCGCAGGGTACGGCGGACGCGTGGCCATCGTCGGCGATCCCAAGGACCATTCCACTTCCGACCTGCTGCGCAAATGGAAAAGCTGCTGATCCTGCGCCTGGGCTCGATGGGCGACGTCCTGCATGCCTTGCCCGCGGTGGCGGCCTTGCGGCGTGCTTTGCCGTCCGCAACGATCGGCTGGGCGATTGAGCAGCGCTGGTCGGAGCTGTTGTGCGCTGCGGGCGCCGAGAATGCCGCTTCCGGCTCGCCGGAAAAGCCGCTGGTTGACCGATTGCACTTCATCAATACGGTCGCGTGGCGCAAGGGATTGCTCTCGAGCGTGATGTGGAATGAAGCTTGGATTGCGATGAGCGCCCTGCGCGCCGCTCGCTACGACGTGGCGGTGGACTTCCAGGGCGCCTGGAAGTCGGCGGGACTCACCGTGTGGAGCGGCGCACCACAGCGTTTCGGCTTCGATCATCCGCGTGAGCGTCCGGCGGCTCTCTTCTATACGCGCCGCGTGCAGACGACTTCCGCGCATGTAGTGGATCAGAATCTCGAGGTGGGGTCGGCTGTGGCAAGCCAGAATCTACAGCCGGCGGGCTCTCCACTGCCCTGGAGCGCGCGCAACGAATCCTGGTGTGACGGCGAACTCCGGCAGCGTGGGCTGCGGCAGTTCGCGGTGCTCAGTCCCGGCGGCGGCTGGGGCGCGAAACTGTGGCCGCCATCGAGCTATGGCCAAGTCGCTGCTGCGCTGGCGCGCGAAGGCTTGCCGTCGCTCGTCAACTTCGGTCCCGGCGAAGAAGAGTTGGCCCGCGCGGTGAAGCACGCGAGCGGAGGCTCTGCCCAGCCGCTCCGTTGCTCGCTGGGCGAACTGATCGCTCTCACGCGGCGCGCCAGCCTCTTCATTGGCGGTGACAGCGGTCCCATGCATCTGGCGGCGGCGCTCGGCATTCCCGTGGTCGCCATCTTCGGTCCCACGGATCCCGCGCGCAACGGCCCTTGTGGCACGCGCAGCATCGTGCTGCGTCACGCTGCCAGCGTGACTTCTTACGCACACCACGGCCGGCCGGATGACGCTCTACGCTCCATCCCTGCTGCCGAAGTGCTGGACGCAGCGCGGCGGCTGCTGGGAGTGGCACGTGGCTAGCTGGAGCCGGATCGCGCGCCGCATCCGCGTGCCCGTGGGATTCGTGTTCGCAGCGTTTTATCTGTGGCTGGCGCGGCCGTCATGGGCGTGCCTGGCCGCCGGCGCGTCGGTGGTGGCGATTGGCGTCGCGCTCCGCGCGTATGCCTCGGGACATGTGCGGAAGGCGAGTGAGCTCACCACTACCGGCCCCTATGCCTACACGCGCAATCCGCTGTATCTCGGATCGCTAATCATCGCCGCCGGATTCGCGACTGGCGGCGCGCAGCCTGTGGATCGCGCTGGCGCTGGCCGTGATTTTCTTCGCCATCTACCTGCCCGTGATTCGGCTCGAAGAACAGTTCCTGCGTTCACAATTTCCCGGCTTCGACGAATATGCTCGCCGCGTTCCCCGCCTGCTCCCGAAGCTCCGAGCGGCGGACGGCCCTCGCGGCGAATTTTCTTTCGACCTGTACTGGAAGCATCGCGAGTACAATGCGGCCCTGGGGGCGGCCGCAGTCCTGGCGGTCCTGATTTCGAAACTGCTGTGGTGGTCGAGTTGATCGTCTAACCCTGGTGGAACGACCTTTGCCTACGATTCGCGCCCTCCCGCAGGTAATAGCGGCCTCAGCGGTCCTGTTCGGGCTGGTCTCCGCCGTTCTGCTCGGGCAAACAGCCGCGCCGCAAGCCCCCGGACCGGACCGGGGCGCGGTGATCGAAGCCGAGTCACGCATCTCCCCGCCTTTGCCGCCGTACGCTTATCCCAACGGACAAACGTTCGTCTACGACGTAGAGTGGCGCCTGCTGACCGCGGGCACTGCCACCTTCCGCATGGAGAGTGCCGGCAACGAGGAGCGGCTGACCGCGACCGCCGATTCCACCGGGGTTTTCTCCGTGCTCTATCCCGTGCACGATCGCTTCGAGGCCCTGTTCGATCCCCGCACCTTCTGCTCTGCCCGAATCACCAAACACACGGAAGAAGGCTTCCGCCGGCTGAATACTTCCATCCGCTTCGACTATGCCCGACGCAAAAGCGTGCTGCAGGAAAAAAACCTGAAGAGCGGCCAGAGCAAGCAGGACGAGAACGACATCCCGGGATGCGTGACGGATGTAGTGTCAGGGATCTTCTACTTGGGTTCGCGGTTGCTGCAGGTCGGCCAGACGTACACCTTCCCTCTGAACGACGGCGGTAAGACGAACGACGTGCGGGCGCGCGTGGAGGCGAAAGAAGACCTCAAGACGCCGGCCGGCGCCTTCCACACCCTGCGCGTGCAGCCCGAGGCCACCAGCGGCGTGGTGCGGACCAAAGGCCGGATCTGGATCTGGTATTCCGACGACGTGAACCATACGCCGGTGCAGATGCGGGCGCGTCTGTTCTGGGGAACGCTTACCTTGCGGCTGGCGCGGGTGGAAAAGAAGTGAGCCCTTTGGCATTGGGGCGTGTTTCACCGCCGATTCGCGGGGGCGCCGAGAAACTTCCTTGTCTTCAAGAAACAGACGCCTCGGCGAACTTGGCGTCTCGGCGGTTTAAGCTTTTAGTTACTGCAGGCGGAAGCGCTCGCGCAGGAGCCGCTGCAGGCGCGGCTTGTAGATGATGTCGTAGGTGAATTCCTTGTCGGGAAACATGGCCAGGGCGGCGCGTTTGGTGTTGACCACCAGCTCGGAAGCCTGCTCGAAGGTCAGGCTGGAATCCTGGCTGATCACCGACATCACCATGTTCATCATGATCTGCAGGCGGCGGATTTTTCGGTTCTCGTCGTCCTTCTCGGCCTGAGTCTGCGCTGCCTCGCCTCTCTGCGGAGTATCCATGGGGCCCTCAGATAAGAAAATCCGCACGCGGCGGATAACACTTTAGATGTCCGCGGCGGTCCCGATGTTGCGCACACGGGGGCATTCCCACGAATGGATTCATCCCCCACAAACCTGCGCGCATCATACACCAGAGCGGCGCGAGTTCCTGCGCACCGCCGGCACGCTGGCCGGTTACAATGGTAACGATGGAAATGGCACGATTCGTGGAGGTCGCATGAGCCCCAAGCCGGAGCCTTCCTCTCGCAGCCCGCAATCCGCTGTTGAACCGCTGGTGGACGTCTTCGGCAGCAAGGACGATTCCGAGGCGATGGTGGTGCAAGGTCTGCTCGAATCTGCCGGCATCGAATCCGCGCTGGTCTCGCTGGATGCGCCGCAGGAAGTGTTGCCCGGCGTCGGTGGCATGGTGATCCGAGTCGCGCCGGAGAATGCGGAAAAGGCGCGGCAACTGATCGAGGAGTATCGTACCTCCGCCGAGCAGGCAAGCGACGAGGACGAGAGCGACGACACTAGCGGCCCGGCAGCCTAGCTTCCACGCCCCGCCCATCCAGATAGAAGCTGACCGCGCCGTGCACGTCGGTGCGGAACGTCGACACGTGGGATCGCTCCAGACGCTGCAGCACGTCCGACCGTGGGTAACCGAAGGGATTGTGCGCTCCCACCGTGATTACCGCGTAGCGCGGATTCACCGCCGACAGGAATTCCGCCGTGGACGAAGTAGCGCTGCCGTGATGTCCGACCTTCAGCAAGTCGGCGTGGGCGCTGCCGTTCGATGCCAGCCGCCGCTCGATGCGCTTCTCCGCGTCGCCTTCCAGCAGCGCCGCAGTCTCACCATAGCTTAGCCTGAGCACCAGCGTGTCATTGTTCTGCGGCCGCCTTGAAACCCAGTCGCGCGGCGGGGCCAATACCTCGACACCGGCGCCGCCGAAATCGAAGCCCGCTCCCTCACGCAGCTCTTTGACTGCGATCTTTCGAACCTGCGCTTCGGCGAGTAATGCGTCCAGCTCCCGGCTTTGCGGCCGCACGCTGATCCACAGCTCGCGGGGATGAAAATTGGCCAGAATGGCAGGCATGCCACCCATATGGTCGGCGTGGGCATGCGTGACGGCCACAGCGTCCAGGCGCGCGATGCCGCGCGACCACAGGTACGGCGAGACCACGTCCTCGCCGAGATCGAAGCTCGAGCGCGGCTGGCCAGTGAGTCCGCCGGCATCGACCAGCAGCATCCCCCCCGGGGCGAGACCACCAGCAGGGAGTCTCCTTGCCCTACGTCCAGCGCGGTGACTTCCAGCGTGCCGGCGCGCCAGCGCGGGGTGGATGGTACGAGCGCGATCCAGGCCGCTGCGGCGAGCATCGCCGCCAGCCCGAAAGCTGCCAACGCCCGCCGCCGGCGCGCCGCGATCATGGCCAGCGCAAACGCCGCGCCGAATACCACAAGGGCGGCTGCGCCAGGAGTCGCAACCCGCAAGTCGGAAGCCCGCATGCCACCCAACAGCCGCACACTGCCGGTGATCCCATGGAGGAGCAACGAGGCCAGCCACGCCGGCAGCCACGCCAACACCATGGATGCGTAGCTGACCAGTACCGCCAGCATGGCCATCGGAGTCAGAACGGCGGTGAGCGGAACGACTATGGCGTTAGACGGAACGCCCAGCAGCCCAGCCCGGTGCATGTACACCGCCATGGGCGCAACCATCGCCACCTGCATGAGCGCTGAGATCAGCAACACTTCGCCGGTGGCCACCACCGCCCCCGCAGCTCTGCCGACCGACCAGAGTGCGATCTGGTAACTTTTGCCTCCGGGAACAAATTGCGCCAGCCGTCCCGCAATCAACCGCAGATCGAGACGCCACTGCGCCATGCGTGGCTCGAGATGCAGGTCGTAGTCTGTGGATTCCAAGAAACAAAGAGAGCGCCGGTAAGGTTCCAGCGTCCGCTCCAGCAGGGGCACTCCGATGCCCCCAATGGCCAGCACGGCGGTAAAGGTCATCTGGAAGCTGGCGTCGAACAACGCCCGCGGGTCGGCCAACAGCAGCCCGAGCGCGGCGACTCCGGCCGCATTCAGCGGCGCTCGCGAGTTGCGGTAAAACAGACGCGCCGCCAGGTAGATCCAAAGCATGATCGCCGCCCGCAGGATTGGCGATCCCATGTCGGTGAGCAGGACAAACGCGCCGGTGACGAGGACGGTCATGAGCGTGGTGAGGCCTTCGCCCACGCGCAGGCGGCGCAGCAGCCAGAACACAGGAAATGCCATCAGCCCGACGTTCATCCCGGAGACCACCAGGATGTGAAAGGTGCCGGTGCTCTGAAAATTCTGCCGGGTAGCGCGGTCGATGAGCGAGTGCTCCCCGATCAGCATGGCCGCGATGAGAGGACCGTCACGCGGTCCCCACAGAAGCTTGATCCGCGCCAGCACACTGCGTCGTGCGGCTGCGAGCGCGGCGCCAGTACGCGACCCGCCGCGGCCAGGCAGCAGTTCGATCTCCGCCGCCCGAGCCGAGCCCAGCGCGTCGATGCCCTGGCGGCGCAGGTAGCCGCGCGTGTCCATCGCTCCGGGATTTCCATAGTTGCGCGGCAGATGCAGCGCCGCTCGAAAGCGTACGCGCTGGCCGTAATGGAAGAGTGTTGGCTCTCCTCCGCCATCTGCTGTTTCGTCTTCCGCTCTGGAATAGATGGTCAGCCGGATACCGCCGGTCGGGTGTGCCACGCGGCCTGCTTCATCGGTTAGCGACTCAGCCATCACGTCGAGCCGCTGTTGCGGGCTTCCGAAGGGCCCTTCGCGGACGAGTGCCGTCACGGAGCAAGAAGCCGCTGACCGTGATCGGGCCGCGCTCGCAAAATGCCGCCAGCTCATTGGGAACCCCGGAAGCGGCATGCAATTGGAAGCAGAGCGCCCCCACGCACACGAAGGCGCCCAGCGCGAGCGGCACCGCCAGCGCGAAGCGCCGCCTCAGGAAGTATGCCGCCGCGCCCAGGAATACCGTCGCTGCCGCCGTCCACCACAGCGACGGCCGCCAAGCGCATGCGCCTAACGCAATGCCTGCCGCAAACGCCAGGGCTGCCCAGAAAACCGGCTGGCGCGTGGCTGCAAGCGAACGCCGCATGAGCCGCGATGATATGCAGGCGTGGCCGCCGAACAAGGGGCCGTTCGGCCCGGAGTCTAACGTACGAGTTGGAACACGCTTTCGATGTGGAAGGTTTGCGGGAAGAGATCGACCAGGTGCGCCTCTTCGATGCGATAGCCGGATTCCATCAGCACGGTCAGGTCGCGGGCGAGGGTCGCGGGATCACACGACACATAGGTAATCCGTGGGATGCCGCTGGCCCCCAGCAGCCCAGCCACCTTCTCGCCCAGGCCGGCACGCGGCGGGTCCACCACGACCATCTCGAAGGCTCGTTCCAGTCCCGACAGGAAGACTTCCACGGACTCGTGCCAGCAGTTCACATTGTCGGGACAGTTTCTCTTCAGATCACGGAAGGAAAACGGCGATGACTCAACGGCGCCTACCGCGCCGAAGTTTCTGGCCAACGCAACCGAGAACAGCCCGACGCCGGCATACAGGTCCAGCGCGTAATTTCCGGATCGGCCCGCGCTCACCAATTCCACCAGCTTATCGGCGAGGAAGCGGTTCGTCTGGAAGAATGAACCGGCGCTGACCTGGTAGTTCGCAGTCCGGGTCGAGTAGATCAGACAATCCGCTCCGAAGGTTTCCTGCAGTTCCGGTGGGATATCTTCCCGTTCCAGCGCACCCTGGGGTCCGGGGTGGAATACAGCAACGCCCACCATCTCGGGGAGAGCCCTGCGCAGAGCGTAGACAAACCGCGGCAGGTCGGACATCCCGCCCGGCCGCCAACCCGGCTCGTGTACCGTGAGCTCGGCCAGTAGCTGCGTGTCGTCGGCGTTGGCAAACAGTTCGATTTCGCTGATGTCGGCGCTGACTGCCTCCGCCCGTCCGAACTGCCACAGAGCGGCGATGGCCTTATTAATGAGCGGAGAACTTATTGGGCACTGCTCGACAGGCAACAGCTCGCCCGATCCCATGCGGTTGTATCCCAGTACAAATGGGCGTGTGCGCACCCGCAGTCGCGTGCGGTTGCGATAATTCCACGGCGGCGAAGGATGGATGTGGATCTCCTGCGCGAGTTCGATTTTGCCGACTCGTCGGAGCGTTTCGCGCAGTATGGCTGACTTGATCTCTAACTGATGCTCATAACTCGCGTGCTGGTAATGGCAGCCGCCGCACTGGCCGAAATACGGACAGCCCGGCTCGACCCGATGCGGGGAGGCTTCCAGGATCTTCTCAGCGCGGGCACGCGCGAACCCAGGCTTCTGCTCGGTGATCTCCGCCTCAACGTTTTCCCCTTCCAGCACGAACGGCAGGAACGCGGCTTTGCCCGGGCCCTTTTCGTCCGCCGGCAGGCGCGCCAGCCCATTACCCCCGTAGATGAGTTTGTCGATGGTAAGTCGCACAGCGGTTCTCGACGACCGCTGCAACTCTACGCTAAGACGCAGTTCTGAACAGGCGGTCGAAGATCGACCAGAAGATGGCGTAGTCGCGATCGGGGCGATCATGGTGGGCCATGTGGCGCGTGCGAGCGCGGTCGAGCCAGCCCGGAAGCCATCCGCCCATGTGGAAGCGCCAGTGGATCTCTTCCGTCAGAAAGAAGTACAGGCTGTAGCTCACCAGCATGCCCGGCGCAAATCCGACGCCCAGCAGCCAGTCGGCCGCGACCACGGGCGCGCCGTTTACGACGAACATCGCCACCACGTAGCTCGCCTTGCCGCCCAGGTTGACGTGCAGCGGCTCGATGGGCGTCTCGAAGGAAGAGTGATGCAGCAGATGGCCTTCAAAGCCGAACGTCCCCGGCACGTGCATGATCCAGCGATGCAGCGCGTATTCGAAGAAGTTTGCCCAGATGAAGCCACCGACTAAACCGATCAGCCACATTGCCAGGCTGGGCGGCCGCAAATAAACCAGCAGCGCGGCTGGACCGCAGCCGCACAGCGTGGCCACGATCGCGTTGCGGACGTTGATGGCTCGTCCTAGTTCGAGCGCGGCGGGATCGATGGCATGATCGGCAGGCATTCTTCTTCACCTAATTAAGATGCTGGGAGAGTGGTCTTGGGGCTAATGTTACAGCTTTCCGCCAAAAGCCAGGAGCCAAGAGCTAAGAGCCGCAAGTAACGTCGGTAACCCAGTCGGGCTGCTATAGTAATCAGTCCCCATGCAACCCGCGGCCACACTCAAGCTTGAGCGTTCCCGCCAGCTCCAGGAACGCGCCGAAAAGCTCTTTCCCGGAGGCGTGAACTCGCCGGTGCGCGCCTTTCGCGCGGTCGGAGGCGACCCGCCCTTCATCGTCAAGGGAAGCGGCTCGCGCATGTGGGACGCCGACGGCAATGAGTACCTCGACTATGTCGGCTCCTGGGGGCCGCTGATCCTGGGCCATGCCGCGCCCGAAGTGGTCGAGGCCATCGCCCGCGCCAATCGCGACGGCGCCAGCTTCGGCGCCTCGACGCCGCTCGAATCCGACCTTGCCGAGGCAGTTCTCGAAGCCTTCCCGGCGATGGAGAAGCTGCGCTTCGTCAGCTCGGGGACCGAGGCCACGATGTCGGCCATCCGCCTGGCGCGCGCCGTGACCGGACGCAAATACATCATCAAGTTCGAAGGCTGCTATCACGGCCACACCGACGCGCTGCTGGTGAAGGCCGGCTCGGGCGTTGCGACCTTCGGCATTCCCGGCTCGGCGGGCGTGCCGGAAGAGTTCGTGCAGTTCACGCTGGCGCTGCCCTACAACAACATCGACCGCGTGAATGACGCGTTCAAGAAGCTCAAGGGCGAAATCGCGTGCGTGATTGTGGAGCCGGTGGTCGGCAACATGGGATGCGTCCCACCCGCGCCGCAGTTCCTCGACGGCCTGCGCTACCTGACCTCGCGCGAAGACGCGCTCCTGATCTTCGACGAGGTCATGACCGGCTTCCGCGTGGCCTTCGGCGGCGCGCAGGAGCTTTATGGCACGCGTCCGGACCTGACCACGCTGGGCAAGATCATCGGCGGCGGCTTGCCGGTGGGCGCGTACGGCGGCCCGGCCGAATTCATGGATCAGGTCGCTCCGCTCGGGCCGGTCTATCAGGCCGGAACGCTTGTCGGGCAATCCGCTGGCAATGGCCGCGGGCCTCGCGACTTTGCGGCACCTGCGCGATAACCGCGAACTCTACGGACGCCTCGACCGCGCCGCCGCCACGCTGGTGGACATGGTCGCTGACGCCGCGCACCAGGCCGGAGTCGCGGTGACGGCCAACCGCGTCGGGTCGATGTTCACCTGGTTCTTCACCGGCGATCCGGTCACGGATTGGGATTCGGCGGCGAAGTCGGACACGGCGCTCTTCGGAAAATTTCACCGCGCCATGCTGGAAGAAGGCATCTGGCTGCCGCCCTCGCAGTTCGAAGCCGCCTTCCTCTCCGCCGCCCACTCAATGGACGACATCAGCCAGACAGTCGTGGCCGCTCAGAAAGCCTTCGCGACTATCAAAAAATAGCCACAGAGGCACGGAGACACGGAGGAGATTTGACCATCGGGTGATCTAACTTCAAAGACTGATGACCCGATGAGCCGATCTCCCGATGACCCGATGGCTTCATCATCTCCCTGACGGTGACGAACCCGTAGCCCTGGTCTTTTAATCGCCGGATGAGCCGATCGGTCGCTTCGACCGTTCGCGCGCGATCGGCGCCCATGCGAACGTGGGCGCCATCATGCATAAGGATGACATCCCCGCCGCGGATCCGCCTAGCCACGCGCTGCTCGATGCCATCGGCCGTGCGAATCTTCCAGTCGTTCGAGCTGACGGTCCACATCACCGGTTCGAGTCCAAGCTTCCGGCCGACGCCGAGCACGTGCGGCAAACGCGCCCCGAATGGCGGACGCCATAAGTTCGAGCGCTCGCCGACGGTGTCCGTCAGGATTTTCCGGCACTGCTCGAGTTCGCTGCGTACACGCGCGGCTGAACAGAAAATCAGGTTGGGATGGTTGAAGGTGTGATTGCCGATCACGTGTCCAGCGCGCGCCACCTCGCGCGCGATCTCCGGCTTCTCGGCGACGAACCGCCCGATCATGAAGAATGTGGCTTTGACCTCATGCCTGGCCAGCACTTCCAGCAGTCTCAGCGTGTGCGGATCGTTGGGACCGTCGTCGTAGGTGAGCGCAAGCTGCCGCGACCCGCGCCCCTCGCCAACATACGTTCGCCCGTAGAGCTGCGAGCGCGGCGAGTAGGCAGAATAGCCCGCGTAGCCGAGAGCCGCGGCGCCGATGAGCGGTCCGAGCATCGCTCGGCTATTTCACCACAGAGACACGGAGACACGGAGGCAATTCGGTTTTCAAATCTCCCGATGACCCGATCTCCCGATCACCCGATTTCCCGTGTTATGCTCGCCCTACTGGGTCATGGCCAACTTTTTCGAGCTGCCCCGCTACATCGCCATCGAAGGCCCCATTCGGGTGGGCAAGACGACGCTGGCCAACATCATCGCCGACCGCCTGCACGCGCAGCGCGTGATCGAACCCGAGGACAACGCTTTCCTGCGCGCCTTCTACGACGGCGAGCGCGGCGCCGCTTTCCAGACCCAGTTCTCCTTCCTGGTCGAGCGCTACGAGCAGTTGCGGGCGCTCGAAGCCGGGCCGAACTCCAACAAGACCATCATCGCCGACTACATCTTCGAGAAGGACAAGATCTTCGCCTGCGTCAACCTCACCGACTCCGAGCTGGCGGTCTACAACCGTTATTTCGACATCTTTCGCGAGCAGGTGCCCACGCCCGACCTGGTCATTTATTTGCAGGCTACGCCCGAGGTGCTCAAGAAGCGTCTGCGCAAGAAGAAAGCCGCGAGCGAAGCGTCGATTCACGAGGATTACATCGGCGAGGTGGTGAAGGCCTACGAGCACTTCTTCTTTCACTACTCGGCGTCCGACCTGTTGGTGATCAACACCTCGGACATCGACTTCGTCGAGCGCCATGAGGATTTGCAGCAGCTCCTGCGGCGACTGACCGAGCCTATCAAGGGCACGCAGTATTTCCTGCCGCTGGGAGCAGAGTCGGCGAGCGCGTGAGAACAATTTAGTAATTGTGTAATCTGGTAATTGGGTAATTGAAAACCCTGCGGTGGCGTAGTCCCCGTCAATTACCCAATTACTAAATTACCCAATTACCCAATCCTCCCCCCTCCTTTTTCCTTGCTTCCGGCCCCGCCCCAAGGCATCCTATAAGCCGTAACAGGCTGTATCCGCCGATGGGCGGAGCGGCACTGGAGGTTCCCGTGAGCGTCACCTCGATCAACTCTTCTCCCAGAGTCACCACCACCACACTTTTTGAAAAGAAGCAGCGGCGCGAGCCGATCACCTCTCTCACCGCCTACGACTATCCCAGCGCGCGCCTGGTGGACGAAGCCGGCATTGACGTGATCCTGGTCGGCGACTCGCTGGCCATGGTCATGCTCGGCTACGACAGCACCATGCCCGTCACCATGGACGAGATGCTGCACCACGTCCGCGCCGCGCGCCGGGGCGTAAAGAACGGCATGCTGGTTGCCGACATGCCGTACGGCTCGTTCCAGGTCAGCAACGAAGAAGGCCTGCGCAACGCCGCGCGCTTTGTGAAAGAAGGCGGCGTCGAGGCGGTGAAGCTGGAGGGCGGTGAGAAGCGCGTGGAGTTCATCCATCGCCTGCGCGACGCCGAGATTCCCGTCTTCGGCCACATCGGCCTGACGCCGCAATCGGTGCACACCATGGGCGGATACAAGGTGCAGGGCAAAACGCTCGGCGCCATTGAGCAGCTCATGCGCGACGCGGTGGCGCATCGACCGCGCCGGCGTTTGCGGTATGTATCTGGAAGGTATCCCGCGCGAGGTTGCGGCCATGATCACCGCCGAGGTCAAGGCGCCGACCATCGGCATCGGCGCCGGCCCCGACTGCGACGGCCAGGTGCTGGTGCTGCACGACATCCTGAATCTGACCTTCGCTCCGCCGGCCAAGTTCGTGCGCCGCTACGGCGATGCCGCCGCTTTGATCTCGAACGCGGTGAAGGCGTTCAAGCATGACGTCGAGACCGGCGCATATCCGGCGGATGAAGAGTCTTACCACCTCCCGAAGGAAGCGCGCGCCACGATTGAAACGATTGTGGAGCGCAAGCGCGCGGTGGGAGGACGATAGGAGCCCATGTGGGGCGGGCGCCCCCGCCCGCCATGTTCACTTCCCTGATGCGGGCCCCTCGTTCCACATCGCCCGCGCCACGCGCCAGTTCCCGTCTTCTTCCCGCTTGAGAATGCGCACGGCGTGGACGACGCCCTCGTGCTCACTGCCCGTCGGCGGCCGCATACGAAAGCTGACCGTGCCCCACTGGTAGGCGTACTCGCCGATCACCATCACCTCGTTCCATTGTTCGTCATACGCGAGCACATCGTAATTCGCATATTGCTCTTTCTTCTCCTCGAGGAAGCGACGTAGTGCGGCCTTGCCCACCACAGGCTCATGGCGCGGTGGAAGCAGCACCGCGTCGTCGGTCCAGAGATCGAGCAGCGCGTTGACGTCAAGAGCGATGCTGGCGGCGATGTCCCGCTTTTGCAGCGCCTCGATGCCTTCCCGGTCCTGCTCCTTCGCTGTTGCAGACGGTTTGGCAGGCTTGGGCGCCGGACGCTTTTGCGAACCGAGCGGCGGCGTGCCGGCAAGAAGGAAAATCACAATTGCAGCGAGATAAAACCAACGAAGGTTCGGCATGGCGTTGAGCTCCGCTCGAGGAACAGTCAAAAATCCCCACCCTTGGCAAAACCCGCCAAGGGTAGGGCACCCAATTGTATCTGTTGCGAGCCTCGCCCCAACCCGCGCTGAAGTGCTACATTCGTAGAGAATGTCTGCTCCTGAATCCCGCTTTGTGAGGGCGTGCCGCGGCCTGCCCGTGGACCGCACGCCTATGTGGTTCATGCGCCAGGCGGGGCGTTACATGGCCGAATATCGCGCTGTCCGGCAGCACCACTCGCTGGTTGAGATCTGCAAGAAGCCGGCGCTGGCGGCTGAGGTCACCATCACCGCCGCCGAGCGCCTGGGCGTGGACGCCGCCATCATCTTCGCCGACCTGCTGCTGCCGCTCGAGGTCATGGGCTTGCCCTTCCACTTCGCCGAAGGCGAGGGTCCGGTGATCGAGGAACCGCTGCGCGACGCCAGGGATGTCGCTGCCCTGCGCACCGACCAAGCCGGCCAGTTGGGATACGTATCCGAGGCGATCCGCCAGGTGGTGAAGCATTTCGGCGAGACGCTGCCGGTGATCGGCTTCTGCGGCGCGCCGTTTACTCTGGCCAGCTACATGATCGAGGGCGGCAGTTCCCGCACCTACACCAACACTAAGCGGCTGATGTACCGGCAACCTCTGGTGTGGGACGAGCTGATGTCGAAGCTGCTGTCGGTGCTGGCCGAATACAGCATCGAGCAGGCGCGCGCCGGCGCTGACGCCATCCAGGTCTTCGATAGCTGGGTCGGCTGCCTGAGCGTGGAGGACTACCGCAGCTACGTGCTGCCGCACGTCACCAAACTGGTCCAGCGGTTGCAGTCGACGGGCGTTCCCGTCATTTACTTCGGCACCGAGACTGCCACGCTGCTACCGCACATGAAAGAGACCGGCGCGGAGGTGATCGGCGTGGACTGGCGTGTCCCGCTCGATCAGGCGTGGGAGAGCCTTGGCTTTGCCGGCGCCGTGCAGGGGAACCTCGATCCCGCGCTGCTCTTCGCCGACCAGAAGCTGCTGCGCGAGCGCGCCTATGACGTGCTTGACCGTGCCGGCGGACGTCCGGGACACATCTTCAACCTCGGGCACGGCATCCTGCCCGGCACGCCGGTGGAAAACGTGCTCGCGCTGGTGGACTTCGTGAAAGAGTATGCGGGCCAGCATGCGGGTGCCCCACCCTTGGCCGGTTTTGCCAAGGGTGGGTCTGTTCGATCCTCGGGTGGGATGTCATGAGCGCACAAGCAAAATCTGCCGTTCTGCTACTGGCCCACGGCAGCCCCGACCGCGTGGAAGAGATTCCCGAATTTCTGCGCTACGTGACCGGCGGACGCCCCACGCCGGAGGCGGTAGTGAAAGAAATCCAGCATCGCTACGGGCTGATCGGCGCATCGCCGCTCACGCGCATCACGCTGAAGCAGGGTGAGCTGCTGGCGCGCGAGCTGAGGCTGCCGGTGTATGTCGGCATGCGCAACTGGCAGCCGCTCATCGGCGATGTGGCGAAGCAGATGCAGAACGACGGCATCACCCGTGCCGTCGCTATCTGTCTGGCCCCCCAGAATTCGCGAACCAGCGTCGGGCTTTACCGCAGCGCTCTGCTCGGTGATTCCGGCGCCCCGCCTTTCGAAGTCGATTTCGTTGACAACTGGCACGACCATCCGCTGCTGATCAAAGCCTTCGCCGAAAAGCTCGCAGCGGGATGGCAGCGCGTATGCGATGAGGCCGGAGCGCGCGTGCCCATCATTTTCACCGCGCACAGCGTGCCCGAGCGCACTATCGCGGAAGGCGATCCTTATGAAGCTCAGGCCAAGGAGACAGCTTCTTTGGTCGCGATGGAAATGCCGTCATTGACGGTTGAGGACTGGCAGTTCGCCTTCCAGAGCCAAGGGATGTCCGGCGGGGCGTGGCTCGGACCGACGGTGGAGAACACCATCCGCGGACTGAAGTCCAAAGGCCATCGCGCCGTCTTTCTGCAGCCCATCGGCTTTCTGTGCGATCACGTGGAGGTGCTGTATGACATCGACATCGCCTTTCGCGATTTCGCCCAGAAGGAAGGCATGCGGCTGTGGCGGGCGGAATCCTTGAATGAATCGCCCACGCTGGTTGCCGCGCTGGCCGACGTGGCGCGGTCGCGGCTGCAGCCGGCGGATGAAAAGAAACAGCAGATCGTGCAAATAGCGAGTCGCCAGTAGTCGGTCGCCAGTCGCCAGTAAGTCACCGACAAGGTATCCCGACTGGCTACCGGCGACTTCTCATGCAGAAAATTGCCATCATCGGCGGAGGCATCAGCGGGCTGAGCGCCGCGTTCCGCCTGGAGCGCGCGCGCCGCGACGGCGCGGACATTCGCTACACGCTGTTCGAGTCAAGCGATCGCCTGGGCGGCGTGATGCGCACCGAGCGCGTCGAGAGCTGCTTGATCGAGGCTGGACCCGACTCTTTTCTCTCTGAAAAGCAATCGGCCGCCGAACTCTGCCGCGAGCTTGGCATCGCGGACCAACTGGTCGGTTCGAACGACGCGCATCGCCGCACTTACATCCTCGTCAAAGGCCGCCTGGTCGAGATGCCCGACGGCTTGCAGTTCATGGTCCCAACCAAGCTTTGGCCGACCATCATGACCCCGCTGTTCTCCTGGGGAACCAAGCTGCGGATGGCGCGCGAATTCTTCGCCAAGCCGCACACGTCGAATGGAGACGAATCGGCGGCGGAGTTTGTAGAGCGGCACTTTGGGCCGGAGGTGGTTGATCGCCTTGCCGATCCGCTGCTGGCAGGCGTCTACGGCGGTTCGGCTGAGCGGTTGAGCGTGCGCGCCGTGCTGCCGCGCTTCCTCGACATGGAAGCCAAATACGGCAGCCTGAGCCGCGCCATGCTGGCCGCGATGAAGAAGCGTCCACCGGCTGCCAACGGCCCGCGGCCGATCTTCACCTCGATGAAAGACGGAATGCAACAACTGGTGGACGCGGTGGTCGCGCAGCTCGATCCCGCCGCGCTCCGCGCCGGCATGCGAATCCAGGCTCTCGGCCGCGAAGAGGGCCATTGGATGGTTCTGCGGCAGGACCGGACCGCAGAGCGATTCGACCGCGTCATCGTGGCCACGCCCGGCTACATTGCCGCCGGCCTGCTGCGCAGCGTGGAGCCGCGTCTCGCCAGCGTGCTGGCGGAGACAAACTACAGTTCGTCCGTAACTGTTGCCCTGGGTTATGCCACCGCCGGCTTCGACGGCCGCGGCGCGAAGCGCGAGGACGGCTTCGGTTTCCTCGTCCCGCGCAGCGAAGGCAAGCGTCTGCTCGCCTGCACCTTCGTGCACAACAAGTTTCCCCACCGCGCGCCCGAAGACCGGCTGCTGCTGCGCGTCTTCCTGGGCGGGTCGCACGATCCGGCAGTGCTGCAGATTCCTGATGAGGAGACTCTGCGGATCGTCTGCGTGGAACTACGCCAGATCCTCGGCCTTACGGCGGAACCGCGCTTCAGCCGCATCTATCGCTGGGAGCGCTCGATGGCGCAGTACGAAGTCGGACATCTGGAGCGCGTCGCCGAGATCGAGCGCCTGCGCGCCGCGCTGCCCGGGCTGGCGCTGGCCGGCAACGCCTATCGCGGGATTGGCGTACCGGATTGCATCAAGTCAGGCCTGGACGCCGGGTCGGAGGTCCTGCGCTCGTAAGCGATCAACAATCAACTAAATGGTGTGGGTGGGGGCTAGAAATCCCCACCCTTGCGGCCAAAGTCGGCCCGCAAGGATGGGGCACCCGCACGATTGTTCTAAGCCTTCTGGAAATCTCCGATTACCTCCGATACCCCGATTACCTTTGTGTCGGCAACAAAGCCGCGCGTCCCGTGTTAACACAATCATGTGGGAACGCGTTATGAGTAACAACCGGCGGCTGCTCCTGCTGATGGCGGGCACGTTCGCCTTTGCCGTGCTGGCGCTGATCCTGGCCAATTCGCAGGAGCAATCCAGCATGCCCGGCATGGACCACTCCAAGATGACCATGCCGGAGGGCTCCGACAAAGCCGATGCGCAGCAGATGAACCACACCATGGATTCCATGTCCGCCAGGCACATGGACATGGGCCCGCACATGAAGATGACCGAGCTGCGCGCGGAGAAGCCCGGAGACCAGGAGCGCGCCGAGAAGATCGTGGCCGACCTGCGGTCGTCGATTGCCAAGTATCAGGACTACCACGCCGCACTCGACGACGGTTACAAGATCTTCATGCCCAACGTGAAGATGCCGATGAAGCACTTCACCAACTGGCACTACGCCGTCGAGGCGCAGTTCCACTTCAATCCCGATCACCCCACCTCGCTGCTCTACGAGCAGCACGGCGACACCTACAAGCTGATTGGCGCCATGTACACCGCGCCCAAGCGCTACGGCGAAGACGACCTGGACAAGCGCGTGCCCCTCAGCGTGGCGCAGTGGCACGAACACGTGAACCTGTGCCGGCCTCCCAAGGGCCAGGAGCGCGAGATGCTCTCACTGCACGCGCGCTTCGGCCTGGCCGGCTCGATTGCCACCAAGCAAGAGTGTGAAGCGGTGGGCGGGACGTTTTATCCGATCATCTACAACTGGATGGTCCACGTTTATCCCTTCGAGAAGAATCCCCAGGATGTGTGGTCGATGGAGCGGCAGATGCCCGGCCACCGACACGCGGACTGATTCGGCCAAGCACGGAAAGAATCAGCCACGGATTTTCCACGGATAAACACAGATCAGGACTCGTTTGAGATCCGTGCCCATCCGTGTGAATCCGTGGCGTTTCTTTTTCCCCGCTTCCGCGATAAGCTGCGGCCTGTACACGGAGGGTGACTCATGCGCGAAGTGATCGCGACCCCGAACGCGCCGCAGGCCATCGGTCCTTATTCGCAGGCGATCAAGGCTGGAGGCCTGGTGTTCTGCTCCGGACAGATCGCACTCGAGCCGGCATCGGGCACGATTGTCGCCGGCAATGTCGCGCAGCAGACCGAGCGCGTGATCGAGAACCTCGCCGCGGTGCTGGCTGCTGCCGGCAGTGGACTCGACCGCGTGGTCAAGACCACGGTCTTCCTGAAAAATATAGGTGACTTCGCCGCCATGAACGAAGTCTACGGCCGCTATTTCAATGCAGCGCCGCCGGCGCGCTCCACTGTCGAAGCCGCACGGCTGCCCAAAGATGTGCTGGTGGAGATCGACGTGATTGCGCTGGCGTAGCCTCGGTTTCTACCGCGGATTGACGCGGATCAACACGGATAAGAATCAAACCCCCTTTGGCTTTTTGGGCTATGCCTCGGTTTTGATCCGCGTTGATCCGCGCAAATCCGCGGTAAGAAATTAGGCTTTCTGCACTTTTCCGCTGCGGATGCAGGAGGTGCACACGCGCAGCTTGCGGGTGCTGCCGTTGACGCGGGCGTGCACCGGGCGCAGATTGACGTTCCAGCGCCGCTTGCTCACGTTGTGGGCGTGACTGATGGTGTTTCCCGATTGCGGCCCCTTGCCGCACACATCACAGACTCTTGCCATAAGCCCTGATTTTACAAGAGCTGGCGTGGTTCCGGCAAACGCGGCTATGAGTCTTTGTGCTCGAGTTCGCGGGTGACGGCAGCAATCAGTTCCGGCTTGAGCCGCTCGATCAGTTGGTCCACGATGTGAGCGATGCGCACCGGATCGACCGGCGCCTCGATGATCGTTGGCGGTACGGCCGGCGGCTCGGGTTCTAGATCGGCGGCGAAGGCGAAGTCCGCGGGCTCCGGCAGGGGATTATTTGGGTGGTAATCAGGCACGGGCACAGGCTCCGCGGCCGGGTCTGGCGCACTGCCTTCCAGATGGGCGGGAAACTCCGTAGAGGAAAACTCAGGCTCGGCGCTCTGCAGCTCAGGCTGCTCCTCGGCCGCAGCCGTCACCGGAAAAGATCCGTCCTCCGGCGCAACTTGTGTTTGCTCCGGCGCGGAAGGCTCGCTGGACTGTTGCTCCGGCTCTTCCGCCAGCGGCTCCGGCGCCTCCCAACTCTCGAACGAAGCCACTTCGATCGCAACCGGCGCTGCCACCGGCTCGGGCTCGGTCATCTCGCTGACGCCCGCTCCCTGCTGCATTTGCTCATGCAAGGAGATGGCGACTTCGTGGGGCTCGATCTCCGCCTCTTCCGCAATCCACACCGAGTCCGCGGATGCGTGTTCCGCCGCCGAATCAGTTTGCAACTCGGTGGCAAGGTGCGATGCGTCCGCCGCGAACGTTTCCGGCTGCTGCATTGACCAGTCAACCGGGCCCGGGCTGGCTTGGATAGAAGGCTCCTCCCAGGGGGTAGGCTCTGGCAGACTCTGCGGCGCCTGCGAATCCGCGCTCTGAAAGCTCGCTTCAGGCTGAGCGTGGTCGAAGCGCTCCAGCCCATATTCTGATGGACTGGTCTCCGCCGCCAGCCACGTCTGCGGCTCCGAGGAGGAAGCAAAGGACTCGATCGGTTCTTCACTCACAAACGCCTGCGGCTCGCCACCGGGGAACTCGTTTGCTGCCGCGACAAACTCGGCATTCTCCGCGGAAGGCGCCGGCGTTGCGTGAGTCTCGGGAGCGAATCGTTCAAACTCCTCCGCCGGCACAGGCTCAACGGGAGTTGGAATAGTTGGCTCCCTGGAGGGGGCAATTTCGAACACCCCCGAGAGACCGGCGGCCGACGCCATCCGCAACCCAGGATCGATGATTATCGGCTCGGAGTCATGTTCTACCTCGAACTCTATGAGTCCATCCGTGGCGGACGCGGAGACGATGGGTGCGGTTGGTTCGTGCAGTTCCTCGGGAATCAGGTCTATCCCGAACGCCGGAGCTGAGGCAAACTCGTGCGGAATCTGGACTGCGAAACTCTGGATCTCAAACCCAGAGTCCACCGGAGCGGGGACGTCCTCGACGGGCTCGAGCTCCGGCGCGGCCTGCTTAGGCGGCTGTTTTGCGACGAGCACCGGCGAGAGGCTCTCCGCCAGCTTCTTCATTGTGGCCACCAGTTCCGTGGCTTCGAATGGCTTAATGATCACCCCATCGGCGCGGACACGTACTGCTTCCTCGGGCTTGAAGGGCTCCATCTTCCCCACGCTCAGCAAAACGGGGGTGTCGGCCGTTTCCCGGCTGGTGCGCATCCGCTCACACACTTCCAGCCCCGAATATCCCGGCATGTAAATGTCGAGCACCACCAGGTCGGGCCGCTCGGCGACGATCTTTTTCATCGCCTGCGCGCCGTTGCTCACCGCAATCACCTCATAGCCGGCGTCGGTGAGGATCTTCTTCCCCATGTTTTGGGCGGTTAAGCTGTCATCAGCCAGCAGGATCTTCAGTGGCACGCAGTTTCCTTTGAGGCAGAGAAGTCGCTGCGCCCAAAGTACTTTCAAGGCCGTGCAAAGTCAACGAAACATGCACCTCGGTAACGTGACTTTGGAGCCGGTACTAGCTGCGTTTTGTTGAGGTTAAAGCGACATTGCAGGGAGTACCGAGTACCGAGTACCGAGAGGATCATGGCTTACTAAACTCGCAACTCGCAACTCGGTACTCAGCTCAGAACGGCCACAGCTTTCTCTTCTTCTTGCCCTTGCTGGAAGATTGAGCGTCGTTCGATCCTTGTGTCGTGCTTGAGGAACCGGCCTGCTGAGAGCTGCTGCTCGAACTACTGCTGGAAGCAGGCGGTTCGCTGGCCGCCTCGTTGACCTGCGCGGGGGCGGAGGGCGGCGCCTGGGTCGTGGGTTGGGCCTCGGCAGTGGGCGCTAACTCGGGAATGGAATTGTCGGGTGCTCCGGCATTTCCTTTCGCGGAAGTGTCGGCTGGCGATCGCGGAACTGGCTGATTGGGAGCCGGCGCAGCCGCCCCGGGGGGAGCGATTTCCGCGTTCACGGTGCTCGATCCCCCACCGCCCAGGAGAACGCGCTGCGCCTCTCGCGACACGTCGGTGGCGTTGGTCTCTTTAGGCGCCACCAGCGTGGGCTCGCCCACCTTGGAGGCCTGAGAAACGTCCGGGCGGCGGTGGAAGTTCATCATCATGCCGCTGAAGTGCCCCATGTTGCGGCGGCTCTCCAGTTCCTGCTTGTTCTGGGCGACGGCTTCCGGGGTCGCTTTGGGGATGGGCCGATGCAGCGCTTCCAGGCGTGCGCGTGCGTCCTTGGCGCGGTCCATCAGCGGATAGCGAGTGAGAATCGTGGAATACGCGGCGGCGGCTTCGTCGTCGAAATGCTTCACTTCCTTGGCGCGGGCGGCTTCGTCCTTCATCACGTGCGCTCGTTCGGCTAAATGCTCGTTGGACTGCCCGAGCATGAAAAGCGCATCGTCGGCGCCACTGTACAAGGGATAGGCATCCGACAGCGACTTCAGGCGCGCGATCGCGGCCGCCCACGATTCCCGCAGGTAGTAGAAGCGCCCGATGCGGAACTCGCGCTCCGCCAGCACTTCCTGCACCTCGCGCAGACGCTGCTTGCCCTCCGGCACCAGCTTGCTGTCGGGAAATTGCTGGATGAGCTGCTTGTACTCCTCTTCGGCACGCTTGGCGTGGGTGAAGTCGCGGTCCGGCTTCTCCATCTGCCGGTAATGGATGTTGGCTACCTTCAACTGCGCTTCCGCCGCTTCCGGCAGGTTGGGGAAGAAGGTGATGAAGTCCTTGTATTCGATCTCGGCTTGCGCCAGCCCGGCCGAGCCGCCTTCTGCGTACCAGGAATCGCCCACCGCCAGTTTGGCGCGGGCCACATATTCCGAGTCGGGATAGGTGTTGATCATGGTCTGCAGCGTGAGCCGGGCCACGTCGTAGCGGTTGTGCTGCATGGCGTCCATGGCGCGGTCAAACAGCACCTTGTCCGGCTGGGCCGAGCTCACATTGGCGATGGGATTGGTGACGTTCTTGTTCTTGCGGAAGCAGGAGGTCGCCTGCAGCACGAGTCCCAGGATCAAAGCTATGAATACAGCACGTCGGATCATGAATACCTCAAAACCACTACACCTTCTGTAGAGTGGCTTCGTGCGCGGCCTTCAGCAGCTTCTCCGCGTTCTCTTTCGGATTGCCGCGCCCAAAGACCGCATTGCCCGCGACCAGAATTTCCGCGCCGGCGCGCACCACCTCGCCGACCGTATCCAGCGCGATGCCGCCATCCACTTCGATGCGGAAGTTCGCGCCCTTGGCGTTGCGCATGGTCACCAGCTTGCGAATCTTCTCCACCGAGCCGGGAATGAACTTCTGTCCGCCAAAACCCGGGTTCACCGACATCACCAGGACGTAATCCACCATGTCCAGCACTTCACCAAGCATCTGCACTGGGGTGGCCGGATTAATCACCACGCCGGCCTTGCATCCGTGCTGGCGCACCAGCCCGAGGCTGCGGTTCAGATGGCGCGTGGCCTCCTGATGCACCGAGATCCAGTCGGCGCCCGCGTCGGCGAAGGCCGGGACGTACTGGTCCGGGTTCTCGATCATCAAGTGGACATCGAGCGGCAGCTCGGTCGCCTTGCGCAGCGACGCCACCACCGGCGGTCCAATGGTGATGTTGGGGACGAAATGACCGTCCATCACGTCAACATGCAGAAGGGTTGCGCCACCCTCAACGGCCAGGGTCACTTCGTCCGCCAGACGTGCAAAATCCGCGGACAATATCGAGGGTGCCAGCTCAATCAAGCAGAACTCTCAAGAGACAAGAACTTTGAAAATTGTAGCATGTGGGGCGGGCGCCCCCGCCCGCCATATGACAATCGTTTTGGTTGGCGGCGATGTTGTACTATCCGGCCAATGGCGCTCGTCGAAGTGCGCGGCCTGACCAAGATTTATCCGCTAGGCGAATCGGCTTTTCGCAGCGGCGCTCACGGTGAGGTGCGCGCGGTGGATGGGGTCTCGCTCGACATTGTCGCTGGCGAGACGCTTGGCCTGATCGGCGAGTCGGGCAGCGGGAAGAGCACGCTGGGAAGGCTCATCCTGCGGCTGATCGAGCCCACCTCGGGCAGCGTGCGTTTCGATGGTCAGGACGTTCTGGCGGCCGGCCGCGCCCCTATGCGCCGCCTGCGCCGCGAAATGCAGATCGTCTTCCAGGATCCCTTCGGCTCGCTCGACCCGCGCATGACCGTCGCCGACATCGTCACCGAGCCGCTGGTGATCCACAATGGCGCCAGTCGCCGCACGCGCATGGAGACCGCCGCCGAGCTGGTGCGGGCCGTGGGCCTCGACGCATCCGCCCTCCGCCGTTACGCTCACGAATTCTCCGGAGGACAGCGGCAGCGGATCGGCATCGCCCGCGCCCTGGCGCTGAAGCCGCGATTCATCGTTGCCGACGAACCGGTCTCAGCGTTGGACGTGAGCGTGGGCGCGCAGATCGTCAACCTGCTGGCCCAATTGCAGCGCGAGTTCCAGCTCACCTATCTGTTTATCTCGCACTCCATGCCGGTGGTGCGCTATCTCTCGACGCGCATCGCCGTCATGAAGGCAGGAAAAATTGTGGAGGTCGGCTCGACCGAGCAGGTGACCACGCGGCCGGAGCATCCCTACACCCAGAGCCTGCTGGAGGCCACTCCCGAGCTGAAGACGTAAACATGTTTGCGGCTTTTCATTTCCTGCGATTCGCTGGTATAACGTCCCGCACCATTTGCCCAAGGGAGGAGGCCCCATGTCCGCAGCTCCAGCGTCGCCGGCCGCCGAGCCGCTTTCCGAGCCGGCGCGCATCATTAACACCTTCGTCGCCCCCACCAAGACCTTCGCCGACCTGAAGCGGGTCTCGCGCTGGTGGTCGCCGTTTATCGTGCTCACCATCGCTTCCTATGCTCTCATCGTGGTGGCGGGGCAAAGAGTCGGATGGGAACAGATCACCGAAAACGGCCTCAGGATGTCGCCCAAGCAGGCGGCACGGCTGGAGAGCGTCCCTGCCGAGCAGCGTCCGGCCGCCATGGAAAGAGCCGTAAAGTTCACCAGAATAATCTCGTATGCATTCCCGATCGCAATCAACCTGCCTTTCCTGCTGATTGTCTGCGCTATCCTGATGGCCTCATTCAACTACGGAGCGGGCGCCGAGATTCCGTTTCGTACGGCGCTTGGGGTTGTGGCGTACGCCAACTTGCCCGGGGTGCTTAAGGCAGTGCTTGCCATCGTAGCGCTGCTGGCCGGCTCGAATCCGGAAAGCTTCAACTTCCAGAACCCGGTCGCAACTAACCCCGGCTATTTCATGGATCCAGCTGGCCTCGCCGATGCTGTTTCGCCTGGCGTCGGCGCTCGATGTAATCACGATCTGGGTTCTGGTCCTGAATGCGCTCGGTTTCGCGGCGGTCAGCAAGTTCAAGCGCGGAACCACCTTCGCCGTCGTTTTCGGCTGGTACATCGTTATAACGCTGGTCATGGCGCTGGTGTTTTCCTGACGCCCCGGCGGCTGCTGGCCCGAGCCGTTCAGGCCCTAAATCGACGCAAAATAAAGGGATTCTTTGCTCGGACAACAGCGTCCATGCTTTAATTATCGAATTGATTATGCCCACCGCCGCCGTTAGAGCCAGGCGCCAAATCAACGCGATGCATCGCCGCTTCCGCGAGTGGAAGATGATCGCCAAGGGCCTGCTCTCGACAGACCATCCCGTCCTGGCGCACCTCATTCCCATGCGGCGTTGCAATCTTGCCTGCGCTTACTGCAACGAGTTCGACGCGGTGTCGAAACCGGTGCCGCTGGAGACCATGTTCCGCCGCATCGACAAGCTGGCGGAGTTGGGCACCACCATCATGACGGTCTCGGGCGGAGAGCCACTGCTGCACCCTGACCTCGACGCCATTCTCCGCCGCATTCGTTCGACCGGCGCTCTATGCGGCCTGATCACCAACGGCTACCTCTTGACCGCCGATCGCATTCAGCGCCTGAACCGCTCCGGCCTCGAGCACCTGCAGATTTCCATCGACAACGTCATGCCGGACGAGGTCTCGAAGAAGAGCCTCAAGGTGCTCGACAAGAAGCTGCAATTGCTGGCCGAACACGCCGAGTTCCACGTGAACATCAACTCGGTAGTAGGCGGCGGGATCAAGAATCCGCAGGACGCTGTGGTCATCGGCCGGCGTGTGGTGGAGCTGGGGTTCACATCCACAATTGGGATCATCCACGCGGGCGACGGCCAACTGTTGCCGCTCGGCGAACAGGAGCGCGCCATTTACCGGCAGATGAAGGCCATGGAAAAGGGCAGCTATGCCCGCGTCAACCGCTTCCAGGACAACATCGCCGACGGCCGGCCGAACAACTGGCGATGCCGCGCTGGGGCGCGCTATCTCTACATCTGCGAGGACGGCCTGGTGCACTACTGCTCGCAGCAGCGCGGATATCCAGCTAAACCACTCGAGGAGTACACCGTCGCGGACATCCGCCGCGAATACCTGACCGAGAAGGGATGCGCGCCGCACTGTACCGTCTCGTGCGTGCACCAAGTGTCCTATCTGGATTTCTTCCGCGGACCGCAGCAGCGCGTGCCGGCTCCGCCCGCAGGCGCCACGCCGGATGCCGGCCGGCTGGTGCAGATCGAGTAGCGGTTAGTATTCAGCTCAGCATCTGGGCGACTGCTGCATTTACATGGATCTTCGTGGTGTCGAGAAAAGGGATGTTGCTGGCGGCGTCCCGCAAAATCAGCGGCAGTTCGGTGCCACCGAGAATCACGCCCTCAATGCCTTCACCCTTCTTGAGTTGGTCTATGATCTCCAGCAAGTGCGTCCGCGTTTCCGACAGGAAGATGCCATTCACCAGTTCGCTCATGTACTTCTCATGGACGTAAGTTTGTTCATCGGCCGGAGGCACAACCACGGTCATTCCCGCTCTTGCGAAGACGTCAGGGAAGAATCGGCCTTGCATGGTGAATCGTGTCCCCAGCAATCCGACTCGCTTCATCCCGAGCGCTTGCGCAGCGTCGCAAGTCGCTTCGACGATGCTTAGCAATGGAATGGGCGACTGCCGGCGAAGGTCGTCGAAGACGATGTGAGGCGTGTTGGCGGCGAGCAGGCCAAAATCGGCGCCCGCCCTCGCCAGCCGTTGCACTTCGGCAACGAGATATTCGGTGAGGTCGGCCAGGGCATTGGCGGTCACGAGGTCACGAGCTTTGTTCAGGTCGATGCTGTTGATGATGATTGCGGGATAGCTGCCATGCGTCCGCTCGCGGTAGGTGGCGACGATCAACTGGTAATAGTCCACAGTCGATTCCGGCCCCAGCCCGCCGATAATGCCCAACCGTCTCATCCTACGGCCTTGCGCAACGCAGCGCGGGCCAGCAGCCGGGTTGAGTCCAGAGTCGGCAAGAGAGAATTGGAATCGTTGACTAAGAGCGGGATCTCGGTGCAGGAGAGCGCGACCGCTTCGCATCCCTGTTCCTTGAAGCACTCGATCACCTGCTGGAAGTGGGCCAGCGACTCGGGCAGGAATTTGCCGTACACGAGTTCTTCAAAGATGATGCGGTTAATCTCTGTGCGGGCCTTGGCTGAGGGCAGGCGGAACTCGATCCCCGCTTCGGCAAACTTTGGCGGATAGACCGGTCCCTCCATGAGCAACTTCGTGCCCGTCAGACCGACGCGCCAAAAACCACGCCGCGCGGCCTCGCGCGCCACTTCTTCCGCGATGTGCAGCCAGGGCCGCGGCGAGCGCTCGAGCAAGTAGGGGAATGCCTGATGGATGGTGTTGTCCGGGCAGATCAGGAAGTCCGCCCCTGCACGCGCCAGGACTTCAGCCGAGCGCAGCATCAGGCCGGCAACTCCCTGCCAGTCGCCACTCTCGAAGAACGGCGCGTACTCGCTCATGGCGATGTTGTGGAGAGTAATTTCCGGGTGCGCCCACTCGCCCATGAGCTTGGCGCCTTCGATGCCAATCGTCTCATAGCAGAGCGCAGCCCCGGGAATGCTGCAGGCAACAATACCGATGTGCTGGGCCATGCGGTACAGATGTTCTCAGGCTTGAAGAGGATTCCGCCAGCGCAGGCCGGGAAAGCGCGCGAAGTCGCGATCCGTGGTGCAAACGACCGCCCCGTGCTCGATGGCCAGGGCAGCGAGATGCGCATCTGAGACTAACTCCGACCCCGCTTGGCCCACGAGCAACATTCGCGACAAGATCTCCCAGTGACGGTCGCCCGTGGACACCATGCTTATGGCTGGATGGCCCATCCACTCGGCCACGATTTTCTCAGCCTCTGCCATTGAAAATGCGTGAGCGAAGATGTGACGGTTGGTGGTTATTCGGAGGAATGCAAGGACACTCATCCAAGCGATCGCAATGTCCTCACGTCCTCGTAGAGCGTCTTCGAACCACGCTCTTGCGCGAGCGTGAAATTCCGATGCCTGGTGATGAGCGTAGATCAGCAGGTTCGCATCAACCAGGATCATTCAGGCTCGCTGCGCTCCAGTTCATCCAACTGCTGCAGGAGCCGCCCGGTACAGTCGAGGTTAAACCCCGGCCGGAGGCCGAGATCGCGCGCCGGCGCCAAATAAGGAGGGACTTTGACTGGCTTGTCGTTTATCAGTCCCCGACGCAGCACCGTGTTGACCGTTTCTTTGAAGGATCTCCCATGGCGGCGCATTTCCGCTTTAAGTTTTGCGGCTACGTCCGCGTCCAGCGTCAAAGTGGTTCGCACATCATGATGCTACCATGGAAGCATCATGATGTCTACCCCGTGGCGTCGAACCGGTTCAGCAGCTCGATCTTCTTCGTCAGCCGGCAGAAATGACGCCTCGAAACCGTTGCGGGCGATCTCCCGCAACTGCTCGTCGCTGAAGCCGAACACTTGTTGGGCGAGCGCGTACTCGCGGTTAAGCGAAGTGTGGAACATGGCCGGATCGTCGGTGTTGAGCGTCACCATCAGGCCCAGGTCGAAGTAATTCTTCAGCGGATGTTCTTCGATGCGCTGACAGCAACCAGTTTTGAGGTTGCTGGTCAGGCAGATCTCGATCGGGATTTGCCGCTCCACCAGTTCCGCCACCAGCTCAGGGTCCTGCCCGGCGTGCAGCCCGTGCCCGATGCGCTCGGCCTTCAGGTTCAGCGCCCCCCAGATCGATTCCGGCCCGGTGGTCTCGCCCGCGTGCGCGGTCAGGCGCAGCCCTTGTTCGGCCGCGTATTGGTAAGAGTCGCGGAAAAGTTCCGGACCTGCCTGGCGCTCGTCGCCGCCGATGCCGATGCCAACAACATGGCGATCCTTGAACTGCACGGCCTTCTCTACAACATCACGAGCTGCCTCCGGGCCGAAGTGCCGCACGGCATCGAAGATCCAGAGCAGGGACACTCCGAGATCGCGCTCGCCGCGCTCGCGTCCGCGCTCCAGGCCTTCAAAGATTGCATCAAAATCCTGCTTGCGCCACAAGCAAACGCCCACCGACACATATACCTCGGCGTGGAGCACGTTTTCAGCGCGCAACCGCTTCATGAGGTTGTAGGTGATGGTCGCGTAATCTTCGGCAGAACGCAGGCGCTGCACCGTGGCCTTGAACGCCAGCATGAAGCCGGTGAAGTCGGGATAGCTATAGAGCGCCTCGGCCTCAGGCAGAGTGAGTTTGTCCTGGCAACGCTGGCTGATCTCAGCTAACGTCGCTGGCTCGATCGATCCCTCCAGATGCAGATGCAGTTCTGCCTTAGGCAGACCCAGGATAAAGGTGCTGGGGCTAACGGCGGCTGCGCTCGGAGTGGTTCCGGTTGAGGACATAACCAAACCCTGGGAAGTCTACCATCTGGAAAACGCCATTTGCTGTCAGCCTCGGCTACAACTTGGGCGGCTCGCTACATGCCTTTAGCGCGCAAGAACTCCGCCACCACCTGGGTGGCGTCGCGATGCTCGCCATCCACTGCGTAATTCATTCGCCGCATGTCTTCTTCCGTGATCTTCCCCGCGAGCTCTGCGAGGGCGGTCCTCACTTCGGGATGCTCGGCTAACACCTGCTGGCGCACGACTGGCACGGCGTCGTAGGGAGGAAAGTAGTGACGGTCGTCTTCGAGGACTACGAACCCCAGTGCGCTGATCAGGCCGTCAGTCGCTGAACCCGCGACCAGGTCCACCTCTTTATCTTTCAGCGCGCGGTAGAGCAGACCCAAATCCATGATGCGCGGCGAGGCGGCGAAGCGCAGGCCATAGGCGCGGGCGAGGCCTTCGTATCCATCGGGCCGCTCCATAAACTCGTAGCCGAAGCCGGGGCGCCACTGGGGAGTGTATTTCGCGGCCTGGGAGATGGTGTGGAGATTGAGCCGCCGCGCGTCCTCGCCGCGAATCACGATGGCAAAAGTGTTATCAAAGCCAAGCGGCGGGCCTGTCTCCAATCCAAACCGCCGCGTGTATTCCTGCTTCACGCGATCGTAGACCTGCTGGTGATCGCTTGCGGGCTTGTCCTTAAGGATCGCCGTCAGCGCCGTTCCGGTGTACTCGACGTACATGTCGATGCGGCCGGCAATCAATGCCTGCTGGCAAATGTAACTGCCGGCAAGGTAAAAGCGGCGCTCAACCTGAAGCTTGGTTCTGTGCTCAAGGTGTTGCGCCAGCAGTTCGCCGAGGATCAACTGTTCGGTGAAATTCTTGGAGCCGATAACGATGCGGTTGCGCCGCGACCCGCACGAAGTTGTGATGAGTGCCAACCCGCAGCAGAGGAGGATGGCAAGGCGCTTCATGCGCTGGGCGGACGCAGGCGCGCCTCAAGCCATCCCAGCCCCAGGTCCGCTGCCAGAGCCAGGATCGCCGCTGGGATGGCGCCCGCCAGGATGAGCGAATCGTTCACCATCGCCAATCCGCGGAAGATGAACTCTCCCAATCCGCCGGCGCCGATCGCGGCGGCGATGGTGGCGATGCCGATACAGAGCACGGTGGCCGTCCGAATGCCGGCCAAGATCACGCTCATCGACAATGGTAGCTCGACCTGCCATAACATCTGCCGGCTGGTCAGCCCCATGCCGCGCGCCGCTTCGCGCACGCCGGGGTCGACTCCGGTGATGCCTACGTAGGTGTTGCGTATGATCGGCAGCAGCGCGTAGAGCGCCAGCGCGGTGATGGCGATGCGGTCCGCGCGCGCGCCCAGCCAGGGCGCCGGCAGCAGGAATCCGAACAGCGCCAGGCTGGGGATGGTTTCAATGATGTTGGCGCCGCCGATCACCGGCTCGCGAAGCTTGGGCTTGCGCGTCAGCAGGATTCCCGCCGGCACTCCCACGAGCACCGCAATGCCCATGGAGGCCGCCACCAGCCAGATGTGTTCCACCGTAAGGGTGGTGATTTCCAGACGGTGATGCTTGAGAAATTCCCACATGACTATCTTCTCCGCAGCCCTGCTATTCGCGAGGGTGGAGCAGGCCTTCAGGCCTGCAATTCAAGCCGACCGCAAGTTGCGGGCTTCGGCCCCTGCGGTGCTCCGCAAGCTAAGTTCCCTCAGAGGCTAAAGCCGCGACCTAGCTAAGGCCGCCAATTTGCAGGGCTGAAGCCCTGCTCCACCCGGCGCAAGATCATGAACCACTCCCATGCCATTGCATGTTACCGCTCCAAGCCGCGCGATATGCCGCGACCGTCGAGTCGGAGCTCTTGAGAAACTCTGATTGCGAGAAAGTCCCCAGCAGCTTTCCGCCCTCGAGCAGAGCGATGCGGTTTGCGAGCAGCAGGGCTTCTCCTACGTCGTGCGTTACCAGCACCGTAGTCTTCTGGACTCGCTTCTGGATCTGGAGAAACTGCTGCTGCAATTCCGCGCGGCTCAGCGGATCGAGGGCGCCGAACGGTTCGTCCATGAGCAGGATCTCGGGATCGCCGGCCAGCGCTCGCGCCACGCCCACGCGTTGTCGCTGGCCGCCCGAAAGCTGATGCGGATAGCGCGGCCGAAACTGCTGCGGATCCAAATCCACCAGCCGCAGCATACTGTCCACGCGCTCGCGAATCTCCGCATCGGACTTCCCTTGCAGCCTCGGCACCAGTCCAACGTTTCTCTCGACCGTGTAATGGGGGAAAAGCCCGGTCTCCTGGATTACGTAGCCGATGCGCCGCCGCAGCGCGATCACGTCCCACTCACGGGTGGGGCGGCCGTCTACCAGCACCGTGCCTTCACTTTCCTCCAGCAGCCGGTTGATCAGCTTGAGCGCCGTGGTCTTTCCCGAGCCGCTGCGCCCAAGCAGGACCAGCGTTTGCCCGCGCTGAACTTCGAGGTCCAGCGGTCCCAGAAGAAGGCAACCCTGCGCCCGATAGCAGACTCCGCGAAACGCGATTGCCGGGTCGTCCATAGTGGGTCGCAAGTCGAGCGGGTGCGAAGCGGGCGGAATCATACAATAGCTCCCCGAACGGAGGTGGCGGATGAAGAAAGGTCCGAGCTTGTCCCGATGGCGAAGCGGCGAACCGGACTGGCTGCGCGGGCGCAACGCCATGGTGCTGGTGCTTACCTGGGCGGCGGCCAGTGTCGATGCAATCAGCTACCTCGGCCTTGGCCATGTGTTCACCGCCAACATGACGGGCAACGCGGTGTTGCTCGGATTGTCCATCGGACAAGGACAGGGTCTGGCGGCTTTGCGGTCGATCATTGCGCTCGCAGGGTTCGCGGTGGGTGTCGCGCTCAGCGCCGTCATGCTGGAGGCGCGACCGGGGCGAGGAGAATGGCCCGTTGGCGTGACCGGGGCGGTGGCGGCGGAAGCCGTCATCCTGGGCGTATTCACTGTGACCTGGCACCTGGGAGCGCATCGCGGTGGGCTGCTTTATGGTCTGATTGCCCTGTCTGCGGTTGCCATGGGAATCCAAAGCGCCGCCATTCGGCATTTGAAGGTTCCCGGGATCGCGACCACCTACATTACCGGCACGCTGACCAGCATGGTGGCCGAGTTCGTCTCTTGGCTAACTCGCCTGCAGCGTTCGCCGCTCGCGGTTGACCCGACCGGGCAATCCGTTGCTCTGGAAGCCCCGACGGCTCGGCATTATCACGGAGCACGACTTCAGGCCGTGGTTCTGCTGGTCTATGTGTTGGCGGCCGTTGTCAGCGCGCTCCTGCAAGCTGGGCACTCGCGTTTGGTTAGCGTCTCGCCGCTGTTGGCAGTGGCGCTGGTGGTGGTGAACGCCCATGTTCGCCGTCGCCGCGAACCGATTCCGTAGCCGTCAAGCCGCCGGCGTTTCTCGATGCTCCGCTTGGCGGAGGGAACAAGAAACCGCGGGGGGGCGAACCCAGGGAGACGGAAGTTCGCCCCTAGATGCGGCTACGCGCTTCCGGCGTAGGTTGGAACTCTATCGCTTTCGGCGCGCTCCCCAAGTAAAGAGTTGTCAAACAGGGTAAAGATTTGTAATGGGCGGCTGCCCAACTGGTCGCGGTTTCTTCGAATCGAAACATCTGGATTTCATGGTGAAGGCGGACCTTGTCACTTGCCTTTCAGTCCGTCGCGCCAGGCGATGGCTTCGAGTTCGACCCGGACTGCGTCCTCGACGGGGACCACCGGGCGCGCCTGGAATTCAAATGCAGGGTACGTCGAGCAAAACTTGTGGACCGCCAGCGGATCGTCGCAGTCCACCAACAAGTGCCCGCCCCACTCGCCGACACGGACTACAAACAACTCGATCTTGAAATTGGCAGGGGCCTTCCACTGACGGAAGACATCAAGAATCCGCTTCTGGGCCTGCTCGTACTCGGTAGGCGAACCTTGCGGCCGTTCGAACCAACTGATCATGTACTTCATCCCGTCTCCCTGTGGTGCAAACGATCGACTCGTCTTGCGCGCGATAGTGTACACCCATAACAATACCGCGGGCCGCATCGCCGCCTAAGCCGTCTTGCGCTGCGGCTTGCCCACGTCGATGCGGGCAACCGCCTTTCTGAGCGTGTCTGCACTGCGCTCCAGACCTTGCCGTTCCTGCTCGGACATTTCGGGCTCGAAGACCTGCACCACGCCGTCGCGTCCTACAACGCTGGGCAGGGAGAGGGTGACGCCGTACTTCGAGTGGTAGGAGCCGATGGGGATCACCGCTTGCTCATCGCGCAGCACCATCTCCGCGATGCGCGCCGAAACCATCCCGATGCCGTACTGGCTGGCGCCAATGCCCTCGATGATGGTGATGTTGGCGTAGCGCACTTCGTGCTCAATTTCCTGCCGCAGATCGTCGGGAGTCTTTCCCGGCTCGGTAATCAAATCGAGCACCGGCCTGCCGCCCACTCGCGCCGACGACCAGAGAAACACTGACGAGAGACCGTGTTCTCCCAACACCTGCGCCTCCACGTATGCCGGATTCACCTTCAGCCGCCGAGCCAAGTGAAAGCGGAAGCGCAGGCTGTCCAGCGACGTTCCGGTGCTCAGCACCCGCTCATGTCCGAGGATGCGGGCCACGTCCGCGAGCGGATCCGGCGGATCAGTAACCACGAGCACTACGCTCTCCGGAGCGACAGCCGTTATCTTCGGGACGATCTCGCGATAGACCTCGGCATTGGCTTCGAGCAACCGCAGTCTGCCCGACGCATCATTGCGGTCGGTGGCGCCGCCGGTTTTCTCGTTGATCCCGGCGGTAATCATGACCAGGGAGGCGCCGTCCAAATCCGAGTAATTCCCTTCGCCCACCTCGACGGCCGGCGACAGCACCGCGCCATATTGAAGGTCTGTTGCGAGTCCTCGTGCGCGTTCGCGATCCCTATTAATCAGCACGATCTCTCGCGCGCATCCGCGCATCACCAGCGATAAGAGACAGGCTGAACCGACTTGCCCAGCGCCAATGATTCCAACTTTCATCGCTCCTCCTTGCTGACCACCAAGCTTTCTGATGCGCTTGGACCGGCGGTGGGCTCGTTTTCCTACGCGTGTTGGGCCTGACACGGTGTCCTCTGGCAGACGCGATTTCCGCTGAGGCGGCTTCGTGTAACTCCCGCCTTTTCAATCTGATCCCCTTCGGTCTGGACCGTGCTTCTTCATAGGCTGCGAGGCAGCGGAGGAGACGATGCGAATCCGAGAACAAGGACCGACGAAGCAAACGCTCAACCGGATGTGCTCGCTGGCCGCGGTGCTGCTGGTAGCCATCGCCGAGGCCGCCGCGCAGGACAAATCCTCGGCTGGCGGCGGCGCGCCACGCGACCGCCGCATCGTCGTCAGCATTCCTGACCGCAAGCTCGCGCTGGTCGAAGACGGTCGGGTACTTCGCACGTATCCGGTCGCGGTGGGCGCGGCGGTCAGTCCGAGCCCGACCGGGCAGTTCAAGGTCGTCAGCCGCCTGAGCCGCCCCACCTACTACCACCCGGGAGTGGTCATCCCTCCGGGGAAAGGCAATCCGCTCGGCACGCGCTGGATCGGCCTCGACCGCAAAGGTTACGGGATTCACGGCACCAACGAGCCGCGCTCGATCGGCAAGGCAGCGTCGCACGGCTGCATCCGCATGGCGAAAGCCGACCTGGAGCAGCTCTTCGATGAGGTCCGCGTGGCCGACACCGTCGAGATCCACGCGCACGCCGATTCCGAAACGGCGGCGATCTTCACCTCCGGACGCACCACCACCGCGCAGGCTGCCGCACGCACTGCCGCCACGAGACAGATGTAGACGAGGAGAAAGTCATGGAAAACGTACTGATAACCACCGAGATCATCGCCGCCACGCTGCTGAGCTTCATCCTGGCGCTGGTGATCGAGCCGTTGCTGGTGATGGCGGTCCTGGGGCTCGCGAAGAAGGCAGCGCAGTGCCGCGTGCCCCAGCCTGCGCGTGAGCCGCAACCTGCTGAACTGCGCCTGCTGGCGACGGGGCCGAAGGGTTCGTCCCGGGACTAAGTTCCGGACGAGAAGGAGAGAGAACATGCTGGTCATCAAGTATCTGCTGATGGTAGGGGCTGTCGCGATGATGGTGGTTGCGGCAGCCATCATTCTTTATGACGTTTACCTGCTGCTTGAATACAGGCGGCGGCTGGCGCTCCGTCCCGATCTGCCGCTTCCGTTGCCGCGCCCGCTACGCTGGAAAGACGCGTTGCGCCTCGCGGCGCTGTCGCTGGTGCCGCTCCTACTGGGGACAAGCATTGCGGTGGTGCCGAGCGGCATGGCCGGTGTGCGGGTCAGTGAATTCTCCGGCACACGGCCGGGAGTGCTTTATCCAGGCTCGCACCTGGTCACGCCGCTGGTGGAGTCCGTAGCGCTCTATGATGTTCGCGACAAGGTCTATACCACCGTCGCCGGCGAGCCGGCCAGAAAGGACACAGAGGCCAACCGGCTTGAAGTCCTGAACGTCCAGGCCAAGGAGGGACTGCCGATCGGGCTGGCCGTCAGCGTTCGCTACCGCCTGGACGCAACGCGGCTGGTGTTCATCCACAACACGCTGCCCAGCGCTGTCGATAGCGAAGTGGTGCAGCCGGTCATTGGCAGCACCTTCCGCGGGATCGCTCCCAATTACACGGTGCGCGAGGTCTTCGCCGGCAAGCGCGAGGAGATCCGCAAGCGCGCTTCCGACGAGATCACGCACAAGCTCGGCGCCGACGGCATTGTCGTGAAGGAAGTGATGCTGCGCGAGGTGCAGCTTCCGCCCGAGTACGCCAAGGGTCTCGAAGGCCTGCTGCTGAAGGAGCAGGAGAACGACCAGATGAGCGTGCAGGCGGAGATCAAGCAGAAAGAAGTTCGCGTCGCCGAGTACGAGGCCGATGCCGACAAGGTCCGCGAGGAGAAGCGAGCCGAGGCCAGCGCCAAGGTGCGCGTGCTCCAGGCCAAGGCCGAAGCCGATGCCATGCAGTACACGCTGCCGCTGAAGGAAAAGCAGATCCAGCAGACGCGCCTGGAGTCGGAGGCGCGCAAGGAAGCCACCATCAAGAACGCCGAGGCGTCGGCGCAGGCCAAGGTGATCGACAGCAAGGCGGAGCTGGAGCGTCGTAACCTGCTGGCGGATGCTGAGGCCAACCGCATCCGCGTGACCGCCAAAGCTGATCTCGAACGCATGCATGGCGAGGCCGCCATGCTCAAGCAGTCGCCGCTGCTGATCAATAAGATCATCGCCGAGCGGCTCTCCGACAAGCTGCAGATCATGATGGTCCCGGCGGACGGCAAATACTTCTTCGCCAGCGACGTGCTGCGCGGACAGATGCCTCAGATCATGCGGCAGCAGGACGAAGCTGACGATCCGCCGCGCCCGGTGCAATCACGATGAACTCGCGTTGCGGCGCGCACACCGCGGTCGCGGATGGACTCTGCTCGCTCCCGGCAGACTCCATCCGCGGCTGCCGGCCGCAAGCGCAATGCTATAATCCGATTTTCCGCAGAAATTCGCGCTTCCGGATGTCCTCCCTCAGCCAACGTGTGTTCCTGGCTTCCTTCATAGCATTGGTTTTCGCGATTCCCGCCGCAGCCCAGGAGTGGGACGCGCCCGCGCGTGAGCTGGCGGAAAAGATCATCGCCCGCGCACAGTCGCGCTCCGGCTTGTCGCTCACCGTCAAGAACATCTCCTCGCTGCCGCCCGCCCGCGCTGCCGAGGTCCAACGCGCGCTGGAATCGGCGCTGCGCAGTCGCGGCGTGAGCCTGGTTGGGCCCGAGCAGGCACTGGTGCAAGTTCGCGTCACGCTTTCGGAGAACACGGCAGGTTATTTGTGGGTGGCTCAGATCGGGCACGACGATTCCTGGGATGTCGTCATGTTGCAAGTGCCATTGCTGGCGCCGGCCGAGCCAGCACCGGCCGCCCTCACCCTGCGGCGAACGCTGCTGTGGTCTCAGCCGGAGCCCATGCTGGACGCCATTGCTCTTGGAGATGGCGGTCTCCTGGTGCTCGGCCGCGATTCGCTCTCGCTGTACCGTATGCAAGACCGAAGATGGCAGCTTGCGGGCACAACGCCGTTGACGCACTCGCGGACGTGGCCGCGCGACCTGCGAGGCCGGCTGGTGATTCAGGCCGATGGAAGCCTGCGCACATACTTGCCGGGCGTGCAGTGCTCCGGGACAACTCAGCCCCAGCTCAGCATGTCCTGCAAGGAGAGCGACGATCCCTGGCCACTTTCGCCGGAGCTCAATGCGTTCTTCAGCAGCCGCCGTAACTTCTTCACCGGGACGGTGAAGCTGGCACACAGCAATCAGGCCGGCGATCTGGGCGCGTTTTATTCCGCGGCGATATTCCCGCAAGGCGAGCGCGGATTTTGGATCGTCGCCTTCACCACGGGAGGCGCCCGCCTGATCAACGCCCAGGGCCAGGTGGTGACTGCATTCAACGGCTGGGGCAGTGATCTCGCCGGAATCTCGAGCGACTGCGGCAGTGGCTGGCAGGTGCTGGCGACGCGCGCCGCCGACAGCTCGCTGCCCGATTCGCTCGCGGCTTACGAGATCGTGAATCGCGAGGCCGTCCAGGCAGGAGCGCCGCTGGAATTCGCCGGGCCGGTTACGGCAATGTGGACCGCCGGCGACGGACGCGGCGCGACCGTCATCGTCCACAACTTGAAAACGGGGAACTATGAAGCGTTCAGCGTATCTGCTGTCTGCGGTCGCTAGCTTGCTGCTGACCTTGTGTCCGGCAGCGGGAGCAACTCGTCCGCGATACGGTGGGACGCTTCGCGTGGAGTTGAGTGCTGCCCCGGCGTCGCTCGATCCCGCGCAGCCATCGGCTTTCCTCACCTCTGCGCAGGAACAACTCGAACCTCTGATGTTCGATTGCCTGGTTGGGGTCGATACGCAGGGAAAGCCGCAGCCCGGCCTGGCCGCTTCCTGGGAGCACGATCCCGACTATCGGCGCTGGCTATTTCGCCTGCAGCCGGGCGTCCTGCTGCACAATGGCGCCGCCCTGCGTCCGCATTTGGTCGTGATGTCGCTGGCCGCGTCGAATCCAAGCTGGCGTGTGCGCCTGCAAGGCGACGGTGTGGTGATCGAGAGCAATAGTCCCATTCCCAACCTGCTGGCTGAGCTGGCGTGCGCGCGCAACTCGATTGTGGTGCACACCGAAGCTGGCGCAATTGTCGGCACCGGGCCCTTTCGCGTAAGCGCCTGGGAAGCCGGCAAGCGGCTGGTTCTGACTGCGAACGAGGACTACTGGGGCGGACGCCCATTTCTGGACTCCATCGAGATCACCCTGGGCCGTGCGCCGCGTGATCAGGCGCTCGACCTGCAACTCGGCCGCGCTGACGTGGTCGAAGTTTCGCCCGATCAGGTGAAGCGCGCGCAGCAGGAAGGCCAGCGGGTTGCCGCTTCGGCGCCGGCGGAGCTGATCGCGCTGGCGTTCTCCGACAAGCCGTCGGTGAAGGAGCCCGCGCTACGCGAGGCGGTCAGCCTGTCCATCGACCGCTCCGCCATTCAGAGCACGATCCTGCAGAAGCAGGGCGAGCCCGCCAGCGGCCTGCTGCCGCAGTGGGTGAGCGGTTATTCGTTCCTGTTTCCCGTGACTGTGGCTCTGGAACGTGCACGGCAACTGCGGCGCGATCTTGGCGCCGCGCCGTCGCTGACTCTGGCCTACGACTGGAACGACCCGCTGGCGCGCGCGATTGCCGAGCGCGTCTCGGTCAACGCTCGGGATGCCGGAATCGCCATCCAACCTTATGGGGAGAACCTTGCCGCCCGAGGCGGAAATGCAGACCTGCGCGTGGTGCGCATCCCGCTGGCTTCGAGCAATGCGGCGGTAGCGCTGGCTTCGCTCGCCGTCGGGAGCGCTCGGCAAAGTGCGACGCCCAGCTCTCCCGAAGAGTTGTATGCCACTGAGCGTGCGATGCGCGGCGAGTTCCAACTGCTCCCAATCGCCTACGTACCGCAGGCGTGGGCGCTCGGGGCGCCGGTGCATGACTGGGTTACGCCACGCGAAGGCGGATGGCGCCTGCCCGACGTCTGGCTGGAGGCAAGCAAGCCGTGAGCTATCGCGCGAAGCTGCTGGCGCTATTCACGGTCACAGTGGTGGTGGTGACCGCGCTGGTGGCCGGGTTGGCCTCGACCAGCATGCGCCGGTCGTTCGAGCGCCTGGAAGAGCAGCGGACTGCTGAGCTACTGGCCCAGTTCCGCCGCGAATTCTCCCGGCGCGGCGACGAAGTTTCGCGCCGCGTGCAGGCCATCGCGGCGCGCGACTCGACCGTGCGCATGGCCGCCGAACTGGGGCGGGCGTCGCCGGACTACGGTCCGTATGTCAATGAAGCCGGCTCGCTCGCCGCGGCGCATCAGCTCGACTTCCTGGAACTCCTTGCGGCCGATGGAACCATCATCTCTTCGGCGCAGTGGCCGGCACGCTTTGGCTATAAAGAAGAGTGGATCGCAGCGCCCGTGGATTGGAATGCGCAAAGCGCATTCCTGAAACGCGAGAACCTGCCGGATGCAACGGCTCTAGCACTGGTGGCCGTGCGTGAAGTGCGAGCCGGCGATTCCGTCCTGCACGTCGTCGGCGGAGAGCGTGTGGACCGCACCTTTCTCGCCACATTGTCGCTGCCCTCCGGCATGCGGGCCATGCTCTATCTCAACAACGAGCCAACTTTCTCGCCCGCAGCCCTTACAGATGCTTCCGGGCCGGTGGTGCACGCAGAGAAACTCGCACCACTGGTGCAGCTCATCCAGGAACAAGGTCAGCAGGGCTCGCAGGTGGTGTGGTGGTCGCCTGATTCGTCGAGCGCCGAGTCGGTTGTCGGTATTCCCTTGCGAGGACGCGAGAGCGAGCCGCTGGGCGTGCTCCTGGTCGGCAGCTCGCGCCGCGATGTCGTCGAGATGGAAAAGCACATCCGTCTGGTGGCGCTGCTGGTGGGCGCAGCGGGAGTCTTGCTCGGGCTCGTACTGAGCGGATGGGCGGCCACGCGGGCCACGCGTTCCGTCGAGCAGCTCGCCGACGCCGCGCGCGAGGTGGCCGCGGGAAATTGGTGGGCGCAAGTCCCGATCACTTCCAACGACGAGTTCGGAGAGCTGGCTTCAGCCTTCAACTTGATGACGCGCGAATTGAGCGACCAGCGCCAGCGTCTGGTGCAGGCGGAACGGGTTGCGGCGTGGCGGGAGCTGGCGCGCCGCCTGGCGCACGAGCTGAAGAATCCGCTCTTCCCCCTGCAGATTACGGTCGAGAACCTGCTGCGGGCCAAGGAGCAAAATCCAGATCAGTTCGAGGAGGTCTTCCGTGAGAGCGCGGGCACTCTGCTGGCCGAAATCGCCAATCTGCGCGCCATCGTATCGCGCTTCAGCGATTTTGCCCGCATGCCCGCGCCCGAGCTGCAACCGGTGCGGCTCAACGAGGTGGTCCAGCACGTGCTCAAATTAACCGAGCCTCAGTTCACCGCCGCTGGGCGCGCGCTGATTACGGCGAAGGTGGAACTCGATCCCGAGCTGCCGGTGATCCAGGCGGATCCCGCGCTGATCAACCGTGCGCTGCAAAACCTGGTACTCAACGCCATTGACGCCATGCCCTCGGGCGGGGCAATCGGGCTGCGCACCGCTCATCGCGACGGCGCGGTGACGCTTGCGGTAAGCGATACGGGCACAGGACTCACCCGCGAAGAGTGCGAGCGATTGTTCACGCCCTACTACACCACCAAGCAGCACGGCACCGGTTTGGGCCTCGCGATCGTGCAATCGGTGGTGAGCGATCATCACGGCAAGATCACGGTGGAGAGCGAACCCGGCCACGGCTCGACGTTTCGCATTGAGCTGCCGGTGCAGATACCGCAGACTGGGACGATGCGAGGAGCCAATGTCTAGCCCGCCGCAGCCGTCAATGCAGAAGGCGCACCTGCTGATCGTCGACGATGATGCCAACACCCTCGCGTCACTCTCTCGCGCGTTTCGCCTCTCCGGGCACGAGGTAACGGTCTGTGACAACGCAATTCGCGCGCTGGAGCTACTTAAGTCCCAGAGCTTCGACCTCATCTTCTCTGACGTGGTGATGCCGGGCAAAGATGGGCTCTCGTTTCTCGAAGACTGCCGCGCGCTCGGGCTGACCACGCCGGTGGTGATGATGTCCGGGCAAGCGCACATCGAGATGGCGGTGCGCGCCACGCGGCTGGGGGCCATCGATTTCCTGGAAAAGCCGCTCTCTACCGACAAGCTGCTGCTCACCGTCGAGAACGCGCTGAAGCTGAAACGCCTGGAGCAGGAGAACCGCGAGCTGCGCCAGCGCGTCGGCAAGCAGGACATCATCTGGACCGGCGAAGCCATGCGCAAAGTGATGGCGCAGGTCGAGCGCGTGGCCGCGAGCGAAACGCGCGTCTGCATCCTTGGCGAAACCGGCACCGGCAAGGAACTGGTGGCGCGCACGCTGCACGAGCACAGCCCGCGCCGCAACGGGCCGTTTGTTACGCTCAACTGTGCTGCGGTGCCCGCCGAACTTGTGGAGTCGGAATTGTTCGGCCACGAGAAAGGAGCGTTCACTGGCGCAGCGGCGCGTCACGCGGGCAAGTTCGAGCAGGCGCAGCACGGCACGCTTTTCCTCGACGAAATCGGCGACATGCCGCTGGCGATGCAGGCCAAGCTGCTGCGCGTGCTGGAGCAGAACGAGATCGAGCGCGTGGGGGGCGATCGCCCGGTCGCGGTGGACGTTCGCGTGATCGTGGCTACGCACCGCCGGCTGGAAGCGCTAGTGCAGGAAGGCAAGTTCCGCCAGGATTTGTATCACCGCATCTATGTTTATCCGCTGGCCCTGCCGGCCCTGCGCGAGCGCCGTGACGACATTCCGGCACTGGCCGAACATTTTGCCCGCCAGATCGCCGAGCAAAACGGATGGAAGCCCGTCAGTGTGACCGCTGATGCCCTCGAAGCCTTGACGGCTTATTCCTGGCCGGGGAACGTGCGCGAGTTGCGCAACGTGGTCGAGCGCCTGCTGCTCTTTGCCACCGACAATCACGTGGATGCGACGGTCGTGCGGGCAGCTTTGCCCGATCTGGTTTCAGCCCTGCCGCCGGAATCGTCGGCGGGCTCAGGTGCTCTGGCCGCGCGTGTCGAGAGCTTCGAACGCAGCACTATTCTCGCCGAGCTCAAGGCCCAGCAATATCACGTCACCCGCACCGCGGAAGCGCTGGGACTGGAACGCAGCCATCTCTACAAGAAATGCCAGCAGCTCGGCATCGACCTGCAGTCGCTGCGCAAGCAGGGATAAGGCGCCTATACACAAGCGTTTCCGGAGGAATCCGTCATTTCGCGGGTTACAATGGCTCTCCGTTCGGGATCATCGTTGCTGAACTGTCGCAGGCGAGTCGGTCTACAGTGAGGGATTATGACATCGCTCCAGGAATTCAGGTGTGAGATCTGCGGGACGGTGACCAGCAACCCTATTCACTGGTTTGTGATTCAATGCGGGAATTCGGAGCTGACGGTCCTTAAATGGAACGCCGAGGCTGCCAATGCGGCTGCGGCGCACCACTTCTGCGGCGAAGCCCATGCCCAGGTGTACATCAGCCGCTGGTTTGACTCCACGTGTTCCCCGGCGAAGCCAGACTTCATGCGCTCCCCGTCGGCGCCGCGGTAAATGCAACTTGAGGCGCTTGGCGGGCGTGAGCGAAGCGGGAGACCGCTGCCGAAGCGAGTTGCTGATTCTTAAAAAGCGAGAGAAACAATGGAAATGGCACATCCTATTCACTTGATCCTAGCGCCACACCGCGTCTAACCGTCCAGAGAGGGCCGGATCCAGATATGCCGCAGCGCTGATCAATGCCAGATGGGTAAACGCCTGCGGAAAGTTTCCCAGGTGCTGGCCGTTCGAGCCAAGCTGCTCCGAGTACAGCCCGAGATGGTTGGCATACCCAAGCATCTTCTCAAACAGCAACTGAGCTTTTTCCAGCTCGCCGCCTCTTGCCAGGCACTCGATATACCAGAACGAGCACGCGGTGAAGCTGCCCTCACCCCCTGGCAGTCCGTCTACACCGGTGCGTTCGGCCTCATAGCGATGGACGAGAGTACCCTCGACCAGGCGGCTTTCGATCGCTCGCATGGTCGAACGCCACATCGGGTCTACCGGACTGATGAACCGCATCAGCGGCATCAGGAGAGCTGAGGCGTCCAGGTCTTTCGTTCCCTTGGACTGCACAAACGACTGCAGATCTTCATCCCAGAAGTTGGTGAAGATGTCGGCGCGAATGGCATCGCGTGTGCGCTGCCACTCGCCAAGCGGCCCCGGAAGCGACCGTTTCACCGCCAACCGCAGGGCCCGGTCGAACGCCACCCAGCACATGAAACGTGAATGCAGAAATTCCCGGGCGCCGCCCCGAACTTCCCAGATTCCCTCGTCCGGCCGCTGCCAGTTCGTTTCCAGCCAGGCCAGAGTGCGCTGGACTTCCTGCCATCCTCGGTATGAGATTGGGTTTCCGTACTTGTTGGCCAGATAGATCGAGTCCATCATCTCGCCATAGATATCCAGCTGCAGTTGCTGATAAGCGGCGTTGCCAATTCGCACTGGCCGCGAGTTTTCATAGCCCCGCAGATGGTCGAGCATCAGCTCATCCAGTTTCCGGCGGCCATCGAATCCATACATCACCTGCAGGGGCCCTCGTTCGGCGTCGTCACTCAGCCTGTTTTCTATCCACTTGAAGAATGCCTCGGCTTCGTCGACAAAGCCCAGGCGGATGAGCGCATACAGAGAAAAGGTAGCATCGCGTAGCCAGGTAAAGCGGTAGTCCCAGTTGCGGACTCCGCCAATCTTCTCCGGCAGGGAGAAAGTGGGCGCTGCGATGAGCGACCCGTATTCGCAACTGGTCAGCAGCTTGAGCAACAGCGCCGAACGATTGACGATTTCCCGCCAGCGCCCCGTGTAATTCGATTTCGCGATCCACTTCCGCCAGAAGTGCGACGTGGCCTGGAACCGCTTACCCACGCTCTCCGTCTCGGGACGCTGCTGCGAAGGACGAACGCCGCCAAAAACGAAGGTTGCGGTTTCGCCGGCCTGCAGATTGAATTCTGCAACAGCATCGTTGCCCTGCGGCTTCACGGCAAGGTTGGAATACAGCGCCATCGGCGGACATCCCGGGTTTTCCGGGGTAAAAATCGCGCGCTGCTCTTCAACGCGAAGCGTGTGCCCGCACTGCGCATAGTTGAATCGCGGCTGGCACAACAGCCTGAAAAACACCCTTCCCCTCACAACCGCCACGGTTCGTATGATTTCGTTGGGTTCGTCCCCCTCTCCGATCGGCATGTAGTCCGTCAACTCGGCCACACCCTCTTCGGCAAGGAAACGGGTCAGCAAGATATTCGTATCCGGCAAATAAAGCTGGCGCACTCGCTGTCCGTCGAGCTGTGGCTGAATCTGGAAGCGTCCGCCCCGCTCATCGTCCAGCAGGGCCGCAAAAACGGTGGGGGAATCGAAACCCGGGTAGCAAAGAAAATCGATCGAACCGTCCATGCCCACGAGCGCGATCGACCGCATGTTGCCGATTACGCCGTAGTTCTCAATAGGCTGGAAAGTCATACGCAAGTTCGCGGCCAGGGGGTCAAGATGCATTTCTGGCCGGAAGAGTGGAGGCGCGGGTGAGAATCGAACTCACGTATAAAGGTTTTGCAGACCTCTCCCTTACCACTTGGGTACCGCGCCCCAAAGAGACGCACATAAGCCCTCGCTGGGCGCGAGGGAGCCAACAAAAAACTGGAGCGGGAGACGGGATTTGAACCCGCGACTTCGACCTTGGCAAGGTCGCACTCTACCGCTGAGTTACTCCCGCTCAACTCTTGGATTATAGCCAACCCTGAAAAAGCGGGCAATCAGTCGCCCGGATCGCGGGAATCGCAGGGACCCGCGGGTGGCGCCTTCAGTGGAGCAGTGGCGGGCGCCCACTGCGGATCTTTCTCCGGCGGCACCATCTTTCCGTCGCGCATGTGCAGGATGCGGTCGGCGTAGCGGGCTGCTTCCGGGTTGTGGGTGATCATCAGCACCGTCTGACCGAGGTCCTGATTGGACTGGCGCAGCATGCGCAGCACGATCTCCGAGTTTTCCGAGTCGAGATTGCCGGTAGGTTCGTCGGCCAGCACGATGGCGGGGCGGTTGATCAGCGCCCGCGCCAGGGCCACCCGCTGCTGTTCGCCGCCGGAAAGTTCGGCGGGACGATGGTGCATGCGCTCCGCGATACCCAGCATATTGACGATGCGCGCGTACAGCTCGTGGTCGGTGCGGCCGTTCGTGCCCGCGATATCGGCCGCGACGTCGATGTTGCCCTTGGCATCGAGCGCGGGCAGCAGATTGAATTTCTGGAAAACAAATCCGATCTTGCGTTTGCGCGCGGCTGTCCGCCGGGCGTCGCTCATTTGCGAAAAGTCTTCGCCGTCGATGATCACCCGCCCTGCGGTGGGCCGCGTCAGCCCGCCCAGCAGGTAGAACAAAGTGGATTTGCCGCTGCCCGACGGTCCCACGATGCTGACGAACTCGCCGCGTTCCACTGCCAGGCTCACTCCGCGCAAAGCCGGTACTTCCACTTTGCCCACGCGGTAAATCTTGGTCAGGTTCTCCGCCTCGATGATAGCCGCCATGCCACTTCGATCTTACACGAGCGGCCAGCCAGCTCGCCGGAGGGCGGCGCGCGCTCACGGGCGCGTGAGCACGGTCTGATGCGGATCGATCAGCAAAGCGTGGGTTCCGGTTGGCACGGGCAGATGGAACTCGGTTTCGGGCCCATCGGCAAAAACGCGTCCCAGGTAGACGGGCTTGCCACCTGGCGCTTTTGCATAAAGCGGAATGGAAGTGACCAGCGCGTCCGGCGCATCTTTCTGAACCAGGGTTCCGCTGACCATCGGCCGCCCGTTCTTGTTGCTGAACTTGACGGCCGCGAGTTCGAGGTGCGGCAGCGCGGTGCCATTCACCCACTGCTCGAAAAACCATGCCAGTGATTTGCGGCCCTCGTAGCGCAGCGAGTTGGGCAGAGCGTCTTCCAGGGCTTTCTGCAAGTCTTGCGTGGACATCGCGCGCCCGTCGAAACGCTCGCGCAGGCTGCGCAGTACCTGCAGGAAGCGCGCGTCGGGATTCGCACTTTCGCGGTCGGCGTCGCGGAACATCTCGCGCACCATGTGCAGGAGCCAGGTGCCGCGGCCATAAACCACCACTTCATACGCTTCCGGCAGCCGCGACGAGGTGAGGCGATGGCCCAGGGTGACCGGACCAGCTTCCTTCATCGACGGCCCTTCGTGCCGTTTCCGCGCCAGGTCCTGGCGATATTGTTGCAGGACGGCATGGAAGATGCCCGGCTTGTCCTGCTCCAGCCCCAGCAGCGCGCAGTAATTGGCGAGCGCTTCGGAGAGCCACACGTCGCGGTAACTCTTCCACAGTACCGCATCGCCCCACCATTGATGGGCGGTCTCGTGGGCGTCCACTAAATCGCCGTAGAGCAGCTTCTCGTAATGGCTGAGGTGCAGGTTCTCCCGTTCTTCGGCGTTGAGGAAGGCGTAGCTGGACAGGAAGATCAGCCCCGGCCATCCCTGGCTCAGCCGCCCGGGCATCTGCGTAACCGCCAGCGAACTGTAGGGAAAGGGGCCCAGATAGCGTGACAGGAATTCTACGGCGCGGGTGGAGCGCTGAGCGACCGCCTGCGCTTCGACAGATGGAACGGGCAGCGGCGCGGGCGCCACGATCATGTTTTCTTTCCGCCGTTGTCCGGGAAAGGGAAACGGATCCTCCAGCTTCGCTGCCGGCTCGGGAAACGATTTCTCCATTCCACGCGCGGCAAAGATCTCTACTGCCGTCTCTCCAGCCTGGCTGTGCAAGGTCAGGTACTTGCCGAGGTTGAACCCGGCCAGCGGGATGGGCCGCTCCGACACCCAGCGCGCTACCTGCTCACCTCCCGCCGCCTCGGCAGACACCCGCTTGCCGGTAGCGACCAGCGTCCAGCCTTCCGGATAGCGGAACTCCAGGTCGAAGTTCGTCATGGCCGGCCCTACGTTGGGATACCAGATGCCGCGCGCGCCCACGTACATCAATCCACTGCCGGCCTCCGACAACACCGACCCGCTGTACTTGAAGCGCAGCTCCAGCTTCTCCCCGGCCCGGAGCGGCCGCGGCAGGGCGACAGCCACCAGATCATTGCCGCGGCGCGCCAAGTCGCCGCCGGCGAGGGATTCGTTTTGAATGAACTCGAGCGCGGTGTCGCCGGCCGCAACCGCGGTGACCTTGAGATAACGGGACAGTTCGAACAACAGGATGCGATCCCCGCTAGCGTTGGCTTCCAGCGTGAGTTGCACCTCCGCCTCCATCTCGCGGGAAAGCAAAATGTGGGTTTTGATTGCGCAGGTAGTAATGCGGAAGCTGCTCCAACCCAGCTCGGTGATGTTGTCAGCATTACCCGGCGAAGCCGTGGGGGCGGCGCGACCGGCAAACGAAGCCCAAACGTCGAACATCGGCGTCCCGTTTACGTAATTGCCCTGTCCCACCGTGAACTGTTCGGCGCTGGTGGTGTCGAAGACCAGATCGAAAGTTCCGAGGTGCAGGCCGCCGAGACGCGCATGCCAGAATGCTCCCGGGCCTCTGGAGTCCCGCGCCGATTGGGCGGCTGAATCCCCGCCGGGCCGCCGCATCAGGAAGCGCAGCATCTCGAAGGCGTCCATTACGCACAGGTCGCGGAAGGTCGAGCCCCAGCGGGCAAGCAAATCGGGAGTTTCAGAGCTTGGAACCTCGCTCTGGGCAGACTGGTGTGGCGGCCGGGCAGGGCGAAGCCCGGGAGCCAACCTCTCGAAGGTATCGTCGGTAAAGCGGAAAAAGGCGGTCGAGAATCGTTCCTCGAGGATGGGCGTTCCGGTGAACAGCGCCATGGAGCCCCGTTCCACTCGGTTTGGGGGCACCAGCACGACCTCACCGTCGCCGTCAAAAAACGCCCCGGTCACCCGCCCTTCAACACTCTGGCTGAAGGCAATGGTGCCGCTGTTCAGCGTGAGGTGAATTTCGCCGCGATCCAGGCCGGCGTCATGGACCTCGTACACCTGCTTCGGATCCAGCCCCAGGTCTCGCAATTGGCGGTAGAGCGTGATCGCGGGACCGGGTGCCTCCGGGGCGGCGGCCGCGCATGCCGACACGCTCAGCGCCAGCAGCAGCACTGCGTTGAAAAATCCCCTGCACATGCGCTTCTTAGCATGCTCCTGAGGGGAGGCTCTTGTCACCTGATGCCGATAACTCCCAGGCCAGTTGGCAGACGGCTCAAGCCGGGGTGTTCGCCGTTGGAAGCACAAGGCGGATTTCTACCTCCTTGCCCGGGCGCGAATTATGGTACTCTCGATTTCCCCAAGGGCGCAGGTCATGAGACTGCCATTTCAGAGCCCAGCGCCGCAACGCACTCTGCGGCGGCCTCAACCCACCCCGGTTCCCGAGTTGGGGAACTCCTCTATTTCCGCCCTGTACCGCGCCGCCCGCGTGGGCGGGGACTTCTATGATTTCCTGGTGACGGAATCGGGGCGCCTCGTCTTCCTGCTACTGGACGTAGCCGGAAAACGCGAAGAGGCGCTGGACATCGCCGCCGCGGTGCAGGAGGGCATGCGCCCGCGAGCCGTCGAACTGTTTGGTAAGGGTGACGTCAACGAGGCCGAGGCCCTGCCGGCGCTGCTGATCGATCTCAACCGGCTCATTATCCAGGCGGCGGGAGGGGTACGGTGCGCGCCCGCCTTTCTGGGCTGCTACAAGGAGGAGTTCGGTACCCTGGCCTACATCAATGCCGGACACACTCCCGCTTTGCTCAAAGATGGCCACGGTGTGACCCAGCTCGCGGCCAACGGCTTCCCTCTGGGCCTGTTCTCGCACGCCACCCACGACGCCAGCTTCACGGCTATCCAACCCGGCGCCGCACTACTGCTCGTTTCGCGCGGCCTGGTGGAGTCGAAGGCAGGCTCCAAGGAGTACGGCATCGAGCGCCTGGTGGAGTGTGTCTCAGACCTTTCTTTCCAGGACGCCCACCACCTTTGCAGCCAGGTGCTGAGCTCGGTAAAGACCTTCACCGACAGCTCCTGGAGGAAGAAAGAGACGGACAATGACGTCACCACGCTGGCGCTGGTGAGGGCTGCGGCGCAAGCCGCGGCCGGCGGCGGATAATATCGAGGCAGCTGCACCCCTCCTTCGTTTGCCCCCTCTCGCGAACCGGTGCTAGCATTCTGGCCAAGCGGAGGTCTGTGTGCCGAAGAATCGCCTGCTGCTTGCTGTGCTGATCGTTCTGGGCGTCGTGGTAGTGGTCATCATCGCGGTTCCCTTCTTTGTGAATGCGGACTCGTTCCGGCCAACCATCGAGTCTCAATTGCAGTCGTCGCTGGGACGGCAGGTCACGATCGGGGGGCTGAGCCTGTCGTTGCTGGCGGGCGGCGTCACCGCCAAGGACATCACCATCAGCGATGATCCGGCATTCAACAAGGAGCCATTCCTCAAGGCCAAGTCGCTTGCCGTCGGAGTCAAGCTGCTGCCGCTGATCTTCTCCCGTTCGGTCGAGGTCACCAGCATCACCATTGACCATCCGGAACTTACGCTGGTGCACTCCGCTTCCGGCCAGTGGAACTTCTCCAGCCTGGGAGGCGCCAAGAAAGCTTCGCCTTCGTCCAGCAACGGCAATTTTTCTGTGGGGAAGCTGAAAATCACCAACGGCCAGGTGACCATTGAGAAAGCCGGGGGCAAAGCCTCGGTCTACCAGGACGTGAAACTTACGGCCAGCAACATCTCCTACGATTCCCCGATCCCCTTCACGCTCGAGGCGAAGACGCCGGGCGGCGGGAAGTTAAAGGTGGAAGGCAGCGCGGGTCCCATCAACCAGGCAGACAGTGCGCTCACGCCGCTCCAGGCCCAGGTCACGATCGACAACATGGATCTGGCGTCCACCGGCTTTCTCGATCCTTCTTCCGGAATTCAAGGCGTGGTGGATTACAAAGGGACGGTCAAGTCGGACGGTAAAAGTGCGCTGGCTGAAGGGCAGGCGACGGTCGATAAGCTGCGCGTGGTGCCCGCCGGAGCGCCCGCCAAGCAGGCCGTCAGTTTGAGCTACGCATCCACCTACGACCTTAAGCGTGAAGCCGGCGTGCTCACTCGTGGCGACATCCGCACCGGAAGCAGCACCGTGCGGCTCTCCGGCGACTACGATATGCACGGCCCGGCCACGCTGGTGCACATGAAGCTCAATGGCTCGCAACTGCCAGTGAGGGACGTGGAAGGCTTGCTGCCCGCCGTCGGCGTGACCCTGCCGGCAGGCGCATCGCTGCAGAGCGGTACTCTGACTATGAACCTGGCGCTGGACGGCCCGGTAGACCGGCTGGTCACTACCGGCACGGCGCAGCTCGCGGACGCGCGCCTGACGGGATACGATCTCGCCTCGAAGATGAAGGGGTTATCTGCGCTCTCGTTCCTGCAAAGTACGTCGTCCGATACCGTCATTCAAACGCTGAGTTCGAATCTGCGAATCGCGCCCGACGGCATTCGTGCCGACAACCTGAATGTTGTGATCCCGGCGCTGGGGTCGCTTACGGGGAATGGCACCATCGGGAACAACAATGCGCTGAACTTTCACATGGTGGCGCGGCTGGCCCAGAACAGCATGGTGAGCCAGATGGCCAAGAACATCCCCATCCTGGGCGGCGCCGGCGGCGGGGGTATTCCCTTCATGATTCAGGGAACGACGTCGCAACCGGTTTTCTTGCCCGACGTCGCGGGAGCGGTGAAGGGGGCGGTTGCCAATCCGCTGCAGCAGCAACAGCAGCAGAATCCGCTGGGCAACATGCTGCAGGGAATCCTGGGCGGCAAGAAGAAATAAGCAACTTGTTCGCGCTAAACCGCACCTAAATAACTGAGAGAGTTAAGCGAGAGAACGTATGCGCAAGATATTTGTGCCCTGCCTGATTGTGGTTGTTTTCACCGCGCTGACGCTTGGCGCCCAAACTCATCCACCCTCCCAGCTCACCACCCAGCGCATCCAGAAAGAAGTGCGGCACGAGTTGTTGATGCTGCCCTACGTGACCCTCTTCGACAATCTCGCCTACCAAGTGGACGGCGACAAGGTAACGCTGCTGGGGCAAGTGACGAATCCCGCGGTTAAGTCCGATGCGGAAAAGGCGGTGAAGAGCATCGAGGGCGTCGAACAGGTCGACAACAAGATCGAGGTGCTTCCAGCTTCTCCCATGGACGACCGGCTGCGCATTGCCCTGTTCCACGCCATCTACGGTTTCGCTCCGCTGGAGAAGTACAACATGGGTGTAAACCGCCCGATCCGCATCATCGTGAAGGGCGGGCACGTCACGCTGGAGGGCGTGGTGGACAGCCAGGCCGACAAGGATGCCGCCGGCCTCCGCGCCAATGGCGTATCCGGGGTTTTTTCGGTGACCAACAATCTTCAGGTTGTGAAGAGCTGAAGCCCGGCTACTCGGTGGCCAGCAGGGCCTCGACCCTCACAATCAGAGGCAAGAGCACTTCCTGGCTCTGCCGGCACAGGGGACAGAGTACAACCTGGGGTAAGGGAGGGCTATCAGCCAGAACTTTGACCCACCATTCATGTCCTTCCGCACAACTGACCAAGACATTGCTTTCAGGGGCACCCATGGCAGGAGATATATCCCGCGGCGGGATGGCGGGATAGTTCTCCAAAGTCCAACTCCCTCCCTGTCCGGAAGCGCGGCGGTGTTGGCCTCCGCTCCGGGGCGAAGTGACCCCGTCGCTTGCGCTGGAATCCATCCTGAGCCGCGGGACGGAATGCCCACGGCTATTGCCATCCAGCAGGCTGCTCAGGTACAAGATTCATACTCCGTGACGAGGCGCCTATGGCCGTGTTGTTGATCTCGGGCATTCTGGGACTGCTGCCGCTGCTGGGCATCGCTTACATCGTAATGACCAGCAATGGCATCACCGTGGACGCCCTGTTCATGAGCCTGATCCTGCTGACCATCTCTGGAATCTTCTTCCTGAACATTGCCCTCGAGCTGCTGGCCCGCCACAAGGCAGCGGGACAGCCTGCCCGGGTGCCCGTCGGCGGCGGCGCGCGCCTCGTGAGTGCCGCTAACGGCACCCACACCGAGAGCGGAATGGTGGAAGCGGTAGCTTTTTACGAAACCGAGGTCGGCCGGCCCGACAAATCCCTGGTGACCTTACGCCCCGCCCATGGCGGCGCCGGCAAGACCATGGTGTTCACCGGCGACCTGCGCCAGGTCCTGCCTGCCGGCAAGCTCGTGAAAATCACCTATGCCGCCGGCGCCGAAGGCAACAGCCTGGTCGGCGTGGGCGACTAGCAGCAGCAACGTTCGACCAGCCTGCGACACATCATTAACTCCTTTCCTGAACCGGCGTCACTAGACGCCTATCAGCGGTAACTCCAAGTCATTACTCGTGTTACTTGGCCTCCGCGCCTTTCGGGCCGATGATTAGTTAGCAGCTAAGACGAGCAGCAGTGAGGAAGCCCAAGCGAAGCGCGACGGCAACCCGCTGCCGAATAAGAGAGCGAGAGAATACGAGGCGACTATATGGAACCGAACGTCATTTGCTTCTGGTGCCGACAGCACGTGAACCCTGGGGAACTGGTCAATGGCCAGCACAACCACATGGACGACCGCGAGCGGCTGCAGACCCAGGCAGAAAACAAACTCACCAGCTAAGGCCCGGTTTGGGGGCGCTGCAGGCAAAGCCGTGGCTGTCCACCGCGCGGCGTGCCACGCTGGTCCGGCCCACCACGCACCCACCAGGCCCCTCCGAGTTTTGCTTCGGGGTGGCGACCGCAACTCGCCTATCCTCGCCTGCCTCGCGGCAGTAGCCAGACGCTCTCCGGCAAATTTCTCCCGGATTTGTGACCGCAGCGGGAATCTCACGCAAACCGTTTTCGTGATTATTGCGTTTTGGCGGGCGCCGCGGGCTTGTCCTCTGCGCCGTGACCCATCATCATCCCGCAACCCATGCCCATCGCCTGCATGTGCGCGGCGTGCTCGGCCATATGGCTGAAATGGTCGGCCACCGCCTGCCACATGGCGATATTCGATTGCCAGCGGCTGCGCTCATTCACATCGTTGATCAAAGGCAGCGTGGCCTTCATCTGCGCCAGGTTGGTGGCCAGCGTTTGCGAGGTGGCTTTCATCTCGGCCGCGTGGTCCGCCATCATCTTGCACATCATCTGGGTATGTTCGGAATGCTCGCTTTGCATTTGGGCGTGGTCGTGGCCGGAGTGCGCCGCGGGCGCGTCCGAGTTTTGTGTCCGCGCGGGCAACACCGAAGCCGCAAGAATGGCCAGCAGAAGAACAAGGTGCTTCATGATGATTCCTTTCGGGGGGATGAGCAAGTTCAAGAACGAGTACGCCAGCAAGTAAGCTTCAACCAAACAAAAAGGCCGGCTTGAAAGCCGGCCCATTAAGAGATGACCGCGCCGGCGCGGTCATTTCTTCGGTGCAATCGAATCCTTCACGGCCTTGGAGAGATAGAACTTCGCTGTGGTCTTGGCCGCGATCTTGATGGGCTCGCCCGTCTGAGGATTGCGTCCCATGCGGGCCTTGCGCTGCACTTTCTTCAGCCGGCCCAGGCCGGGCAGCACGAAGACGCCGTTCTTCTTGGTTTCCTTAATTGCCGTGGTGGCCAGCGTTTCCAGAAACGCCGCCGCCGACTTGTTGTTGACCTCCAGCTCCTCGGCCAGATGCCGAACCAGCTGGGTCTTGGTCATACCTGCCATGATTCCTCCTCCAGTGTTGCGGTCTAAAATACCAGTGCTGGCTTGAATCGAAGCACATCATACACAGGCCGGCGGCGAAAGAGAAGTGTCAAAGGGGCATTTTTGGCGGGTTTTTCCACACATTGAAATTTGCACAGGGAATAGTGCGCCATGCGGAACCGCGCCAGCAGCGGCTAAAGCTGTTATCGTAGAGTCATCGGCCATCGGTCGTCGGTGGTCGGCCATTCAACTTTTGGCCGAAGGCCGACGACCGAAGACCCACGACCAGCACGTTATGTCCTGCGCCATCTGCGATCTTCGCAAAGAAAAGCGGTTCTGTCCGGCAGTGCACGGGCGCATCTGCCCGGTCTGCTGCGGACGGGAGCGCGAGGTGACGCTCGACTGTCCCTCGACCTGCGAGTACCTGCAGCAGGCGCGGCGCAATGAGCGTCCGCGGCCCATGGCGGAACTCGATCGGGAAGCAATCTTTCCCAAAGTGGAAGTGCGGGAAAATTTCGTTTACGAGCGCGAGCCGCTGATCGTCGGTCTGAGCTTCGGCGTGGCGAAAGTGGCGCGTGCCGATCGCTCGCTCAATGATCGCGATGCCATTGCGGCCATCACCGCACTCGCCAAGAAGTACCAGACTCTCACCGGCTCAGGCCTCTACTACGAGACGGCAGTCGCCGGCGTGCCGCAGCAGACCATCATCGTCGAGCTGGAAAAGATGATCGTCCAGTATCGTGAGCTGGAACAGAAGCACGTGGGATACGCGACCCTGAAGGACAGCGAAACCCTCGAAGCGCTGGTGTTCCTGGTACGCATGGCCCACGGCCGCACTTCCGGCCGCCCGAAGTCGCGTGCGTTCCTGGATTTTCTGTTCGAGCAATTCCCCGAGAAGTCAGGTGTAGTTGCGCCCACGGAAGCCGGCAGCCGGCTGATTGTGCCGTAGGAAAACTCCGCCACGAGTCATGCTATAATGCAGACAGTCTCCTGTGAGTAACCTCCTGTAGATGCAAGCAGTTACGACATATCGTGCGGCCCTGGATGTATGGCGCGCGAGGGACTTTCTGTGCCGTCCCTACGGCGTAAATCCATAGATCCTTCGCCGCTCGCGGGTTTTTTGCTGCATTTTGCACAACGGCGCGCGCCGTGGGCTACGTTCTACCCGCGCTCGCGCGCTCACAATATTGTTTTGTCTTGGTTTAACTGGCAACTGGCGAACTGGCAACTGCGAACTGGTGTTAAATGGCTGACGAACCTCAAGATCCGCAACTCCCCCTGACGCCGCCCGGAGACGGCAGCGGCAAGCCTCCGACAGGTCCGGGGGCGGCGAATATTGTTCCCATCAACATTGAAGACGAGATGCGGCGCTCGTATCTCGACTATTCGATGTCGGTGATCATCGGGCGCGCGCTGCCCGACGTGCGCGACGGCCTCAAGCCGGTGCACCGGCGCATCCTCTACGCCATGCACGACATGGGCCTGCTGCACAACCGCAAGCACGTGAAGTGCGCCAAAGTGGTCGGCGAAGGCCTGGGCAAGTATCACCCACACGGCGACGCCGCGCTCTACGACGCGCTGGTGCGCATGGCGCAGCCGTTCTCGCTGCGTTATCCGCTGGTGGACGGCCAGGGGAACTTCGGCTCCGTGGATGGCGATCCGCCCGCGGCCTACCGTTACACCGAGTGCCGCATGACCGCCATCGCCGAAGAGATGCTGGCGGACATCGACAAGGACACGGTCGATTTCGTCGACAACTTCGACAACACCACGGTCGAGCCGGTCGTGCTGCCCACGAAAATTCCCAACCTGTTGATCAACGGCTCAAACGGCATCGCCGTCGGCATGGCCACCAACATCCCGCCGCACAATCTGACCGAGATCGTGGACGCCACCATCACGTTGATCAACAATCCGCAGACGCCGCTGCCCGAGATTCTCAAGCTCGTCAAAGGGCCCGACTTTCCCACGGGCGCGTTCATTCACGGGCGCGGCGGGATTGCCGAAGCCTACAAGACCGGGCGCGGACGCTTCGTCATGCGCGCCAAGGCCGCCATCGAGAGCATCACCAAAGAGCGGCAGGCGATCATCGTCACTGAAATTCCCTATCAGGTGAACAAGCGCCACCTGATCGAGCGCATCGCCGAGCTGGTGAACAACAAGACGCTCGACGACGTCTCCGACATTCGCGACGAGAGCGACCGCGACGGCATGCGCATCGTGGTCGAGCTCAAGCGCGGGGCCGAGCCGCAGATCATTCTGAACAACCTGCACAAGCACACGCAGATGCAGGAAAACTTTTCGATGATCTTCCTGGCCGTGGTCAACGGGCAGCCCAAAGAAATGGGGCTCATCCCGGCAATTCAGCACTTCATCGATCACCGCGTGGATGTGGTGCGGCGGCGCACCTCGTTCCTACTCGAGCGGGCGCGCGAGCGCGAGCACATCCTCGAAGGCTACCGGGTCGCGCTCGACCATCTCGATAACGTGATCGCCCTCATCCGCGGCAGCGCCAATCGCGGCGAGGCGCGCGAGAACCTGGTCGGATACTTCGGCGGCAAGACCATCGAGGTCAACGTCGGCGGCAAGAAGTCGGACGTCACCATCCCGCGCAACAAGCGTCCGGAGAATCCCTTCGACGCCAAGCAGGCCGACGCCATCCTCGAACTGCAACTGCACCGCCTGACGCGGCTTTCCATCGACGAGATCATGAACGAGCTGAAGGAAATCCGCGAGAAGATTGGCGAGTACGAATCCATTCTCGGCTCGGACAAGAAGCTGCGCGGCGTGATCGTCAAGGAACTGGAGGAGATCAGAAAGAACTACGGCGACGAGCGCCGCACGCAGATCCTGGACGAAGCTGCCGAACTCCAGCTCGAAGACCTGATCGCCGACGAGCAGATGGCGGTCACCTTCTCGCACTCCGGCTACCTGAAGCGGACACCCATCGCCACCTACCGCTCGCAGCGCCGCGGCGGCTCGGGGCGCATCGGCATGCGCACCCGCGAAGAAGACTTCGTCGAACGGCTGATCATCGCCTCCACACACGCCTACTTGCTGGTGTTCACGAATACCGGCCGCGTGTACTGGCTGAAAGTCTACGAAGTCCCCGACGTGGGCTCGGCGGGCAAGGGCAAAGCCATCACGCAGCTCGCCGCGCTGCAGCCGGGCGAAAGCGTGCAGTCGATCCTTAACGTGCGCGACCTCGACGACGAGACCCAATTTGTCTTTTTCGCCACCCGCAAGGGCACGGTGAAGAAGACGCCGCTCAAGGACTTCAGCAACGTGATGTCGCGCGGCATCATCGCCATCGGCATCGACAAGGACGACGAACTGGTCGGCGCCAAACTGACCGACGGCCAGCAGATCGTCTTCCTCGCCTCGCACGACGGCATGGCCATCCGCTTCGACGAGTCCGACGTCCGTCCCATGGGCCGCCCGGCCTACGGCGTCCGCGGCATGGAGATGGACGAAGGCGACTACGTCGTCGGCATGGCCATCACGCCAAAGGCCGAGGCAAGTGTGGCGCGGGCGCCCTCACCCGCGAAAGGCGCTTCAACCCCGGAAGCCGAGCCCGAACACGAAGCCGGCTCGCTGATTCTCTCCGTCACCGAAAGCGGCTACGGCAAGCGCACCCCGGTGGACGAATACCGCCTGCAATCCCGCGGCGGCAAGGGCGTGATCAACGTCAAGACCACGTCGCGCAACGGCAAAGTCGTGGCCATCCTGCTGGTGAGCGAGGACACGGAAGCCATGGTCATCAGCCAGTACGGCAAGATCATTCGCCTCGACACCTCGGAGATCCGCGAAGCCGGCCGCTCTACCCAGGGCGTCCGCCTGCTAGCGATGGAAGGCGGAGACAAGGTGGCCGCCGCCGTCGTCATTCCGCCCGAGGAGCGGAATGGGAATGGAACCTTAATTCAATAACCACGGATCAACACAGATGAGCACGGATCAGGGCGCAGGAAACTGCGCCCTTTGTTTTGTTTCAGATCAAGTACACATAGGGATAAGAAAAATTGTCATCCCGAGCGAGGGCGCGGCACACCGATCCGCGCGCGAGTCGAGGGACCTGCTTTTGTTGTCTCCGTGACTATTGTCTCGGTTGCAAAACGAAAAGACTGAATCGTGCGGTCGTTCCCCACCGTCCATGAACACGGAGGCCCGTCATGCAATACAACCGCCTGGGCAACACTGGACTCATCAGTTCGCGGCTGGCGTTTGGGGCGATGACCTTTGGGTCGGTGCCGGACAGTCCGATGGCGCACGTCTTCAACACGCCCGAGAAGACGGCCGACGCGCTGGTCGGGCGCTCGCTCGATGCGGGCATCAATTTCTTCGACACTGCTGACGGGTACGCCGATGGCCAGTCAGAGCAAATTCTAGGCAAGGCGCTGAAGCCGCGGCGCGCGGACGTCATCATCTCCACCAAGATCGGCTTTCGCTCGGGCCCGGCGATCATCCGCGCGGGCGCGTCCTACGGATACGTGATCTCCGCCGCCGAGGCCTGCCTGCGCCGGCTCGGCACCGACTACATCGACTTGCTCTCGATCCACCGGCTCGATCCGTACACACCACTCGAAGAGACGGCGCGGGCGCTCGACAATCTCGTGCAGCGCGGACTGGTGCGCTACGTCGGCTACTCGAATTTTTCGGCGTGGCAGTCGGCCAAAGCCGTCGGCATACAGGAGCGGAACAACTACGCGCGCTTTGTCGCGGCGCAGATGTACTACTCACTGGTGGGACGCGACATCGAATATGAGATTGCGCCCTTCTGCGCGGATGCCGGCATCGGAATTGTGGTCTGGAGTCCGCTCGCCGGAGGTTTGCTTACCGGCCGCTACACGCGTCAGGATCCCGGCGGCGGCAATGGTCGCCTTGCCTACGGCGATTTCCTGCCCATCGACCGCGCCCGCGCGTGGGACGTGATCGACCGCATGCGCGTCATCAGCGAGCGTCATCGGGCGAGCGTCGCGCAGGTTGCGCTGGCGTGGCTGCTGGCCAAGCCGTTTGTCTCGACCATCCTGCTGGGCGCGAGCAAGATGTCGCAACTCGAGGACAATCTGGGCGCGGTTGACGTTGAGCTGTCGTCGGCAGAAATTGCCGAGCTCGATAAGCTGACCGAGCCCGCGTTGCTCTATCCGAACTGGTTCCACACGCGAACGGCGGACCAGGTTTCCGCGCAGGCGCTGGGGCTGGAGCCTCGGCCGGAGGAGAAGAAGCCAGCGGCGGATTAGAGTCAAATCCGCCACGGAGACACAGAGTCACGGAGATTTTTGAAGATTGTCTCTCTGTGTCTCCGTGCCTCTGTGGCAAATTCGAGATACTTATGAAACCAGAAAAGATCAACCTGACCGAGAAGTTCTCTCACTTTACCGAGCACTGGAGCCCGAAGATCGCCGGCGAAGTCAACGACAGCTACGTCAAGCTGGTGAAGTTCCAGGGCGAGTTCATGTGGCACCACCACGAGGCCGAGGATGAGATGTTCCTGGTGGTGAAAGGCCGCCTGTGCATCCGCTTCCGCGACGGCGACGTGTGGATGGGCCCGGGAGAATTCTGCATCGTGCCGCGCGGGGTGGAGCACATGCCCGTGGCCGAGGAAGAAGTCCATGTGATGCTGTTCGAGCCGCGCAGCACGCTCAACACCGGCAACGTGCGCAGTGAGCGCACGCGGGAGCAACTCGAGCACGTGTGACGGAAACTACTGTCCGGCCTTGCTCCGGGGTTTGGATACCTGCCGGACCGGAAGTCCATAATCAGGAGCGGCGGGCGGCTTATCGACGCCGAAGTTGGCGGCGAAGTAATCGATGAAGGCTTCGCGATCTTCTGGTGCGACGAGTGCGCCCCAACGTGTCATCTTGTCCACTTCTTTTGTCCAGGCGGCACGGCTCAGCCGCTGCTGCACGATGATGCCGGCATCATGGCATTCCAGGCACGCGGTGCGCGCCTTCGCTTGCAGCGGCCCGGACGGCAGGTCGGGCGCCTGCGCCCAAACCGCGAGTACGGCTGCCACGAGAAAAGATGCGAGCAAGAGATTACGCTTCGACATGGATGTTCACCTGGTCGAGCCCATTCCAAAGATACCCGCTGGGGTTCCACATGCCTTGCGCGGGCTGCACGCGCCCTTGGCTATCGGTGGCACGCGACATGAGCGTGTACGCCCCCGGCTTGGCCGGCTTCCACGCGTACTCGAAGAAGCGCCACGCATACTTGGCGTGATCCCGGCCAAGCTGCGCCGGGTTCCAGGTGCGGCCGCCATCGGTGGAGACGTCAACCTTGGTTACCTCGGCGTCCCCAGCCCAGGCTGCTCCCGAGATATGCACCAATCCGAGCTTGGCGGGCGTGCCCTCGGCGGGACGCATGATCAGCGATTTGACGTAGAGACCCGTGACCGGGGCGGTGTCCTCGGGCTTGACGTCAGCGCCGGGCGCGATGGACTCTTTCGGCATGCGGTATGCAGGCTTCATGAAGTTGCCTTCGAACTCGCGGTCGAGCACGCGAATCTCAGTCAGCCACTTGCACGAGGCCGCACCGATCCACCCGGGCGCCAAAGCGCGCACAGGATAGCCGTGGTGCTTCAGCAGCGGTGCGCCGTTCATCTGCGTGGCCAGCAGCGTGTCCGGGTCGAGCGCCTTCTCGATGGGGATGCTGCGGATGAATGCGGGCACTTTGCCCGGTGGCTCCTCGAGTCCCTTGAACATGACGTGCTTGCCCGTGGGTTTGACCCCGGCGCGCGCCAGGACGTTCTGGAGCCGCGGACCGGTGTAGCGCGCCGTGCCCACCGCACCCCGCTGCCATTGCACGCCCGGCACGCGCGGCTGGTAGAAGCTGCGTCCGTTGCCGGCGCACTCCAGCGTGTTGGTGACGGTAGCGGTATCGAGCTTTTTCAGGTCGGCAAGAGTAAGCGAGAGCGGATGCTCGACTTCCCCGCCCACCGTCAGGCGGTACGCATCAGGGTCGAAGGTCGTGGGCTCGGACATGTGGTTGCGGACGAAGAACAGGTCCACGGGCGTGATCCACGAGTCGAGCAGCGTGACCGGGGTCTCGAGATCGTAGAAACGGAGCGAGCGGATGATCAGCTTTTCTTTGCCGGGGATGAGGGCGGCGGCCTCCGCGCTCCACGGCATGGTGAGATCGCCCAGGGCGAGGGCAGCGCCGGAGAGCAACGTGGCAGAGAGAAAATCGCGGCGGGAAATCGAGCGCACCCCACACCCCCAAAACGGCAGGAACTATAGGGAAGAGAGACAAAGAAATCAAGCGGCGCGCTACACGGCCTATGGGTTGAGGCCGCGCCGCGTGGTGAGATAAACGGCGAAGCTGCCCAGCCAGTGTCCGCCTTCGTAGTGCTCGCCGGTCACAGAGGCGAGTCCGGCTTCGCGATGGGCGGCGGCCGACGCGCGCAAGGCGGGAAGCCGCCGATCCGCCGCGGGCAGGCCTGCGGCGATTCCTTCCAGCATCCAGGCACGGCTGAGATTCAGTCCGTCGAGGTGCGCGAGCTTGGGATCGCTGGGATCAGTGACCACGGCGGGCTGCAGCCACGGACTGGCGCCATCCGTTGGAAGTTGCGGCATAAAGCCACGCAGCCAGCCGGCAAAATCCTCGGGGGTGAGCACGCGCCGCATGACATCCGCTTCCGCCAAACAAGGCGAAAGGAAATCCTCGCCGGAAGGTTCGTAAGCGAGCGGACAGTTTTCGTCTTTCTGGTAATAGTCGCGGGCCTTGCGCAGGAGCAGGTCGGCGAACACGCGGTCGTCAGCCGCTCGTGCATAGTCGATCATCAGCCCCATGGCAAACGCTGTCTGGCTGTGCTCGCCGGAGCGCACCGGATAGGAAAGTTTAGGTAGCCAGGTTTTCAAGCGTCCGGAAGCAGCCTGCTCCAGCGGACGCAGGTTGGCCGCGAGTTGCGCCGGTAACGGATCAGCGGCGTCTTTGGAAGCGCTGCGCGTCTTTTCCCATTCGCGCAATTCCTGTCCAAGCTCGAGCAGCCATGCCAGCCCGTAAGGCCGCTCGAAGCTGGCGCGCCCTTCGGCGTTCAGATACCCAGCCTCCTGAGCGAGATTGGCGGAGGTCAGGCTCTGTTCCAGAGCGGTGCGGGCCACGGCGGCAAAAGGCGCGTCGTGGAAAGGTGCGCAGCAAGCGGACCAGCAACCAATGTCCGTGGACGGAAGAATGCCAGTCGTAGCACCCGTAAAAGGCCGGCGTGAGCTTGCGCGGCGGGGCCACGTCCGCGTCACTGAGCAAGGAGTGCGAAATCTTGTTGGGATACTCCTTGTGTACGCACGCCAGCGCCAGGACGGCGAAGCGCTGCGCGGCGGCTGCGTCGAAGGTATGATTTCCGAGGTGGGAGGATTCAGCCGACTTCTGGGCTGCGGCTGCGTTGACGAGAAGAAGAAGGATAGCGATATGCCGGATCATGGAAGACAAAATGTAGCATGACCCGGCACGCAGTCGTCAGCACGACTCGCACGTAATCGTCCTCGCACAACTAAACTCGGCACGATGCGGGACCGACTTCTACCAGCCTGCTTTCAAGCTGCGGTGAGCAACGGGGCCCTGTATCCCTCCGCGGTCAGGGCACTGGCGAAGGCCCTGACTAGTAACGTGACGTTGCCTTCGGTGGCCAGCGGGCCCATGATCCCGATGCGGAACACCTTTCCGGCCAGCGGCCCGAAACCGCCCTGGATCTCGATGCCAAAGGCTTCCAGCAGATCGTTGCGGACCTTGGCGTCGTCCACGCTGGCCGGCACGCGCACGGTGTTCAGATTCCAGATGCGTTGTCCATGCGGGACGTGCATCTCGAGCCCCATGGCCTCGATATCGCGCACGAATTTCTTGTGGCAGCGATGGTGCCGCTCCCAACGATTCTGCACGCCCTCCTCGGCAATCAGCACCAAGGCTTCGCGCAGCGCATAGAACAGGGAGATCGGCGCGGTGTGATGATAGCGATGGGAGCCGGCGTAGTAATCGCAAAGCAGCTTGAGATCGAGATACCAACTGGGACAGGGCGAAGTGCGTGCGCTCAGCCACTCCATGGCGCGCGGCGAAATGGCCATCGGCGACAGTCCCGGCGGGCAGCTCAGCCCTTTCTGCGTGCAACTGTAGGCGATGTCCATGCCAGTGGCGTCGAACTCAACCGGCATGGCGCCCAGCGAGGTGACGCAGTCGGCAATCGCCAGCGCCCCAACCTCATGCGCAGTCCGACAGATCGTCGTGCCTGGCTGCAGCGCGCCGGTGGAGGTCTCGGCGTGGACATAGGCAACTACGTTCGGCTTTGCGCGGCGGATGAAAGCGGCCGCTTCGTCGTCCGCGAAGGTCGCGCCCCAGGGCTTCTCCAGCCGGACGACTTCCGCACCGGAACGCTTTCCCATTTCGCTGATGCGGTCGCAGAAATACCCGTTGGCAAAAACCGCAAACCTCATCCCCGGTTCAACGAAGTTGGCGACGGCAGCCTCCATGCCCGCGCTGCCGGTGCCGGAGACGGCCAGAGTGAAAGCCTCTTCCGCCCCGAACGCCATCTGCAAGAGTTCCCGGACTTCTTCAACAACATGGAAAAAGTAAGGATCAAGATGACCGACAATAGGCTTGGAAAGCGCCGCCTGCACGCGCGGATGTACCATGCTCGGACCTGGTCCGAACAACAGCCGGAGCGGGGGTTGCAGCGGTGAGTAAGAGCTGATTTCGAATGCGACGTGCTCAGTCGTGATCATGGTCAACTCCACAATGGCGGCCTGGTTTGCTACTGGAACCATGCAGCGGGAGAGGTTGGTCGCCTGCCATTAGCTTCGTCCTCGGACTGCGCCTGTGCTGTGACTCGGGGCACATGGCTTTGTGAGAAGCTGGTGCTAGCTCAGCTTCGTCGTGTGGCAAGATGTGTGGAGGGGCACGGACGTTCCGAGCCGCAAAGATGATGGGAGAGAACGCAAGACGGCTTGATTCCGCCGAACGTCGCAAGCACGGCCGGCTTCTGCGCAAAACGTGCAGCCGTGTTGACCAAGCTCGCTGGAAGCATTCCCCCGGTCGCCCTGATCCTGTAGCTCTGGTCATCGCCGCGACCCGCGGCCACGTTCCGCAACTGATTCCCATTAAGTACCAGCGGATGGCCGAGTCTGCTTTCGGCTTCTTTCGGGGCGCGGCCCCGGTGATGGCAGCCGACCTGGCGTCGCAGCCGCGATGCGGGCTCACCGTGCAGATCTGCGGCGACGCCCACGTGCGCAACCTGGGTTCGTTCAGCGCGCCTGACGGCCGCTTGATTTTCGATCTCAATGATTTCGACGAGACCTTGCGCGGTCCCTTCGAATGGGACGTGAAGCGGCTGGCCACCAGCCTGGTGCTGGCCGGCCGCGAGGCGCACGATACCGACAAGCACTCGAAAGAGGCGGTGCGAGTGTTTGTGCGCGCCTACCGCGAAGCCATGTTCGGCTTCTCGCGCATGACAGTTCTTGACCTGGCGCGCTACCGCGTGCACCGTCATCCGCACTTTGCGCCCCTGCAAAGCGTTCTGCGGAAAGCTGAGGGTGCGACTCCGCGGCACAACCTGGAAAAGCTGACTGTGGTCAGGGAAGGCACGCGACGCTTCCAGCAAAATCCTCCGCTCATGACTCGCGTGGATGCCAAGACCGCATCCCGCGTGCTGGCGGCGCTGAAATCCTACCGGCAAACGCTGGCGCCCGAGCGACAACATTTTTTCGATCAGTACCATCCCGAGGACGTTGCGTTCAAAGTGGTCGGGACCGGCAGCGTCGGTACGCGCAACTATGTAGTATTGCTGTTGGGCAACGGCAAAACCGACGCGCTCTTCCTGCAGCTGAAAGAAGAGATGCCCTCCTGCTACGCGCGCTATCTCCCCGAGCTGCGGCCGGAGGAGAATGAAGGACGCCGCGTGGTCGAGGGCCAGCGCGCCATGCAGGCGCAGTCGGATTTTTTATTGGGCTGGACGACAATGCAGGGCCGCGACTACCTGGTGCGGCAACTGGCGGACCACAAAGCGAGCATCGACACCGAGGATCTGGCCGGCGAGGGCTTGCTGCAATATGCGCTGGTTTGCGGCGAGGTGCTGGCCAAGGGCCATGCTCGCTCCGGCGATCCCTGCGCGCTGGCCGGTTATCTGGGGGCTAGCCCCAAGTTCGATACCGCCATCTCCGGCTTCGCGGTCGCCTATGCCGATCAGACAGCACGCGACCATGAGGCGTTGGTCGCTGCTGTCAAGTCAGGAAAGATCAAGACTGCGGGCGGCCCTCAGCCGGCATCCGGCAAATCGGCTTCCCATTGACTTAGAGTGCGCCGAGGAGTTCTATCAGCCAAGATATGAAACGACGCAACGGATCGAGCGACGAACTGGTGGAGATGGCGGCGCATGCCTGCCTGGTGGCCAAGGACGCAGCCACCAACCTGCAAGAACTGCTGGCCGGTTCTTCGCGGCTGGCGACGCTGACGCTCCGCCAGTGCGAGCGCGAACTCGACGAACTGGAACGGTCGGCGCATGAGAAACTGCCGCGCGCCATCACCCGGGTCAGCGAAGACAAGGCGCGCGAGCTGCTGGTGTGCAGCTCCTTCATAGCCAACCTGGAACGTATCAGCGACCTGCTGCTGTGGGTGGGACAACGCTTGAGCCTGCCTTCCTGCCGCCTGGCCGCCGCCGATCGGCAGACCATGCAGGGCATGGTTGCCACCCTGGTGACCATGCTCGACCAGACCCGTGGGGGATTCATGGAGCGCGACCCGGAGCTGGCGCAATCCGTGCTCCGCCTAGATGCCGAACTGGATGCCAAGCGCACCGAAGCTTTCCATCGCAATCTGATGGGAAAGTCCAGCCACAAGGTCGAAAGCGTAGTGGAGACGCTCATGATGGTGCAATCCATCGAGCGGGCGGGAGATAATTGCACCAACCTGGCCGAGGACTTGGTCTATCTGATCGAGCATCGCAGTATCCGCCATGCCCGCAAGAAGATCCTGGATAGCTGAAGGACAGCAATCAGCATTCAGCAAAGTCAGGTTTTGCTGACTCTTGAGTGCTGAGTGACTGCTGTTGAGGTAATCACCCCACCGCATCAAAGCGGTACCCCGCCCCGCGGACGGTGCGCAGGTAGCGAGGATTCTCGGGGTCTTGCTCGATCTTGCCGCGCAAGCGACGAATGTAGACATCCACCGAGCGGTCGGTCACATAGCGCGATTCCTGCCAGACCGCGTCGAGAAGCTGGTCGCGAGTAAAGACGTGTCCGGCGTGGCGCATCAGGTGTTCGAGCAGCCGAAATTCCGTCATGGTGGTCGCTACCGGCTCCCCGGAAACGGTCAGGCTCATCGCCTCACTATCCAGTTCAATATGACCGGCTGAGATTCTCGACTGCGCGGCTGGCCGGTCATAACGACGCAACACGGCTTTGACGCGAGCCACCATCTCCCGCGGACTGAAGGGCTTGGTGATGTAATCGTCGGCGCCCAGCTCGAGGCCGGCCACCCGGTCGGGCTCTGCCGTCTTGGCGGTCACAAAGATGATCGGAATCTTGGAAAGTGCGGCCACCTTGCGGAGATGCCTGCAAAGATCCAGCCCGTTGCTGCCCGGCAGCATGATGTCGATCAGGAAAAGACTAGGGCGATCCCGCTCCGCCGCCTGCACCACGCCCGAACTGCTGGCAAAGCTGGCTACCGTGAACCCGGCCGCTTCCAGATGATGACGGATCAGAAGCGCGATGTCAGGTTCGTCCTCGACCAGGAGTATGTTGGGCTTCATGGCAGCGGACGCCCGATCTGGTGCGCTGGGGTTCAAGCAGGTAGCTGCTGTGACCATCTGTCAGCCCACCTTAGTCAGGGATTGTTGCAGCCGTGTTACGGAGAGATGAACGTGCGATAAAAATGCCGCCGTCTTGCTGCATTTGCTGGCTCACTGCATGGCGGCCGCGCGAGGGGCGCGATACACTCGCCCAGTGCCAACGGCCCATGACGAGAGCGATCGCGTCTTCCCTAAGAATTTCCTCTGGGGCATTTCAACTTCCGCCCACCAGGTGGAGGGCGGGACCTCAAATAATCAGTGGGCGGCGTGGGAAGCGGCAGGGAGGATCCGCTCCGGCGACTGCCGCGGGCGAGCCTGCGACTGGTGGAGCAACGCGGAATGCGACTTCGACCTGGCGCAGGAAATGGGCCTGAACGCCCTACGGATTTCTGTGGAATGGAGCCGCATCGAGCCACGGCCGGGAGTTTGGGACCAGCAGGCGCTGGAACGATATCGGGAAATGCTGCGCGGGTTGCACGAGCGCGGAATCCGTCCGCTGATCTGCCTGCACCACTTCACCCATCCCATGTGGTTCGAGAACCTGCAGGGATTCCTGGCCACCGACGCTCCGGCGCGCTTCGAACGCTTCGTGCGCACCGTCGTCAATAGCCTGGGAGACCTTTGCCAGGATTGGGTAACCTTCAACGAACCCAACGTGTACTGCGCCATGGGATACGCGGTTGGCTTGTTTCCGCCGGGCCGGCGCGGAGAGTTGTTCACCTCGATGAAGGCTCTGGCCGGCATCCTCCGCGCGCACAGCCAAGCGTATCGCGCTATCCACGAGCTGCAATCCAACGCCAACGTCGGCTGGGCGCACAACTACGTGGTGTTTCAGCCGCTGCGTCCGTGGTTGCCCTTCGACCGCTGGATCACGCGGCTGCACCATTCTTTATTCAATGACAGCTTTGTGCGGGCGATCGCAAAGGGCACGCTGCCGCTAGGCTTCGGCAGAGTGACCGGCGATCTGAGCGAGGCGCGCGGCACCTGCGACTTCGTCGGCCTCAACGTCTACGGCCGCTTGTACGTGTGCTTCGATCCCCGCAAGCCTTCGCAGCTTTTCGGGAACATCCTCGTGCCCGAACATGTTCCGCGCGGCGATCCAGGGACCGAGGGCCCGCTTGCCGAGGCTTATCCCGGAGCCCTGAGAATCGCGGCCAGCTACGCCGCGCGCCTGGGCAAGCCGATCTACATTCTGGAGAACGGCGTCCCGGACGCGGCGGACCGCATCCGGCCATGGTTGCTGGTGAACGCGCTCCACGAACTGCACGCGGCGCTCAAAGAAGGCATCGACATCCGCGGATATTTCCATTGGACCCTGACCGACAACTTCGAATGGAACGACGGCTGGAGCCTGCGCTTCGGGCTGGTCGAGCTCGATACCGCAACCCAGCGCCGCACCCTGCGCGAAAGCGGCCGGATCTTTGCGGAGATCGTCAAACAGAACCGGATTCCGGGAGAGCTGCTGAGTCGCTATTCAAGGAATGGGAGCGGCTAAGCCCTAGTGAACGTCCTGGGCTCTGTGGCGCCAGGCAGCGGTATTCGAAAACATCGCCCCGTAGCAATCCCTTCTGGGTGAGAGCGCTGCCCCCCGGCACCGTACTGTCGCGGTAGCGACATCGCGAATTTAGCCCGGCGATTCATCGCCGGGTCTGGGCAGCGTAGGATTGCCAGTCCCGTAGGGACGACTGAAATTCACCGTCGGCATCTCGCTTCAAATCACGATCGCCTACATCCGCAACCAGGCGGACCACCACTGGAAGCGCAGTTTCGAGGAAGAATTTCTCGCGTTCTTGAAGAAGCACGACATCGAATACGATCCAAGCTTCGTTGGGGGATAGTCTCAGTCGTCCCTCCGGGACTCTGAGTGACCTTGTCTGCCTACCCGGCGATGAATCGCCGGGCTAAATTCGCAAAGTCGCTGCCGCGACGGGACCAGGACGCCGAGATGGCTGCGTCATATTGCGCCCGAATTGCGGCTATGCCCCGGTGAACGTCCTGGGCTCGGAATGCCAATACCGGTGGTCGCGGAAGAAGAAGTTGTCGTTCCAGGTGTTGAGGGCAGTCGTAAGGAATAGGCGGGCGACGGTCAAATATCCCATGCTCTTGAAGCGGCGGTTGGTGGTGATGATGTGCCCGCGGACGATCCCGTAGCGGCGGCGCGCCACCTTCTTGCTGAGCAGGTAATCCTCCGCATACAGCGCGCCTTCATGGAAGCCGCCCAACTCGTTGAAGCGCGCCCGATCGAACAGCATATACATGCCGGTGGAGAACGGCCGGCAGAGCCGCGAAAGCTGCTGCGCCAGATTGCTGGTGGCGTAGAGCACCCGGTCGAAACCTCGCCCTTGCGGGCAATGGATGTTGGTGGTAACGCAGTGTAGCTTCTTGCGCCGCATCAGTTCCACGGACCGGCGCACCAGCGTGGGATCGTCTAGCAGAATATCGGCGTCGATGAAGAGCACGTAAGGCGTGGTCGCGCGGCGCGCGCCATTGTTGCGACCCACCGCGGGCAGGCCGCCAGGAATGACCTCGATCGCCAGACGATCGGCGAAAGAGCGGGCGATCTCGGGAGTGCCATCGGTCGAGCCGGCGTCAGCCAGGTACAACTTCGTATGCGGCATCGCCGAATAGTCCTGCCGCGCCAGGGAGTTCAAAAGCCTCGGCAGCAGAATCGCCTCGTTCTTCGCCGGAATCACGATCGTCAGATCGCTGGTCGTACTCATGGATCTGCACTCCTTGTTCGTCGATGGTGATGTAGGTGGCGCTGGCTTGAATCCAGCATCCAGTGTTGAAATATTCCACACCGTCCTCCACCAGATGCATGGCCTGGTGGGTGTGGCCGCAGAAGACGCGTTGCGCCTGCTGCACCCGGGCGTGGGCCATCGCCCCGGCGGCAACTTTGGGAGAATGCCGCCGCCAGCGGGTGTCTAGCCGGTCAACGAGCTTGGAGAGGCCTTGCCCCCCGAAATCCAGCTTCTGCAGGAGCTGGAAGCCGGCCGACGCCAAACTACCAAGTAGTGCGTTGTCGGTGAAGAATCGGTCGAACTGGTGTCCGTGGACGGCCAGGTGACGCACTCCGCCGATACTCCCACACGTACTGCTGGTAGACCTTGATCCCCACCAGGTGCGACATGACCAGGGAGAGCCCGTGATCGTGGTTGCCTTCCACCCACACCACTTCGATGCCGCGCTTGGGATTCGACAACTTGCGGATGTGCGACAGCAGGCGCCAGTGGTCTTTCTTCAGCCGCCCGAAGTTCAAGTCGCAAAAGATGTCACCCAGCAGGATGAGCCGTTCGAAATAGTGACGTTCCAGAAGGTGCAAGGCATCCCGAGCGCGACTCATCTCCGACCCCAGGTGCAGGTCGGAGAGGATCAGCGTGTCACAGTACGGGATCGTCATTACCTCATTTGTAATCAACGAGTGTTACGGGCGAATGAAATCCAGAAGAAAAGAAGGCCATGAACCATAGTTTTACACAGCGGACGGTTGGGAGATTGCACGATTGCCCGATGCGGCACTGTCCATCAATCAGTAATAATGGGCGTCCGCCTTCGTCGTTCTTCTCGCCCCAATTTCCACACACAGATGATGGCGATTATCGCTGCTGGCGCGGCGGGCGGGGGGACTTGCACCGGGTCTGCACACCTACTCTGAGCAACAATTATGTCATTGTTATTCAATAACTTAGATGCATATTTGCTGATTGACTAAGCGCGGCATCGGGGCGATAAAGGAGGAACGATTAGAAAGCGGTGAGAATAACCATGAGATCGGAAGGACGACTTTCGCCTAGGCGACCCAAGCGCTTGCGCACCCAGAACCGTGTGTTACCCAGAGTCCGTCGGCCCCACCCCAGGTCCGGGACCGGAATCGAGCGGCTCCAAGAAAAGGACCACACTCTCCGCTTGGTTCCGGAGAGATAGGCCCGAGCTAAACTCACCCTGCCCCGAGTGCAGGGTCCGTTGTTACGCTACTTTCTTGCGATACGGATTCTTCTCTAGCGAGACGAAGTCGTACTTGCGGAGTGCTTCGAGGTCTCGAACCTCGGAAAGCGAGATCACTTCGTCGAGCAGCCTGTCGGCTTGCTCCTTCGGCATGTTGCGTGTTAAAGCCCAAAATTTATGAGGAAAGAACCAAATCGGATCGGCTTTTGCTACCTCGACCATAAAACCTCGCGATTTTCGGTTGGGTTGGCTGGCGGAACGCTGTCAATGGACTGTGGCTTATAATTACGCCGCTATTATAAACGACCATCGCATGGCTCGCCAACGCGCGCTCCCTTTCTGCTGACAAAACTTTACGCTCCTGCTTGAATCTAAAGGACCTGCGATGCTTCATATTTCTTTCTTGCCTTTTTGGTTTTGTGCATTTCTGCTCACACCCGAAACCAGGAGAAGACCGATGAGCTTTCTGCATTCTCGTATCCTCTGCTGTTTACTGCTCGCGAGCCTTGGCTGCGCGACCGCCGCTTTCGCCCAGCAGGATTACACCAAGTCGGCGCCCATTTTCCCCTACGTCCTGGCGCCGTACATGCCGCGGCACGTTCCCGCGCCCAACATGTCCAACTCCTCACGCGTGGACCAGTTGATCCAGGACGGCAAGCTGATGCTCTCGCTCAATGACGCCCTGGCGCTGGCTCTAGAGAACAACCTCGATCTGGTGATCGCCCGCTACAACCTGCCCATTGCTGACACCGACATCCTGCGCACCAAGTCGGGGGCAGCCACGCGCGGCGTCAACAGCGGCATCGTGCAGAACACGCCTGGGGGTGGCGTCGGCGGAATCGGCAACTCGGGCATTGCCGGTGGCGGCGCCGGCGGGACTTCAGCAGCCGCGGCCGGGGCCGGCGCCGGCGCCGGCGGGATCGTCTCCTCGACCCTGGGGGTTGGGCCACCGCTCGACTCGTATGATCCGCTCCTCAGCTCTTCTCTTGGCATCCAGCACACACAAACCCCCGAAGCCAACACCGTCGTCGCAGGGGTGAATTCACTTCAGCAGAACACCGGCAACGCCAATTTCACCTACAACCAGGGTTTCACAAGTGGAACGCTTCTGACCGTTAACTTCAACAACTCTCGGGTGACCTCCAACAGCACCCGCACCCTTCTGGTACCGCAATTGAATTCCAACTTTCTCATTCAGTTGCGGCAGCACGTGCTACAGGGCTTGGGGTTCCTTCCCAACCGGCGCTTCATTGTGATTGCCCGCAACAATCGCGAGATTGTGGACGTCGCCTTCCGCCAGCAGATCATCTTCACCGCCACCCAGATCGAGAACCTCTATTGGAACCTGGTCAGCGCTTACGAGGACTTGAACGCCAAGCAACGGGCGCTCACCTCGGCCCAACAGTTGGAGGCCAACAATCGACGGCAGCTTCAGGTCGGGACGCTGGCGCAGATCGACGTGGTGAATGCGCAGGCGCAGGTGGCCTCCGCCGAGCAGGACGTCATCATCTCGCAGACCAATCTTCAACTGCAGCAATTGCTGATGAAGAACGCCATCACCAAGCACGAGAACAACCCGGCGCTGGTGGCCGCCGCCGTGGTCCCCACCGACCGCATGCAGCTCCCTCCCGTGGAGCCGGTCGAGCCTATCCAGGACCTTATCCAGGAGGCTCTGCAGCACCGGCCCGAGCTCGCGCAGGCGCGCATCGACTTGACCAACCGCCGGATCAGCGAGCAGTCAGCGCGGAACGCGATGTTGCCAGCTCTCGATCTGGTCGCAAATTATGGAGGCGCGGCGCTGGCCGGCAATTCCAATCCCAATTGTGTCCTGGGGGGTACGGGCGGCCCCCCCTGTCCTCCCCAGCCTCCCACAGGGTACGGCGACGCATTCACATCGGTGGGTCAAAACCCCACTTACTTTGTGGGATTTAACGTCAATATTCCCATCAGGAACCGTGCCGCGCAGGCCGACCAGATCCGCTCGGAGCTGGAATATCGCCAAGCGGAGGTGCATGTGCAGCAGCTCCAGAACCAGATCGGCATTGATGTCCGCAACGCGCAGTTTGCGGTGCAGCAGAACCGCGCCCGGGTGGACTCTGCCGGCAAGCAGCGCGACTATGCCGCCCAGGTCCTGGACGCGGAACAGAAGAAGCTGGTCCAGGGCATGAGTACGACCTTTAACGTTCTTCAGGACATGAGCAATCTGTCTACCGCAGAAAACAATCTGGTGGCGGCCATGACCGCTTACGAACAATCCAAGGTTCAACTGGAGGTGGTCACCGGGCGCACGCTGGACGATGTGGGCATTTCCATCGCTGACGCTGAAACTGGAAAAGTCACGCACATGCCGAACGTTCCGGGGGTGCAACCGGCCCCGCCGGCCACTCCGCCGGCCCAGCCAGCGCCGCCGCAACCTCCGGCGGTACCGCCGAACCCGCCGTCGCAACGCTGACGTCGGCCCAGCCGCCCTCGCGGGGGCCCCAGCAAATCCAATTTTGATTTGCTGGGGTGGTGGGCGGGGCGAGCGCAGCTCGCCTGTCTGGCCTCTTATTGCAACTTGGTGTACTCAGCCCGGGTCGTCTGGACGAGAGGCAGATCGGGATCGGCATCCTTCCAGACTGCCAGCAGGTCCTGGTATGCAGTGCGGGCTTTAGCCTTGTCGCCCTGTGCGACATAGGCACGTGCCAGGCCGAGTTGGGACAGTATCAGCAGCGGATCCGGACCAAAGTCGTGGGCGAGCTTCAACGAGAGCACCTTTTGATACTCCTGAGCTGCTTCGGCGGGGTGACCGCTGTGGAGATAGGCGGTCGCTCGCAGGTAATGCACTGGGGCCGAACCACCATCGTATGCCGACGCCGGTTTCAGTATCTCCACTGCCTTTGCCGCATTGCCGTGAGCCAGCTCGGCAATCGCCTGCAGGCCAGGAAACCACAGTTGATGCAGGAAGACATCATCAGGGCGCTGTTTCAAGAACGGACTCACCGCGTCCAGGGCTTTGCGTTCCTGCCCCGCCACGGCCAGCGCGAAAGCCGAATCAAGGGATATGTTTCGCGTCGGAGAGAGCTGGAGCGCAGCCGTCGCGTGCTCGATGGCGAGCTGGCGTTCTCCATAAGCCGCTTCCCAGCCTGCCTGCCCGGCCAGAAAACTGGCAGCGCTTTCCGGGAGATGGGCGCCAAGAGAGGCGTCCTTCACCTGGGAGAAAAGCTCCCCCGCCTGCCGCATCTTTCCTCCGTAGGCGGCTGTGTTGGCCTGGAAAGCGCTAGCGACAATCTCGCCCTCGGACCCCATTGCTTTGGCGGACGCGAGTTCCTGTTCGACCGTCGGCGGATCATTCTGGGCCCACGCAAGGTAAGCCAGGAATATGTGGGGAAAAGGTCCTCCCAGATTGCGCTGGACAGCCGCTTTCATGGTTGCCCTGGCTTCATCCACCCGGCCCAGGGCGGCAAAGGCAGTGGCGGTGTTGGCGTATCCAAAACTGGAATCAGGGTCGAGCTGCAGGCCTTGTCGCGCATTTTCCAGCGCCTTAGTCGAACTGCCCCAGGCTGAACTGGATGATCGACAAATTGTTGTAAGGCACGCTGGTCCCGCGGATAGGTCTGCTTGTACAGCTCGTAGGCGGCAATGCCCTTATCCAGTTGACCGGTGTCGGTGTAGTAATGCGCGGTGATGTAAAGCCGTTCGCGTTCGCTGGCGCGGTCGCGCAACTCGAAGGCCTTCTTGTTCGTACTGCTCCAGCAAACCAGATTGACCGATGTTGCCGTAGCAGGTCCCCAGGCGCGCATAGGCCAAGGCGAAATTGGGATCGAGGTCAATGGCGCGCTGATAAAAAGGAATCGCAGCCAGATCGCTGTGGTTGCGGGTGGCATCGCCCATCGTGAAGGCCTTCAATGCCTCCAGCGACGAAGTGGTGGCCTGCTGCAGAGGCTTGTCGAACTTCTGGATCGAGGCCAGCGACTCCCCAAGCTTTTGCCGGATCTTTCCCGCCGCATCGTTGAGCGCTGCCAGCACCTGTTCCTTGCTCCCGGCCTGCGTTTGGGTTTGGCCTATCGTGTCCCCGGTTGTGGCGTTCACCGCGTCCAGCGTGACCACGTACTGGCTGCCCAGGCTGGCAATCGACCCGACCAGCATGGCCTTGATGCCGTCGCGCTGGCAGATCTCGCGCCCAATCTCGGTCGTGATGCGTTCATCCCCCGTTTTCCCCATGAACTTGAGCGTCTGCCGCACCCGCCCTTCAGGGAAGACGTTGAGAAACGGCGATTGTTCCAGGTCGACCGCCAGGGCTTTCTTGAGCGTGCCGTCGAAGACCGGGTCGCCCGTGGTGTTGACGAAATCCGTGAGCAGGATGGAGTCCTTCTCGGTCAGCCCATGCGGTCGGCGCAGGTAGAGGTACGCGGCCAGCGCCACCACAGCTAGCACCACGACTGCGGCGGCGATATAGATGCGGCCTTTACCCGGCTTAGGCGGCGCAACGGTTGCGGTCGCGCTTGGTGCTGCCGGGATTGCCCCCGACGGTGCGGCGACCACGCTAGAGGGGCCAGAGGCAGTTGCGCCCGGAGCAGTCGTTGGAGCCGCCTCCACGGCAACTGCCGAGCGTCCAGAATCCGTGTCGCGCTTGAGCCGCTTCAGGTCGGCGCGGATATCCGAAGCGTTCTGATAGCGCAGCTCGCGGTCTTTTTCCAGCGCCTTGTTGATGATCTCTTCCAGCTTCGCCGGAACTTCCGGATTCAGCCGCACCGGCGGCACCGGCGCCCGGTTCAGGATGGCTTCGAAGATCACCGCGGAGGTGTCGCCGCGAAACGGCAGAAGCCCGGTCGCCATCTCGTAGAGCACGCTTCCAAAGCTGAACAGATCGGTGCGCGCATCGAGATCCTTGCCGCGCGCCTGCTCGGGCGACATGTAGGCGATAGTCCCGACGGTGGTGCCGGGGCTGGTGAGATGATCATTGGAAATGGTCGCGGCCGTCACCGCCGAACTTGCCATCGCGGGCGCTCCGACCCGCGGCTGCACTGTGACCTTCGCCAATCCGAAATCCAGCACCTTTGCCTGCCCGCGTTCGGTGACAAAAATGTTCCCCGGCTTGATGTCGCGATGCACGATGCCCTTGCGGTGGGCGGCGTCGAGCGCGTCGGCGATCTGGATGCCCAGCTCGATCAGCTCGCCCACCTCCATGCGACGCTGCTGGATCACCTGCTTCAGCGTCTCGCCCTCGAGCAACTCCATGGCGATGAAGTGCCGGCCTTCGTGCTGGTCGATGTCGTAGATGGTGCAGATGTTGGGATGGTTCAAGGCCGAGGCGGCGCGCGCCTCGCGCTGAAAGCGCTCCAGCGCCTGCGGATTCTGCCAGAGATCGTCAGGCAGGAACTTCAGCGCCACGCGGCGTCCCGAGGCGGAGATCTTCGGCCTCAAAGACCTGCCCCATGCCTCCGGCACCCAGCCGGCTGAGGACGCGATAGTGCGAGATGGTCTGGCCGATCAACGCGGGAGCTCCAACGAGCGTGGGCTCCGATGGTAAGCGGGGTACGCGAGCGGGTCAATGCCACCAAGCATGACGTAGGCCCAGCCGCCCTCGAGACTCACGTGGGGCGGGCGCCCTCGCCCGCCTACCTGCTGTGTTCTCCCGGCGACGTTGTCCGAGGCGAAGCTGGCGCTGACCAGCGACACGCCCAGCCCCGCAGCACAAGGGACGCACAATCGATACATGATGCCCTATAATTCCTCGCACGCATAGATGTGCTAGCGCACGAAATGTGCTTATGAAGACTAACGTTACACTGAAACTGGACACCGACCTCTGCGCGAGCTTCGAATCATGGCAGCCAGCTGAAGGGTACATCCATCAGCGCGCTGCTCGCGGACAACGCTGCTAACTGTGCTCGAAAAAATGGTGCGTGAGCGCAAAGCCTATGCAGGTGCACGCAAGCGTGCCCTAGCCCGGATGAAGCAAGGCTTCGATTTGCGCTGGACCCCCTCCGCGCTCGCGGGACGAACTGCATGAGCGATAAGTGTTTCGTAAGATACCAATACGCGGCAAAGTGCGGTCAATTCCGCACAGATGCACCCCGTCGCGCCCAAAATTCCGCTTGACAAGCTATAGTAGTTGTGATATTTATTACTTATATTTAATCACAATGGGCTAAGTACTTACGGCTCAAGATTTACCGTTTAACTGCTTTGCTTTCATGGGCCCCGGGGAGGGATATACCGTAACTCCATGATTCCACTAGCGGCACCCCCCGGGGGAGGGGATATCGCAGGAGTAAACTTGGCGGCGGTTCCTATCCCGCGCCGGCCACCGGTTTCGCCCCCGCCGCCCGCTGGCGTGATCAGCGCGATAAACGCCGTGGCGGCGCGCGGCAGGGTGCGGTCGCGGCGATAGATCAGGCCCAGCTCGCGGTGGATGTCAACGTCTTCGATCTCCACCAGCTTCAGTTGGCCGGTGGCTACGTCGTCGGAGGCGAAGCTGGCGCTGATGAGCGATACCCCGAGCCCGGCGGCCACGAAGCGTTTGATCATCCCTACGCTCGACAGCTCCATGGTGACGCGCAGGCTGGCGCGGTACGGGCGGAAGTGCTTGTCGAGCAGGACGCGCGTGTGTCCGGTGCGGGGAAAGATGAGCGGATGCGCGGCGATCTCTTCGATTCGCACGCGGTGGCGCCCCGCGAGCGGATGATGCGCCGCGGTAGCCAGCATCAGGCGGTCGCGGAAGATGGAGTGAACCCGCAGGCTGGGCGAGCGCACCGGCAGGGTGACGATGCCCACGTCAATCGACCCATCTTCCACCTTCTCCAGGATCTTGCGGCTGAAGTTGCGATAGATGCTGATCTGCACTCCCGGGTACAGGCGCTGATACTCGGCGAAGTGGTGCGGCAGGACGTAGAGGCAAGTGGCTTCGTTGGCCCCAATGGCCAGCACGCCGCGCGGCGTCGAGCCCTGCTCGGCGACGGCGTGCTGCGATTCGCGGCGCAGCGTCAGCAGTCGGTCAGCGTATTCCAGGAGGATTTCTCCCGCTGGAGTTAGCCGCACCGCCTTGCCGACGCGGTCCAGGAGCTTCTCGCCGTAGTCGTGCTCGAGCTGGCGGATCTGCGCGCTCACCGCCGACTGCGAGCGAAAGACCTTCTGTCCGGCGCGCGAGAAGTTGCCCTGCTTGGCGACCTCTACGAAAGTGAGGAGCTGGTCGAAGTCCATGGAGTACCGAGTACCGAGTTGCGAGTACCGAGCTATGATGAATGAATCGGCGTGATTATACGAGTACCCCAGCGACTACAGAGATTGCGAATTGGAGAATTGCTTGGTACTCGGTACTCGCAACTCGGTACTACATGAGCAGCGGCCCTTCGGAGTGCCGCGCGTCCGGGAAGGCAAACGACGGGATGCCGCGCTGGTCGAGACGCGCCACCGAGGCAGCCCAGGTCTGCGCGATCGGGCAGGGCAACTCAACCGGCTCGACGCGCACCAGCGGCAGCTCCATCTGGCTGACAAGGAGAGCCGCGCGCCGGCTGCCGGTCAAGCGGAAGTGCTCGCGCAGCACCCGCCGCAGCCACGCCGCTTCCTGGCTGCTGATGGGCGCCTGCCGCACGAACTCGCGGTTATAGCCCTCGGCGCACAGGGAATCGCGCAGCACGTAAGCCAGGCCGCCGGTCATGCCGGAGCCAAAGTTGATTCCCGCGGGCCCCAGCACCAGCACCACGCCTGCGGTCATGTATTCGCAGCCATGCTGGCCTACGCCTTCGACCACCGCCAGCGCGCCGCTGTTGCGGACGGCGAAGCGCTCGCCCGCGCGGCCAGCCACATAGAGCTCGCCGCTGGTCGCGCCATAGAGAACGGTGTTGCCCACCAGGACGTCGCCGCGGCGGGAAGCTTCCGCCCCGGCGGTCACGGAGATTGTTCCCCCGCTCAGGCCTTTGCCGACATAATCATTGGCTTCGCCCAGCAGGCGGAAGTTGATGCCTGGCGCCAGGAACGCGCCAAAACTTTGTCCCGCGCAGCCGGTGAACTCACAATCGACCGTTCCCAGATCCAACTCCGAGGAGCCGGTCCGGCGCACCAGTTCGCCGCTCAGATGAGCGCCGATGGCGCGGTCCTCGCTGGTGATGGCCAAACGCCGCGGCTGAAGGCTCTCCGTGTCGTCCAACAGCAGGGCCAGTTCGCGCTGCAGACGGCCATCCTGCTCGTGCGGCCCGGCGGACTGCGGACGAACCTCGCCCATCGGCGCCAGCAGATCGCGCAGCGCACGCTGGGCAGCGGGAGTGCGCGGCTTCAGCCGATCGACTGCGCCCACGATGTCGTCCAGCGTGTGCGCGCCCATGGCCGCCAGCATTTCGCGGACCTCTGCTGCCAAGCCGCGGAAGTAAGTCTCGACCATCTCCGGGTTGGCGGCGAAGCGAGCGCGCAGCTTTTCGTCCTGGGTGGCGATCCCGACCGGGCAAGTGTTCAGGTGACACTGGCGGGCCATCACGCAGCCGATGGCCAGCAGCGCAGCGGTTCCAAAGCCGAACTCTTCCGCGCCCAAGAGCGCCGCCATGATGACGTCGCGCGGCGAACTTCAACCCGCCATCCACGCGCAGGCGCACGCGGCGGCGGAATCCCGCCTGCAGCAGAGCGCAGTGCGCGTCACGCAAGCCGACTTCCCAGGGGAGGCCGGTGTTCTTGATGGAAGTGAGCGGCGAAGCGCCGGTGCCGCCGTCGTAGCCGCTGATGGTGATCACGTCGGCGCCGGCCTTGGCTACTCCGGCCGCAATGATGCCCACGCCCGCTCCCGAAACCAGCTTCACCCCAATGCGCGCGCGCGGGTTCACGGCGCGCAGGTCGTAGATCAGTTGCGCCAGGTCCTCGATGCTGTAGATGTCGTGGTGCGGCGGCGGCGAGATCAGCGACGTGCCGGGCACGGCATGCCGCAGCCGCGCGATGTACGCAGTCACTTTCTTCGCCGGCAGTTGCCCGCCTTCGCCGGGCTTGGAGCCCTGCGCCATCTTGATCTCGATCTCGTCGGCGTGCACCAGATATTCGGTGGTTACGCCAAAACGCCCGGAAGCCACCTGCTTCACGCGATTGTTGGCTTCGGGATGATGGCGGTAGAGGTCAGGATCTTCCCCGCCCTCGCCGGTATTGGAGCGTCCGCCGAGCCGGTTCATGGCCGTAGCCAGCGTGCGGTGCGCCTCGGGCGAAATCGCCCCCAGCGACATCGCCTGGGTGCTGAAGCGGCTCAGGAGGCCGGCCTCGCTCTCCACTTCGTGGAGGGAGATGGGGTTGCCGGGCTTGACCTCCAGCAGATCGCGGATCGATACCGGCTCGCGCTCCGCGTTCAGCTCGGTAAAGGCCTTGTAGGTCTCCTCCGTTGGAGACTTGAGATAGCGATGCATGCGCCGCACCAGCTCCGGCGAAGTGGCATGGCGCTCGCCATGGTGACGGAAACGATAGAGGCCGGCATCGTGCAATGCCATCTCCTGCCCGAAGGCCGCTGCGTGACGTACCACACAGTCATCGAGCAAGTCGGCGAGGCTCTTGCCGCCGAGCACGGAGTTTGCATCTTCGAAGAATTCCGCCGATACCGCCGGATCCAGGCCCACGACTTCAAAGAGCTGGCTGTTGCGATAGCTGCTGAGCGCGGAGATTCCCATGCGGGACAGCACTTTGCGCAGCCCCGCCTCGACTGCGTTCCGATAGGTGTTCGCGCCCTCCGGCTTGAGCTCTTCCGCAAGTTGCAGCGCGAGATAAGGAAACACCGCGCTGGCGCCGGCGGCAATCAGCAGCGCCACGTGATGGGTGTCGATCGCTTGCCCGGTCTCGATCACCACCGGCACATCGCAGCCACGGGCGCTTGTCATTGATCGCCAAACGGCGGCGAGCGCCAGCAAGGCCGGCAGGGCCGCGCGCCCAAAACTTGTAGTGCGATCGCTGAGCACGACCATTCCGCTCTCATTCGCGGCGGCAGCGCGCGCCATCCTCCGCACGCGCGCCAGCGCTCGACGGGCGCCGCGCTCTCCAAGCGCCGCGTCAAACGTGATGTCAATGCGGTGCACCGGCGCAAGTTCGCTCTCCAGCACTTCCATCTGTCCGGCATCGAGCAGCGGAGAGCGCAGCACCAGCGCCGAGCGCAGGTAGACGTCCAGCGACATGACGTGCATCTCGCGCAGCGGATCGATGGGCGGATTCGTCACCTGCGCGAAGCGCTGCTTGCAGTAATCCCACAGCGGCCGGCGCGATGAAGAAATGAAGGCCGGCGGCGCGTCATCGCCCATGCTGAAGATGGCTTCCTTGCCTTCCAGCACCAGCGGCTGAAAGAGCATGCGGTACTGGTCATCCGTCCAGCCCAGGGCTGCCGCCGTCTTTTTCAGTTCTGGCGCGGGAGTGCCTCCACCTTTGCTGGTCGGCATCAGGCGTGGAGCGCTGACAAACTTCTCGGGGACATCCATCGCCACGAGCGACGCCATGTCGCGCGGTCGGAATATCGCGCCGGTTGCGGGATCAGCCAGCAGCATCTCGCCCGGGCCAAGGCGCTGGCGTTCGACGATCCGCTTGCCCTGAAGGTCGGTAATGCCAACCTCCGAGCCGACAACCAAAAGGCCGTCGGCTGTCAGGGTGTAGCGCAGCGGACGCAGGCCATTGCGGTCCAACTTCGCGCCCACCACGCAGCCGTCGCTGAAGACCATCGCTGCCGGGCCATCCCAGGGCTCCTGCCCGCGCGCCTGCGCTTCAAACCAGCGGAAGAGTTCAGGCGCCAGATCGTGATCGTTCTCCCACGCGGGCGGCGACATGCGCAGCATCGCCGACGCCAGGCTGTGTCCCCGGCGCAGCCCGACTTCCAGCGCGTTGTCGAAGCTGGCGGAATCGCTGACGCCCTCTTCCAGCAGCCGCGCCTCTTTGGCGAGCCCGAGCTGTTCGCGAATGGCGTGCGCACGCGCCTTCATCCAGCGGCGATTGCCGCTGATGGTGTTGATCTCGCCGTTGTGCGCTACCAGGCGGAACGGCTGCGCCAGCGACCAACTCGGCCGCGTGTTGGTGGAATAGCGCTGGTGGAAAACCGCGAACGGGCTCTCGAACTTGGGGCTGGCCAGGTCGGGATAGAACGCCGGCAGTTGCCACGGCGAGAGCAGTCCTTTGTAAACGATGGTTCGCGACGACAGCGAACAGAAATATGTTCCTGGCGGCGCCATTGCTTCCGCGCGCTTACGCAACAGAAACAGCCTCGGCTCAAGATCGCCGATCGGCCGCTTGGGAGCTAAGAAGCATTGCTGAATGACGGGAAGCGTATCGAGAGCGCGGGGTCCTACGATGGAGGGGTCCGTGGGAACGGTGCGCCAGCCCAGACATCGGAAGCCGCTCTTTGTCGCCGTGCCTTCGATGGCAGCGCGCGCCAGCGAGGCATGTCCCCGCGGCAGGAAGACCATACCAACGGCGAACGTCTCAGGCAGGTCAATGCCAGCCTGGTGCGCGCGTGCACGGATGAACTTTTCTGGGATCTGGGTAAGCAGCCCGGCTCCGTCGCCGCTGGTGCCGTCGGCGTCCACCCCACCGCGATGGGCCAGCCGCTCCAGCGCGGTCAAGGCCCGTTCGACCACCTCGCGCGAGCCGGCACTGCCTAGCTGCGCAATGAAGCCAATGCCACAGGCATCATGGTCGATCCAGACACGTTGGGGACTATTACCCATCATCTATTATGTAAGCCCTACAAGCCCAGCAGGTAAAACGCAGACTTTTGATCGGAACGATGAGATTTTCGGGAGGGAACCCACTTTAGCATCCTCTAGCTAGGCCCTGAAAGCTAGGCCCCGACTCTGAGGGAAATCAGGCCCCTGTTTGGCGGACCGGACGTTACCTTCGTGGGCCGGGATTCTTGCCCAGTGCGGTTATAATCAACTATGGGGAGTTCCCGCCACAGGATGGGTGCGTCCAGGCCGCTTTGTCCAGGACGCCGGGTTTTGCCGTTCTCGGCCGGTTCTTCGACTAATTTCTGGCCCGCCTGTAGTTCCCGCGATATGACCCTCTTTTGCCAAAGGCAGCCATGGCGACACTAAGGCAGCAGTTCGCGACCAACGTTCTCACGGTCACGAAGTTCCGCGACCTGCTGAAGACGGTCCGCGCCAACCGTCCTAATGACGACCTGGATATCATCCGCCGGGCCTACGACTTGACGCAGAAGTATCACGCCGGGCAGAACCGGGAATCGGGCGAGCCTTATCTCAGCCACCCCTTAGAAGTCGCCCTGGTGCTGGCGGACATGAAGCTTGACTCAACTTGCATTGCCGCCGGTCTGCTGCACGATCTGGTCGAGGACACGTCGGTCACCATCGTGGACATCCGCAAGGAGTTCGGCGAGCAGGTGGCGCGCATTGTCGAGGGCGTCACCAAAATTTCTAAGATCGACTTCGCCACCCGCGAAGAGCGGCAGGCAGAGAACGTCCGCAAGATGGTTCTGGCCATGGTAGATGACATCCGCGTGGTGCTCATCAAGCTGGCCGACCGTCTGCACAACATGCGTACCCTCAAGGCGCTGCCTCCTGACCGCCAGGAGCGAATCGCCCGCGAGACCCAGGAAATCTACGCGCCCATCGCTCACCGCCTCGGCATGGGCAAAGTCCGCGGCGAGCTCGAGGATCTGGCTTTCCAATATGTGGACCCGATTGCCTTCAAGCAGGTTCACGACGCCGTCGAAGCGCGGCGCAAGAAGGGCGAGCAGCAACTGGAGCAGTTCGAAGGCGTGCTGCGGGAGAAGCTGGCGGAGAACGGCATTGAAGCGCGGGTGGAAAGCCGCATCAAGCGGCTCTACAGCATCTGGCAAAAGCTGCAGCGGCAAGGCATCGCCGTAGACCAGGTTTATGACCTGCTGGCGATCCGCATCATCACCACGTCGGTGAAGGATTGCTACGGGGCCCTGGGCGCCATTCATAATTTTTGGCGACCGGTGCCGGGGCGCATCAAGGACTTCATCGCCATGCCGCGGCCCAATCTCTACCAGTCGCTGCACACCACCGTCATCGCGGAGAACGGCACGCCCTTCGAGGTGCAGATCCGCACTGAAGAGATGCACAAGATGGCGGAGGAAGGCATCGCTGCCCACTGGAAGTACAAGGACGGCACGCCCGTCGGGGCCAAGGATGAAGAGCGGCTGGCCTGGCTGCGCCAGGTGGTGGAGTGGCAGCGCGAGGTCTCCGATCCCAACGAGTTCCTCTCCACGCTCAAGATCGACCTCTACCCGGAGGAGGTCTACACCTTCACTCCCAAGGGCAAGGTGGTGATCCTGCCGCGTGAGGCGACGCCGGTGGACTTCGCCTACACGATCCACACCGAGGTCGGGCACAGTTGCACTGGCGCCAGGGTCAACGGTCGCATCGTGCCGCTGCGCTACAAGCTGCACAACGGCGAGATCGTGGAGATCATGACCCAGCCTGGGCACACGCCCAGCCGCGACTGGCTGACTTTCGTCAAGGCTCCGCGGGCGCGGCAGAAGATCCGCCACTGGCTCAACATCCACCAACGCGAGCGCGCCCTCGAGATTGGCCGCAAGCTGATCGAAAAGGAAGCCCGCAAGTATCGGGTCTCGCTGAAAGATATCTCAGACGAAACCTACGAGCGCGTGGCCCATGAATATGGCGTCACCCGGGCGGATGACCTGGTAGCAGGCGTGGGCTTCGGTAAGTTCTCGGCGCGACAGGTGCTGGGCAAGCTCTCGCCCGGCCAGACTTCAGCCCCTCCGGAAGAAGAGAAGGCCGGCCTCGGGACAGTGGTGCGACGGGTATTTGGCGGCGACACCGGCACGCTCCAGGTCAAAGGCCAGGATGACATGCTCATCTACCGCGCGCGATGTTGCAATCCCATCCGCGGGGAAGAGATCGTGGGCTACGTTACGCGTGGCAAGGGCGTCGCTGTGCACGCCAGGAGCTGTCCCAACGTCGTTAACCTGCTGTATGACGTGGAGCGCCAGATCGCGGTGGAGTGGGGCAAGGAAGCGAGCGACGGTGGCAGCGGCGCCTATCCGGTGAAGCTGACGGTGTTCTGTGACGATCGCGCCGGCATGCTCAAGCAGATCACCGCCATCATCAGCGACGACAACACTAACATCCGCAACATCGAAGCCCGCACCGGCGACGGCCACGCCACCATCGACGTGGTTATCGACATCGCCGACATGAAGCACCTGCAGCGCATCGTGGGCGGCATCCGCAAGCTGGCCGGCATCCGCGACGTGCAGAGAGTGCAGAAGCTGTAAATTCCCTACTCGATTCTTTCGTGAGAGAAGACGTGTCAGGGCACGACTTCAGTCGTGCCGTTAAGGCGGCAAAGGACACGGGCTTTAGCCCCTGGCAGCGGCTGAAGCCGACGCCTTAGGGCATCGGAACGGCACGAGTAAACTCGTGCCCTGACACGTGATCACACAGGAAAATTCAGGGTGGCAAGCAAACGCTCATTTCATGCCATTGGGATAGAGCAGGATCTTGCTGGCTTCGCCGGTGCGCAGGCGCTCCATGCCTCGGGAAAAGTCCTTCATGGAGAGGCGATCGGTAATCACGGGGTGAAGGTCGAGTTTGCCGGCTTTGAGCAGAGCCTGCATCTGGTACCAGGTCTGGTACATGCGCCGACCGTTGATCCCCTGGATGGTGATGCCCTTAAAAATAATGTCTTCGGAGAAGTTCAGGGAAACCGGCTTGGAAGTAAGACCAAGAAGCGAGATGCGTCCGCCGCGGCGCACGATGTCAAAAGCTGTTCGGATAGCGTCCGGATGCCCGGCCATTTCCAACACCACATCGACGCCCAGCCCGCCCGTGTGATCGAAGACGAACCCCTTCACGTCATCGCGGCTGGGATCGAGAACGTAGTCGGCCTTCATCTGGGCGGCGATTTTGCGCCGGTACTGGTTGACCTCAATGGCAAACACGGTGGTCGCGCCCACCGCGCGCGCCACCGCGATCGCGAACAATCCAATCGGTCCGCAGCCGGTAATGGCGACCGTCTTGGCGGCGATCTCGCCCGCCAGCACGGTGTGCACGGCGTTGCCCAGCGGGTCGAGGATGGAGGCATACTCCAGCGGGATCGCCGGATCGAGCTTCCAGATGTTCGATTCCGGGATGCGCACGTACTCGGCGAAAGCGCCGTCGGCATCGACGCCGATGATCTTCACGTTCTGGCAGATGTGGCCTTCACCGGTGCGGCACTGGTAGCACTTGCCGCAGTTGACGTGCATCTCAGCGGAAACGAAATCGCCTTCCTTAACGGTGGTGACCTCGGCGCCGACGGCGGCAACTTCGCCGCAGAATTCGTGTCCGGGAATGAGTGGAGGATGGATGCGGTGCTGCGCCCAGGGGTCCCAGTTGTAGATGTGCAGGTCGGTGCCGCAGACGGAGGCTACCTTCACCTTCACCAGCACGTCGGTCAGGCCGATCTCCGGGACTTTGACGTCGCGGATGTCGGCCCCAGGCGCCGCCTCGGCTTTTACGACTGCCAGCATCGTGCTGCATCACCCCGATGCGATTCTAGCATTCAGAGACTAGCCTGCCGTGATCGAGGACACGATGGGCGGTGATTGTGGAGGCTGCAACTCGATCTCGATCCCGCCCAGCCACTTCGCGAAAAGGTTGTAGGTCAGGCTGCCTAAGAGGCCGGCGACGAAACCAACTCCCGCATACAACACGGGCATCACCAGCGCAAACACAACACCGAGCGCGCCGGCCATGGGATTGTTCCTCGGTCCGGCAAAGGCTCCCACCAGCGACATCAGCAGCAAAATGGGCATGAACAACAGTCCCAGTGCGCCGTACACGGCCGCGTTTATCTTGGCGCACGAGAGGACTCCGATCGATTTGACGATGTGCACCGGACCTCCTTAATTACCTTGGTCGCGAATTATGCCGGCTTCTTTTCCGCCGCGGCATTGAACTGCCCGCGGGGAATGCTCAGCGATTTCCAGCCCGTGCTCCTGAGGTGCTTGGCGAGGAAGAGAATCTGCCCCACGTGGTAGGCGTAGTGGGCGACCGCGCGATGCACCGCCTGCAGCACGCTTTGCGCTTGCCCGCGAGTGGTGACCGTCTTGAGCAGGTCCTCGGGCTTCAGCGACCGAATGGTATCGAACGCCAGCTTCCAGGCATCTTCCCAGGCGCGCATCAGGTCGGCGCGCGTCAGGCCGGGCTCGATGATGAATTCCTGGTCGCGATTACGCCAGGGCTTCTCGCCGTCGCTGGTGAGCAGGTCAGTGAAGCGCGAGCGCATGTTGCCGGCGATGTGCTTCACGATGATGGCGACGCTGTTCGCTTCCGGATCGAGAATGCGGAAGAACTGCGGGTCGTCGATTTGCGCGAAAGCGCCTTCGGCCAGGCGCTTGTGCCCGCGCAGACTCCGGAAAGCCTCATCGAGATACGCGGCGCCGATTTTCTCGTCCATGGGATCGCTCCGGCAAGAAGACGCCGGCGAGTGTACGACAAAAACCGAGAGGGCAGGAAGCGGGAGAGATGTATCGCGCGAGTTTCCCGCGCAAGAAACCTGTTGACAGCGGGAGCTAGTGGCCGCAATATCTGCGCAAGTAACCTTGTGGTCGCTGATGAAGCGGTCGCGAGGAACGGATGAGAAAAACTCCTTAGGGAGAAAGTTCAGGAGGAAGCTCAATGGCAACGAAAAAGAAGGCGAAGAAGAAGAAGCACTAAGCTGGAGGTTTCTCCAGGGCCTCCACGCACCCGGCCGGCAAGTGGGCCGCGAGCGTGGAGGCTCTTGGTGTTTTTGAAGTGGGAAGTGGTAAGGGAAAAGTGATAAGCGCTTCTTCTTTTCTTACTTCCCACTTTTCACTTGTCACTTGCCACTTCCTCTTGACCCACGCACGAAACCCGCCGTACTATCCGAGCACGCCCTTGTCTGCTGCGCCGTGGCCCACTCGCGCGTGAGTCGTACGCATGGTTTCGAAGAACAAGAAATCGTCCGGCGAAGTGCTCATCCCCGACAAGCTCTATTTCCGCATTGGCGAAGTGGCTCGGCTGTGCCGCCTGCCTGCTTACGTGCTGCGCTTCTGGGAGACGGAGTTTCCGCAGTTGAAGCCGGGCAAGAGCAGCACCGGACAGCGCATGTACCGGCGCCGCGACGTGGAAACCGTGGTTCACATCAAGAAACTGCTCTATGAAGACGGGTTCACCATCGCGGGCGCGCGGCAATCGTTGCGGGCGGAAAATCGTCCAAGCAAAGCTCAGGAGGCGTTGCCTTTCGCCAGCCGGCCCTCGCGCGACGGCTTGCGCCAGGTGCGGCAGGGGCTAAAGGAAATTCTGGGCATGTTGTCCTCCCGCCGCTGAGCAGTGGGAAGGGGAAAGGAGAAGAGGGCCGTTTTCCGCTTTCCACTTGCCACTTACCACTTGCCATTTCCTTCGCGGAGTTTCCCCATGAGACGCTCTGCCTTTGTACTGCTGCTGTTCTGCTCCACATCCGCCTGGCCGCAGCAAGAACACCATCACTCCATGGCGGCGATGAGGACATCGCCGGAAGCCCGCCTCGAGGTCCGGAACGACGCCGCGGCGCAATCGCTCACCGTGCGCATAGGCCCGCTGAACCTGCCAGCCAATTCGGATCACATGGCGGTAACCCAGGCCCCGACTCTCTTCCTGGAGATTCCCATCGAAGGTTGGATCACGGCTTACCATCCGCGCTTGGTCGATGGTTCGGGCCAACCCGAGCCCGGACGCTTACTGCATCACGTGGCCTTCTACAACACCATGCGCCCCGACTTTCTGTGTCCCAACAAGCAGGAGCACATCTTCGGCGCGGGCGGCGAGATGAACGACTGGCCGGCTCTTCCCGGCTTCGGGTATCGGGTGCATAAGGGCGACCGCATCCGCGTGAGCACGATGTTCCACAATCCTACCGCGACCAACTATCCCCAGACCTGGCTGGAAGTGAAGCTCGAATACCGCAGCGTCGACGGCGGCGCACCGCTCAAGAGCGTTTACCCGGCGTGGTTCGACGTGGGCGAGTGCGGCGACTCGAGCTATGACCTTGGCCCGGGCAAAACTCTGAAAATTGGCCAATTCAAATTGGCCTACAGCGGCGTACTGCTGGGCGTGGGCGGGCATATGCACGACTACGGCCGCCAACTCGACCTTTTCAATCTCACCCGCAACGAGGACGTTGCTCCTCTCAAGGCGCAGCTCGATGCCGCAGGCCATATTCAGAGTATGCCAGTGGTCCGCTTTACCGATCGCGGAGGCTACCGGCTAGGCAAGGGAGATCTGCTGCGGGTCACTTCGATTTATGACAGTCCACTGGGCAAGCCAATCCCCGAGGGCGCAATGGGGATCGTAGTGGGATATTTCCTGCCCGACAATGACGCGGAGTTGGCGGGACTGAAGAAGTAGCTCTGCGCTTCCTGCTCCCTATCTTTATCTTTCCATGGTCTCGTTGACTTCCATGCGTCCATTCGACTCGACGGTGATCAGCTTATGCACCGGCTTGTATCCAGTCAGGGTGAGTGTGACCTCGTAGGTGCCAGGACCCAGCAGGAACTCCGCCGGTGAGGATCGGTCCATCATGCGAGAGTTGAACATGATCTGCGCGCCCTTGGGGAAGGTGCGCACGCTGACGCGGGCCGCGTTCTCCTGTCCACCGTGGCCGATCAGCTTCTTGAGTTTGCCGACTTGTTTGATGTCATCAGCGTTGCCCAGCGGCTTCAAGGTGGGCTGGAACTGGAAGGTCTCCCCGGGATTCAGCGCCATGCTGGCCGATGTTTCCATATATCCGGGCTTGCGCAGCACCAGCGAGTGCGTGCCTTTCTCTACCGACAGCTTGGCGGGAGTTGTTTTGCCAGTGTCGTGGCCGTCAATGATGATGGCAGCGCCCGACGGTTCGCTGGCGATCGAGGCCATCGCGGCCAGCGGGTTCAAACTCACGGCCACCGCATTCCGGATACCGGCGTGAACCAGCACGCTGCGCGACTCCGCTGCATATCCCGGTTTGGCCAGTATGACCACGTGCTGGCCGGGACTGAGATTGGTCAGCGCCATTGGCGTAAGGCCGGCGGCGTTGCCATCCAGCTGCACATGAGCGCCTTCCGGCACGGAATTGAGAACCAACTCGCCCCCCACGGGTGCGGCGGGAGAGCTCACCATCTTGTGCCGGGCTTTGAGCGTTTTCGCCTTTGGCACGATGTGGATAACGCTCGCTTCGGGCTCTTCCGGCTCCGGCCTGGGCCGCGACGTGGCGATCATAGGATCGGGCGCTCCTTTACCCACCAGCGGCGCGATAGCTGCCGCTTCGGCTTCCGTGCGCAGGCGGCGCCCGCGCATCGAGTCCCCAATCATGACGACCACCATCACCACCAGCGCGGCCGCCACTACGCCCGCCAGAATCTTAATCTGTTGCGGTGTCAGCGATGCCGAATTCTTGGCAAACACGGAACGCGGCGCAGGCGGTGGCGGAGCAACGGCCGCCTTGGCAGGACTGGACGCTGCGACCACGGGCGGCGCGGAAACGGGTGCAGGGTTGTTCGGCCGCGAAGGAGCCGTAGCGGCAGGAACCTCATAACCGAGCAACGGTTCGCTGCGCGTGCTGCTTGCGGCAGCAACCGGGGCGGCAAATGTGCTGGCTGCGGAGGCGACGCCGTCAGTGCCGTTATGAGGCGACAGTCCGGAAACGCCTGCTGCCGCAACTTCCATCCGCAGCGGCGAAGGTGCTGGCGCTGCCGACGGCAGGACCGGCACGTTCACCTGCGGCACGCCGGGCACCGGCGTCCGGCTGGCCGCCTCGCACTCCGCTTCCAGTTCACTCACCAGATCGCCGGCACGCTGGAAACGGTATTCAGGATTCTTGGCCAGAGCCTTCATGACCACACGGCTGATCCCGGGGGGCATCCTGGGAACGACTTCCTGCGGCGAGGGGGGTATGACCTCCAAGATTGCCTGCTGCACGGCGACGGGGTCGCTCTCCGCGAAAGCCTTGTTGCCGGTGACCATCTCATACAGGATGGCGCCCCAATTAAAGACGTTCGAGCGCGCGTCGGGCGGCGAACCCTGCACCTGTTCGGGGGACAGGTAGCGAAGATCGTCGCTGGTGCGGGTTTCGACGGAGCCGAGATCGGCGGCAAAATCCAGAATCTTTACCGTGCCGTCCCACTCCGTGAGGATGCCGACCGGCGTAAGCCGGCGATGAAAGATACCCTTGGAATGGGCGTGGTCCAAGCCGCGGCACACCTGGCGCGAGATGTCGAGCAGCTCGCTCGAAGAAAATCCCTGCTGGGTTGCGAGGGCCGCATCCAGGGGAACGCCCTCTACAAACTCCATCACCACGTAGGAGAGATCCTGCTCCTCGGCGCCGGCGTAGACGCTGACAATGTGGGGGCTGTCGAGCACACTGGCCGCCTTGGCCTGCAGCAGATACTGCCGCGAGCGCTCCTGAGCGGAAGGACTGTCGTTGGGCAGCACCCGCAGCGCTACCGTGCGCTTCTTTTTCGGATCATAAGCTTTGTAGACCGTGCCCAGCTCCGATTTGCCGAGTTCACGAACGATTTCGAAGCGGCCGATAGTGGGTGCCATAAACTCCGATCAGTTCCCAAAGAACACACCTTAAGTAAGGTGCAGGTTCACGATAGCCTAAGTGGCTGACAGAGCAGATATTACGGAAGTTCTACCAGCATGGAGCACCGTGGGGTGAGCGCCGCTTTCCTGCCCCGGAAAGGGAAAAACATACCCCTCCGGCGCTCGTTGGCATCGTGAGTTAGAATTTTTCGGCCATGCCTATAACGGTGCGCTCGTTCGCCAAGATCAACATTGGGCTGGAGATCGGTCCTCGGCGGACTGACGGTTTCCACGCGCTGCGCACTGTATATCAGACCGTTGCCCTGCACGACCGGCTGCGGCTCGAACTGGTCCGTGGAACCGGCATCGAGATCCGCTCGAAAGATAAGCGTGTCCCGGATGACGAGTCCAACACCTGCTGGCGCATGGCCGAGCGCGCCATGAAAGCGCTCAAGGCGCGCGGACGCGTCGTGATTCACATACAAAAGGCGCTGCCGGTGCAGGGAGGGCTGGGCGCGGCGTCCTCGAATGCAGTGGCCACACTGCTGGCCATTGAGCGCCTCGTCAAGAATCAGCTTGCGAGCGAGGAACGCCTGCGCCTGGCGGCAGAGGTGGGCTCCGACTTGCCGCTGTTTCTGGTCGGCGGCACGGTGCTGGGCGTGGGACGCGGCGAGGAGGTATATCCCCTGGAAGACCTGCCGGCTCTGGATTGCGTGCTGGTCAGCCCGGAAACCGGAGTCTCGACTCCTCAAGCTTTCGCCGATTGGGACGCTAAGAACCAGGACGCGGGAGGCAGAGGGCAGGAAGCAGGGAAATTGACGGAGCAATTCACCTCCGATAGACTGGATGGGTTCAGCCGCGCCGTGTTCGCCTGGCTGAGTGGTTCTTCCACCGGTGTTCCCGCCAAAAATAGCGGGGACCGGGCCGAGGCACTGCTTCTCGACCTTGTCCATGCCGGGATCGAAAACGACTTTGAAAGTGTCGTCTTTCCCGAGCATACTGAATTGCGTGCTGTGAAGCGTGCCTTGGAACGTGAAGGCGCGGCGTATGCGTCTTTTCCGGCTCCGGCTCGACGGTTTATGGATTGTTTAAGTCTGCGGAGTCGGCGAACTAAGGCCGCGACTCGCTTGAAGGCGGAAGGAATGCCTGCGGTCGCGACCAAGACGCTCACGCGGCGAGAGTACTGGAAACGCTTATGGGAGTAGTTGCCAGTTGTCAGTTATCAGTTGTCAGTTTCGAACACGGCACGATTGAACCGGCAACTGGCTACTGACAACTGGCAACTGAACTGGGCGGTCGACTAATGGCAGGTCAAGTGCCTTTGGAGCACTTTGTCCAGGTTCGAATCCTGGCCGCCCAGCCAAGAAATCAGTAGCCAGTCGCCGGTCGCCAGTTGTTGCAGAGAATCTGTCTTTCTGTCTTTAACTGGCGACTGGCAACTGGCGACTAGCTACTAGCTATGCAGTCCACGGTCAAACCCGGTATCGAGAACGGTTCCATGCATCCCACGGCGGGGGAATCCATGGCGACGACGGTGGTAACGGCAACAGAAAAGAAGAAGCAAGTGGAGCAGCCTAAACCAGAGCGCAAGCCGCAGCGGGCGCGGCAAGACGAGAAGTTCAAGATCTTCTCCGGCACTGCCAATCCGGCGCTGGCCGACGAGATCTGCAACTTCCTGGGTATGGCACGGGCGCAAGCCAACATCGCGCGCTTCTCCGACGGCGAAGTCTATGTGCAACTGCTGGAGAACGTGCGCGGCGGCGACGTCTTCGTGGTGCAGCCTACGTGCCATCCGGTCAACGAGCACATCATGGAATTGCTGATGATGATCGATGCGCTCAAGCGGGCCTCGGCGCGGCGCATCACCACGGTGATTCCTTACTACGGCTACGCGCGCCAGGACCGCAAGGACAGGCCGCGCGCCCCGATCTCCTCCAAGCTGGTGGCCGATCTGCTGACCACGGCGGGGGCCAACCGGGCGCTGATCGTGGATTTGCACGCACCCCAGATCCAGGGCTTCTTCAACATCCCGGTGGACCATCTGTTCGCTTCGCCGGTGCTGGTGGACGAAGTCCGCAAGATGGCGCTGCCCGCTCTCACCATCGTTTCGCCGGATGCAGGCGGTGTGGAGCGCGCCCGCTTCTTCGCCAAGAAAATGGACGCGGCGCTGGCCATCGTCGACAAGCGCCGCGTGGAAATGAACGTGGCCGAGATCCTGCACGTGATCGGTGACGTGCGTGGGCGTAGCGCGCTGGTGCTGGACGACATCATCGATACCGCGGGCACGCTCTGCAAGACCGCCGAGGCTTTGATCGAGTCCGGGGCCAGCCGAGTCTATGCCTGCGCCACGCACGCCGTGCTCTCGGGTCCGGCGGTGGAGCGCATCGCCAAGTCCAGGCTCGAGCAGGTGATCGTCACCAACACCATTCCGCTATCGGCGGCGGCGCGGCAGGAGCCCAAGATCGTGGTCCGCTCCATCGGAGGACTGATCGCTCGAGCCATTCAGTCCATTCACGAAGAGACGTCGGTCAGCTCGTTGTTCGCATAATCGAAGGAAGGGCACTTATGGCAACGGCAACAACTACGGCAACCAACCTGGTGGAAGCGCAACCGCGCGCGGAGCGCGGCAAGAACGAGGCCCGGCGCGTGCGCCGCGGCGGACGCATTCCGGCCGTTCTCTACGGCGCCAAGAAAGAGACGATGGCCATCAGCGTGGATCCCAAACAGATCACGCGCATCCTGACATCTGAAACCGGGCACAACACCATCTTCGATGTGCAAGTGGGTGACGATCGCGCCAAGGCCATGATCGTGGACTGGCAGTACGAGCCCATCAAGGGCGCCCTGCTGCACATCGACCTGAAGCGCATCGCCATGGACCAGCGCCTGAAGGTTTCAGTACCCATCGTGCTCAAGGGCGAAGCGGCAGGCGTGAAACAGCAAGGCGGCATCCTGGAGCAGGTGCTGCGCGAAGTCGAGCTGGAATGCCTTCCTGGAGACATCCCCGGTCACATTGATGTGGACGCCAGCGAACTGGTCTTCGGCAAGCTGTTGCGGGTGAGCGACCTGCCGGTGATCGCTTCGCTCAAGTACCTGACTGATCCGAATCAACCGGTAGCGCTCATTATTTCGGTGAAGGAGGAAGTGGCGCCCACGCCGGAGGCGGTGGCTGCCGAAGCTACGGCTACGCCCGCCGAGCCCGAGGTCATCAAGAAAGGCAAGCAGGAGGCCGAGGAAGGCGAGGGCGAAGCCGCCGAGGCCAAGCCCGAGAAGGCGGAGAAGGCCGAGAAGAAAGAAAAGAAGTGAGGGCAGGTCGCGAGTCGTGAGTCGTAAGTCGCAAGCAAGACGGCGTGTTCGCTCGCGACTCGCGACCCGCGACTTGCGACTCAGAGAGCAATTGGCGTGAAACTGATCGTCGGTCTGGGCAATCCCGGAATCGAATACCAGTTCACGCCGCACAACATGGGATTCCTGGCCGTGGACCGTATTGCCGAGCAGAATGGCGTGCGAATCAGCAACCGCCAATGCCGAGCGCTGACGGGCAAAGCGGTGATCGCGGATCAGGAAGTGCTGCTGGCCAAGCCCGAGACCTACATGAACCTGAGCGGTATGTCGGTGCGCGAGCTGGTACGGGAGCACGAGATTGATCTGGCGCAGGACCTGATCGTGATCTACGACGAGTTGGACCTGCCGTTGGGAACGATTCGCATTCGGCAACGGGGCAGTTCGGCGGGGCACAACGGGATGGAGTCCATTATCGGAGCGCTGGCGAGTGATGAGTTCGTTCGCATGCGCCTGGGAATCGCGCCCGATCACCCGGTGCAGGACGGCGCCCGCTACGTGTTGGGCCAGTTCAAGAAGTCGCAGTACGCCGCGGTGGACGAGGAACTCGATACGGCGGCGGAAGCGGTGAAGGTGATTTTGACCGAGGGCGTGGCCAAGGCCATGAGCCGGTTCAATCGCAAGCCGGAAACCTCGGAGGCAGAAGGATCGTGATTGCCACAGAGGCACAGAGACACAGAGACAGAGGCTTTCAAAACCTCTGTGCCTCTGTGACTCTGTGGCCCATACGGACTAAGAAGAGCGGAGAAGAAAATGCCACAGCAACAACGTACTTATGAAGTGATGTTCATCGTTCGGCCGGACTTGCCGGAAGAGGAAACCGATCGCGTGATCTCGAGCGTCGAGTCCAGCGCTACCACCGCCGGCAGCACGGTGAAGAACGTGGAACGCATGGGCAAACGGCGGCTGGCGTACAAAGTACGCAAATTCCAGGACGGTTTGTACGTGCTGCTCACCCTCGAGGGCCCAGGCAGCGCGCTGGCGGAACTGGAGCGGCGCCTGCGCGTCACCGAGCCGGTGATCAAGTACATCACCGTGCGCATCGACGAGGAGCAAAAGCGCCTGGCCAAGGTCAAGAAGATCCGCGACTCCAAGGTGCGGCAGCGTCCGCAACCGGCCGAGACGGCGGGCGGCACTGAGCCCGCGCCGGCCACGGCGTAAACGATGCAATTGGCTGTTGGCTTTTAGCTTCTGGCCAAGAGCCGAGAGCTAAGAGCCAAAAGCGGAATCAAGGAGAATTATGGCTGACGAAGAGAAAAAAGAAGCAACGGGCGAAACGGCAACACCGGCCGAGACCCCGGCTGCACCGGCTGCGCCAAGTGCACCGTCACCGCGCCCCTACGGACGCGGCCCTGGGGGCCCGGGCGGCAGGCGACCCGGGGGACCGGGAGGGCGTCCCGGCGGCCGGGGCGAAGGCGGACCGCGCAAATTCTTCCGCCGCAAGAAGGTGTGCAAGTTCTGCGTGGAGAAAATCGACTCCATCAATTACAAGGACGTGCGCCTGCTGCAGGGGTTCGTGGCCGAGCGCGGGAAGATCGTTCCTCGCCGGCTGACCGGGGTCTGCACTCCGCACCAGCGGCGGTTGACCGCGGCCATCAAGCAGGCGCGCAACATCGCCCTGCTGCCGTTCGCGGCAAGGTACTAGAAAATTCATCCGCCACAGAGGCACAGAGACACAGAGCGAAATGATTTAAAAACCTCTGTGCCTCTGTGACTCTGTGGCAGATACGGAGTTTTCCCAATGGAAGTCATCCTCAAGGAAGATGTCCCCACGCTGGGCTCGCGCGGCGACGTGGTGAAAGTCGCCGACGGTTACGGACGCAACTTTCTGCTGCCGCGCAAGCTGGCCATCGAGGCCACACGCAGCAACCGCGCCGTCATCGAGCAGATGAAGCAGGCGTCCTTGCGGCGCTCCGCCCGCGACAAAGCCGACGCCGAAGCCCAGGCCAAGCTGTTCGAGAGCGTCACGCTCAGCTTCACCCGCAAGGCCGGCGAGAAGGACCAGCTTTTCGGCTCGGTGACGCTCGGTCGATATCGCCACCGCGCTCGAAGCCAAGGGCTACAACATCGATCGCCGCAAGATCCATCTGGATGAGCCGCTGAAGCACATCGGCGAGTTCAAGGTGCCCATCCGCCTCTACAAGGGCGTGGATGCCAGCGTCAAGGTATTGGTGGATAAAGAGCCATCAGCGCCCGAAGGCGAAGAGTAGGGTCACCTGCCGTTCCGGGGCCTGTCCCCAGCGGCAGGCCCCCGCTACACGATCACTGCCACTATCCCTTTTTCACCTCTCCTGCCCTTATAATTCCTGCTCACGGAACCCTCCCTGAGCCGTCCAAGATCATGTACGGCAGCAAGTTATTCCGGGCGCGCGGGGCACGCCCGACACAGGTTCAGGAGACAACATGCCGGCCGATGCGGTAGCGGGAGCCCCCCAGCCCCTCGACGCTTATTGGGGTGGCTTGGCCAAACGGGGTCAGAAGACCTTCGCGGTTGGCGAGAGCGGTCCCGGAAATCTTCTCTCTCGTCGGGGAGACATGGTCAAGTCAGATCTCTGCGCCGGGTAGATGACACCACGTTGATCCGCGAAGCGCAACGGGGGAACCGCGTTGCGTTCGAGGAACTGGTGCGCCAGTATGACCGGGCGGTGCTGCGTCTGGCGCTGCACCTGACGGGTTCGGAGCAGGATGCGCAGGACATTTATCAGGAAGCGTTTCTCAAGGCCTACCGCAACGTGGGCAATTTTCGCTTCGAGTGCTCGTTCTACACCTGGATCTACCGGATCGTCACCAACCTGTGTCTGGATCACCTGCGCAAGCGCACGGTCCGCAAAGAGGACGCAGGAGTGGCCACCGATTCGGAAGGCAACGAATACAGCCTGCTGGACCAGGCGGCTGACGGGCGTCCGGGCGCCGATCCGGAGCGCGACCTGATGCGGCGCGAACTGGGCAACCGCATCGGGCGGGCCCTGGAGCGCCTGACCCCGCGGGAACGCATGGTGTTCGAGCTCAAGCATTATCACGGGCTGAAGCTGCGCACCATCGGGGACGTTTTGAGTACGACGGAAGAAACTGCCAAGAACACGCTGTTCCGGGCTACCCAGAAGCTGCGCGGATCGCTGGCGGACATGAGGTGAAGGATTGAGCCATTGAGTGATTGAGTCATTGATTCATTAGTTCTGGTTTTGATGACTCAATGAATCAATGACTCAATGGATCAATTGTGAGAGTTGCGAAAGCGGTGGTTTATGAACTGTGATTGGGTAAAGCAAAATATTACGCTTTATATCTACGACGAATTGGCGGACGACGCCCGGCACGAGCTGGAGCAGCACGCCGAACGCTGCGCCGATTGTGCGGCGGAACTGGAGTCCGCGCGGGAGTTCCGCGGGCAGATGAGCGCGGTTTTCCCTGCCCCCGAACCTACGCCCAACTTGCTGGCGGCCTCGCGAATGCGGCTGTCCGAAGTCCTGGAGTCGGCGGAGCCGGCACGGCGGTGGCGCTGGACCCTGGACCTGGCCGGCTGGTTGCAGCAGGTCCGCTTCGCTCCCGCTCTGGCAGCGGTGCTGCTCATGGTCGGTTTTGCCGGCGGGGTGATGGCCAGCTACAGGCTGCTGAACAAGCCGCTGGACATTGTGCAGGTTCCAAAGATCTCTCCGGCGTTCTCCCAGGCTTCCATAGCCGGCATCAAGTCGATCATTCCCGACCCCGGTTCCCGCAAAGTTGAGATTCAGTACGACACCGATGCAGCCCGAGAAGGTGGAGGGCACGATTGACGATCCGCGCATCCAGCAGCTATTGCTGTTTGCCGCGCGCAGCAACTACAACGCCGGTGTACGCATGGACTCGGTGGACCTGCTGGCGCAGCGTCCGGAGGACCGCCAGGTGCGCGATGCGCTCATCTTCGCTCTGCGCTACGACAATAATCCCGGCGTGCGCCTGAAGGCCCTCGACGGCCTTGGACCCTACGTCCAGAGCGATACTTCGGTGCGCAACGCGGTGCTGGAGGCGCTGCTGAATGACTCCAATCCCGGTGTACGCTCGGAGGCCATCGTACTGCTGAAATCGGTGAAGGCGGACGCGGCCGTGCGCCAGGCCTTGCAACAGTTGTCGCGACAGGACAAGAGCAAGTTCATCCGCTCGGAGTCCCAGCGCGTGCTGGCCACTCTGCCGGAGATCGACTAGAGAAGGAAAAGCAGAATTGAAACGTCATCATCAACTCGCGGTGCTGCTGCTGGCCCTGGCCGCCTGGGCGGCGCCGCTCTCGGCGCAAGACACGCAGGTCGTACGCTCCGGCAGCGGCTGGATGGAGGTAGTCAGCGGCACGCTGCCCTCGGCGCACAACCTGAATGTGGACATCGAGTTCGGATCGGTTTTGGTGCGCGGCGGCTCCCCCCAGGGTATCACGTACACGGTGCGCAAACGCCTGAACTCTGGTTCCGAGAGCCATGCCCGCCGCCAGTTTGAGCTGTTCACAGTTCATGCCTCCCAGAAGTCCGATTTCGCCGTGCTGGAAGGCGAATGCAGAGGAGCGGAGAAGATTTCGGTGGAGGTCACGGTCAATGTTCCCCGCGAGCTCGCGTTCGCCAAGGTGGGAACCCGTGGCGGCCGCGTGGAGATGACCAACATCGCCGGGCGGGTGGAGGCGGAAACAGCCGGCGGCAGCATTATCATCAACGACATCGGGGGCACCGTTAAGGCGGAGACTTCCGGAGGCAGCATCGAGGTTGGCAATGTGGGCGGCGACATGAACCTGGAAACCGCCGGCGGCAGCATCAACATTCGTTCGGCCAGCGGCAAGATCCACGCCGAGACCGCGGGCGGCAGCATCGACGTAGGCTCGGCCAACCAGAGCGCTTATCTTTCTACTGCCGGGGGCAGCATTCAGGTGAAGAAGTGTGATGGAGATCTGCGGGCCTCGACAGCCGGAGGCAGTGTGGAGGTCGGGGACGTGGGCGGCTGGGCCACACTGGAAACCTCCGGTGGCAGCATCCGCCTGGCTTCGGCCAAGGGTGTGGTACGCGCTACCACTTCCGGCGGCGGCATCCGTCTGTACGGGCTTACCCATGGGGTTACCGCCAAGACCGCAGCCGGCTCTATTTATGCCGAATTCACCGCCGGCAAGGGCAGCTTCTCGGAATCGCATCTCGAGACCAGCATCGGGGACGTAATCGTGTACTTGCCGTCCGACCTGCCGGTCACCGTGCGCGCCACCATCGATGCCGCGACGGGGCATCGATTTGTTACGGACTTCCCTGAGGTAAAAATCACGCAAGAAGGCGGAGAGTGGGGTGCGCGCGAGATCTATGGCCAGGGCGCCATCAACGGAGGCGGCCCCCTGCTCAAGATTCACATTACCGGCGGCAATATTGAGCTGCGGCGCGGCAAGCGATGATAAAGAGGAAGCAGGATGCAGGGAGCAGGAGGCAGGAAAAACGTGCGGCGTCCATCGTTTTTCCTGCTTCCTGCATCCTGCCTCCTGCCAGCTTCAAGCTGAAGGGAATTACGATGCCAAAATCATCTTCGATAGTTCTGCTGTTTGCGCTCTTGCTCGTACGACCCGCGGTGGCGGCTAACCTCTCCACCCCGGAACCTCCGCCCGTGCCTGGCTACGGAGAGTGGTACGGCTCCTACATGGGAATCGACATTCAAGAGGTGACCCATGACCGCATGGTGGCGCTGAAGCTGAAAGAAGAGCGCGGCGCCGAGATCACCATGGTGGACCATGATGCCCCGCGGGCCAGGCCGGCCTGAAGGAGCATGACGTTATCCTGGAGTTCAACGGGGCGAAGGTCCAGGGAACGGAAGAGCTGCGCCGGCTGATCCACGAAACTCCTCCCGGGCGGAGCGTGCAGTTGCTGATCAGCCGCGACGGCCAGCCGATGAACATCTCCCTGCAACTGGCCGACAAAAAGCAGTACTTCGCGCAATACCCAAAGAAGATGGAGGGGCATGAGATGCCCCCAATTCCTCCCGTTCCCCCGATGCCTTCCATTCCCCAGATCGATGTAACCGTCCATACCGGCTCCAGCTATGGCCTGGTGGTAGACAGCCTGACGCCGCAGCTTGGCGAGTTCTTTGGGGTGAAAAACGGCGAGGGCGTGCTGGTGAAGTCGGTGGAGGAAGGCACGCCGGCCAAGGCCGCGGGCTTCAAAGCGGGCGACGTAATCGTGCGCGTGAACAATCAGAAGGTCGCTGACCGCGGCGACTGGCGGTCGGCGGTGCGCAATAACCGCGCCGGCAAGCTGACCGTGGGCATCGTCCGCGACCGCCGCGAGCAGAACCTCACCATCAGCCTTCCCGAGACCAGCCGCAACCATTCCTGGATGCACGTCCCGCTGGCGGTTGCGGACCTTGACCTGGATCTGGACTTTGGGCAGTTGCAAGCCGACCTGCAGGCCCTCGGCCCTGAGCTGGAGCACGCGCGCGCCATGGCCCTTCAGGAAGCCGGCGAAGCCATGAAGAACGGCCGCGAGGCGCTGGACCTGCGCGAAAGGAAATCAAGCGCGCCATGGATGAAGCCAGGCGGGAACTCGACCGTGAGATGAAGCACTGGCAGAAGGAAATGGAGAAGGCGAGGAAGGAGTCAAAGCCGCCGCAGGATTAGACGAAAACTTGCCACGGATTTGCACTGATATTCAGTGGATTCTCTCCGATCTGATCCGTAAACATCCGTGCTGATCCGTGGCCGCTTTTTCAGTCCGTCCAGCGCCGGAACGCCAGGCAGCCGTTGGTTCCGCCGAAACCGAACGAATTGCTCAACGCAACTTCCACGTCTGCTTTGCGCGCCTGGTTGGGGACGTAGTCGAGATCGCACTCCGGGTCGGGGTGCTCGTAGTTGATGGTCGGCGGAAGCATCTGGTCGCGCAGCGCCAGCACGGTGATCCCCGCCTCGAGGCCGCCGGCGCCGCCCAGCAGATGGCCAGTCATGGACTTGGTTGAGCTCACCGGTATTTTCCTGGCGTGCTCTCCCAGGGCCCGCTTGATGGCGATGGTCTCCAGGCGATCGCCGATGGGCGTGGAAGTGCCGTGGGCGTTGATGTATCCCACCTGTTCGGGCGTGATCTTGGCATCGCGCATGGCGTTGGCCATCACGCGGTAACCGCCATCGCCGTTTTCCGCCGGCTGGGTGATGTGATAGGCGTCGCCGCTCATGCCGTAGCCGATGATCTCGGCGATGATGCCGGCCCCTCGCCGGCGAGCAAACTCCAACTCTTCCAGCATCAGGATACCTGCGCCTTCTCCCACCACGAAGCCGTCACGCTCGGCGTCCCAGGGCCGGCTGGAGCGCTCCGGTTCGTGGTTGCGAGTGGAGAGGGCGCGCATAGCCGCAAAACCGCCCACGCCCATGGGAGTGATAGCCGCCTCGGTGCCTCCACAGATCATCACATCGGCATCGCAGCGCGCGATGATCTTCAAGCTGTCGCCGACGGAGTGCGCGCTCGAAGTGCACGCCGTGGCCGTGGCCTCGTTCGGCCCCTTGGCGCCGTAGCGGATGCTCACATGCCCAGCCGCCAGATTGATGATGGTGGCGGGAATAAAGAAAGGTGAAATCTTGCGCGGCCCGCCTTGAAGCAGCGCCGTGTGCTCCCGCTCGATGACGTCGAAACCGCCGATACCGGAGCCAATGTGCACACCCACGCGCTCGGCAATTTCCGGCGTAACTTGGAGTCCCGACATCTTCACCGCTTCGTCGGCGGCAGCCAGGGCCAGATGAATGAACCGGCCCATCTTCTTGACTTCTTTTTTTTCGACGAACTGCAGGGGGTCGAAGTTCTTGACTTCGGCGGCTATCTGGCAGGCGAAATCCGTGGGATCGAAGCCGGTGATGCGGGCGATGCCGCTCTTGCCGGCCAGCAGGTTGCGCCAGGTTTCCTCGCTGGTGTTCCCCACCGCGCAGATCAGTCCTACGCCCGTGACCACCACGCGGCGGCTCAAAGCTCAGATGCCCCGCTGCGAGGGATCTCCGGCCTCGAGGCGCTCACTTGGCGCTCTTGGCGTGCTTGCCGATGTAGTCCACGGCATCCTTGACGGTGCGAATCTTCTCCGCATCTTCGTCGGGGATCTCGATCTCGAAGGCCTCCTCGAAGGCCATCACCAGTTCCACCGTGTCCAGCGAGTCGGCCCCCAGGTCGTCCACGAAAGAGGCGTTGGGCGTAACCTCGCCTTCATCCACGCCCAGTTGCTCGACGATAATCTGCTTTACTTTATCCTCGACGGCTGCCATCGATCACTCTCTCCTAGCGGCGTATTTCAGCCAAGGCCTGCATGGACTCGGTCGTTACGCCACTTTCTTCTCTACATAGCTAATGGCGTCTTGTACGGTGCGGATTTTTTCCGCGTCCTCGTCCGGGATTTCGATCTCGAATGCTTCTTCGAAGGCCATGACCAGCTCGACCGTATCCAACGAGTCGGCGCCCAGGTCATCGACGAAGGAGGCCGTGGGAGTCACTTCCCCCTCATCCACGCCCAGTTGCTCCGACACGATCTGCTTGATCTTTTCCCCTACGTTGGCTTTCGCCTTCACATCCGCCATGGCTCTCTTGACCTCCGAAGTAATCCCGCAAGCCGATCAGTGTAATTGCCGGTGCGAACCGCTGTAAAGCGCAGACCAGAGCATTGTACCGTTGTCCAGAGCTTCTCTGGTTAGAATCAGTCATGCGGGCCGTGGTGCAACGCGTCCAACGAGCGAGCGCGCGAGTTGCCGGGGCGACCGTCGGCGAAATCGGCCAAGGCTTGCTAGTGCTCGTCGGGGTCGGGCAAAACGACTCCGAAGCTGCCGCCGACTATCTGGCCGGCAAGATCGCCGGGTTGCGCATCTTCGATGATGACTCCGGGCGCATGAACCGCGCTGTTGGCGAGATCGGCGGAGCCGTGCTCGTGGTTTCGCAATTCACCCTTTTCGGCGACGTGCGCCGCGGCAAGCGTCCGTCGTTCGATGCGGCCGCCCCACCCCAAGCGGCACGCGGGCTTTACGAATATTTTGTGGACAAGCTGCGCGCCAACGGCCTGCACTGCGAAACCGGACGTTTCCAGGAGATGATGGAGGTCGAGCTGGTGAATGATGGTCCGGTGACGATTCTGCTGGATTCGGAAAAAATCTTCTAACCGCCCGCCGTCGGCTGTCAAGTCTGAGCGGTCACTGCCTTTCCAGCACGGCGTCGGCGATCTTGGCAGCCTGCACCGCCGATTTCACATCGTGCACGCGCACGATGTGCGAACCCTGCAGAATGGCCGCGGTCATTGCCGCCAGGCTGCCGTAGAGGCGCTCCTGCGGAGGCGCGTCGCTGCCGTTCGTGGCCAACGTTCGCCCGATGAATGACTTCCGCGAGACGCCCGCCAGCAGCGGGAATCCCAGCCTGTGCAGTTCGTCGAGGTGCGCCAGCAAAGGATAGTTTTCGTCGAAGCTCTTGCCGAATCCAAAGCCAGGATCGAGCACGATGTGTTCGCGGGCAATTCCGGCCGCGAGAGCCGAGTCGGCGGTTTCCCGCAACTCGCGGCTGACTAGCCCCACGGGATCGCCGAGCGGCGGCAGCGTGCGCCACTCCGCCGGCCGCCCGCGCATGTGCATCACTACTGCGCCGCACTTTAGCTCGGCCAGAGTGGCCGCCATCTGCGCGTCCCAGCGAAGCCCGCTCACATCGTTTGCGATCTCTGCCCCGGCCTCGACGGCCACCCGCGCCACCTGCGCCTTATAGCTATCGATCGAGATGACCGCTTCCGGCCGCCGGCGCAGCAGTTCCTCGATCACCGGTATCACCCGGCGCAGTTCTTCCTCCGCCGAAACCATCGACGCGTTCGAGCCTGCCAAAGCTCCTGGCCGCGTGGACTCTCCGCCTATATCAAGAATGTCGGCGCCGGCGTCGAGTAACTCGAGTCCGCGCTCGACAGCGGCGCGCGGTTCGAAGAACCGTCCACCGTCGGAAAACGAGTCAGGCGTAACGTTGAGCACGCCCATGATGAGCGTACGCGGACCAAGCTCCAGCGTTCGAGAGCGGAGGCGCCATGTGAAACCGGGACGCATGGGTAGAAGCTAGTTTCAAGTTTCAGCTTTCAAGTTTCAAGTGCCCTGCTTTGGCTGAGCGCTGAATGCTAAGCGCTGATTGCTTCTTTTCCAGTGCTACAATTTCGTCAACTATGTTCCGCCGCGTCTTTTCACTGCTGCTCCTGCTGCTCGTGATGGTCCCACCTGCCCTGGCGAAGCACGATGCACTGGCCTCGCAGATCGAGAAGATTCTCGCCCAACCCGATACGGAGCGCGGTTTTTGGGGCATCGAGGTAGTGTCGCTCAAAGATGGCCGCACGCTTTACGCGCTGAACGCCGACAAGCTGTTCACTCCGGCTTCGAACACCAAGCTGTTCGTCACGGCAGCCGCGCTGGCGCTGATCGGGCCGGACTATAGGTTCAAGACCACGGTCGAGACCACCGGCACGGTGGATAAGTATGGCCGCCTGATAGGCGACCTGGTGCTGGTAGGGCGCGGCGACCCCAATCTCTCCGGACGCGTCCTGCCCTATGCCGGCCACACCCAGCGCACGCAGCCCTCGATCCGCGTGCTCGAGCAACTGGCCGACCAACTGGTACAGAAAGGCGTGAAGTTCATCGACGGCGACGTCGTGGCGGATGATTCCTACTACGCCTTCGAGCGTTACGGCGAAGGCTGGAGCCAGGATGACCTGGTTTGGGAGTCGGGCGCGCCGGTCTCGGCGCTCAGCATTAACGACAACGTGATGTTCGTGAACATCCTGCCGGCGGACCGGCCGGGTGAAAAGGGATTCGTCTCCATCGACCCGTTTGCCGATTACTACCGCATCGATAACCGTATCCTTACCACGCCTTCCGGCACCGGGCCGCGGCGGATCTTCATCAACCGCGAGCCCGGCGCTAATGTGCTGACGCTTTGGGGCAACATTCCCGTGGACGATCCCGGCGCGGGCGAGGCGCTTGCGATCGATGATCCGGCGGCGTTTGCAGGACAGATTTTCCAGCGATTGCTGGAGCAGCGGGGCGTCGCCGTCTATGGCAGGTCCCGCACCCGGCATACCGAACTGGCCAGCCTGCAAACCCTTACCGTCACCGCCCTGGCCTCGGGCGGCGGCGAACATCTGTCCTCGCTGCCGCCGCTGGTGCTGGCCACCTACCAGTCGTCGCCGCTGCTGGACGATCTTCAAGTGATCAACAAGGTCAGCCAGAACCTGCACGCTGAGCTCATGCTGCGCCTGCTGGGCCGCGAGAAAGGCACCGCTGGGACGATTGAAGGCGGCATGGAGGTGGAGCGTGGGTTCCTGACCCAGGCCGGCATTACGCCCGATCAGTACGTGTTCTACGACGGTTCGGGTATGTCGCGTGAAAACCTGGTGACCCCGCACGCCGTCGTACAACTGCTGCGCTACGCCTCCGGCCAGCCTTGGGGTAAGACTTGGCAGGACACGCTGGCCATTGCCGGCATCGATGGCTCACTGGCCACGCGCTTCAAGGGAACCTCCGCCGAAGGCCGCGTGCACGCCAAGACCGGCGCCCTCGGCCACGTCAACGCGCTCTCCGGCTACGCGACTACGGTGAACGGAGTGCCGGTAGCCTTTTCCATCCTGACCAACAACCACAAGCTCGCCTCCAAGCGCGCGCTGGACGTGATTGACCAGGTTGTGCTGGCGATTGTGAATGACCAGCCGGCGGGCAGGAAGAATTGAATCCTCCAGGTTTTCAATGAAACGATGAATCGATCCGGTGTGCCTCACCACAACAAAAAAGGCAGCGTTGCCATGCTCGCCTCGCGGTCGGAAGGGTAACGGCGCGCGCTGACGGCGAGGTCTACACCTCCGCCGGTGAAGGGGGACGCCTCGAAGCGGCAGACGGCGGCCTGATCCTGGCTGCGATCGGCCTCTCGTCGCAAGCGGACCGGCCGTTGCCCGAAGCGCTGCGGAAATTCCACATCGTGCGTCGCGCCGCAGCACAAGTAGAGGCTGAGCACATCGCAGAACTGCAGCACATCGGTTAGAAATTCCAGTTCATCGCGCGAATGGCCGCCCAAGAACCGCTGCTGGCGTGCCTGCTCGTGCTCCAGGAAATTCCGCAGGAGCGCTCGATCTTCAGTATTGTCGATCCCCGATTCGAGACGGTTCTTGCCCAGCCGCCAGAAATGTCCGCTGACCATGGCGCCCGCGATCGGGGCAACCTTCGCAGCGCACTCGATGGACTCGCGCCAAGCTCGCAGGAAATCACGGGGACCAAGATCGAGGAAGGAGAGCGGCTTGCCATCCACAAGGCTGATTTGCGCGTCGAACGGCGCCCAGCCTTCATCGTGCAGGGCAATACCCTGCACTACTTCGGGAATGAGCCGGGGAAGCAGTGGAGGCCCGAGAGCGGCAGCGATGTCTCCCGACAAAGCAGCATGATCGGGTTGCGCGATGAGCCAGTACTCTGGTGCGCGCGCTTTCTGCGTGGGAAGAATGGCGTCCCACACTGGGATGCAGTTTTGCGGCTGCTCTCTGCCGTCGATGGGACGCAGTACCACAGCTTAACGCCGCCGCTGCGCGCGTGCCGCCCGCGTCGCCGTCGCTGCGGCGCCCTTGGGCCCGGATGTGGATGGAGGCTTGCGCATCCCCTCCAGAAGTTGCTTCAGGATGACCGCATTGTTGTGCTCTTGATCCCGTGCGGCAAAGACCAAGGTCAATTGGCGTTTCTTGCCGGCGAGGCTGTAGAGTTCCTCGAGCGCTCGCGATGCTTCGGGGTTTGCGAGCTCGGTCAAGTATTTCTTACGAAATGCCGACCACAGCGCCGGACGCGCGTGGAACCAGCGCCGCAGCTCGTCCGACGGCGCCACGTCCTTCAACCAGGCGTCCAGCGCGGCAGCGTCTTTAGTGAGGCCGCGCGGCCACAGCCGCTCCACCAGCACTCGCGTGCCGTCGGAGAGAGACGGCTTCTCGTACGCGCGCTTCAGGTTCACCGGCATGGCAGTTGGCAACTGGGTTTGCAAACCAAGGCTCGGGTACCCATAATAATCGTTTGCCGAAACTGGGGAAAATTCTTTCGCTGCTGTGGCTCGCGCTCGCGCTCGCGGGATGCGAATCGCGTCCGCCCTACAAGAGCGACTCCGAGCTTGGCCTCAACCCGCAGCAGGCCCGCGGACGCGCCCTTTACGATACTTACTGCCTGCGCTGCCACGAAGCTTACATCTCCGGCGGTCGCAACGGGCCTTCGCTGATGGGCGTCTTCAAGAAGAAGGAGTTGCCTAGCGGCGCGCCCGCCAACGACGAACGCGCCGGCGAGGTCATCTGGCAAGGCCGCTCCAAGATGCCCGCCTTTGGCGATAAGCTGACCCGCGAGCAGGTGCAGGACATCCTGGCCTACATGCACACGCTGTAGAGATTCGCCGCGCTTTTCGTCCCTAAGCATGGATTATTCACTAGGGTGGAGCAGGCCTTCAGGCCTGCGTTAAGGGCAACGGGGACTCCAGAGATTTTTTCCTTTGGAGCCGCGGACTCTGTTTTTGGTGAAGTCCCCAAGCGGCTGAAGCCGGTGGCCGCGAGGCAGTCTCAATGCAGGGCTGACCCATCCAGAGCCTCCGACATCATGAATAGTCCGCCGATCAACGATCGCATCGTACAATAACAAGAACGCATGGCCACCCAATTCGTCCAGATCGATGTCGGCCCAAGGCTGCGCGTGCCTAAGCCGGAATGGCTCAAGGCGCGGCCACCGCTGGGTGAGAACTATCGCAGTCTCAAGACGCTGACGCGGAGTCTCGGGCTGCACACGGTGTGCGAGTCGGCGCAGTGTCCCAACATCGGCGAGTGCTGGAACCATCGCACTGCGACGTTCATGCTGCTGGGCGACGTCTGCACGCGCCGCTGCGGTTTCTGCGCGGTTCCCAAGGGCAGACCCGGCCCCATCGACCAGGATGAGCCGCGGCGAGTCGCCGAAGCTGTAGCCACGCTGGGACTGAAGCATGCGGTTGTAACCAGCGTGAACCGCGACGACGACAACCTGGGCGGGGCGAGGATCTTCGCCCAGACCATCCTTCAAATCCGCGAACTGGTGCCCGATTGCAGCGTGGAAGTGCTGATCCCCGATTTCCAGGGGCTCGACGAGGCGCTGCGCATCGTGCTCGATGCTCGTCCCGACATCCTCAACCACAACACGGAAACGGTCCCGCGCCTCTACCCTGCCGTGCGCTCCGGTGCGCGCTACGCTCGCTCGCTGCAACTGCTGGCCAACGTAAAGAAGTTTTCCCCGGGGATGCGATCGAAGTCCGGAGTGATGGTGGGGCTGGGCGAAACCATGGAAGAGCTGCTCAAAGTCTTCGCCGACCTGGCGGCCCGGAAAGTAGACATTCTCACCGTGGGGCAGTATCTCCGGCCATCGAAAGACCATCTGCCGATCGCGCGTTTTTACACGCCGGAAGAATTTCGCACACTGAAAGATGCTGCGCTCGCGATGGGCTTTCGCCACGTCGAGTCCGGACCGCTGGTCCGCTCCAGTTACCACGCGCACGAGCAGGCGTCGAACTGCGGCTCTTAGATGCGGTGCTGTCATCCTGAGCGAGCGCGCGCGACCCTTTCGGCTTCGCTTAGGCGAGCTTTGGCGCGCGAGTCGAAGGCCCCCTGCTGGAAAGATGCTGCGCGAGTAGGGGTGCTTCGACTCGTGCGGGCAAAGGCGGCCCGCACTCGCTCAGCATGACAAACGAGCTTCCACTCACCACACCCGGCACGCCTTCTCACTCACCATCGGCTGGCCGGCCTTGCAACTGAAGGCCTTGGCGAAGTCTCCGTTGTTCTGCAGCACGCCGTTCACCCGCCACCGTCCCGGCGAATGGGGATCGACGATCGCTCGCCTCCGCGCTTCCTCGTCGGAGGCGTTCTGGCACCCTAGCTGGGCGAAGGTGAGAAAGAAGCGCTGTTGGGGCGTGTAACCATCGATCAGGGGCATGTCTTTACCCGCTAGTTTGTCCATCAGGGCCGCGTAGGCGATACGTATGCCGCCATTGTCAGCCGTGTTCTCGCCGAGAGTAAGCCTGCCGTTCAGCTTCACATCGGCGACGGTGACGAAGCTGGAGTACTCATCGGCAATGCAGCCGGCGCGCTCCTCGAAGCCTTTGGCATCCTCGGCTGTCCACCAGTCATGCAGCTCGCCGCGGGCGTCGTACTTACGTCCCTGATCGTCAAACCCGTGGGTTAGCTCGTGTCCGATCACGCTGCCGACGCCGCCGAAGTTCGCGGCATCATCGGCAGTGTTTGAATAGAACGGCGGCTGCAGGATACCGGCGGGGAAGACAATCTCGTTCCGCGGTGGATAGTAGTAAGCGTTGACCGTAGGCGGCGTCATGAGCCATTCCAGGCGATCCACAGGCTTGCCGATCTTGGCGATCTGGCGCCGGTATTCGAATTCATTGGCATGCAGCGAATTGGTGAGCGCGTCGCTGGGCGTGATGGTGAGCTTGGAATAATCGCGCCACTTGTCGGGATAGCCGATCTTGTTGCCGATGGCAGCCAGCTTGATGAGCGCTTGCTGGCGTGTGGCCTCGGTCATCCACGGCAAAGTCTGGATGTCCTGCTTGAGCGCCTTCTCCAGCGCCTGCACCATGGCCAGAGTTCTCTGCTTGCCCTCGGCGCCGAACGTCTGCTCGACATAGAGCTCCCCTAGCGCCTCCCCCAGATCGTTATCGGTATGGGTAACGCACCGCTTCCAGCGCGGACGCGGCTCCTTCTGCCCGCGAAGGATGTGTTCGTTGAACTGGTAATCTTCATCCACGAACGGCTGCGACAACATGGGCGCCGTTGTGCGCAGCACGCGCCAGTGCAGGTAGGTCTTCCACTGCGGCAATGGAACGTCCGTCAACTGCCGGTTCACTTGCTTGAAGAAGTCGGGATTTCCGACGTTGAGGCCGTCGCGGATCTCGGCGTGGGCGCTGGAAAGATACGCAGGAAAATCGAACGCAGGGGCCAGCGCCGCCAGATCTGCCGTGCTCATCTTGTGGTCGCGGTTGTGCGGGTCACGGCGCTGGGTGCGGTCCATGGACGCCTTGGCAAGTTCGGTCTCAATCTTCATTACGGCCTTGGCATCTTCTGATGCCTCGGCCGGCTTCTGGCCTGCAAGCTCTAGCATCTTCTGCACGTGCGCCACGTACTGATTGCGAATGAGTGACTTAGGATCGTCCTTCAAGTAGTAATCGCGATCCGGCATGCCCAGCCCGCCCTGGTCCACGTTGGCGATTACCATGTTGGAGTCGTGGAAGTCCTGGATCGGGAAGAAAGCAAACAATGCGCTGACGCCCTGGCGCTGCAGGTTGGAGATCTCTGCGATCAAGGCCTTGCCGTTCTTGATGCCGTCGATGCGCTTCATCATGGGGGCGAGAGCGGAGGCATCGCGGGCTGCGGCCGCCTTTTCGTCCATGCAAGCGGAGTAATAGCCGCCAACCTTCTGCTGGATGGGGCTGCGCTTCGGGTCCGGCGACGCCCCCTTCTCCAGGATGGCGCGCAGCACGATCTGATTGTGTTCCTGCAGCTCGTCAAAACGCCCCCAGCGCGCATGGTCGCCAGGCAGCGGATTGTTCTTGTTCCAGGTGCCGCAGGCGTACTGGAAAAAGTCAGCGCAGGGATCGGCGGCCTTATCGATCGCATTGATGTCGAAGGTGGGAATCACGGCCGGCATGGCAGGTGAGGTCTTGCTCTCAGTCTGCGCCGCTGCCAAGGATGCCAGCAGCACCAGGCAGCACAGAGTAGGAGTTCTCATGAGTCCTCGCAGTAAAGAGTTGACGGCCTAAGGCCGGGAAGGTGAGCCGGCTGGCGGCAGCAAGATCGGCCCGCGCATCGTGCTAGAACATTTTGAAGTGGATAGTCAGATACTTCTTGGGATTCTCGCGCACCGACTTCACCAGATTGCGGGTCTCGACCAGCATCTGGTCGGCGTTGGTGTATAGCGATGGGTCCTTCAGCAGCATTCCCGCGCTGCCTTCGCCCGCCGCCAGGCGATCAGAAATGACCTTCAGGTTGGCGATGGTGTCATCGAGCTTCTTGGCAAACTCCGGGTCGCTGGCGAATTTACCCAGCGCGCCTTTGCCGGAATTGACGTCGTCCATCAGCTTGTTGGCCTTGGCGATGGTTTCGTTGGCGTTCTTGTACAGGCTGGGATCCTTGATCAGCAGGCCCACCGTGCCCTGCCCCTGGTCGACCTGGTCGACCAGCTTGTTGATCTTGTCCACCGAATCATTGAGCTTGTCGTAGAGCTCGTCGCTGTTGATCAGCTTGCCGATCGAGCCCTGTCCCGAGCTGATCTGACCCACCATGCTCTGCACTTGGTTGAGCGTGGTATTGAGCCGGTTGTAGAGCTCCGGATCGTAGATCACCTTGCCAATGGAGCCCTCGCCCCGCTCGATAGCCGAGACGATGCGGTCCAGGCGCCGCACCAGGATGTCCACGTTCTGCAGCGTGCCGCTGCTGGCGCGGATGACGTCCTGAATGGCCGGGGCATCCTGGGTCTTCAGCACGTCGCCATTCTGCGCTTCCGCCGCTCTGGCCTCTTTGTTGGTGATATCGACGAACGTCTCGCCCAGCACGCCGGCGGTGGCAAGGGTGGCGACCGAATCCTTTTTCAGGCCGCCGCGGTACTTGAGGGCGACCCTCATGTACACCACCACGGGGCTGAGCGGACGCGACGGGTCTACGGCGATTCCGGTTACGTTGCCAACGTCCACACCCTCCAGGCGCACCGGAGCGCCCACCCGCAGGCCGCTGGCGTTCTCAAAATAGGCCTTAAGGGTCATCTTCGGGGTAAGCAGGCCGGCAGAGCCGCCGCTGAGAAGGAAGATGAGAACGGCCAGCACGACGCTGGCGAACAGCACCGTCAGACCGACGCGCAACTGCGACCATCTAACCTGCTTCTGTGTCGGCACCTTTACCCGCTGGTGATTTCCGTGACCCGGCGCGCCGGGAACTGGTGTTCCGGAAAAAACAATGTCGAGGGCCGCATAATATCAGAAGTGCCGGCAGACGTCAGCCGATACCAAAGCGCCAGGTAAGGGTCAGCAACAGGGCCGCGACGTAGGCAGCCGCGCCGCCGGCCAGCGCCGCGCTCAGCCCGAGTTCAATCGCTACCACCATGGCCAACACCGACCCCAGCACACTGGATGCGGCGTTCATCGCCCATGCCCACTCGATCGTGCTTCCATCGGCGGTTGCTATCTGCCGGAGGCCGGTGGGAAACGGCATGCCCATGATGAATCCCAGCGGCGCCAGCAGTGCGGCGCTGATCACCAGCTTGGCCGCGAACGGCCAACCGACCAGCGTCCCCAGCACACGCGGCAGGGCAAAGATGTATGCCGTCACCAGCACCGCGATCGCGCCCAGCACCGGCCGCACCAGCCGCGTCTTCGCCAGCAGGCGCCGCGAGAGGGCGCTGCCCGCCCCGCTCGACAGCAACATCAGGAAGACCACTACCGTCAGCGCATAAGTCGGATGGCCGAGGAAGAGCACGAAGCGCTGGATCAGAGCAATCTCTACCAGAATGTAGCCGAGTCCGAGAGCAACAAAGTAGAGCAGAGGCGCCAGAGCGGAATCGTCCGCGCGCAACACCAGCGGCCCGATCAGGAACGCCAGCACCGCGGCCAGCGAGATCACCAGCATCATCCCCAGAACTACTACGCCGAGATTGTTTTTCCAATCGATCCCACGGCCGCTGGCGTGGAGCACGTTGCGCAACACGTCGCCCGCCTTGAAGGTGAAGAAGAAGAACGGTGCGTTGTCGCTGACCGCGGTGATGTTGAAAGGATAGTTGCGGATGAATTCCCGCCGCGGGCTGAACTGGCCATCACCCGCGCGCTCGTGCAGCAGAATGAGTCGCCCGAAAGGCGCAACTGCTTCCCCGGAAGCGCGGCGCTGGGCACGGAGTTCCTTCAACCAGGGCTCGTCGGGACAGTTGGCGTCCGCGGCCTTGGGCGTGGCGCACGGGTCATCGCCGGTGAGGCTGGCAAACAGCGTCGGCGTATACAGCGGATACAGATCGCTGTTCTCATCGAGATGACGCAGCACCTCGCGTTCTTCATCCCAGGTGAAAGGCGTCTTTTTGGCCAGCACCGTAACCGGACGGCCATCCTCATCCAGCCGCCCGTCGGCGACCACGATGAAATGTTTGCGAACATCCTTCACGCCCATGGCCTCGAGCGCATCGATCGCCTGCGAAACCACGCGCAGCGCCTCGCGCGGCTGCTGGAATTCCCAACGGGTGATGGCGATGAAGCCATCCGGCTTGAGGTGGTCGAAATACTCGCGGAAGGCCTCCACCGTGTACAGATTGTTCTCGCTGAGCGCGAAGGCGCCGGCGGCGGTCGAGGCCCAGGTGTCAACCAGGGTCATTTGAACAACGTCGTAGTGGTCACGGCTGCCGCGGATCCACGAGCGCCCATCGCCCACGTGCATGTGCACCTGCGGCAGCTCGTAGAGATGGAAGCTGTAATCGGCGTAGAGGCCGCGCATGATCGTATTCACAATGAGCGGGTTGATCTCGATGGCGGTCACGCTCGGGCTGCCATTGGCCACCGCGCGCAGCACGTCCACGCCGCCGCCCGGGCCGATGATGGCGTATGCCCCCCGGGGCCGCAGGACGTTGGCGATGGCCGGCGCCGCCGACATCAAGTCTTGCTTCCAGTTGTAGCCCGGACGGCCGTGCCCGGCGTCGGCGCCTTCGGGCGGCGACGGCGTCTCACCCCACTTCTGCGGGTCAACGTTCATGATGGCCGTGGAAGCGTCGGCGTCGATTACGATGACCTTGCCCTCGTCGATCTCGTCCACTTCCACCCGTGAGAGGGCGTTCCAGCGCGCGAACAGCATCCAGGGCTGGTCGCGGCGTATGCCCTTGGCGTAAATGATGTCGATCAGCCGCCCCGAGTGATTGGCCGCGAGAAGCACGAGCAAGACGACAAACAGCGCAACCGCAGGCCGCCGCAGCCAGCCAGCATCCGCCCAGAAGATTGCCGCCCCCGCCATCGCCACCGCAGCAACCACCACTGCGTTCGGCCCGCCCACCCAATTCAGCAGCGGCACCACCGCCAGGCAGGAGATCGCACCGCCGACCAGGTCAGCGCCATAGAGTTGCGTGACAATCCCGGCTTCGCGCGCAAAGACAACCGAGAACAGCACGCCGGTAAGGAAAAACGGAACCGCGGCTACCACGTACATCAGGCTCAGCCGTCCGAAGTTGGCCCACGCCAGGTCGAGCGCGACCGGCACGTGCAGCACGGTTTCGAGCGCCAGCACGATGGTCACCGCGTTGATCGCGCAAAGCCAGGCGCCCAGCTTCCGCACCGTCCACCGTGCCAGCCACGGTCGCCGCAGGTAAGCGAACACGCCGCCGGCCCCCAGTCCCAGCAGTGCAATTGAGATGGCGAGAAAAGCAAAGTGATAAAAGAGTACGACCGAGAACAGCCGCGTCAGCGCCAGCTCCAACAGCAGGCTGGCGAAGCTTGCCAGTCCGATCCCGGCGATCAGCACTCGCCGATCGGTCTCTTTCATCGTCTCGATACGCGGTAGAACGGCGGCTTGACTCATCGGGAGAGCGTCAGTCCTCGAGGATCACGTGAGCGATTGCCTGCTCAGCAGTATGAGAGAGCGAAAGCGACGCGCGACGCGCACCCAGCCGAGCGGCAAATTCGGCGGCTTGCCCGTGGAAACAAATCGTCGGCCGTCCACCGGGCTCGCGGCCGACCTCCACGTCTCTCCAGGTCACGCCGTGGCGCCATCCGGTGCCGATGGCCTTGAATCCGGCTTCCTTGGCGGCAAACCGCGCGGCAAAGCGCTCCATGGCATTCTGCTTCGAGCGGCAGTAGGCGATTTCATTGGCGGTGAAGACGCGATTCAGGAAGCGCTCACCGAAGCGTTCCACCGCCGCGGCGATGCGCGGAACTTCGATGATGTCGATGCCGGTGCCGACGATCACAGGACAGCTAAGATAAATTCATTTCGCCGCGGATGCACGCGGATTCACGCGGACCTAGCTGCGTCTCGGCCACGGAGTCCCACATCCAAGGGATTGCCTCGGAGCACGGATAAAATCAACGAGTTTCCTCCGTGTCTCTGTGCCTCCGTGGCAAACCTCCATGCAAGCCCTAGCCACAGTTGCGGAAGCCATCGGCGGCACCACCAAGAAGACGGAAAAAGTCCGTCTGCTGGCCGAATACCTTCGCTCGCGCAGCGTGGACGAGGCTGCGATCTCGGCCGTATTTCTCTCCGGCCGCGCGTTTCCCACATGGGAAGAGATCACGCTGCAGGTGGGTGGAGCGCAGCTTTGGCGCGTGATTGGGACGCTGCCGCACAAAAGCGAAGCCCAGTTGACCGCCGCTTACCGTCGCCACGGGGACCTCGGCGCTGCCGCGTACGAAGTGTTGCGATCAGTCTCCCCGGCGCAGAGCACGTTGACGGTTCTTCAGGCCGCCGAAGCCTTCCGCGCGATCGCGCGAGCTTCCGGTCCTGCCGCAAAGTCGGCGCTGGTCACTGGCCTGCTACAACAGGCGACAGCGCTCGAAGCCAAGTACATCGTCAAGATCATCACCGGAGAGCTACGCATCGGGCTGAAGGAGAGCCTGGTGGAGGAAGCCATCGCCAAAGCCCACGGCGCCACGCCTGCGGAAGTGCAACGCGCCAACATGCTCCTGGGCGATATCGGCGAGACCCTAAGACTGGCTGCCGCCGGGCGTCTCGGCGAAGCTTTCTTGCGCCTGTTCCATCCTATCGGCTTCATGCTGGCCAGCCCGGTGGAAAATGCAGAGGAGGCGTTCAAGTATTTCGATCACGCCGCCGTCGAGGACAAATACGACGGCATCCGCGCGCAGGCGCATGTCGGGCCTGGAAAGCAAGAGGTGCGATTGTTCTCGCGCACGCTGGACGAAGTTACGGCTTCGTTTCCCGAGCTGGTCGCGCCGCTCGGCGCCTTTACTGAGACTCTGGTGCTCGATGGCGAGATTGTGGCCTGGGATGCGAGCGAGCAGCGCGCGCTTCCGTTCTCTGAGCTGCAGAAGCGCCTGGGACGGAAACAGGTCAGCGAGGCGATCCAGCGCGAGGTGCCGGTGAGTTACGTCGTCTTTGATGTGCTGTATGCCGGAGAAGAGTTGGTGATCGATCGGCCGTTACGCGAGCGCAGCGCTCTGCTCGACCGCGTCTTCGCTGCCGCGCGGCGGCCGGCGACCGTCCAGACCACGGACATCCAGGGCCGCCTCGCTTTTGAGCCGGCAGTAGAAGCTGACGCGGACGCGAATTCTCCAGTGCGGGTGATCCGCGCGCCGGTCGCCGCTGCCAGTTCCGCCGAGCATTTGCAGGAGATGTTCGCAAAAGCGCGCGAGCGCGGCAACGAAGGCCTGATGATCAAGGACCTCGAGTCGCCATACACGCCCGGCCGCCGCGGGCGCTCGTGGCTCAAGCTCAAGCGTGAGCTTGCAACGCTCGACGTAGTGGTGACTGCGGTGGAATGGGGACACGGCAAGCGGGCGGGCGTGCTCAGCGACTACACCTTCGCCGTGCGCGACGGCGACAATCTGCTCAACGTCGGCAAAGCATACTCAGGCCTCACCGACGTCGAGATCGCGGAAATGACCAAGTGGTTTTTGGAGCACACACTCGCCGATCAGGGATTCGTGCGGCTGGTCGAGCCGAAGACTGTGCTCGAAGTGGCGTTCAACGCGGTGATGCGCTCCGACCGCCACGAGAGCGGATTCGCGCTGCGCTTCCCGCGGATCCTGCGCCTGCGCGAGGACAAATCTCCCGCCGAGATCGACACGCTGGAGACGGTGCAGCAGATTTATGAGCGGCAGAAACGTCAGCCGGGCGCATGATACGTTTTAGCGGTGTCTCTTCTTGGTTCCGGGTTTAGTTTCGACCCCGCGTGGAGACTGGTTTGCGTAATCCGCTGTGTGCTCTTCCAGCAATCGCCGGTTCGCCGGCGGCTGGACTTGCAGGATCCTGCCGCGTTCTGCGTCGACGGCCAGATCAACCACGGCAGAGGGTTGCACGTTGCCGGGCCGGCGAATGAACTGGGCAAACAACGCCTCTTCGACCCGAGCATGAACTCGAACCTCGGGAGAGGCCTCGAACTGGACCTTGTGGAGCGCGTCGCTCGCCGCGCAGGGTGGGTTGAGCAAGCGCTGGATGCGGGCTACGGCCCGGTCCACCACGCGCGCAAACTCAGCGCCGTCGTCGGCTGCGCGATCTGCTTGTAAACGGCGTTTCGCCTTCTCAGGAGAAAACCACGTGGGATTGCGCCCAGCCTCTTGCGGCGGGCCAAGCCGCGAGACCTCACAAAGGTGCGCGTGAACGGCGATCTCGGCCACCGCGAGACTGGGACGGCCACTGCGCTTGCGGCGCGTGTAGCGGGCAAACGACTGCTCCTCCATGCGGCCATGAACGCCCGCTTCTTCGAAGGCTTCGAGAGCCGCGGTTTGGGCATGCGTCAACCCCGGCTCGACGCCTCCCTTAGGAAAAGTCCAGCGACCGCCGCGAGTCTGGACCAGCAGGAATTCAACGCCTCGCCCTGCAACGCGGTAGCACACGGCAGCTACCTGTTCGCCATTCCGCAGCTTGCGAAACTGCGATGGCTGGAAGAATCTGTGTAAACGCGGCGTGCTTGTGATTCGACCATCCCCCGCACTCATGATGGTAGTAGAGTGCGGGAGGCCGCTGCCTTCTGGCTAGAGCCCAGCTTGGTTCGGGTGCTAAGGTTCTTGTCCCCATTCCGCCGCGCCCACCTCGGGAAACCGCAGTTGCCACAGCCGCAATCTTCACCTCGCCGGAAGCTTGCTACATACTTGCGTCCCACGAGTCACGCAGACACTATCTTCTTAGCCGCAGACCGCAGCCGGGAAGGGACCATTGGACAATCTCTTTTGTCTTCGCTGCAATCGAGAGCTGGAGCCGGGACATAAGTCGGTAGCCGTATACATGTTCGCGCAGACCGTGGGCATCCGGCCGCGGCAGAAATCGTCGGCACAGCGAATCTGTTTTTGTCCGCAGTGCTCTGTCTCTCTGGCCATGGGACCTCCGCCGGAGGGCGCTCTTAACGTGGCGGCGTGGAAGATGATCCGCGAGTTGGTTGGTTCTGATCCGGCGCTGAACCAGGCGGCCTGGGAGAGCCTGCGCGGGATTGTCGGCCTGCTGACGGCCGGCGACGGTGATAACAGCTCCAGTTCAGCGTACGCCGGCGCCTACTTCGAGTTTTGACGCGAGAGCGGCGAAACCACAGATGGCTCGTGGAAACCGCGACTTCTTTCACCTACAATTCTTCTGGCCAGCCCATGTCGACAGCTCCCGCAAGCGCGCAGGAAAAGCGCGGAATCCAATACTGGATGGAACGCGTGGTGGAGGAGTGCCGGCGCGTAGAGTCTGGTTTTGAAGCTGATCCGGTGCATGATCTGCGGGTTGCGCTTCGCCGCTGCCGCTCCATGGCCGAAGGCTTTCGCACCATCGATCCCGATCCCACCTGGCGCAAGATGCGCAGAGCCGGCAAGGCGCTGTTTTCTGCGCTGGGAGAGCTGCGCGACGTGCAGGTGCTGCGCGAGTGGGTGGAACGGCTCGGCGCCGCGAATGATCCGGCCCGGGACCGCCTAAGCGCGCATTTGACGGCTCGCGAGCATGACCTGAAGGCACAAGCGTCCGAAGCCTTGTCGCGCTTCGATACGCAGACCTGGCTGCGCTGGGCACGCATCCTGAATTCGCGAGAGCGCCGGCTTCCGGTCGGTTCCGGCATCTTCCAGGTGATCGCATTGGAAAAGCTGGAAGATGTAGTCCGGCTGCATCGAACCGCGCTGCGCAATCGCAGCAAAGTGGCGCTGCACGCGCTGCGCATCGGAATCAAGCGATTCCGCTATGTGATTGAGAACTTCCTTCCTGAGCAAGACGAGCGCTGGTCCAAGGACCTGAAACAGTTGCAGGACGTTTTGGGAGAGATCCACGACCTGGACGTGCTCTGGGCCACGGCTCTGCAGATTCGCGGCTTTGCTACGCCGGGAGAGCGTGAACGCTGGCGCAGCGTGATCGGCCGCGAGCGTGCGCAACGCGTGACCATATACAAGCAGAAGCTAGTGGGGCGGAAGTCGCTGCTGTATGAGTGGCGCGAGGGCTTGCTCTCCGGAGAGGGCCTGCAGCGGGCGATCGAAAAGAAGTTCGAAACCTGGGCTGGCTTTATGGACCCGGATCCGGCGCACGCCAAGCGGGTTTGGCAGCGGAGCCTGGAAATTTACGATGCGTTGGTGGCGAGTGGGGTCACGCGCAAGGCGTCCGTCCAGGAAGTGGACGCACGCGAGCTGTTAAGCATCGCTGCCATCACCCATGAGGTGGGACGCGCTGCTGGCAAGAGGAAATATCACAAACGCAGCGCCCGGCTGGTTGAGAAGTTGGATGTGCCGCCGGGCTGGACTGCTGACCACCTGCGCACCGTGGGGCTGGTGGCTCGCTTCCACCGCGGAGCGCTTCCACTCTTGCAGCCCCGATTCGCGCGGCTGGCGCGCTCAAAGCGGCATATCGTTGCGCTGCTCGCTGGGATTCTTCGCTTGGCAGAGGCAGTCGATAGCGGCGGAGGGAAGAGTCTCAAAAAAATCCAGCTCGAACGCACGAATGGTTTTCTGGTTCTCCATGCCGACGGATTCCCCACGAACGGCAAGCGTCCAGAGCGCATCGCCGCCCGCCGTTACCTGCTCGAGACCGCGTGTGGTATGCCTATCCTGGTGCGCAATGGCAGCGCGCCGCCGGTCTGACTCATTCCGCTACATTCACGTTAAACGTCGTCTTCCCCGTTTTCCCCGCGGCGCTCGCGGTGACGACTACCTCCCACTCTCCCGCCATGCTGAACTCGCCTGCGCCTTCGTACTCGCCTTTGCCCGCCGGCTTGAGGGCGAATTGGTTCTTGCCCATGTCCATCAGCGGCATGACCAGCGAGGTCTCGACCTGCGCGCCGTCGACCGGTCTGCCCAGCGTCTGCTTCACCGTGACCCGAAAATTAGTTTTCCTGCCGAACTTGGGCTGGGCGGGGTCGAGGGCCAGCGACATAATGAAAGCTGAACCAGGGGCTGCCTGCGTGCTGATGATGGCGCTCTTCGTTGGCGGCTTTGGTAGTTCGTTCTTCTTGCAGCCGGCGGGAAACAGCAGAGCGAAGATGAGGGGGAAAATCAGCCGAGGCCATGAAAAGCAGGTCCCTCGACTCGAACCAGCCAACGCATCAAGCCAAAGGCGGGCTTGATGCGTCATTTGGCTGGCACTCGCTCGGGATGACAATCTCATTTTGTGACAGCTAATGCGAATGGGGATGGGAATGGCCATCCTCCACGGCAACCACGCAGCCGTGCGCCACCTCGCACACCACGTGCTCGAACTGGATGGTGGTGTGCTCAATTCTGAAGTTGGTGCGCAGGCGGTCCTTCACCTCGCGCAGGATCTGCTCGCTTGCCGAAGGCGGAATGTCGGGAATGGAGATGTGGCAGGAGAGCGCATGGCTGTCCGAACCCAGACTCCAAACGTGCAGGTCGTGCACGCCATTCACGCCCTGGATCGCGGCGATCATGGCGGTGATGCGTTCCAGTTCCATGCCGCGCGGTGTGCCTTCGAGGAGAATGTTTAGAGTTTCGCGGATGATTCCCCACGAGGACCACAGGATGAGCGCGCCGATGGCCATCGAGAGCGCCGGGTCGATCCAGGTCCGGCCGGTCAGCATGATTCCGACACCGCCCACGATCACGGCGGCAGTCGAGAGCGTGTCGCCCAGCATGTGGATGAAGGCGCTGCGGATGTTCACGTCGCGGCTGGAAGCCCACAGCATGGCGGCGATCACGCCGTTCATCACCACGCCCGCCGCCGCTACGCCGATCATCAGCCGCGGCGCGACATGCGCGGGCGCGTACAGCCGGTGTCCCGCCTCCCAGAAGATGAAGAATGCCACTGCCACTAGCGCCAGGGCATTCACGAACGCGGCCAGGACTCCGGCGCGCTGATACCCATAGGTCTTGGTGGAGTTGGGCGGCAAGCTCTGCATGTACACGGCGAACCAGGAAAGCAACAGCGCCAGGAAGTCCGAAAGATTGTGTCCAGCCTCGGAGAGCAGCGCCAAGCTGTGCGCCCGCAGCCCCGCGCCCACGAGTAAGACGATGTAAAGCAGGGTCGCCAGCAGCGAGAGCCGTAGAACCTTGGAGGTTCGCTGGTGGGAGTGGGCGTGCATCCAATCAGTCTAACTCCGGCGAGCCCGGCCAGAAAACATCACCGAAGGTCACCGTTTCAGCAAATCCACGGGCTCGCGCACGTCGGTTACGCGGAAATGGCGGGCCAGCGTGGGATGGCGCTGGGCCACGGCTTCGTACATCAGGTAAGCGATATGACGATACGAGAAGTGTCCGGCGGCGGTGGTGCGGAGTTCCGCGATGTAGGCCGCTTCTGCGAGGTCCATCTTGAACAGCGTGCGCTTGCGGAACGCCAGGGGCAGCAGATAAAGGGAATCGGTCGGCGCGTCCTCGGTGGCTGTGCGCTTGAGCTCCGCCATCGCATCCTGCACGCGCTCCATGATGGCGTCGTAGTGGTCGCGCAGGCCGGCGTTGAGCAACTCCTCGGGCGTTTCGTAGCCGTGCGCGCCGGTAAACGCCTGGTGGATCTGCACGCAGCGCCGATGGCGGTGGAGGTCGCGAAAGCCGCCGATATCCATGAGGATGTCGAAGCGAAGCTGCTGCCCGGCATTGAAAGCGCGCAGCAGCTCGTCATGAGCGCCGCGGTGTTTCACGCCGAGATCAACGATATCCTGCCGCTCGCCAGGGCTGAGGTGTGCGACGCGCTCTCGAATCTGCCGATAGGAATAGGCGCAGCACTCGTAGAGCAGGGTAGTCGCAATCTCGATCTCGAGCGGCTCATCGTCGAGCAGATCGACTGGCGGCGCAGGCTCGATGGCCGCGCCTGCCATGAGCTCGGCTGCTGCCGCCGCCAGCTCTTCGCGGCTGTGTATTAGATAGGGGCTGGCGTCGGCATACTTCACCAGCGTGGGCGCAGGGCGGACTTCTTTCATCAGCAGGTCATAAACGTTGTTGCCCCAACCGTCGTCGCGCCCCCGAATTTCTTCCCACAGCTCGCGCAGCGCATATCCATTCACGTTGTAGGCGGGATTGCGCGCGGCGTCCTTCAGGCTCTGACCCAGGGCGCGCACTTCGGGAAAGGGATCGGAGAGCAGGCGCGAGATCTGGCTTTCCAGCGTGCGTGCATTGACGATTTGTCCCAGCGAAGTGTTGGTCGCCAGCGGCAGCAGGTAGCGAGCAACGTCGAAGGCGCGGGCGCGCAGGGTGCGGTCGTAGGCTTCCTGCTTCATGTCGATCGGGCGCGGAGTGCGGTCTCGCAGGTGGGTGAATATTCGCGCGGAGATAGTTTGATACTCGGCAAAGAGAAAATCGATGGTGTCGCAGAAGCGCCGCTGCGCCGCGCGGTTGCCGCCAAACTCGGGCTGATAGTAGTCAGGATGAGAAAAATCCTGATAGCGAGTGGACCGCTCCTGCCCATCCCATCGCTGCTCGTCTACTACCGCGATGGCGGCCAGGATGGAAAGCCGCTCGATGGCCAAGGCGATGTGCGCCAAATCCGCGATCGAGCGGTGGCCGTACTGGAAGTAGTAAGTGTCGAGAAATTTCTCGGCTTTTTGTTCGCTGATCTCGCGCAGCGATTCCTTCATGGAGAGCGCCGAGCGCGAATATTTGGCCATGGCGTAAGCCTGCACCTCGGGCTCAACGCCATAGATGGCGTACACCGACGTGCCGGGAGGTTGCGCCGGCTTGGGATCGGGAAATGCGTTGGACATCCGAGCGATGCTATCCCCGAATCGCAGGCGCGGGCAAGACCGATTCAATGTGCTCATGCAGAAATTCCGCACGGCCGATGCATGCGATCAAAAAAATCTTGCTACATGAGGGCGCAGATCACATCTAGATTGCAGTGGGGGAAAGCGTACTCCCGGCATTACCTTAGTTAGGTGTTTTTCCACACGCGAATGTTCTAAAGTCGAGTTAGAATCTTGGATTGTTTTGCATGCACGGTATTCGTAAATCTTTGCTTTTATTCTCGGTGTTTCTGAGCGCCGCGTCTTTGTGTGCGGCGACGCCACCGACAGCGGACAGCGAGCGCGGCATGGCGATTCTGTCGCCCTCGATCGATTCGCTGCTCATGCCGCCCGAGATGGCTCTGGCCACCTTCGAGCAGCGTGCCGCGCGGCAGCTCAACGAGCCGGTCAGCTACTCCGCCAACACCGTGGTCGACGCCGAGCTTCCAGCCACGTCGCAGAAGGGCGAATACCGCTTGCGGCGCCGCTTCATTGCTCCCAAGACTCTGCTGTTCACGCCCGTGCGGTTCGTGGGGGACAATTTCGTCAAGAGCAATGTCATCACTCGCCTGCTGCAGACGGAAGTGGAGCGCGTCAATAAGGGTGAGGGCGCACAAACCGCTATCAATCAGGCTAACTACAAGTTCAGCTACAAGGGCGCGGACAAAATCGATGGCGAAGCCGCCTACGTGTTTCAGGTGAAGCCGCGGGCCAAGCGGCCGGGGCTGTTCAAAGGACGCATCTATCTGGATGCCGGCAGCGGCAGCCTGCGCCGCGCCGAGGGCACGCTGGTGAAGACCCAATCGATCTTCATCAAGAAGATCGAGTTCGTGCAGGATTACGCCGATCTCGAGGGTTACACTCTGCCGGTGCACGCTCGCTCGGTGGCTACGACCCGGCTGGTGGGACGCGCCGTCGTCGAAATCCTCACCGAGGGTTACGAACTCTCCTCCACCACCGCCAGCGCCCAGAACTCCGGCAGCGGCGGCAGCCAGTAGTCCGCAATCCTACGCAACGTTGACGAGGAATCATCCCTCTTCTGGCGAATGCGGCCGGGTGGTTCCCAGCAGAATCTGAAACAGCAGCAGCCAGCGCTTGACGTTGGTGGTCATCAGGAAGTTTTCCTTCACGTGCTCGCGGCCGTTCTTCCCCAACTGGTCGGCATATTCGGGATGGGTCAGCAGATAGCGGATCTGGTAGGCGCAGCCCTCGACCGAGTGCACCAGCACGCCCGTCAATTTGTGGATCACCTGCGTGGGAATACCACCCACGGCGCCGGCGATGACCGGCTTGCCCTTCCACAGACCTTCGGTCACGGTGAGCCCAAAACCTTCTTTCAAGGATTTCTGGATGATGATGGTGGACGCGCATTGCAGGGCGTTAATCTCGATCGCCGACCACGGCGGCAGATTGAGGATAAGAACATCAGGATCGTCGCCAGCCTCATCCATCACCTCCTGCAACACCGCGGCGCCTTCGGGATCGTCGCTCGCGCCGCCGCCCGCCAGCACCAACTGGCAGTCCACATATTTCTTGGCCAGCTTGTAGGCCTGGAGCACGCCCACGGGGTCCTTGAGCCGGTCGAAGCGTGAAATCTGCGTAATGATGGGGCGGCTGCGGTCGATGCCGAAGTCCTCGCACACCTTGGCGACCACGCTCTCGTCCAGATCCTTGTTCTTTTCCGAAAGCGGATCGATGCAGGGATAGAAGAGGTACTGCGGAACGGCGAGCTGCCGGCTGAACGCGGGAGAAGAGAACACGGTGGCATCGTACTGGTCGATGAACGGGCGCAGGAAACCCCACACCTCGGGATCAGGATTGGAGAGATCGATGTGGCAGCGCCACACCCAGCGCCCGCGATTGCGTTCCTTGGAGCGGATAAGCCCCGCCGGCTGCGGGTCGTGGATGACGAACAGGTCTTCGACGAACTCCATGCGCTGGCGGTTCTGCTCGTTGTACATCATGAAAATGTCTTTCACCGCCTGGGTAACGGCATACTCGCCGCCGTGCAGCGCGTTGTGAAAGCCTTTGGTGACTTCGAAGAAGTCATTGCCGCCGGTGATCACCTCCCATTTGGTCGCGACTTCCAGTTCGTTCAGCAGCGGGATCAGGCGGTTCAGCATCTCGGCCACGCCTCCACCGACGGCGGTGGAGTTCACCATCTTCACCGTCTTGCCGCGGAGCTGGCGGGCCAGGAAGCGCAGGTCGTCGAGCTCGGGTTTGCCGATGATGGGCGCATAGTCGTCGAGCCTCGGCGGCGGCGGCGGCGCGGGCGGCTCGGTAGAGATCTTGGGCCGCGGCCGCTGGCGGCGCTCCAGGGGCGGAGCCTCCGGCGCGGCAGTGCGGCCGGAACCGGAGCGGGACTCCGCCGGATGATCATTCGTCAACGTCGCTTCGGGTTTGGTGTTCTCTGCCTCGCTCATCACTCTGCTGCCCTCATTCCTTCATGCAAGCTTACGTCAGCGCACCCTGCACCACGCGCAGGATCGCCCGGCGCACATCGTGCAGGGTTGAAGTATAGATATCGATGCGGTTGATGCGGTCGGCCACCCGGCCCAGGTCGAGTTCGTTTTCCAGCCACAGGGAGAAATCGTTGGAGTTCAGCTTCAGGCGCAGGCGCGCGTCGATGAAGTGATAATAGATGCTGGTCAGGCTGACCTGGCGAATGCCGTCGGCGAATTCCTCCAGGTTGCGCGCCACGAAGGGCGTGGGGATGACGATCACCTCCGAGACCGTGAAATAAAAGGGCTCGAAGGCGGCGCGGTCGCGCGCCCGTGGATTCTGCTTCAGATAAGCTTCCACGATGTCCACCAGGCGCTGGCGCAGGGCGGCAATCGAGGTGAACTCGCGCACGTCGATGCCCGCCAGTCGCTCCGCCAGTCCCACTTCGTTACAGGCGGCAAATGCCCAGTGGGCGAAGTCGTTGGAAAAGCCCTCGCGGATAAAGTGGTGCTCGCGCAGCGTCTGGAAGGTGTGCTGGAAGATGGAGGCGTCGGGACACAGCTTCAGCGCGTCCAGCAGCTCGGCCAGATTGGTAGACTTCTCGCGGCCGATGCGAATCAGGTGGGCCGCCGAGTTGAAATAAAAGGGCGCGCGCGCCCAGCGCCGCGCTACCGCCGGCATTTCCGCCGTCGCCATAGGCACCTACCTCCGCGCTGAAATTACTTTGGATGCACCGACGGGGTGATTGGGTGATTCAATCATTGTGAGATTGCGCCATTATGTTACGTTGCGCGAATCACCGAAGCAATGACGCTTGCGGGACGCGGCCATTTTCTCGAAAATGGCATCGCCTTTCCGGGAAACCATGCCGCACGCCGAACCACTGCTGCTCGAACTCTTCGCCATCTTCGTGGGGGCGAAGGTGTTCGGGGAAATTTTCGAGCGCCTCGGGCTGCCGGCGGTCGTGGGCGAGATTCTGGCCGGTATAGTCCTCGGCCCGTACGCTACCAGGTTCGTCAATCCGGGCGCGACTACGCTTTCCATCGCGGGATTGGGCGCCATCTTCCTGCTGTTTACCGTCGGGCTTGAGACCAGTCCCAAGGAACTGATCCGCGTCGGCCGGACCTCGCTGGGGGTCAGCATGGCCGGGGTGCTGGCGCCCTTCGTGCTGGGCTTCGCGTATCTGCGCCTGGTGCGCGGCGATCCCACCCATGAAGCCATTTTCGTGGCCGCTGCCATGGTCGCCACCAGCGTGGGCATCGCCGCCCGGGTCATGGGAGACCTGCATGTGCTGCATACCCGCGTGGCGCGCATCATCCTGGCCGCGGCAGTGGTGGACGACATCCTGGGCATGATCGTCCTGGTGGTGGTGACCGGCCTGGCCTCGAGCGCGGGAGTGCAGTGGGTGCAGCTCATCATTGTCTTTGCCGAGGCGGTGGCATTCACGCTCTTCATGGTGTTCCTCGGCGCCAAGGTGATCCACAGGATGCGGCCGGGGGTGGAGCGCATGTCCACTGCGAATGCGCCGCTCATCCTGGCTCTCGCCCTCTGCCTCGGCCTCTCGGTGGCGGCGGAGAGAATCGGCATGGCCGCCATTATCGGAGCGTTCTTCGCCGGCCTGGCCTTCGCCGAGTACTCCGCGGAGTGGCGGCTGGCGCCGCGCGTCGGCGCCATCACCGAGTTCCTCGCCCCATTTTTCTTCTTCACCATGGGAGCGCGGCTGGACCTGCACGTCTTCGAACCCAACGTGATCGTGGCCTGCGTGGTGATTACCATTCTGGCGCTGATCGCCAAAGTCGTGGCCTGCGGCGCGCCAGTGCTGCGCGAAGGCTGGTCGAGTGCCCTGAAGGTCGGCGTGGGCATGACGCCCCGCGGCGAAGTGGCACTGATCGTGGCGCTGGTCGGCTTGCAGATGAAGATGATCTCCCAGGCCGCCTATGGCATCGTGATCTTCATGACCGCAGCCACCACGCTGGTCGCCCCTCCGGTGCTGCGGTATTTGTTCAAGAACAACGTGGCGACCGAGTAACGCTTGGTCCATCATCCCTGACCACTGACCACTTACGACTGCTCCGCCGGTGCTAAACTCGTCCCGCAAAATCACACCGGAGACTCTCTTAATGCCTGATCTGAAAGGCCGCATCGCGCTGGTGACGGGTGCATCGCAAGGGATTGGGCGGGCGTGCGCGCTGGCGCTGGCGGAAGCGGGCGCAACCGTGGCGGCAGCGGCGCGCAATCGCGACAACCTCCAGTTTGTAGTCGATGAGATCACCACTGCCGGTGGAACTGCCCAGGCCTTTCCCATGGACGTAGCCAGTGACGAACAGATCAAGGCTGCGTCTAAATCGGTGTTGGACGCATTCGGCAAGGTGGACATCCTGGTGAACAACGCCGGCATTGCTCGCGACCAGCTTCTGCTGCGCATGAAGCGCGCTGACTGGGATGCGGTGCTGGCGATAAACCTGACCGCGGCGTATCTGTTGATCCAGCAGGTAGTCGGCGGGATGATGCGCCACCGCTGGGGCAGGATCATCAACATCACCAGCGTGGTGGGGCAAATGGGCCAGGTGGGGCAGGCAAATTACGCCGCTTCCAAAGCCGGGCTGATCGGTTTAACCATGGCGCTGGCGCGCGAGTTTGGGTCACGCAACGTCACGGTGAATGCGGTCGCGCCCGGCTTCATCGAGACCGCGATGATTGCCGGGCTTCCCGCCGAACACAAAGAGAATTTGCTGAAGCTGGTGCCGCTGGGCCGCCTGGGAACCGACCAGGAAGTGGCGCGGGCGGTACGCTTTCTCGCCTCCGAGGATGCGTCCTACATCACCGGGCACGTACTCAACGTGAACGGTGGCATGCTGATGGGGTGAGCATGAGCACGGCGGCTGAGTCCGGGCTGAAGATTGTCCAAGCAGAGACGCCGGAGCAAATCGCAGCCGTGCGGCAACTGTTTCTCGAGTACGCCACGTCGCTTAACTTCAGCCTCTGCTTCCAGAGCTTCGATCAGGAGTTGGCATCGTTGCCGGGCGACTACGCGCCGCCCGCGGGCAGGCTGCTCCTGGCCGAGTTCAACGGCCAGTCAGCGGGATGCGTGGCTTTGCACCGGCTGGCGGACGAAATCTGCGAGATGAAGCGGCTGTATGTGCGTCCGCAATTTCGCGGCCACAAGATCGGCCGACTGCTCGCCGAGGCGGTAATCGCGGAAGCGCGCGCCGCGGGCTACGAGCGCATGCGCCTGGACACGGTTGCTCCCGTCATGCAACGAGCGGTCCAACTTTATCGTGAGCTGGGGTTTTACGAAATTTCTGCCTACCGCCCCAATCCGCAACAGGGAACGCTGTATATGGAACTGGCGCTCGCCCCGGGACCGGGTCGCGAGCCCGCAAAATTTCCACAGCAAAAGCGTATAAGCTCGGAGTGATGTCTGAAGACGTTCAGGGTGTGAAGGTGGAGACGGTCTCCGGCGTGACCGTCTTCAAAGTGCACGGTGCGCTCAAGCTGGGAGAAGCGGCGCTCGACGAGCTGCGCCGGCGCTGCTGCGAACTGGGACTGCGCGATGTCGACCGGCTGGTTCTGGACTTGGAACACGTGCCTGCAATAGATTCCAGCGGGCTGGGCGTGCTGATGCACGCCTATACCTCGATGCACAATCGCGGCGGCCACTGCAAACTGCTCAGCCTGGCACACACCCCGGCTGAGGTGCTGCGCGTGGTCGGACTGCTCCGCGTGTTCGAGGTTTACCAGGACCGCAACGCCGCGCTAGCCAGCTTCGGATCGCCGCTGCAAGCTACTGCCGCCGATCCGGATTGCGCCGCCTAATAGGTGCCCCGTCCTGGGGGCGAAGAATTTTCTTGCCAACATTCTTCCTCTCTGGTTACTATGCGGGCACCTCCCCAGGCGACGGCTGAAAAGTTTCCTACATGAATATCGGCGAGACCATACGTAATTACCGCCTGCAAAAAGGCATGTCGCAGGGCGATATCGAGAAGCGAACCGGACTGCTCCGCTGCTACCTGTCGCGGGTGGAGAACGGCCACACCATCCCTTCGCTGGACACCCTGGCGAAGATCGCCGGGGCCATGGAGCTGCCGCTGGCCCAGTTCTTCGTGGAAAGCACTCATCCTAATGGCCATTCGGGAAAGACCCCGCAATTGAGCGATGAGGACGTCCGCTTCCTGTCACAGGTTCGCCGCTATTCCTCCAACCTGAACGACAGTGACCGCAAGCTGGTGCTGGCCATGGTCAAGAAGATGGCCGCCACCGCCAAGTAGCTCGTCCAGACAGCCAGCATTAGCACTATCCTCAATCAATAAATCGTGGAACGCTGAGACCGGCACACTCGCCGTCCGCATCAGAGCACAGACTTTGGTGTCGAGGGGGCCTGGAAGGCCTGTGCTAGGCTGCACTTTGCGCCCCAGCGAGCCAACCTCAGGCTTGTCGGGGACCTCGTCACGAAAGGCCTGGCTTGACCACCGACGAAGAACTGAGCCTGCTGGAAGATAACATCCGCAAGCTGAAGGTTGAGTATGACGTCTATTTCGCGGGCGGCGCCAAGAAGCCGCCGGAGGACATCGAGTGGCGCGTCCGCACCGCCATCAAGAAGTACAGCGAAGGCCGCCATCTTACTTTCCAGCAGCACTTTCGCTACAACACGATGGCGCAGAAGTATGCCGTTTTCAGCGATCTATGGCGACGCAAGCTGAAGATCAAGGAAGAGGGCTATCGGCGGCCGCAGGACGCGCTGCTCGCCATCCAGGGATTGCGGCCGTCGGAAGAACTCGAAGCCGCCAGCGCTCTCGGCGAGAAGGCGCGCCGGTCGACCCTGCCGCCGTTCGAATTTGCCGACCCGCAAAAAGAGCAGGACCAGGCGCTGGTGCTCTATGAAGCCTTGGTCGATGCCCGGCGGCGCGCGGGGACCTCGCCCGGCCCGGGTTTCGATTCGTTCCGTGAGTTCCTGTCCAGAAAAACCACAGAGATCCGCACTCAATACGGCTGCACCAGCGTCCAGTACTCGGTCGAACTGGAAGCTGGACAAGTCCGCCTCAAGGCGCGCGCAAAAAACTAGCGAGTACCCAGTACGAAGTACCAAGTACCAAGTACCCACCAAGATCGCTCCGGCGCACGCCTCCAGAATTCAATCTGCCAATGCGCGTAAAATTTCGTAGTGCGTGTCCTTGCTTCCCGTAGCCGTTTTCTGGCAGGGTAGCAGGTTCCTTTCATCCCACTTGGTACTTGGTACTCAGTACTTGGTACTCATAAAGAGGTTGACGTGTCGAAGATCCAGCGAGCCATCCTGAGCGTGACCGATAAATCCGGCGTAGCGGAGTTCGCCCGCCAACTGGGGCAAATGAACGTTGAGCTGTACTCCACCGGCGGCACCGCCAAGCTGCTGCGCGATTCGGGAGTCGCGGTGCGCGACATCTCCGAGCTCACCGGCTTCCCCGAGATGCTGGATGGGCGCGTGAAGACGCTGCATCCCAAGGTGCATGGAGGCATTCTGCACGTGCGCGAGAACCCGTCGCACCGCGCGGCCGTCGCCGAGCACGGCATCCAGCCCATCGATATGGTGGTGGTGAACCTGTACGCTTTCGAGAAGACGGCAACCAAGCCGGGCGTGGCGTTCGACGAACTGATCGAGAACATCGACATCGGCGGGCCGTCCATGATTCGCTCCGCCGCCAAGAATTTCCGCGATGTCGCCGTGGTGACCTCGCCCGCCGACTATGCCGCGATCATCGACGAGATGAGAAAGTCCGGCGGCGAGCTTTCGGTCGAGACCCGCTGGCGGCTGGCGCAGAAGGCTTTCGCCACGACTTCGGCCTACGATTCGGCGATCGCCTCGACGCTCGAGCGCGTGGGCAAGAACGGCCGCGGCTTCGAGCTGCACGAAGAGTCCGGCTTTCCGCAAACGCTGCGCTTGCGCTTCGAAAAGGCGATGGACCTGCGCTACGGCGAAAATCCCCATCAGAAAGCGGCGATGTACTCCGACAGCAGCGGCAAGGGTGTGGCCAACGGACGCCAGCTTCAGGGCAAGGAGCTTTCCTACAACAACATTGTCGACCTGCAGGCGGCATGGGACCTGGCGCAGGAGTTCAGCGAGCCGGTGTGCGCCATCATCAAACACACCAATCCCTGCGGAACGGCAACCGGCAAAGATCTGCTCGAAGCCTACAAGAAAGCCTATGAAGCCGACCCGGTCTCAGCCTTCGGGGGCGTGATTGGCGTGAATCGCGTGATTGATGGCGCCGCCGCCGAAGAGATGGCCAAGCTCTTCGTGGAAGCTGTCGCTGCCCCCGGCTTCGATGAGACGGCGCGCGAACGCTTTGCCGCCAAGAAAAACCTGCGGCTGGTTGAAGTTGCCGCCGCGCCGAAGAAGTGGGTCTACAAGAGCGTTTCCGGCGGCCTGCTGGTGCAGGACGACGATGCTCACCAACTCAAGGAATCCGACCTGAAAGTGGTCACCAAGCGCGCTCCGACGCCAGAAGAAATGCGCGCGCTGCTGTTCGCGTGGAAGATCTGCAAGCACGTCAAATCGAACGCCATCCTGTACGCGCGCGACGGACAATCCGTCGGCGTGGGCGCTGGGCAGATGAGCCGCGTGTTCTCCGCCAAGATCGGGGCCATGCACGCTCACCTGCCGGTCAAGGGCACGGTGGCGGCGTCGGATGCCTTTTTTCCTTTCCCAGACGGCATCGAGGAGATCGCCCGCGTTGACGCGACGGCCATCATCCAACCGGGAGGGTCGGTCCGCGATCAGGAAGCAATCGACGCCGCTGATCGGCTGGGGTTGGCGATGGTGTTCACCGGCGTGCGGCACTTCCGCCACTGAACTGCAGTGGTAGGTGGTAAGTGCTTAAACTGACTTGACTTCGGTGCGGTCGCGGCCCAGAATAACCAGCAAGGATCTCTCCTGGATTACTCGGCGTTTCCATTCCAAAGGGCCTACTAGCAACTAAGGAGGCCAGCATGAAGCGACTCACCTTCATTTCCATGGTGCTGCTTGCCGGCGTGTGCGCCGCATTCGTGGCACCATCTGTCGCCCAACACGAGCATCCCGCAGGCGACCCGGGAAGACTCGGCAAAGTGAATTTTCCGGTTTCCTGCGACCCGTCGGTCCAGCCGCAATTCAGCAGCGCCGTGGCGATGCTCCATTCTTTTTGGTTCGAAAAAGCCAGGGATACGTTCGCTGCGGTGGCTGACAAAGATCCTCAATGCGGCATGGCGTACTGGGGAATTGCCATGACGCACTACCACCCCATCTGGGAAGCGCCTGGACCAGCGGACCTGAAAGCGGGGATAGCAGCCCTCGAGAAAGCAAGGTCAGTTAGCGCGAAAACGCAGCGGGAAAAGGACTACATCGCCGCCATCCAGGCGTTTTACAAGGACACCGACAAGCTCGACCACCCCACTCGCGCGCTGGCCTATGAAAAAGCCATGGACCAGTTACAAGCGCGCTACCCTGACGACCATGAAGCGGCAATTTTTCATGCGCTCGCACTGCTCGCCACTGCGCCCCCCACGGACAAGACGTATGTGAATCAGAAAAAGGCCGGCGCCATCTTGGAGCCGCTATTTGTCGAGCAGCCAGAGCACCCCGGAGTGGCTCACTACATCATCCACGCCTACGACTATCCGCCGCTGGCGGAGAGAGCGCTCGATGCGGCGCGGCGTTACGCGAAGATCGCCCCCGACTCGCCGCACGCGCTGCACATGCCGTCGCACATTTTCATCCGGCTCGGCTTGTGGCAGGAGTCCATTGATTCCAACCTCGCCTCGGCAGCCTCGGCCCAGAAAAACAACGCGCCCGGCAACGAGCTGCACGCGAAGGATTACCTGATCTATGCCTATCTCCAAGGGGCGCAGGATCGCGAGGCAAAACAAGCGCTGGAGGCGCCGCCGCCGGGCCGGTCGGATGATCCCCAGTATATGAATTGGCTCTATGCCACGGGGGCGTCCCCCGCCCGCTACGCGGTGGAGCGACATCGCTGGGCCGAAGCCGCCACGCTGTCGGTGCCGCTGAACACATTTCCCCGCAAACGCTATGCTTGGACAGAAGCAAATCTGCATTTCGCGCGCGCGCTCGGCGCGTCACATATCGGCAATACCGAAGCTGCACGAAAAGACTTGCAACAGCTTGCATCGATTCGAGAAATCCTCGCCCAAGAGAACAACAAATACTGGGCCGACCAGGTGGACATCCAGCGCGAGATCGCCGCTGCCTGGGTAACTCTGGCCGAGGGGAAGCGCGAGCAGGCCCTGCAACAGATGCGTGCTGCCTCCGACCACGAAGACAGGACCGACAAGCACAACGTCACCCCGGGGGTGATCCTGCCGGCTCGCGAGTTGCTTGGGGAGATGTTGCTGGAAATGAAGCAGCCGGCCCAGGCGATGGTCGAGTTCGAAGCCACGCTGCGCACGGCCCCAAATCGTTTCAACGCGCTGTCGGGCGCCGCCCGTGCGGCCAAGCTTTCCGGTGACAACGAGAAAGCCAAGACGTATTACGCCAGGCTGCTGGCCATCTGCGACCACGCCGACGGAGACCGGCCGGCGCTTCAAGACGCCCGGTCCCTCTTGGCGCAGAAATGAGCTGGTGCTCACGTACGCCTGAACTGAACCACGGGAGAGTGGGAGACTTATGGTGTCTCCACTCTCCCGTGTAGCGGCTGCACGTACAAGCGTCACCCGATGCCCCGATCAAGAACCCGGGGAACCGGGTCCAGTACTGTCGTAACCCGTCCCCCGGAACGGTTTCACGTACAATACTCATGCACCACCCGGCAGGGGGCCAGCATCCAACAGATGTTGGAAACCGGGTAGGCAGGGGTTTTTCGTCTTCATGAAAACACTGGTCGCAGTTCTGCTGATCGCCACCGCCACGTTTGCGCAAGAACGCAAGGACAAAGACACCGCACCGCCGGCCAAGCCTGCGGCCAAAGCTGCCGCGGACGCCCCCAAGCCGGCGCCGGCGGCCAAGGCGCCGGACAAGGCTGCCGCTTACTACCACTACAGCCTGGCGCACATGTATGAGGAGTTGGTGTCGATCTACGGGCGGGCGGAGTACGCGACCAAGGCCATCCAGGAATACCGCTCCGCGATCGAGAACGATCCCGATTCCGAGTACTTGAACGCGGGCCTGGCCGAGCTCTACGCCAAGACGGGGCGCATCCGCGATGCGTTGGTCGAGGCGCAGGACATCATCAAGCGCGATCCCAACAACCTGGAAGCGCGCAAGCTGCTGGGCCGCATTTATCTCCGGTCGCTGGGCGATTTGCAATCGGGCACCCAGTCGCAGGAAGTGCTGAAGCTGGCCATCGAGCAATTCCAGGAGATTGTCCGTCTCGAACCCAAAAGCGTGGACAGCCATCTGCTGCTCGGCCGTCTATATCGGCTCGACAACAACCTGGTCAAGGCTGAGAGCGAATTCAAGACTGCGATCCAGATTCAGCCGGATTCGGAAGAAGCGGTCACCAGCCTGGCCTATCTCTACAACGAGGAAGGTGACGCCACCCGGGCCGTCGCGCTGCTGAATCAGGTTCCCGATGCCACCCGCAGCGGCAAGCTCTACGCGGCTCTGGGCTACACCTACGAACAGCAGAAGGAATACAAGAAGGCGGTCGGCGCCTATCGCAAGGCGGTCGAACTGGACCGCGAGAATCTGGATTCGCTGCGCGGCCTGGCCCAGAACCTGATGAACGACAGCCAATTCGACGCCGCCCTGGAGCAGTACAGGGCGATCGCGGACGCCGATCCCCAGGACGCGCAGGCATACCTGCGGATTTCCGAAATCTACCGGCGCATGGGCAAGTTCGACGCCGCTCTCGACATGCTGAAAAAGGCCGAGAGCCTGGTGCAGGATTCGCTCGAGATTCCCTTCAACATGGCGCTGGTGTATGACGCCCAGGGACGCTTCGACGAGGCCGCTACCACGCTGCAACAACTCCTGGAGAAGACCGCCCACGCGGATGGGAACTACACCACCGGCGAACGCAACAATCGCAGCGTTTTCGTGGAGCGCCTGGCGACGGTATATCGCGAGCAGGGCAAGACGCAGCAGGCAGTCGATACGTATCGCAAGATGCTCGATCTTGGCGGAGACAGCGCCTCCCGCGGTTATCAGCAGATGATCGACACCCTGCGCGAAGCCAAACAGTGGTCGCAGGCCACCACGGTGGCGCAGGAAGCGGCGCAGAAGTTTCCCGACGATCGCGGCCTCAAGCTGGTGCTGGCGGGACAACTGGCGGACACCGGCCAAGCCGAAAAAGGCCTCGCCATGGCCAAGTCCCTGCTCAAGGGCACGGGGGAAGACCGCGAGGTTTACATCGCGCTGGCGCAAATCAACAGCCGCCTCAAGCACTGGAGCGAGGCGGAAGAGGACATCAGCAAGGCCGGTGGACTGGCCAGCAAGCCGGAAGACCGGGATTACGTGCAGTTCGTGATGGGCTCGATCTACGAGCGGCAGAAGCGTTACGAGCCGGCCGAGGCCGCCTTCAAGAAGGTGCTGGCCAGCGATCCCCGCAGCGCGGTCACGCTCAACTATCTGGGCTACATGATGGCCGACCGCGGCACCCACCTGGAAGAAGCTCTCGCCTATATCAAGAAGGCGGTGGAACTCGATCCGCAGAACGGCGCCTACCTCGACTCGCTGGGTTGGGCCTACTTCAAGCTCGGCAACTACGAACTGGCGGAAGAGAACCTGCGCAAGGCTTCTGAGCGCATCGGCAACGATGCCACCGTGCAGGACCACCTCGGGGATGTTTACCAGAAGATGGGACGCTTGAAGCAAGCTGCCGCCCATTGGCAGCGCGCACTCGAGGAGTGGAACAAGACCGTTCCCGCCGACATCGACGAGGAACAGTTCGCCAAAGCGCAGAAGAAGCTGGAAGCGGCGCGCGTCCGGCTGGCCCAGCAGGGACGATAGCACCTACCGGCTGCACTAAATCTGGTTTCTCCCAGTAGCGCCCTACGCTGCCGGGACCCGCTTGCCGTACATCGACGTGTAGTTGAGCCCGATCGTACCGCAGGTCTGCTGTTCTTCCGAATAAACATCACAGCTATCGAAGGGGCGCGAATAGACGTGCAGGCTGACCGCGCGCTCGCGGAATTCCCGCGGGTTGTACACCTTGTGCACGGGCGCGAGCGGATCGACGGCGCAAGGATGCTCGCGGTTCATCTCCACTGCGTCCGTCTTTTCCAGGCGGCATGTGCCCGCCTTCAAATCCTGCTCCAGCACGCGGTAGTTCTGCACCATCAGCCGGCCGATCGGCACGGCCATCCAGCAATTCTGTTCGCGATGATTGTGGACGGAACTGACGTGTCCGCTGTCCCAGCAGATAGCGATCAGCTCGTAGAGTTCCGTCTTGTCGATGAGGTTGCGGGTGTAGTGCTGGGCGTCCCAGAAGAGATAGCGCTCGAGGCCGGCCGGATCCACGGGATGCTCTTCGAGAAACCGCAGGATGTGCTCCGTGCCGTCGAACGAGGTCGCGGGAACCTGCCGTAGACGGGCAACGAAATCGTCGATCGAAACCAGCGTAACCACGCTCATGCCTCACCCCCCGGAAAAGGAATTCTCTGCTAAAGACGCTGCTGATTGCAACGGGAAGTCAAAACCAAGATCCCTCGCTCCTCACCCCAGCGGATCCGTGCGCTCGGGATGACAGGAGATTCTTATTGTTCTGTCATCCCGAGCGCAGCGAGGGATCTTGGTTTATGAAAGTACTCAGTACCGATCACGCACCCCACTGTCCGCCTCCCGTCTCACGTTGAGACGCCACATTGCACTTTTTTGCATAGCCAAACGACTCGCCTGGCTGCCCTAATCCACCTTCGGGCCGGCAGCACGCATTTTTTTTCACTTTCCTCTTGCCTCGTGATTTGTGCAGGTGGTAGGGTGTGGCCTCGATTTCGCCACGTATCAAGAAGTACAACAGAAGCCACTTCGTCATGCTGATTGAAAAAATCTGTCGCGGCGTACTCGCCGTGGAGACAGACTGCGGTCTGCGCTACGTGCAGCCCTCTCCACTGGAGCGCATTCGTCTGTTGTGGACCTTCCGCAACTTTCGCTTGCTGCCAGAGGAAGTGCTGCACCGGCACGAACGCGCGCTGGTCGATTCGCTCTGCCGCCAGGGGAAGTTCCTGCGCAACGGGAACGGACACGGCGACTTGTCCCTGCTGGCCATCGGGACGGTGGAACGATCGGCGGCGCGGAAGCAGCCGCAGTCGACGGTGCTGAAGCCTGCCGCTCGTGTACAGCCGGCGTCGGGCGCACTGCCGCGAGCGAGTTGATATCGCCCTGCTGCAATCGCTGAGCCTCGCGTGGTGAGCAGTGGAGCGAAGCTAAGCCAAAGCAGAGGCGCGCCTTCTCTCACCCTCGCTTAGCGTCTGATCCTTCGACTACAATGCGCCGTTGCATTTTCTCCAGGAGTCTCCTCATGACGCGACTGGTGCGCTATTTCCCCGCGCTGATGATCGCCGCGCTGCTGTTGGGCGGATGCCAACGCGGCCAGCCGGAAGCCGGCAATACCTTCAAGATCGGCGTAATCACTTCTCTCACCGGTCAGGCGGCGGCCTTCGGCCAAGCCCATAAGAATGGATACACGGTGGCGCTGAACGATCTGAATGCCAAGGGCGGCGTGATGGGCAAGAAGATCGAGCTGGTCTACTACGACGACCAAAGCCGTCCCGATCAGGCGGTGCAGGGGGTCAATAAGCTGATCGACCAGGACCACGTGCCCATCATCCTGGGAGCGTACTCCAGCGAGAATACGCGCGCCATTGTGCCCGCGGTCACGCAGAAGCAAGTGCCGCTGCTGATGCCGACGGCCACCGCCGACAACGTCATCGAGACCGGCTCGCCGTGGGCCTTCCGCATCTGCGCAGGATCGGGAGCGTACGCCACAACCACCATCGATTTCCTGAAAGCCATGAACGCGCCCAAGAACGTGGCGATCGTCTATGAGAACACCAACTTCGGACAAGCCAACGGCCAAGCCATGGATAAAGCGGCCAAGGCCAATGGTTTCGACGTGGTCGATACCGAGGTCTACCAGGCCAGTTCTCCCGATTACAAAGCGCTGCTGCAACGGGTAAAGGCAAAGAATCCTGCGGTCATTTATTTTGCTTCCTACCTGCTCGATGCCAGCACGCTGATGCGGCAGGCGTCGCAAGTCAACCTGAATCCGCAGTTTTACACTTCGGCTGGAACGGGCTTCGCCGCCGCCGAGTTTCCCACCAAGGACAAGGGCGCGGGCCCCTACGCGCAATACACTTTCTCGGTTTCGCAGTGGCTACCAACGGCGCAGTGGAAGGGCTCGAAAGAATTTGATGAGGCGTTCTTGAAGCTAACGGGCGCTCATCCGGCATATCACGCGATGGAAGCATACGCCAGCCTGCTCACCGCGGCAGCGGCAATCAACAAGGCGAATTCGGCGCAGCCGGCGGCCATTCGCGACGCGCTGAAGGCCATCGATCTCCCCGATACTCCGTTTGGTCCGGTGAAGTTCGACGAGCGCGGGCAGAACCATCATCCTGTCCTGATCACCCAGATCCTGGATGGGCAGTACAAGGTGGTCTACCCGCCCGACGCCGCCGAGGCCAAGCCCGTGATTCCTACGCCGCCGTGGAATAAGCGACAGGGATTGTGATGGGTGATTGGTAATTTGTAATTGGTGATTGGTAATTTGTGAGCCGCGAGCAGCTCGCCCGAAATTACAAATTACAAATCACCCATTACAAATCCATTCGGCGTGGAGTAAGTGTGGACTTCTATGCGGCCCTCCAGGCGGTGATCAATGGCGTGCTGACCGGCGCTCTCTACGCGCTGGTGGGCATGGGCCTGGCGCTGATCTTCGGAGTGATGCGCATCGTCAACTTCGCCCACGGCGCCTTCATGATGCTGGGCATGTACGCCACCTATGTGCTCTTCACCCGCACCGACATCAGTCCTTACCTGCTGTTCATCATCGCCGGGATTGTGCTGTTCGCTCTCGGGTATGTGATCTATTACGGACTGCTGCGGCCCATCCACGGGCAGTCGGATTTCATGCAGATCCTGCTCACTCTTGGCATCGGCCTGATCTGCACCGACGGCGTGCTGCTCGTCTTCGGCGCCGACTACCACCAGATCAACATCCCGCTGCTCGGGAAGAACCTTCATCTTGGATCCCACATCAGTGTCAACGCGCCGTGGGTGGTTTCGTTCGCGATCGCGGTGGCGGTGGCGCTGGGGCTCTACTTGTTTGTCATGCGGACGATGATCGGCCGTGCCGCCCGCGCCATCGCGCAGAACCGCTACGCCGCGCCGCTGATGGGCATCAACGTCTTCCGCGTGCAGGCCATTTGCTTCGCGGTGGGGATCGCCGCCGCGGGGGTCGCCGGCGGCTTGCTGCTGCCGGTCTTCTACATATATCCGCAGGTCGGCGACCAGTTCACGCTGAAGGCGTTCGTGATGGTGGTGCTCGGCGGGATGGAATCCATCGTCGGCGCGGCGCTCGCCGGGCTGGTGCTGGGCGTGGTGGAGAGCCTCACCAGCCTTTACTGGGGCAACGAGTGGGCGCTGGCGGTGGACTTCGTGATCTTCCTGCTGGTGTTGTCGCTCAAACCCAGCGGCATCTTCGGGAGGCAGAAAGCATGAAGCGTTCCCACCTGCTCGCCGCGTTCGCGGTCTTCGTTCTGTCGATGCTGGTGCCGATGGTGGTGGAGACCGATTACGTGTTGCAGATTCTGTTCCGCATTTATCTGTTTGCGGCGCTGGGACTGGCGTGGAACCTGGTGGGCGGATACGCCGGCCAGCTCTCGCTGGGCCACGCCGCTTACTTCGGCGCCGGCGCTTACGGGCTGGCACTGTTCTCCGGCAAGCTGGGTATTTCGCCATGGCTGGCGGTGCTGATGGGAGTGGTGGTGGCGCTTGCCTGCGCGCTGCTGATCGGCGGAGTTTCGTTCCGGCTGCGCGGACCTTACTTCGTGCTGGCGACGATTGCCTTCGCGGAGGTGCTGCGGCTGATCGCCAAAAATCTGGCCGCGGTGACGGGCGGCGACGTAGGCGTACAAGTGCCGGCCCTCTTTCACGGCAACGTGAACCGCGCCTTCTACTGGGCTGCGGTAGCGCTTACGGGACTCGCCTTTGCCACCACGGTCGCGATCTCGCGCGCCCGCTTCGGCTACTACCTGATGGCGATCCGGGAAGATGAAGACACAGCGCTCTCCGTTGGCATTAGCGCTGCCAAAACCAAGCTCGCGGCGCTGCTGGTGAGCGCCGCACTCACCGCGCTGGCCGGTGCGCTTTACGCCAGCTTGTTTCTCTATATCGTGCCCGACCAGGTGCTTGCGATTGACGTCTCCAACGAGATCGCCATCGTGGCCATGCTGGGCGGCGCCGGCACGGTGCTGGGACCGATCGTGGGCTCGGTGGTGCTGGAATCGGCATCCGAAATATTCAAGAACGTTTTCAAGGAAGCTCACCTGCTGGTCTATGGCGTGCTGCTGGTCGTGGTCGTTCTCTTCCTGCCGGAAGGGATCATCGGTGCCATCACGGCGTTCCTCCGTCGGCGGGCAATGTTCGGTGGGATGAAGGCGGGCGTGAAGGGCGTGGCTTAGGGAACCAGCATGTCTCTGCTCGAAATCGATCACGTCAGCAAGCGCTTCGGCGGGCTGCGCGCCATCAACAACGTGGCCTTCGCCATCGAGGAGAACGAGATTGCTTTCATCGTCGGACCGAACGGCGCCGGCAAGACCACGCTCTTTAACCTGATCACCGGCGTGTTTCACCCGGACGAAGGCAGCATCCGCTTCCAGGGGCGCGACATTTCCCACATCACCCCCAACCACGCTGCCCGCCTGGGCATCGGACGCACCTTTCAGATCGTCAAGCCGCTGCGCAACCTGACCGTGCTGGAGAACGTGATGCTGGGCGCTTTCCTGCACACTTCCAGCCCGTCGAAAGCCGCCGAGCAGGCGCGGGAGATCCTCAAGTATCTGCAGATGGAAAAGGCCATGCACCTAACCGCCAGCGGATTGCCGCTGCCCATGCTGAAGCGGCTGGAGATCGCGCGCGCTCTGGCCACCAAGCCGCGCTTGATCCTGCTCGATGAAGTAGTGGCCGGGCTCTCGACCGCCGAGGCGCTGGCTCTGGCGGAGATTTTGAAGCGGCTTCCCGAGTGGGGCGTGGCGGCGGTGGGCGGCGTGGAGCACGTGATGCAGGTGGTGATGAGCATCGCCCAGCGCGTGGTGGTGCTCGATCACGGCGCGCAGATCGCCGAGGGCAAACCGCAGGAAGTGGTGCGCATGCCAGCGGTGATCGAAGCCTATCTCGGCACCAAGTACAAGGAGCTGGGACTGTGAGCGAGCCGTTGCTGGTCATGGAGGACGTTCAGGCGGCTTACGGCGACTTCCAGGCGCTGTTCAACATCACCTTGCACGTTAACCAGGGCGAGATCGTGACGCTGGTCGGCGCCAACGGCGCGGGCAAGACCACCACGCTGCGCGTCATCTCCGGCCTGCTCCGTCCGAAGAAGGGCACGCTGCGCTTCAGCGGACAGGACATCTCCCGCACGCCGCCACACCAGATCGTGGAACTCGGCATCAGCCACGTGCCCGAAGGCCGTCAGCTCTTTCCTTACATGACCGTGGAAGAGAACCTGGCGCTGGGCAGCTACATCGGCCGCGCCCGTCCGCGGCTGAAGGAATCAATGGAAGAGCAGTTCGCCTTTTTCCCCCGCCTCAAGGAACGGCGCAAGCAGTTCGCCGGAACGCTCTCCGGAGGCGAGCAGCAGATGGTCGCCATTGCCCGCGGCCTGATGCCGCATCCCAAGCTCCTGCTGCTCGACGAGCCCTCGCTCGGCCTCGCCCCCAAGATCGTGGAGGAGGTCTTTCAGAAAGTGCAGGAGATCGGCAAACGCGGCGTGACCGTGCTGATCGTCGAGCAGAACGTGGTGGACGGCCTCAGCATCTCGGATCGCGGCTACGTGGTGGAGAACGGCGCCGTCGAGTTGGGCATCGGGACGTCGGCGAAGGAACTGCTGGGCAACGAGCGCCTGCGCTCGGCATATCTGGGGCTGTGATCATCCGGCTACATATAGAACAAACTCAGTCGCGGCAGGCCATATCGCTCCAGCAGCATTTTGTGGACGTATTGCTTGTGCAACTGTTCGATCTGCGGACCGGGCATCTTGCTGCGATAGGGCGCGATCTCGCGCTCGGCTTGCGCGCGCAGGGACACCAGTTCTTCATCCGGCGTTCCCGCCAGCAGTACCGCGAACAGTTTCTCCTCCATCACCGTCAGCCGGCGCTCCAGGTCTTCGAGCTTGGGAGTGGCGGCGAGCCCCGAGGCGAGTTCCCGCAGCGAACGCGCGGTTTCCGCCGCTAGCGGAAGCGCCGCATCGGGCAGCTTTGCCGCCTCGATCTGCACGGCGTTGCGTGCCAGGTAGGCGGCGATCTCGCCCATATCGAGCGCGGGGCGGTCCGCCGGGCGGGCCGTGCCAACCGCCGCTTCCTTCATGTCCTCCGCGGCGGCCAGAACTTCCTGGGAGCAAAATGCCAGGCCATTCACCCGGCGCTGCGCTTTTCGCGGACGCCGCTCGTAGCTCTCGAAAGTGGTGTCGATGCCGCGCAGCACTGCCTCCAGCGGGATGCCGGCATCCTTCCAGGTCTCGATCAGCGCCCAGTCGAGGGTCGAAAGCAGCAGCATGGTGCCGCGCCGCCGCTGAAAGTGCTCCTCGATCTCGGTGAAGTAGTTGAAGTAGTTTTCCATGCGGACGGGTCGAGTCGAGAAGACAAGTGAAAGGGCACGGCTTTCTAGTCGTGCCGTTCAGGCCCATAAATGAAAGGGCCTTTAGGCCCTGAACAAATAACCTCGGCGGCTGAAGCCGAGGCTTCATTAGCCACTTTACGGCACGCCTGAAAGGCGTGCCCCTTCACAAATTCCTTTTAACTCTTTGACCTTTTCTTTTCCTCTGCGTCCTCGGCGGGGTTGGGTTTCCGCAGGTTCCGCTCCCAGATGATGCGCAGCCCTTCGAGAGTGAGCAGGTCATCGACGGTAGTGATGTACTTCGACCCCTGCCCGATCAGCGGCGCCAGGCCGCCGGTGCGACCACTTTCGTCTCCGAGCCGAGGTCGGCCAGCATGCGCTCCAGGATGGCATCCACCAACCCCAGATATCCATAGTAGAGCCCGGACTGGATGCTGCCGACGGTGTTCGTGCCGATCACGCGCGCTGGCTTGCGGATATCAACGCGTGGCAATCGCGCGGTGCGCTCGAACAGCGCGTCTGCCGAAATCCCGATGCCGGGCGCAATCACGCCGCCCAGGTATTCGCCCGCGGCGGAAATCGCGTCAAAGGTGGTCGCGGTGCCGAAATCTACGATGATGCACGGCCCGCCGTACTTCTCGAACGCGGCCACGCCGTTCACAATTCGATCGGCGCCTACCTCCGCTGGGTTGTCGTACTCCACCGGCATGCCGGTCTTGACGCCCGGTTCGACAAACAGTGGCTTCGAGTGGAAGTAGCGCTCGCAGACCTCGCGCAGCACTGAATCCATAGGCGGCACTACGGACGAAATGATGATGCCTCTGATGGCCGCGACTTTGATATCTGCCATCGCGAACAGATTGCGGAACAGCACGCCGTACTCGTCCACGGTCTGCGTTGGGATGGTGGCCACGCGCCAGTGCGCGAGCAGTTCCCCCTTGCCGTCGCCCGCGGCAAAGAGTCCCAGCACCGTGTTGGTGTTGCCGACATCGAGAACTAAGAGCATTGGTATAATTGCGTCATTGAGTAAGTTGGTCAATTGGGCAATTGAGAGAACAAAATGCCTTCTCAATGACTCAATGTACCAAATTACTCAATGGATCAATCTGCCTCACTCCGCCCGAGATCACCGTCCGCATTCCATCACCTGTTCGCACCCGCAGAAAGCCTCTCTCATTCAGCCCTTCGCTCACGCCCTCGTAGCCGCCTTCTTCCTCCACCCGCACTCGTCTCCCGCGCGCCATGGACGAAGCCTCTTCAAAGCGGCGGTTGACTTCGCCTATCGCCGGCTGCGTGCCGACAAGGGCGCCATACTCGCGGTGCAGGGATTTTAGCAAAGCGGCAGCCAGCTCTACCCGCGACCACGTCCTGCCGCTCTCGATCCGGAGCGAAGTCGCTTCACTCTTCAGGACTGGGGAAAATGAGCTCTGGTTTACGTTGATGCCGATGCCGAGAACCAGGTAGCGCACGCGCGTGGGCTCGGCGTTCATCTCGATCAGAATGCCGCAAAACTTCTTGCCCCCAAGCAGAACGTCATTCGGCCAGCGCAGATCGGCAACCAAGCCGGTGGCATCTTGCACTGCCGAGCGCACTGCCAGCCCGGCGGCCAGTGAGAGGGCCAGTGTGTCTGCCGGCGCCATCCCCGGTCGCAGCAACACCGAGCAGTAAATGCCGGCCGACTTTTCCGAAAGCCAGGAATGTCCGCCGCGGCCGCGGCCGGCGGTCTGCTCCTCGGCGATGAACACGCTGCCCTCGGGCTCACCGCGTGCGGCAGCGCTCATGGCCTCCGCATTGGTCGAGCCGACGCGAAAGTAGTGGTGAATGCGTTCGGCAAAAATCGTTCCCTTCACCAGCGGCTTCAGGAATTCGGGCAGCAGCAGGTCGGGGACGGACTTGAGCCGGTATCCAGTCGCTGGGTGTCCGGCGATCTCGACGCCCAGCCCGCGCAACTGCTGCACGAAGCGCCACACCGCCGATCGGCTGGTGCCGAGTTCCTCCGCCAGCTTGGTCCCGCTGACTACTACAGTGGCATTGTCCGTGAGCAGACGCACGATGCGCCCGATGCGGCCGTCGGTGCGCGGGTCCGCTTCGGGCAGCAGGGCCTTTGCGCGAATTTGCCGAGTTCTTACTCTTGCTTTGATGGATGGATTATGAGCGCTGGGCGTGCTCGGCCCAAGCATTTTTCTCTTAGTACACCCACCACAGGACACGGAGGCACAGAGAAACCTAGAAAACAATTCCCTCTGTGTCTCCGTGCCTCTGTGGCGATAGTTACTCCGGCTCGACCCTCAAGCTCATGTCCACCGCCGCCGCTGAGTGGGTGAGCGCGCCCACCGAGATATACTCCACTCCAGTGTCCGCATAGGCGCGGACATTTTCCAGCGCGATCCCGCCGGAGCATTCCAGCGGCACGCGGCGCGTGTGCCGTGCGCAGCGCTCGACCGCTCGCTTCACGTCATCCACCGACATATTGTCGAGCAACACCGCTTCGGCGCCGTGCGTAAGCGCCTCTTCGAGTTCCGCGAGCGAGCGCACCTCAATCTCGATTACCTGCTCGCCACGGCGGTTGCGGTGCGCGCGCTCTAGCGCGGGTGCGATCCCGCCGGCTACCGCGATATGGTTGTTCTTGATCAGAACGCCGTCGGAAAGATCGAGCCGGTGGTTGAATCCGCCGCCGCAGACGACCGCATATTTATCCAGCATCCGCAGTCCGGGGACGGTCTTGCGCGTGTCCAGGATGCGGGCACGCGTGCCGGCGACCGCGTCCACGAAGCGGCGTGTCAGGGTAGCGATGCCGCTCAGCCGCTGCATGAAATTGAGGATTACCCGCTCGCAGGAGAGGATCACGCGGGCGTTATGACGGATGGCGGCCACGCTCTGCCCGCGGCGCAGGCGCACGCCGTCAAATACTTCCGGATGGCTGGTGACCTCGGGATACTCCAGCACGGTGCCATCGAGCGTGGCGAACACGTCGAAGATGCGCGCCACCAGGCCCAGGCCGGCCAGCACGCAATCCTGCTTGGCGATGATGGTAGCCGACGCCACCTGGTGCGGATCGACGCAGGCGTAAGTGGTCGCGTCGCGCGTGACGCTATCCTCGCGCAGCGCGTTTTCCAGGAGACCGGTGATGCGGCGGCTGTGCCAGTCCATAGGGCGTTTGCCAGTCGTCAGTTATACAACTTAACCCAGAGCACCAACTGCGGTCCGCGCTTTCTCGATCAGCAATTCCAACTCCCCGGCGCGCTTGCGCAGACCCTCGACCACCTTCTCCGGCGCCTTGGCCAGAAATTGCTCATTGGCAAGCTGGCGGCGGGCGTTGGCCAGCTCACCTTCCATCTTCGCGAGGTCTTTTTCCAGGCGAACGCGCTCGGCGGCCGCGTCCACCTTCTTCTCATATTCGACTACCACATCGAATCTCGCCGTGTGCCGCGCGCCCGGCTCATTCGATAACTCAGATTCCACGAAGGCAATGCCGCTGACGTTGGCCAGTCGCTCCACCGCCTCACGATTCTCTTCGATCAGGCGGCGCACGGCGTCGTCCGTGAAGACGCGGATGGGCACGCTCACCTTGGGCTCGATCTTCAGGTCATGCCGGATCTGGCGCACGCTCACAATCAAATCCTGGAGCACGGACATCTCCGTCTCCAGAGATTCGCTGATGAGCGCGTCATCGTGCTCGGGAAATGCGGCGAGCGCGATGGACTTCAACGCCGGCTTGCCGCCGTAGAGCGCGTGCCAGAGTTCCTCGGTGATGAACGGCATGAACGGCGAAAGCATTCGCAGCGCCCCATCGAAGACTGCTGGTCAGGACCGCCAGCGCCGCTAGCGCGAATTCGGGCTCTTCGGCGTTCAGGCGGAGCTTGGAGAGCTCGATGTACCAGTCGCAGAAGTCTCCCCAGAAGAACGTGTACACGCGGTGCGCGGCTTCGTCGAAGCGGTAGGTCTCGAGCGCTTCGTTCACTTCGCGTGCCGTGCGGTGGAAGCGTGAAAGAATCCAGCGATCTTCGAGCCCTGCCGAACGCCGGGGGTGCCCCATCTTTGGCCGGTAATTCGCCGTTACGGGTGGGGTTGTCTTGCGGCGCGCGCTCCATGTTCATAAAGATAAACCGTGCCGCGTTCCAAATCTTGTTGGCGAAGGCGCGATAGCCCTCGGTGCGCGCGGGATTGAAGGCGATGTCGGTGCCGGGCGACGCCATTGCTGCCAGCGTGAAGCGGGTCGCGTCGGTACCGTACTTCCCGATGATCTCGATGGGATCGATGACGTTGCCCTTGGTCTTCGACATCTTCTGCCGCTCGGCATCGCGCACCAGCGCGTGAATGTAGACCTCGCGGAAGGGCACGGAATCATCGGCGCGGTCGGCGAAGCCGCTGGCCTGCTTGATCGACGGGTCCTGCTTGTGATCGCGCATGAAGTGGCAACCGAACATGATCATGCGCGCCACCCAGAAGAAGAGAATCTCGTAGGCGGTGATCAGCAGTGTGCTCGGATAAAAGATCTCCTGATCGCGCGTCTTCTCCGGCCAGCCCAGCGACGTGAACGGCAGCAATCCGGAAGAAAACCAGGTATCGAGCACGTCGGATTCCTGCGTCAGGCTGGTGCTGCCGCACGTCTCGCATTTCGCCGGAGCTCTCGCGCGCCACGGTGATGTGCTGGTGCTCGGCGCAATACCACGCCGGGATGCGATGCCCCCACCAGAGCTGCCGCGAGACGCACCAATCGTGGATGTTCTCCATCCAGTGCAGGTAGATGGTCTTGTAGTTCTCCGGCGTGAAGCGCACCTCGCCGCGCTCCACCACCTCGCGCGCGCGCGCGGCCAGGCTGGGCTCGCCGTTCTTGCCCGCCTTCGTCATCGCCATGAACCACTGCGTCGAGAGACGCGGCTCGACGATGGTCTTGCAGCGGTCACACTTGCCGATGGGCACCACGTAGTCTTTCATCCCCGCCAGCAGCCCGCGTTGCTGCAGGTCCGCGACCACGCGCTCACGCGCCTCGAAGCGGTCGAGACCGGCATAGGCGCCGGCGTTCTGGTTCATGTGCGCGGTCTCGTCCATGATGTCGATCTGCGGCAGGCTGTGGCGCAGGCCGGCCTGGAAGTCATTGGGATCGTGCGCCGGCGTCACCTTCACTGCGCCGGTACCGAACTCCGGCTGCGCCAGCTCATCAAGGATGATGGGAATCTCGCGCTCCATCAGCGGCAGCAGCACCCGCTTACCGTGCAGGTGGGTGTAGCGCCCGTCCCGCGGATTGACGGCCACCGCGGTGTCGCCCAGCATGGTTTCGGGGCGCGTGGTCGCGACGGTGATGAACTCGTTCGTTCCGATCACCGGATATTTGATCTCGTAGAGCTTTCCGGGCGTCTCCTCATGCACCACTTCGAGGTCGGAGATGGCGGTCATGCAGCGCGGACACCAGTTGACGATGTACTTCCCGCGATAGATCAGCCCTTCTTCATACAGGCGGACGAACACTTCGCGCACCGCGCGCGAGAGGTTCTCGTCCATGGTGAAGTACTCGCGCGACCAGTCCACCGAATCGCCGACGCGTTTCATCTGCTCGACAATCGCCCCGCCGTAGTGCCGCTTCCACTCCCACACCCGCTCGACGAACGCCTCGCGCCCCATCTGGCGGCGCTGCTTGCCCTCGCTCGCAAGCTGGCGCTCGACCATCATCTGCGTGGCGATGCCGGCGTGGTCGGTGCCCGGCAGCCACTCGGTGGCAAAGCCGCGCATGCGATGCCAGCGCGCCATGATGTCCATCTGCGTGTGGTTGAGCATGTGTCCCATGTGCAGACGGCCGGTCACGTTGGGCGGCGGCGAGCAGCATCGAGAAGACGGGCCTTGGGTCTTTACTCGGTACTCGGTACTCGGTATGTGGACTCGGTACTCGGTACTTCAAACAGCCGCTCTTTGACCCAGTACTCGGCCCAGCGCGCCTCGATGGCGCTCGGATCGTAAGCCTTGGGAAGCTCGTGGGGCATCAGGGTCGAATTGCAGGTCAGCGGTAACCCTTGATGTTACAGGCGCAGGGAAAAGGGGGTCAATCTGGGGGCCATCGACCACGTTCCCATTCAGATAAGGTCTTGCAACTGCTCAACCGTGAGCCCAGCATCGCGCAGGATACTTTTCAGAAGCTTCGGATGGAGAGTTCTTGAGGCATGGAATGGTACCGTGACCCGTTTGCCAGAGGCATTCTTGTAAATCATATGGCTGCCACTCTGTCTGGCGAGGGAGAATCCAGCTTTTTCTAACACAGCAATGATCTCGCGAGCCGTGACGCGCGGCAGCTTTGGCATCAGACCGAGATTTCAACTGTGGAAAGGCTCACCGACGTGCGCTCGGGAATCTCCTCGCCCACTGCGACGCGGTCTTCGATATGTAGCCGTATGGCGTCCTTTATGTTTGCCACGGCCTCTTCGTAGGTACCTCCCTGGCTGTAGCAGCCTTGGAGTGAAGGACAGGAGACAAAATAGCCATCCGAGTCTGCTTCCACGATAATGGGAAGGACAAGATGCTTCACCCTCAAATTATAGGTCCGGCGTTATCTTGCGCCAAACGTTTTCCGTCACTCTGTCCGCCTCCCGCGAAGAACTGGCGCGAGTGGCCGTCTGGCTTGAAGAGCTGGCCGAGTGGGTGCGCCCAACCCGCCGTCTAAGTGTGGCTGCGGATGAGCCAAATAACCGCGTCTTAGAGTGCGCCTCCGCCGGCCGAGCAGATGCGATTGTCACCGGCGACAAGGCATTGCTTCAGTTGAAGACGTTCGAAGGGATTCAAATCCCGACGCTTCGGGAGTATCTGGCCAGGTAGCTTTTCCCAGACGAGCCGAGCTCGTCTCGCGGCACCCGGCTTCCGCCGCCTCAAGCTCCGAGGTAACGCTCGACGTGGCGCGCGAACTCGGCGAAGTCGCCGAGCCCTTCGTTCAGAAGGCGGTGGAGCACCGCCGGATCAACGGCTAGGTAGCCGTGCACGACCACGTTGCGAAAGCCCGCAATCCCGCGGAAGCGGCGCACAAATTCCGGTGGCAGGACGCCGAGCTGGCCGAGTACGTCGAGGGCGGAGGCGTAGTCCGGCGCGTCGCGGCCGGCGCTCGCAGCAAGATGCGTGGCGACATCGAGACAGTTCTGCGCGCACAGTTGCAGGCCGCGCTCGACCGTCCAGCGCTCGTCAACATCGTCGCGCAGCCGCCCGATCGGCTGGCTGGCGTGACGGCGCAGGGCCTGCACAGCAGCGTCGAGCGCGAGCAGGTGGCGGCGGACGAGCGCGGCGTCCACCGCGCCGGGGCTCATCGTCCGAGTTCTCCGCGCTCGATGCGCATTCGGGCAACCGGATCGAGCTTCGCCAGTTGGCCAACGTAGTCGCAGTAGCGGGAGAGCGCCTGCCCCTCACGCGCGGTCGTAGCGGGCAGATCGCGCGCCAGAACGCGCACACCGTCGCGCAACACGCGGTGATACAGCAGCGGCCCGGCGCGGTTGAGCACAACCACGTCGACGCGGTCGGTCGCAAGCGCCCGCGAGAGCTCGGTTAAGAGCTCCGCCTCGTAGCCGAATGGCGCTTCCGGGATCGGTGACGCGTACACCGCCACGTCAACATCGCTGTGCGCCTGTGCCTCGCCGCGCGCCTGCGATCCGAAGAGGTACGCCTCCAGCACCTCCGGCCGCGGCGCCAGCACGCTTTGGACTCGATCGATCAGCTCGTCGGCCTTCACCTCGTCAGGATAGCATTGTGGCGCAAATGATTATGCTGGGGCGCGATTTTGCGGTCAGCTGCACACGCCGAGTTGCGAGCACCGGGCAGCGACCTGATAACGCTTCGTATTGAATTGACATGATGCAAGTTGCAGGAGTAGAAAGCTCCCTGTTTTCAGGAATCCGACATTAAGGAGACGCACATGCACCGACTGTTTTTCCTGACATGCTTATTGTGTTTTGCCACACCAGCGCTTCTGTCACAAGACGTATTGAAGGTGGCCGGAGGGCCGGAGACCCACAAGGTGGTACTCGACAATGACCAGGTTCGTATGCTGGATGCTCACTTGCCACCCGGAAAAACGGTGGCGATGCATTCGCATCCGGCGAATACCGTCTATTACATGACCGATTGCAAGTTAAAGGTCACCAGTCCCGACGGAAAAACCATAGTATCCGAGCCCAAAGCCGGTACGGCGGTCTATCGCGGGGAGACGAAGCACGCGGTAGAAAACGTGGGCACGGGCGAGTGTCATCTTGTGCAGACGGAATTAAAAGAAAAGAAATAGGAGCCAATCAGCCAGAGCAGGGCGGTGGGTGGGACAGGTAGTCGCGGGTGCCCAGTCAGCTCCGCCAGTCTGCTCGCTTCCTTCTGCCTGCCTTTGCGTTCTTTTCTACCCTGAGCTGCCAGGCGGTGCGAAGGGCGCCGGCCAGCACGTCCTCGGTGGCTTTCGCCAGGCGGATGTGGGTCGCGCCCATCCTGCCCCATCCGCCGCGGACGGGCAGGAAAACCTCGGGCAGTTCGCGGACGAAGTCGGCCTGCTGCTCCGGCGTAAGCATCAGGTTGCCGTAGCCCTGGGCTTCGGAAGCCAGGGTGGCGAAGATCCTGCCACCGACGCGGAAGTCGGCCGCGCCCATGTGCGAGCCTTCTTCCGACCCTTCAAGGCCCAAGGCAATCCGGCGAAAATCTGCTGCCGTCATCGCGAAGTCTCCCCGCTGCGTCAGCCATCGCTGGCCAGGTGGGAATTCTAATGGAGGGCCGTTGACAGCGCCTCTTTCAATCTGTTATGATTGCAACAACATGTATATCAATTTGCAATAGGCGAGAGGTCTCTGCGGAGGATGGATTGGCTCCTCGGCAAAACCATATTATCTAGAACGATAACATGATGATTCGTCGCTCTTTGACAATCGGCGCAAATATGCCCCGAAAACGCACCTAAGGCCTTTGAATGACTGTTTTTGCGGGTAAGTCCTTTGTTTCAGCTATTCGCCACTGTATACAGTCGGCAAGTTGATGATTCTATTAAGGACCGGGGGGAGGGGGTAGATTGACGATACGGTAAACATCCTCGCGAGAAGGCAGCGGGAGCATTGCCGACTGCACCGCCGGGTGCCCACACGAGCACCCCTTGCTCGCGTGAGACTCCGAAGAGATTCCCCCGCTGTCAGCGTTTACCAGAGAACCAATTGTTGCTTCGGTAGTAGTTGCTGTTGCTCTGGTATCCCGACGGATACGGATACGCACTCGCGTAGGGGCCACCGTTGTATCCACCGTTTCCGTAATATGGACCGCCGTTGCCGTAGTAGCCGCCATTGCCATACGCATACTGGTTGTTGTACTCGTTGGCACGCCGGCGACTGTCGATTGCGTATCCGGCGGTTGCGCCGACTCCGGCGCCAATCAATGCCCCGGTCGGCCCGGCGACCTTGTGTCCAACGTATGCGCCCGCCGCAGTGGATCCGCCGATGATAGCAACGCTCTTCCAGGTGTCGGCGCTCTGAGCCTGCGCGGGCCGCATTGCCAGCAACATAAAGGCTGCGAGCCCGGCAAGTGCCACGCAACGGCTGCTCTTGATTGCCCAAGCGAGTTTTCTCAGTCGTTCAGAGAGTCTGGTGTAAGTCATGGGGTCCTCTACTCACCAGCTTGAACACCGCCGTAATCCCCGTGTTGCGGAGAGATGTAAAGAAATTTGGAATCGCCTGGCGCATGAAATTCGCGAAGTGGTCCGAATTGCACAGTCGTGCCAAGGTTGGGGCCATGCCATGTCGCGGTACACGTTACCCTGCCCCTCCGCCGGGAGAATGCGTGGCCTTCCGTAATCTCTAGCCATCGTTGCTTGCGAACTACTATGAACACATGTTCCGCAACACAAAGTATTCTGTTTTCTTTCTCATCATTCTTTCATCTATGTTTCTGATCGGTTGCGGCGGAGCGCTCCAGCAGAACAACGGCAGTCTTTCCGGCAGCAGCGCGGCCGGCGCCATCGTGAGAATTTCCACGGTCAATCTAAGTCCGAGCACGGTCACGGCGGGCGCGGCATCTACGGGCAGCATCGCGCTCACCGCAGCGGCGCCCGCAGGCGGAGCGCAGGTAAAGCTCACCAGCAGCAATGCATCCGTGGCAAGCGTTCCCAGCAGCGTAACGGTCCCAGCGGGCCAGACATCCGCCGGTTTTGCGGTGGCAACGGGCAACGTTTCTTCGGACACATCCGTTGTGATCACGGCGAGCTACAACAACACGATGGCCGGCAATACGGTTTCCGTGAAAGCGCCGGTAACACCGCCCTCGACATCGATCTCGATCTCCATCTCTCCTTCAAGCACTTCGCTTTTGGCGGGGGCATCCCAGCAGTTCACCGCCATGGTGACAGGCAGCGCAAACGCGGCTGTCAGTTGGACGACGACCGGCGGAAACATTATAAGCACCGGCCTCTTCACGGCCCCGAACGTGACCGCATCGACGATTGTGAGCGTGTTCGCAACGTCGCAGGCCGATCCGTCAGTGGTCAAAACAGCGCAGGTGACGGTAACGCCCGTGCCAGCGCCTCCTCCGTCCGGTGGCGGTCCGTACAGCGGTACGGGGCCCGTCGCGTCGTGGAAAGCGTATCTGTATCTCGATACCGACAACATTTACCACCAGGCTATCGAGATCGATAATTCGCAGGGCCTGTACCCCGTGATCGGGTATGCCTACGTGGACGCCAGCTGCACAAACGTCGGCGACACCTTCAATGATTTCTGGCAGCCGATCGGCAACGGCATATGGTGGTTCATCCATGATGCGAACCTCGTCAATGTGCGATGGGTCTGGTACAACAGCGCCACCAATCCGCAGGCCCTGCAGCAGACCCAATGCATTGATTACAGCGGCGCGCCGAAATACAACTAGCAGACCGGTGGCCCACACAATGGGCAGGTCCTGAATGGTGTTCGGCGACCGGCGGGCTTTGCGTCCCCGAGCGCTCGTGTGATCGTCTGCCGAATCAGCCATAAGTCAGCCTAAATTGCCCTTCCTGCCAGTGTGCGATACTGAAAGCATGCCTCCCAGCGTGGAACCGAAGTCGGTGGACGTGAACATCACCGCCGGAACGGGGATGGAGATCGAATGGCGGGATGGCCACCGCTCCAGCTACTCGTTTCCGCACCTGCGCGATGCCTGCCCCTGCGCGCTGTGCAATGAGGAGCGCGACAAGAGTGGCCGCAAGCCAGGCCAGGCGCCGGGACAAGCGTCGGGAGCACTGCCCATGTTCAAGCCCGCGGTGCGCGCTACCGAGGCGGAGGCGGTCGGGCGATACGCCATCCGCTTCACCTGGAACGACGGCCATCAGCACGGGATCTTCTCCTGGGACTATTTGCGGGAAATATGTCCATGCCAGCACTGCAAAACCGCGCAGGCTGCCGCGGAAACGACAAAATGAAAACCGCAGAGGACGTGGGGAAAACCAGGATTCCTCGCTTCGCTCGGAATGACAAAAGGAAAATTTAACTACTGAAGTGCAGACTCTCCTCGACCAACTAAATCCCCAGCAGCGCCTCGCGGCCGAGACCACCGACGGCCCGCTGCTGATTCTCGCCGGCGCCGGCAGCGGCAAGACGCGCGTCATTACTTATCGCATCGCCCACCTCATCGAGACGGTGGGCGTGTCGCCTGACTCTATCCTGGCGGTCACCTTTACCAACAAGGCCGCGGCCGAAATGGCGGAACGTGTAGAGAAACTAGTAGGCGGGTCGCTGCTGCGCCAGCCGTTGATCTCGACCTTCCACTCGTTTTGCGTGCGTGTGCTGCGCCGCGATATTGAGGCGCTCAAAGATGGCATTCGGCGCGACTTCGTCATCTACGATGAGTCCGACCAGCAACTGGTAGTCAAGGCGGCGATGAGGCGCCTGGGCCTCGATGACAAACAGATGAAGCCCAGCGCTGTGCTGTCGCGCATCTCCTGGGCCAAAAATCACATGCGCGATCCTGTCGAGGTGTATCGCAGCTCGCCCGATCCCAAGACCGAACGCGTCGCGCACATCTACGAGATTTATCGGCAGGAGCTGCGCAAGGCCAACGCGCTCGACTTCGACGATCTGCTGCTCGATACCGTCCGGCTGCTGCGCGACGCCGCCGAGGTGCGCGAGCGCTACCAGCGCCGCTTTGAGTACGTGCTGGTGGACGAATATCAGGACACCAACCGTCCGCAATACGAACTCATGCGTCTGCTGGCCGGCACGCGCCACAACCTGTGCGTGGTCGGCGACGAAGATCAGTCGATCTATTCCTGGCGCGGCGCCGATATCCGCAACATTCTGGAATTCGAGCAGGATTTTCCCGAGGCCAAGATCGTGCGCCTGGAGCAGAACTACCGCTCCACGCAGACTATTCTGCAGGCGGCGTCGTCGGTGGTGGGAAACAACGTTCGCCGCAAGGGCAAGACGCTGTGGACCTCGCGCCAGGATGGCCCTAAAGTCGGCTGCTATGAAGCGCCGGACGGCGAGAACGAAGCGCTCTTCGTGGCCGACATGGTGAACAAGTACGTGCAGCAAGCGCAGGGCGAGGGCCGCGACGCGCGCGCGGCCGTGCTCTATCGCACCAACTCGCAGTCGCGGCTGTTTGAAGAGGCGCTGCGGCGCTACGGCCTCAAGTACCACGTGGTGGGCGGCTTTTCGTTTTACGAGCGGGCGGAGATCAAGGACATGGTCTCCTACCTGAAGCTGCTGCATAACCCTGACGATTCCATCGCGCTCATGCGCGCCATCAACACGCCGGCGCGCGGCATCGGCAAATCCACGGTCGAGATTCTTGAGCGGCTGGCGCTCGAGACCGGATCGTCGTTGTGGTCGACGTTGGGGGAGGCCATCCAGCGGCAACTGCTGCCCGCGCGAGCATTGGGCGCGGTTCGCGGCTTCCGCGATCTCATCGAAGATGCGCGCTCTATGCTGGCGGGGACGTTTGTGGAGAGGCTGTCGTCGGACGCAGAGACGTCGTCGGCTATCGGTCGTCGGTCGTCGGCCGGAGAGAGTGTGGGCGACGAAAAGGAGAGCGCAGAAGATTTCTTCAGCAAGTTGGCATTTGAGGCTACTGATGCCGAGACCGGCCAACCCGCTTTGGCCGACGACGCAGTTCCGGCCGACGACGGCTTCCGCGCTCCCGGTGGGCCCGCAACCGTCCCTGAAGTGCTGAAGTTTCTGTTCGACCGCACCGGCTATATCCGCCAGTTGGAAGAAGAAGGAACGCCGGAGGCGCTGGCCCGCATCGAGAACCTGCACGAACTCGTCAATGCGGCCATGGACGCGCGCGACCGTGGCGAGAGCTTGGGAGAGTTTCTCGACCACGCCGCGCTGGTCAGCGAGGCCGACGACTATGACGCCCGCTCGCAGATCACACTCATGACCTTGCACGCCGCCAAGGGTCTGGAGTTCCCGGTCGTGTTCCTGGTTGGCCTGGAAGAAGGCTTGTTCCCGCACTCGCGCACGCTCATCGAGCCCGATCAGCTCGAAGAAGAGCGCCGCCTGTGCTATGTCGGCATGACCCGCGCCATGGACTCTCTGGTGCTCACCCACGCCACCTACCGTCGCCGTTACGGCACCGACATGCCCGAGGCCAGCGTGCCGTCACGTTTTCTGGAGGAGGTCCCGCGCGAGTTGCTGGAAGATCTGGGCTCGCCTCGTCCCAGGCGGTATGAAGATCGCCGCGACCACGAGTACGCGCACGAGACACCAGAATACGATTACGATCAGCGCCCGCGGCGGAATGGCTCGACCAGCCGCCGTCGCACCTCCTATTCCGGGCCGGCCTACAACTCGATCGACAACATTGCCGAGTTTTTTGCCTCGCGTGGAAAAAAGTTCACGCGTCCTAAAGTCGAGATTCCTGAAACTACCGGCAAGCGCGGTTTCAGACCGGGACAGAAAGTCCGTCATCCGAAGTATGGCGAAGGAGTGGTCTTTCGGCGCGAAGGGGACGGCGACGACGCCAAAATTACTGTAAAATTCCCCCGATTCGGCGAAAAGAAGCTGGTGGAAAAATTCGCTCAATTGGAGCGGGCGTGAGGAGGAAGCACTCAGCACTTAGCACTCAGCAGTCAGCCAACGCGGCTGAATGCTGAGTGCTGAATGCTGACTGCTGGCGAAGGAGATCATGAATACCACGACTGTTACCAACAAGCTGGAGCGCAAGAAGCTGAAGCGCGCGGCGCGCAAGAAGCGCAAGACTGAGCACCCGCTGAAGCCGCGCGAGTACGCGCGCGGATCTCAGAAACGCAAGGTCAAGAAGATGGTACGCGGCCAGTCGAAACGCTAATTCGGCGGTCGGGTCGTCGGGCAGTGAGATCGATCGCCCGATGACCCGATCTCCCGATCATCCCGATACCTGTGCCGAGCCAACTTCTCGCCACCAAATCCATCGACAAGCTGATCTCCGAATCGGAGCAGCCCGAGCACCGGCTCAAGAAGAGCCTGGGGCCGTGGAGTCTGACGGCGCTGGGAATCGGCGCCATCATCGGCTCCGGCATTTTCGTCCTGACGGGTACCGCCGCTGCCGGCGAGCACTCGACGCTCTCCATCTGGCACGCGCAGGTCGCCGACATTTTCGCCAACCTGATCCAGCATGGATCGCTGGCGGGCACGATCATGCACGGACGGCCGCCGGCAGGGCCTGCCATTGCCGTGTCTTTCGTTGTGGTGGCAATCGCGTGCAGTTTTGCCGGGCTGTGCTACGCCGAACTTGCTTCCATGATTCCCATCGCCGGAAGCGCGTACACCTACACCTACGCGACTCTTGGCGAATTGGTCGCGTGGATCATCGGCTGGGACCTGATCCTGGAATACGCAGTGAGCAACGTTGCGGTTGCGGTCGGGTTCGGCGGTTACGTTACGGCGCAGCTGGGCGCCTTCGGCTTGCATATTCCGGATAAATGGTCATCTCCCGTTTACACCGGAGGGTGGACCGGGGCGTACTTCAACGTGCCGGCGTTCCTGATCGTGTTTGTGCTGACCGTGCTGCTGGTGCGCGGAGTGCGCGAGTCGGCGGAAGCCAACAACGTGATGGTCGCCATCAAGATTGGCGCGATATTGCTCTTCCTCGTGGTCGGCGGGATGCTCGCCAACCGCACCAACTTGCATCCCTTTGCACCCAGCGGATTTCCCGGAATCCTCGCGGGCGGCGCTATCATTTTCTTTACCTACATCGGCTTCGACTCGGTTTCCACCGCCGCTGAAGAAGCCGAGAACCCGCAGAAGGACATCCCCTTCGGCATCATCGCTTCGCTCATAGTCTGCACGGTGCTCTACGTCGGCGTGGCCCTGGTTTTGCTCAGCATGATGCGGTACGACGTGTTCGGCTCGGGTCCCGCCAAGGACGCTCCCGTCGCCTACGCCCTGCACGCGCTGGGCGCCAAGCCGCTGTGGCAGGCGGTGATCGTAGTCGGCGCCCTGATGGGAATGATTTCGTCACTGCTGGTTTTTCAATACGGCCAAACACGCATATGGTTCGCAATGTCGCGCGACGGGCTGCTGCCGCAAGTGTTTTCGGCGTTGCACCGGCAATTCAAGACGCCCTATTGGTCCACGTGGATCGCAGGCGCGCTGGTGGGCATACCTGCCGGCATCGTGGACATCGGCGAAGCGGCCGACCTGTCGAATATCGGCACCCTCTTCGCGTTCGTGCTGGTGTCGCTGGGTGTAATCGTCCTGCGCCGCACTCAGCCCGAGCGCCCGCGCGGCTTCAAAGTGCCCTTCGTGCCCTGGTTCCCCATCATCTCGGTGGTTCTTTGCGTCGGGCTCATGAGCGGATTGCTGGTAATCACCTGGGCACGCTTCTTCGCATGGCTCGCCATCGGGCTGGTAATCTACTTCAGCTACAGCCGCCGCCACAGCGAATTTGCATTGAGCCGCTGAGTGTAAATGTCGCGAAGCTGGTGTTCTTGCCGGCCATGTTAGGCTGTAACCAACGCACTGATTCGGATGGGTCTCCTAAGCAAGTTTTTTGGGCTGAACCCGGATGATCGCCGGTTGCTGTTGCGGGCCTTCGCGGCCGTCGGCAATGCTTGGATCTGCGTTCGATTGCTGCCGCCATCGGCGGTTCTGAAAAAGATCTCCGCTGAGGTCCCACCGATCGCTGGGCGAACACCTCAAACCACCGCGCGCATCGCCTGGGCCATAACCGTTGCCGCCCGCTACATTCCTGGATCCAAGTGCCTGGTACAAGCCCTCGCCGGCCGCAAGCTGCTGGCAACTTACGGCATCCCTTCGGCGATTCATATCGGCGTGGCAAAAGATTCCAAGAACTGGCTGAACGCGCACGCCTGGGTGGAAGCCGAAGGCAAAACCGTAATCGGCGGCGACATCTCTACCTATGCGCCGCTGATCGGCGCCAGCCAGGAATACAGACCGTGAGCACGTCTGCGACGGTGGAGCCTCGTTTCTGGCAAATCGTCGACCTGGAGCATTCATCTGAGCTTGAGCTGCTGCTCCTGTGCGCCCGACGAAACCTGAGTGCTGATCGCGCCCAGCGTGCCCGCGAACTCCTGGAACAACCTCTCGACTGGAGGCGGCTGATTGACCAGGGGCGCGGCCACGGTCTGCTACCTCTTCTCTACTGGCATGGGACGCGAACCCTGGCGCAAGAGCTCCCTCAAGAGATAGCACAACAATTGCACGATCACTATCGCGCCAATGCGGCGCGCAACCTGCTCTTGATCGATGAACTCTTCAAGATCGTCGAACTGCTCGGCGGTAGCGGCATTCCGGTCGTGCCTTTCAAGGGGCCGGCCCTCGCCGAGCAGCTTTATGGTGATGCCGCCCTGCGCGAGTGCGTCGATCTCGATATTCTCCTGCGCGCGCGTGACGTGCCGGAAGCAATCCGCAGGCTGAACTTCGCTGGATATACCCAGGGTCCCAAGCTGACCGCCGTTCAGCAGAATGCCTTTCTGACCACACAATATGAGTACGCGTTTCTGAGTCCAGCTGGAATTTTGGTGGAGCTGCAGTGGCGAATCGCGCCCCAATACTTTTCTCTCGCGCTGCCGGAAGAGAATTACTGGGGCCGCATCCAGTCCGCCACAATATGCGGGCGGAAAGTGAACCAGCTCTCGTGTGAAGACCTGCTTCTGTTGCTCTCGTTTCACGGCGGCAAGCACGGCTGGGAGAAGCTGATCTGGCTGGCCGATGTGGCCGAGCTGATTGCCGCCCACCCGCAACTGGACTGGGACTATGTCCTTAACGGTGCCCGGCGAGCCGGCGGCCTAAGGATGCTATTGCTGGGTGCTGCCCTGGCCCGCAAGTTCCTGGGGGTCGCACTTCCCAAGGATCTCGAACAGCCGCTCGCAAAAGACCGGGCGGTTCCACCAATCGCGGACGGCATCACCCGCAATGTTCTGCGCGGCGAACAGCCGACCTATGTGAAATCCCAGCTCTATCTTTTGCGTGTGCGTGAGCGCTGGCAGGATCGCTTGCGCTACGCCGTTCGCTTTACATTCACCGCGACGCCCATGGAACTGGAGATGGCCGATTTCCCGCGGCCGTTCTTTTTTCTGTACCGCTGCCTGCGCGTGCTCCGGGGATTAAGAAAGGCACTGGCGCTCGTGGGAAATACTGCGGCGCGGTTTATAGAGCGTAAGGTATGATGGCGGCAATGCGCCGGACGCTGACCTCTCCCCTGTTCCATTGGTCCTGATTTGCACGCCGTGGCCTTCCATTCCGTGACCAAGGTCTTCCGGCACCGCCCCTCATTGTTCAATTGGATCGGACGAGAGCGCGGAGGGGAGACACTCGCGCTGAATGCGGTGTCGATCGGCGCCGGCGCAGGCGAGGTCCTGGTTCTGCTCGGTCCCAATGGCAGCGGCAAGACGACTTTCCTCAAACTGATCGCCACCATGCTGCTTCCCGACCGGGGCGCCGTCTGGGTACAAGGTGCAAACACCCGCGAGGATCCGGAGCGCGCCCGGGCGGACGTGGGCTTTGCGGTGGCTGCCGAGCGTTCGTTTTATCCACGCCTTACCGCGCGGGAGAACCTGGAATTCTTTGCAAGTTTGGAGAATATCCCGCGGCCCATGCGCGCCCGCCGGATCACCGAGGTGCTCACCCGCACCGGTCTGGAAGATGCCGCTGACACGCTGGTCATGAAGTTCTCCAGCGGTATGCATCAGCGCCTGGGAATCTCGCGCGCTCTGCTGAAGAATCCATCCATTCTGTTGCTGGATGAACCCACGCGCAGCCTCGATCCCGGTGCCGCCTGTGATCTGTGGAAGTGGCTGCGCGCGACCGCGCATGACGGGCGGACGATCCTGCTGGCGTCCCACAACTTCAACGAAGCCGTCAGCGTCGGCGACCGCGTCGCCGTGCTGCACCATGGCAACCTGCTGCGGGAGGAGCGTCTGCAACCCGGCAGTACAGTCGACGACCTGCGTGCTTGGTACTTTCGCGCCCTCGGCTCGCAGCCGCAATATACCCCCGACTTCGAGGAGATCTCCGATGTTGCGGTTGGCGGATAAACTTCTCTCCATCGCGCGGCGCGATCTGCTGACCGCTGTTCGCTACCGCACCGGCTTCCTGCTCCACGGCATAAGCATGGTGATCGAGATCGCCACTTTCTACTATCTGGCCAGAGCAATCGGGCCGCAGTTTCATCCCGACGGCATCGCCTACTTTCCCTTTCTACTCATCGGCGTCAGTTATGTAACTTTTCTGGGCGCGGGCGTAAGCACGTTCGTGGACGCGGTGCGCCAGGCGCAGCTCAGCGGCACCATGGAGGTGCTGATGATCACCGCGACCCCTCCCTCTCAAATCGTCGTCCTGACCGTAGTGGCCACTTACGGCACTTATCTGGTGAGCACCCTCGTGTTCGTGGGCGCGGGGATGGTCTTGTTCCAAGTCCCGCTTGCCAATCCCAACTTGGCTGGAATGCTGCTGGTGCTGGCGCTTTCCCTGCTGACGGCGTTTTCGCTGGGCATCCTGGGCGCAAGTTTTCAAGTGATCATGCAGAAGGGGATCGCCTTCATCTGGCTGCTCAATACCGCAACCGCTTTCCTCACGGGGACCATGTTCCCGGTCAGCGCTCTGCCGCGAATCCTGCAGAAATTCTCGATGCTCATTCCGGTCACCCATTCCCTGATTGGCTTGCGGCTGGCTTTATTTCGGGGAGCGGGTCTGCGGGAGTTGCGCGGTCCGATTGTGGCGCTGGCGGTTTTTGCCGCCGTGTTAGTACCGCTTAGTATGTTGTCTTTTTCCTGGGCGGTGCGGAGGGCAAAGCTCGAAGGCTCGATCGCGTTTTATTGATCTAACGCGGTCTGTTACTGAGCTTGTGTTTGTACGAGACCTTTTTCCGCCAGAGCGCTGACCAGGTCCATGAGATCGCTGGCGCAGGTCTCCTCGGCGACGTCGTATTCGCCGAGAAGCTTCGCGAGCACGACCTGCAAGTCATCGTGGTCTTGCAGCAGCGTCCAGATGCGGGTTCCAACGCTATCCAACCCGAAGTACACGCCGCTCTTAAGGTCGAGGAGAACGCTTTCCCCCTGCAGATTGCGCCACACCACGTCCTCACTGGGCTTGACTCGAGGAGACAAGGCTAATCTGTTCATGGCGGTATCAACTCCTCTTATTCACTATAAGCCTGCGAAACCCTGGCCACGCGGTCCAGCGCCTGCGAACGAAGCTGGAACTTATCTGGAAATGATTGGGCAAGCCGGGCGGCAATCTCACCCACCGATGCCTGGCCATCCATGGCCTTCAGGATGAAGGTATCCACCGACGCGTCGCCGTTGCAGCGAGGCACAAACGTCTCCGCCGCCTTGCGCAGCGAGGCCTGCGACACCGGGAAAGATCTAAAGTCCGACTGATCGAACCTGGCTTTGATGTCCGCTTTCCGCCCTTGCGCCAGAACTTCCATGCTCCAGCGATAAAAGTAATCGTCTCCCACCAGATTGCAGCGCAGCTTCACGCGCACCACATCTCCGATCTCCAGGCGGACAGGTGTGGTCCAGGGAAAGAACGTCTGCTGGTAGATGCTCTGGTAGCAGCCGGGAGCATTGGAAAACCCAATCTCGTCCGTAAGCAGGGCATCGAACCACACCAGCAAGCCGTGTCCCGATCCTGGGCGGGTAACCACGAAGTCGGCGCCAAGTTTGGAGTCTGCTCCCTCCACTTCCATGAAATCCAGCACCAGCCCGCACTGCGCGGGCGCCATCAACTCTTCCGGCTTGAGTCTCACCATGTATGGCGTATTGGTCGCCAGGGCGCGGGCAGCCTGCATATTGAAACCATGGCCCGTTTCCCACGGCTGCGTGTGGTGCGCATACGCAGACTCGGACTCGACCACCCCGAGCCACACGATTTCCTTCTTAGGAATCATCACGCCTCCGGGCGCCAGGAAGCGGCGGCGGGCGTCGGCAAGCGCGGGCAGGTGCTGCTGGAACCACGGAAGAATCCCGTTGAGGTCAGAGACAATCACGTCCGCAGGCTCCGGCAGACTCACCTTGGTGGACAAGCCCTCGAGGAACTCGATTTTGTCTGCCAGGCCATTGCTGATGGCAGCCTCGCGGGCCACGCTGATGATCGGGCTGGGTTCGACGGCATAGACTTTGCGTGCGCCGAAGCGGCAGGCCAGCAGGGCCATGATGCCAGGGCCGGTGCCAATATCCAGCACCACCCATCCCGGCTTGACGCTGCGGCGCAATGCCTCCATGTAGCCCTGGAAGCGAACCTGGCTGGAGATCATTCGACCGTACGCTAGGATGTCATACATAAGCAGTCTTTTCCGCGCGGCAATCCAGCCGCTCGAAATCCTCGATGATGGCATTACACAATCGTGCTATGTGGGTAGGGGAGGGGTTCGGCGTCACGCGACGCCCGTGTACGCGGTTCACCAAACGCGCCAACACATCAAACTCGTGAGCGCGGTGGTCGTTTGGCAAGCGGCCGGCGTAGGTATTTCCGAGTAGCTTGACCAGCAATTCACGCGGAGCGAGAGGAGCAATGATGCCGGCCGGAAGCGGCGATGTGCGCTCGCCCAGCACATAAATCGCCGCCAGAGGAACCGCGTGCGGTTGAAAGGGACCGCGGTCACCCAGTTCCAAACCGCGCTTTTCCCACCCGGCGGTGATCAGGGGTAAAGCGTTCACCGAGCCATACAGAGCGGCAACCGAATCCGGCCACAAGCAAACTCTTCGATAAGCGGGCTGCACCAAGAATTCCCCGCGGCGTTCGGCGATGGCCACAATATCGTCGGTGAGGACCGGGAAATTGGAGAGAGCGAATGCGGCGGCGGTGGTGGACTTGCCCGCCCCTCCCGGTCCCAGCAGGGCAATCGCCTTATCGCCGATGGCGATGGCGCTGCCGTGAAGCACGGTCATTCCGCGCAAGAACAGAAGGCAACCGAAGGCAGGCCCCGCGAGAAACGTGAGCAGGTTATCGAAGCTCAGACCGGGGGGCCAAAACGACCACGCCGATTCTCCCCTGCGGTCGAAAAAAAACTCCGGCCCCTCGGAGAAATGGAAATGAAAGTACTCTCCGCCGCCTAATTTCCAGCCGCGCAGCAACGGCTGGCCGCGCGAATCGGCGTCGGGACACTGGTACCACTCCTCTCGGCTGAGGCTGCCGAATGGATGAGGACGGGCCCCTTCCAGGTGAAGCCTAACGTCCGGCTGGCCGGGAGCCGCTGGCAGGAAAACAGGTACAGGACGATTGGAGCGGACCCGCAGGCCAAATACGGAATAGAAATAACTCACGTTCGCGGGGATGCTCCAGCTTTCGCGCCGGGTGCTAGGGCAGGGTCTTGAACGCCCCGGGCTTGGGGTTCTTGTCAAAATTTCCGTGTACCCCGACGTTTTCCGTGATCTTGCGAACGTCGCCATACGCCGTCAGCTTGGGCGTCGTGTAAGGCTTCTTCGTCGGCTGCTCGCCGTTGTTGGGCATGCACACTCCTTCTTTGCTGCCAGTCTGCGGCGCCCACAGTGGGAAGAATCTGCGCCCTCACAGAGACAACCTGCTCCGATTCTGCCATCGTTGATCTGGCCCTGTAAAGCATCTGCCGTTGTAACATTCAATTCCCCTGGGCACCACAAATCTGTTTCAGCCACGCGCTCAGCATCGTCGCCCGCAGGGGAAACGCGTAGTTGCTCTCGCTGAACGCGGCCGGCGACTCCACGAAAGCCTGGTATTTACCCAGGTCAACATAAGGCGCGATGTTCTTCGGCGCTTTCGAGAACGCGGCCCGGTTGTTACGCACGAAGGGCAGAAGAGGATTAGCCGCCAGCGGCGTCTTCGGCCGCAACCGCACCGCTTCCGGCACCATGCCCCGTAACGAAGACCGAATCAAGTATTTATCCAGCGTCCACGGCACCGGGGGGATGGAAAACAGAAACCGGAGCAGCCGCAGGTCGAAATAGGGATGCACATACTCCAGGCAGGCTCGCGTCGATCCCGGGTCAAAGTCCTCGAAACAGTTCTGCCAGTAAATGGCAAGCAAAGCACTAAACGCTTCCGGGCGGTTCGGATGCGGAGCCGGGGTGGGCTCGCTCAGTGCGTGCCAGCGCGCGCGCAAGCCCAGGCGAGATTCGAGATCATCATTGAACCACTCGGGATAATCCACCTGCCACGGCTCGCGGCGTCCGAACCGCCGCTTGAGCCAGTTGCGGAACCCGATGGGAGGCAGTCCGCGGCGCGCGATGCTGTAGAGTGCGCCATCCTGTAAAAAGCGGCCGACACGCCACGAGCGCAACAGGCGGCGGAAGTGCGAGGCAGAGGGATAGAGTCCAACATCACCGCCTTCTCCCGTGAGCAGGACGCGCGCGTTTCTGCCGGCCAGCTTGCAAAAGTCCGCCTCCAGCGCCGGCAACGCATTCTCAGTCGGCTGCGGGGACCGCACCTCGATGGAATCCGGCATGGCCGAGGTGTAGTAGCGGTCGCAGGCCAGGTACTCAATGGGGATATCCTGGGACTTGGCGAACAAGCCGGAATAGTGCCGCTCGTTGTCCGGTATGACCGCGTCGTACACCATGGTGACCGCATGCAGATCCTGCAGGCCGGCGCGGCGGGCAAAAGCCGCCACCGATGTGGAATCGAGGCCGCCGCTCAAGGAAACCGCGGCCCGCGCCGTGCGCAGCCTGTCCTTCACCGCCGCCTGCAGCAACTGGCGAAAGTGCTCGACGTAGTCCGCCGATCGCTTGTAACGGATCTCCTCATCGACGGGAGGGGTCCAGTACGGCCGCACGACCAGCTTGCCGTCGTACCAGGCTAAAGAGTGGCCGGACGGAAGCCGTTGAATGCGCGAGAAAATCGTGGCCGCACGGTCCTGGATCGCCCCAAACAGCAGAAACTCACCTACCGACAGTTCGTTCAGATCGGCGGAGGCCCACGGCTGCATGCGAACGCAGTCCAGCGTGTTGCTGAAGACCAGCCATTGCTCGCCCAGGGCGTAGTAGAACGGCTTAACCCCCATGTGGTCACGGGCGCAGAAGAGAGACTTGCGCCTTCCGTCCCAGATCGCGAACGAAAAATCTCCCAAGAGGCGATTAAGGCAGCCCTCACCCCAGGCGGCATAGGCGTGAAGAATCAACTCGGCGTCGCCGGCGGCCGCGGGAGAAACCTGCCCGGCGCTCTGCAATGCCGCCAGGAGATCAGTGCGGCCGTCCAGGCGCGCGTCGGCGACTATCCAGAGATCGCCGTTGAGACTAAACGGTTGTCGGTCGCTGTTCGCTTGGGGAGCGACGCTGAGCAGCGCATGCCCCAAGCCGATTCCATCGCCCACCCACATGTGCTGGGCATCGGGTCCGCGGAAAGCCATGTGTTCGGTTAGCGTGCGCAGGAAGGAACTCTCAAGCGGTTCACCCCGAAGGCTCAGAACGCCGACGATGCCGCTCATTTCGTCCGGGCCGGGAGAATCTGCGCGTCAGAAGCGCGCACCAATATGCTTCGCAGGATCACTCTCAGATGGTTAGCAGCAATTCTGGTCCAAATCAAGAAGAAGAAAGGAACGGGCTTTCACAAACTGTGGAAAAGTCTCATGGAACAGGGCAGGCCCGTGCGGACCTGCCCTGCAGCGGGAGGGTTTCAGGCGGCTTTGCCTGCCGCGATCCGGTGCGCGGTCGAGAGGTCCAGCGTGAAGGTCTGAACCTTGGGCGCGGCAGCGACGAGGTTCTGGATCAATTCGTTGACCGTGGGGTACTGCTCGCGGTTGTAGCGTTCCGCATCTTCCTGGGTCCGCCATAGGCTGATGGCGACGACGCGGTCCGATTGCGTGTTGGACACCATGACCAGCGTATCCACGAATCCCGGCTGGTTGCGCAGAATCGGCAGGGCCTTCTCTGCGATAGTGCTGCACAGCTCCCGTGCCTTGCCGGGCTTGGTTTGCAATTCGAGAATGCGGGTGAACATCGCGTCTCCTTTCGTTGGCCAGAAGAAGTGAGATGTGAAAGGAAGGCGCCGTATGCGGGGCGGCGCCACTCGATGAAGCGAAGTTACGCTCCCTCGCACTGGCGGTCAATACCCGAAAACCTGTGCAATGTCAAAAAAAGCCCCAGCTCCGCTGGGGCCAGACTCACCACTTGCCCGCTAAACCGCTCGTCTTCCGGTCACGAGCTGGATGACGAGCACGACCAGGGCCGCAACCAACAACAACCACAGGAAGGCGCCGATCTGGTAAGTGCCGACGAGGCCCAGAATCCAGGCAATCAGCAGAACCGCGAAGATGATCCAAAGCACATTCCACCTCCAAGACGTTCAGCGAAGTTATTCGATTGGGTGCGAGGATCAGGCGTGGGGTTGCGGCACCATGCACATCACAGGTTAGATTTTTTGTTGGTTAAACAGCGAGCCGCAGGCAACCCATCCAGCTCAGGAAACCTCGGGAGCCTCGGCCGCGAGGTGGGGATTGTGTTCCTGCTCAGCGGGAAGCAGTCCGGCAGGGTAGCTGCCGCCGTTGTACTCGGCCAGGCGGTTCTTCCACTTCAGAAAGTCTGTGATGGTTTGCGGCTCAATCCGTACCTCCACCCGGCGCAGGCTCGCCAGCAGCAGATTCATTTCGCAGAGCAGTCCGGCAGGGGTCCGCTGATCAGGACGGGCGGCCTTCACCACGACGTGCACCTTGCCAGCCCGCGATTCCAGAAGGCCCCAATTCTGCGGAAGCTCTTCCGCGGAGAGCAGGCCGGCAGGAGTGAGATACCAACGCTCGCATCCCATGGCGAGTCCAGGATCCTGTCGGAACGGCTTGGCGCGATCGGCCAGGAAATCGGAGCGCGACAGCTTGCACTCCACGATGACGGAGCGGCAGGCGCCTTTCCATCCAATGGCATCCGGCACTTCGCCACTGACGCAAGCCTGCTCGGAAAGCACAATGCCGCAGCCGTACCGGCGCAGCCACTCCACGGCCTTAGAGACGAGCTGGGTGTGAGTCACGCGAGATTTCTTTTATCGCGTCACCGGCGGAAACGCTAGTGCCTGGCCGCATTCCAGCAGGCGAGCCCCGTCCGGAGTTACAATATATGGGTGCCCGGCCCAGCCGATCGCCGCCTGCTGACCATGCTTCCCATCGTCTTGACGATCGGCCACTCCACCCGCCCCCTCGAGGATTTCATTCACCTGCTGGATGCGCATGGGGTCAAGCGGCTGGTCGATGTCCGCACTTTGCCGCGGTCGGGTCACAATCCGCAGTTCAACCAGGATTCCTTAGTCCGCGGAACTCAAGCGCCAGGACATCGCCTATACACACCTGCCCGGCTCTGGGCGGGTTGCGGCACGCGCGCAAGGATTCCACCAATCTCGGGTGGCGCAATGCCGGGTTCCGCGGCTTCGCCGACTACATGCAGACTCCGGATTTCGAGAAAAGTCTGAAGCAACTGATCACGATGGCAAAGAAGGATCGCCTGGCGATCATGTGCGCCGAAGCGGTCCCCTGGCGCTGCCATCGCTCGCTGATCGCCGATGCCTTGCTGGTGCGCGGCCTGCGGGTCGAGGAAATCTCCAGCCTGACCCGAACCCAGCCGCACAAGTTGAACCCTTTCGCCCACGTATTCGGGACCGAAGTTACCTACCCTGGGCTGCCCTTCGCCGAGCAGGAAGACGCAGAGAAATCTAGCTGATTGCCACGGAGACACAGAGTCACAGAGGTTTCTTGACCAGTTCTCCTCTGTGCCTCTGTGGCTCTGTGGCTAATTTTATTTCCGTCCTGCAGCTTCCACGCTCTGCGTAGGATCGGCGCCCGTCCAGGTGACGTCGGCGGTGGGGCCGTACGTCGAAGGCACAGGCTTTTCCATCATTCGCAGGTAGACCGTCAACTGCGTGCGATGATGGCAGGTGTGCAGCACGCGCCGCCAGAAGACCCAGATGCGCGGGCGCACGACGTCAAAGAACGGCACTTCCTCCAGCCACCATGCCTCGTTCTGCCGCGCCAGAAAAGCCAGCCGCGGGACCGCCAGTTCGCGCATGCGATTGACGTAGTCCTGCGGCGTCTCAGCTTTGGGCAGCACTTCGGCGGGAGGCGGCTCGGGCGCTCCCAGAAACTCTCCGAAGAAGCGGCGCTCGGAGAGCAACTGGTGCTTGAAGATCTCCACGATTGGGCGTGAGCGCGGATGCGGCTTGTAGCTCAAATCCGCCGCCGAGAAGCAGCCCCACACGGAAATGACTTTGTTGCTCTCACTGGCATAAGTGTCCAGCAGGTGCTGCAGGATGGGCGCGGAGGCGCGTGGAACCTCGGAATCACGGATGCTGACGTGCGGATAGTTCATTGGCATAGGCAAGCCTGGACGAGCGGCGGAAATTTTACACCTGGGCCTAGAATAGAGGGATGGATCGCAGCCTCATCTTTTGGGATGTGGACACCCAGATGGACTTCATGCTGCCGGAGGGCAAACTCTATGTCCCCGGGGCGGAGACGATCATTCCCACTCTCGCCCGGCTCACGCAGTGGGCGGAGCAGCACGACGTGCTGGTGGTGGCGTCGGCGGATGCGCACCAGCCCGGCGACGAGGAGTTCAGCCAGTATCCACCGCATTGCCTGGCCGGAACTCCGGGACAGAAGAAGATTCCCGAGACCTCACTCGCGCCACAGTTCACGATCCCGAACCGCTCCGGCGCGGAACTCCCCGACCCCGCGCGATATGAGCAGATCGTGATTGAAAAACAAAAGTTCGAACGTCTTCACCAATCCCAACACTGAGTTTTTGCTGGCCCGGCTTGGCAGGCCGGAGGTCGTGCTCTACGGCGTGGTGACGGAGATCTGCGTGTCCGCTGCGGGCCGAGGCTTGCTCGACCGCGGATATCGAGTGACGGTAGTCGAAGACGCAATCCGGCACCTGAAGGCAGAACTGGCGACCGTTTTCCTCGAAGAAGTGCGCGGGCGAGGGGGCCAGATCGCTACGGCTGAACAGTTGTTCGCTCGGCGCGCTGCAGCCTAATCGACGCTCATAAATTCCGGGGAATCTGTATCCGATTTCCATTCCTCGCATCCTATATAAGGGTCTACACTCGGCCGGCAACTCCCGTCGCAACCGCAGTCCAATGCTGCCTGGCAGGTGATCGTGCATGAGTTCTAAGTCCGACGCTCTGGCTCCCACTGTTTCCGAAGGCCAATCCCTCCCGCGCCTGGAAGTTGTGCGCGCCAAAGGCTCGCCTGAACAGGCTGCGGCTGGAGAATTGGACCAACTCTGCATCAACACCATCCGCTTTCTTTCGGTCGACGCGGTTGAGAAGGCGCATTCCGGGCATCCCGGACTGCCCCTGGGCGCGGCCGCCATGGCGTACGTGCTTTGGGACCGGTTTCTGCGCCACAATCCAGCGAATCCGCACTGGTTCAATCGCGACCGCTTCATTCTCTCCGCAGGACACGGCTCGATGCTGCTCTACTCGCTGCTCCATCTCACCGGCTACGATTTGCCGCTCAGCGAGATCGAGCGTTTTCGTCAGTGGGACAGCAAGGCGCCGGGGCATCCGGAAGTTGGCCTGACGCCGGGAGTCGAGGTCACCACCGGCCCTCTGGGTCAGGGGTTCGGGATGTCGGTGGGTATGGCGATGGCGGAGGCGCATCTTGCGAGCCGCTTCTCCATCGTGGACCACTACACCTACGTCATCGCCAGCGACGGCGACATGATGGAAGGCGTCTCATCGGAAGCGGCTTCACTCGCGGGCATGCTGAAGCTGGGCAAGCTGATCGTTTTGTACGACGACAACCACGTGTCGCTCGAAGGCCCAACCGCGGTGGCGTTTACTGAGGATGTGGGCGGCCGATTCCGCAGCTACGGCTGGCAAGTGCTGAGAGTGCCCGATGGCAACAACCTGGACGCGGTTGACGCCGCCATCCGTCTGGCGCAGGCAGATAAGGACCGGCCGTCGCTCCTGATAGTGCGCACGCACATCGGGTACGGCAGTCCGAAGCAGGACACCTTTGAAGCCCACGGAGAGCCGCTCGGCCCCGAGGCCACGCGCAAAACTAAAGAAAAGCTGGGCTGGCCGCAGGAGCCGGCATTCTACATTCCCGAAGAAGCGCGCGCGCATTTTCGCAAGGCCCTTGTGCGTGGGGCGCAATTAGAGTCACGGTGGAAAAGCGGCGTTGACGATTATCGCCGTGAACGTCCCGAAGACGCGGCGCAATTCGAGCGCATGATCCGGCGTGAGCTCCCCAAGAATTGGGCCGCTGACCTGCCCTGGTTCAAGCCGGATCCGGCGGGCGTGGCCACACGCGTCGCATCGGGGAAGGTAATGAACGCCATCGCCAAGCGTCTGCCGGAGCTGGTCGGCGGCTCGGCCGACCTGAATCCTTCTACCAAGACTTATCTCGCCGGCGAAGGCGATTTCGGTCCCGGCGACCACAGCGGCTGCAACCTTCATTTTGGCGTGCGCGAGCACGCCATGGGGACGATCGTGAACGGGATGGCGATGCACGGGGGCGTGATCCCCTACGGCGCCACTTTCTTCGTCTTCACCGACTACATGCGGCCGGCGCTGCGACTCGCTTCCATCATGGAGAGCCATTCCATCTTTGTGTTCACGCACGACAGCATCGGTCTCGGCGAGGACGGTCCAACGCACCAGCCAGTCGAGCACTTGATGAGCCTGCGCGCGATGCCCGGAATGACCCTGCTCAGGCCCGCGGATGCAAACGAAACCACGGTTGCCTGGCGAATTGCCATTGAGCGGCACGGCCCAGTGTGCCTGGTGCTCACGCGGCAGAATCTTCCCATTCTTGATCCGGAGAAATGTCCGCTGCGCGAGGGCGTGCCGCGAGGGGCCTACACTCTGGCCGGCGAGCGGGAACCTGCTGACGTCATCCTTATTGCAACTGGCTCCGAGGTGCAGCTTGCGCTGGCCGCACGCGACAAGCTGGCCGAGAAAAAGATCACTGCGCGCGTGGTCTCGATGCCGAGCTGGGAGCTGTTCGAGGAACAATCGCCCGAGTATCGCGCAGAGGTGCTGCCCAAGGGCGTCCCCAAGGTAGCTATTGAAGCCGGCGCTACTCTCGGTTGGTACAAGTACGTTGGCGAAACGGGCGCTGTAATTGGAATCGACCGCTTCGGCGCTTCGGCGCCGGGTAAGACCGTGATGGAGAAGCTCGGGATCAACGTAGACAACGTTGTGCAGCACGCGTTGCGACTTGTAGGCAGGTGAGGCAGGCGGATTGCCGATCACGCCGGGTTCCCGTAATCGAAGAACGCTATTCGGCCAGCCCAGCGGGCAAAGGATAGGGAACAGGAGCATCAATAATGAGCACGCTTGCGGAACGTACGAGTACACCTACCAGGAATCTTCTGCTTGAGCTGAAGGCACACGGGCAGTCTGTGTGGCTGGATTACATCCGCCGCAACCTCATCACGTCGGGAGAGCTGAAGCGACTGGTGGAGGAAGGGCTGGGCGGGCTTACCAGCAATCCAACTATTTTTGATAAAGCCATCGCCGGCAGCTCGGACTATGACGAGCAGCTCCAGCAGTTGCTCGCGGCAGATCCCAACATGCCGTCGCTGGCGTTGTTCGATGCGATCGAGATAGCCGACATCCAGGCTGCAGCCGACGTGCTCCGTCCCGTGTACGACAAAAGCGGCGGCGCGGACGGTTTTGTAAGCATCGAAGTTTCCCCCGGCTTGGCGAAGGACACCGCCGGCAGCATCGCCGAAGCGCGGCGGCTGTGGAACGCGGTGAAGCGGCCCAACCTGATGGTCAAGATCCCCGGCACTCCCGAGGGCATTCCGGCGATCCTCACGCTGATCGCGGAAAGCATCAACATCAACATCACCCTGATGTTTTCCATGGCCCACTATGAGGCGGTGGCGAATGCCTACATCAGCGGGCTGGAACGCAATTTCCAGCCGCAGCGCGTGGCTTCGGTGGCTTCGTTCTTCGTGAGCCGCGTGGACACCGCCGTCGATAAAGAGTTGGAGAAGATCGGGACACCCGAGGCGCTGGCCCTGCGCGGCACCATCGCAGTTGCCAATTCCAAGCTGGTCTATCAGCGCTTCCGCGAGATCTTCTCCAGCGAACGCTGGAAGACGCTGGCGAAGCGCGGCGCGCGTGTGCAGCGCGTCTTGTGGGCCAGCACGGGAACCAAGAATCCTGCGTACTCGGACGTGCTGTACGTTGATTCGCTGATTGGGCCGGATACCGTTAACACCTTACCTCCGGAAACTCTCCATGCCTTCCGCGATCACGGCAAGGTACACGAAACCGTGACCGAGGGCGTGGAAGAGGCACGGGCGGCCGTCGAGCGCTTAGGCAAGCTTGGCATTGACTTGAATGCCATCACCGAGAAGTTGCAAGTGGATGGCGTGCGCTCGTTCGCGGAATCGATGGACCAGCTTCTGGGGTCGCTCGAGAAAAAGCGGAGCAGCATCGTGCCCCGGTAGTCAGCAGGAACCTTAGAAGGAGAGAAACCGGCATGAGCGCAACCACCTTGGAGAAACCACTGATCGAACCTGTGCGAATGGAGCGCACTCCGGAGCCGTGTGTGATGGTCATCTTCGGGGCCTCCGGCGACTTGACCAAGCGCAAACTCCTGCCCGCTGTGTATACGCTCTTCAAGGAGCATCTGGTCCCGCAGAACTTCTCCATAGTGGGATTTTCGCGCAGCGAGATGAGCGATGACGAATTCCGCTCCCGTATGAGAGACGCGGCAGAAGAATTCAGCGGTCCCATTGATGGCGACACCTGGAACAAGTTCGCTCAGGGAGTTCGTTACATCTCGGCTCATCCTCACAATCCCGATGAGTACAAGAAGCTGGAAACCGTGCTGGAGCAACTCGATCGCGAGCGTGGAACCGGCGACAATCGCGTTTACTACCTGGCGGTGCCTCCCAGTTCGTTCCTTCCCATTGTGCGCAACCTGCAATCGGCGGGCCTGGAGCGATCTGAACACGGCTGGGCGCGGGTCATCATCGAGAAGCCGTTTGGCCACGACCTGGAAAGCGCCAGGCAGCTCAACCGCGAATTGAACAAGGTTTTCCACGAGGAGCAGGTTTACCGCATCGACCACTATCTCGGCAAAGAGACGGTGCAGAACCTGCTGGTGTTCCGCTTCGCCAATGGCATTTTCGAGCCCATCTGGAACCGGCGTTACGTGGACAACGTGCAGATTACGGCGGCGGAGACCCTGGGCGTCGAAAACCGCGCTTCCTATTACGAGGAAGCCGGGGCCCTGCGCGACATGGTGCAGAATCACGTGCTGCAAGTGCTGTCGATGACCGCCATGGAACCGCCGGTCTCATTCGACGCGAACAGCGTGCGAGCGGAGAAACTGAAGGTGTTGCGCGCCATCCGTCCGCTGTGCGGCGGGGACGCGCCCCGCTGCGCCGTGCGTGGCCAGTACGGTCCCGGTCGGATAGGCGAAGAAAAAGTTATCGGCTACCGGCAGGAGCCGGGTGTAGCCCCGGACTCCACTACCGAAACCTTCGCGGCCCTCAAGCTGCAGATCGAGAACTGGCGCTGGGCGGACGTTCCCTTTTACCTGCGGGCCGGCAAGCGCCTGGCCAAACAAGTCACCGAGATTGCAGTGCAGTTCAAACAACCGCCCTTGCGGTTGTTCGAAGGAACCCGCTCGATTCCACCGAACCTGATCATCCTCCGCATTCAGCCGGAGGAGGGAATCACGCTGCGCTTTTCCGCCAAGCAACCCGGCCCGGCCACGCACGTACGCGACGTACAAATGGACTTTCGGTACTCCACCGCTTTCGGCATGGCCTCGGCCAACGCTTACGAGCGGTTGCTCCTGGATTGCATGCTCGGGGATCCCACTTTGTTCGCGAGCGATGGCTTCGTCGAGCAGGGATGGTCGCTGCTGACCCCGATTCTGGAAGCGTGGAAAAGCAATCCCCCAACCGACTTTCCCAACTATGGCGCGGGCACCTGGGGACCGGATGCCGCCGACAAGTTGATGGACTACGGCCAGTCCTGGAGAATTCCCGGCCAGTCCGATGCGGCAGGGGGCCTGCGCCTTGGGTGATGCCATGGGAGAATTCTTGCGAAGGAGCATTCATGATTAAGGCCACCGCCAGCACCGGAACAATGGCCATGGAACATAGGCGTCTCGGAAGATCCAACGTCGAGGTCTCGGCCATCGGACTCGGGTGCATGGGCATGTCGGAGTTCTACGGTGCCCGCGACGACGAGCAATCGATTGCGACCATTCATCGCGCGCTCGACCTCGGCATCAACTTTCTCGACACTGCGGACGTCTATGGCCAAGGACACAACGAAGAGCTGGTCGGCAAAGCCATCCACAATCGCCGCGATGAGGTCGTTCTGGCCACCAAGTTCGGCAATGTGCGCTCGGCCGACGGCGCCTGGATCGGCGTGAGCGGCCGCCCTGATTACGTTCAGCGGCAGTGCGAGGCCAGCCTCAAGCGGCTGGGCGTGCAAGTCATCGACCTCTACTACCAGCACCGCGTGGATCCCGATGTTGCCATCGAGGAGACAGTCGGGGCCATGAAGCGGCTGGTCGAACAGGGCAAGGTGCGCCATCTCGGGCTGTCAGAAGCTGCGCCTGCCACCATCCGGCGCGCGCAAAAGGTGCATCCCATTGCGGCCTTGCAGACCGAATACTCGCTGTGGACGCGCGATCCCGAAGCCGAAGTGCTGCCCACCTGCCGCGAGCTGGGGATCACTTTCGTCGCCTACAGTCCGATCGGGCGTGGGTTCCTGAGTGGGACCATCAAGAACATTGACCAGCTTCCCGCCGACGACTATCGGCGCAATAATCCGCGCTTCCAGGGAGAGAACCTGCGCCGCAACCTGGAGTTGGCGCGTCGTGTGGAGGAAATGGCGGCGGAGAAGCGGTGCACTCCATCGCAACTGGCGCTGGCTTGGCTGCTGGCGCAGGGCGACCACATCGTCCCAATTCCCGGAACCAAGCGCCAGAAGTATCTTGAGGAGAACGCGCAGGCAGTCAGCGTGAAGCTCACTGCACAGGGGCTGACGCGAATTGACCAAGCATTGCCGCGCGGCGCAACCGCCGGCCTGCGCTATCCCGAGGCGGCAATGCGTCGCGTGAATCTTTAGGCATCTGGGGCGCGACACGATTGAAATCCTGCTGGACTCGCCGACTCTCTAGGTTTGGGATTCCGTCAGCGAAGTCCGGCTGGGCTCGCGCGCGCCAGGCGCTTCAACCGGACGCTCGGTGGCGAGCACATCCCGCACCTTGCGGCCGAGCTCAGGAGGGCCAAAAGGTTTCTGCAGGAAGAAAGCTCCGGGCTCGAGAACGCCTTTCCGGTAAACGGTGGTTTCCGCGTAGCCGGACATGTACAGCACCTTCATGGCCGGGCGGAGGATGGCCATCCGCTCGGCGAGTTCTCCCCCGTTCATTCCCGGCATGATGACGTCGGTGATCATCAGGGAAATCTCGCCCGGGTGCTCGCAGACGATGCGCAAAGCATCTTCGCCGTGGCGGGCTTCCAGCACCGTGTAGCCGTTCATCTGCAGGTAGTCTCGGACCAGGACGCGTACACCTTCCTCATCCTCCACCACCAGCAGCGTCTCTGATCCCGCGCAGCTGGTGGCCGGCGCCAGCTCCGGCTGCGGGCGGTCGGGCTGAGCGTGCACCGGCGGCAGGTAAATCCTAAAGGTGGCGCCGTGCCCTGGCTCGCTGTACGCCCATATGTATCCGCCGCTCTGCTTGATGATTCCGTAGACCGTCGCCAGCCCCAGCCCGGTGCCCTTGCCTTTCTCCTTGGTAGTAAAAAACGGTTCGAAGATATGCGCTCGGACCTCGGAAGTCATGCCGCTGCCGGTGTCGCTGACCGACAACAGAACGTAGGGACCGGCCGGCATGTTGGCATGATCGGCGCCAAACGCGGCATCGACTTCCACGTTCGAAATCTCGATCAGGAAGCGTCCGCCGCGCAGCATGGCGTCGCGCGAGTTGGCGGCGAGATTCATGATCACCTGGCCGATCTGCCCGGGATCGGCGCGCACCCGGTCCACCTTCTCTGCCGAGGTGACGATGAGTTCCACGTCCTCGCCGAGCATGCGCAGCAGCAGGTCTTTCATCTCCGCAATTACTTCATTGAGATCGAGGACCTTCGGCTCCAGTACCTGCTGGCGGCTGAACGCCAGCAATTGCCGGGTAAGTCCGGCGGCGCGGTCGGCGGCCTTGCGGATCTCTCTGGCGCTTTTATCCAGGAATTCGGGCGAGTTGCGCCGTTCCAACATCAGTTCGCTGTAGCCGATAATGACGTTGAGCAGATTGTTAAAGTCGTGGGCCACGCCCCCCGCGAGGCGTCCGACGGCTTCCATCTTGGTGGCCTGCTGGAGCTGTACCTGCAGCTTGAGCCGCTCGCTGATGTCGCGCACAATGGCCACGATCCACTGGATCTGCCCATTGTCGCCGGTGATCGAAAAAATCGATGTCTCAACGATCTTCTCCCGGCCGGACTTGGTGCGCATCCGTAATTCCAGCTCTAACCACCCGCCGGGCCGCGCCACCTGCGGGTGAAACTGGAAGGCGTTTCCCACCAGCAGCTCCGGGGTGTGCCCGCGAAGTTCTTCGATCGAATATCCGCTCAGTGCCTGATGAGCGGCATTTTGCTCCACGAAGCATCCATCGGGGTTAAGGATCGCGATCGCTTCCGCCGAGGACTCCAGGATGCGCCCGAAGAGGTGAAGCCGTTCCTCCGCCCGCTTGCGTTCTGTGATGTCGTGATGAATACCGAACATCGCCCGGCGGCCCCGGTAATCGACGAGCGTAGCGCTGCACAGGAAGTGGATGGCGCGGCCGTCGGCGTGGCGGTGGACCGTCTCGAAATTCAGGCAGCTGCCTTCCCGCCGTAGCTGCTCGATCCGCTCTTCACATCGCTGGGTGTCGAGAGTGAGGCTCTTCAGGTTGCGGCCGACCAGTTGCTCCTTTCTCATGCCATAAGTCTGCTCTGCCTTGGCATTGGCCTCCAGGATCTCTCCCGTCTCCGCGTCCATGATGAGAATGGCGTCGTTGGCGCTCTCGAACAGGTGCCGGTAATCCCGTTCTGAGCGCAGCAGGGCCTGCTCTGCCCGGTTGCGCTCTTCGCGGATCTGTTTTTCGCGCAGGGCGCGCTGGATCGCCAAAGGCAGGCGCGAGAGCCGGTGCTTGAGCACGAAGTCCGCCGCGCCAAGCTTGACCATCTCGACCGCGGTCTCCTCCCCCAGAGTTCCGGTCACCAGCACCACTGGCAGTTCCTGGCCGGAGTCGTCGCACCATGGAGAGCACGTCCGCACCGCACCACCCCGGCAATCGGTAATCGCACAGGATCAGGTCATAGTCACCCGCGCTTAGAGCCTGCTGGAGCTGCTCCCGAGTATCAACCACTTCTTGATGGATATCGTAGCCGGCTTTCTCCAGGACGCGGATTGAAAGCTGGACGTCGTCGGCGCAGTCGTCGACGAACAGCACGCGTAGAGGCCGCGTTAGCAAAGAGGCAGGTGTCTCCCCTGACATTGCTCAAAGAACGTGCACGTGAGATGCCAGCGCAGCGGCCAGGATGCATTCGTAAGTCATTGCGGCGGCAAAGCCCAGAATGGCCCACACGAGGATCTTAGGAGCTCTCCGTTCTCAAACAGAACAGGTTCCCAAAACAAGACGTTCGACCACCGACCGCCAGCCACGCTGCCGGGCCTGGGACACGTCGTGTCGCCCGTCACAGCCAGTCGGGGTTGGAAACTGTAAACTGTTGCCGGCCATGAGCACCGGAATCAAGAAAGATCTTTCAGCCAGCAAGCCTGGAGGTTTGGTCACCCACCCGGCACACGACGTGCTGCGGGCGGAGCAGAAGCCTCTGGACGCGCTCTTCGCACCGCGGAGCGTGGCCGTGATCGGGGCCACAGAAAAAGCCGGCAGCGTAGGCCGCAACATCCTGCGCAACCTGATCACCAGCCCCTTCGGCGGCACCGTGTTTCCCATCCATCCCAGCCGTTCGAGCGTGCTGGGGATCAAGGCCTATCCCAACATCGCCACGGTGCCGGAAGCGGTCGAGCTGGCGGTGATCGCCACCCCCGCGCCCACCGTGCCGGCGATTATTAAGGAATGCGCGCAGGCCGGCGTACAAGGCGCCATCATCATTTCTGCCGGCTTCCGGGAAGCGGGACCGGAGGGTCTCGAGCTCGAACAACAGGTGCTGGCCGAGGCAAGGCGGGGCCGCCTGCGCGTCATCGGCCCCAACTGCTTCGGGGTGATGATGCCGCTGAGCGGTATGAATGCCACATTCTCCACCGAAACCGCGCGGCCGGGCAGCGTGGGATTCGTGAGCCAAAGCGGCGCTCTTTGCGCTGCGGTACTAGACTGGAGCCTGCGTGAGCGGGTGGGTTTCAGCGCTTTCGTGTCCGTGGGTTCGATGCTCGATGTCGGCTGGGGCGACCTGATCTACTACCTGGGAGATGATCCCAGGACCTCCTGCATCATGATGTACATGGAAACGGTCGGGGACGCGCGCTCCTTCCTCTCGGCGGCGCGTGAAGTGGCGATGACCAAGCCCATCATCGTGATCAAGGCGGGGCGCACGGAGGCAGCGGCGCGCGCGGCCGCCTCCCACACCGGGGCGCTTACTGGCAGCGACGAGGTCCTGCAGGCCGCCTTCCGGCGCTGTGGCGTCCTGCGGGTGGAAACCATCTCCGACCTCTTCCACATGGCGGAAGTGCTGGCCAAGCAGCCGCGCCCCCGCGGACCGCGGCTGGCCATCGTGACCAACGCCGGCGGGCCCGGCGTGCTGGCCGCCGACTTTCTCATGACCGGCGGTGGAGAACTGGCCGAGCTTTCCGCCGAAACCATTGAGGCATTGAACCAGTTTCTGTCGCCCAACTGGAGTCGTGCCAACCCGGTGGATACCATCGGCGATGCCGATGCCAGCCGCTACGCCAAAGCTGTGGAAACCGTCGGCAAAGATGCGCACTGCGACGGGGTGCTGGCCATCCTGGTGCCGCAAGGCATGGCAGACCCCGGGGAGACGGCTGAAAAACTTACCTCCAGCGCTGCCGGCTGGTCCAAGCCTCTGCTTGCCAGTTGGATGGGCGGGCCCAGCGCGGCGCTGGGCGAAACCATCCTGAGCCGCGCCAATATCCCGTGCTTCCCGTTCCCCGAGACTGCGATTCACATGTTCAACTACATGTGGCGCTACAGCTACAACTTGCGCGGGCTGTACGAGACGCCAATGCTCTTGGCGGGCGCGGAAGGCGCGCCCAGCCGGGCGATTGCAGAGAAAATCATCCAGGCAGCGCGCCAGCGGCGGCGGACTCTGCTGACGGAAGCCGAGTCCAAGCAGTTGCTGGCTGCCTACGGCATCGCCACCATCGAGACCCAAATCGCATCCAGCGAAGACGCCGCCGTCGAACTGGCTCGCACCATGGGCTACCCGGTGGTCCTGAAGCTGCACTCCGAGACGATCACCCACAAAACAGATGTCGGCGGTGTCGAGTTGAACCTGCGCGACGATGCCGAAGTCCGCCGCGCCTGGCAGGCGATCCGCACTGCGGTTAGCGAGAAGGCCGGCCCTGAGCACTTCCAGGGGGCGACCGTGCAGCCGATGGTGAAATTGGAAGGCTACGAGCTCATTCTCGGGAGCTCGATCGATCCCCAATTCGGCCCCGTGCTGCTCTTCGGCGCCGGAGGACAACTGGTCGAGGTGTTCGAAGATCGCGCGCTGGCCCTGCCGCCGCTCAACACCACGCTTGCCCGCCGCATGATGGAACAGACCCGCATCTTCAAGGCCCTCCAAGGCGTGCGCGGCCGCCGGCCGGTAAACCTTGCCGCGCTGGAAGAGCTGCTGGTGCGCTTCAGCCAACTGGTGGTGGAGCAGCGCTGGATAAAAGAGATTGACGTCAACCCCCTGCTGGCGTCCCCCGAGCGCCTGCTGGCGCTGGACGCGCGCGTGGTGGTGCACGGCCCGGAGATGAGCGAGGACCTGCTGCCGCGCTTGGCTGTGCGTCCCTATCCGGCGCAATACGTCCAGGACTGGACGTTAAAGGGCGGCCAGCGGGCGACCATCCGGCCCATCCGGCCCGAGGACGAGCCGCCGATGGTGCAGTTCCACCAGACGCTCTCCGAACGCAGCGTCTACCTGCGATATTTCAATGCGCTCAAACTCAGCCAGCGCATCGCCCACGACCGGCTGGTGCGCATCTGCTTCATCGATTATGACCGCGAGATGGCGCTGGTGGCCGTCCGCACCGACCCGGAGTCGACGGCGCAGGAGATCCTCGCCGTGGGACGGCTGAGCCGCCTGCACGGCATCAACGAAGCCGAATTCGCCGTGCTGGTGGGTGACCAGTGGCAACGCCAGGGCCTGGGAACGGAGCTGCTGCGCCGCATGATCGAGATCGCGCGCCACGAGAAGATTGCGCGCCTGGTGGGAAGTTTCCTCGAGGAAAACTACGAGATGCGCAGCATCGCCAAGAAGCTAGGGATGAAGCTGGTGCATGCCACCGACGAGGCTCTGGTGAAGGCGTTTATAGATTTGTGATTGGTAATTTGTAATTTGTGATTTGCACGGCTCAAGGTGCGAAAATCGTCCGCGGCTCCGTCAATTACAAATTGCAAATTACCAATTACAAATCCACTCTCACTTCTTCGCCGTCGGCGGCAAGTGCCCGTTGAGCCGCAGGTAAGTCGCTTCCTGCGAATAGTGATCGGCCCAGGCCGCGGCCAGCCTCAGGATCGCCGCCGCCCGCGACGCCTTCTGCTCTCCAAACAGCGTGACTGTCTCGGCCAGGTTGGAGTCATCCAGCTTGGCCAGGGCCGTCGTGCAAAAATCGAACGACGACTTCACCCGTTCCACCAGTTTGTCCTTGGGATCGGCTTCGGCGAGCTTGGGGAGTTCCGGCGCCGGCACGCCGCCAATTTTCGAACAGAAGACATAATTCGCCTCGGAGATGTGAAGGGTCAGGTGGCCGAAGGTCATCTGATCCGGCGTGGCTTTGAAGCTGTACTTGTCGGCCGGCATCTCCTCGGCGGCGGCAACCATATTCTTACTGCGCCCCTGCTCCGCTTCGCGGATCGCCGTCGCCACCGGATTCTTATCCTGGCCGAACAGGCTGGGAACACCACAGGCCAGCCAATGCAAGAAGCCACGTCAGTTTTCTCATGTGCCCTCCGGGACGCACTTTATAGACCGGCGAGCGAAAGATTGCAATCCCTACGGGTTCGCGAGTAGCAGACTCCGTGCTGGAGAGCGTTCCGACCCGTGACTCTAGTCACTGCAAAAGGTGACCGGCATCACAGCGTTGCCTAGTGGCAGAGGTCGACACTGAATGCGAGCACAGGTGGTCAGGCCGGCTCTCAATGAGCCGGGCCTGCAAGCCTCGACGGTGGCTCCCGGTTGCAGTTCTTCGAGACCCCACACTCGGAAGGATTGCGCAGGGGGCCGCCGATGATCACGAAGCCACGTGTAGTCGGTGGAGTGCGAATGGCCCCTCGATGGAGGAAGTAGCCATGCAGACGGCACCCAGTAAGACCATACCCTTAGCATCGACAGCTCCTTACGGATTGCAGGTGGTGGAGAACTGCGTCGACTGCGGCGCCAGGCAAAAGAACCTATTCTGCCACCTGTCCGCGGAAACTATGCGCGAGCTGAACATGATCCGTCAGACCGCCCTCTACCCGCAGGGTGCGGTGCTGTTCGTGGAAGGCGAGATGCCCCGCGGTGTGTTCGTTCTCTGTAGCGGCGAAGCCAAGCTCACCGCCGGTTCCAACCAGGGAGAGAGCATCATTCTCCGCCTGGCGGAGCCGGGAGAGTTGCTAGGCCTGAGCAGCCTGATCGTTGGTTCCCCCTATGCCGCCACGGCCGAGACCCTTACCCCTGCGCAAGTGGCTTTCGTCCCCGCGCGCAAATTCCAGCGGTTTCTTCGCACCCATCCGGACGTCTCCCTGCGTGTCGCCGAGCACTTGAGCATGGAGCTGCACAAATCCTGGGAGCAGGCGCGGTTGCTGGCGCTGGCGCCCAGCACGCGATGCAAGCTGGCGCAACTGTTGCTGGATTGGGCTAGAGAACATGGCGAAGCCAGTGCGGAGGGAGTTTGCGTGCCCTTCCACATGACCCATGAAGAGATCGGGCGCATCATCGGGGCCTCGCGCGAGACCGTCAGCCGGCTGTTGTCGGACTTCAAGCGGCGGCGCCTGATCCGCGTGCAGAACGGTTCGGTTTATCTGGTTCCCGAGGAACTGCGCGCCGTAGCCATCTGAGACCACAACTCCACTCTCGAATCTACTGACTCCGTACTCGGGATCGAGTTCGCGCCATGTCGTCCGGGGCCAAAGTGGTTTTAGCCCCGCAGGGGCGTTTCGCTTTGCCCCGCGGCTCACCCCACACTCCACTGCCCTTCGTACGCGATGTGCTCGTGATACCTTGCGCGCGCTCAGTCGTGATACCTTACTTGCCGGCCGAGGTGCTGATGAAACATCCCTTCCGCGTTTTCATGTTGAGCTTTTTGATTTTGGCGGTGATGATTAGTTCCGGCATGGCACAAGCAAGTAAGCAGGCGGAGACGGACCCTGCCGCGCCGAGTTCGTGGGACCGGCTCGTGGATCAGTACTTCGACGACTACTACTTCCCCTTTCATCCGACTTCGGGCACCCATGCCGGATTGCATCGCTACGACGCTCAACTGGAAGATTATTCGCGCGCCGGCGTGGAAGCCGAAGTCAAGGCACTGGCGCAGGCACGGGGAAAGATCGAGGGTTTCCGTGCGGGATTGAACGCTGAGCAGCAGTCCGACCGCGAGCTGCTGCTGCACGAGATCGACGGACGGCTGCTGGAGCTGCAACAGATTCGCCGATGGGAGACGAACCCGGACCGCTATACCGGCGGCATCACCTACAGCGCTTTCCTAATCATGAATCGCAAGTTTGCGCCGCCGGAAGAGCGGCTGCGGTCGCTGATTGCGCGCGAACGGCAAATGCCCAAGGTCTTTGAGGCGGCACGCGCGAATCTCAAGAATCCTCCAAAGATTTACACCCAGATCGCGCTGCAGCAGGTGCAAGGCATCACCCGCTTCTTTGAGCAGGACGTGCCCGCGGCCTTCAAAGACGTAAAAGACCGCAAGCTGCTGGACGAATTCAAGCAGAGCAACGACGCGGTGATTGGCAGTCTAAACGCCTATCAGCAGTGGCTACGGGAAGACCTGCTGCCGCGGTCAAACGGCGATTTCCGCATCGGCGCCGAGAACTATCGCAAGAAGCTGCTGTATGACGAGATGGTGGACGTGCCGCTCGACGAGCTGCTGAAGCTCGGCTACGCCGATCTGCATCGCAACCAGCAGTGGCTGAAGGAGACGGCGTCGCGGATCGATCCCGGCAAGTCGCCGGAGCAGGTGCTGGCCGAGTTCCAGAAGAACTATCCGCCGCCGGACAAGCTGCTGCAAACGGTGCGCGATATGTTCGGCGACCTGCGCGCCTTCATCGCGCGCGCCCACATCGTGACCATTCCCTCGCCGGTGTTGCCCATCGTTGAGGAAACGCCGCCCTTCATGCGGGCGCTCACCTTCGCCTCCATGGATACGCCCGGCCCCTACGAGCACACCGCCAAAGAAGCCTTCTTCAACGTTACGCTGCCGGAGAAAGATTGGACGCCGGAGCACGTGCGCGAGTTCATGGCGCAGTTCAACTATGACACGCTGACTTCCGTGGCCACGCATGAGGCCTATCCCGGACACTACGTGCAATTCCTATGGGTGCAGAATGCGCCGTCGAAGGTGCGCAAGCTGGTCGGCTGCGCATCGAACGCGGAAGGTTGGGCCCACTATGCCGAGCAGATGATGCTGGATGAGGGCTATGGCAAGTCCGCCAATGGCGGCAGCGACCAGAAATATCTAAAGCTCCGCCTGGGGCAGTTGCAGGACGCGCTACTGCGGGACGCGCGCTATATCGCCGGCATCGAGATGCATACCGGCAAGATGAGCTTCGAGCAGGCAGTGGATTTCTTCGTCAAGCAAGGCTTCCAGTCCCACGCCGTGGCCGAGACCGAGACCAAGCGCGGCACCGCGGACCCTACGTACCTCGTTTATACGCTGGGGAAGCTCGAGATTCTGAAGCTGCGCGAGGACTACAAGCAGAAGCTGGGAGCGAAGTTCAACCTGCAGGAGTTTCACGATCAGTTCCTGAAGCAGGGTTATCCGCCGGTGAAGATCGTCCGGAAGGCGATGCTGGGGGATGATTCGCCGGTGTTGTAGAAGCAGTCAGCAGTCTGCAATCAGCACTCAGCAAAGCCTGGGCGATGGAGGGGCGGCAGCGTTGAAGGACTTCCGAGATTTGAAGGTCTGGGAGAAGTCGCACAATCTCGCGTTGCTGGTTTACAAGCACACGGAATCCTTTCACGAACAGGAGATGTTCAGTCTCACGAACCAGATGCGCCGGGCAGCAGTTTCTATTCCGAGCAAGATCGCCAAGGGGTGGGGACGCGGCGGCAACCTTGAACTGGCTCGGTTCACGCGCATCGCAATGGGGTCGGCTGGTGAGCTGCAGTACCTGTTGCGCATGTCCGCAGAGTTGGGCTTCCTCAACCGCGTCGATTACAAGGAACTCGAGCTGGCGACCATCGAGGTCAAACGCATGCTGGCCAGTCTTATTGCGAAAATCAAAGCGGAACAACGCAAGGGTTAGCTGATTGCTGACTGCTGAGTGCTATTCTCGAATCGCATGACAAAAATGAGAGTCCGCAAAGCCGTCTTCCCCGCCGCCGGTCTGGGCACCCGCTTCCTGCCCGCCACTAAGGCGCAGCCCAAGGAAATGCTGCCGCTGGTCGACAAACCCATCATACAGTACGGAGTGGAAGAGGCGCTGGCTGCGGGCTGCGACCAGATCATCATCATCACGGGCCGCGGCAAGAGCGCCATCGAAGACCACTTCGACGTCAGCTACGAGCTGGAGAAGATGCTCGAAGAGCGCGGCAAGACCGAGCTGCTGGCGGTGGTGCGGCAGATCTCGGACATGATCCACGTGGCCTATGTCCGGCAGAAAGAAGCGATGGGGCTTGGCCACGCGGTGCTGATGGCGCGCGAACTGGTGGGCCACGAGCCCTTTGCCGTGCTGCTGGCCGACGACGTGATCGACGCGCCCGTCCCCTGCCTGAAGCAGATGATCGATGTCTTCGACGAAACCCAGTCCTCGGTGATTGCCACCCAGGTGGTCGAAGGGCCGGGCATCTCGGCGTACGGCGTGGTGGCTGGCAATCAGGTGACGGGGCGCTTCCAGGACCGGCTCTACGACATCACCAACCTGGTGGAGAAGCCGAAATTTCAGGACGCGCCCTCGAAGCTGGCGGTCATCGGGCGGTACGTACTCACGCCCACCATCTTCGAAACCCTGGAACGCACGCCGCTCGGCGCCGGCGGCGAACTGCAACTCACCGACGGACTCCGCCTGCTGCTGCAGCAGGAGAAGCTCTACGGGTACGTCTTCGAGGGCAAGCGCCACGATACCGGCGACAAACTCGGCTTCCTGAAGGCCACCGTTGAGTTCGCGCTCAAGCGGCCCGACCTGGGTGGAAGCTTGCGCGAGTGGTTGAAAGAACTGAAGCTGTAAAACCCGCCACAGAGTCACAGAGGCACGGAGAATCCTGTGCCTCGGCAATCAATCAGACGGCCTGTCCTTGTAAAAGACTCCTCTGTGTCTCCGTGCCTCTGTGGCTACTACAACGCATCCGTAAACAAGAAATCATGATGCCAGTCAGCCTTGTAGCCGCGGCGGCGCATTTCCGTCGTGAGTTGCGCCCAGTGACGCAGGCTGTGGACGAGGGCATGGCCGAGCACTTTGCGCCGCGTGGCGGTCTGTTCGCCGGCGGAGAGCGTGGGGAAGGTGATTTTGCGGTTCAGGTCCGCTTCCGACGCCGTCTGCAGATAGCCACTTATCTTCTCGTGCGCAGTGGTAGCGATGTTGAAGATCTCGTCGACGGTGCGGTTGGGCAGCTCGAAGGGCTGAGTGATCTGGCCGCCGGAGAGGCGTTCGGCATATTTCAACTCTACGGCGAACATGTGCAGCAGAAGATCGCGCACCGTGCCGCCTCCGGCAAGATCGACAGTCACTTCAAGGACGGTAGGCCCTTGTTTGCCGAGGAACTGATGCCAGCGGTCGGTCTCCTGCTCATTGAAGCGCAATAGTTCGGGAAATGAAAGTCCGGTCATCCTCACTCCTCCTATTCGCAAGTCCACCATGGAGACACTGAGACACGGAGAATAAATCTCTTTTCTCCGTGCCGCCGTGGTTCAGCTTTTGTCAGCGGCTTGCGATTTCAATTTCTTAGATTTCTCTTCCACGCCGCGGGCGAGTTTTTCTTTGTGCTCGATGATCTTCCTAGCGAGTGCAGGATCACTGAGCGCCAGGATTTGCGCGGCCAGGATGCCGGCGTTGGTGGCGCCGGCTTTGCCGATCGCAAGCGTGGCCACCGGTATGCCGGCAGGCATCTGTACCGTTGCCAGCAGCGCATCGAGTCCCTGCAGCGGTGACGAGGGCATGGGCACGCCGATCACCGGCAGCGTCGTCTCGGCGGCGATCACTCCGGCAAGATGCGCAGCCCCGCCGGCGCCGGCGATGATGACTTTGATCCCACGCCCGGCCGCCTGGCGTGCGAACTCGCTGGTGCGCGCCGGCGAGCGGTGCGCCGAGGTGATGTCCATCTCATAGGCGATGCCGAAGTCGTCGAGCGCCTTGGCGGCCTCGCGCATCACTTCCAGGTCGGAATCCGAACCCATGACGATCGAAACCAGTGGCTGCTTAGTCATTTGAGAAAAAACCAACCCGCCACGGGGTCACAGAGGCACAGAGAATTATGCGCATCTGTCGCCAACCGGGCGGCTTGCCCCTGCAAAAAACCTCCGTGTCTCCGTGCCTCTGTGGCTGCTGCAAAGCATCCGTAGCCCATCCGCGGATTTAATCACGCGGAACTGGACTTCAACGCGCGGGCGGCGATGTCCTTGCGAAAGTGCATGCCCTCGAAATGGATGCGGCCCACGCCTGCGTAGGCGCGCTCGACGGCCTGCGCCAGGTCGGCGCCGCGCGCCGTGACGCCCAGCACACGTCCACCGGCAGTGTAGAAGGCGCCGTCGCGCAACGTGGTTCCGGCGTGGAAGACCTTCACGCCCTCCAGGCGGTCGGCTTCCTCGATTCCGGTGATTTTTTTCCCCACCTCGTATGCGCCGGGATATCCGCCCGAAGCCAGCACGATGCAGACTGCCGAATTACGCGACCACTTGAGGTCACCCTCGCTGACCCGGCCTTCGATGGAAGCGATGAAGGCGCCCAGCAGATCGCTCTCCATGCGCATCAGCACGGGTTGAGTTTCGGGGTCGCCGAAGCGACAGTTGAACTCCAGCACCTGGGGCCCGCGCGCGGTCATCATCAGCCCGCAGTACAGGATGCCTTTGTAAGGCGACCCTTCGGCCTGCATGCCCGCGATCACCGGGCGGGCGACGTGGGTGAGCAGCCACTCCTGCATCTCGCCATCGAGCAGGAGATCGGCGGAATAGGAGCCCATGCCGCCGGTGTTGGGACCGGTGTCGCCATCGCCCACGCGTTTGAAATCCTGGGCGGCTACGAGCGGAATCACGCGCTCGCCATCGCTCACCACCATGAAGGAAAGTTCCTCACCCTCGAGACACTCTTCCAACACCACACGCCTGCCCGCGCCCTCGAGCGTTTTGCCGCTGAGCATGTCGGCGGCGACCTTGGCAGCTTCTTCTTTGGTGGGACAAATGACCACGCCCTTGCCCGCAGCCAGCCCGTCCGCCTTCACCACGATGGGAGCGGAAATCAGCTCGAGCGCTTCCTGAAGATCGGCCTCGGAGGCGCAGACCGCGTACTTCGCGGTGGGAATGTTGTGGCGCTGCATGAACTCCTTGGAGAAGGCCTTGCTTGATTCCAAACGGGCGGCGGCAGCGGTGGGTCCGAAGATGCGAAAGCCGCGGCGGCGAAACTCGTCCACCACGCCCAGGCTGAGCGGCAGCTCCGGGCCGACCACGGTGAGGTCGGGCTGGATGCCGTTGGCGGTGTGCAGAAGCCCCTCCAGATTCTTCAAGTCGCCGGGCAGGCATTCGGCGTCGGCAGCGATGCCGCCATTGCCGGGAAGACAGTACACGCGGGCGACGCGCGGAGACTGGCGCAGCTTCCACACCAGCGCGTGCTCGCGTCCACCACTTCCCAGAACCAGGACCTTCATCGCAGCTCCGAGGGAACATAAGAGGTTAGGTGCCAGCGGGCGGCCATGTCAAACGTGCGCGGCCCAGCGTTCTGATCAGCGGCTTCTCAGAACCGAACCTTCAGCTCCACCTGTACCGATCTTGGCGTCACGAAATGCGTGCCGGAGAAGCTGGAAAGGAAATTGTAGAGCGCCACCTGGTTGGTGAGATTGGTCGCGGTCACTCTGGCATCAAGATGGAGGGTATCTGCGTGCCAGATGTCATTCCACCCCAAGGCAATGTCGAACAGGTTGCGCGGCGCGATGCGCGAGGGGTTGCGGTCGGGGTCGTATGTTCCGGGGGGGACTATGTTCACTCTGGTCGCGCCAAATTGCGGCGACGCACAGGCGCGCAGAGGCGAGCTGACCGTGGCGAACACCGCGCCGCAATATAGGCCCATCTGGGCCTGTTCATCTCCGCTCAGCGTGAGTGCGGTCGCGTAGTCCGGGATAGCCACGGCGACGAGTCCGCTGTCAAATCTCCAGGTCAGGCCGATCCACGGAGCGCGCGCTGCGGGCTGATAGCGCAGGAATGTGGTCTGCTGAAAGGCCTGGTCGTGATCGGGGCGGGCGACCGGGGCGTACTGCGTGCCGAAATTGATGCCTCCGACCTCCGGGCTGAACAAACGCGAGCGCGTGTGACCCAATATTGCAAAGGCGGAAAAGCCGTGCACCTCGGCAAGGTTGATCTTTGCCATTGCGCCGTCAATCTTGGCTTTGCGGAACTGGATCGGAAAATTGAGCGGCGTGTTGAGGATGATGTTGAAGTCGAAGGCGCCATCGGTGAATTTCCAGAAATATTCGGCATCGATGGAGACCTCTCCTGCCGAGAGCCTGCGCCAATCCAGCGTTGAACTGGTTGCGGCGTCCGGGCACCAACGGCACCACGCTGGTCGAGCCCAAAGCGCCGCCGGCCAGCCCGCCTGGTCCGGTCGAGCTCGATAGGACAAGGTTCTCGTTGTAAGGAGTCTCCATCAGGCGCGCGTAGGAGAGGCGCAACACCGTCCCTACGCGCGGCAGCTGGTAACTGATGCCGGCTCGCGGCTCGGCGGCGCTGGCTCGCGAGAGGCCGTCATAACGATCACCGCGGATACCCGCGCTGATCCCCAGCCGACCAAAGCTCATAGAGTCCTGTGCATAAACGCTCTGCTCCTTCACGGTGGTGCGCCCATTGAAAGAAAACAGCGCCCCGCCGCGGGTCAGATCGTAGGGCAGCAGGCTCGGCTGGAAGGAGGAGTTCGGCAAATACCCGTGCGCGCCACACTGCGCCGAAGCGGTGAGACTGGCGTCCGGCACGGGTGTGCCGCTCTGGTCCACGCAGGGTGAGTTGAAGCCGGGATCGGTGAGGCCGGTCGCGAACGACTCTCGCAGCGGCGTCCACTGCAGCAGCGTGCCGGCTTTGAGGTTGTGGCGCCTGCGGGAAAACGACACATCAATCCGCGTCCCGACGTTCACCAGGGAACGGTCTTGCGCAAGGGTCGCCGGCTGGTCAGCCAGCAGCTCATGCGATGGGTAGTAGTGCACATGGTCCTGCCGCCACCAGAGGTTCGCATTCAGCAGCAATGAGGAATTGAACACGTGCGAGTAGGCGGCGGCCACGTTCTCGCTCAGCATCAGTTGACGCTGATCCTGATTACTGGCCTGTTGGTCGTAGGTATTCGGGGTCTGAAACCACGAGCGCGCCCAGGCAACGTTGAAGTGAAGCGCGTCCGCGGGCGTGGGCTGCAGGTCGAAGCGGTCGAATACGTTTTCCGCGTTGCCGGCCGCGTGCCGCGGATCGAATTCAGGCGTATCCAGAAAGCGTCCGCTACGCTCGCCGTCGGCGGCGAAGAAATTCCCCACCTTTTTGTTGCCTGCCCGAAGCGAGAACGTCGGTAGTCCCAGTCCCGAAGGCGCCGTAGCCGAGCGATAAGGCGCCGGTCGGGCTCCCGGAACCCAGCCCGGAGCGGGTTGCGGCTCGCACGACCATGCTGGTCTTGTCGCCGAATTCGGCCGGGGGCGCGCCATTAATGACGCTGACGGAAGCCAGCGTGTTCAACGACACCTGGTTGGAGAAGATCCGGCTCTGCTGGTCGGAGATGGGCTGGCCGTCGACACTGAACGAGACCTCCGCGTGTTCTCCGAGAGGATGGAACGAGCCGTTGGAGTCGGCCGCAACTCCCGGCGTGCCTAGAGTCAGGGCGGTGGTGAGCCCGCCGTTACCCGGCGCGTTTGGCAAGGCGTCCGTTAGAGATGACGGCAGATCGGTGTGGGCGCGCGCGGCGTTTTGCGCGTCAATAGCGGTTCCCTCAACAGTCATAACTTGCTGCGTGCTCTGAACGGCGAGAACGATGGTGATTGGCTGCGAGCGCTCCGGCCCAACCGTGATCACCAGATCGGCAGTCGTGAATCCCGCAGCCGTCACGGTCAATCGATATCGGCCCGCAGAGAGCCCTGGCACGCTGAAGTGGCCCGCCTTGTCGGTGCGAACTTGCGTTAGGAGCGAAGAGCCTGCCAAGCGAATCGCTACTTGCGCGCCGGGTATGACGGCCCCGCTGCTGTCCTTTACCTCACCTTGAAGGGTGGATCGGTCACCAGCGGGCTGATCGGGGACACTCGGCCCTAGCGGGAGGTTCTGCCCACCAGCCCACGCCGCAGACAGCAGACACAGGGCAATAGCCAGCCCGCAAACGGCATAGCGCTCTGAACGGCTGAAGTCACCCATGGTCACGCACTGGCCCCCACGAAAGGAACACCACTATACCAAAGTTACTTAACTATGCTTAATCATCTCTACAAAAGGTGGGTTATAATATGCCGGTTTCCGATGATCACAATTTCGAAAGAAGATTACCTGAAGGCGGTGCTGGAAGCCGAGAGCGAAGGCGAGCACGTCATCTCGGCCACGCTGGCACATCGGCTGGCGGTATCGGCGCCGGCGGTCACCATGGCGCTCAGGCGGCTGAAGCGCGATGGCCTGGTCGCGGTGCGTGCGGACGGCCGGGTTGAGTTGACCGCCGCGGGGCGAAAGGTGGCCTTGAGGACTATTGTCCGGCACCATCTGATCGAGCGCATGCTGGCGGAGGTCTTCGGCATGGAGTGGTATCTGGTGCACGAAGAGGCCGAGCGCCTGGAGCACGCCGTGTCGGCGGAATTCGAGGCAAAACTGGCGCAGAAACTGGGCCCGGCGGGGAGCTGCCCGCACGGGAATCCAGTGGTCCCGGAGCGCAGCGAAACTCGCCGCCGGCGTGGGCTGCGTTTGTTATCGGAAGCTGAGCCGGGCGCGACTTATCAGGTGAGCAGCATGTATGAGCGGGACAGCGCTCTATTGCGGTTCCTCGATGAGCGCGGCATCCGTCCCGGCGCACAAGTGCGGGTATTGGAGCGCAACTACGACCAGACCATGACCCTGCTGACGGACAAGCGCAAGGTTTCCCTGGGCGGCCCGGCGGCGGAAAAGGTGTGGGTGGCGCCGGAAGGCAAATCACAAAAACGTTAATTTGGATTTATTCGCGTCTGTATACCTAGGCTAACCAGAAGAGCAGTGCTCCGATGGCGGTTCCGCCACAAACCGATGTGACAACGCGCAAGCCGGGATCCCGCGAACACGTCTCACTCGAGGGGATCCACAGCACGGTGCAGGTGCCTCATCACCAGGCGGGTTTCTGGCGGCAGTGGCGCGCCTACGTCGGCCCTGCGCTGCTGGTGAGCGTCGGGTACATGGACCCCGGCAATTGGGGGACGGACCTCGCGGGCGGCGCGCAATTCCGTTATGGCCTGCTGTGGGTGGTGGCGCTAGCAAGCCTGATGGCCATATTCATGCAGGTCATCTCGGCGCGCCTAGGTGTGGTCACAGGCAAGGATCTGGCGCAATGCTGCCGCGACTGGTATCCGCGATGGACACGCTGGCCGAACTGGCTGCTATCCGAAGTTGCCATCGGCGCTTGCGACCTGGCGGAGGTCCTGGGAAGCGCGGTGGCGCTCAATCTCCTGTTTCACATCCCATTGTTCTGGGCGGTCCTGATCACCGCCGGCGACGTTCTGCTCTTGCTGGCCCTGCAGCGCTTCGGAATACGGACCGTCGAGGCCGTCGTGCTGGTGCTGGTGGCGACCATCGGCATCTGCTATTTCATTGAAATTTTCATTCTTCCGCAAACTGCGCCGCGCTTCCTGGAGATGGGACACGCTCTGCTCACGCCCGGCCTGCGCGAGGTGGGTATGGCATATGTGGCCATCGGTATTATTGGCGCCACGGTCATGCCGCATAATCTCTACCTGCACTCGGCGCTGGTGCAAAGCCGCAAGTTCGAGAAAGACGAGGGTTCCATCCGCACCGCCATCCGCTTCAATACGCTCGACTCAACCGCGGCGCTGTCGATCGCGTTCTTCGTCAACGCCGCCATCATGGTGCTGGCGGCGATGGTGTTCAACGGCAAGGACAGCATGACCGTCGCCGGCGGTCAGGTGGTGCGCTTTGGCGCCGGGACCGACTGGATTCGCGTGGCCTACCTGACGCTGGCGCCGCTGCTGGGGACGGCCGCGGCCAGCATCCTGTTCGCCGTGGCGCTGCTGGCTAGCGGGCAAAGCAGTACTATCACCGGGACGCTGGCGGGCCAGGTGGTGATGGAAGGCTTCATGCACTGGAAGCTGTCGCCGTGGGTGCGGCGGCTGATCACGCGTGGGCTGGCCATCCTGCCGGCAATCTTCATCATCGGCATGCGCGGCGATAGCAGCGTCAACGACCTGCTGACCCTCAGCCAGGTAGTGCTGGCTCTGCAATTGCCGTTTGCCATGTTTCCGCTGCTGCACTTCACCAGCTCCCGCAAGCGCATGGGAGGCTGGCGAAGCGGCTGGTTCCTGCTGATCGCCGGATGGACCACCGCCGTGCTGATTACCGCCATGGATCTCTACGGGCTGCCGGAGTCGCTGAAAGCGGCGTGGCAAGTGATTGCGGGCAAGTAAAAGGCGGTAGGATGTCCCCGGAGAACGACATGTACGACAAGATTCTCGTGGCCCTCGATACCTCGCCCACCGATCGCGCGATCGTGGAACACATCAAGAAGCTGGCGGGCCTGATGCATAGCCATGTCGTCCTGTTCCACGTGGCGACGGGCCCCGCGGCGCAATTTCGCGGTCCCGATGCCGGCGGCAAAGAGATTGACGACAGTCAAGCCTACCTGGAGCGGGTGAAGGCGGAGTTTGAAGCGGTCAACATCCCGGCGGTGGCGGAACTCGGCTACGGAGATCCGGCTAAAGAGATTGTCAAATGGGTGAACGAGAAGGGCTGTGACCTGGTGGCCATGGCGACGCATGGTCACAAACTGCTGGCCGATCTGGCCCTGGGCACGACGGCCAATCGAGTGCAACATAATGTGAGTGTCCCCGTTTTGCTGCTGAGAGCACGCTGAGAAGACGCCCTACCCCCTTCAACTGTGTTAACGTTGAGGGTTTCGATAGTGCCGTTCTGGAAGGACAGAAGTCATGAAAGACAGTTTCAAGAGCCGCTCATCGCTTCGCGTCGGAAACCGTGAATACCAGATCTGCCGCCTGGACGCGCTCGACAAAAAGAAAGGCTCGACGACCACTCGCTTGCCATATTCCTTGCGCATTTTGCTGGAGAACCTGCTGCGCTGCGAAGATGGCAAGACCGTCAAGGCACAGGACATCCGCGCGCTCGCCAATTGGGACGCCAAGGCCGCTCCCGATAAAGAGATCGCGTTCATGCCGGCGCGCGTGCTGCTGCAGGACTTCACCGGCGTGCCCGCGGTGGTGGACCTGGCGGCAATGCGCGACGCGATGAAGCACCTCGGCGGCGACGCCAGTAAGATCAACCCGCTGCAACCCGCTGAACTGGTGATCGACCACTCCGTGCAGGTGGATGAGTTCGGCACTCCCGGCGCCTTCCAGGCCAACGCCGACCTTGAGTTCCAGCGCAATCGCGAGCGCTACGCCTTCCTGCGCTGGGGGCAAGAGGCGCTCAAGAATTTCAAAGTCGTTCCGCCGGACACCGGCATTGTTCACCAGGTCAACCTGGAATATCTGGCGCGCGTGGTGTTTGTGCACGAAGAAGATGGCAAGGCGGTTGCGTATCCCGACACGCTGGTCGGCACCGATTCGCACACCACCATGATCAACGGCCTGGGCGTGCTGGGCTGGGGCGTGGGTGGGATCGAAGCCGAGGCCGCCATGCTCGGACAGCCGGTCTCGATGCTGATCCCGCACGTTGTGGGTTTCAAGCTTACTGGACAGTTGCGGGAAGGAGCGACCGCCACTGACCTGGTGCTGACCGTCACCGAGATCCTGCGTAAGAAAGGCGTGGTGGGAAAATTCGTCGAGTACTACGGGCCGGGCCTGCGGACGCTGCCGCTCGCCGATCGCGCCACCATCGCCAACATGGCGCCCGAGTACGGCGCTACCTGCGGCATCTTCCCCGTGGACGACGAAACGCTGCGTTACCTGCGCTTCAGTGGACGCAGCGAGGAGCAAATCGCACTGGTCGAGGCCTACTGCAAGGAGCAGGGACTGTTCCATACCGAGAGCACGCCCGAGGCGATCTACTCGGACAATCTTGAACTCGATCTTGCGACTGTGGAGCCAAGCATTGCCGGCCCCAAGCGTCCGCAGGATCGCGTGACGCTCTCGGCGGCGCGCACCTCCTTCGAGCAGGCCCTCCCCACGTTGCAGAAGCCCGGGGCAAAGAAGGCAGAGTACGTCGCCTCTGGCAACGGACACGTGCAAGACGGTTCGGTGGTGATCGCCGCCATCACCAGTTGCACCAACACCTCGAATCCTTCGGTGCTGGTCGCTGCCGGCCTGCTGGCGAAGAAGGCGGTTGAGAAGGGACTCGCGACCAAGCCGTGGGTAAAGACGTCGCTGGCGCCGGGATCGAAGGTCGTCACCGAATACCTGACCGAAGCCGGCCTGATGCCGTATCTGGAAAAGCTTAAGTTCAATCTGGTGGGCTACGGCTGCACCACCTGCATCGGCAACTCCGGCCCGCTGCCGTCTGAAATCTCGCGCGAGATCCAGGACAAAGACTTGGTCGCGGTGTCGGTGCTCTCCGGCAATCGCAACTTTGAAGGGCGAATCAACCCGGATGTCCGCGCGAATTATCTGATGTCGCCGCCGCTGGTGGTGGCCTTCGCGCTGGCCGGCCGCATCGACATCGACATGGACAAAGATCCGCTGGGCAACGGTGGTGATGGCCAGCCCGTCTTTCTGCGCGACATCTGGCCCACGCAGCGCGAGGTGGTGGAAACGATCCAGCGGTCCGTGCAATCAAGCATGTTCCAGAAGAGCTACGCGGGCGTCTTTCAAGGGGACGAACGCTGGCGCTCGCTGCAGGTACCCGAGGGCGAGACTTTCGCATGGGACCCGAACTCCACCTACGTCAAGCATCCGCCGTACTTCGTGGATATGCACTTGCGGCCACCGCAGGTGAAGGACATCAAGGGCGCGCGCGTCTTGTTGAAGCTGGGCAATTCAATCACCACCGACCACATCTCGCCGGCAGGCTCGATCAAGCAAGATAGCCCGGCGGGCAAATACCTGATCGAGCACGGCGTCGATGTAAAGGACTTCAACTCCTACGGCTCGCGGCGCGGCAACCACGAAGTGATGGTGCGCGGCACCTTCGCCAACGTGCGGCTGCGCAACCAGCTCGCGCCCGGCACCGAAGGCGGCTGGACGCGCCATCTGCCCGACGGCGAGGGCATGAGCGTCTTCCAGGCGTCGGAGAAATACAGGAAAGAACGTGTGCCGCTGCTGGTGCTGGCGGGCAAGGAGTACGGCTCAGGATCGTCGCGCGACTGGGCGGCCAAAGGGCCGGCGCTGCTGGGGGTTCGCGCCGTGATCGCGGAAAGCTACGAGCGCATCCATCGCTCCAACCTGGTGGGCATGGGCATTGTGCCGTTGCAGTTCAAAGAGGGAGACAGCGCCGAGTCGCTCGGGCTCTCCGGCGAAGAGAGCTACGAGATTTCCGGGCTGAAGCAGATGCTGCAAGGCAAATTCGCTGGAGGACGCGAGTTGATTGTCCGCGCGCAGCGCGCCGATGGAAACGCCATCGAGTTTCCAGTCACGGTGCGCATCGACACTCCCCAGGAAGCTCTCTACTACCGTAACGGCGGGATTCTGCAGTACGTGTTGCGGCAGTTGCTGGGATCAGCATCCAAACCCGGGACGTCCTTGACGGATCAGGTCGCCGCCGCAGATTCATAGGAGACCTGGCGAGCGAAGTCGAAGGTACTAACGCTTGCTGTCGTTGACGCTGGAACGCACCAGGGCGATCAGTTCCTCAGGCGGGCAGGGCTTCTGGCGGAAGATGACGCCGGCGCCGCGGTACTCGCTTTCCGCCTCCGCCAGCCCGGTGATCACGATCACTGGAATACCGGGCTTGGCGGCGCGCATGGCGCGCACAAAGTCCGCCCCACTGCTCCCTGGCATAATGTGATCGGTGATGATCGCCCCGAGACGTTGCGCGGCCTCGCTGCGCAACAGAGCCAGAGCGCCTTCCTGGGTAGTGGCAATGTGGGTTGTGAACCCGGCGTTGCGCAACACCGCCTCGCGGGCGCGCAACTGCACAGGGTTGTCGTCGATGAGAAGAATTGCCGCCAAATCTCGCGCCTAACTCCTGCGGTGGCCGGGCCGGCGCTCCAGGACATCGGACTCGGCGCGGAGCCAATATTCGTTATCGCGACCTTCCTGCCGTCCTTCTTTCTCGTACAAGAGGTATGCGCGGAGGCGGATTTCGTCTTCCAAGCTCATGGGGGCCGATATTACGGTCACAGAGGACGGGGCGTGATTGTCACCGTTGGTGGTGTACTCTTTTTTCCTAACCGATGTAGCTCTCGCCATGGAAACAGCACTCCTTCGGCAAATACTAAAGATGAGCGGCGCTTTCACCCCACTGCGGGCAGCTGCCGTAAACCAGTATAAACAAAATTTTTGGCCGGTGCGTGGCGAACCAGTGACATCCCGCAGTTTTTTGTGGAATTTCCTGATGCTGAATTTTTCCATGATGGGAAAAATGGCCACAGCCAGGCCGCGCGGGCGTCAGTGAAAGTCATGGGAGCGAGTGGCGGCACGCGTGATGTCGAGCGGCAGCACCCGTGCGGCTTTCACCGAAACCACATTGTCCAGGTTCTGCAGCACGCCTTCCACCAGCAGGAACTTCTCCCCGACCAGCAGCAGACGGTTCTGCTCGAACAGGTCGGGAGTGATGATGGCGTTAGCAATGCCGGTTTCGTCCTCCAGGCTGAGGAAGACGAAGCCGCGGGCGGTGCCGGGGCGTTGGCGGGCGATCACGCAACCGGCGGCACGCACCCACTTGCCGTTGGGCAGGCCGGGCAATTCGCGCGCCTGACGAACGCCTAGCGCATCCATCTGCGCGCGCCGATAGGCCATGGGATGCGGTCCCAAGGTCAGCCCGGTGCCGCGGAAGTCCGCCACCAGACGCTCTTCATCGCTCATGGCGGCCAGCGGCGAGGCCGCATCCGGCTCGGCGATTTCTTCCAGCAGCGGCCCGCTCGATCGGGCGGATTTTTCCACCTGCCAAAGCGCATCGCGACGGTGAAGTTGGTTGTAGCCACGGAGACACAGAGACACAGAGAATTGATTGATCAGGTGATCCGGTGATTGAGAGATCGGGTCTGGCGCAGTCAGCAGACGCCCGGACGTCCCGATTTTGAAATCCTCTGTGTCTCCGTACCTCTGTGGCAGATTTGTTCCGACAAAATTCAGAGCGCCAACTTGCGCCAGCGCCACCAGTTCGTTTTTGCGCAGCTCGGGAACGCGACGCGCCAGGTCGTCGATCGAAGCGAACGGCCGCCGCTCGCGCTCACACACCAAAGCTCGCGCCGCCTCTTCGCGCAGGCCTTTAACGTAGCGCAGGCCGAGACGGACGAAAAACAGTTTCGAGTTTCCAGTTTCGAGTTTCGAGTTTTTAGTTGGGATACCGCTCGAAACTTGAAACTCGAAACTTGAAACTGGTTCCAGCGTGCACTCCCATTGAGAGCGCGTCACATCCGCCGGCTTGAACTTCAATCCATGGCGCTGCGCGTCTTTGACGATGGTCGATGGGTGATAGAAGCCCATGGGCTGGTTGTTGAGCAGCGCGGCGGTAAAGGCGGCAAGGTAGTGGCACTTCAGCCAGGCGCTGGCATAGGCGAGCAGGGCGAAGCTGGCGGCGTGCGATTCGGGGAAGCCGTAGAGCGCGAACGAGGTGATGGAGTTGACGATCTGCTGCTGCGCTTCCGGTGCGATGCCATTACGCTCCATGCCCGCGCGCAGCTTTACTTCGATGTCACGCATGCGCAGCTCCGAACGCTTGAAGCCGAAGGCACGACGCAACTCTTCTGCCTCGCCGCCGCTGAAACCCGCGGCGATCATCGCCATGCGCAGCAACTGCTCCTGGAAGAGTGGCACGCCCAAGGTCCGCGCCAACACCGGATCGAGCGACGCGTGTGGATAAGTGACCGCCTCGCGTCCCTGTCGGCGCTTGAGATAGGGGTTCACCATCTGTCCGACGATGGGCCCCGGACGGATGATCGCCACCTGCACCACGATGTCGTAAAAACACTTTGGCCGCAGGCGCGGCAGACAGGACATCTGCGCCCGGCTTTCGATCTGGAACATGCCCACCGTGTCCGCCTTCTGTAGCGCGGCATAGACTTCGGGATCGTCGGCTGGAAGATGGGCAAGGTCGGCCTCTTCGCCGTAATCGCGGCGAATCATCGCGATCGAGTCCTCGAGCACCGCCATCATGCCCAGTCCGAGCAGATCCACCTTGATGATGCCCATGTCGGCACAATCTTCCTTGTCCCACTGCACCACCACGCGGCCGGGCATAGTTGCGGGCTCGAGCGGCACAACGGAATCGAGCTGCCCCTGGCAGACCACCATGCCGCCGGAGTGCTGTCCGAGATGGCGCGGCAAGTCCTGCACCGCAAGCGCGAGCTCGAGGAATTTGCGCAGGCGCGGATGAGAGAGATCGAAGCCTGCATCGCGGAACTGGCGCTCCAGCGTCTCGTCAGGATCGCGGTATTCCCACGAGCCGACGATCTTGGAGAGCCGGTCGAGCATTTCGGGATCGAAGCCCAGCACCTTGCCGATCTCGCGCGCCGCCGAGCGTCCGCGATAGGTGATGACGTTGGCGGTCATCGCCGCGCCGAGTTTGCCGTAGCGCTGATAAACATACTGGATGGCGCGCTCGCGCTGGTCGCCCGAGGGCAGATCGAGATCGGTGTCCGGCCACTCGCCGCGCTCCTCCGAGAGGAAGCGCTCGAAGAGCAGGTCCATCTGGATGGGATCAACGGCGGTGATGCCCAGCGAGTAGCAGACGGCAGAGTTGGCGGCTGAGCCGCGTCCCTGCACCAGAATGCCCTGCTCGCGGCAGAAGCGCACGATGTCCCACACGATGAGGAAATAGCCGGCTAGCTCGAGCTTCTCGATCAGCGCCAGCTCGCGCTCGATCTGGCGCTTGGCGCGTTGCCGCAGGGGGCGCTGCGCACGTCCGTAATGCTCGCGTGCGCCCTCCTCGGCGCGCTTGCGCAGGAATGAGATCATGGTTTCGCCCTCGGGCACCGGGTAGCGCGGAAATTCGTAGCCCAAATCGGCGAGCGTAAACTGCAAGCGCGACGAGAGCTGCACGGTCTCGGCGATGGCTTTCGGCAGATCGGCAAACAGGCGCGCCATCTGCTGCGGCGTTTTCACGTAGCGCTCGGAGTTGCGCGCCAGCAGGCGGCCCGCCGTTTCGAGCGTGCGATGATGACGGATGGCGGTGAAGGCGTCGAGGACCTCGCGCTGTTCGGCCCGCGCATAGCGCACGCCGTTGGTCGCGACGATCGGCAACCGGAGTGCGCGTGCGATCTCGACTGCTGCCTGGTTGCGTGCTTCCTCTTCGCGCAGGAAATGACGCTGCAGCTCGACGTAAACATTGTCGCGGCCGAAGATTGAGACCAGGCGCTCGACGGCGCAGCGCGCTTCTTCCCTCCCGCTCTCGGCCAGCGCGGAGGCCAGCGGACCATTGTCGCCTCCGGTCAGGCAGATTAGCCCGGCAGCATGCTCGCGCAAATCGTCTTCGCGGGCAGCGATCACTTCCGGCAGCGCGTCTTTAGGTCCGCGCATCTTCATACGCGTGATCAGCCGGCAAAGGTTTTGATAGCCGGTGCGGTTTTCGACAAGCAATGGAACACGGGATTGGCCACAGAGACACAGAGGCACAGAGGTTTTTGAATTCCATTGCTCTGCGTCTCTGTGCCTCTGTGGCGACGTGATCTCCGCCCCGATGTGCGCCTTCACCCCCGCTTTCTTCGCGGCCAAGTGAAAACGCGGAGCTCCGTAAACGCCATCGCGGTCGAGCAGCGCCATGGCCGGCATCTCCGCCGCCGCACACCGATCCACCAGATCCTCGGGCACGGAAGCACCCTCGAGGAAGCTGAAAGCGGAGGCGGAATGTAGCTCGACGTACATTGTTCTAACTTCTCACCGCGGATTAACGCGGATTGTCGCGGATTATTCAGTCATAGCTTCCTTCGACGAACCATTGTCCGGTATCGAGTTTGCAGTAAATCCGGTAAAGCACGATGCCCTTGCTGCTCGACAAGGCAACATCCCATTCGTCCCTTGCCCAACTTGATACGTGCGAATCCGCGTTGATCCGCGGTAAGGGTTTTTCCCCGCCTCTCCACCAATCCCCGGAGCTTCGCCACGGACCGGAGACCGACGCAACCTCGCCGCGAATCTCGCCGGCAGCGATGCGTACGGGTTCGCCGTCGCGTACTTCCACGGTCGCCGCCAGCGGCGGACGAAAACGCCGCAAGGCAAGTAGCGCCGGCCTCTGGCCCGCTGTCGCGAGGGCGTCTCGCCCTCGCACGTGTGGGCGAGACGCCCACACGCACAGCCGCCGGGACGGCGGCGCTACAAATGGCGCGAAGCGTTGCATCTGGAAGGCATCCGGACGATGTGTATCCAGCACCTCCGCGGCGCCGATCTTCTGCTCGCCCACAATGCCAGCGAGGCGCGCCAGCGTTAGCTCCAGCCGGTCCGGCGCCGGCGTGGCCGGCAGAAAAAGCCCTCCCTGTCCCGGACGCGGCTGTACAGGTTCGGCCGCGAGCGTCACCTTCACCACCGGAGCTCCCGGCGGATGCGCGCGCAACTCCAGTTGCAACAACTTGAGGAAGAGCCGCGCGTCGAGCATGGGAAGGGGGAAACGAAGACAATAGCGTTTCTCGTTTCTGGTTTCTTGTTTCTCGAGAGAACCAGGCCTCTGTCGAGAAACAAGAAACGAGAAACTGGAAACTTCTTCGCCTTCTTCCATCACGTCGAGCCCTACGATCAAGCGCAGTTCATTCGTCGCAAATGCCCGCGCTCCCAGGCGCGCGCAGAGCTGCTCCAGCAAGCGTCCGAGAACGAACGCCAGCGGCTCCAGCAGCGCCACCGGATACTCCAGCTCCATGGTTTCTTCGAATTCGAGTGGCGGCTCCGCCGGAACCAGCGGGCGCTCGACGGCGCCGCACGCCAGCTTCTGCAGCCGCAGCCCCTCCTGGCCCAGGCGCTCGGCCATGGCGACATCGGGCAGCACCGCTAGGGCGCGAAGGTTGCGGACGCCCCAGCGGTCGAGCGTTTCCAGGATCTCGGGCGCGACCTGCAGCACGTCCACGGCAAGCGATCCCAGGCGTTCGGCCTGCTTGCCCGGCGGGATCACGGTAACGCCTGCGAATCCGCGTGCGGCAAGGATTGCGGCATCGGGATTGGCGGCAACCGCGACATTTGTCTCCAATCCAAGTTCGCGGGCGCGCTGCTGCAAATCCTGCGCCAGCCTGGGCGGCGGACCGAACAGGCGCTCCATGCCGGCGACGTCGAGCACGACTGTGTCGGGGGCCGTCGCTTCCACACGCGGCGAGAAAGCCTGCGCGCAGTCGAGCAGCGCGGCGTGGGCGGCCGCTTCCTGCAGCGTGGAGCGCGGGCGCAATTCCACCGGATACACCGCCGCCTGCAGCTTGGTCATGCCCATCTCGATGCCGGCTTCAGCCGCAATCTCGTTCATGGCGGCAACCGTCACCGCCGGAGGCTTGCCCTCCAGCACGGCCACGGCTTTTCCCCGCAGCGCCGGCTCCATGCGCACTACGGCCGCAACCATAAAATCAGGAACGTAGATGGCGGCGTAGCTAGCACTCAGCATTCAGCACTCAGCATTCAGCCAAACCAGGTGGCTCGTGATTCGAATGAAGTTGTGGCTGCGCGGACGGGTTTGCGGTGCAGCATGCGTGAATTCAGAACCTCAACCTCCAATTGCATTCCATGCAGCAAACGCGCATGCGATGGCTTTGTCCCCGCGGCTTTTGCTGACTGCTGATTGCTGAGTGCTGATTGCTGTGTTTTCAGCACCAGCGATGCACAGCTCTTTGCCGACGCCTCCTGTTCGACAACCACCAGCGCCGTGGGCGTGTTCTCCACCGCGCGGCGGAAGCGGAACCATGAGGTCAGCGGCACGCGCCGCGCGATCGCAGGCGGGATGTCGCCCAGATCCATGGCTAGCAGCCCGAATCCCCCGGCTTGCAGCAGCAGGTCGGCCGCACGCAGTGCCTGCTCGACGTGTGAGCTTGCACAACGCGGATTCGAAGACACGGGGAATCGGGTGATCGGGAGATCGGATGATCGGGTCATTGAATTCATTACAGAGTCAATCACCCGATGACCCGATGAGCCGATGACCCGATTCTTCGTGCCTCCGTGTCTCTGTGGTAGATTCGCCCCGCATCGCACCCACAGCACGCGCTGGAGGTCCACGCCGGCGGCGGCGGCGGAGTGAGGATCGAAGGCGTCGCTGGCGTCCACCAGCGCGCAGACTTCCTCGCGCGCCGTCATCTGCGCCAGGAGCGCGAGCAGCAGGCTGGTACGGCCCGATGACGCCGGCCCGAAGATTTCGGTCAGAGCGCCGCGCGGCACGCCTCCGGTGAGTTCGTCCACCGGCGTGATGCCGGTGAGGATTGTCCGCGGTTGCGGACGCACGCCCAGCCGCGACGCCGGAACCACGCCCTCGATTTCGGCCAGGGCACCCGGGTTGCGGGCGGGAGAGGGAAATGCGCAAAGCACAGCCGACATTTGAGACACCTCACTGGCAGATTCGGCTTGGGCACAAAGCGGGACTACAGCTTGGGAGTAGTTTCGCTATTTATTCGCCCATAGGGATTAGGATTCTGCGCCTGGGGCGGCGGGTTGTCAAGGGCCTCTCAGAGGCGGGCTCGGATGGGGTACCGCGCGCGTTTGTTATAGCTTATGGCATGCGGCTCCGGCGCTGCTGCAACGGCGCGCCGCCGGCACCAGCACCAAGCCCACGTAGGAGAGAATTCGTCTCGTCCATGGAGGGCGCCGCAGTTTCATAAAGAATTCGTAAAGGTGTGAACCAGTCTCCAACCTCAGTCGCTACTCACACGAGTGAGGCTGCTTTTACGAATTTTTTAGCGAAGCTTTACGCAATATTTATGGTTTCCCTTTTAGCTTGGCCTGAGAGAAGCAAGTAAGAGCAGTCGGCCACCTCGACTCGTGGTGGAATGCAGATGAAAATTGTGATCTATCGCCAAGTAAGGTTGCGCCTCGTGCGCCTGCCGCTCTGGAGCTTGTTGGCAACTCTTATTGCGATAGCGTTCGTGGAGTCGTCAATCGCCCAGGTCCTGCCGGATGAGGTCCACATTCTGGGGCCGACGAAGCCGGCCCGCCAGTCGGAGCGCGGACCAACCTTGAAAGCAAAGGTCGACCTGGTGCTGGTAAATGTTACGGTCACCGACTCTGGGGATCGTCTGGTCAACAACCTGCGCGTGGATGATTTCTCGCTTCTCGATGGCAAGCAGCCTCAACCAATTCGCTATTTTTCCTCGGAAGATGCGCCGGTGTCGGTAGTCGTCATTCTGGATACAAGCCGCAGCATGCGAAACAATTGTGAGCAGGTACGCAGCGCTGCCATGGAGTTCTTCCGGTACTCCAACCCGCAGGACGAATTTGCAGTGGTCGCTTTCGCGGATGTTCCTCGCTTGGTTGCCACTTTCGCGGATTCCCCAAGCGAGATTGAAGCAGCATTGCAGCCCATTGAGGCTGAGGGCTACACAGCCTTGTGGGATGCCGTCTATCTCGGACTTATAGCCATGCGCGACGCTCGCTATGGCAAGAAGGCGCTGCTGGTGATCTCCGACGGAGGCGACAATCACAGCCGCTACTCGCAGGGTGAAATCAAGTCGATCCTGAAAGAGGCGGATGTCCAGCTCTATGCGATTGACATCTTTGAGAAATTCCCCAAAACGCCGGAAGAGAAATCCGGGCTATTGGCTCTGGATGAGGTAACCAGCGTCACGGGCGGACGGGTGTTCCTGACCCATGATATGAATGAGTTACATCGGGCGGTGAAGCAAATCAGCGACGAACTCCGAACCCAGTACATGCTTGGCTATTCACTTGGCCCATCGGCGAGAGATGGGAAGTGGCACAAGGTGAAAGTCGGGCTGAATGGAGCCAAGTCAAGAAAACTTCGGATCTATGCCAAGAAAGGGTATTACAGCCCCGACAGGTAACTACCATCCGCAGTGCCCGCCACGAGGCAGAGAACAACCAGGTATCTTAAATGTAGCCAGATTCCGATTCACTTGCTTGCCCCATAAATGAGGCCGAGAGCGCTCGACCTTGGGCGACTTCTTCCTATTCAAAATACTTGTCTACCTAATACAAAACTTTGATCGGCATTTTTACGGCTTTTTTATGCGAGCCACGTTAGCTTCAGTAGCGGCTCCGACAAACAAAGACAGAAAGGGATGTACACAGAGACGATATGAATTCTTCCTTGCGTAAGGTCGTTGCGCATGCAGCTATCCGTTCCATGGTTGTGTTGAGCCTCACGGCAGCAGTCCCGTACGGTTACGCCCAGAGCCAGGCCGACCCGTCGGCCGACCGCTCCCTGCATGGGGGAGCCGCTGTTGGCGATTCGTCAAGCCGGTCAACCGGAGCCGCGGAGATCCCGCCCGCGATCGCGAAAGAACTGGAAGCGATGAAAGACCGCATCGCGCAGCTCGAAGCGGAGCTGAAGGCGAAGAAAGCGCAAGACGCAAGTTCGTCCGCCTCGCTGGTTACCGCGGAATTCAAGACTCAGCGGGCGCCGGAACAGGCATCCCCGACCACGGTGGCCGCGACTTCCGCCACTCAGACCGCCGCGCCTGAGAAGCCCACGCCGACCGAGCCTTTTGCCTATGCGGACTGGACCTGGCTCAACGGCACTGCGCGCAACAAAGACGCGGTGTGGGACTCGAAATTCTTTACGCCGGAAATCAGATTTGACACTCACTTTGTTGAGAGTTTCAACCATCCCAGAGATGACTCGATGGGCGGGTCGAGCGAAATCTTCCGGTCCAACGAAGTCCAGGTGGAGCAGATCAGCTTCGGCGGCGACTTCCACTGGCAAAACGTTCGCGGCCGGGTCTTGACCATGAACGGAATGTTTGGCGTCACGACGCCCCGCAATGACGCCAGCCCTGGGCGCGGGCAATGGGACCTTCGCGGCGCGTACCGCTACGTATCGGAAGCCTACGGCGGGTACCACTTCGACGTGAACCACGGGCTCAACATCGACGCCGGAATCTTCGTCTCCTATATCGGCCTGTTCAGCTACTACAACTTCGATAACTGGGCTTACCAGCCGTCGTATGTGTCTTCCAACACGCCATGGTTTTTCAACGGCATACGGATCCAATGGTTTCCCACCGACAAGCTGAAGATTGAGCCCTGGATCATCAACGGGTGGCAATCCTACGGCAGGATCGGCAGCAAGCCGGGGCTGGGAGGGCAGATTCTATATCGTCCCAAGCCATGGCTCTCGCTGGTCTTCAACAATTACGGCATGGGCGAGGATACGCTGGGTCTTGCGAACGGGCAGTCTGGACGCTCGCGCATACACACCGACGACAGCATCGAGGTCAAGTATTACGACCGGCCGCACCAATTCCTCGACAAGATGGCGTTCTCCTTCACCGCCGATCTGGGATGTGAATATGGCAATGGCAGTGCAGGCGTCGGGGCGGTAAATTGCCACCACAATAAGATTAATCCGGATGGCAGTCCAAGCTTCAAGCAGACCTTCGCGGGCTGGATGGGCTATAACCGCTTCTGGTTCAAGAAAGACCTGTACGCGATCACGATCGGCGGCGGCGCCATGAGCAATCCGGGGCGCTATCTGACCTTGCTTCCGCCCATCAATGGAGCGGATGCGGTCTCTGGTTCGCCCTACTTCACGGCCAATCCCGGCGATCCGTTCAGAGGATGGGACACTACCCTCACTTATGATTGGATGCCTAGACAGTACATTACTTTCCGGACGGAGTTTGGCTACCGCCACGCGAACGTGCCGTACTGGAGCGGCCGAGGCGGAATAACTCCTCCAGGTGGAAACACTGGTTCTCCCACGGTGTTCGGGGGCGGGAATAGCGGCACCCCCGGCCAAGTGGTGCCGGGAACCACTTTCGTGCCCGGCCCGTTCTTGTCCGCCACGCCGGGTTCCACTTGTGTGGCAGGAGCCACCGGCTGGTGCCCCGACCTGCGGAAGGATGAAGCCAGCCTGAGACTTGCCATCATGGTCAAGTTCTAGATTCCGTGCGAAGCGGGCGGGCTGCCTTGCGGCTGCGAAGGCACGCCCGCTTTGATTACCACGAAGGATTTGAATGTTTGCTGTTGCGAATCGGACGCGCATCAATGAAACACAAAGGTCTAAAAGTCGGTCTTGTCGTTATCGCCATTTGTTTAACGCTGACATTAGGCGGCTGTAGCCGGGCTCACGGAGATCCAGCAGCGGAGGCGCCGCCTCCCGCCAAGGTCATTCCCGACGTCGACGTCAACCTCTTGACGGTCGACCATCCGGAGCAATTTCCTCTCAGCCGCGGCAACTGAGCACACCACAACATCGCGGTTGGTGGTGACCGGCGCGGTGGCGCCCGACATCGCTCGTAATGTTCCCGTCATCTCGCTGGCTACAGGCCGGGTGGTGGCGATTCACGCTCGATTGGGGGATGTCGTAAAGAAAGGCCAGCTCTTGCTGACCGTGCGCAGCGACGATGTTGCCGGCGGGTTCTCCGATTACCGCAAGGCCGTTTCCGCTGAAGCCCTGACGCGGATTCAACTGGAGCGCGTCAGCGATCTATACAAGCACGGCGCCAACTCGCTGAACGACCTTCAGGTGGCCGAGGACGCGGAACACCGTGCCAAGATCGACGTAGAAACCACGGAGGAGCATCTCCGCTTACAGGGCAGCGACCCCGATCATCCCAAGATGATGGTGGACCTCTACGCGCCCGTCTCGGGAGTGATTACCGACCAGCAAGTCACCAACGCGGCGGGGGTACAGGCACTAAGCGCAGCACCCTTCACAATTTCTGACTTGTCGTACGTCTGGGTGGTTTGCGATGTGTACGAAAACGATCTGGCCAACGTCCATGTTGGCGACGCGGCTGAAATCACGGTGAATGCCTATCCTCAGCAAGCGATCACCGGCCGGATCAGCAACATTGGGGCGGTCCTCGATCCCAGTATTCGCACCGCCAAAGTGCGCCTCGAAGTGCGCAATCCGGGAATGTTGCGCGTCGGAATGTTTGTGACAGCCACCTTCCATGGTGTGAAGAAAGAAATCCACACCATCGTTCCGGCGACTGCGATCTTGCATCTCCACGACCGCGACTGGGTCTATCTGCCGGCGCCGGACAAAAAGTTTCGCCGGGTGGAAGTCGTCAGCGGAGAAATCCTCTCAAACCAGATGCAAGAGGTTGTCTCCGGACTGCGACCAGGCGAGCAGGTCGTCACCAATGCGCTGATTCTTGAGCACACGGTCAATCAATAAGTGAAGAATATGCGACTGGGGCCCCAAGCCAGGAAATAGCCGATGATCCGGTTTGTCGTCGATTTCGCGCTTAACAACCGCTTTGTTGTGCTGGCGACGGTCGTCTTGTTGCTCGTCTGGGGGGCGGTCTCTTTCCACAACCTTCCGGTCGAGGCTTATCCCGACATCGCGGACAACTATGTAACGGTCATCACCCAATGGCCGGGCCGCGCCGCGGAGGAGGTGGAACAGCAGGTCACGATCCCCATCGAAAAGGAGATGAACGGGATCCCGCATCTCTTGCATCTCCGCTCCGAGTCCATCTTCGGCCTCTCGTTCGTGATCCTGATCTTCGACGACCAATCGAACAACGACTGGAACCGTCAGAAGGTCCTGGAAAAGCTTTCGCAGGTAGAACTCCCTCCTGGGTTGCAGCCTCAAATGGGCACGGACTGGAGTACGACGGGACAGATCTATTGGTACGTGCTGAGAAGCACGAATCCCAAGATCGACCTCATGGACCTGAAGTCCATCCAGGACTGGACGGTTGAGAAGGAACTCAAGTCTGTCCCCGATATCGTGGACATCAGCAGCTTCGGCGGCACGACGCGCGAATATCAGATACGCGTCGACCCCGGCAAGTTGGTGTCGTACGGGTTGACAGTTGGCCAGGTGGAGCAGCAACTGACCAATAACAACGTGAATGCGGGCGGCAGCTTCGTGGAGACCGGCCTGCAACAGATGAACGTCCGCACCATCGGGCTCTTCAGCAGCGTGAAAGACATCGGGGAGACGGTCCTAGTTGCCAAGAACGGGACGGCTCTGCGGGTCAGGGACATTGCGGAAGTAACTCAAGGCCCGAAAATTCGCCTGGGCCGCGAGGGGAGGGCCGTCCATCGCAAAGATGGTGTGATCGTCGATAACGATGACGTCATCTTCGCGCAGGTGATGATGCGCAAAGGCGCGAGCTCGGCGCCTACCCTGGAGAAGCTTCACGCCAAGGTAAGCCAGATGAACAATGGCATCCTTCCCCCGGGCGTGAAGATGGAGCCGATGATCGACCGCAGCGATCTGCTCCATTACACCTTGCATACGGTGTTGCACAACCTGGTGGAAGGGATGATTCTGGTTACCATCATCCTTTTGCTCTTCCTCACCAATGTTCGTGCTGCTCTCATCGTAGCCTTCACCATTCCGTTCTCTTTGCTATTTGCCTCCATCTGGCTCGACTTGAGCAAAATGGAGGCAAACCTTCTCTCCCTGGGCGCCCTGGACTTTGGCATGGTGGTGGACGGCGCCGTCGTGATGGTAGAGAACATCGTTCGGCACCTCAGCCGCCGGAATGGTTCCGGAACAACGGTTATCAAAGCACCCGAGGAGGTCATTCGCAATGCCGCCCACGAAGTTCAACGCCCGGTGTTTTACGCCATCGCCATAATTATCACGGCGTATCTGCCAATCTTCACGCTGCAGCGAATTGAGGGCCGGTTGTTCCGGCCCATGGCCTGGACAGTGGCCTTCGCCCTTCTCGGCGCCCTGCTTTTCTCGATTCTGGTTGCTCCGGTCCTCTGCGGCTTGTTGTTCCGCAAGGAAATTCGAGAACGGCGCAACCGAGTGATGGATTACCTCACCAGGCACTATCGGAAGCGGCTGCGCTGGGCCATCTCCCATCAATGGCTCACCATCGGAAGCGGTCTAGCTCTCTTTGCGCTAACGCTGTTCCTGGCGTTCAGCGGAATCATTGGCTCGGAGTTCTTGCCTCATCTGGACGAAGGCGCAATCTGGCTGCGCGGCTCCCTGGAGCAGAGCACAAGTCTCACAGAAGGGGTGCGCTTCACCAACCAGGCACGCCTTGTTCTCGCGTCATTTCCCGAGGTAACCCAGGTGGTGTCGGAAGTCGGGCGTCCTGACGATGGCACGGATACCGGCGGATTCGGTAACACAGAGTACTTCGTAGATCTGAAGCCGAAGGAGCAATGGAGGCCGGTGTTTCATCAGGACAAAGAGGCGCTGATCGCCGCCATGAATCGCGAGATCGAGAAACTCCCGGGCGCTACCTGGAATTTCTCGCAGCCGATTGAAGATAACGTGGGCGAAACCGAAAGCGGCACAAAGGGCCACCTCGCCGTCAAGCTTCTGGGGACTGACTTAAGGACTCTGGATGCGAAGGGCGCAGACATCGCTGCCGCAATGGCCCCGGTCACCGGCATTAAGGATCTAAAGGTATTTCCCCTTGTTGGCCAACCCAACCTCAATTTCACCATCGACCGGCTGCAGGCCGCTCGCTTCGGCATCAACGTGGCGGACATCCAGGATGCCATCGAGACCGCCGTGGGCGGAAAGGCTGTAAGCCAAGTCCTTGAGGGCGAGGCGCGATACGACGTGGTGGTGCGTTATCAGGAGCCGTTTCGCAATACCAAGGAAGCCATCGAAAACGTCCGCCTGCTGGCTCCCTCAGGAGAACGAGTCTCGCTGGCGCAGCTCGCCAAGGTATCGGTGCGCGATGGCGCCTACGACATTTACCGTGAAGGAAACAGCCGCTATGTCGCCGTGACGTTCAGCGTCCGGGGCCGCGACCTGGGAACCACCGTCGAAGAAGCCATGAAGCGGATTCACGACAAAGTGAAGCTTCCGCCAGGCTATCGCCTGGAATGGGCGGGCGAATACGAGAGCCAGCAACGAGCGAACAAGCGGCTGGAAATCATTGTTCCGCTCACCATCCTGCTTATCTTCATGATCCTGTACGCGCTGTTCAAGTCGGTCAAGTGGGCACTGCTGGTTCTGGGCAACGTGGCGATGGCGCGCATCGGCGGGCTTGTTGGCACTGCTGGTCACGGGGACCAACTTCAGTGTTTCTTCCGGCGTTGGGTTTCTCGCGCTGTTTGGCGTCTCGGTGCAAACCGGGGTGATCCTGCTGGACTACATCAACCAGCTCCGGGCGCGAGGCCAATCCATTCAGCAGGCGGCGGTAGAGGGCTCCATCTTGAGACTTCGACCCATCATGATGACCATGCTGGTGGCGACGTTGGGATTGTTGCCGGCGGCGATGTCGCATGCTATCGGTTCGGATTCCCAGCGGCCGTTCGCAATCGTGATCGTCGGAGGTCTGATTGCGGACCTGGTAATGAGCATCTTCTTGTTGCCTACTTTGTACGTCTGGATGGCACGCCCTGGTGACGTGCTTCCCGATGCGAAGGAGGCCGCCGAATATTCATGAGAAGCAGAGAATTCTTGATGTCTCGGTGCAAACTCGGTGGGGCGGTGCTGTTCTGTTTTCTGCTCGCACGGCCAGGTAGCGCGCAAACCCCAGGGCAGACATCCCCGCCCGTAACCTGGGAGCAGGTGCGCCAGCGCTTCGAACAGAACAATCCCACGCTGCTGGCGGGCAAGTTGAACATCGATGAATCCAAGGCGCAGGAGATCACGGCGTTTCTGCGCCCCAACCCGGGATTCAACCTGGCGGTCGACGGGACCCAATTCGCTCCTTATCAAGGCGTCTGGCGGCCGTTCGCTGGCACTACGGAGGCGCCCGGCATCAGCTATCTGCGCGAGCGGCAGCGCAAGCGGGAGCTACGCCTGGAGAGCGCAAAAAAGGGGACTGTGATTGCCGAGTGGAGTCAAGCCGACCTGGAAAGGAACTTGCTCTTCAGCTTGCGCAGCGCCTTTGTGTCGACGCTGCAGGCCAAGGCGGTATTACAGCTGGCGAAAGACAACCTGGCCTACTACGACCATGTGCTCGACATCAGCAGCCAACGATTCAAGGTGGGCGACATCGCGCAAATCGATCTCGACCGGCTGGAACTGCAGCGTGTGCAATTTGAGTCCGACCTGCAGACCGCCGAAGTCAACTTGCGTACCTCGAAAATAGCGCTGCTCATGCTGCTGAACGATCGCACTCCCATTGAACAATTCGACGTAAGCGGGACCTTCGACTTCAGCGAGCAACTCTTGCCACGTGACGAGTTCCGGAAGATTGCTCGCGACACGCGACCGGACTTGAAGGCAGCCGTCGAAGCCGTGGACAAAGCCCACACCGACTACAAACTCGCGGTGGCCAACGGTTCCACCGATCCGACCTTCGGCGCGTGGTATACGCATAACTCATCCAACAATAACCCGTTCGCGATCAATACGCTCGGCGTGAGCGTAGGCATCCCCCTGCGAATTTTCGACCGCAACCAGGGGGAGAAACTGCGCACGCAGCTCGATATCACACGCAACGAGAGACTCCGCGATGCCGCCGAAGCCCAGGTGTTCAGTGACGTAGACTCCGGCTACGCGACCTTGGACAGCACCGTAATCCTGCTGAAGCCATACAAGGCCAAATACCTGCAACAGTCCGTGCGCGTGCGGGACACGGTCTACTATTCCTATCAACGTGGCGCCGCTTCCCTGCTTGATTTCCTGAACGCAGAGAGCGACTACCGCTCCGTGCAACTCAATTACGTGAATCTGGTCGGCTCTTACTTGACGGCGGCTGCCCAATTGAATCTGGCCGTGGGCCGGGAGGTGATCCAATGAAAAGTTGCCAGGCGCTGTCCAATTACCTGCTCGCGCTGGAGCAACTGCGACAGGCCACTGGAGTAAGGCAACTACCGTAATGGAAGGGATGGGAATCTCATGCATGGAACACACTATGGAACCGCGATGGCGCCAGGCAGCGAAAGGACAACCGCAATGGCGAAGGATACGTATTTGATCTTGCAGAGCCTGCTCGAAAAAGTAAGGAAACGCGGCTACTCCGACGATGAAATCCTCCGGGTTGCAAATGACCAGGGGGATAGCTTGCTCGACAAGTTTGCCGATGTCATGGCGGAGGCGGCGCGCAAGCCCCACGATACGTTTCCAGTAACCGTGAACTATGACCTCTCGTTGGAAGAGGCGATCAATGCTGGGAACTACCAGGCAGTACACACGGACATCAGTGCCAGGAATTTTCCGTCCACGCGGAAGGGTCAGGCGGAACTGGATATTGTTCTGGTTCGCTTCGAGCACCGCATGAAGTCTGAGGACGTTGTGCAGGAGCTCGAGAAGGAAGGCTTGCGGCCTGCAGATCTCCCGGAATTCCTGGTGTTCGGCGCAAAGTACCCCGATGTGCAGCGGAAGTTTTCCGTCGCCGGCCTAGGCTCGGTGTGGCAGGACCGCAAAGGCTATCGCAATGTCCCTTGCCTGTACGAGGCTTCCGAGGGGCGTTACCTCGACCTCCACTGGTGGGATGACGGCTGGTACTCGTACACCCGTTTTGCTGCAACCCGGAAATAGCGCCGGCACGTCCGCGAGAATGATCGCGAACTCGCTGCGCGATCGCGCACATGACCCAGAGCGAAGCAGCCAGTTCGGAGACACGCAAGCGTAGAGACAGAAGTTGGCATTTCCTGTTGCGAGCTATACCCGGCATCATTGTGGCCGGGCTGGCGACGTTCATCTGCTACGGGCTCGGACTGAGTTTGCCCGTCACCGGCTTCTGCTACTTGATGGTTGTCGTATTGCAATCGCTCACCGGCGATTTTCGTTCCTCGGCTTTAGTTTCAGTTCTGTGTGCTGGTTGCCTCGATTACTTTTTCATCCCCCCGTTCTTCTCGTTTCGAGTATCTGATTCTTCGGACACGCTGGCGTTGATCACGTTCCTGGTCACCGGACTAGTGGTTACGCGCCTGGTTTCGCAAACTCGGGAGGCGGCCGATTCGGAAGAGCTCCAGCGCAAGGAAATGACACGGCTCTACGAACTGGCGCTTCAGTTGCTCACGCTCGAACCCGGAACGGCGGTTGGGCCGAACCTGCTGATGCCATTCCGGTTGCAGTTCGACCCGCGTGCCGTTTGTTTGTTTGATGCCGAGACTGCCTGGCTTTATGTCGAGGGGAACTCGCGGGACGACATTGCGGTGAAAACACGCAATGCCTACATTGAGGGCAGGAATTTGACAATCCTGGTTCCGGCGTCGCGGTTCGCCTGATCCAAGCCGGAGGTCGCACCACCGGCGCCATCGGCTTCGAAGGCTTGCGGGATTGTCGCCTAACAGCCGGGCCTTTGGCGGCGCTGGCGACCATCATGTTGGAGCAGTCACTCGCCTTTCAGCGTGCGAGCCACGCGGCTGCCATGGCCGAGACGGAAATGTTCCGGGGGGTCGTGCTGGACGCGCTGGCGCATGAGTTCAAAACTCCCCTGACCACGATTCTCGCCGCTGCCGGCGGACTTCATCAAGCTGGCCCCCTGAGGCCGGAGCAGCAGAGGCAGAGTCTGAAATTGCTCGACTCTGAAGTCTTTTTGAGCCGCCCGTTCCAACGGCATCCGCCATCGTGCGGACGGGCTTCTCCGCATTAAAGACGGCTCGCTGATCGCAAGGTGGAGTTCTCCCGCCGCGAGCAAAGGATCAAGCTCTGGGGCTCCGGCAACCACTACCCGCAGTTCCACGTCCGGATGGAACGCCTGAAAGCGCTTCATGGCGGGTCCCAATCCGGCCATCGCAACCCCATTGCTCATGCCGATCGCAACTCGTCCGCCAGGCCTTTCCCCGCGCAGTCGTACCAGAATTTCGTCGTTGAGATCGACAGCCCGGCTGGCGTAGGCCATGAGCAACTCGCCGTGGTGCGCGAGGGTAATACCATTTCTCCCGCGAGCGAATAGCTTATGGCCAACGATCTTCTCCAGGCGTAGCATCTGGTGGCTCACGGCGGGTTGCGTTTTGTCGATGGCGGCCGCGGTCTTTCTCAGGCTGCCGCAATCCACCGCAGCAAGAAACGTGCGCAACAGGCCCAGCTCCAGGTCCCCAGTTTCCATTGGTTGTGTCGACATCGGCTCCCCCTTGCCGCTCCTCCATCAGCCTAGGACCGAGAACAAGCGCGGTGCTGGCCCCGACCGACTTTTCATCTGGACGATAAAACGGAAGGCATGAAGAACCCGTAAAGACCGGCGATCAAAAGTTTGATTGACACCCATAAAATGTTTTGATCGGAAGGATTGGGTTGGTAGCGCTACCGGGAATCGCACTTGAGGCGTTTAGCGCGTGAGCGAGCCTGAGCGCAGCGAAGGCTCTGGGAACAGCCTTGGATGGGGCACTGCGCCTGTTTGTTATAATCGCGAGAGTCCCCGCGAGTGGCGCTATCGTCTAGGGGTTAGGACGGAAGATTCTCAATCTTCAAACCCGGGTTCGATTCCCGGTAGCGCTACCAACTCCTTCGCTGCGCTCGGGATTTCGGCAGCGGCCTCCCGCTCGCTTCGTTGCGCGATTCGCTCCCGCCCGCATCAATTCTAGGAATTCCAGACGTACAGAAACTCGTCGTCGGTCGCCGTTGCCACCGACTTGCCCAGCTTTCGGGTTGCACGGTTCAGCGCGGAACGGATGTTGACCTTATTGTCGGGCAGGTCAGAGAGCGGTATTTTTAGCGCCTGCCCCTGATCGAGCCCGTCCAAGTTATTCAAGAGCTCAGTGACGATCGCCTTGTGTTTGCCGTTCCGCCCGGTTGGCACATTGGCGCGCGCCGTGGTATTGAACCGGTTTGAGTTTTGCTGTTTCCTTGGCATGGGAATTCTCCGCAGTAATCACTGGCGAATCACTAAACTACCGCTAACGCGCCCGGTAAAATACACTAAATAACAGCAACCCTGCAAGTAACAAATGGCCGAAATGCGACCGCCTATGCTCTGCTATAAGCCATTGATCCGCAAAGACTTCGCAAGCTACCACCCAAAGAAAAAGTCCCCGTATCGGATTTTTGGGATTAACGTTGGCGTTATCGACAACCGTTGGCGTTAGTGAGGCGGTTCATGAAGAAGCTGCACAGAACATTCGAGACAGTACCCATCACAGAGGTTCTCCAAAGGGCAACCGACGTAAACGGCAAGAAAATCGTTGAGAAGGAGACGACGAAAGAAGAACCCTACTCCCTCCGCGCCCACACCGTTCCGAGAGCCTTTGGCAGGAACAAGCCAAGGGGGCAGTCATGAATGTACTCGTGGTTGACGATGAACCGGCCATTCTCTGGACTCTGGGCGAGATTTTGAAGGGCTGCGGTTTCACAGTCATCACTGCGCCGAACGCGCGAGCTGCCAAGACCGTGCTCTCGCAACAGAATTTCGACGTGGTTATAACCGACATGAATATGGAAACCCGCGAGGCGGGATACGAAGTGGCCCGGATGGCTGTGACGCGAAGCCCAAAAACAGTTGTCATCATCATCAGCGCTTATCCTTTGAACTCTGGCTGGCGTGGGCATGGCGCACATGCCTTTCTTCAGAAACCTGTTCCCACAGAGGTGCTGCTCGGTACGATCCAACAACTGCGCATCTGCGGCACGACCGTGAGCCCGGTGAACGTGGATGGCCATGACAACTCCGATGCGCAACCTCAGCAGATTGACAATTCCACTTCGCCGGGTGAACCAGGTTGCTGATCTCCCAGCAGAGCCGATTTTTCATTTTTGAGCCTACGGACTCGTGGGGCGCATCTGAGCAGGTGGAGCGAAATCATGGCTGAAACAAGACTGCGCAAGCCCCACGATGAACCGGATCCGAACTCAGCCGGACAGTCCGGCGACACTCAGCAGCTATCGAATATCGCCAATGCGGATTCTGAAAGCGTCGAGGAACTGGTGGAGGAGGGGAACGCTTTCGAAGCTGATGCCGTTCAGGGAGTGGAAGACGCCAAGGACCCTGACGTCTCTGAGGTGAGAACGCGCCAAGTGCCGGAAGACGATGTTCCTCCCGAGTATCTGAACGATGAGGACGAGCACGTCGCCTAAGGAGCTACAGGAACCGAGTCAACGCCGTTTCTTGCTTTCGTTCTGAGCGACTCTCGCCTCCACCAGCTTCTTTATGAGCGCAACCGGCAACGGCTTGTCCAGAGGGAAATGGATGGTCCCTTTGGAAGTGCGAAAGCCCTTGAGTTCGTTCTTGAATGCGTCGATAACCGAGGCAGTTGGGAACAAACTGCAGTGCTCCGAAAATGCGGCGAACCACACCAGCACTCCTTTGTGCTCGAATGCAGGAATTCGGTAGCTGATGGTCTCGGTAGCCTCCGGTGGCACCGCGGACTGAATCGCCGCGCGCAGCTTGCTCAAGGTGCTGCGGGCAGGTTCTGGAACACCGGCAAGATATTCATCAACGTTCCTGGGAGCACCCTTACCCTTGGCCGCGGAACCGCGATTCCCGGCTTTTGCTTTTTTCATGCGGCGATGCTACATCAAAGTCACTGACTGCGACCGAATCGTGCCCACAGTCATCACTTGGACAAACAACGATGGCGACTAGATCCAAGGTTCGGCGTCTCGCGCCCGGCGGTCCGGGGATCGAGCCGCGGTGGACGCGCGGCGCCAAGGTGGCCGTCGGAACTGCCTATTCAACTTCCAGCCGCGTCTGGTACACCCTCGATTACGGATGCATCACCGAGGTTTATTACCCCACGATCGATTCACCGCAGATCCGTGATCTGCAATTGCTGGTCACGGATGGCGAGAGCTTCTTCCATGACGAGCGCAGGGACTTTGCCTGGCAGGTGGATTGCATTTCGGAAGCGGCGCTCGGCTTTCAAGTCACCCAGCGCGAGAAGCAAGGCCGCTACACCATCCACAAGACCATCGTGGGAGACCCGCACCAGAACTGCCTTCTCATGCGAACCCGCCTGGAGGCGCCGGCGGGGGTGTTGTCCAAACTGCGGATGTACGTGCTGTGTGCGCCGCACCTGGAGATTGGCGGCTGGCACAACAGTGGAGAAGTGCTAGAAGTAAGAGGACGCAAACTGCTGATCGCGTACAAAGGCAATACCTGGATGGTGATCGCCGCCACCGTTCCCTTCACCGAGTGTTCCTGCGGTTATGTCGGGGTGAACGACGGTTGGACGGACCTCGCTGACAACTATCGGCTGGACTGGCAGTACGACGCGGCCCTTGACGGCAACATCGCGCTGACCGGCGGCCTCGACCTTTCCCGCACCAGCGAATTCACAGTCGGTTTGGCATTCGGCACCACGCGTCACGATGCGCTCTCTAATCTGGCACAGTCGTTGAGCATTCCTTTCGAGCAGATTCGCGAGACTTTCATCCACCAATGGGAGCGAACCTCCAAGCGGTTCGCCCTGGCCCCGGGGGCCAGCAATTCCAAGCTGCTGGAGCGCAGCATCAATCTACTGCTGGCGCATGAGGACAAGACGTATCCCGGGGCCATGATCGCGTCGCTCAGTATTCCGTGGGGCGATGAAAAAAGCGACGAGGAGCTTGGCGGCTACCATTTGGTGTGGACGCGCGACATGGTGAAGTGCGTGAGCGCATTGCTGGCAGCCGGCGATTTCAGCACTCCCTTGCGCTCGCTGATCTATCTCGCCGTGTCGCAGCGCGAGGACGGCGGTTTTTACCAGAATTTCTGGATCGACGGGCGGCCATACTGGACGGGCGTACAGTTGGACGAGGTTGCATTTCCGGTCCTGCTGGCGTGGCGGCTGTGGAAAAACGGCGGGCTGGGGAACTTTGATCCCTATGAGATGGTTCGCAGGGCCTGCGGCTTCCTCGTGCGCGAGGGTCCCGTGACGGCACAGGACCGCTGGGAGGAAGCGAGCGGCTATTCGCCGTCAACCTTGGCGGTCCACATTACGGCGCTGATATGCGCGGCCGAGTTCTTCGCGGACCGAGGCGACCCGGCCACAGCCGAATTCGTCCGCGATTATGCGGATTTTCTGGAATCGCATATCGAACGCTGGACGGTCACGACGCAAGGGACGCTGGTGCCCGGCATAACCACTCACTACATCCGCATCAACCCCTGCGGCGTCAATCGATATGAGGATGAGGATCCGAACCGCGGAACCCTGATCCTGGCAAACCAGCCGCCGGGCGCACGCTATGAGTTTCCGGCGAAAGAGATCGTCGACCCCGGTTTTCTCGAACTGGTTCGTTACGGGATTCGTAGTCCATGACGACCCAATCGTCGAGGACTCACTGCGCGTCGTGGATGCGGTGCTCAAGGTCGACACGCCGTACGGCCCCTGCTGGCGCCGCTACAACCACGACGGCTTCGGCCAGCGAGATGACGGCGGATCCTATAGATATTGGGGCGTGGGGCGGGCGTGGCCGCTGCTGACCGGGGAGCGAGGCCACTACGAGATCGCCGCCGGGCGTAATGCCGGCCCATACCTCCGCGCAATTGAGAAATTCGCGCAAGGCATAGGCCTGATCCCGGAGCAGATCTGGGATGGGCCGAACCTGCCCGCGCGCCATCTTCGTCTGGGTGGGCCGACCGGCGCAGCCTTGCCTTTGCTGTGGGCTCACGCCGAATACGTTAAATTGCAACGCTCCGCCAAGGAGGGCAAGGTCTTTGACTTGATTGAAGCATCCTACGATCGCTATGTGCGCGGGGGCGGGGAACGGCACCCCATTGAGGTGTGGAAATTCAATCGCCAGATACCAGCGGCCCCCGCCGGCACGCGCCTGCGCATACAAGCGAGCTCTCCGTTCTTGCTGCACTGGACGAGCGACGAATGGCTGCATGCGACCGATACGCGGTCGAGAGCCACCGGGGTGGATATTGACTTTGTCGACCTTCCACTGCCGGAGCAGAAGGCGCCCATCAGGTTCACTTTTTTCTGGGTGGAAGAGAACCGATGGGAGGGCAAGGACTACAAGGTTGAGTTACAGGGGCGTACCGACCAACGGGCAATCTGTGGCGAACCTGCAAGCCACGTCGCATGAATTAGAAGACCGGCCTCCCAGACGGCGCACCCTGGCTTTAGGAGATCAGGGCATCCGGCCTTCCCCTGATAGGGGAAGGCCGGATAGGCTTAAGCTGCCGCCTCCTTGCTCTGCCTGACGAACGCAAGCAGGTCGGCATTGATCTGGTCCGCATGGGTTGTTGGCATCCCGTGCGGAAAACCTGGATACACCTTGAGCGTGGCGTTCTTCACAATCTTCGCGGACAGCAGACCCGCCGCAACAATCGGCACGATCTGATCATCATCGCCATGGAGGATGAGGGTTGGCACATCGAACTTCTTCAGGTCCTCGGTAAAATCCGTCTCCGAGAAAGCCTTGATGCAGTCGTAATGGGGTTTAAAGCCTCCCATCATGCCCTGCAACCACCAGCGCTCCCGGATGCCTTCCGAAATTTGGGCGCCGGGACGGTTGTAGCCGTAGAACGGTAGCGTAATGTCCCGGTAAAACTCCGCCCGATTGGCCACCATTTGCGCTCGCAGGCCGTCGAAGACCGCGAGGGGCAGGCCGGTGGGATTCTTTTCCGTCTTCAACATGAGTGGTGGCACCGCGCTGATGAGCACGGCCATGGCGACACGCTTCGTGCCATGCCGCCCGATGTAACGGGCGACTTCTCCGCCACCGGTGGAGTGGCCCACGTGAATCGCATTCTTCAGATCAAGTTTTTCAGTGAGGGCGGCGAGATCATCGGCATAGGTGTCCATCTCGTTGCCATCCCAGGTCTGGGTGGAACGGCCGTGCCCGCGCCGGTCATGCGCGATGACTCGATAACCATGCTGGCCGAAGAAAAACATTTGTGCGTCCCAGTCGTCCGCGGTGAGCGGCCACCCGTGACTGAACACCATGGGCTGGCCCTGGCCCCAGTCCTTGTAGTAAATCTGTGTGCCGTCTTTGGTTGTGATCGTGGGCATGTTGTTTCTCCTTTCTTGCGATTTCTCGCTGTAAGAACTACTTGCCGGACAGAAATGCGTGCATCAAGCCGGGCCGACTCGCTCGGGGTGAAAGCGAATGGTTGCAAACACGGTAAGCGCGGCGAAAATTACCAAGACGATCAATTGCGCGACCATGAAAGGCGGCTCTTTCTGCGTCGGAGCCAGCGCCTTCAGGGCCGGGACTTTCTCAAACGCCTGCACAATCAAAACGAAGACATTCAGGTAGAGCGCAAGGGCAGCGCCGACCACATAGATCCAGCGCCCGGGCCCGGCGAGATGGAACGCGTAACGCGCCGGAATCGCCAGCGCCAACATCGACAGCCAGATGATCGCGACAACGTGGGACGGCAGAAGATGCTCAAAGGGAAAACCGAACCCAGTCACGCTCGTCGCGGCCGTGGTGATGAGGAAGGCCGCCGTCCAGCGGTCCAGCCGCTTCGCCGTAAGCAGCCCATACATGACAACTAATCCGGTGCCGATCCCGGCGAGGCTGATCAGCACGTGCAAGAGGGTGTAGGTCGCTTTACTCATGCCGAGAATCATGGCAGCTCTCCCGCCAGATCGTTCTGGCTTCGCTTGCGATTGGTTACATCTCTGCTAAGGCCCGGTGGACAAGGTGGACGGCGATGGCTCCTTCACCCACGGCAGAGGCCACGCGCTTCACATTGCCCGAGCGAACGTCGCCAACGGCAAACACGCTGGGAAGACTGGTTTCGAGCATTAGCGGGGCGCGGCTGAGCGGCCACTTCGGAGCCGGGGCGCTGCCGTTGACACCATCCAGATCCCGACCCGTTAAGATGAAGCCTTTGTCATCGAGCGCGACACATCCCTTCAGCCACTCCGTCCCGGGGGATGCACCCGCCATAATGAACAGGTGCCGGATGGTATGGGTCGAGGTTTCCCCAGTGCTGCCATCGCGCCAGGTGACGCGTTCGAGCTGACCGTCTCCCTCCAGAGCAACAATCTGAGTCCTGTAATGCAGTTCGATCCCCGGATTCTCTGTAATGCGTTGAATGAGATACCGCGACATTGTGTCCGACAAGCTTGCGGCGCGCACCAGCATGTGTACCTTGCGCGCAGCCTGCGCGAGGAATATGGCGGCTTGCCCGGCGGAGTTTCCTCCGCCGACCACAATGACATCGTCGTTTCCGCAGAGTTGCGACTCGATATAAGTGGCGCCGTAGTAAATTCCCTGTCCTTCGAAGTTCTTCAGGTTCGCGATTCCAGGTTTGTTATATTGGGCGCCGGTCGAGATGATCACGGCGCGAGCGGCCAGGGCGCTGCCGTTATCCAGCACCACCTGGTAGGGCCGATGGCCGCAGTTAAGCTTCACTACGCGGTGACCCACCATCATCTTCGCGCCAAATTTTTGCGCTTGTGCGATGGCGCGCGCGGAGAGCTCTTGTCCCGAGACTCCGGTCGGAAAGCCCAAGTAATTTTCGATCTTGGAGCTTGAGCCCGCCTGCCCGCCGGGAGCGTTGGTCTCGATCACCAGGGCATCCAGACCTTCCGACGCAGCGTAAACCGCCGCTGCCAGGCCGGACGGCCCGGCGCCCACGATCACCAGGTCCCGAATCTGGGTGGTATCAATGCTGACGTTAAGGCCCAGACAGTCCGCCAGTTGCTGGATTGAGGGATTCCGCAACACCGTGCGGCCGTGGCAAATGACGACCGGAACCTCCTCCACTTTGACCTCAAACCGGTCCAGGAGTTGCTGCGATGATCTGGTCCGAGTCGAGATCGACGAAGCATACGGATAGCGCATTCCGGCTGAGAAACTCGCGCAGGCGCAGGGTGCCGGCGGAATGGCGCGAGCCCATGATGACGGCGTTGCCATGGCCGCTGCGGACGAGCTCCAGCCGCCGCAGGATGAACGCCCGCATGAAGATTTCGCTCAGCTCGGCGTCTCTTGCCACCAACGACCGCAGGCCCTCGCCGCTAAGCTCGAGAAACTCACCGGCTTCGGTTACGCGCCCGCGCACCAGGCAACGCTGCCCGGAGATCATGGTGATCTCCCCGGTGAACTCACCGGGAGCGTGTGTGGCTACCGGGCGTCTCACCGTTCAGGTCCGGCTGCACGATCTCCATGCTTCCCGAAAGCAGGACAAAAAACGGGACGTTCGGTGTCACCGGGCTGAAACAGAATCTCGCCCGGCTCAACCTTCCGCGACTTGCTGCCTGGACGGACGCGCTCAATCTGCGCCGGAGTCAGCACCGGAAAAGCTTGAGTGCGAGCGTCGAGCGCACTCGGTGCGGGCCAAGTAGACATGGTTCTTCTTTTAGCCGGCGCCATCGACCGAACCAGACATTCGGACGAAGCTATGCCAGACTCCGACGGCCAGAGGATGATTCCTTTCCTATGCCGCTCCCCTCACTGCCTCGACCAGAGGCACGTCAACCAGATGTTCCATCAGAAACCAGATTTGAAGCTCATTCGTACGAAGGACTTCGCTCACCACGAGGTCATTCGTGCCGTCATCGCCCAGCGTGGAAGCACGCCGTGCCAGTTTGCGAGTCTCGCGAATGATGACCTGATGCGCGTCCAGCAAACGTGACAGTTGCACGGGAATCTCTTCGCGGCCACGTGGAGGACGCTCGATCTGCGTGGTCTCAGCCACATCCGGCGCCATGGCGATGCTGACACCGCCGAGCAATTGAATGCGCTCGGCAATCGCATCCACCAACTCGACCTGCTCGCCATAGTGCTTGTCGAAGAGCAAGTGCAGTTGATAAAAGGTCGGACCAGCAACCTGCCAGTGCGACTTCTTGTACAAGTCGCGAAGCGTCATGGTATCGGCAAGCAGCTGGTTCAGTTGTTCGGTCATCTCCAGGCGCACAGGTTCCTCAAGCTCCAGCGGCAGCATGTGGTTCACCGTGCCGTAAGCCTGGATTTCACGCGCACGCTGATGAAGACGAGGCTGGGCGCTGACGTTTCCGTTTCTTACACCGTTCTGCTTTCTTGCCATTGGGCTCCTCCTTCTCAGTCACAGAGTCTTTTTGCAGGATGAGCGATTCAGAATCTCTCATGCTGCCGTCACAGGACTCGCCGGCGTTTAGGTCACTACCTCACATCAGGTTGCATGCCTCGCTGAATTCCAGGCGCGGGCTGCGCGGAAACAGCTTGGATGGGTCCCCGTAACCGAGGTTGCAGAGAAAGTTTGATTTTACGTGGCCGGCGGGAAAGAATTCCTGCTCACAGTCCTCACACTTGTCCGCCGCGAAGAACTCCTCATCAACTTTCGCGTTGTCGAACCCGGACATCGGCCCGCAGTCCAGTCCGAGAGCCCGCGCTGCGAGCATCAAATAGGCGCCCTGCAGAGAAGAGTTTCGCTTCGCGGTCTGCTCGACGAGCTGGGGGTTCTTTGCAAAGTGATCGCGCATGGCGGGGTTGTGCGGGAACAGCTTGGGCAACTTTTCGTAGAACTTCAGATCGTACGCAATGATCACGGTCACCGGCGCGGTCATCGTCTTCTCCACATTGCCAGCCGCGAGCGCCGGACGGAGGCGCTCCTTCGCGGCCGCTGAACGCAGGAACATGAACCTGGCGGGACAAGTGTTTGCGCTCGTCGGGCCCCATTTCACCACTGCGTACAGCTCACGCAGCAGCTCATCCGGCACTGGCTTTGGGAGCCAGGCGGTGTAGGTACGTGCCTTGCGAAATAGGACATCCAATACGTCATCCTTCACTCGATCCATTTACCCGTCCTTTCAGCCAGGCGAATTGGCACAACGCCCTGGGCCCTATGCTCGGTAAGTCCTGTTTCGCCAGTTCCTGCATGTGATCTCCAAACAACGGATCACTCTCCTGCCGCGGCAGCCAAGCCTTCGACGACGCCTATGTTCTTGATCAGCTCTTGCGGAAAGCCATGCCGCTTCTGCAAATACTGCGGGCTGTTGTAAGAAATCCAGACCTTGCTTTGGCCGTCTTCCCAAACCAGTATCTTCAAAGGAAGATCGATGGCAGTGCTTGGCGCCGCCAGCATTAAAGGAGTTCCGGCTTTGGGATTGCCGAAGATCAGCAGTTTGGTCGGTCTCATTTGCATGCCCACCTTTTCCGCTTCTCCGCTGTGATCGACCAGAGCAAACAGAGCGACTCCCTTCGCCCGCAGAATACCCTCGAGTTTTTCAACCGTCTGGTCTACCGAATGGCTGCTGGGTTTGTTTACGATTCCGTTGTCTGTGGCAGACGCCATGAAAGTCTCCTCACTTTTTCCAGCATTCGAGTCCTTGGTGCCCGGGACTGAAAGCAGGTAAATCACCATCGCCAGCCCGATCAATGCAAGGAAAACAGCTATTCCGATGGCCTGGCCCGAGGGGCGAGACGGTAGAGGCTGCCCCCGAGCCAGCTCCTGCGTCAGACGAGCATGATGCCAGGCGGAAAAGAGATTGACGATCACTCCGACAGCGATGAGCGCGGTTCCGAACCACAGCGAAAGCCCGTACGATCGGGCAGCCGGTTGGTGCTGCATAAGTTGGACTTGCTGCAGGAAGAGGCCGAACCGCGCCACCACAAAGCCGAACCCCATGAGCGCAAGACCGGTACGAATCCACGCGAGGAAAGTTCGTTCGGCGGCGAGATAGTCTCGAAGCTCAGCAGCCTGCATTATTTTCCCCTCATCTTTCGCGGTGAGCAGTCCGACCGAGAGCTACGGCCCGAATCCTTTAGGTGCTGATTCGAGCCACGCCGTTGCTATTTGTAGTAGCGTCCATTCATCTCCTCGCCGAGGATCGCGAAATCGGCCCGCGACGCTTCAAGAGGATCGGATTTCCACGAAAATCCAAGGGACGGCACTTCGACCTGTGCTTCCATGCGGCAGGACGCGCGCGAGCCGGTAAACCGAAATTGTCTTGCCGGATCGTCGTACACAGCCGGTTCTCCCGTTGACTTCCAGACCATCTTGAACGTCATCCGGGCAGGAGTGGCTATGGAATCAATCGCCGGCCAGCGCGGCTGATCCACTACAGGAACATCCTTCATCTCCAGCGTAAGCGTGTTGCCATCAGAACTGGCAGTCAAGCCTCCCGCCGGCACCGGCACAACCCAGTACAGTCCGGAAGGCGCGATTGGAGGATGAAAGTCGTGAATCTGATTGGAGGGGACCGCCGGTCCCCGAAACAGAGTGAGTCATATATGCGTAAAGGTCCCTTGCTGTGTCGTACGTGCGGCCCAATACTCGCCTTTCATCACGCCGTAGTCAGTTGTGGGGCTGCCGAATGTGATCCGGTTTCCCTGATTGTCGGTTCCGGCGCCGGAGAAGGTACTGCATCTCGCAACGCGGCCCTTGAAATGGTAGATGTGCGAGGGTTCAAGATTAGGACCCGCAGGCTGATTGTGGCTGCCGTTCTTGTCCAACCACGGAATGGGGTAGGGATCGGTCCCACCGTTCGCCGTTGCTGGGCGCTCGGATACCTGCTGAGCCAAGAGTTGTGAGCCGGCAGAGAGGGCCATGCCGGTAAATGCTCCAGCTTTCAGAAACTCTCTCCGGCTACAAAGTTGGCAGAACGGTCTCGCGTGCCTCACGGTGTCTTCTCCGAAAGTCGTCAAGGTTACGACTTGCGCACGAAAATTCAAAGCTGCTTCAACAAACTGCTCGAAACGAGAGTCGCACTAAAACCAACAGAACCGAGATCGGATTATGTGGGCCCGCTTTGTAACTAGGCGCTTGCGATTTGCGGTTGCGATTTCCGGCTGCCTCATCGCAAAATGGCGGAAGGATTCCAGGAACAACCAGGTGAGGCGCTGTCCTGGTCCCAGGGGAGGGTAGATTGGCTGGGCCACAACCGGCAGTTCCCACAGCACACACTCATCATCAGCATCACGTTCGCATCCGCCGTCGCAAGAAGTTCTGGCGCCGACAGTCGTGGTGGTCGACGCTCGGAAGGTCCATGATCGTAGTTATGCTGGCGGCGTGCCTGCTTCTTTGCCTGTACGCGGTTTGGGGGGGCCTCAGCACATCCCCACGATAGGCACCGGTTCCCCGCACCAGACAAACTCCAGCCGAGGATTTTCCCTCCTTAATCCGGGGTCAACCCCAGCAGGTCATCGTGGCCTTCGAACAAGGGCGCCAGCCGCGTAATGCTGAACAGTTCTTTCACGCGCTGACTCAGATTGATGAGCCTTAGTTTGCAATTGCAGCGCTTGGCCGAAACGTAAATGCCCATGATCGAGCCCAGGCCTGAGCTGTCCATGTAGCTGACATTGGTCAGGTCGAGGACCAGCGCTTTACTCTCGAGCATAAGGTTGCGGGCGGTCGAACTGAGCTGTCCGGCGGTCGCGGAATTGATCTTTCCGGAACAGTGGACAATCGTGGCCGTGGGCGTCTTCTCCGTCTGCAAGGTCAGTTCGGGCGTGGGTACAGCAGGATTTGCTGCCATGGAATCCTCCGGCCCGGAATGGTAAGCCGGGTCGCTGGCTGAAGGTTGGCGATTATATCACCGCGCGTGTCGCTGGCAGCGCTGCCCTTCCCCGTTCACGGGGCAGTCACACGGGATTCGTCCGCGCCCGGTACAATACCGGCGTGAAGCCGCTGATCTTTCTGGTTGAGGATGATGGCGACATCAGCCGCCTGGTGCGGCACCATCTGGAGGCCGCCGGCTATGCCGTGCGAGCGTTCGCTGGCGCCGCGGGGGTGCTCAGCGAAGCGGAGCGGGAGCATCCCTCGTTGTTTCTGCTCGACATCATGGTGCCGGGCGGGGACGGTCTCGATCTCTGCCGGCGCATCCGCCAGATGCCGGTTCTAGGTATGACCCCGGTCATCTTCCTGACCGCAAAAACGGGAGAGCCGGACCGTGTGCTCGGGCTCGACCTGGGCGCCGACGATTACATCACCAAGCCCTTCAGTCCACGGGAATTAGTGGCGCGGACCCGTGCCGTGCTGCGGCGCTTCGAAAAGCCGCTGAGCCCTTCGAAGCTGAAGATTGGCGAAATCGAAATCGACAGCGGCGCCATGACGCTTACGGTGCGCGGCGAAACCGTGTCCACCACCGCCACCGAATTCCGCCTGCTGGATTACCTGGCGCGCCATGTGGGCCGGGTCTACACCCGGGACCAGTTGCTGGACGCGGTCTGGCGCGACACCGCCTACGTGACCCCGCGCTCGGTGGACGTGTACGTCCGCCGCATCCGCGAGAAGATCGAGCCCGACGCCGAGAACCCGCGCTACCTGCGGACCGTGCGCGGCACCGGCTACCGCTTCGAGTCGCCCAAGTGAGAAGACGCGTCTTTTTCAAGCTGCTGCTGGTGTTTCTGGTGGTAATCGCCTCCATCACCGCCATTCTCGACATCACCGTCACCCACTCCATATCGGTCTCGCTACAAGACGAGAGCCACGAGACGGTTAGAGCCGTGCGTCACACTCTGTGGTGGACCTCAGGGCTGACTGCGCTGGTGGCGGCAGCACTGGCCCTGATCGCGGCCCGGTCGGTGGAGCGCCGGTTGCGGCGGATTGTGGACTTTGCGGCGCGGATTGCGGATGGCGACCTCTCTGCCCGCATCGCCGACGACTCGTCCGACGAAATCGGCCAGGTGGCCATGGCGCTGGACGCCACCGCCCACCAGCTCGAACACAGCTTCCAGGACGTTCGCACCGGGCAACGGCAACTGGAGACCGTGCTCAACAGCATGCAGGAAGCTGTGATCGCCGTCTCCGCTGACGGCAGAGTGCAATGGGCCAACCGCGTCATGGCCCGGCTCACCCCCTCCGGGGTGCGGCTGCGGGCGCCGCTGGTCGAGACGGTGCGCGATCCCAACGTGCTGGGAGCGATCACCGAAGCCATCCAGAGCACCGAGGTGCGCACCACGCGCGCCACCTCGATTCTTCCCGGCCACTCCTACGAGGTAACCGCCGCCCCCATGCCGGGCGCCGGCGCCGTTGCCGTGCTGCACGACGTTACCGAGATCGAGCGGGTGGAGAAGACACGGCGCGATTTCGTGGCCAACGTTTCGCACGAGCTGCGCACGCCGCTGACTTCCATCCAGGGCTACGCCGAGACCTTGCTGGAATCGGCCCAGGGCCAGGGCCCGGAGCGCGAGTTCCTGGAGATTATCCGCAAGAATGCCGTGCGCATGGCCAGCCTGAGCGAGGACCTGCTGCGCCTGGCGCAGGTGGAGTCGGGAGAAGTGGCTTTTCGCTTCCGGGCAGTGGCCCCGTCGGAGATGCTGGAAGAGGCGGCCAAGAGCTTCCGCGAGATCGCCCGGGCGCAGCGCGTGGAACTCTTGGTCGAGGCACCCGCCACAAGCGCAGTGGAGGCCGATACCGACGCCGTCCACCAGGTGCTCGCCAACCTGATCGACAATGCGCTGAAATATGCCAACTCCGGCGGCAAGATCGTTCTGGGAGCGCGTCCGGCCGGTCCGACGGTGGAGTTCTACGTGCGCGACTTCGGGCCGGGCATTGCCTCCGAACACCTGCCGCGGCTATTCGAGCGCTTCTACCGCGTGGACAAGGCGCGCTCGCGAGAATCGGGTGGCACCGGGCTGGGGCTGGCCATCGCCAAGCACATTGTGCGCGCCCACGGCGGGACCATCCGCGCCGAAAGCGCTCTGGGGCACGGTTCCACTTTCCTGTTCACGCTTCCTGCCGCGAGCGTTGCCGTGGAACAGCCCTAACGGCCGCCGCCAGTGTTCTTGCTGGTTTCTTTGGCTTCGCGGTTGAAGACCAGAACCTGGTGGAGCTCGCCCTGCGGCGCCGTGATGCGGCGGTCGATGGTGAGGATTTGGCCGTCAGGCGAGAGCGTCCAGCGGCTTGTCCACTTGATGCCGGAAGCGGGATGGGCAGGACGCGCTTTTTGCCGGGCTTCGAAGACCAGTACTGGACCGTCCCAGAAGGCGCGCGTCCAGACCTCCGCTTCCTCATTGGAATCTGTCATGTGCTCCTGGCCGTCGGTCGGGATCTCGACCCGTGAAGTATGCGACTCCTGGGTGTAATCAAAGGCGAGTTTGGCGCCGATGTGGCGAATCACGTAGCCGGCGGAGTCCGGCGGGGGCACACCGCCGAAGTCGCTCTTCTCCTGGTCCAGCTTCCAGTAGCCGGAGAAGTTAGGCGTGGGCTTGGTCTGGGCCGCCGCCAAGGCCAGCGATACGACTGCGCAAACCATCAGCCACCACTGTAAATGGCGCCTCATCAATGTCCTCATTTTATCTCCAAGCGGCCCGCAATGCTCAACTTAGAGGGGAAAGCTGACTTCGCTAGGTGCCTATATGGGCAGCGATTGAAGTGCCGGTCACACTGGAGAAATCTGGGGAGGAGCAGTGCGAACATTGGCCGGGAGACTGCGCGACGAGGCGCGGGGCGCGGCGTCGCTCGCTGCGAAATCGGACATGGCGGCGCCGGCGATCCCCGCCAGCAGTTCCAACACGTGTTCATCGATCTGGTCGAAGGTGTGCGGCCGGATCGAGAACGCTACCAGCACGCCGAGAACGTTGTTGCGCCGGAGAAGCGGCACCAGCAGCATGGACGCTACACCCCCCAGCCGCTCGCAGGCTTCGCGATTGACGCGGGGATCGCTGGAGGTATCGTTGCAGCGCACGATGCGGTGCGTGCGCAGGCATTCTCCCGCGAGCCCCGAGTCAGGCGGGACGGGCGCGCCCAGCGGAGGCGCCGTGGGCCCGCTCATCGCCCAGCAGGTCATTTCTCCGCCGGCGCTTATGGCGAGGGCAGCGCCGGTGGATCCGGTGATCTCGATGGCGCTCATGGCTATCACGTTCAGCGCCGCTCGCAGGTCCGCCGCCTCGCTAACGCCGCGGCGCGCCGCGGCGATAGCCGCCAGCAGTTGCTCCGCTTCCTGCCGACGGGAGCGTAAACGGTTCTGTTGATGCAGAAAAGAATTGAAGAGCAGCGCCCGGAAGGTCTCCTGGTCCAGCGGACCCGCGAAAGCACCGTCACTTCTGGGGCCGTGATTGAAGTTGGTTTCGGACATGACACACGGGCCCCAAACGCGCCGCACGACCCCGTGCTGTTGGGAAATAGCCGCCTTCCCCGGCCCGCCGAGCGACGAGCGGGGACAAACCGCAGTCTTTAGCAAGATCCCGACCACTCCAGATATCCTGCTTCGGAGACCCGGAGTCCTGCGGGGAATCCCGCTAAGCGCTCAGGCTACGGCCAAACTCGCGCCGCCTTGCCGGTATCAGCAGCAATCACCGGTTCGTTGCCCTGCTGGGCGGAAGAATAAGGCTTGCCCGGCGAGGAAGCAGCTATCGTTGGCTCCTTATCTTCCAGCATGGGAGCGACCACACGCAGAGCCTCGATCTCTTTCTTCAGGCGCTCGATCTCCAGTTCCTTCTGCCGCATGACGTCGTAAATATTCTTCATCTTTGAAAGGCCTCGTTAAGCCGACTATAGCATTGCTTCTCCGAGTGTCAATACGGTTCGATGCCCGACCAGAAAAGACCATACGGCTTTGGGACTCAAGGCTGGGGCGGATTACGCACCGAGACGGTCTGGCGTTTGTACCAACAGAGTAAACAGCTGGGCGACGGCATCGGCGTCAGTGCCCGGGGCGGGTCCGGCGCGCCGCGGCCGCCCGCGACACGAAGGAATCCTTCACCGTCCACTGTGCTTGCGCGCCATCGAAGGTCAGCTTCAGCATCTGGAAGCGCAGCTCGTCGTGCTGCACGGAAAAGGTGCAGATGTGATAGGTGGGCCCGGGATCGCGGTAGAAATCGCCGCCGGACCGCGAAACCATGTAGGGAGTTGCTCCTCCGCCTCCGCTCACCAGGTAGGTGACTCCGCCGTGCTCGTAGCGCTCATAGTTGTGCACGTGGCCGGCCATCACGATGATCCGCGCCCGAAGGCTCTGCTGGCGGCGTTCCAACATGGAGGCAAGCTGCTGCTCCGGAACGCGCGCCGAGTGGCCACCGCCGACCGCGCTGTCTTGGGAGTGCGTGAGCGGAGGGTGATGCAGCACCAGCAGGACAAAATCAACGTCCGGCGGCAGCGAGTCCAGGCCGGCTTCCAGCCATTGCCACTGCCGGCTGCCCGGGCTGTTCGGCGAGGTACTGTCCAGCATGAACATCAGCAGGTTCCTGGCCCGCACTGAGTACCATCGCTTTTCCTGCAATCGCGGGAAGCGCTTGAAATAGTTCGCCAGCGCCCGCTCTTCCACCCCGTGCACATCATGATTGCCCAAAGCGGGAAGCACTTCAATGCCTGCCTGCTTGAGCGGGGCGGTTTCCGTATCGAACACTTTCCAGTCCTGCGCGTTGTCTCCGCTGAGCACCAGATCGCCGCTGATGGCGACGAACGCCGGCTTTTCCTGCACGATGCGGGCGATCTCCGCCCGCCGCACGGCAGCATTGGAATGCGCGGCATCCGCCGGATCAGTGAAGCGGATGTCACCATAGCCGACAAAGGTAAAGGCGTCCGGCTCGGAGAGCACAATATCCGGCTTCCAGGAACTCGCGGGCGCCTGCGTCTGCGCGGAGGCGGGCAGGGCAGACGCGAGCGAAAACAGCAAGACAACGAAAGCTCGCAGCGGTGGTAGGCAACGGACGTTCATCGGTATCCGATTAGATGCTTGATTCCTCCCAATCATAGCTGCGAATCGGGTCGCCAAAAACTCCCGTCTATCTCGTGGTACGATTTCTGCCTTTGTCAGGCGGTTCCGGAGGGCTCTACATGAGTTTGAAAACGCTTCCTGTCCTGATCGTGTTGCTGGCTGGCTTGACCGTTGCAACAGTCCCCGGATACGCCCAGGCGCAAACCGCAACGTACGACCAGAATTTATTTAAGGACATGAAGTGGCGTTTGATCGGTCCTTTTCGCGGCGGCCGCGTGCTGGCCGTGACCGGCGTGCGCGGCGAGCCCAGCGTCTTCTACTTTGGGGCGGTGGCAGGCGGAGTGTGGAGAAGCACCGACGGCGGCGCCAAGTGGACGCCGCTTTTCGACCAGGAATCGATTTCATCCATCGGCGCGATTGCCGTCGCGGAGTCCGATCACAACGTGATCTATGTCGGCACTGGCGAAGCCTGCATCCGGGGCAACATTTCGTACGGCGACGGTGTGTACAAGTCCACGGATCGCGGCAAGACGTGGAAGAACGTCGGGCTGCGCGACACGCGCCATATCGGCGCCGTCATTATTCATCCTAAGAATCCTGACATTGCTTTTGTGGCGGCTCTCGGACATGCCTATGGACCCAATGCCGAGCGTGGCATCTTCCGCACTACGGACGGCGGCAGGACCTGGCAAAAAGTTTTGTATAAAGACGACCACACCGGCGGAATCGATGTGGTCTTCGACCCACGCAATTCCAACGTCCTCTACGCTTCCCTCTGGCAGGTGCAGCGTACGCCATGGAGTCTGAGCAGCGGCGGCCCCGGCAGCGGTCTCTACAAATCCACCGACGGCGGCGGCACCTGGAAGCGCCTGGAGGGCCACGGCATGCCGGAGGGGATATTAGGCCGAATTGGAGTGTCGGTATCTGGGGGTGACTCCAACCGGGTGTACGCTCTGATCGAGGCCAAGGAGGGCGGACTCTATCGCTCCGACAACGGCGGTGACACCTGGGAGCGCATTAATGACGATGGGCGGTTTCGCCAGCGCGCCTGGTACTTCACGCACATCTTCGCCGACCCCAAAAGCGTGGATACGGTTTACGTGCTTAACACAGGCGCGTTTAAATCCACCGATGGAGGCAAGACTTTCAACCTGATGCCCGCGCCGCACGGCGATCACCATGGGCTGTGGATCGATCCCACCGACCCCGACCGCCTCATCAACAGCAATGATGGCGGAGTGGACATCAGCCTGGACGGCGGCCGCACCTGGACTACGCAAGACAATCAGCCCACGGCTCAGTTCTACCACATCATCGACGATCATCAGTGGCCCTACTATCTCTACGGCACGCAGCAGGACAACAGCAGCGTCGCCATCGCCACCTACGACGACTCCGGCGTGATTGGCCGCTGGAATTGGTTCGACTACGGCGGCGAGACTGGCTTCATCGCGCCCGATCCCCGTGACTCCAACATCATTTACGGCGGAAACGAAGGATCGATCTTCCGTCACGATAAACGCACACAACAGGACCAGGATGTCTCCGTCTGGCCGCTGGACGTTTCCGGGCACGGCGCCAAGGACCTGGAGTACCGCTTCAACTGGACTTCGCCGCTGATGATCTCGCCCAACGACCCCAGCACCATTTACTCCGCCAATAACCGCCTGTTTCGCAGTCGCGACCGGGGCATGAGCTGGGAGGCGATCAGCCCCGACCTTACCCGCAATGACAAAACCAAGCAGGAACCCTCGGGCGGCGCGATCACCCTCGACATCACCAGCGTGGAGTATTACGACACCATCTTTGCCGTCGCCGAGTCGCCAAAACAGAAGGACCAGCTCTGGGTCGGCACCGACGATGGCCTGATCCAACTCTCCCGCGATGGCGGTAAGAACTGGGCGAACGTCACGCCCAAGAGCCTGCCGGAATGGAGCATGATCAGCCTCATCGAGGCCTCGCCGTTCGATGCCGGCACGGCCTACGTCGCCGTCGACCGCCACAAGCTCGACGACTTCCGTCCTTACCTTCTCAAGACTCACGACTACGGCAAGACGTGGACGGCGATCACGACCGGCATCGCTGAAAATTACTTCGCCCGCGCGGTTCGCGAGGACCGCGAGCGCAAGGGCATGTTGTATGCCGGGACCGAGCGCGGCGTGTTCGTATCTTTCGACGATGGCGGGCACTGGCAGTCGCTGCAGTTAAATCTGCCGGTCACGCCGGTCACCGACCTCGTGGTTCACGATAACGATCTGGCAGTCGCCACCAACGGCCGTTCCTTCTGGGTGCTTGACGACCTCACGCCGCTGCGCGAACTCAATCCGCAGCTCGCGCCGGCCGCTATGCACCTCTATAAGCCGCAACCGGCAATCCGCCTGCACTATCCGGAACAAGTCGACCGGCGGCGGCCCGTCGGGCAGAACCCTCCGCCCGGCGCACTCATCGACTATTACTTCAAGTCCAAACCGTCGGGCGAAGTGACGCTCGATATTCTCGACAGTCAGGGCAAAGTGGTGCGCCACCTTTCCAGCAAAGAGAAAAATATTGCCGAGCAGCCGCCGGAGTGGCCGGACCAGGAGAAGCCGAAGGAAGTCATCCCCGCCGAGGCCGGCATGAACCGCTTCCCCTGGAATCTTCGCTATGAGCCTCCGGTCAAGATTCCCAATGCGTTCTATAGCGGTAATGGACCGCAGGGCCCGCTCGCAGTTCCCGGAACCTATCAGGTCAAACTAACGGCTGACGGGCAAAGCCAGACGCAACCCCTTGAGCTGCGTCCCGACCCGCGAGTCACAGGCGTCTCCGCCGCCGACCTGCAAAAAGAATTCGACCTCAGCATGAAGATCCGCGAGGCCAACAACCGCCTGCACCTCGCCGTCAATCAGATCCGCGAGCTGCGCAGCAATCTGGAGACGCTGCGCAAATGGGCCGGCGACAGCCCGCAAGCCCAGCCGGTCGTCGCCGCCGCGAAACAGCTCGACCAGAAGATGACGCCGGTCGAGGAGGAGCTGATCCAGGTGAAGATGAAGAGTACGGAAGGCAATCTGAGTTTTCCCAACAAGCTGAACGAAGCCCTGGATTCGCTCAGCCACTCCGAGGACGCCACCGACTCCGCTCCTACTGCGCAGATGTATCAGGTCTTCGAGCTGATCAACCACCGGCTCGAGGCCCAACTCGCGCAATGGCAGGAGATCCTCAACAAGGATCTGCCCGCTCTCAATCAGTTGATGCACTCGCAGGCGATGCCGAGCCTGCAGGCGCCGAGCGGAATGCCGAAGGAGTAGCGAAGACTGTATCCCCAGTTTCTACCGGGGATTTGCGTCGAACCGAAACACGCCGACCGACTCGAACAGGCCGCCAATCGCACAAGCGGCACCAGAGTAGAAGTTTGCGGTATATGCAACCTGATCCCAACAGGTTGGTGGTGAGCAGGAAGTCCCGAAAAAGTGCTTGAATCTCCATGACCAAGAACCGTCCAAGACGCTATGGTTCCCGATTGAGGCGATTACGATACACAAAACAACTGCCGGTGGAACCCATGTCCATAGTATCGCGGCATGCTTGTAACGGTGCATCGCCAGATAACCTGCGATGAGAGCTACAGCGATTTGGGCTGGAAAATATTGTCCGTACAGCAACCGCTGCGCTGCATGGCTCTCGGCTGCAAGGCCTATCTCTGCAAGAGTGCGACGCAAGACGTAAATCAACGTAGACGCCCAAATCATCGTACCCAGAGTGGCTGCTAGCGAGTGAAGCGCGAACTGTGCGAGCTTCCAGAACGGGCTGGCCGCGCTTATCCGCATTCACTAATCCTGCTCCGCCTTCTTGGTCATCGGCATTCTACCGTGCCCGCGCCAGCACTATGGTGATGTCATCCGGCTGCTCGTTGGCGCCAATCCAGTCGCTCACCGCCGAGGTAACCAGTTCCGAGATGCGGGCCAGCGGCAGGTGGCGATGGTCGCGTACGATCTCGACCAGCCTTTCTTCGCCGAATTCGCCGAACTCGTTCTCCGGCTCCGTGACCCCATCGCTAAAGGCCAGGAAGACGTCGCCGGGGCGCAGATCGATGGTGCGCTCCTCGTAGCCCTGGTCATCGAACAGCCCGACGACCAGCCCGGGTGTGTCCAGCCGCCGGAGCGAGCCGTCGTGTCCCAGAATGATGGGTGGCAGGTGCCCGGCGTTAGCGTAAGTGAACCTGCGCGAGCGGCCGTCGTAGACGCTCAGGAAGAGGGTTGCATACTTTTCCGCCGGAGTGCTGCGATACAACTGGCGATTAAGCAGGCTCAGCACCTGCGCGGGGGAGAACTCGTCATCACTTACGGGAGGCGCTTCGAATACGCCGGGATTGCCCCCTGCGATCACCAGCCGTGCGGTCAAGGCCGGCATGCGTCCGAACTCGTAAGCCCGGACGGCAGAGTGGATGGTGGCCATCAGCAGCGCGGCCGAGATCCCTTTGCCGCTGATGTCGCCCACAGCGATGCCCATGCGCTCGGGGCCATAGGGCAGGAAGTCGTAGTAATCGCCGCTGACCGTACGTGCCGGACGGCACACGCCGTGCACTTCGAGCGATTCCAGGTCCGAGATCGCGTGCGGGAACAACTGCGATTGCACTTCCTGGGCGATGGCCAGTTCGTTCTCCAGGCGCTGCTTCTCCTTCTGTTCCGCAATCAACTTCTCCAGCGATTCGCTCATGGAGTTGAACGAGCTCTCGAGCGCCGCGAGCTGATCCTGTGCCGTGACCTCGATGCGGTGTTTCAGGTCACCGCGGTTGATGTGTTGCGTGGCGCCATAGAGTTCGGCAACCGACCGGGTCATGGTGCGAGTGAGTCCTACGCCAACCATCAACGCGATCAGTTCGATGGATGCGAACACGATGAGCAGCGCGATGAGCAGAGTCCAGATCGCGCCCCCGAACTCCACCATGGTCTGGAAGAGCCGCGCATAGAGAAGCGACGGCCGGGTGGTGGCGCGCAAGGCGATGCGCGCCGCTCGGCCCGTATTCCAATCAACAATTGGCAACGGGGCGAAAAAGGTAACTTCACGGTCGAAACGCCGGCTCTGCGGCGGCAGAGAGCCTCCCGAAATGCTGCGCAGCCGTGACTCGGGTTTTCCCTCGCTCGTGGCATCAGAGTCCTCGCTCCCGGCGCCGCCCTGGACCAAACGCGAGTGGATGACGGTGCTGGGATAGATGGTCACCTCGCCGATGCCGTCGGCGATCCGCCCCACGAGCCCGCTGTCCACGGGCATGCTGGAGAGCACGCCTAGATTCGAGCTGCCGGCGGCAACCGCGTGTAACGCCCGCAGGTGGAGCCCGGTCTGGTCGCGGACGATGCCCTGGAAATTGCCCTTGCCCTTGATCCACTCCGGAAGTTTGCCGACCTGTTGCTGCCCGCCCGGCGCATAGAGCTCGATCTGCCTTCCGCCATACCAGGCGACCACCTCGGCGGTCTTCAGGTGCTCGTCCGGACGGAACTCCTGCGAGGCAAGCAGGTCCTTGCTCGTGGGGACGCCGCGCACCCGCGCCACCGTAGCCAGCTCCGTCGCCATGGCGGAGTTCGCCGCCTCCAGCGCGCGCAGCTCGGCGTTCAGGTCGGAACTGGCCAGAAAGGTGGCGAACTGGCCGGCAAACAGGTAGCCGGCGATGAGAGCCATCATCAGCACCAGCACCAGCGGAATGACCCCAATGAAAACGTAAGTAACGATCAGGCGGTTGCGCAGCCGCCACATGAAGCGCCGCCGGAACCAGCGCAAGCCGAGGATGAATCCCAGCACCGCTAGGACGATGGTAAGCAGTACGACCCAAACGTCCAGCGCTCCGCCGCCGCGCCCACCCTGGAGCACCCGGTTGAGGCCGTAGATGAATAGGTCCACCAGCAGCAGATAAAGCGTGAAGCGTCCCAGTCCGCTCCTGGGCGCGAGGCGCGCCAGATTTCGACCTAGAAGATGGTAGGCGGGAGCTTTCATCGCGAACTTGGCCTTGCGGCCCCGGTTGATTATAAGGGCTGGAGCAGAAAGCCCATGAGCTGGCTGATGCCTTCGGGCTCAAACCGGAAGACCTCAACCTTGAGCTTGGCCCCCTGGGCAATTTGCTCGACGAGTGATCGACTCGACTTCGCCCCAGACAGTGGGCGGTCCGATGCAGGGCAGAACCACGGGTCTGCGCGCGCGTAGCGGTGATTGGGATTGGCCCCGGGATCGAGCAATAGAAAAGATCTGAGCCCCTTCAAGCGTAGGGACAGACTGACGGCAATCTACATGACGCCGCATTTGCCGTGGCGGGAAGTCATCCTTTATCCTCAACGCAGGCCATGTACGACGATTTCTACGCCGACGAGCGCTGGTCCCGGAAGAAGGTTCATTGCATCTATCAGGCGCTGGTTGTCGCGATCTCTACCCGGCACGCTGACGCCGTTGACATCAAGTTCCTGGTGGATGGCCAGCCGGTGTGGATCGCGCTCCCGCATCCCGCCTGGGTGGAGTACAAAAAGCGCACCGGCAAGGACCTCACCGATCCTTTGGCTGTGCAGGTTGCCGGACACTATCTGAAGCAAGCCCTGGAAAAAGGAATGGAGGCTGGTCGGGAGATCCACCCTCTCGGGGTGGAGGAGACTCTGGCCCATCTCGATGCCGTCAAACAGGAGTTCGCGGCCGCCTCCGACATAATGCCCGGCCATTGGTCAGGCATGAAACCAAGCACACCCGTTTCACCGGCCATTCCTGTCGGCGGACCCGGCGGTAAGAAACCGCAGAGATTCCTTGGATTTGTTCCCCAGCGGGTGCACAATAGAGAGTTTCCAGTCCCCCGTCCGCATACATATCGGCCCCCACGGGGCCTTAAAAGAAGAGGCAATCATGGCTACAACAATCCAAGAAATCCATACGGAGAGCGGGATCCAACACCGCAGGCTGGCGCAGTGGGTCGATGAAATCGCCCACCTCACGCAGCCGGAGCGCGTGCACTGGTGCGACGGCTCTGCCGCGGAATATGACGAGATGCTGCGGCTGATGGTGCAGGCCGGCACCGCCATCATCATGAATCCGGAGAAGCGTCCGCACAGCATCTTTGTGCGCTCCACTCCGGCCGACGTGGCGCGCGTAGAGGACCGCACCTTCATCTGCTCGCGCAAGCAGGAAGACGCCGGCCCCACCAACAACTGGCGTGACCCAGCAGAAATGAAGGGCATGCTCAATAAGCTCTTTGCCGGCTGCATGGCTGGGCGCACGCTCTACGTGATCCCTTACAGCATGGGGCCGATCGGGTCCCCCATCGCCAACATCGGCGTCGAAATAACCGACTCTCCCTACGTGGTCGCCAACATGCACATCATGGCCCGGGTAGGCACCAAGGTCCTGGACGTTCTGGGCGAGGACGGCGAGTTCGTCAAGGGGCTGCACTCGGTCGGGCTGCCTCTGGGGCCTTCCGATCAGGACACCCCCTGGCCCAACAACCCCAGCGAAAAGTACATCTGCCACTTCCCGGACACGCGCGAGATCATGTCGTTCGGCTCCGGCTACGGCGGCAACGCGCTGCTCGGCAAGAAGTGCCATGCGCTGCGCATCGCTTCAGTGCAGGCACGCGACGAAGGCTGGATGGCCGAGCACATGCTCATCCTCAAGCTCATCAGCCCGGACGGCCAAGTGAAGTACGTCACCGGCGCCTTTCCTTCGGCCTGCGGGAAGACCAATCTCGCCATGCTCATCCCCACCGTGCCCGGATGGAAGGTGCAGACCATCGGCGACGACATCGCGTGGATGAAGTTCGGCGCCGACGGACGGCTCTATGCCATCAATCCGGAAGCCGGCTTCTTCGGCGTGGCGCCCGGCACCAGCATGAAGTCGAATGCCAACGCCATGCTGAGCGTGACGCGCAATTCGATCTTCACCAACTGCGCGCTCACGCCCGACGGCGACGTGTGGTGGGAAGGCATGACCGACACCAAGCCCGCTGAGCTGTCCGACTGGCTGCGTCGCACCTGGACGCCGGCCAGTGGCCGCAAAGCCGCGCATCCCAACGCGCGCTTCACCGCGCCGGCGCGGCAGTGCCCGGTGATCGCGCCCGAGTGGGAAGACCCCAAGGGCGTGCCGATCGACGCCATCCTGTTCGGCGGACGCCGCGGCAGCATCGTCCCGCTGGTCACAGAGTCCTTCGACTGGCAGCACGGAACGTTCCTGGGCGCGACCGCCAGCAGCGAAACCACCGCAGCAACCACCGGCAAGGTCGGACAACTCCGCCGCGATCCCATGGCCATGCTGCCGTTCTGCGGCTATAACATGGGCGATTACTTCGCGCACTATCTCAAGATCGGCTCCCGAGCCGGCGCCAAGCTGCCCAAGATTTTCTACGTCAACTGGTTCCGTCAGGACGACAAAGGCGGATTCCTCTGGCCGGGCTACGGCGAGAACAGCCGCGTGCTGAAGTGGGCGTTCGAGCGCTGCAACGGCACGGCCAAAGCGGTGGATACGCCCATCGGCCGCCTGCCCCAGCCGGCTGACCTCGATGTTCGCGGCTTGGACATATCCGCGGCCAATCTGGCCAAACTGCTGAGCGTTGATGTGGACGGCTGGTTGGCGGAAGTTCCGCTCATCCGCGAGCACTTCGCGCGCTTCGGCTCGCACCTGCCCCAAGGCCTGCGTGACGAAGTGGACAAGCTCGAGCAGCGGCTGAAGGCGGCAAAGAAGTAGCACTGTTCTGAGGTCTCGTGAAAGGGCACGCCTTAAACGGCTGCTCAGAAAAGTCTTTCGTGAAGCGGTTCGTGTCAGGGCACGACTTCAGTCGTGCCGCCACGCGCTTCCATTGCCACGGGCTTCAGCCCCCGCGCATCGCACCTGCAGGGGCTGAAGCCCAAGTTTTCTTCGCATGTTTACGGCACGACTAAAAGTCGTGCCCTGACACTTGATCTGTCACGAAGAAGAAGTTTTTTCTCTTTAGCGGCGCAGCTGAAGCCACGTCGCATTCGAAAGACATGTTCGCCCGCAAAATTCGCGTCGAATACGAAACTGACGGCCAGCGCCATCCCGCGCCGCTGAAATGGCTGGACAGCTTCTCCATGCGCAACTTCACCAACGCGCAGATGTTCGACGACACGCTGCCGGTGGCCGACGGGCTGATCGAGATCGGAACTCGCGTGCCCCTCCCCGAACTCAAGAGCGCGATGGAGGATTGGTTCCGCAGGAAGAGTTACTTGCCGAAGAACAGCGCACTGGTAGTCACTGAATCTTAAGATACGGCGTTTCGGGTGTCCCATCTGGCATTTGCAAACGCCGCAGCAACACGATTAGATTAACCGCCTCGAAGGTGCTTTACTGAAACTCTTGTTGGACATTCCGTATTACGTCGAGCTTCAGCGCCGCATGTTCGACATCCTCCGTTATGTGTCGTGCCACGAAAGGAATTTCGACACGTACTCCGTGATCGTCGAGAGCTTGCTGATTGACGCGTGTTCCTTCTTCGACTCGTTGTGTCAGACTTTCATTCGAGAAAAGTCACGAGCAGGATGTACTTTCAAGCAGGAGTCTCTGGTTGTTGACTTCAAGAAGAAGGTGAGCGGCAGCGCGGAGTTCAATTTTGGGGACTATCGAGAATTGCTGGAAGGCGACTTCGTCCTCTCAACAAAGGAAGTTAACTTGAACCCGTATGAGGACGCCTTCTACTCAAACCCTATGCATTATCTACCCGACAAAGTCTCGGGTTATCTCGTTACGCCTTTCAAAGAATGGGCCACTGGGAGCGGCTCTCCGTGGTGGAAAGCGTTTACCGACCTAAAGCACGACAGGATGAGCAGCTTTCGTGAGGCAAAGTTGAGGAATGTCATCCTTTCTCTGGCAGCCGTGTTCATAATCCTGACTCTCCGTAATGAAACCGAATTCAAAGCCGGGTCAGTGTCTTTGGAGCTCTATGATTTGTTCTTTCCAAAGTACTGGACGTTTAAGGGCAGGGTCTCGGTGATGAATTTTATGTGGACGTAGGCTCTGGGCGGCTCTTAACCATCCGCGGTCGAGAATCGAGTTCCCGCCACACGGACGAAGGTTGGGGATCTATTTCCCCGCACTGCCCGCCGATATCCCGCCGTTATCGCTGACCTTCAGCACCATCAGAACTTTGTCGTCCACGTGAATGCCACCGCGGGAAAACTCTTCCACTTCCGCCAGCACCGCGTCCACGATCTCCTGGGAAGGCTTGTGGCGGTTCTTGAGGATGCTGGCAGCCAAACGCTCTGTGCCGAACTCGTCTTCCTTCGGGTCCATGGCTTCCACGATGCCATCGGTGCAGCACACCAGGATGTCGCCCGGGTTGAGCCGCGCCGAGCCGCGCGTGTAGTCCGCGCTGGGAAACAGCCCGATGACGGTGCCGCCTTCCTCCAGCCGCTTGTACTCGCCGGTTTTGCCGTCGATGAGCAGCGGCGGCACGTGACCGCCGTTGATGTAGTGCAGGCCGTTGCGCCGGGTATCGATCAAGCCCAGGAAGATGCTGAGGAACTTCTTGCTGCGAGTGTCGTTGTACATCATCTCGTTCAGCGACAGGGTAAGCACTTCGAGCGAGTGCAGGTGCATGACCAGCGCGCGCAGCGTGGCTTGGAGGTTCGACATCACCATAGCTGACGAAATGCCTTTGCCCTCAACATCGGCCACCACCAGCAGCAGCGACTGCGGGCCCAGGTTCAGGAAGTCGTAGTAGTCGCCGCCGACGTCGTAGCACATTTGGTTGACCACGGCGATGTCGTATCCGGGCACCACCGGCGGCGCATCCGGCAGCAGGCTTCGCTGGATCTCCGTCGCCAGGGCCACTTCGCGCTCCAGGCGCTGCTTCTCCACCACTTCGCGATGCAGTTGCGCGTTCTCCAGCGCCATGGCCATGTGGGCGGAGAGCTTGGTCAGGAAGTCTTCATCCTCGCGCGTAAAGCGGCCGTGCACCTGGTTCAGCAACTGGATCACGCCGACGATCTCACCCGACTTGTGGCGGATAGGCAGGCAGAGCAGGGAGTGGGTGCGGTATCCGAACTTCTGGTCGAAGCTGCGGTCGAAGTACTCCAGCGTGTAAGCGTCTTCGACGTTGATGATTTCGCCCGTCTGCGCCACCCGCCCGGCGACGCCGCGTCCGTAGGGCACGCGGATTTCCTGCTGGTCGAGGCCGGAAGCCACAATCGACCACAGCTCCTGTTTCTTGTTGTCGGCCAGAAAGACCGTGCCACGGTCGGCGCGGCACTCGGTGCAGGCAATCTGCAGGATGCGATCCAGCAGCTCCGCCAGATCGAGCGTGGAATTCAGCAGCAGGGTGGCTTCGAAGAGCCGCGAAAGCTGGGTGATGGTCTTCTGGGCCTGCTCCGGTGACGACAGTTGAGCCTTGGAAGCGGTTACGTCCACGCGCGCCTTTCCCCGACCGCCATGGCGCCCGCAACTTCAGGAAGGACACGGAACCTGCGGGCAGCGGCGGGTCTCTGGGGCTGAGTGCGTTTACTATATGCAGCGGTGGAGGGTTTGTAAATAAGCGGAAAGCAGGGCTTCAGGTCCACAAATCCCCACCCTTGGCAACAGCGGCCAAGGGTGGGGCACCCATGGATTCACTTCTGATAATGGAGCAGCGAGAACACGTCATACTTGCCCAGCTTCTCGCGGCCTTTCAGGAAATCCAACTCCACCACGAAGCCGCAGCCGACCACTTTCGCGCCCAGCGACTCCGCCAGCGACACCGTCGCTTGTGCCGTGCCACCGGTGGCCAGCAGGTCGTCGACGATGATCACGCGCTGGCCGCGGGTGATGGCGTCGCGGTGGATCTCGAGCGTGTTCTTGCCGTATTCGAGCTCATAGGAGATCGACGCGGTGGCCGCGGGCAGCTTCTTGGGCTTGCGGATGGGGACAAACCCCGCATTCAGACGATAGGCAACGGCGGGACCGAAGATGAAGCCGCGCGCCTCCATGCCCAGGACCTGGTCGATTTCATGGTCGATGTAGTGTTCGGAAAGCGCGTCGATCAGGGTGGCGAAGCCGCGCTTGTCCTTGAGCAGGGTAGTGATGTCATAGAACAAGATGCCCGGCACCGGGAAGTCGCGCACTTCGCGGATCAGTTTCTTCAACGGCTCACAATCGAAGGTTCTTTTGTGCACCTACCAGGCTCCTTCAATGCGGAATGCGGTCAGGCCCGGGATGGGCTTGGCCGGGGATTCATCAACGGCATCGACGCGCGCGGCGCGCGGCCCATCCCGCAGCCGGCCGCGCAATCCCAGAAGTTGCTCGTGCGAGCCCATGGCCAGGACCTCCACCGTACCGTCAGGATTGTTGCGCACCCAGCCCGCGATGCCCAGCATGTGCGCCTCGCGCTCCACAAAAAAGCGGAAACCCACGCCCTGCACGCGGCCGCGCACCAGATAGCGGCGGGCATGAAGGCCGGCTTGACTTGGCTCATGACTCACGACTCGCGACTCACGACTCACGACTCACGACTACTTCACCCGCTCCAGGTAGATGCCCTCGGCCGTATCCACGCGGATCTTTTCTCCCTGGTTGATGAAGGGCGGCACCTGCACCACCAGGCCGGTCTCGGTTTTCGCCGGTTTCTGCACCGAGGATGCGGTCGCGCTCTTGAGGCCGGGCTCGGTCTCGACCACCTCCATGTCCACCGTTGCCGGCAGCTCGATGCCGATAGGCTTGCCCTCATAGAATTCGACCTGAAGATGCAGATTGGGCGTCAGGTAGTCCACCGCGGCGCCCAGCACCTCGCGCGAGATGTGCGTCTGCTCGTAGCTCTCGGTGTTCATGAAGTGGAAGTCGTCGCCGTCGCTGTAGAGGAACTCCATGGTGGTCTCGTCCACGGTGACGCGGTCCACGGCATCGGCGGAGCGGAAGCGGTGCTCATACATCGCGCCGGTACGCAGGTTGCGCAGCTTGGCCTGGATGAAGGCCCGCAGGTTCCCCGGCGTGCGGTGCTCGACGCTGAAGATGGAATGCAGGTCGTTGTTGTGCTTGATGATCATCCCGGGGCGCAACTGGGTCGCTGGTATGGCCACGAAATTCTCTCCGTTCGGCGATTGCTGGGATCGCCTGCCGCCTTCTGCAGAGGCACAAGGCAATTCTTGATTGTAAACGATGCGCGGTTGCGGGAGTGGGGATGCGGGCCTGTAAGCGTTGGCGTTGACCTGAACTCGCCTCTATGGAACATCCGACGCCGCAGGAAATACGCAAGGACCCTAGATACTCTTTATTTCACCTCCGTCCATTCGGACGGATGTACCAGTCATCCATTTTGCTGCGGGCGACACCATAAATGCGAGCAGGTCAGCAATCTCTTCCGGACGTCCGTAGCGGCTAATTCCCGCCTCTTCCGGAAATTGTGCCGTCGCTTGTTCGACGCTCATATTGTGCGTTGGCGCCCACTTCTCCAGGAAGGAGCGCCGCCGTCCAGTCATGACCGGACCAGGCACAATGCTGTTGACCTGCACGCCATCTTTAATACCTTGCTCAGCGAAGGCTTTAGCAAGCGCAGTAATGGCGGCATTGGTCGCGGCGACCGCTGCGAATGCGGGCTTCGGGTCGAGGGCAGCACTGCCCGACATAAATACGACTGAACCCTTCGACTTCTTAAGTGCTTCCCAAGCAAGTATCGTCACACGCCGTGCGCCGTGCAGCTTCAGCTCCATACCTGCTCGCCATTGCTCGTCCGTCATCTCGAACAAATCAATTTGTGGCACTGCACCTGCGATATTTAGCAGCGCATCGATCCTGCCGAAGCGATCAAGCGTGATCTTGACAAGGTTTGCGGCAGATTCGATTTTGCTCAAATCAAGATCGCAAATAAGAGGCTCCGCTCCCGCAGTTCTTACGGCGTCTCCCACCTCTCTCAGTGCGTCAGCGTCTCGCGCGGCCAGCACAATTGCGGAGAAGTCGCGCGCTAATCTGATCGCGGTAGATCGGCCGATTCCCTGGCTCGCTCCGGTAACGATTGCGACAGAATTGTTCATGATGCTTTCTCCCTTGAGGTGGGTTCAAACGCCCGAGAAAGCGCTGCTTCGGCGGCCTCCATGATGATGTTCACAGCGGCCTCTGGGGCACTCAGCAGTGGCGTGTGATCGACCGGAAGCGCCCGTTTAGCTGCTGCCATTCTTTGCGCCATGAAGTGCTGTGTTTTTGGGTTGATCATGCGGTCTTCTTCCGCAATCAGGAACCAGGAAGGCTTCAACTTCCAGGCCGGTCTTGGAACCGGTTCCTGGATACACTTCAGTGCGATGGGCCTCTGTACCGCTGCCGCCAGCGCGATCTGGTCCGCGGTCGCATGATGCGCGAAGGCGTTTCCGAAACTTTCCTCGGGCATCCAGATAAGACCGTCGCTGTCAGGAGCGAGCTGAGGAGCCTGCGGATGACGTTCGTCGCGGTAGAACACCTGAGCAACGGTTTCTCCTTCGGTCGGCGCCAGCCCCGCGATATACACCAAGGCCTACACGCGCTCGTCATCCGCCGCAGCGATGACGGCGCCCCCATAGGCATGCCCCGCCAGCACAACCGGGCCGCTCGTCCGCGCAAGGGTACGTTTCACTGCGGCAGCGTCGTCACCGAGTGAGGTCAGAGGGATCGGTGCTGCGACTACGCGCAGCCCTTTTTTTCAAGTGGGAGGATGACCGCCTTCCAGCTCGAGCCATCGGCCCAGGCTCCGTGGACCACAACTACGGTAGCGTTTTCGCGAAACATCGTGTCGCGAATCCTTTCTGCAAACCCAGGTTAGGCCGCCACAATGGAGCGTGGCTGGCGGAAAAATTGCCGAATGTGCTCCGCGATGAAGTCGCTGGAATCTTCAAGGGCGAAATGACCGGTGTCGATCAGATGCATCTCCGCTTTCGGAAGATCACGCTGGTAAGCTCGGGCTCCTTCCACGGTGAAGAACGGATCGTTCTTTCCCCAGAGAATCAGCATTCTCGGCTGTCGGCTGCGGAAGTATTCATGCCAACGGTCATAGAGCGCGACATTCGACTGATAGTTGTAAAGAAGATCAAGCTGAATTGCGGCATTGCCCGGACGTTCGAGGAAGAGTTGGTCGAGCGTGTAGGAGTCCGGGCTGATTCGCTCGGAGTCTCTGACACCTTGTGTGTACTGGAACATGGTCGTTTCTTTCGTCAGGAGGCCGCGCACAGGCTTCTCTGTGTCGGAATTGCGATTCGCCCAGAACGGCTTTATCGGGTCGAACGCCGCGCCAATACCCTCCACATATGCATTGCCGTTCTGAACGACGATGCCTTGAATAGCATCTGGATGTCTGGAAGCAATCCGATATCCGATGGGTGCGCCGTAGTCCTGCACATAAATGCTGAAGTGCTTCAAGCCCAGATTTCCGAACAGCAACTCCTCGACGTGTGCTGCCAGGTTGTCGAAGGTGTATTCAAAGTCCTTCGCATCGGGCGCGTCGCTGTATCCGAAGCCCACGTAGTCCGGAGCAATCACGTGGAACTGGTCCGCCAATTTCGGAATTAGGTCACGAAACATGTGCGAAGAACTGGGAAACCCGTGCAGGAGCACGATGCTTGGAGAATCCGTGGATCCGGCTTCGCGATAGAACAGCTCTCGGCCGCGTACGCTCGTGTGATGATAGGTTGTCATAAAAGTCTCCTCTCTGCTTGGGTTCATCCAGAGCCCGTTCTGCATCAGCAAGCAGATCCAGGCTTCATAACGGTGAGATTCGTAACACCGTTAAAGGTTGCAGCATTCATGCCGCAGCTTCTCGCTCCTGTTCTGGTTGACGAGACGTTAGATTTCGCTGGCTGCAGATTGCCCTTCAGTTCGGGAAATGGAAGTGGATGTCGTGCTGCGAGGGGATGGGCACGCCGTCCTGGGTGGCGGGAGTAAATCGCCAGCCTTCGAGAGCGGCCAGTACTTTCTCGTCGATGCCGTAGCCGATGCGCTGCAGGATGCGTTTGGCGACGATGTTGCCGCGAGCATCGATGGTCACTTCGACCACCACGTCACCCTGTATTCCGGGAGGCAGCTCCGAGCGCGTCACGTCCGGGTTCACGAAGGCCACTGGCAGAGCCGGGCGGATTTCGCGGCCGTCCGTCGGGCCCTCGGCTAGCGATCCGTAGGCGGAACCGGCGCGCGCGGTCTGGAGGGTGTCGCCGGGCTGGTCTTTGTCCGCCTTGAGCTCAGCTTTGAGCGGAGCTTTTTCGACGATGCGCTTCCGGCGCGAAACTTTGGATTTCATCGGGTGGGCTAGAGAAACCCGCGCCTCGGTTGCTGGATCAGAGTGGACACCGCGATCGTAAGGCAAGTACAGCGCCGTGACCGATGTGCCCCCAGCACCGGCAACCACCGCTTCCGGCCGCACGAAAACCGGCGCCGGCTGCCGCAGCAAGAGGCCCAACACCAGCAGGTGCGCCGCGACGGAAGCGCAGTACGCCGCTCGCGAGGTTATGCCCCGGTTCCTCTGTAGCGGTTGAAACACCCAAATCCCCCAAGCGGTTAGACGCGCGGCCGTCCGCGGCGTAACCAACGCTCAACCTATTATCACTTATCAACTCGAATACCGTCCGCTAATTTCATTGCGGGACAACATCGAAGCCCGCGGCTCGCTCTAACCTGTTGGGCCGGTCGACAAGCAGAGTAAAATGCACGACGGAGGGGTTCATTATGACCGATTACGAGCGCCAGGGAGACTACCAGCCATCCGACCGCAGCACCGCCAGCACCGCAATCACATTTCTATTTATCGGCCTCGGCGTCGGAGCGCTGGCGGCGCTGCTGTTTGCCCCCCGTTCCGGCCGCCAGATGCGCAAGCTGCTGCGGCGGAAATACGAAGACGCCGTCGAGCAGGCGGATGGGCTGATGGATCGCGGCAGCAAACTGTTTGAACGCGGCAGTGATCTGTTCGAGCGGGGCAGCGAATTTGCCCATAACGCCAAAGAGAAAGTAAAGCCCTTCGCTCGCGCCGCGGCCAAGCACGTCGGTTAACACCGAGTAGCGAGTAGCGAGAAAACTTTCAGGCGGATTTGTCCCGGCAACGCAGGATATTCATTGCCTTCAGGCTCATGACTACCTCCTGATTCTGGTTCAGCACTTCGACGCCGGTCCGCACCACGCCGCGATCCGGCTTGGAACGGGAACGATTCGCCTCCAGAACCGACACGCGAATCGACAACCTGTCCCCTGGACGCACCGGCTGCATCCACCTCAGCTCGTCGATACCGGGCGAGGCCATGCTGGCTATGTGCGACAAGTAATGGTCCACGAACAAGCGCATCATTACCGCTGCCGTGTGCCAGCCGCTGGCGATCAATCCTGCGAAGGGTCCCTCGGCGGCCGCCACCGGATCGGTGTGAATGGATTGCGGGTCGAAACGCCTGGCGAACTCGACAATTTCGTCCTCGCTCAGCGCAATGCTTCCGTACTCGAAAACCGAACCGGGAACGTAGTCTTCGAAGTAACGCTCACCGACAGGGACGGAGATGTCTCCTGCGTTCTTCATGAGAGATGAACACTCCTGGCGCTTGTCATCCCGAGCGGCTTCGAGCATCGGGATGACAAACGAAACATGTCGTATTGGATTCGCCGGGCAGGCAAAAAATCGCAGCTTAAATTTTTTTGGGGGGGCGCGTCGGAAGGACTTCGGTACTCGGTACTTGGTACTCGCTACTCAGTACAGCCGGAAGCTGACCTCGACGTTCATGGCCACGGCGACGGCCTGACCGCCCATGCGAGCGGGTTCGAAGCGCCAGGTGCGGACGGCTTCGACCGCTTTTTCATCCAGCCCCATGCCCAAGGGACGTGCGATCTTAATCTCGTGCGCATGCCCATCGGGCCCGATCACTACCCACAGCACCACTACGCCCTGATATTTGGACTTGCGGGCTTCCTCGGAGTATTCGGGATCGGGCGTGAACAGAGGCTTAGGCGCGCTGACTCCGCCGCCTACGCGATAGGGGCCGCCGCCGATACCGCCACCCCAACCGGGTCCGACGCCTGGTCCGCGTCCGGAGCCCACGCCCCCGCCGCTGCCGCTGCCGATTCCCCCACCGGATCCGGGACCGCTTGAAGGTGGGCCTAGCACAGAGGAGAGGGGGTCCCCCAGCGCTCCGACGTGGGGCAACGGGATATTGGGTGGCACCACCACCGAGGGATCAACCGCCAGCTTGGGCGCCAGGTTAGTAATCACGACAGCCGGAGGAGTGATTTGCTCGCGCGAAAGTTTGGGCAGAGCGCCCTTGGACGCGGCCAGCTTGTCGCCGGCGCCGCCTCCGCCTCCGCCCCCGGCCTTGCTGGACGACGGCGGCAGGACGTAGGGGCTGATGTCCATCACGATTCCCGTGACCTGCTGCTTGATCTCCTGACGATGGCTGTACAGGAAGCTGGTGGAGGCGGCAATCAGCCCAGCCGCCAGAATGTGCAGGAGAAACGACAGGACAAAAGTCTGCCGCCGCACCGGGTAGGCGTCATACCCATCGCCGAACAAAGTTGGCAGAATATGGGCAGACCCCGTCGGATAGTCGTTCACGCCAGGGGCAGGCATAGTCTCTTCTTTTCCTTTAGACGTGAGCACCCAATCGACGTTAACGCCAAATACATGGCCTCAATCTCCGTGCGCTTCGCCGCTACGGCTGATGGGAGCTTGTCCTGGGTCGGTCATATTATCGCGCAAAACCAGCGTCTCGGGAACGTGAATCGCAAGCCGGCTCAGCCCTTAAAAATCGAGGCAAAGAAACCCCACAAACCATGCCGCTTCTTCTTTGGCGCTCTCGGGACTCCCTGGGAAGCTGCGTCCTGGGCGACCTCCTGGGGCGCCGGCTGGACGTAGGTAGAATCCAAAACAGGGAGTGTGGAGAGCCGAATCTCTGCCAGATCGATGGGCGCGTTGCGCGGCGGCAAGGGTTCGGACGCGCGGAACACGAAGGGAGCTTCCACCTGCACGTGAACACTGCCCGGCTGCTCGACCGGCGGAGGGGCCGTCACGCTAGCGTTCTTGGGAGAGGATTCGATGAGCGCGGCCACCGGCGGGAGCGGCGCAGGCGCGGGCGCAGGGGCAGGTGCAAGGCTCGGCTTGGGTGGCTCCGCGGCTGCGCGTTCGACAGGTATGTCCGGTGGGCAGCCGCAACTTGCCACCACCGGGCCGGGATTGCTGGCATGCCCAGCGCGGAAGATCAGCTGGTCACCCGGCATTACCGTGTAACTGCCGTCGCCCATCAGCTCGGAGATCGTTACCGAGCCGGTGTTGCCGTGCAGCGATTGCACGCAGGTATTTCCAAGCTCGTCGGTGCTGATCGCCAGGTGGAAGACCGCGGGACCGTTCAGCCTGATTTCAAAATCCGGGGTCATGACGCTGTCACGCGAATTGGCCAGGGGGAAATGCGCCTCGATGGTTCCCGTGCTCATCCCCACCATCATCTGCGAGCCGTTGGCGGAGGTGGTGAGCGAGACGCTGCTGCCCTGGCAGACGCGCAACTCGCCCCCGCGAATCAGTCGCACACTGGCATTCGACTGGCCTGCCTTCACCGACGAGCCGCTCATCAGGCGAGTGCCCGAGACCGACAATGCCACTGCACCCTTAACGGTGGCGTCGGCGGAATAAACGTCTCCCACTGGCGCCTGAGCAAGGCACGGCAGCACTATCAGAGACAGTGGAAGACACAACAAAAGCGTACGCGCTGGCGGGCGGAGAACCATGACAGATGCTGCGGGTAGGGGAATCTTATCATCCGGGAGGCGCCCCGGGGAAACTAGACCTCAGCCACGAAATCGTATTGATCGATGATGGCGCCCACGCCCAGGCGCTCTTCGGCGGACTCTTCCACGCGCACGACGCGGCCTTTACATCGCACCCGGATGCTCTCGGTCAAAGTGATTTCCGGCGGCAGCGTGAGCGTGAATTCGATGGCCGAGCCTTCGGAAAGCCGCTTATCGATGTAGAAGAAAACTCCGCGGGCGCTGACGTCCCGGGTCTCAGCGGAAAGCTCCTGCACTCCACCATTGGTGAAGCGGATAGAGACAGGCAACCGAAGGGAGAAGCGCCGCGTGGCCCTCTTTTCCTGTTGTGGTTGGGACATGGTACTCCCGCCTCTCTTGGAGTCAGCGCGTGTAGAATCGCCCCACGAGGCAAAACTGTCAAGCGTTTTGAAGAACTAACGTTTGCGGCTAGTCCTAAAGTAATCCCAGTGTGCCCAGCGGTCATAGCTGGAGAAAGTTCTCCAGCATCTTTTTCCCGGATTGGGTCAGCACGCTCTCCGGATGAAATTGCACACCCTCGACGGGAACCTGGCGATGGCGCACCCCCATGATCACGGTTGAGCCGTCGCGCTCGCGGGCCCGTGCCGTGATCTCCAGTTCGGGCGGCAGAGTCCCCTCTTCCACGATCAGAGAGTGATAACGCGTGCACGTGATGGGCGAGGGCACGCCGCGGAAAATGGTGCGCCCATCGTGCTCTACCTGGCTGGTCTTGCCATGCATCAGGTTCTTGGCGCGAATCACGTTTCCGCCAAAGGCCGCGCCGATTGCCTGGTGGCCAAGGCACACTCCCAAAATGGGCAGCTTGCCGGCAAAATGCCGGATCAACTCGATGCTGATGCCGGCCTCTTGCGGGGTACAGGGGCCGGGCGAGAGCACAATGCGGGCAGGCTGCATGGATTCGATCTCACCGAGAGAAACTTGGTCGTTGCGTCGTACCACTACTTCTTGTCCCAGCTCTCCCAGATACTGGACCAGGTTGTAGGTGAAGGAGTCGTAATTGTCTAAGACAAAAACCATAGTGGAAAGTGGGAAGTGGAAAGTGAAAAAGAGTCTCAGTTTTGCAGCGATGAAATGAGCCCGTTCAACATCCGATCCACTTCTGTCGAATCCTCCAGCAATCGGTCTTTTTCTGCCTTGCCCAAATACCCCAAATTCTCTGCGATCACGAGCTGTGTTTGCATCTCGTGCAACGACCCTCTCGCGTGCCCCAAAAACTGTTTGAATTCGCCCGTCGAAAGCCGTCCCTGGCCTTCCGCGATATTGCACGGCTCCTGACTGCTGGAGTTCGTCGGGCCAAAACTTACCACTTCCCACTTATCACTTACCACTCCTTGCAATCTCTACCGCTCTCAACGCCGCCTTGGCTTTGTTGATACATTCCTCATGTTCGCGGGCGGAATCCGAATCGGCCACAATACCAGCGCCCGCTTGTACGGACGCGCGTTTCCCATCCATCACCATGGTGCGAATGGCGATGCAGGAGTCCAGATTGCCGGCGAAGTCGGCATAGAGCACCGAGCCGCCATAAACGCCGCGGCGCACGGGTTCCAGCTCCTCGATGATTTCCATGGCCCGCACTTTGGGCGCGCCGCTGAGCGTGCCGGCGGGGAAGCAGGCTGCGAAGGCGTCCAGCGCGCCGAGTTCCGGGCGCAGGCAGCCCTCGATGGCCGAGACCAGGTGCATGACGTGGCTGTAACGCTCCACGTACATCAGGTCGCGCACCTTCACCGAGCCATACTCGCTCACGCGGCCCACGTCGTTGCGTCCCAGGTCTACCAGCATCACGTGCTCGGCACGCTCTTTTTCGTCGCTGCGCAACTCCTCTTCCAAGCGATTGTCCTCGGCATCGTTCGCGCCCCGCGGACGCGTGCCGGCGATGGGCCGATACTCCAGGCGGCGGCCGTTGACCCGCACCAGCATCTCCGGCGAAGAGCCCAGAATATGGGTGCCGTCCATGCGCAAAAAATAAAGATAGGGCGAGGGATTCACCGTGCGAAGCGCGCGATAGATGTTGAATGGCGCGGCTTCGGGCTCGAAGTCGAAGCGCTCGGAGAGCACCACCTGAAAGATGTCTCCCGCGGCGATGTACTCCTTGGCCCGGCGGACGCTCTCCAGAAACTGCTGCCGGCTGGTGATTGGCTTGATCTTGAGCGCGCCGGATTTGACTGAGCTCCTCACATCGCCCGGTCGCACGCCGGCAGCCAGGCGCTTCTCGAGGGTGGCGAGGTCCCGCACGGCGCGGTCATAGGCGGCGCGCGGAGATTCGCGCGTCAGGTCGGCGGCAGCGATCAGGTGAATCTGGTGACGGAGGTGGTCGAAGGCCAGCAGCCGGTCAAAGAACATCATCACGCAGTCCGGCTGGCGGCTGTCTGCCCGCGCCTTCGAGGGCAGCTTTTCCAACTGCCGCACCACGTCGTAAGCGAAGTAACCGACCGCGCCGGAGGTGAACGGCGGCAGTCCCTCGACCTGCGCCGGTCGGTGCTCGCCCAGGAGTTCGCGCAGCACGTCGAAGATGCTGCCGGTAAACTTCTTGCGCTCCCTGCCGCGCTCGATGGTGATCTGCCGGTCACGCGCCGTGACCACCATATAAGGATGCGCTCCCAGGAAGGTGTAACGGCCGATCTTCTCGCCGCCTTCCACCGATTCCAGCAGGAAGGCCCGACGCTCCCGGCCGGCGATGGCCAGGAAAGCGGAGACCGGGGTCTGCAGATCGGCGGTGACCGATTTGGTCACCGGAATCAGCGTCGCTTCCCGTGCCAGGCGCGAGAACTCTTTGTAATCCGGGCGTAGCATGGCGAGTTGCTGATTATACGGCCCCTTCGCTCAGGCCAATCGGTGCGGGTGCAGTACACCAATGGTTATTGCAGGCATGGGGCGGTTCCGGGGACAATCACCCACAAACCGGAACCTTTGACATGGTGCGGCGCTCGCATATACTGCGGATCATCCACGTAAGTCTTACCTCCCTTATGGGCGAGCGCGGCCAAGCACACTCCGGGCGAACTTTCACGGGTCAGGAATGACGATGCTGGTCAGATTCTGGGGCGTGCGGGGTTCCACCCCGACTCCTCAGGCGGAAAATCTGCGCTACGGCGGCAACACCTCGTGCGTGGAAGTGCGCGTCAATGGGCACATCTATGTGTTCGACTGCGGCACCGGCTTCCGCAATCTGGGCAAGCACCTGCAGCGTGAATTCGAGTCCCGCCCCATTTCCGCCCACGTCTTCATCTCACACTTCCACTGGGACCACATACAAGGCATTCCCTTCTTCACTCCGCTGTACGAAAATCGCGACAGCTACTTTTACTTCCACTCCTCGAACCGCTCGCGCGGCCTGCAACACGCGCTGGAAGACCAGATGTCCGACCCCTACTTTCCCGTGGACATGACGGAGATGGCCGCCAAACGCCACTTCTATGACATCGGGGAAGACCGCATCGCTTTCGATAACTGCGTCATCGAGTCCAAGTGGCTGAACCATCCCCAGGGCTGCCTTGGCTTCCGCTTGCAGACGGACGACAAGGTCCTGGTTTACGCCACCGACAACGAGCCCGGCTCTCCGCAGTTCGACAAGAACGTGCGCAAGCTGGCGGAAGGCGCCGACGTGCTCATCTACGACGCCCAATACCTGCCCGAGGAGTACGCGGCCAAAAAACGCGGCTGGGGACACAGCCATTGGCGCGAGGCGGTTAACGTGGTGATGGAGAGCGGTGCCAAGGAACTGGTGCTCTTTCACCACGATCCCGACCACGACGACGCTTGCATAGACTCGATCGTGCAGGTCGCGCGCAACCACTATCCCAAAGTGCGGGCTGCGGCCGAAGGCATGGAGATCGAGTTATAGGGCCAACTCGGGCCCGGCGAATGGAAGGCAACCAAGGCGGAGCAGGCCTTCAAGACTGTATTAAGGACTGTCTCTAAAGCCATCGGCTTCAGCCGCTGCGGGGACTGTCATGCGAAGCCGCCTTCGGTCGCTCCAGGCGAATCGCGCAATACGTGCAGCACATGGTCGCCGAGCTGCACCTGCAGGCGCCGTGGAAGTACGAGGTTGCGGCCATGCTCTCGCAGTTAGGGTGTGTGGCCCTGGAGAGCGAACTCATCGACGCCGCTTATGGCGGCAAGAAGCTGACGCCGGAAGAGCGGGCACGATTCGACGCCCATCCCGATCTCGCCCGAGACCTGCTCAGCAACGTTCCCCGCTTGGAGGGTATTGCCTGGACCATCGGCCAGCAGCGTGTCGGCGCTACGCCGCCGGCCAACCACGTCCCCGAAGACACCCGCGTCGGCGCCGCCATCTTGCACTTGGCCATTGCTTTTGACCGTCTGCGGATCCAGGGCACGAGCGAGGCTACAGCAGTCGCCGAATTGCGAGCTGACAAGCAACTGGATCAGCGCATCGTGGACACGCTCGCCACGCTGAAGCCTATCGCCTGTGAAGAAACGCCACGCGCCGTTCACATCCTCAATCTAACCGCAGGCATGGTCTTGCAGGAGGAGATAAGAACCAGGGTCGGCGTGCTGCTGGTGGCCAGGGGACAGGAGGTCACCTATCCCTGTTAGTGCGGCTGAGAAACTACCATCAGCGGCGCGCCATCCCGGAACAGCTATTGGTGCTCGTGCCTGCGGCCACCGCCTGAGAAATGGTTTGACAAAACAATGGGCGCGGGGCTACAAGGGCTGCCTCCATCCTTCTCTCTAGCCAATGCAGTCAGAGGGGATGTCTGCAAGGAGGAGCAATGGCCGCGAAACCAAAAAGTGCGGGTCCTACTAGCCAGGGAACCAGCGAGGCGAAAAGAGCGCTCGCCGGCATGGAGAAGGGCCACAAGATCCTGCAACTCAATCTTAAGAAGCTGGAAAAGATTGTGGGCGGACATTTCCACGCGGGTAAGGGGGCCGGACATTTCGGGGGGATTACCGGTGGGCATTTCGGTGGCGCGACTGCCGGGCATTTCGGTAGTCGGGCGCGCTCGTCCAAGAAGGCTCACTAAAGGGTTTCCCGTGCTGATGCGGCGCGCGCGCACCCTGCTGGTCGCCTGGCGAGGACAGCAGCTGGTGCTGATGAACTACCGGACGCGCATTTCTGCAAGCGCCGAGCCCGATGCCGTCCGCCTTCTCCACTTCTTCCACGGATGGAAGACTCCCGAGGATTTGTTCGCCTGCATGCCTGAGTTCAGCCGCGGCAGTTTGCGCGCCGGCATCCGCCAGCTCCAGGAACATTCGTTTCTGGTGGTGAAGGGCACGGCGGACGCAGAGCATGATGCCGACCTCGATCGGGTATGGTCGGATTGGCTGCCGTACGCCAGCTTTCATTTTGCAACCAAGGACACTCCGTTCCTCACCATGAGGCAAGCCGCTCGCCTGATGGAGCGGTACGTTGCCGAATCCCCTCGGCCGCCATTGGCGAAGAGCTATCCCCACGCTCCCCATATTGCGCTCCCGCGTGCGCGCGGCGGCGGCGGCGAATTCGTGCGCGTGCTCATGGCCCGCCAGACGCATCGGGACTACTCCCGGGCAAGCATTTCCCTCGACGCCATCTCTACTTTGCTCTACTACACCTGGGGCGTCACCGGCCGGATCGATGCGCCACCCTTTGGGCAGCTCTTTCATAAGACCAGCCCTTCCGGCGGCGCCCGCCATCCCGGCGAAGTGTACTTGCTCGCGATGCGCGTTGCGGGGCTGTCGCCGGGCTTATACCACTATGATATGGTGCGTCACCGCCTGGACTATTTGCGTTCCGTCCCGGCGCAGAAGAAAGCTGCCTCCTACTCCGCCGGCCAGGACTTCCTGAAAGACGCGTCCGCGGTCTTCCTGATGACCGCCGTATTTCCTCGCACCATGTGGAAGTACCGCTTCGCCCGCGCGTATCGCGTGGTGTTGCTCGATGCCGGACATCTCTGCCAGACGTTTTGCCTGGTGGCTACCTGGCTGGGGCTTGCCCCGTTCTGCACCGCGGCGCTGAAGGACAGCGAGATCGAGAAGGACCTTGGCATCGACGGCATCCGCGAAACAGCCCTTTATCTTGCGGCTGTCGGGGCGCCGGTCGGCAACTCTCGCAGCAGGCGTTGAGCGTCCTGGTACTGGTGCAGGTCCGGATCGGCGTGCGACCAGTAGCCGAGGAACTGCTGCAGATGAGTTCGCGCACTCTCCGCGCGTCCCAGCTTTTGTTCCAAGACCGCGAGACGGTATTCGGCCTCGACAACGTTGTGAAAAGCCGGCGCGTCGAAGCTCTCGATGCGCTCGTTACCGCGCGCCAGTACCGCTTCGTATTGCTGCGCCGCCTCCTGGTCCTTGCCTGCGCTTTGGTAACAACGGGCCAGCGTCTCCACTGCCAGGGAAGAATTCTGGTACGTGACTGCTTTTTGTGCGGTTGCCAGCGCCTCCGCCGGCTTTTGTTCCGCCAGTGCGATCTCCGCGGCGAGCAGATAGCGAAGCGCCTGGACCGCGGGGATGTCGCGTTCTGTCGCGAGCGCGTCCAGCGCACGGGAAACCGTGCCGGCCGCTTGCAGTTGGCCGATTCGTGCATACGCTCGGCCCAAAAGAAAGTTGCCGGTGGCAGAGTTGCGGGAGGGCGCGCTTCTGGCAAGCGCCCCGGCGGCCCGCGCCTGCGACGACTCATCGGAAGCCGGCGCGAGCGCCAGCATGATGCGCGCCTTCTGAACAAAAAATGCATTGTGTTCTTTTTGCGCCGCGAGCAAGCCGGCCTGCAGCTCCTGCTGCGCCTCGCGGTATCGTCCAGTGGCAAGATCGAGATCAGCCAGAGAAAGGCGGCCTTCGACCTCGCTGTTGCCGCCCACCTGGACCATGTGCTCGAAGGTCTGCCGCGCTTCGTCGAAACGCCTCAGACCGAGGTAGATACGCCCCAGAGCAATCTGCGCGCGGAGGTCGTTCGCGTACTCGCTCTTGAACTGCTGCGCTTTCTCCAGCGCCATTGCGGTATCGCCTTTGCGAAAAAGCTGGTCGGCCAGATTGATGCGGACGCGCGACTGCGGCACGAACTGCAGAGCCTTCTGAGTGAGCTCTATCGCTGCCACGTAGTCGAAGGTGTTCATGCGGCAAATCCCCAGATTGATGTAGGGAGCGGGATCTTGAGGCAGAAGCTGGGTCAACAGTTGGTCGTACCCGCACTCTTTCTGATAATCCATGATGGCGCTGTAATAGTCGGCCAGAATCTTGACTCGCTCCGGCTCCGAAACGCCGTCGGCAAGTTGCGCTGCCTCGTGGAGCTGCTTTTCCCGGCTATCGTTGTCGTTCAACTGCTCATAAGTGTTGCCGAGGTATTCATGGGCCATGGCAAACTTGGGATCGAGTTGCAAGGCTTTGTTGAACATCACGATTCCCTCGCGCAAGTCGCCGCCGTAAAGGCTTTGTTTACCCAGCGTGTAATACCGGACTGCCTCCAGAGATGATGAAGTCACCTGTGCCAGCGGAACGGAATTTTCCTTTAGGGACTGCAGGGACTCGCCCAGAGTGCGGCGCAACGTCTCCGCAATAGCGTCGACTTGCGCGGGTATGTCGTCGGCGCTCGCCGCTGATTTCTCGGCGGTCACGATGTCGGCGCCCGAGGGCGCCTCGACGCGCGCGATCAGCACATACTTGTTCCCCAGTTTTGTGATCGAGCCGAGCAGCAGGCCTGCCAATCCTTCTCGCTGGCAGATTTCCCGGCCAACGTCTTCCTTGATGCGCTCCAGCGGCGGACGTCCCATGCGCCGCAACACATCCGCCAGCCGGCTGGGGGGGAACACCGCCAGGACGCGCGACTGCTGCAAGGTGCTGGAAAACATCTCGCTCAGCGTGTTGTCGAACACCGGCTCACCGGTGCGGTTCTCAAATTCACCGACGAGAATCAGCGGTTGTCGCACCGCCTCCTGTGGGCGAACCTGCAAACGGCGGATGACCTGCCACGCGCCTATCGCCACCAACAAAGCAGCCAAAGCCACGCCGACCCAGAGTGCCCGCTTGCGCACCCGCCGCCGCAATGCCTGCTGCGCGGCCACCGGAATCACCGCGCTCTGCAGCCGCTCCAGGTCCACCAGCAACTCGCGCGCGGACTGGTAGCGCAGGCCGGGATTGTGATCCAACGCTTTTACGATCACCGCTTCCAGGCCGGGTCCCATGTGCCGGTTGTGGGTCGAAGGCGGCCTGGGAGACTGGTTCAAAATGGCATTGATAAGCAGCGGGCCTTCTTCCGGGTGCGGACGCTTCCCGGTGGCCATTTCGTACAACACCGCCCCCGCGGAGTAAACGTCCGTGCGAGCATCGGCCTTCTCGCCGCGCAACTGCTCGGGCGCCATGTAGGGAATGGTTCCCTTGATCCAGCCGGCGCCGGTCTGGGTTTGGGTGGCGTCATCCGGCCCGGGCTGCAGCAACTTCGCCAGGCCGAAATCGAGAATCTTTACCCTGCCGTCTGTCGTCAGCCCAAGGTTCCCGGGCTTGAGATCGCGATGGAGAATGCCCTGCGCGTGCGCTGCCGCCAGGCCGCCGGCAATCTGTATGGCAAAGGGGACGACCGCAGCTTGCGGCAAGGGCCCGCGCAGCAGCTTGTCGTGGAGAGTCTGGCCGCTGAGCAACTCCATCACCAGGAAGTCGGTGTCTTCCGAGGAGTCGAAGTCATAAATGGTCGCGATGTTGGGATGGTTCAGCTTGGCCAGCGCCTGCGCTTCCAGGCGAAATTGCTTGCGCGTGGCTTCATCGCTGAGCGCGCCCGGGGGAAGAACTTTCACGGCGACATCGCGATCCAGACGCTCGTCGTGGGCGCGATACACCACACCCATGCCGCCCGAGCCGATTTCCGCCAGCAGCCGGAAATGGCCGAGCACTCTCCCGGTCAGAACGCCCTTTTCCATCACGTAGGCCAGATATTAGTTGGCAGGGCAGGCCCGCCAAAGACATTTTAGCGGGTCTCTAGAGTTGGGCCCGGTGACGTCGTTGCCAGAACGGCGCATGCGGCCAGCGAGTTTCGGCTTGGTAATAAAAGGCGAGGTGCCGGCGATAGGCGCGGCGAATGCCGGCGATGGCCTCGATGTAGCTGGGTACGGCATCTTGACATCCGGACAAATGCCGGTCGGCGGCCTCTGCCGTCGCCAAGCCCGTGAACAACGCGTTGAGCAGGCCTTGGGAAGAAAGCGGGTCGCAACTCAGGGCCGCATCGCCGGCGGCGAGCCAGCCGTCACCGCCGCAAGGATCAATGGTCATAGTGTGCGCCGCCGTAAAGCCGCTCTGCATGGGAGTGAAACCGCATTCGGCAAGCAGGCGCGCCAGTTCGCCGCTCAGCCTGGCTCGCGTCAGCAAGCCTTCGGAATGCGCAGCCTGTCGGGCCGCGGGCAAATCAGCGTCGGTGTGAAACGCCAGCACGCGACGCCCCTGTGGAATCGCCGCCGTGTACCACCAGCCATCCTCGCTGGCTTCGACGTAGGCTAGCCCCGCGTCGGCGCCGGAGTTGCGGGCAGCGCCATGAATCCATCCGCACACCAACCTATCCCGTGTTTGCCGCCGCGCGCCGAGTCGAGTTGCGATCGGCGCCGCCCGGCCAGCCGCATCGATGAGGAAGTCGGCAGCGACATTAGACGACCGATCACGCGTGACCAGATCAGCCTTCCAGCGTCGGCCATTGTGCTCGATCGATCGCACGCGGGCCGGCGCTAAAAGCGCAGCTCCACGCTCTACCGCGATTCCACGCAGCCAAGTATCAAAGCGCGCGCGGTCGAGATGCCATCCGTGGCCGTCAGGATCACGGAGGAAGTCCATCTCCATCGGCTCGCCGCTGCCCCAGGCGGCGCGATTTCCGAAACAGGGCGTATGGCCTTGGCGGAGAAAGTCCTGGAAGATCCCCAGATCGGTGAGCAGTCGGCGCGCGGCCGGCGGCAGCGATTCCCCGATGCGCGGCGCAATCTCAGATCTCTGATCAATGAGGCAGACGCTTCGCGTGGGCGCCAGGTTCAGCGCCGCCGTGGCGCCAGCGGGTCCGGCTCCGACGATTAGGACTTCAAACTCTTGCACTCTATTTCAGTCCGCGTGGAAAACGCCGTACCTTCTCGATGCCGGAAAGATCGACCTTGTCGTCGGAATCGGTCAACGGCTCCTGCTGCGTCACGAGCCGCTGCCGCGTATGTGCCGGCAGATCCTGCACTTGCATTGTTGCCGGAAACTCCTTGTCTCCGGGTCCTTCACGATGTTCGACCACACCCATCTCGCCAAAGCGTTCCATCATGTTGTTGATCTGGTCGAAGTAATTCTTGCTGCCCAGCGGGCGCGTCCACGCCATCCGTTTTGCGAACGCAGCCAGTCGTTCATCGAGCGGCCGCTTGCGATCCATCACGATTTTGTAATGGTCGTCGTCCAGCACCGTGTTGGGAACGCGCGCCGGCCAGAAAGTCGGCAGGTTCGGGTCGTACTTGTTGCCGTAGGAGTAGCGGCAGCTTGCGGTGTCGGTTTGCCAGGGGATGGCCATCCAGCGCGTGATCCCGCCCGCCACTTGTCCCAGAAACGGATCATTCGCGGGCGGCGGGATCATGTCCAGGCTGAGCTGGGGGCCGTAGTCGGGTTCGATCCAGCCGGGCGCGGCGTGGAGGATTCGAAACGCCGCCATGTAGAGACCCGCGTGCCGCATCGGCCAGGTCATTTCACAACCTGGATGGAAGGCATCGGCCAGGCAAAACTCCAGGCTGGCGCGGTCAAGCGTGTCCGGCTGCTCAGCCAGCGGCACCTCTTCGAGCGTGCGCGGCGGCTGGTAATTCGGATCGTAGTCCGCCTCGAACTCACCGTGAGCCCACTGGCGCAGCATCTGGAGTTGAGTATTGCTGATGGCTGCGTTCTGTTGCGGCGACTTTGTCGGCGGAACGTTCATCGCGTCTCCGTACTGCAATGGCCAAGGCATGGGCGACCAGGAGTCGCGATGGAAGACGCGAAACTGATTGGCGAGCGAGCGCCGCATGTCCTCAAGCGTTGCGCTGGGGCTGGCCAACCGTTCGAGCCATTCCCGGTCCGTAAAATGCATGGGCCCTTTCCAGCCGAACTGCGCCGCATAGCCCGCGTTCACCCACTCCAAGTGAGCCAGTCGCTCGAACAGCGGACGAATGTCCTTCTGGAAAGAAGGACGCGCCGGCGCCTGGAGCGCGGGCCCTCCTGGTACTTTCGGCAGCTTGTGGGTGATGGCGAGATCGCGCATCAGGTCCCACATGGTGCGTACCGACTTCAACAGCGGCGCATAGTTTGGCGGGGCTACTACCGCCCAAGCCGGATCGACCTCGAGTTTGGCGCCCCGGTAGACCACCTCGGCGGTCACCGGCCCGTCGGCGACGTCATCATGCCAGCCATCGTTGTTGGCGAAGGTCATGGCGCGAGCGCCGTTATAAGAAGCTGACTGTCCGCGCCCGCCGAGCACGATCAGCCGGCCGTCTTCGTCGGTCTGGAGCTCTCCCAGATACACCTGCTCGCCCATGAAGCTGCCGGTGTCAAAGGTGTGCACCGGACCGCCCCTGGTCTTTTTGCCGGTAATCTGGCGCAATCCAGGGTCGATAGTCAGAAGACTGCGGTCGCCGATTGCCGCGTTGCGCAGCAGGGAAAGCGGCGCCGAGCTGGCTTCGAGGATATCGAGCGCAATTTGAAATTGATACCAGGCAGCTTTCTTGTTCGCCAGGTGGACGTTCCACTTGATGTCGGCGTTCGCAGCGGTGAGCTCAGCTACGGCTTCACCTTTGGCATTCAAACCGTAGATACGAAAGCGCACGGCCTGTCGCTTCAGCGCGCCGGTGCTGTCGCGATAGAAACCCGGCTGCTCCGGTTTCGGATCGGGCACCTCGGGAGCGAGAAAGAAATCACTGACGCTGTTTCCCACGCGCGCAACTCCGATGGATGGATGGATCGCCGCGCGCACAATGGTAGTGTTCGGACTTCCGGCCGGCATTTGCTTCCCCTTGAGGCCGCAAGTCTAGTCCGGTTGGCGCGATCTGCCCAGCTTGAAATGCCGTAAGTTCGACCGTGAGGCTTGCAAAGTCGTTCTGCTGCCGCCGGTGTGCAAACCGTAGAAGCTGGCGTCAACAATGCATGTCAAGATGCTTTACAGGGCATTTCGTCATGTTTTTTTCACAAACTTGTGGAAGATGCAGCAGCGCGCCTCAGCTTCCTTGCTCTTCCAGGAACTTCTCCACCTCGATGGCGGCCATGCAGCCGGTGCCGGCGGCGGTAATGGCCTGGCGATAGCGGCGGTCGGCGACATCGCCAGAGGCAAAGACGCCGGGAATGCCGGTGAACACGTAATCGCGGGTCTTTAAATAACCGTCGGCATCGGTATCGAGTTGGCCGTCGAAGAGGGCCGTGTTGGGCACGTGGCCGATGCCCAGGAACAGAGCGCTGGCAGGCAGGGTGTGAGTGTGTCCGCTGCGCAGTTCGCGCAGTTTGAGCCCGGTGACCTCATTCTTCTCGGTGTCGTAAACGTCATCTACCACCGTATTGGTAATGAAGTGGATCTTGGGATGGGCCTGGGCACGGTCGAGCATGATCTTGGAAGCGCGGAACTGGTCGCGGCGGTGAATCACGGTCACCTTGCTGGCAAAGCGGGTGAGGAAGAGGGCTTCTTCCATGGCGGAATCGCCGCCCCCGACCACCGCAATTTCTTTGCCCGAAAAGAAGAAGCCGTCGCAGGTGGCACAGGAAGAAACGCCGTGCCCGATCAGCGCCTGTTCGTGCGGCAGGCCGAGCCAGCGCGCGGTGGCGCCGCTGGCCACGATCAAGGTGCGGGTTTCGATCGGCGGCTTACCGCCCATCAGATGCAGCACGAACGGACGTTCGCGGAGTTCGGCGCGATGCACGTGGCCGGTCTCGAACTCAGCGCCGAAGCGCGCTGCCTGCGCCTTCATGTTCTCGATCAGCTCCGGCCCCTGGATACCCTCGGGGAAGCCGGGGAAATTTTCCACCAGGGTAGTGAGCGAAAGCTGTCCACCGGGCTCGTGGCCTTCGAGCACCAGAGGTTTGAGGTTGGCGCGCGCGGCATAGATTGCCGCCGTCAGTCCGGAGCAACCGGAACCGATTATGACCGTATTGCGGATGTCCATGGATGCTTAGATTAGCGGGTCAGAGCAACGATGCAAAGCGCCGACCTACTGGCTCTTCGGTTTTGGCTTTTCGCTCTTGGCCCCCGAAGACGGACTGAGGCCGAGGCGCGCCAGTTCCGGGGGCACGCTCTGGCGTACGCCGAGAGCGGTCCGGTAGCGGCTCATCACTCGGGTGGCGGCGGCGAACACGCTCTCGTAGGCCGTCTGATCAGCTTCCGAACAACGCGCTAAACCAAGCGAAGGCTTGCCAAAGCGCTCAATGCGGATGCGGCGGGCGGGCGTGTCCGTGGCCACCACCGTGGCTGGGGCGGCCACGGCGGAGACGCTGTCCTCGATCGAAACCTGCATCACGTCCTTGGGCTCGCGCCAGCGCACGACCACGGTCTCGATAATGTCCTTGGCATCGAGGCTTACCGAGTACTGGGCGTTCGTGAACGGCGCACCCGGCGGGAACTCACGCCGCACCCGCACCCACGAAGCCATGGGCGCATCGGGGGCAGAGGAGCGGCCGCGCGCAATCTCGAACTCCGGCCCGAAGCTGGGCGTTGCGGGAATACGCTCCAGCGCGGAGACGATTTCCTGTTTCTCGACCTCGCTGGGCGAGCACACGTTCATAACGTTGACGTGCACTGGCATTTTGTCCTGCTTGGGCGTCTGAGCAGAAACAGCCAAAGCAAAACCCGCCACGGAGACACAGAGGCACAGAGCTTTTGGGATATTTTTTCCTCTGTGCCTCAGTGCCTCCGTGGCAGGTTTCATTAAGTGATTTTAGTTCAGTCGGAGACCAGGAGTCGTCAGTCGGCGGTTGTCACTTGGGTTCCGGCGGCGGAGGCAGTCCCGATCTCGCGATCGTGGTCGCCCTCACTAGCAGCGGGTAAGGCGGAAGCCCGGGCTACCCGGACTTTAGTGACCGGTCCCTTGGGCTTGTTCATGGGCGTTCCTCAACTCCGTGGTAATAGTGTCGAGAAATTCCTGGATGTCGATGGGTTTAAACAAAACGGAAATGCCATCCCGTTGCGCCCGGTCGCTGACGTCGCGGCTAGCATAACCGGTGAGCAGCAAGGAGGGCAGCGCCGGCTGCCGGTTGCGTGCATACTCGATGACCTGGAAGCCGGAGTCTTTCTCCTCCAGCGACAGGTCGCAGAGCAGCAGGTCGAGCTTCTCGCTCTCCAGCGCCCGGCGTGCCTCCTTGGACGAGGGCGCGGCGACCACGTCATACCCCTTCTGCTCCAGAATCATACGGTAGGTGGTGAGCACCGAGGGCTCATCGTCCACTACCAGGATGCGATACTTGCGGGCAGGACCATTCGCGGTTCCGGAAACAGAAGGTACTCGTTCCATAGGTTGTTGGAATCAAACCGCGCAGGGCAAATGCGGAGTAGCCCGACCCGGTTGGCCTCCCCCCGTGTGTCGGCAAGAGGCAGGTATCCTACTCCAACGCCCGTTTGACCTGTCAAATCTGTGACTGCTCGCGGACTGGCGCAACGCTTAGATTGCCAAATCTGAGACTTTGGTTGCTCAGTCGGCCGGTGTCGCCCCTTGAAGCGGGAAGACGGCTGCGCAGTGGGAATTCCTCTAAAATTGTTTCCGTGCCCTCGACGACACGCCCGGTCGCACCCCTCCGTTTAATCCGCTCCGACGCCTTGTCCCGGATCCCGTGGCTGATTCACGGTTTCTCCACCCGCGCCGGGGGCGTGTCGACCGCGTATGGCGGGCAAGCTCTCAATCTCGGGTATACCAAGCACGACACCCACGCGGCGGTGGACGAGAATCGCACCCTGCTGCTGCAATCGCTCGGAGCGGTGAACGCCGACGGCACCGCCTGGCCGCTGGTGCGCCTGCGGCAGATCCACTCCGACATCATTCACCGAGTCGATCAATCGCCGGAGCATCTTCTCAGCGGTGACGGGCTGGTGACCAATGCTCCGCGCCTGATGCTTGCCGTCCAGACCGCGGATTGCCTGCCCGTACTTCTGGCGGACGCCAAGCGCAAGGCTGTGGGCGCGTTCCATGCGGGATGGCGGGGCACGCTTGGCGCGCATCGTGGAGAAGGGCGTAGGCGCGATGCGGCTGCATTTCGGTTCGGAGCCCAACGACTTGTGCGCGGCCATTGGCCCCGGGATCGCCGCGTGTTGTTACGCCGTGGGCGAAGAAGTCCGCGAGCAGTTTCAATCGCAGTTCTCCTACGCCGGCGAGTTGTTTCGTGAGGTCACCGAGTCGGACCCGGTGCGCGAGAAATATCCGCTGCTGTTCATGACGGCACGCGCCCCCGGGCACAGCGATCTCGGGCGCGCCATCTATCTTGATTTGCGGGAGGCTAACCGTCGCCAACTGCTGGCTGCCGGCCTCCGCCCGGAGAATATTTCCGCAATCGACTTCTGCACTGCCTGCCGCACCGATCTTTTCTTCTCCCATCGCGCGGAGAAGGGGTTGACTGGCAGGCAGATGGCCGTCATTGGGATCACATGATTCGTCACTTCTGGGCGTAGTTTCGTCACAAATCAGAAATCACAAATACAGTGATTCTGCTATGCTTCCCGCACTCCCCGTCGTTATGTTGCGAAACGAAGCTATCGCCATGGCCCTGGACGCGCTGCGTGCCCACAAGCTGCGCTCGTTCCTGACAGTTCTGGGGGTGATCATCGGCGTAGCCACGGTGATCGCGGTGGTGTCCGTGCTGCAGGGCTTCAATCAATACATGACCGGGCGAGTGATGGACTTCGGCTCGACTTCGTTCAGCGTGTCGAAGTTCTCGCAGGGCATCAAGTCCATGGAGGACTTCCTGAAGGAGAACCGCCGCCACAACCTCACCTACGACGATTTCCTCGCCGTGGAGCGAGGCTGCGCGCACTGCCAGTTGGTGTCCTCCAACTTTAGCGACATCAAGACGGTCAAGTACAAGAACCACTCCATTGACACGACTCAGCTCCGCGGTGTGACGGCGCAGGCGGCGTTCATCGGGCAGGTGATGGAGCTCGAGTCCGGGCGGCACTTCACCGAAACCGACATCGACCACGTACGCTACGAAGCGGTGATCGGAGGCGACGTGGCCGATCGCCTCTTCCCGCACGAAGATCCTCTGGGCAAGGAGCTCACGGTGGACGGCACCTCATTCACCGTGATCGGCGTGGCCACTAAGTCCGGCGACTTCCTGGGACAGCCGCAAGACACTTATGTCCGCATTCCCATCACGGTGTACATGAAGATGTACAACGTGGCCAATCAGTCCGCGGTCATCCAGGCGCAGGCGGCCACGCCCGAGGACATGCGGCTGGCCATCGATGAGGCGCGCATGGTGCTGCGCAACCGCCATCATCGCCTCTACAAGGACGATGATGGCTTCTCCGTCGCCACAGCCGACACCATGCTGGAAATGTGGAGCAACATGTCGAGCGCCGTGTTCCTGGTCACGACCATCGTCGCGGGGATTTCGCTGGTAGTGGGCGCCATCGTCATCATGAACATCATGCTGGTCTCAGTAACCGAGCGCACGCGCGAGATCGGGGTGCGCAAGGCCTTGGGAGCGCGCCGTTCCGACATCCTGGGACAGTTCCTGGCAGAGGCGGTGGCCCTGGCGTTCACCGGCGGCGCACTGGGCGTGGCGGTCGGGATCGCCATTTCGTTGGTCGCCGCTCGCCTGGCTTCGACGCCAGTGGTCATCCGCATCTGGTCGGTGGTGCTGGCGCTGGGCGTGGCCTCGGCCATCGGCATCGCTTCCGGCATCTATCCGGCGAGCCGGGCTGCGCGCATGGACCCGGTAACCGCGCTGCACGCCGATTGACCTATGTTGCTCCAGCTCATCCGCGTCGCCCTTGATAACCTGCGCAGCAACAAGCTGCGCTCCAGCCTTACCATGCTGACCGTCATCATCGGGGTGATGATGATCGTGGCCATGGCGGCGGTGATCACCGGGCTCAACACTTCGGTCGCAAGCCAGATCGCCAGCCTGGGGTCCAACATCGTGACGGTTTCGCGCATGCCGCAGATGGCTTTCCGCTTTCCCACCGAGGAGGAACGCCAGCGCAAGGAGCTGACGCGCGATGACGCCGAAGACATCCGGGAAAAAGCGCAGAACATCGCCATCGTCACCTCGCGCGTGTATCTCGACCCCACCAAGTTTCCCAATCCTGACGTGCGCTACGGCAACATCCATGCTTCCGGCGTGGCGATCCTGGGCGTGGAGCCGGACTACATCAACGTGTACACCTCCTATGTGCGCGAGGGCCGCTTCCTCAGCGATGCCGATGTCCATCGCCGAACTAACGTCGTGGTGCTGGGCGCGACCGTGGCCGAAAAGATGTTTCCCCACCAGGACCCGATGGGCAGGACCATCAACTTCGAAAACGACGCCTTCGAAGTGATCGGAGTGCTGGAAAAGCGCGGGTCGATGTTCGGCTTCGATCGCGATAACTTCATCTGGCTGCCCATCACCACCATCCTTAAGCTGCACCCCGACGCCAAGGATGGCCTCTACATCGACATCAAGGCCAACGCCCAGGCCGGTATTCCCTCGATCATGGAGCAGGTGACGGAGATCCTGCGCCGGCGCCGCCATGTCCCGCCCAAAAAGCCGAATTCCTTCGAGGTCGGCACCCAGAACCAGTTCATCGAGTTCTACCAGTCGCTCACCGGCGGCATTTACGTGGTGCTGCTGGTCATCGCTTCCATCAGCCTGGTGGTGGGAGGCATCGGAGTGATGAACATCATGCTGGTGTCGGTGACCGAACGCACCCGCGAGATCGGCGTGCGTAAGGCCGTGGGCGCGCGCCGCCGCCACATCCTCGTGCAATTCCTGCTGGAAGCCATGGTGCTGACGGCCATCGGTGGCGTGATCGGCATCTGCCTCGCGCAAGGCATCAGCCTGGCGGTCGATGCATTCTCGCCCTTGCCTTCGCGTGTGTCGCTGTTTTGGGTAGTGCTGGCGTTCGCGGTGGCGCTATCCGTGGGATTGTTTTTCGGGATCTACCCGGCAGCGCGCGCGGCACGACTCGACCCCATCGAGTCGCTGAGGTACGAGTGAAGGGTGTGCCCGCGGGGCGGGAATTGTCTTGCGATGGGATGCTGCAACTGTCTTAGTGAGTCGTCGTACGTGTCAGCGTCACGACTTCGCGAGGCGGCTGAAAAAGCTTTCGTGCATCGCTGCGAGCGCCGGAGGCGACTTTCAGTCGTGCCGAGGAGGCAGCGGTGAAGAGCGGGCATTTCAAGGGCCGCTGCGGCCGCTTCACGGCACAATTACCCGCAAAGCCTTCGGAACCACGCTAACCTCGACCGGCGTGCGGCACACAAACTCTCCATCCGCATAGACGTCTAAGCGGGACATCGGTCTCCAGCCGTACGCGTGCAGTCTTGAAGTACTCCACCTCGGGCAAGCTCACGTGCCGTCCCGAAAAAACACGTCGCAGGAGCCGCAGCAGCCGTGCTTTTCCCACCTGCCGCACGAAGCACACGTCGAGTTGCCCGTCGGCAAAATCTGCTGCCGGCGCGATGCGCAGTCCGCCGCCGTAAGTCGGGCCATTGGCGAAGGCCACCATGAGGCCGGGTTCGTCGATCCGCTTGCCTCAGAAGTTTCCAAGGTGAAGCGGCGCGGGCGCGATGTCCGGATCGCTCCCAGCGCGCCCTAGCACATATCCCCCGCGGCCGCGCAGCCATCGCGGCATGGCGTTGGCGCGACGATTCGCCTCGGAATCGAGACCCGCTCCGGCAACATTGCAAGAAAGCACCGGTGAGGCCGCAGCTCTCCCCGAGTGGCGTGATCATCGCCAGATCAATCTCGCGGGACTTGCCGTCGCTCAGAAAGCGATTCCATGCTGCCAAGGCATCGTCTTGGGTCCGCAAGCCAAGCGCATGGGCGAAATCGTTGCCGCTTCCACGCGGGACCATCAAAACTGGTATTTTCAGCCGGGAGAGATCGCGCAGATAATGGTGGATGGTTCCGTCGCCGCCCAGCACGATGGCGGCATCGGCCGCGGGCACAGGCTCTCCGCGCTTGTGGCCGATGATCTGGCAGGCGGGCCCGGCAAACAGGGCGAGGTATTGGGGCGATACGTCTGGGCCGAGAATGGCGACGGCGCGCACGCGGGCAGGCATTAAACCACGAATGGCACCTAGATCCAACGACGGCATGTTCACCCGCATCCGTGCGACGATCCGCAAAATTCCCCGCGGCAAGGTCGCGACTTACGGCGACGTCGCCTACGCCGCCGGTTTTCCCGGCGCGGCGCGGCAGGTGGTTTGGGCGCTGCACGGTTCGGGTGGCGTACTTCCTTGGCAGCGGGTCGTAGGCGCCGCCGGCAAGATCCTGCTGCCGGGGGTGAAAGGCGCGGAGCAAAGATTCCTGCTGCAGAGCGAGGGCGTCGCCTTCATCGGATTGCGTGTGGACATGAAGCGGCATCGCTACGCTTGGCCGCGGCTGCGGAAGACCAAACCCAAACCACAGAGGAAGCAGAGGACGCGGAGGAAAGCAAGGTAACGTCTAGTAGAATCCTGCCCACCATGACCATCAATCGCCGCGAATTTCTCAAGCTGGCCGGAGTTGCCGCGGGTTCGCTGTATCTTTCTGCCGACCTGGGCTGGGCGTTGCCGTCGCAAGTGGCAGAGCGGCGCGGCAGCGGCAAGCGGATCGTGATCCTCGGTGCTGGACTGGCCGGGCTGGCGGCAGGATGGGAACTGAAGCAAGCCGGGCACGAGGTCATCATTCTGGAGGGCGCAGCTTCATCCCGGCGGACGAGTGCACACCATCCGCGAGGGGCTCTCCGACGATCTCTACGCCGAAGCCGGCGCCGGGCGCATTCCCAATACGCACAGCATCACCCGCGAGTGGGTAAAGCACTTCGGGCTCGAGCTGGAGCCGTTTTATCCCAAGGATCTGGCAGAAATCGCGTTGCTCAAAGGCAAGCGCGTGAAGATGCCGGTGGGGAAACCGGTGGACATGTCGCAAGTGCCGCTCGATCTCACGCCCGAGGAGCGCAGGATCGGCCTCACCAACTTCGACGAACATTATTACGGCGAAATCATGCGGAAGATCGGCGACGGCATTCGCGAGGACTGGCCGCCGGAGATCGCGCGGCTCGCCGACATCAGCATGAGCGATTATCTGCGGCAGCGCGGGGCCTCCGCCGACGCGATCCATTACATGCTGTTCGGCTTTGAAGATGATGCGGCGCTGGACTTCATCCGCGACGCCAACAGCCACCACACCGAATCGCTGGCCAAGATCAAGGGCGGCAACGACCAGCTTCCGCGCGCCTTCGCCGCGAAACTGCGTGACGAGATCCGCTACGGCTGCGCCGTTGAGCACATCGAGCGCGGTGAGAATCGTGTCCGCCTCGCATATCGGCAGGCGGGCCTGCTGGATCACGTGGAAGCGGAAGCCGCGATCTGCACCATTCCTTTTGGCGTGCTGCGACGCATTGCGGTCACTCCGGAGTGGCCGCCGGAGAAGCGCAAGGTGATCGACAACCTTTATTACGGGCCGGTGGTGCGAACGACGTTCCAGGTGAACCGGCGCTACTGGCAGGACGAGGGCCTCAACGGATTCGGCTCGTCGGACAAGAATTTCGAAGTGTGGCATCCGACCTACGGCAAGCCAGGCCGGCGCGGGCTGCTGCAGGCGTACGTTTACGAAGAGTACGCGCGCCGCCTGGCCCGGATGAGCGAAGCCGAGTGCACCGAGCGCATGATCGCCGACATGGACGAGGTGCATCCCGGGCTGCGGCCGCCACCTGGAGACGGTGATCACGAAATCATGGGACAACGATCCCGTGGGAGCGGGGTGCGTATGTCGTCTATCAGGTCGGACAGCAGAAGTGGTATCCGGAAATCTGCCGGCGCGTGGGCCCGGTGTGGTTCGCCGGCGAACACGCCTCGCCCTGGCCAGGATGGATGCAGGGCGCGATCGCGTCGGGGATTAAGGCGGCGAGGGAGATCGGTTCGAAAGCGTAAATCTTGTCATCCCGACCGAGGGCGTCAGCCCGAGTGGAGGGACCTTGTGCTTGATCCAAAACGCAGGGTCCCTCCGCTCGCGCTGAAGCGCTCGGTCGGGATGACAATCTGGGATGATTGAGGCAGAGCCGAACAGGTCAAGATATCGTCACCTTGCGCAGCAGCCGTCCCACGCGAATCGTCATTTCCGCAGGCACACTCACATGCAGCACAGGTTCGGTCTTCACCTCGCCGTCAATGTGCACTGCTCTGGCCTTGATCTTCCGCAGACCATCGCTCACTGATTCTGCAAGCCCGCAGCGCGCCAGCAGCTTGTCCAGCCTCACCGCGCCGGCACCGTCTTTAACCGCAATGTCCGCGTAGCTGACCGAGACCTGCGGAATGTCCGCCGGAACTTCTTTCTTCTGGAAAATCCTCTCCCAGTTCTCGCCCGCCTCTTTGGCCGCCGCCTCGGAGTGGAAGTCAGCGACGATCTTGGTCGCCAGGCCCTTCTTCGCGGTCATCGGATGCAGCCGCCCGGAAGCGACCTGCTCCTTCATAGCCTGGATGCCGGCGTTGGAAGTGTCGGTGAGCAGCTCCCAGTAGCGCCACATCAGCTCGTCGGAGATGGACATCAGCTTGCCGAACATCTCCTGCGGCGGCTCGGTGATGCCCACGTAATTTCCGTACGACTTCGACATCTTCTGCACGCCGTCCAGGCCCTCAAGCAGCGGCATGGTGAGCACCACCTGCGAGGGCTGTCCGTAAGCGCGTTGCAGCTCGCGTCCAACCAACAGGTTGAATTTCTGGTCGGTGCCGCCTAGCTCCACATCTGCCTCGATGGCCACCGAGTCGTATCCCTGCGCCAGCGGGTAGAGCAGTTCGTGCAGCGCGATTGGCTTTTCTTCCTGGAAGCGATTGTGGAAGTCCTCGCGCTCGAGCATCTGCGAAACCGTGTACTTTGCGGCAAGGCGAATGAGGCCTTCCGCTCCCAGCTTGCTCAGCCATTCGCTGTTGTATGGGATCTCGGTTTTCTTGCTGTCGAGGATCTTGAAGACCTGCGCCTTGTAGGTCTCGGCGTTCTTCTCGATCTGTTCGCGGCTGAGCGGCGGGCGCGTCACCGAGCGCCCCGTGGGATCGCCGATCATGCCGGTGAAGTCGCCAATAATGAAGATGACGGTGTGGCCGAGATCCTGGAAGTGCTTCAGCTTGCGGATCAGCACCGTATGGCCGAGGTGCAGGTCAGGCGCCGTGGGGTCGAAGCCCGCCTTAACGCGCAGCGGCTTGCCGCTCTTGCGCGACTCCTCGAGTTTCTGCCTGAGCTCGGATTCCGGGATGATTTCGGACGCGCCCTTGCGGATGTATTCGAGTTGCTCGTCGACCGGAGCGAACGCCATCCGTGGAATTATACCGGGCGCATACCTGTGGCAAGGATCGTCAGCAACCGGGTGGAGCAGGCCTTCAGGCCTGCACTTGCCGTCTTGTGGATTGCAGGGCTTTAGCCTCTGAGGTCCCTCAGCGGCTGAAGCCGAACGGTGCCTGTCCGCTGTTTGCAGGGCTGGAAGCCCTGCTCCACCCGAGCCGTTACTATCGGCTCGCCGACTGCAGAGCAGCTTCCCTCACCGCTGGCCGGCGTACAACTCGCCGCCCGACAATCTCATAATTCCCCTCGAGCACGATGCGAATGGCCTCGCTGTATGCGATGTGCTCCTGCTCGAGGATGCGAGCGGCGAGGGTGTGCTCGTCATCACCATCCAAGACCGGCACTGCTTTTTGCACGATGATGGCGCCGTGATCAAGCTGCTCGTCCACAAAGTGGACCGTGCATCCGGAAATCTTTGCGCCATACTCGAACGCTTGCTTCTGCGCCTCCAATCCGGGAAACGACGGCAGCAGCGCGGGATGAATGTTCAGTACCCGGTTGGGAAACTGTTGCACGAACCAGGCTGAGAGCAGGCGCATGTATCCCGCGAGGCACACCAGTTCGACCTTCTTCTCTTTGAGCACGGCGACGACTTCGCGATCGTGCTCCTCGCGCTGCTTGCCCTTGGATGGAATCACGCGAGCCTCGATGCCGCGCTGACGGGCCGTCTCGATTCCAGGCGCCTCAGCACGGTTCGAGATCACAACCGCGATGCGCGCCCCGGGAATGCGGCCGGCTTCGATATTGTCGGCGATGGCCACGAAGTTCGAGCCGCGCCCACTGAGCAGGATGCCGATGTTCTTCGCTTCAGGCATGGAAGTGGATTATCACACGCGGACGAGAGTTTGCAGTGATGGCGGGCACAGCCCTCAGGAATAGATCACCTTGCGCTCGCCCTTGACGATCCGGCCGATGGTATAGCCCTTCTCGCCCAGGCGTTCCAGGATCGACTGCACCTTCTTGAACTTGGGCAGCGGCACCACCAGCACCATGCCAATCCCCATGTTGAAAGTGCGGTACATCTCGTCGTCGGAGATGTTGCCCAGCGTGCGCAGGTGCTCGAAGACCGGCATCAGCGGCCAGGCCGTCCTCTCGACCACGGCGGCAATTCCCTTGGGCAACACGCGCGGCAGGTTTTCGGTGATGCCCCCGCCGGTGATGTGCGCCATGGCGGAGACGGCGTCGGCGTCGATCAGCCGCCGCACCAGCGGCCAATAGCTTTTGTGGGGCTTCATCAGCTCGGCCCCCGCCTTGTTCTTCAGCTCGTTGACGTAGCTCTCGGGCGAATAGCGCGCGACTTCGAAGAAAAGCTTGCGGGCAAGAGAGAAGCCGTTGGTATGCAATCCCAGCGAGGGCAGCCCGATGAGCACGTCGCCCGGTTGCACGTTTTTGCCGGTGATCACGCGCTCGCGCTCCACCACTCCCACGATGAAGCCGGCGAGATCGTACTCGCCCTCTGGGTAGAAGCCCGGCATCTCCGCGGTCTCGCCGCCGATGAGCGCGCAGCCGTTGTGCTTGCAGGCGTCAGCAATCCCACCGATGATCGACTCGGCGACTTCCGGCTCCAGCTTGCCGGTGGCGAGGTAGTCCATAAAGAAGAGCGGCGCAGCCCCCTGCACGGCAATGTCGTTCACACAGTGATTCACCAGATCGGCGCCCACCGTCTGGTGCAGGCGCATCTCGAAGGCGACCTTGAGTTTGGTGCCCACGCCGTCCACGCTCGAGACCAGCACCGGGTCGCGATACTTCTCTTTATCCAGGGCGAACAGCGCGCCGAAACCACCGATTTCGCTCAATACATTGCGATTGAAGGTCTTGCGGGCCAGATACTTAATGCGGCGCTTGGTGCGGTCGGCGCGCTCGAGATCGACGCCCGCATCGGCGTAGGTGACGCTGCCGGATTCTGTGCGCTGTTCGGCCAAGATTCACGTCCAGCGTGAAACGGGGGATGCTGCGATGCGAAAGTGAGGACGGCTATTGTAGCATCGTTGCGGGTCGGTGGGCGGAGGTTTGACGCGAAGGTTGGCTGTAAGGCAAGGGCCAAGCGCCGTTTGCTATAATGCCTAAGTCGTGTCCGTAACGCGGGATGCGCGCACCTTCGCAGGCAGCGTTGCTTCTTCCGTTTTCCCGCCCAACGTCGGGGAGTGGCTCAGCCTGGTAGAGCACCTGGTTCGGGACCAGGGGGTCGCTGGTTCAAATCCAGTCTCCCCGACCAATTCTTCAATCACTTAGGACTGCGCAAGCGGCCTGCCTTGTTGATCCTTGAGGATTCTTCGACCTCAATTTCGACTTCTTCGACCTCAATTTCGACCACAGTTCGCGGCAAGTGCCTGTCGAGCGGCAGGTAAGTTATTGTCAGGCCTTGACTCCACCGAGGATCTGACCGGTAAGCCCCCCTGGTGTTGCACCAGGAGTTCGTTCTCGGCCTGCACCTCGTACTCGTCTGTCGGTCGAGTTCAGACCTTCGCTTGCAGCTATCACGCAGTCGATGAGGTCGCGTTCTACCGCAGCTTCATCTTAGGAACTTTGTCGATGTTCCTTAGTGAGCGATGGTCATGCGGGACAATATGTGTCGCCAGTGCCGTGCAACCTGATTGTTACCGGCAGTCAGTCATCCAGCCTAAGCCGGGTGGCCCGCTTCCAGAGTCACGCCACGCATGCCGAACTGGATGCCGACTTTTCCGAGGAAATCACTGGGTGGAGTTCCGCCCGCGAAAACCCAGACGTAGTCGTTAGAGACTTCCTCCACGCGGCCGCTAACGCTAAGCACAACAGTCTGTGACTTAATCTCTACAGGCACGGAATTGAAGAGCACTCGCACCTTGCCATTGCGTATGCACTCCTCTATACGATCGGCATTCCGCTGTTTGATACGGGTGAACGCCTCTTTCCGATAGGACAGCGTTACCGCATTCCCGCTCTGGTGGGCCAGGCCCATGGCCGCTTCCACCGCGCTGTCCCCGCCGCCCACGACCAGGATCTTCTGCTGGGTATAAGCTTCGGTCTCGATCAGGCGGTACATCACCTTCGGCAGATCCTCGCCCTTCACTCCGAGTTTGCGCGGAGTGCCACCACGCCCCAGCGCCAGGATCACAGCGCGTGCCCGGTAGCGGCCCTTCGAGGTGACCGCGGTGAAGATCCCGTCCGCTTCCTTCCTGACATCTTCCACCTTCTCGCCCGTGCGAGCCTTGAAGTCGGCCCTTTCCATTACTGTGCGCCAAAATGTAAGCAGATTGTCCTTGGAAAGCTCCGTCTTCTTGAACTTGCCATAGATGGGGAATTCTAGCGGGCTTGTGAGCACCAGCTTCTGGCGCGGATACTTGGCAACCGTGCCTCCAATTTCGTCTTGTTCGATCGTGACGTAGCTCAGCCGGTGCTCGATAGCGCGCAGCGATGCGCTGATGCCGCCGGGACCGGCGCCGACGATCAATACGTCGTAAACCCCGGGCGAGGATTTGGCGGATGCTGCATCTTTGAGTCTCTGCGCGATGGTGTCTATGCATTGCCGCCCCTGGTTGACGGCATTCTTGATCAGTGCCAGTCCTCCTAGTTCCCCGACGATGAACAGGTTGGGAACGCTGGTCTCGTACTCCGGCGTCAGGAAGGGCAAATCGGCGCTCATGCTGGGACTCGCCATCACCATAGTGATGGCGCCTACTGGACAGGCCTCAGCGCACAGCCCGTGGCCGATGCACTTGTGTCCGTTGACGATGACAGCCCTGCCGCCGAAGATGGCCAGCACATCGCCTTCGGGGCAGACCTCCGTACAGGTGCCACAGCCGATGCAGTGCGCGGTATCGATGTGTGGGTGCTGCGCCTTCGGTCCCTCGGAGTGCAGGTTCCACTTTTTTGCCGCTTCGCGGGCAAGGGCTTCCTTCCTCCTCAAGCTCCGGATGTAGAAGAACAGCGGAACCGCAACGACAACGGCGCAGATCAGATAGGTTGTAAAAGAGTCAGTCATCGTCTGCGAATTACCACCATACATACCCCATCATCGTAACCACGGCGATGTGAATCACCGCCAGCAACGCGAACGAATAACTGAAAGGCCGGTGGATAACATGCCACAGGTGAAACACGCGCTGTGCGCGCGAGAGAAAGAGGATGCGCTTGCTCAGCGAGGCCTGGTCGCGGGCGGTGGCGATGGCCAACTCCAGTTCCAGGTGGCGAGTGCGCAGCAGGCCGGCCAACGTGGTGAGCTTCTCTCCGAAACCGACGGCATTACGGCGCAAGCGCGCAACGCGGAACGGGCGGACCATGTCGAGGACCATCATGTAGCCGACGGCGACTAACAGCGGCATGCGGTTCACCACGGCGGCGCTGGGCAGGTGGAGCAGCGAATGTAGATCAGCGGTGGGCAGCATCCTTTGTGCTGCCAGTCTTTGAGACAGTTGCGAGTGCTGTTGCTCAAGCTCCGACATGGAAATTTCCGCCGAACTTACCCGCCGAGGGATCTGTCCGTATACGTAGCGTCCAACCACGCCGCTCAGGGCCACAGCGGTCATAATCCAGAACGCCACACCGGCAAAGCCGTGAAACTTGAACGAAGAATGAAAGGCAATGATGAACGGCGCGGTGAGGCCCATCAGCACATGAAAATCCAGCCAATGCTGCGAGCTGCCCTGCCGCGAGAGCCACTTCCAGCGTTTACGGAGCGGATACAAAAAGATGGCGAAGAACATCCCCAACCCGAAAATGCCCAGCTTCAGTCCAAGGGCGCCACTGGGCTTTAAGACAGCGTGTTTTGGCGAAAGCGGGCGGTGAGCGGCATCGAGCGCGTAGTAATCAAGGCCATAGATTGCTAGCGCCAGTACCAGCGTGATCGCCAAAACATAAAGAGCGGCGAGGCGCCAGCGATGCGGCCGCTCGACGTTGACCGCAGGCAGGACGGCAGGGGCAAGAATTGCATTCATTGTTTGATCGAACCCTCGTTGACGTTCTCCTGGGTGCTGACGGAGAAGCGTTTGTAATCGCTGAAGCGGTGGGTATTGCGCCAGTGCTGGCGCGCCGTTTCCACCTCGATCGTGGCCGTCAGGGGCAACCAGGAAGGCTTGCTATCGGGGAATGAAACGGGCGCGTATTCCACCTCGCTGCGCAGCAAGCGAAGGCCCAGATCTTCGATCCCGGTGGGGATCGCGGAAGTCATACGCAGAATCGCTCCCGATGAAGCATCGATCCAGGCGTCGCCTTCCAGATCCAGCGGAAACTCTCGTCCGCGCAAGGCCAGCGCCGTGGGCGAGCGCGTGCCGCGCACATGGCGGAAGTGCACTTTGCGCGCCGGGCGGCCATTGACGGTCTCATTGCCTTCCTCGCGGAACTCGAAACTGTTGGCGTAATAAGGATGGAAGACCAGGAAACCCATGGCGAAGCCGTTGGTCACCAGCAGAGAAATCTGTTTCTTGTGCTGTGCGTGCTGCTGTTCGACGCGCGATTCATCCAGCGTCAGCTCGCCGCCGGTCTGGCTCAGAATGACCAAATAGTCGTAGCTGGAAACCTCTTTGTATTCCACCTTGCCGTTCTTGCCTAATCTCTCCTGGGTAACGCGCTCGGTGCACTTCACGTCCGAGAACTCATCCAGCAACCCCGACACAAGGCCGGTGGTGCGGGAGAGAAAGCTCTCGAACGCGACTGGATTCGCGGCGCATGGTACCGGCCGCAGCACAGCCAGCAAGAGCAAAGCGAGAGCAAGTTGCGCTGTCTTCCTCATCGCCGGAGATTACTCCTGTTGTCGAAGCGATAGCCCAGCATGGTGAACCACTGGTCATAGTTCATGGAGCCGCGCTGCAGGGTGAGGCCGCCGCTGACGAAATACCTGGCGCCGAGATTCACGTCCATCATCGAAGTCAAGAAGTGTGAGCTGTTGTCAGTCGTGGCCGTCGAAGTAAAGTTCTGCTGCCCGCCTAAGACTTCAAAGTGGAATCTTTCGCCCAGGTTTCGCGATACCGAAATGACTTCGTAGCGTCCATCGCCGAAGGAGCTGTTGAAGCGCGAGTAGTGAACGTCGACGCGAACCCCGGTGCGCCAGATCCGGTCCAGGTTCACGCCGTACATCTGGTTTATGGAGTTGCGAACATCGCCGGTCCGGGAGCTGGCCCCCATGGTGGTATACAAGGTCACGTGGCGGACAATTTCGCCGCGCACGCCTCCACTAAAGCCCTGAAACAGGTACTTATCCAGAAGCCCGGTGCCGATGAGGTTGGGGTCGAACGTGGGCACATCGCGAAAATAATTGTGGTTCAAATCGAACGACAGCCGCTCAATCGGCTGGATGCGGACGGTCAGAAAGCTGCGCGCCAAGCCAATGCCGGGAGATGCAACCGCTGGGTTGGCGGGCGGCTCGTCGACTTGGGCCGAGTCATAGATTGAGATGATGCGCCTATAGAACAACCCGCTCTCGACAAACCCGAGAGGCCTGTCGAACTGGCCATAGACCGTGCTCATTCCCGCACCGACAGTGCTGGTATAGCGCACACCTTCGAAGCTGCCGCCTTCAAAGTTAACGAAGCTGCCGGCCATGCGGCGGCCGGGTTCGTAGTTCCAGGAGGCCGGATCGGGAGACGAGCCACCGAAGACGCCCGCGGTCACGCCCTTGTGCAGACGGCGCCCGAAATAGCCGCCGTCGATGGTATCGAGACTCGGCACCCAAGGCAGGTAGAGGCGTCCGAAGCCCATCACCCAGGGCGAATTCGGGTTGTCGTAGGTCATGCTCAGGGTGTAGGTGCGGTCGATCAGGTCTTGGATCGTGGGCTGCACATTTGAGGCCTGCGTTTGCAGTCGCCCGCGCCAGAACCCATTCAGGTTCCAGTACGTGCCGCCGATGCGGGTGATGTCGGCTCGCACTACCATTCCGACCTGGGTACTGTTGAGCCCGTCACCGCTGTGAATTCCGCCGTAATCGAACCCGATGCGGCCGCGGGCCCGATTCACCGAGGGCATCGGCGGACGCGGCACCTCCGCGCGCGCTTCTTCCTCCAGGGGATCGCCTTCGGTAAAGCTGACCACCTGCGGATACTTGCGGGTGCTGCTCAGAGTGCGCTGTTCGACGAGCGCAGCCTGGTCCGCAGCGGAGAGATAAGCCAGATCCCCCTTCTTCACTTCACGGGTCGGCGACTTGATCTCGGTTACCGCCGAGGTCTCGGCCACCGAAATCACTTCCAGTTCGGCGACTACTCGCTTGCCGCCGTCAGCCTCCGAGGCCGCCGATCCAGCCGCTTCGGCGGGCGCGGCTGGCGACCTCTTGATGTCGTCCTTGATCTGTAGCTTCATGCCTTCGGCGAGGCCGGAGCTGTGTCCGCCATCAAGATAGGCTGCTCCCGCGGTCACGTACTTGACGGTGAAGGCAACGCGGAGGTCGGAGTTCGGCACGCGCATGGTGAGCGCCGGCGCAGCGGCGTTGGCAGACTCGACCGTCGAACGATTCGCGGCGCGTAGTTCACTCGGGACGGCCGCGGTTGCCGGCGTTCCAGCACCGGTCGGCGCAGATGCGATGCCCTGTACCGGCTGCGGCGGCGCCGTGGCTAAACCGCTCGAGTTCGGCGCATTCGTCGCCGCTGCGCGTGCGGGAGCACTGGCCGCCGCAGAACTAACCGGCGGCAGGTTGGGCGCTGCTTCCCGCTTGCTCAACGCGCCCACCAGCGGCGACAGGCTTCCAGCGCTGGCGGGAGCTGTCCGATGCGCAGCCGCACTCTCCCCACTCACCGCCAGGACAATTTTGTTCCCCTGCACCTGCAGACCATGGGAATGAGTCTGGGTCGGCTCCAGGTCGATCACCACATCGGTTTCCAGCGGATCGCTGGAATGCAGTCCCATGCGTACGCCTTTTATTCCGGCGGTCCCCACAGGAATCCGCTTCTGGCGAGCTTCCGACACGGTCCCCGGCAATACCACTACGAGACGCTCAGGGGCTTCCGTGGTCTTGACGATCGGCCGGACAGGCTGGCTCAGCGTGATCTCCACGCGCACAAAGCCGTTGTCGCGGACGACACGGATATCGACGACCGAGGCTGACTCCCCGGCGGCATAAGCAAGCGCCGGCGACAACAGGAACAACAGCACCGCGAAGGAGAGGCTTCTCATTCCGTTACGTCCATCTGTTAATAAACTGCCGGCCAGCAACACAACCGGCATCGCTACCCAGCCCGTCCGGCGGGATGGCATTGATAGCAGTTAATGCTGTTCCACACGAAGTTCCGCACCCCTTGGTGTCCGGCGGTGGTCGTGGCCTGGGTGTGGCAAATAGTGCACTGGAAAACCGAGTAATCACTTGAATTCGTATGGCAGGTGGCGCAAACCCCTTGCGCATTGCCGTGATTCGTCGGGAACCAGGTGTGATTAAACGTCGCTCCAAGCCACGAAGTAGTCGTGTGGCATGTCTGGCAAGTAGTTGGGAAGCCAGCCGCCACGTGGTTCGGGTTGGTCGTGGTCTGATACACGGTCTTGTGGCACGAGTAACAGTCCGTGGGCACCGTGGTGTAGTTGTTATTCACGTGACAGTTGGCGCAGGGCACCGTGGTGTGCGCTCCGGTCAGCGGGAAAGGCGTGTTGTTGTGATTAAAGGTGGCGTCCGTCCAGGCCACTGTGTCATGGCACATGTCACAGGTGGTTGGGAAGGCCAGGGTCACGTGGTTCACCGGACTGAGCGCCGTCTGGTAATTCGATATGTGGCAAGTGACACAGGCGGTGCTGCTGAGCTTGTAGTTGTTGTTGGTGTGGCATTGCGTGCACTGTAGGGTGGCGTGAGCGCCGGTCAGGGCGAAGCCGGTGGTGGTGTGATTGAACTTGCCGTCGGTCCAAACTAGGGTGTCGTGGCAACTGTCGCAGGTAGTGGGGAAACCGGCGGCGACGTGGTTCACCGGGCTTACGGCATTGTTGTAATCGGTCTGGTGGCAGGCGACACAGGCCGTGTTCGTCAGCTTGTAATTATTGTTGGTGTGGCACTGCGTGCACTGCAGCGTGGCGTGGGCGCCGCTCAGCGCCCATCCCGTGGTTGAATGATTGAACTGGCCATCAGTCCAGGCGACCGTGTCATGGCAGGTATCGCAGGTATTCGGGAATGCGGCCTGCACGTGATTCACCGGAGTGATTGCCGTGTTGTAGTCGTTCTGGTGGCAGGAGGAGCAGACCGTATTGGCGCTCGTCAGGGTGTAGTTGTTATTCACGTGGCACTGGGCGCAGGGAGTGGTGGCGTGCGTGCCCGTCAGCGTCCAGCCGGTGGTGGAGTGATCGAATTTGCCATTGGTCCAAACAACCGTGTCATGGCAGTTCTGGCAGGTGTTAGGAAAGGCCAGCTGCACGTGGTTCACCGGGCTGACGGCGGTGTTGTAGTCGTTCTGGTGGCAACTGACGCAAGCCGTGTTGGTGATGTTGTAGTTGTTGCTGACGTGGCACTGCGCGCACGGAGTCGTGGCATGTGTTCCGGTCAGGGCGAATCCCGTGCTGGTGTGGTCGAACTTGCCATTTATCCACGAAACCGTGTCATGGCAGTTCTGGCAGGTGGTGGGGAAAGCCAACTGCACGTGGTTTACGGGATTAACCGCATTGTTGTAGTCGGTCTGGTGGCAGGAGGCGCAGGCCGTGTTGGTGATGTTGTAGTTGTTGTTGACGTGACACTGCGCGCAGGAGGTAGTGGCGTGTGCGCCAGTCAACGGGAATCCCGACTTGGAGTGGTCGAATTGCGCAGGCTGCCAGGCGGTGGTGTTGTGGCAGGTCTCACAGCTCTGCGCGAAGCCTGCTGCGTGTGGCTGGGATTCGTGGTTCCCTGAAAATCCTTCAGATGGCAGCTCACGCAGGTCGTGACCGTGAGGTTGTAGTTGTTGTTGAGGTGACATTGCGAGCAAGCGACCGTGGTGTGCGCACCGGTCAGCGCCCAGCCCGCCGTGGAATCATCGAATTTGCCGTTGGTCCACGCGACCGTATCGTGGCAGTTCTGGCAGGTAGTGGGGAAACCCAACTGGACGTGGTTCACTGGCGTGGTGGCGTTGTTGTAATCCGTCTGATGACACGTAACGCAGGCGATGCTGGTCAGGTTGTAGTTGTTATTGACGTGGCATTGCGTACACTGCAGCTCGGCGTGGCTCCCAGTCAGTGGAAAGCCGACCGAACTGTGGTCGAAGGTCGCGCCGTCCCATGAAACGGTGGTGTGGCATTGCTGGCAGTTCTGCGAGAAATTAAGCGCCACATGGCTGGGATTGTTCGTGGACTGGAAGTCTTTCAGGTGGCA